>NZ_SOGJ01000017.1 GCF_004402375.1 Cryobacterium breve
GGCGAATTCAAACGGTGGAAGCAACAGGGACTATTTCCTTCCTCGAGACTAGCTCGCTGAGCAGGTCGGCTGGGGTGCTTCGTTTGAGGGTTTTGCGTGGCCGCTCGTTGAGTTCAGTGGCGACCTCGAGGAGGCGTTGAGCGCTGTGGGCGTTCAGGTCGGTGCCTTTCGGGAAGTACTGGCGCAGCAGGCCGTTGGTGTTCTCGTTCGAGCCGCGCTGCCAGGGTGAGGCCGGATCGCAGAAGAAGATCGGAACGCCGGTGGCTTTGGTGATGTCCACGTGCCGGGCCAGCTCGGTTCCCTGATCCCACGTCAGCGACCGCCGCAGCAGCACGGGCAAAGCGTCCAGGGCGCCGATGAGTCCGTCATGTAGTTCAATTGAGCTGTGGCCGTTGGGTAGATGCACCAGGACGACAAACCGGGTCGTGCGTTCAACGAGGGTCGCGATCGCCGATCCGGACGCGGATCCGACGATCAGATCGCCCTCCCAGTGACCGGCCACCAGCCGGTCGTTAGCCTCTTTAGGCCGCTCGCTCAACATCACTTTGTCGCGAATTTTACCCGCCGCGTTCAGCTGCGTGCCCCGTGGTTTCCGGGCTGATCGGCCGCGTCGCAGGTGCCGGTGCAGGCGCACTCCGACGTAACCGCGGCCGTGAACGTAGAGGCTTTGATAGATCGACTCGTGCGAAACCTGCAGCTCGGCCTGGCCGGCGAACACGACCGCGAGGTCGTCGCTGATCTGCTGCGGACTCCAGTTCTTCCGCAACCGCTCCTCCACGACAGCGGCGAGCTGCCGGTCGTCGAGCTTGCTCGGCTTGGGTCGGCCCGCTCTGATCACGCATCGTTTCTGCGCGGCATAGGGCCGGTAGCTGCGCGTTGTCGGGTGGGAGTTGCGGCGCAGCTCCCGGCTGATCGTCGACGCGGAGCGCCCCAGATCCCGTGCGATCGCGCGAACCCCGGCGCCGCCCAGCCGCAGATCCGCGATCCGTAGACGCTCCTCCTGGCCCATATAGCGCCCCGACGACGCCACGACCGGAACAGGTATCCGCCCTCCAGCAGCCTTGATCCACCGATATCCCTGTCTGCGATTCACTCCCACAGACTCACACGCAGCCGCCGACGACATACCCTCGCGAACCCGAACCCAGAACAAGTTCTCGCGATCCTTCAACACCACTCTCGACGCCATCAACAACACCTCACTCATACGGTGTTGCTACGACCCCTTGAAACCGCCC
>NZ_SOGJ01000029.1 GCF_004402375.1 Cryobacterium breve
CGGCGAGTTCAGGTGGTGAGAGCAACACCCTGAGTTCTGTGGGGTGTTGTCGATGGCTCGACCGTGGTCGCCTTTGAGCGTCCGTTTGTCGTTTTGGGATGGGCTGGACGCGGGGCTATCGGTGCCGTCGCGGCGCAGGGCGCGGGGGTGTCGCGTCCGACTGGGTATCGCTGGTTAAGCCAGCATCAGAGGGTGCTGCCATCACCGGTTCAGGATTTCAGTGTTGCCCGTGCCGGACTCTTATCGTTGCGAGAGCGCGAAGAGATCGGATTCCAACTCGCCCGCGGTCAAGGGGTTCGCCGCATCGCCGCGGCTCTGGGCCGGGCGCCATCAACGATTAGCCGGGAAGTGGCCCGAAACCAGGTCACTGGCCGCTACGTGCCGTCGCTCGCGCAGGAGCAAACCTGGGCGCGGGCTCGCCGGCCCAGAGCCCAGAAACTGGACGGGTTAGCGTTACGGGAACAGGTCACCACGATGCTCACCGATCGGTTCAGCCCGGAACAAGTCGCGGGCCGACTGAAAGTCGAGCATCCGGAGAATTCGGAGATGCAGGTGTCACACGAGACGATCTACCAGGCCCTCTACGTGCAGGGCCGCGGATCGTTGCGCCTGGAAGTGGCCGCCGCGTTGCGCTCAGGGCGCGTAACACGGCGGCCGCAGAGGCCGGATGGTCCGCGGCCGCAGAGGTTCCGGGAGATGGTGATGATCTCTGACCGGCCGCCAGAGATCGAGGACCGCGCCGTTCCCGGGCACTGGGAGGGCGACCTGATCATCGGCTCGACCTCGTCGAAGTCCGCGATCGGAACACTCGTCGAACGGACCACGGGATACGTGATGCTGCTGCATCTGCCCGGGGATCACACCGCTCGCACGCTGGCCGACACGATGATCGTCGCGATGAACACTCTCCCGGAACAGCTGCGCCGTTCGACCACCTGGGATCAGGGAGCGGAGATGTCCAGACACCAGGAAATCACGATGGCGACCGGGATGCCGATCTATTTCTGCGATCCGCACTCGCCCTGGCAGCGTGGCAGCAACGAGAACACCAACGGGCTCCTGCGCGAGTACTTTCCGAAGGGTACCGACCTGTCCTTTCACGGGCCCGGGATCCTCGAGAACGTTGCCGCGGAGCTCAACCGTCGGCCCCGCAAACGCCATGGCTACCGAACGCCCGCAGAAGTCCTCGCCACGCTAATCTCGAACCCAACAAATCAAACCGGTGTTGCAGACACCACTTGAATCCGCC
>NZ_SOGJ01000024.1 GCF_004402375.1 Cryobacterium breve
CCCTCTGCGTCAAGCTGCTTGTGAGTCACTTCACAAGCAGTAGGAGGCAAGGGAATGTCGATCAGCCCGGGGTTCAACGCGGCGGAGATCCGCGAGTTCGTCCATGAGTACCAAGGGGTGCCGCACGGGCGGAAAGGTCCCTGGCTCGCGGAGCGCAAGGTCTCGAGGGGCACGTTTCGGCGTTGGTGCGACGCGGTTTACGCGGGTGACCTCGAGCGCGGGCTGATTCCGCGAGAAGGTAGTCATATGACTGTTCCCCCGGGCAAGCGCACGGCGCTAGAGAAGACACGTGCTGCTGAGCACGCGGCACACGAGGCTGAGGTCGCTCAGCTGAGCAAGCGTGTTCGCGAGTTGGAGGACACCAATAAGGCGCTGGGAAAAGCTATCGGGCTCTTGCACGCGATGAGCGAGGAAGAGCCCGCAGTCACCCTGAAGACCCCAGATCGGTCCGATTCCTGACGCTTGAGAACCAGTTCGTGGTGGAGCTGACGCGCACCACGGGCTCGCAACGCAAAGCCTTGGGAATCGCCGGCATCGCACGCTCGACCTGGCAGTACCGGCGAAATCCCCGGGCGCGGGTGCTCGAGCCGGTCGCGCAGAAAGACCGTGCTTACCTGTCTCGGATCCCCACCGTCGATCGGGCCGTGATCGCCAAGAAGATCACGGCCGGCTGGGCCGGCGGGCACTCCGTGGATCACACGTTCGCGTCCACCTGGGACCGAGGTGTGATGCTCGCCGCGCGCCGGTCGTGGTGGCGTATCGCCGCCGATATCGAAGACCAGAGCGCCCGCCCCGTGGTGCCCACGGGGCGCGGGTCCCGAACACCGCGCGAGAAGCCGGTGCTGATCGCGACCGGGCCTGGCCAGGTTTGGAGTTGGGACATCACTGATCTGCGCTCTCCCTGGCGAGGCAAAGCGTTCAAGGCTTACTCAATCATCGATATCTACTCCCGCAAGATCGTCGGCTGGCGGGTCGAGGAGCGCGAGAGCGACCACCTCGCCGTGGCGATGTTCCAGGCTGCGTTCCGCCAGCACGGCACCCCACGCTTCGTTCACGCGGACTCCGGCCCCGCGATGCGGTCGGGCGCTCTGGCCGAGCTCCTCGAGAAGCACGACGTCACTAAAACCCACAACCGGCCTTACGTTTCCAACGACAACCCGTTCTCTGAGTCCGAGTTCCGCACGATGAAATACCGCCCCAATTACCCCGGAACATTCGAGACTCTGGAGGACGCTCGCGGCCATCTGGCCGAGTATGTGCCCTGGTACAACGCGACCCACAGGCACTCCGGCATTGCGTTGTTCACGCCCCAGCAAGTCCACGATGGCTCCTGGCGGCGCGCCCACGGCATCCGTGACCACGCCCTGCAGCACTACCACCAGCAACACCCGGAACGATTCCGTGAACGACCAACAACACCCGCACCAGCCAGCCTCGTCGGGATCAATCACCTCGCCGACGAAACCGCCACAAACTAACCCAAGTGACTCCAGTCAGCTTGACATCGCCCG
>NZ_SOGJ01000025.1 GCF_004402375.1 Cryobacterium breve
ATACCCTCGCGAACCCGAACCCAGAACAAGTTCTCGCGATCCTTCAACACCACTCTCGACGCCATCAACAACACCTCACTCATACGGTGTTGCTACGACCCCTTGAAACCGCCCTAGGGATACGAGACCAAACCCCGAGCTACCCTTTCTCATCGAGTCTCAGTAGTCCATGTTCGTATGAAGGTCAGCGCGGTACTCCTTGTACTCGAGGTAGCTTGAGAATCGCGCGGGACTTTCCATGGCCTCGACGAGTTCTGCCCTGAAGGCAGGATCGAATCGAACGTCTAGGCCAGCATTGATCCACTCCATGGCGAAACACATGCGTTTGTCACTGAGCCACGCGTCGAACTCGTCGAACAGCTCGAAGACATGGTTGATATCTTCATCTATCGCGGGCATGAAGAAGGTGCCTACGCGCTCAGTTGCGGAGCTCAGGCCCACGGGGATGGCTCCAACCCCTTCGTAGTGGAGATAGACCGTAGAGCCGTGCCCCTTCTCGAACCCCCCGTGAGAATGTGTATTGCGCCAGCGCTCGACGACCGCAACCAGCCTGTCGTAGTAGTGCTTGTCGTCCTTGCGGGTCAGATCAAACACCTGCCCATACTTATCTCCCCACCGCACACCTATGAACTTTTCGAGTGAGTGCTTGGAAGGGTCGAAACCGTGAAAAGGCAACGCGAGAACCATGTGGTGCTCAAGAAGGCTTATGTAGGCGTTGACTGAAGCAACCAAGTCACGAAACGAGTTCAGTTGCATCAGTCCCTTGCCTGACTCGAAGGTCATGCCGTGTTCAAATCCATCGGGGGTACCCAGGTGGATCACCTCGTCTTCGATGACAAATGGGTTGGATGCACGCTCGCGAAAATACTCATAGGTCCTACGCAGACTCATGTGTTGGTTGACGACTGTAGCTTTGCCGTTCCGGAAGAGCTCGGCCGCGGCCGGCGCTAGGACCAAACCTTCAACAGATCGCATGCTGGATCTAAGCTTCTTGACGATCTTGTTTGCTACTTCAGCAGCCTGCGCTTCGTCGTTGTCGACGATCTCGACGTACAGCCGTAGGCCAAACTTCTCTAGCGCAAATTCACATTGGAGGTCCTGGTACAGGAAATCCACCCACCACGCGACCTTCTCCTTAGGACCGAATGAACGCAGGCCGATTAGTTCCAGCGCATACCGCGCCAATGCGGGAAGCGTGATCTCGTCGCGCGAAATGGCCCGCCGGTATCGCCGGTATCGCCTGGTTTTCTCGTTGAGGTCCGTTCTAGGGTCAAAAAACTCGCGCAACGACGTCGCGCTCAGCCGTTTAGCAGCGTCCTCTGACCCGGCTAGCCGCGCTGATGTCATGCAGGCAGTCTATGGTTGCCGAGAGCCGCCTTCGTCGTGCGCGCAGTAAGACTGGCGTCCGGCAAATCCGTTGACTTGGCCCATGGTCTCGTAACCTACATGCCTCGAAACCGGCGGATTCAAGTGGTGTCTGCAACACCGGTTTGATTTGTTGGGTTCGAGATTAGCGTGGCGAGGACTTCTGCGGGCGTTCGGTAGCCATGGCGTTTGCGGGGCCGACGGTTGAGCTCC
>NZ_SOGJ01000016.1 GCF_004402375.1 Cryobacterium breve
CCGCCCTATATATTCAGGCGGGAGTCACCAGGTCACCCAAAGGGCCTGGCGGGGTTTCCCCATTCGGAAATCCTCGGATCACAGTTCGTTTATCAACTCCCCGAGGCTTATCGCAGATTACTACGTCCTTCTTCGGCTCTACATGCCAAGGCATTCACCGTTTGCTCTTAGAAATTTGAAATCACATGAGTTTGAATCGATTAAGAATCGTAAGACTCAAAAGTCTCACGATCGAAATTGACCAATGATCTAATTGCTTAGATCTTTGTAATTTGCTCTCTTACGAGAGTCAAATTTAAGATGCTCGCGTCCACTGTGTAGTTCTCAAAGTACGGGCGGTACCCCCACCTGCCACCGAATGATGGAAACAGGAAAAGGTCCAGAGGAACAGTCCAACCAGGCCGAAGCCCAAGTCGTTCCGGTCCCTCAGGACCCAACAGCGTGCATATACGTTTCGTTCACCGACAAACCATTCCAACTCCAGTGCTGTAAACAGCCCCAAAGCGTACCGGGTTCACCAGTGTCCTCTCCGCATCAATGTCAACGTTCCACCCATGAGCGCCACCGGGAAACAGATGTTCCCGTAATGGCTTGGCAGTGTAACTCCGCTGTATACAGACGGCACTGCTGTGCTCCTTAGAAAGGAGGTGATCCAGCCGCACCTTCCGGTACGGCTACCTTGTTACGACTTAGTCCTAATCACCGATCCCACCTTCGACAGCTCCTCCCCTTGCGGGTTAGGCCACTGGCTTCGGGTGTTACCGACTTTCATGACTTGACGGGCGGTGTGTACAAGGCCCGGGAACGTATTCACCGCAGCGTTGCTGATCTGCGATTACTAGCGACTCCGACTTCATGAGGTCGAGTTGCAGACCTCAATCCGAACTGAGACCGGCTTTTTGGGATTCGCTCCACCTTGCGGTATTGCAGCCCTTTGTACCGGCCATTGTAGCATGCGTGAAGCCCAAGACATAAGGGGCATGATGATTTGACGTCATCCCCACCTTCCTCCGAGTTGACCCCGGCAGTATCCCATGAGTTCCCACCATTACGTGCTGGCAACATAGGACGAGGGTTGCGCTCGTTGCGGGACTTAACCCAACATCTCACGACACGAGCTGACGACAACCATGCACCACCTGTATAGAGACCTTGCGGGGCGACTGTTTCCAGACGTTTCCTCTATATGTCAAGCCTTGGTAAGGTTCTTCGCGTTGCATCGAATTAATCCGCATGCTCCGCCGCTTGTGCGGGCCCCCGTCAATTCCTTTGAGTTTTAGCCTTGCGGCCGTACTCCCCAGGCGGGGAACTTAATGCGTTAGCTGCGACACGGAGACCGTGGAATGGTCCCCACATCTAGTTCCCAACGTTTACGGCATGGACTACCAGGGTATCTAATCCTGTTCGCTCCCCATGCTTTCGCTCCTCAGCGTCAGTTACGGCCCAGAGATCTGCCTTCGCCATTGGTGTTCCTCCTGATATCTGCGCATTCCACCGCTACACCAGGAATTCCAATCTCCCCTACCGCACTCTAGTCTGCCCGTACCCACTGCAGGCCCGAGGTTGAGCCTCGGGTTTTCACAGCAGACGCGACAAACCGCCTACGAGCTCTTTACGCCCAATAATTCCGGACAACGCTTGCACCCTACGTATTACCGCGGCTGCTGGCACGTAGTTAGCCGGTGCTTTTTCTGCAGGTACCGTCACTTTTACGCTTCTTCCCTACTAAAAGAGGTTTACAACCCGAAGGCCGTCGTCCCTCACGCGGCGTTGCTGCATCAGGCTTTCGCCCATTGTGCAATATTCCCCACTGCTGCCTCCCGTAGGAGTCTGGGCCGTGTCTCAGTCCCAGTGTGGCCGGTCACCCTCTCAGGCCGGCTACCCGTCGTCGCCTTGGTGAGCCATTACCTCACCAACTAGCTGATAGGCCGCGAGCTCATCCTTGACCAAAATTCTTTCCACCCCCAGAGATGCCTCCAAAGGTCGTATCCGGTATTAGACGTCGTTTCCAACGCTTATCCCAGAGTCAAGGGCAGATTGCTCACGTGTTACTCACCCGTTCGCCACTAATCAGAGAAGCAAGCTCCTCATCATCGTTCGACTTGCATGTGTTAAGCACGCCGCCAGCGTTCGTCCTGAGCCAGGATCAAACTCTCCGTAAATGTTTGACTGCACGAAACCCGAAGGCAACGGCACATCTAGTGTGACTGACCACCGGAATAGGCAGACCAGACACAAGTTTGAAACTGACAGAACAAATCATTACTGACTTGCTTTGTTGTTAAAATGTTTTCCAAAGGAATCTCCGCCGCAGCACCCCCTAGAAAGGAGCCCTACGACCGAGGTTTTTGGCATTTGACATTGTGCACGCTGTTGAGTTCTCAAGGATCGGACGCACCCGACTTCAAGCCCTACCATAGGCTGTCGCTTCGGGGCAACTCGTAAAACTTACCCGCCCGACAAGTCCCTGTCAAATCAA
>NZ_SOGJ01000031.1 GCF_004402375.1 Cryobacterium breve
ACACGGTTTGGTGCCGGTGAGGGCGTTGTTCTCGACCGTACATCGAGAACCACATAGTGGACGCAGAGCAGCTTATTCAAACTGTAGTGTTATCAAATTATTGGCTTATTAGTACCGGTCAGCTCCGAGGGTCTTTAGTCCCCTCTTCCACATCCGGCCTATCAACGCAGTAGTCTAGCTGCGAGCCTCTCCCCCGAAGGGATGGAAATCTCATCTCGAAGCCGGCTTCCCGCTTAGATGCTTTCAGCGGTTATCCGTTCCGAACGTAGCTAATCAGCGGTGCTCCTGGCGGAACAACTGACACACCAGAGGTTCGTCCATCCCGGTCCTCTCGTACTAGGGATAGATCTTCTCAAATTTCCTGCGCGCGCAGCGGATAGGGACCGAACTGTCTCACGACGTTCTAAACCCAGCTCGCGTACCGCTTTAATGGGCGAACAGCCCAACCCTTGGGACCTACTCCAGCCCCAGGATGCGACGAGCCGACATCGAGGTGCCAAACCATGCCGTCGATATGGACTCTTGGGCAAGATCAGCCTGTTATCCCCGAGGTACCTTTTATCCGTTGAGCGACAGCGCTTCCACAAGCCACTGCCGGATCACTAGTCCCGACTTTCGTCCCTGCTCGACTTGTCAGTCTCACAGTCAAGCTCCCTTGTGCACTTACACTCGACACCTGATTGCCAACCAGGTTGAGGGAACCTTTGGGCGCCTCCGTTACTTTTTAGGAGGCAACCGCCCCAGTTAAACTACCCACCAGGCACTGTCCCTGAACCGGATCACGGTTCGAAGTTAGATATCCAATATGACCAGAGTGGTATTTCAACGATGACTCCACCTGAACTAGCGTCCAAGCTTCAAAGTCTCCCACCTATCCTACACAAGCCACACCGAACACCAATACCAAGCTGTAGTAAAGGTCACGGGGTCTTTCCGTCCTGCTGCGCGTAACGAGCATCTTTACTCGTAATGCAATTTCGCCGAGTTCGCGGTTGAGACAGCTGGGAAGTCGTTACGCCATTCGTGCAGGTCGGAACTTACCCGACAAGGAATTTCGCTACCTTAGGATGGTTATAGTTACCACCGCCGTTTACTGGGGCTTAAATTCTCAGCTTCGCCTTGCGGCTAACCGTTCCTCTTAACCTTCCAGCACCGGGCAGGCGTCAGTCCGTATACATCGTCTTGCGACTTGGCACGGACCTGTGTTTTTAGTAAACAGTCGCTTCCCACTGGTCTCTGCGGCCTTCGAACGCTCCAGGAGTAAATCCCTTCACGCCTCAGGCCCCCCTTCTCCCGAAGTTACGGGGGCATTTTGCCGAGTTCCTTAACCACGATTCTCTCGATCTCCTTAGTATTCTCTACCTGATCACCTGAGTCGGTTTGGGGTACGGGTGACTAAAACCTCGCGTCGATGCTTTTCTTGGCAGCATAGGATCACTGATTTCGTCCGTGAGGACTACCCATCGGGTCTCAGCCTTATATGAGAGACGGATTTGCCTATCTCTCGGCCTACATCCTTAGACCGGGACAACCATCGCCCGGCTCAGCTACCTTCCTGCGTCACACCTGTTAATACGCTAACCGCACCAGCATAGGGTCGCACGCTAGGCCCCACGCTTCACCCCGAAGGGATCCATCTAGGGGATTCAGATGCTTAGCATTACTGGATTAGTTTGGGCGGTTTTTCGCCAGTACGGGAATATAAACCCGTTGTCCATCGACTACGCCTGTCGGCCTCGCCTTAGGTCCCGACTTACCCAGGGCGGATTAGCCTGGCCCTGGAAACCTTGATCTTTCGGAGGACGGGTTTCTCACCCGTCTTTCGCTACTCATGCCTGCATTCTCACTCGTGTAGCCTCCACGGCTGGTTTACACCGCCGCTTCGCTGGCCACACGACGCTCTCCTACCCATCAACACGGCTGAACCAACACAACAAGTGTGCGGCTTACCAAAAATATCAATGCCACAACTTCGGTGGCGTGCTTGAGCCCCGTTACATTGTCGGCGCGGAATCACTTGACCAGTGAGCTATTACGCACTCTTTCAAGGGTGGCTGCTTCTAAGCCAACCTCCTGGTTGTCTGTGCAACTCCACATCCTTTCCCACTTAGCACGCGCTTTGGGACCTTAGTTGGTGGTCTGGGTTGTTTCCCTCTCGACGATGAAGCTTATCCCCCACCGTCTCACTGCTGCGCTCTCACTTACCGGCATTCGGAGTTTGGCTGACGTCAGTAAGCTTTTAGGCCCCATCGGCCATCCAGTAGCTCTACCTCCGGCAAGAAACACGCAACGCTGCACCTAAATGCATTTCGGAGAGAACCAGCTATCACGAAGTTTGATTGGCCTTTCACCCCTATCCACAGCTCATCCCCTCCATTTTCAACTGAAGTGGGTTCGGTCCTCCACGACGTCTTACCGTCGCTTCAACCTGGCCATGGATAGATCACTTCGCTTCGGGTCTAGGACATGCGACTGAATCGCCCTATTCAGACTCGCTTTCGCTACGCATTCCCCTCTCGGGTTAAGCTCGCCACATATCACTAACTCGCAGGCTCATTCTTCAAAAGGCACGCTGTCACCAGAACAAAGCTGGCTCCAACGGTTTGTAAGCAAACGGTTTCAGGTACTATTTCACTCCCCTCCCGGGGTACTTTTCACCTTTCCCTCACGGTACTTGTTCACTATCGGTCATGTAGGAGTATTTAGGCTTATCAGGTGGTCCTGACGGATTCACACGGGATTTCTCGGGCCCCGTGCTACTTGGGATACTCTTCGGGCGATTGCTGCATTTCGACTACGGGGTTCGCACCCTCTATGACCAGGCTTTCAATCCTGTTCGTCTATACAACGTTCTAACCCTCACTGTTCGGCAGAAGCAGCAGAAAAGTCCCGCAACCCCGACCATGCAACGCCTGCCGGCTATCACACATGATCGGTTTAGCCTCATCCGGTTTCGCTCGCCACTACTAACGGAATCACTATTGTTTTCTCTTCCTGTGGGTACTGAGATGTTTCACTTCCCCACGTTCCCTCTA
>NZ_SOGJ01000030.1 GCF_004402375.1 Cryobacterium breve
ATAGCCCCGCGTCCAGCCCATCCCAAAACGACAAACGGACGCTCAAAGGCGACCACGGTCGAGCCATCGACAACACCCCACAGAACTCAGGGTGTTGCTCTCACCACCTGAACTCGCCGGTTTCGCCACACAGAGGTTACGAGACGCCTTGCATACGCAACCGGATGGTACTGAGAGCTGCGCCGCGCGACGTCACGCCCGGATCGACTCGTGCGCGGCACCCTCCGAGTCAGCGCCGGCAGACTGCCTGAGCGCTGCGAACGTCGCAAGCCGGCCCCTGCGCTGCATCGTCTAGTTGTACGTCCGGTCCCAGAACGAGTACCTTGGTACAAGGTTGCGACAATTGGGGGTATTGCCCATGGGCTTTGTGTTGGGATTCATTGGCGCGATGACAGCGCTTCTCCTTGTGACGTTCTGGCATGGATCCACCAGGAGGCGCCGTGAAGTCGAGGTCTACGCTTTCATAGAGCGCATCGGCCTGCCCATGACTGATCACGTGTATAGCCGCGTTGATCGACGCCTACGAACGCGTTCCAAAGGGGCGACGGTCGGTGGCCTAATCTCGCTGTTCGCGTTTGCCGTTCTCTTCGCAATCACACAGGACTATTGGCCGATCGGCGTTGCGGGAGCATCTACGACTGGCATTCTTGCGGCCGCACTGGCCCTGGGGGGCGCAGTGTCAGCCCTCAGCCAATTCACCACGCCGCAGCCGGGCGCTCCGCGATTCGCTCGAGCACAATCGCCTTCCCTCGCTGACTACGTGCATCCAGGCTGGGTGCTTGGCGCGGCACTTCTGGCCGTGGTCAGCGCAGCGCTTTCGATCGCGCTCTCTATCGGCCTAAGGCCAACGACACTTCAAGGCGGCTTACCGCTAGGGGCAGTGCTATCTCTGGCGATTCTGGCCTTGGCCGGAATCGTAGCCGTCGCTGCTCTGAGTTCGATGCTCTTGGCTGTTCCGCAGCCAGCGTCGAGTGAGCTTGAGCTCCAGTGGGATGACGCTCTTCGGGCGTACGCTCTTCGCGACCTGTGGATCGCCTCCATTGCCCTTAGTGCTGCGGCGTTCGTAGCTGGCTTCTCGTGGCTATTCGACTACAGCTCGCCGTTCGTCTTCGTGGGACTAGTCGTCGGGCTGTCACCTTTGTGGTTGGTGAACCTTCCCGTCAGCCGCCGGCCCCTTGGGCGGCTATGGGAGCCCTCCGCTACCACCGGCCCTAGCCGATGCTGACAATCGACCCGACCTCGTCAACTCCGCCGTACGAGCAAATACGAATACAGATAGCTGACCTGGTACGAGACGGAGAGCTCGTTCCCGGAACACGTCTGCCGACCGTGCGTCGGCTCGCTGGTGACCTTGGGCTAGCGCCCAACACTGTGGCGCGTAGCTACCGAGAGCTTGAGCGGGACGAAATCATTCAGACGCGCGGTCGGCATGGTTCCTACATCGCGATGCACGGCACCTCCAATCAGCGTCACGCCCAGGCAGCCGCGCAAGCGTACGTCCTGCGCTTAGGAGAACTTGGAATCGGCATGGACGAAGGTCTCAAATACGTTCGGGCTGCGTTCCAATCGAGGTAAATCGACGCGACCAGAAAGGGCGCCTCGTTTCCCTAGGGCGGTTTCGAGACAGTACGACGACGTAATCTACCTTTTGCCCGGCGCCGCCTGGACCTCCGGTCACGTGCCCTCTGGTGTCGTTTCTACGCGGACGTTGAAGTGTTCCTGGGCCCACTCGTCTTTTCCGGCGGGCGTGAGCGCTTCGATGTATTGCCATTCGGTGGGTACGCTCAGCGCGCTTATGGCATCGCGCACGTCGACGCCTTCGTCGAAAGCAATGAACGCTCCGGAGTGATGGACGATGTACCCGGAAACGTCCTCGGCGTTTTCCAGTTGCCCGATGACGTGCCAAAGCGCAGCATCGTCACCTTGAACGGTCAGCTGCCGCGTGCCACCCTCGATGTCGTCGGCTGCGCCCCAGCTGTATACCCGCTCGCGAACGGGATTCGAACCGAGAATAACCGCGGTGACCTGTGGGGGGTCGGTCACGCCGAGATAGGGACGCACTAGGTCAAGGAGGGCGAGAGGGGAGCCGGCGCGGGCTTGTACCCACACATTGAGGCTGCTATTGCTCTCATCGATGATGAGATCGTCGTTCTGGTCAGGCCAGAGCACGGTCGCCCGCACCACTCCATCCAGCTGAGCCAAGTCGCTGGCTAATTCCAGTCGGTCGGCGTTGAGCCCGGCAATCGGTGAGATGCCGACACTTATCTCGCCAAGATCCAGCTCAACCATGAACCGGGTCGAGCCCTGCGCGGTGGCCAGCGTCGCCGAGATCGCGTCCACCAAACGTGTTGTTTCCGTGCTTGACAACGTGTTCTCTTCGAAAACTGTGAAGAAGACGTTATTGCGAAACGTTAGATCGCCGGCGCGGCTTTCCGGTTCGCCGACGGCGGCGACTCCGGGGATGGCCCTAAGTTCGGCGGCAACGCGCAGGACCGAATTAGAGAACGGCCACACCCCGGAGTCACGGACTCTGCTTCCGATACCCGGAAGCAGCACGACCGCGACTCCTACCAAGAGCACTACAACGGCTAAGACCACCCATCGAAACCCTCGAGAGGGTCCGCCGCTGCCGGGCCGGGTAGGGCCCGGATCGCCAAGTTCGGCGAAGAGGTCGAACGGAGCGCTCTGAACCAGGTCGTCCTGCTGCGAAGGCACATTGCGAAGCTTAGTAGCCGAGTCGCGCCGAGGGCTTCTCGGCGGTCCACCTCAGCTCGGGCACCGTCTCCCCGTGAAATGGGTCACTGTGCGCACGGGTATCGTGGGTGCGCGTCGCGGGAATAGCGCCATGCTGAGCTGGTACCGCGGAGAGCGCGCACTGGGATTTCTGCCCGCTCAATCCGCTGCTGACGACAGCCTGACAATCGACGTCGCCAAATAGCGATCAAAGAAGGCCGCCAAATAACGCCGACATTTACAGAGGTGCAGGTCGCGGGCGGGAGGCGTCCTATATCCCATGGGCGAATTCAAACGGTGGAAGCAACAGGGACTATTTCCTTCCTCGAGACTAGCTCGCTGAGCAGGTCGGCTGGGGTGCTTCGTTTGAGGGTTTTGCGTGGCCGCTCGTTG
>NZ_SOGJ01000001.1 GCF_004402375.1 Cryobacterium breve
CGCCCTAGGGGTAGGAGACATCAATCTGTGGGGTGCGCGGCACTCTGACGAGCAGATACACCGACTTTGATATCAAACGCGAAGGCGATGGAACTGTTCCAGTTCCTGGCCCCATCCACCTTGACAAATTCCGCATCGCCCTGGCCGAGAAGCGTGGAGTCTTCCGCGGACGAACCCCAGCTGTTCAATGGGGGCTTAATTCGATGCTAGCCACTCGGTAATGCCCGTGCATGCAGGTTGGTCATCGACATCTGTGCACCACACTTTGATGTCCTCTGGTCGCAACACGTCACTACTGGTGGCACCAGCGATCAACGGGTATTTCTGCGCCGCTGCCCACCAATCTGCGGGACTCTCGCAAGACGCATAAATAGTCGAATAGATAGCTGTCCACTGAGCTTCCTCGTCAGCGTGCAGGCGGTCATACTCGGCAAACTCCTCCGGGGTGCTGTCGGGGGTTGTGTGAAAATCCCAAACTGCGTGAGTGTCATAGAGGACCTGCTCCCCAGCCAGGGCGGTTACGACGGCTGCCTCGCAACCTGCAGTAGGGCCACCGGAAGCGCACCCGGTCAGCGAGACGAAGAGAGCTAGAACTGCCATCGAGACGGCAGCATTACGCGGGTGCGAGGGCATAGGCCGAGCTTAGCCAGGTGGAGCGCCACCCTCATCACCGTTCCCGCGGCAGCGTAGTGGCCTACGTTGGACGCGTTCAAGCTGAGTAATCTCGCGAAGGAATCTCTCGTCGTGACGACAACTCACGCCCTTGCTTTCGTTCCGGTCGACGTTGTGAAAGTGCAGGGGATCGAACTCGATAGGTCTGGACGTCGAACAGTCATTAGTAAATTCGATACGCACATGGAATCCCTGACTATTTTGTCAGGCGTTCTGATGGAACAGCTGTTGTGGTGGATGTTCGTCCAGATGATCGGATAGACCAATCAGATTAAGACATTTTTGACGTGACCGCCCAACTCTGCGACACCGTTGGCTGGGGTTATCGACGATTGGGAAATCTTCCCGCTGTCCATCTTGCCAATGTGCGTTGGCTACTTGGCTATCGAGATCCCAGATGCACACGCGGTATGGACCTCAACCCCAAGTTTCCACACGGAAGCACAAGAGGACGAGTCGTAACTAGCCGCCTAAACTCACGCCGGACCCATCCACCTTGACGCCGGACGGATTCGTTTCAGGGAATGTCACGTCCACCGTATTTGACTCAAGGCTCTTGCCAGCAGCGTTGATCGCCTCTATGGAGTAGTGTCGCGTCCCCGTCTGGGCTCCGACATTGACGGTCCACGAGACAGCTCCTTGATCACCAACCACCGGGTTCACAGCCGAAATCATGTAGTGAGTGTCGTCGTAGATGGCATAGAACTGCGTGTCAGGCACTACCGTCCACTGGAACTCAACCGAAGAGTCGTCGATCGCGCTGCCGGAAATCGCAGGTGTCGAGGGAGCCACGGTGGGGGCCGCCTGCACTACCAATTTCGATGATGTGCTTGCTGATTGGCCCGACGCCAGTGTGATGGCTACAGCCACAGAGTAGGTGCCACCGTTTTGTGGTGCGAAAGATATGGTGTCGTTCGAATCGACCGATACAGGCAGAGCGGTTCCCTCTTGATCTGTGACGGTCCAATCAGAGGACTGTATCGGGTCGGTGCCATCTCCGGAGGTGTTGATTACAGTAGCCCTAATGGTCGAACCGGGTGTGGTCTGCGTCGGAATGCGAATAAACGCTGTGGGTGCCGAGTCGGCTTGAGTAGCGATGGATGCAAGTCCTTCATCTCCCGACTCGCTGCTGCCTCCAGTCTCAGCTGCGATCTGTTCAGCGGGGATGACGCCCTCTGCAAGCGGGGCCTCGGCTTGCGTTGATGCATTCGGTGTTGCCGATCGCATGGTCTTTGAGAGGGGCTCTGCAAAAGGGTTCCAGAACGATACGGCGACGCCGGACGCCTTGAGCATGTCCACAACCCCCGTGTAGGAGAAGTGTTCGTCGACGTGCTCTCCAAGAAGTGGGGTGTATGGCGCAGCGGTGTCGTTGGGGCGATCAGAGATGACGACGATCTGCTTCTTGTGGGTGGGTGAGGAGCCGTCTTGATGGTCGTTCAGCGCCGTGATTGCATATCCGATCGCTTGCAACATCGACGTATGGTCGTCGTATTGCGGGGTCCAATACCTAGCGTTGCTGGGTTCGTGCCAGTAGTCGAGCCATCCAGAGTCGTAGCTTGGCGGCGGACCTCCGATGCGCAAGTAGTTATCAGTCCAGACCGACGCAAAGTTGCTGGTCATTTTGGTCGTCTCGCCCGCCTGAGCTCCCCATTTAAAGTTGTCGTCGCCGGAATGGGCGTTGTATTCATAGACGCCCCAGCGCTCCAGAAGGCCGCGGTTCCCCATGCGAGCAATCTGATCGAGAAGTTTCTGGCGAAGAGCCTGGCGGCGGCTGTTGTCAACAGGAATCCCTACGGAGTTTATGCTGGTTGACCACATATCCGTCCTCCAGTCCACCACGTAGGCCACGTCCGTGGCATTGGCCGGGATGTCAAGTTCCACCGACGGGTGGGCCACCAGACCCAGGCTTCGGGTCAGCATCACTGCGACCCGGGCAGCGTCTTGAGCATAGTTCTCGTGAGCGGTCCAGGGGGTGGCGTATCCGAGTCCGCTAGCGGCGGCCGCAAGCCATGCAGTGTCGCGGTAGTAGTAGCCGCCCCATAGGTCTGTGTGTGCTGTGATGTTGCACACGGGGTCTGCGATGTGACAGACGGAAACGACGCGGTCGTTCAAGCTTGGAATATTGTCCGACCAAACGCCGTGCGGTAGCCAGACGCCGTGATGATTCTCATCGAAGCTGCTGTTGTCGGCTGGATCGCCGGCGTTAAATTTCGGGTCACCAAAAAGTGCTACACCGGCAATAGCAGGTAACAGTGTACGTGTTAGGTGTGAGTAGTAGTCGGATTCATGGAACCATGGCGCATCGATCTGACTCTTGCCGTTGTTCACGGTCAACATGTCTAAAGCCATGTCGACGACCTGCGCTCCTTGGGAATACCCACCGAGGACTATTCCCGTTCCTGGGCACTCGTTGACGAGGTCTTGAATGTCTGCGATGAGCTGTGTTGTCCCGCCTCTGACGGACTCCGTGTAGTTTCCAGGCACCAGCTCAGCGCTTTCAACGATTTCGTTGGCGCCCAACGCGATCGCGTCATAGTCGACTGCCTTAATGCCGATGCTCTTGTCATGGGCCTGCAACTGAGTCTTCAGAGCCCGGTAAGTAGGCTCGAGCGTGTCACCGACGCCAGTTTCGGCCGGCTCTCCGGAGCCTCGGGCGCCGATGAACATGTAGTCCAGACAGTCCGCCGCATGAGCGGCAGAGGGGGCCGTGAATGAGCAAGCAATTAAGGTTGCGACACTAACCCAAGCGATCCACGTTCGCATATTTTCAGCATAGTGATATGCAGCAGATCAGCATAAAAACTTCAGATTCGCTGGCCCGCCTTTGGGTGTCACCCCGAGTAGATTCTCAACTTGAGCACTTCATTGGCGTCTATTGATTCCGCAGCGAGGACTGTAACGAACAAGCCTCGGTAACTGCCCTGCCAAGTACGATCGCCGATCATAGAAAGACCGATCGACTGTGCGCGTTTGTCCAGCTCCGCCTCCCAACCGTCCGTAGGACGAATCAGTTCGTATTTAAGTGTGGGCGGCGGACCACTAGCGCGTAGGGATGAACCATACTGCTTATTGAGCACGACTCGCTCGGCCGCTTTTTCCAGCTGCAAGTCGCTTGCTAACGAGTGGAGAGTCTTGAAGTCGCCACTCGAGTCTGCGAACAGCACGATTTGGAAATACGTCGTGAGGGGCCAGGCTGCGATCGAAAGAACGGCGGTACCAGCCAGAATGATGGCAACGATAAGCCATCCGCGCCCGCGTTTCCCCCTCATGGGGGAAGAATAGCATTTCGGGAGTATCACCGATCAGTAGCACGCTTGGCCCGCTGGCAGGAGCCAATCCTGACCTGAAGGAAATCCTGTCCCGCTGAATGGTGGAGTTTCTCGACACCGTGCAGGTCAGTGGTTTGATTATGCAGAAGTGAGCTCGGGAA
>NZ_SOGJ01000038.1 GCF_004402375.1 Cryobacterium breve
ATACCCTCGCGAACCCGAACCCAGAACAAGTTCTCGCGATCCTTCAACACCACTCTCGACGCCATCAACAACACCTCACTCATACGGTGTTGCTACGACCCCTTGAAACCGCCCATGGGATACGAGACGCTGACAAGCCGCTCTGAGCCAGCGCCGGCAACCAGGTGGGTGCGACAAATAGCGATCACAGAA
Organism: Cryobacterium breve; assembly: GCF_004402375.1. Lineage (GTDB taxonomy): Bacteria > Actinomycetota > Actinomycetes > Actinomycetales > Microbacteriaceae > Cryobacterium > Cryobacterium breve. The sequence continues at coordinate 193 of NZ_SOGJ01000038.1, forward strand.
CGACGCCACAAAGCGCCAAAAGTCACATATCCAGTCACCTATTCTCCGTGTCGCAAAGGCTAGTAACCGGCCAGTGTAATGAAGATCCGAGAGATCCTTTGTGGCCACGCCTTAGGTACTGAAGGCGGTGCGCATCACCTCCGAGTTACAAGGAAACGAGCGCCAGGCTCGACGTCGGTGTACCTCGCGCACTTCCGCACCCTGCGATCATGGAATGTGCTGATTGCCTATCTCGACGAGTCCTATAACAAGGACTTCTATTACATCGCTGCTGCGGTTGGTTCCACTGAGGCTTGGGAACGGCTTGAGGCGTCCTTCGCTGAAATCAAACAGAAGACTGCGAACGCTCACGGTACCCCGCTCGACGCCGAGCTCCACGGACACGAAATCATGGGTGGCGAGGGCGAATGGGCTCCCCTGCGCGGCAAACACCGTGAAGCCGCGGGTGTCTACCTGGCCGCCCTGCGCCAGGCTCGTGCGGCTGGCATCACCTATCTTTTCAGGGGTGTGGATATCAACCGACTCAATGCCCGCTACAGGTATCCGGAGCAACCACACAGCATTGTCCTTGGACATTTGCTGGAACGAATCGATGATCATGCCCGTAAGAGCAGAGAACTCGAACAAGTAATCGTGGTCGCGGATGAAATTGCGACCCAGGAGGTTCACAAGAAACAATTCGAGGCCTACCAGCTAACCGGAACGCCCGGATACCGGTCCAACAGGCTTGCCCGAATTTCGACCCCGATCAACTTTGCTTCGTCGCGCAACAGCGTCGGCCTGCAGTCGGCGGACCTGGCGGCGTACCTGCACCACCGTCGCAACACAGTGGTCGAAAAGCATCCAGCGGCTCAAGCCTCAATGCGGCGCCTGCTTAAGGAGATCGACCCCTCGACCGTTCATGAGTGGACGTGGGTTCCTTAAAAAACGAAGACCCCGCATTGCGAGGTCTTCGGCTGGCAACGTCCCGGTAACCGGTCCGTTGTAACTCTCATGGTACCGCCAAGGCCCCCTTCTAGGGAACTCTTAGTGCTTCAAAAAGCTATTCGAATTGAATCTCGCTTGCGACCCGGCGAACTTCCGCTTCGTGCGCGACTCTGCGCGCTTCGTCTGACTCGCGTTCTCGCTCTTCCTTTGCGAGCTCGGACGCGTACTCAGCGTTTGTGGCGGCGACCGCTTGCCTGACCGTTGCGACGTGGATGTCGCGCACCTCTTCGATGGTGGTGCCATCAAGGATGAGAGAGGACCCCGAGATCCTCGCGATACCCCGCCGATGCATCGTTGACCAGGAGCTCGGATTGTCCCAGAAGTGAACGAGCAGTCGTGCTTCTCGGACTGAAGGAGCACGGGAGAGCTTCACTGGGACGGCGTATAGACCCGAACCTGGGGTCCCGTCATTTCGAGGATGGCCGACGTTTTCGGTGTCGATTCCGACAATGCTGATGGATTCGGGCATGTCGCCATAGTGGCATCTACCTACGACATTTCAGCCGACGACCCGCGTCAGTGTCGAACGATGACACCACAAAGAAACTGTGAAGATATTCATTTGCAGTGTAAGGAACGGACTAGAAGCAGAGCGCGATGCCCTTCCGCACGAACGGTGGTGCTGAACCGCACGATTGGGTGGTGCTCAAAGCCTCAAATACTCAGGACGAACGGGACGATCTTTTGATCTAGTATTTTTCGTATTTTCCGCTGTCGTTTCGGACTGATGTCGGTCTTATCTCGGACGCCAAACATCTTCCGTAGAAACTCCCAGTCATTCCAACCGTCATTTTCGTTGTACTGGTCGGGGGTGAATACGCCGACGTCATAGAGATAATCGAGTACAGCGCGTGAGAAGTATTCCGCTGTTAGGGCAATCTGCCTTCCTTCGCGAGCGGCGCTGCGGATATCTACCAACTTCCGGAAGACCGCAATTTGCCGGTTGAGGTCGGTCCGCTCGAAGTGGTTGACGCAGGTGCTCCCGATAGGAAATAGCTCTGCACCATTGTCAGTGTTCGTGATGGTGTACATCCACAGCAGGTTCGTTTGACCGCAGACGCATTCTCCTTCGCTCGTGGGGTGCTCTTCTACGGACGTAACCTCCCACTCAAGAATGCCGGTCTTCCATTTGCTCGCCGTCGACGCGTCAGCAACAGCGCGGCGTAGCGCTTGAAAGTTTGCCGTTTTCACTGTTCTGCCTCTTCCCTAGCCGACCGTCCACCGGTGTGTTTAGAACGTGGCCCAGGCCTGCGGCTCAGGTGGAACTCGAGCTGGTCGTCTGTCAGGGCGAGAAAAGAGCTCTGCCGTTCGGCTCGGTAGCTTCCCAACACGTCGATGCCATCCTTCTCAAGGATGCGGGCTGTCTGATTTGCGCTTGTCGATCGGTTCGGCGCAAAGGCCGACATGGTCTTGAGTTCCTTTTTCGTGAACCGCGGACGAGACACGGTTTCCTTGCGCCGGACGACTTTCACTAGGTTTTCCCACTTCACGTAATCGAGGACAGCGACCCCGTAATACTGGCCATAGGTCATTTGGATCTTGTAGTTGGCGAACCACTTCGGGACGAGGAGGAGGGGTTTACCGTCCGCAACCGGAAGAGTGAGAGTCTTCGATTCCCAGGTGGCGCGGGCATTGTTCCAATAGGTGGTTTTCATAGTGGTTGTCGGCCGCCGAGTATGGAACTCGGGATGCTTCGCCATCATGTCGCTGGTGAACTGTTCGAGGGTTTCAAGCACGATCCTCGCCGTGACATCAGATGTGACGTCTTTATCGATCCTGGCAACGAACAACGGGATATCTTCGACATATTTGAGCGTTGCGACGGCGAGCTGACACAGGGGATTACCGAGAAGTTCGTTCCAGATCTGTGTGCCAAGTTTTTCGGCGGCGCCATGCCCCTGGGTGCCCTCACTAGACATACCCAATCGGGTGGCTCCGAGCTCCCTGAAGTGCTGCAGGCTACGTTCTCCGGAGATGTGATCTGCAGGGGCTGCAGAACGAAGTTTCACAAGGATCTCGTCAAAGAACTTGGTAAGGGCAGCGTCGGCGACCAATCCATACCGATCACCGGTTTTGGCCGCAACTCGGATGGCACTGGGATCGATAAACAGCAAATTGTCGCGCTCAACGTTCACGTCGAGAAAATCGACAGGCCCGCTGATGCGGAAGTCGGTAGTTATTCGGGGCATGTTTTGGTCCAATCAGGGTAAGCGTCGGAAATGTCGGGTGCGGCATACTGTTGTGCTACCGACACACTCAAGATATCTTAAGTGTATCGGTAGCGCAACACCCTCTCGGTTGCGTACCATTGACCTATATAGAGGGAGAACCTAATGGCGCAAACCAATATCGATGTCACAAGACTCGTAGCGGTCCTTCATGCAAGGATCGAGGCGGAGAAATTGTCGTGGCGACAAGCAGCCGGACAGATCGGCGTCAGCCCGTCACTGCTCTCTCGGCTACGAAACAGACAGCGGCCCGATCTGGACGCCTATGTACTGATCGTGCGATGGCTCAACATGTCAACTGAAGATTTTCTTGAGGGAGAAGGTCGTCGCGAGGAACAGCCAGAACTTACGAGTGAGGTCTCCGCGCTGCTGCGTGCGAGACGTGATCTAAGCGACGGGGACAAGATGCTGCTTGAGAACGTCTTCAAGTCGGGCTTGCAGGTGGTCCGGAGTACTCGACCGGAAACCTAACTGATGAATAAGGCAGAGCTTGGACGGTTGGCGAATGAAGTACGACGAGACTTGGGTTTGACGCCAGACCAGCGTTTTGACCCTCTGCACTGGGCCCGCGAGTGGGGTGTCCCGATGCTGTCTTTGGACCAAGCGACTAGCGACCCAGCGACTCTGCAGCGGTTGACTGTGGACGCTCCTGAACTGTGGTCTGCTGCGGTCGTAAAGGACCACCTCGGGCATTGCGTTATCTACAATCACGCTCATTCCGCAGCTAGGATCCGATCTGACCTAGCGCACGAAGTTGCGCATCTGATCGCGGAGCACCGCTTGGACGTGGCATGGATGGAGCCCGGAGGCAAGAAGTGTGGAGCTTCGCCCGCTCACGAGAAAGAGGCGGCTGAGCTGGGAGGAGCCCTTCTCGTGCCAGCCGCGGCAGCCAAAACACATGCCGTGTACGGATGGCAGCCGGAAACCCTCGCGGCAAGGTTCGATGTGAGTTTAGAGATGGCAATTTGGCGGATGCGTGTATCAGGAGGCCCGAAAATCCGAGAGCGGTGGCTGGCGAAGCAAGGCAGGTAGTTCGAGCCTTGGATGCTTCTCCTTGCGCCACAGAGATGTCTCAAAACCCATGGGCGGTTTCAAGGGGTCGTAGCAACACCGTATGAGTGAGGTGTTGTTGATGGCGTCGAGAGTGGTGTTGAAGGATCGCGAGAACTTGTTCTGGGTTCGGGTTCGCGAGGGTAT
>NZ_SOGJ01000002.1 GCF_004402375.1 Cryobacterium breve
ACTCAACGAGCGGCCACGCAAAACCCTCAAACGAAGCACCCCAGCCGACCTGCTCAGCGAGCTAGTCTCGAGGAAGGAAATAGTCCCTGTTGCTTCCACCGTTTGAATTCGCCCTAGGGAAATAAGACGTGTCACGGCTGTGACCTGCACCTCGTCAAATTTGTGAGCCGCAGAGATAAGTGGCCCGATTCCGGCGCCGCTTAGTGGCCGATGAGTAGAGCTTGGCGGGCGGCGTCGACAACTTCCGGGGTGAGCCCGTCGAGCTTGTTGAGCTTCTGGATTCGTTCGATCTGCGTGACGAGGCGGTCGACGAGGCGGAAGTTCCCACCGGTCATACGGACAATTGTGGCGATGGCGGTGGTGTGGCCGATGCCGCCATCATCTGCCACATTTCCTGCCGGGAGGCGATTGCTGAGCACGGCGGTGAGTTCGTCGGGGGTGAGTGGTTTGTATTCGTGTGCGAATCCGATGCGGCTGTAGAGCTGCGGGTAGCGGGCGAAGCGTTTCTCGATGCCGGGCATGCCGATCAGGATGACGCCCATGTTGTGTCGGTCGAAGTAGTCGCGAACTTGCTCGAGGCCTGTTGTTTTCAGGCGGTCGGCTTCGTCGATTATGAGCAGTTCGGTGCGCCCACTGGAGCGGGACTGGGTATAGACGTAAGGGTCGACGAGGCCGTGCTCGTGGTAATCGATGGCGAACGAGACTCGTTGGCAGGCGGTGGGCAGGCCGCGGTCGATTTCTCGGATCGTCGCGGCGACGCTGGGGGTGAAGAAGGCAGTGTGTGCTTCGAGAACCCGCGGAGGTACTGGGCCGAAGTCGTCTTCAAAGATGGTTTGCCATTGCTCTTAGTCGTCGGTGCCGGCGGAGTGCCGGGCCGACAAGGTTTTTCCCACGCCGGGTGGCCCCCAGCAGAGGCCGATGTAGCGGTGGGCGCGAACGGTGTCCGCGAACTCGGTGAACCTGCGGTGTTCACGTGTTGTTTGGAACGCTGCCATTCCAGTCTTGGGGACGGGGGTGGTGTTGACCTCGCCGGATCGTTCGAGGAGGAATCTTCGGCCGTCGTCGTTCTTGCCGAGGAGGCTGCGGCCGGGGTCAGTCGGTGGCATACAGACGCAATCCTTTCTGGGGGGCGGGTGGTGGTGGCAGGACCGGGTCGGGTTCGGCGGCTGTGTCGGCGTCGGTGTCGGCGGGCGCGTATCGGGTGTCGCCGGGGAGAGCGTCGGCAAGGCTCTGGCGTTGCCGGAGCTGCTGTTTCAGCTCGCGCCGCCGCGTGGCGCGAACGGCTTGCAGCTCCTGGAGTGAGACGGACTCTGAGGCCAGCTCGGGGGCGATGGCTCGACAGAGGAAAGTGTCGTCGAAGTAGACGCGTATCTCACCGACCTCGCGTGGGTTGAAGCGGACGGTGACCTGTTCCCCAACGTACGCAGCGAGGACAGGTGAGACGTAACGGGTGGAGGCGAACTGGATGCCATCGCGTTGGACTTTCCTTGTTGCCGCCGCAGTAAGGAGGAGCAGATCAAGGTCCTCGGGGTGTGCGGGGCTCCGCGGGATGAACCTTGTCGCCCCCCATCGCCTCGCGGGCGCTTCGCGGGTTTCAGAGTGCGGACGATGGTTGTAGTCGTCGACGATGAATCGTTCGAGGATCTCGTCGAACTGCCGGAGGGTCAGGGTGGCAGGGGTAATAGAGGTGCCGTTGGTTCCGTGCGGGATATGCCCGGGCAGGTGCGGAAGGAGCTCGGTGGTGACGGTGCCGTAGAACCGTTCGATCTTCCCGCGGCCCTGGGGAATGCCGACTCGGGAGTGGATGAGCTGGATGTGGGTGTCCAGGCAGACGCGTTCCAGGCGTGCGGAGGTGAAGTCGGAGCCGTGATCGCTGTAGAGAATGTCGGGCAATCCCGAGATCGGCCAGGCAGGGTTGAGTTTCCGATTGACGGCTTGATGCAACGCCAGCGCCGTTTGCTCGGCGGTTGGGGCGCCGGTGAAAACCATGTAGCCCGCGATGGCTCGCGAGTAGTCGTCGAGGACGATCGTCAGCCAGGGCCGGACAGGCACTCCGCTCGTGTCGAGCACGGCGACATCGAGGAGAGTGTGGTCGACCTGCCACTGCTCATTCGGGCGGCTCGCGTTTCGGCGGAACACCAACTCGAACCGGTCCCTGTAGGCGGCATCCCCGTGCTGGGCGAGGGTGCGAAGGCCCGGGTCAAGTCCGGCCATGATCGTTCGGACGGTGGTGTAGCTCGGCGCCGCAAGTCCCCGGTCGTGGGCGATGTCACCGACACGGCGATGGATGAACGCCGCCGTCGGCTCCGGCCGACGCAAGGCGAGAGCTTCCACGACCTCCACCAGCTCGGGGGCAATCCTCCGTGTACCTCGGTCGCCTCGGCGGGGACGTTCCAGAGCGCGCGAGCTCGGATCAGCCCGATACCTGGTCGACCAACGGGTGAGAGTGCGGACCGGCACTCCGGACTCGGCAGCGATCCGGGCCCAGGGAACGCCGCCGTCGTGTTGACGCAGAAGTGCGAGTTTCATCTCGGCTGTTCTCTGCGCCATCGAGGGTCACGACCTATGCAGGGCTGATGTCTTCGCCAAGGTGACGATAAATGGTCCCGCGGGAGACCCCGAAGGTCTCGGCAATCTGCTGCACCGTATACGTCTTCTCGTCGTACATCGTCCGTGCCTGCCGCGCCTTCGTCGCCGTCATCTTCGAACGACCCCCTCCCTTTCGGCCACGTGCGCGCGCGGCGGCCAGGCCATCTTTAGTCCGTTCGACGATGAGGTCGTGCTCGAACTCCGCGATCGCGGCGAGCATGTGGAAGAACAGCCGCCCACCCGGGGTGGTCGTATCGATCCCTTGAGAGAGTGCTTTCAGGCCAACGCCGCGTCGCTCGAGTCCGTCGGCCACCTCTTTCAGGTTTCGGACGGATCGGCCAAGTCGGTCAAGTTTCGTCACGACAAGGGTGTCGCCGTCGCGGAGATAGTCGAGGGCATCATCTAGGGCCGGCCGTTTCGCGAGGACTCCGGAGGCATGCTCGACGAACACCTTCTCGCAGGCAGCCGCCTCGAGAGCGTCGGTTTGCGCGTCGAGATTCTGCTCTCGGGTGGAGACTCGGGCGTAGCCGACAGATGCCATAACAGAACTGTACCTCTGACGTGCCTGACAGTACATAGGTCTCGGACACGGGCCGTGGAACACGACACGCGGATTCTTGAATTGACTGCCGCATCTGTCTCGTGGACGGTCGTTCACGGACAGAATTGTAAAGTATTTACAGATAGTGATACACTCCGATAGTGCGAATATCTGAATTGTCCCAGCGAGCCATGGTTCCTCTATCTGCGGTGAAGTATTACCAACGTGAGGGTCTCCTGCCTGAGGGGGTACGGTCTGCCCCGAATCAGGTCGAGTATGAGGGACTGCATGTCAAGCGTGTCCGACTTATTCGTGCGTTGCTGGAAACGGGTGGATTGTCGATCGCCGCGACGAAGGACGTCATCCGAGCTCTTGATGTGGAGGGGGCACCGCTTGCTGAAACGTTCAGCGTCGCGGCGCATGCGATGAGCACGCCGCGGATCACCGAGTCTGTTCCCAGCGCCGAGTCGCGGGAGCGGGTGATGCGCCTTGCGCACTCACAGGATTGGAAGTTCACCGACGACAATCCCGGAATCGATAGTGCTGCGCGAGCCCTGGACGGGTTGAGTGCGATCGACTTCAACGCGCCCGATGAGTATTTGGTCGCGTATGCGGCGGCCGCGGCGGCCGCGGCGGCCGCTGACCTCCACGCCCTGACCGCCCTGTCGGACCCGGATCAGATAGCCGAGCTCATGGTCGTCGGAACCGTCCTCGGCGATCCGCTGTTTGCCGGACTACGTCGCCTCGCCCATGAAGACGGTACCCACTACCTCTTTCCAACCAACCCGAATCGAGACCAGTCATGACCACCAACAGCCACCACGTCGTCCTCGGCGGCAACGGGATTATCGGGCGAGAAACCGTTCGAGCCCTTCTCCGCCGCGCCGAGAACACCACCTCAGTCGGCCGCCGACCCTCCACCATCGATGGCGTCTCGTCCCTTGCCGCGAACCTTCTGACGGCGGCTGACGCCTCACGCGCGCTCACGGGCGCAGACGTCGCCTACTTCACCGTCGGCCTTCCCTACTCCGCCAGCATTTGGGCGCAGCAGTGGCCGATTATTCTTCGCAACACCATCGACGCCGCGATCGCCCACAATACGCACCTCATCTACTTCGACAACGTCTACGCGTATGGCCTCGTCGACGGTCCAATGACGGAACAGAGCCCCATCAGCGCTATCAGCAAGAAAGGCCGCATCCGAGCGGCCGCACTCACAGCCCTTGACGCGGCCGAAGCGGAGCGCGGACTTTCCTTCACCGTCGCGCGCAGCGCTGATTTTTACGGGCCCGGGGCTGCAACCAGCGTGTTCAACACCTTCGCCCTCGTCAGGATCGCGGCCGGGAAAACCGGCACCTGGCTTTTCAACGCGGACCAGCCGCACTCGGTCACCTACACACCCGATATCGGCGAGTCCCTCGCGATCCTCGGCACCCACCCGGCCGGCAGCGGAAACATCTGGCACCTCCCGACGGCTCCGGCGCTCACCGGACGCGAATACCTCCAACTCGCCGGGGCACCCGACTCACGAATCAACGTGATGTCTCGAACAACCATGCGAATCGGTGCTCTCTTCAACACTGCAGCACGCGAAACCCTAGAGATGAGTTACCAATACGCCGCACCCTACATTTTTGACTCCCGCGCCTTCGAAACCGCTTTCGGCATCTCACCAACTCCCATCGCCGACGGCATCACCACGACGCTGGCAGCCGAGAGGGTCTCCTCGTGAGCACCCAGCACGCAACGACGCTTGCGGATCGCAGCACAGTGTTGGATATCGTCCGGCGCAGCTTCAACTGGCACCGTCCCCTCATGGCCGTCGCGGCCCTGATGCTTGTCTGCGCGATGATCAGCATCGGAGGGGTTCTCCTCGACCCACAGCAAATCCTCGGCGCCCCCGCCTGGCTGAAACCGTTGAAGTTTTCCCTGTCGATCCTGCTTTACGTCACAACCTGGGCATGGCTCATCGCACACCTCCCAAAATGGAGACGAATCACACATCCCCTAGGAACAGTCATCGCCATCACGCTGACCATCGAACAAATTGCGATCATCTGGGCCGCTGCCTCTGGCACCACAAGCCACTTCAACGTCTCCAGCCCCCTTCACGCCGCTGTCTGGGCGACGATGGCAGTCGCGATCACGATCATGTACCTCAGCACGTTGATCACTTCCATTGCCGTGTTTTTCATCCGGCTCCCGACCCCATCGCTGACCTTCGCTGTTCGGGCCGGGGTCACTCTCGCCCTCGTCGGCATCGGTGTTGCGTTTCTGATGACCGCGCCGACCTCAACCCAGCTCACTACCCCGACAGGCATCATCGGGGCGCACACAGTGGGAATCGCAGATGGCGGCCCCGGTCTTCCTCTCCTGGGCTGGAGCACCACAGCTGGCGATTACCGCGTTGCGCACTTTATCGGCATGCACGCACTGCAACTTCTACCCTTACTCGCCATCGCATTGCGCACAGCCGGGCGGCGGATTCCGCTCCTTCGGCCAGATACGGTGCAACTTCGTCTGACCATCGCTGCAAGCATCGCCTACCTTGCAGCGCTCGTCCTCCTCACCCTCCAAGCCGCTGCCGGAGAACCAGCTACGCACCCATCCGGAGTCTTCCTCATCGTCGGATGGGCAATCCTTATCCTGCTCGCAATGACCGCGATCGCGATCCTCATCCGATCGCGCGTTCATCGAACTTCAACCGCGTTCACCGCCACAGAGAGGTCTTTCTAGTTCATCAATCATCGCCAGGTTCTCAACCACGCCGACCGGCCACGTGTTGCCGACCGACGGACTCGGTTGAGCGGATCACGCCGCCTGTACCGGAAGGATCGTGCCAGAAAACGATGTTGAAACGCGGCCACTTAGCGTTGCAGTTCACACGTCAAATTCGGCGGAATCTCGCGGCCCGGCGAGTCTCATAACAACGTCGCATAACCTTCTGCTTGAATTGAGGGCGGATTCAAGTGGTGTCTGCAACACCGGTTTGATTTGTTGGGTTCGAGATTAGCGTGGCGAGGACTTCTGCGGGCGTTCGGTAGCCATGGCGTTTGCGGGGCCGACGGTTGAGCTCC
>NZ_SOGJ01000009.1 GCF_004402375.1 Cryobacterium breve
ACCCCTTGGTACTCATGGACGAACTCGCGGATCTCCGCCGCGTTGAACCCCGGGCTGATCGACATTCCCTTGCCTCCTACTGCTTGTGAAGTGACTCACAAGCAGCTTGACGCAGAGGGTTTCGGCAGGTTCGGGATCATTTTTGGCACAAACTCCGTCGAATTCGTTCCAGACAGTTTGGGGGCGTTGCTGCGTGGGTTATTGCGCGGCGCCGGCCAGCACGGCGGCGAGCACTGCGCGCAGCCGGGCATCTGCTTCGATGGAGACCTGCTTGATCTCCGGCGTGGTGCTGAGCTGCGCCATGATGGCCGGGTCGAGGGCCTCCACGGTGGTCTCCGCGTCACCGGTGTGACGGCGCACGACGACGTTGCAGGGGAGCAGGGCGCCGATTCCGGGGTCGGCGGTCACGGCCCGCTGGGCCAGGGCGGGGTTGCAGGCGCCGAGAATCAGGTACTCGCCGACGGCGTCGGCGGCCTCCTGGCCGAGTTTGGCGGCGAAGGTGGCTTGCATATTGATCTCGGTCAGCACGCCGAAGCCCTGGTCGGCCAGCGCTTCGCGGGTCATCCGGACCGCTTCGTCGAATGAGACATTGATCGTGACGGTGTGTGCGTAGCTCATGCTGTTCCTCCACTTGGCTGACAGCCACTCTGTGACTTTCACTCCGATTTCCACTCGGGACGGCGCGATGCCCCCGAGACCATCATGCGCGCCCCCGCCCCGGACTGCCACTGCGAACGGGGTAGTCTAGGTTAGGTTAGGCATGCCATACTTAGGGCATGCTTACCTCGTCGGATGCACCCGCCGCCACCCGCCCTCGCGCGAGCTACCGGCCGTATGCCGTCGCGGTCGCGCAGGTGCTCCGGCTGTCGCCCTCGTTCACCCGGGTCACCTTCACCGGCCCCGAACTGCACCGGTTCGGCACGGCCGGACTGGACCAGCGGATCAAGCTCGTACTGCCGCTTCCAGAGTCCGGGCTTGCGCACTTCCCGGCCGATCACTCCTGGTACGACCGCTGGCGCCTGCTGCCCGACGAACACCGCAACCCGCTGCGCACCTACACGGTGAGCCGGGCGCGACCGCACCTGCGCGAGGTCGACGTGGACTTCGTGAACCACGGCGACGGGCCCGGGGAAGACGCCGTCGACGCCCGCCACACCCGTGGCCCGGCGGCACGCTGGCTGGCCGAGGCCGCCGTTGGCGACCGGGTCGCGATCGTCGGCCCGGATGCAGAGGGCGAGAACCCGCGCGTCGGCATCGAGTGGCAGCCCGGCACGGCCCACACTCTGCTGCTCGCCGGCGACGAGACGGCGGCCCCCGCGATCTGCGCCATCCTCAAGGCCCTTCCCCGGGACGCCCGCGGCGCCGCCTTCATCGAGGTGCCCTGCGCCGACGACAGCCTGACGACGGATGCCCCGGCCGGGGTGCGCGTCTCCTGGCTGGCCCGCTCCGGGGTGCGCGGTGCCCGCCTCGAGCCGGCCGTGCGCGGCTGGGCGGAGGGCTGCCTGGCGGCGCGGCAGACCGCGGGGCAACCCGCGGACGCTTCCGCCGTCGATCCGGAAGGCGACGTGCTCTGGGAGGTCCCGGAAGGCTGCCCCACCGACGGTCTCTACGCCTGGCTGGCCGGCGAGGCCGGCGTGATCAAGCGCCTGCGCCGTTTCCTGGTTTCGGAGTCGGGGCTCGACCGCCGCCAGGTCGCCTTCATGGGTTACTGGCGCGACGGGAAGTCCGAACTGAACTAGTCCGGCCAGCCCGAACCTGCATTTCTCCCCGCTCGTCTCGCACGCACCGGCGCCTCGCGCCCGTCGAAAGGAACGCCCATGTCTGCCTCCCTCTTCCCGTCCTTTCACGCACGGGGCATCCGACGCGCAGCCGCGTTCGCCGGAGCCACCGCGGCCCTGCTGCTGCTGGCCGGCTGCGCCCCTGGCGCCGACGCCGACCCTGCTGCCCGCGCCGACACGTCCGGTTCATTCCCGGTGACGATCGAGAGCGCCCTCGGCGACGCGGTCATCGAGAGCGCGCCCGAACGGGTCGTCACCATCGGTTGGGGCTCGGCCGACACCGCCATCGCGCTCGGTACCATTCCGGTGGGCGTGGAAGCGGCCACCTGGGGCGGCGACGATGACGAGTACTTCCCCTGGGTGCGGGCGGCCATCGAGGACGACGGGGCCGAGCTGCCGGAGACCTTCGACGTCTACCCTGAGGTCGACGTCGAGGCCGTGCTCGAGCTGGCCCCCGACCTGATCCTGGCGCCGCAGTCGGGCCTCTCGGCGGAGGACTTCGCAACCCTGTCCGCGATCGCCCCCACCGTGGCCTTTCCGGAGGCCGCCTGGCGCACCGCCTGGGACGACCAGATCACCATCATCGGCACGGCCCTCGGCAAGAGTGACGAAGCCGCCGCGCTGATCGACGGTGTCACGGCCGCCCTCGACGCCGCGGCCGCCGAACACCCCGAATTCGCCGATCTCAGCTTCGCCTACGTGTACACCGCCGAACCCGGGCAGCTGGCCATCTACCAGGAGGGCGACTCGCGGGTCGACCTGATTTCCGGCCTCGGCCTGACCCTCGATTCCACCACCTCCGCCGTGCCGCTCACTGAGGGCAGCTTCTCCTCCACCGTCGGCCTGGAACGCGCCGACCTGCTGAACGACGTGGACGTGCTCTTCACCTGGTTCAACGACGAGACGAACCAGGCCGCGATCGAGGCGCAGCCGCTGTTCGCCCAGATCCCGGCGTTCGAGCGCGGGTCCTACGTGCCGAGCGTCGACAACCAGCTCGCGATGGCGTCCAGCATGCTCACCCCGCTCTCCGTGCCGTGGGCCCTCGACGCCTACGTGCCGATGATCGCCGCCGCCGCGGCCGCCGCGCAGTAGCGCGCGCCGGCACGGATCCCCGGGCAGTCCCGACATGACCCTCGTCAGCGCGCGGCCCCGCTCCTCCACGGTGCACGCCTTCCTGCCGGCGGGAGGTGCGCGGCGGCGTCGCGCCTCGGGGCGTGCCCTCGGACTGCTGGGCGCTGTGCTCGTGCTGGGACTCGTGGTGCTCCTCAGCCTGATGGTCGGCAACAAGCAGATCCCGGTAACGGATGTCTGGGTTGCTCTCTTCGCCCCCGGCGACAGTTACGCGCACACCGTGGTGGCCAGCCGCATCCCGCGCACGGTGCTCGGACTGCTCGCGGGCGCCAGCCTGGCCGTGGCCGGAGCGGTCATGCAGGGAGTCAGCCGCAACCCGCTCGGCGACCCGGGCCTCTTCGGCGTGAACGCCGGCGCGGCCGCGGCGATCGTGGTCGGCACTGCCTTCTTCGGGCTCGGCTCCGCGGCCACCAGCGTCTGGGTGGCGCTGCCGGGCGCTTTCCTGGCCGTGATCACGGTCTACCTGATCGGATTCGGCCGGGGGCCTGGCACGCCGGTGCGGCTGGTGCTCGCCGGCGTGGTCGTGACCGCCATCCTCTCGGCCGTCATCTCGGCGATCACGCTCAGCCTGCCGACCGTCTTCGATGCCTACCGTTTCTGGGTGGTCGGGTCCCTGGCCGGCCGCGACCCGCAGGTCATCATCGACGTGCTGCCGTTCGTGCTCGCGGGCCTGCTGCTCGCCCTGCTGCTGGCCGGCCCGCTCAACGCGCTCGCCCTCGGCGACGACACCGCCCAGGCCCTCGGCGCGCACGTCGGACGCACCCGACTGCTCGGCGCGGTCGCGACGACCCTGCTGGCGGCGGCGGCGACCGCCGCTGTCGGCCCGATCGGGTTCGTCGGCCTCGCCGTGCCGCACATCGTGCGCACGGTGACGGGCGCCGACCACCGCTGGCTGCTGCCGTACTGCCTGGTCGCCGGGCCGGTGCTGCTGCTGCTCGCGGACATCCTCGGGCGGATCGTCGCCCGCCCGGCCGAGCTCATGGTGGGCATCATCACGGCCTTCGTCGGCGCCCCGATCCTGCTGCTGGCCGTGCGCCGAATGGCGGAGCGAGAGTGAGCGCCCCGCGGCGCACGGGGCTGCGCCCGACCCTGCCGCGCCCGACCCTGCCGCGCCCGACCCGGCAGCGTCCGACGGTGCTCCGCGCCGGGGACTGGCTCAGCCTGCCGGTTCGCCGCCGATCGGTGGCCGTGGTGGCCGCCACCCTGCTGGCCGTGCTCGTCGTCGCCGGGCTCACCCTCACCCTCGGCCGACTCGGCGTGGCCCTGCCCGACGTGGTCGCCGCGCTGCGGGGTCGTCCTCTAACCGGTACCGACGAAATCGTTCTCGGCACCCTCCGCGGCCCGCGACTGCTCGTGGCCCTCGGTGCCGGAGCCGCGCTCGGCGTGGCCGGCACCCTGTTCCAGACGGTCACCCGCAACCCTCTCGGCAGCCCGGACGTGATCGGGCTGTCGGCCGGCGCATCCGCCGGGGCCGCGGCGTTCGGACTGCTCTGGACAGGTATCCTGCCGGTGCCGCTCGGCGCACTGTTGGGCGCGCTCGCCGCCATGGGGCTGGTCTTCGTCGGCACCGGGCGCGGGTTCTCCTCACCCGGTCGGATGCTGCTGGTCGGCATCGGCGTGTCGGCCATGGCCTTCGCCTTCGTTCAGTTCGCCCTCGCCCGGGCCGGCCGTGAGCAGGCCACGACCCTCGCCGCCTATCTCAGCGGGAGCCTGGCCTCGCGTTCCTGGGACCACGTGTCTGTGATCGCGATGAGCCTGGCCGTGTTCTTGCCGTGCGCGCTCGCCCTGACTCGTCGGCTGCAACTGGTCGAGATGGGGGATCTGCAAGCGGATGCCCTGGGCGCCCGCAGCGCGCTCACGCGCGTTCTGGCCGTGCTGGTGGCGATCGGGCTGGCCACCGCCGCGGTCAGCGTGGTCGGACCGGTGTTGTTTATCGCCCTGACCGCCCCGCAGATCGCGAAGCGCCTCACTCACGCGCCAGGGCCTGGCATCGTGGCGTCGGCCCTCACCGGAGCGCTGCTGCTGGCCCTCGCCGACCTGCTCACCCAGCAGTCGCCGCTCCCCGTTCAGCTGCCCGTCGGGGTGCTCACGGCCGTGCTCGGCGGTGTGTACCTGGGCTTCCTGCTGCTCTCCCACTGGAAGAAAGGAACGGTCACCTGATGCCCGGATCCCAGCCCACCTCTCGGCTGGCTGCCCGCGACCTGCACCTGGCCTACCGCCGGCAGGTCGTGGTCCACGACCTGACCCTCGACCTGCCCGACGGCGGTTTCACGGTGATCGTGGGACCCAACGCCTGCGGCAAGTCGACGCTGCTCAAGGCCCTGGCCCGCACCCTGCCCCCGGCGAACGGCACGGTATTGCTCGACGGCGCGCCCATCCGTTCACTGCCGAGCCGGGCGGTCGCGCGGCAACTGGCCTTGCTGCCGCAGAGCCCGCTCGCGCCTGAGGCGATCACCGTGCGCGACCTCGTGGGCCGTGGCCGCTACCCGCACCAGGGACTGCTGCGGCAGTGGTCGGCCGATGACGCCCGCGCCGTCGACGCCGCGCTGGCGGCCACCGGCATCGCCGATCTAGGCGATCGCTACCTGGCCGAGCTGTCCGGCGGGCAGGGGCAGCGGGCCTGGATCGCGATGGTGCTGGCGCAGGAGGCCGAGCTCGTGCTGCTCGACGAGCCCACGACCTTCCTCGACATCAATCACCAGTACGAGGTACTGGAGCTCTGCGCCCGGCTGCACGAGCAGGGGCGCACCCTGGTGATGGTGCTGCATGACCTGGGTCAGGCCGCGCGGTACGCCACCCACCTCGTGGTGATGCGTGCGGGTGAGATCGTGAAGCAGGGTGATCCCACCGAGATCCTGACCGCGGAGCTGGTCGAGGATGTCTTCGGGCTGCCCTGTGTCATCCTGCCTGACCCGGAGTCGGGAACCCCGATCATCGTGCCGCGCCGACGTCAGCCGGTCGTGGCCGTGCCGTCACGCCGCTAGCAGACCTTGCCCCGAACGAATTCGACGGAGATTTTAGGCCACGCAGGCCTGGAAGCCTGGAGAGAGCGCTATCACAGCAAAATCTCCGTCACATTCGTTCGACACCGGGAGCCTCCCGCAGGAAGCCCAGTGCCGGAGGCTGTGGCTAGGTGGCTAGGTAGCTAGGTGGCTAGGAGGCTAGCGGCGCCGAGTGTGCGGCGACCAGCGTGGAGCTCAGCTCCCAGAGGTCGGTCGCGAGCTGCTGGTCGTAGGCCTGCTTGTTCGCCTTCTGGATGCGACGTTTTTCGTAGTACTCGCCCGATGCCCAGTCGGTGCCCGGTCTCGCGGTGGCCAGCCATACCAGGGTGTCGGCGCCCTGCTCCGCCCCGAGGAGCAGTCGCTTCAGCGGCGTCTGGTAGATGAGCCGCATCAGGGTTGTCGACCCGGTGGAGAAGCTGGTCGCCACCACGCCGGGGTGGAAGGCCGCCGTGGTGAGTCCGAGATCGTTGTAGCGGCGCTGGAGTTCCCTGGTGAAGAGGATGTTCGCGAGCTTGGCGTCGCCGTAGGCCTTGTTCGGGGAATACTTCGTCTCAGCCTGCAGATCACCCAGATCGATCTTGCCGAAGAGTACGTTGGCGGCGCTGGATGTGTTGATCACCCGGGCCTGGCTGGCGACGAGCCGGTCCATCAGCAGGGTGGTGAGCAGGAACGGCGCCAAGTGGTTGACCTGGAGGGTCTTCTCATGGCCGTCGACGGTGATTTCACGCTCGCCCATGATGCCGCCGGCGTTGTTGGCGAGGACGTCAATGCGCGGGTAGCGCTCCTGCAGTTCTGCGGCGAGGGTGCGCACCTCGTCGAGGGAGGCGAAGTCGGCCACGACGAAGTCGGCGCCGAGTGACTCGGCGACTGCCGCGGTCTTGGCGGGCGAGCGGCCCACGATCACGACGCGGTCGCCGGACTGGCTCAGGGCGCGGGCGGCGGCGGCGCCGATCCCGTCGCTGGCGCCGGTGATCACGATGGTGCGTGCGGTCATTCTTGGTCCCCCTGGGATATTGACATGGCTATTCTTCGACTTCTGGGCTACGTGACATAACCGCCCTGTGCGAGACCGGCCTCGATTTCGAAACGGTTTCGCAGCGGATTGCGACCGGCCACCAGGTAGAGCAGCGGGAAGACCATGCCGAATCGCTGCCACTGGCGTTTGTGCACGGCCTCGTGTTCGAGGATAGCCGTCGACACGTTCTGGTTGGTCAGGTAGCAGCCGCCGACACAGGATCCGCCGCGACCGAATGACCAGGCGGGCATCCCGCGGAAGATAATGAGGCCGTTTCGGCGCTCGACCTTGCCGGTGCTCCAGATCGACCCCCAGATCACGCCGACGGTGGTGGCGTAGAAGTAACCGGCCCGGCTGACGGGGGAGTCGAAGAGGATGCGGCGCACCCATCCAGCGTAGGCGGCCCCGTCGACAGAACCCTGAGTTTCCCGTGCGGGCTTTCGCCGAACCAGGTCTGACCGATATTCGATATAACGTATCTGATTGTGTATTCACCCTAGATAGTTTGTTCTATCTGAGATAGACTCATGTTGTGACGAACCTCCTGGAACGCCTTGATGCGGATGCCGCGCCCGGTCCGTGTGCTGCGACGGGGGTGGTTGCCGAGTTGCGGGCCTTCGCGGCGGGGCTCGGGGAATCTCTGCGGTGTTCGGGGGTGCGTGGTTTCGACGATGACGGGCTGTTGCTGGTGACGGCGGCGGTGGAGGTG
>NZ_SOGJ01000033.1 GCF_004402375.1 Cryobacterium breve
CGCGGTGCCGTGCAGATCATGGCCCCACCCTGGCTCGAGACCGGGGCCCGCACATGGCGGAGCATCACGAAATCCCGCACCCGAATGACGGACGCCATCGGACGCAAAAACATCGCCCGGAGCCACGAGTAGTCCTCCGTCGTCGCGTACCGTGGAGGCCCAGGTTGTCCGAGGACAGGAGCCCCATGATCACACCCCGCGAGGCATTCGATGTGTCCACCCGGCAATCGACCCTGGCCCTTGCGCGGCGGGGCACCGAATTCTTCGACCGGGAACTCCACGCGCTCACCGACGACGAACTTGACGGCGACTCGCTGCTGCCGGGCTGGGCCCGCAGACAGGTGGTCGCGCACGTCGCCTCCAACGCCCGAGCGCTGGGAAGGCTGGCACAGTGGGCCGACACCGGCATCGAGACTGTGATGTACGCCTCACTGGAGGCGCGGAACGCCGAGATCGCGGCCGGCAGCATCCTCAGCCCTGACGCGCTCCGTGAATCCTGGGCCGGCTCGGCCGCCGACCTCGACCACCGGTGGCAGAGTTTGCCGGTCAACCGCTGGTCCGCCTCGGTGCGAAACGGACAGGGTGCCACCATTCCGCTGCGGGACAGCATCTGGATGCGCGCCCGCGAGGTGTGGATCCACGCTGTTGACCTCAATCACGGCGCCGACTTTGAGGATCTTCCCGGGGAGGTCCTCACGAGGCTTCTCCGCGATATCGTCGAAGTCTGGACGGCCCGTGGTGACGCAGGCTACCGGCTCACCGCCACCGATTCGGCGAATGAAAGCTACGGCAGTGCGACAGCCGTCGCGCACGTCACCGGGTCCCTCGCCGAACTCGCCGCCTGGGCAGCGGGCCGGGGCAGTAATGGAGTGGTGTCCAGCACGGGGGAGACCCCCGTGGCGCCGCGCTGGCTCTGATCCGGCAACGGTTGCCGCAGTGCGGCCGCAACATGCAGAACGGCCGCAACATGCAGAACGGCCCCGCACCTGGTGGTACAGGGCCGTTCCTCATTCATTCAGGCGGTGAAGACTACTTGCCTGCCTTGCGGGCCGACTTCTTCTCCTCGGCCGGTGCCACTGCTTCGATTGCCGCGCGACCGGCGCGGACCTCGTTGAAGGAGGTGCCGTAGTACGCGGCCTCCATGATGGTGCGCATGTCCTCGAGCATCGGCATCCGCGGGTTGGCCGGTGCGCACTGGTCGCCGTAAGCGCCCATGGCAAGGCTGTCGAGGCGGCTGATGAAGTCTTCCTCCGGCACACCCTGTGCCTGGAAGGACGGCTTGATGCCGGCCTGCTCGCGGAGCTTCTCGACGGCCAGAGCGTAGGACTCGACGCCCTCCGCCGGGGTCGACGCCGGGAGACCGAGGTGCTTCGCGATCTGCTGGAACCGCTCCGGGGCGACGTAGCTCTCGTACTTGGGCCAGCTGGTCAGCTTGGTCGGGATGAGGCCGTTGTACCGGATCACGTGCGGCAGGTAGGTCGCGTTGACGCGGCCGTGGATCAGGTGCAGCTGCGCGCCGGTGACGTGAGCCATCGCGTGACAAATACCCAGGAACGCGTTACCGAACGCCATGCCGGCGATCGAAGAGGCGTTGTGCATCTTCTCGCGGGCCTTGATGACCTCGCCGTCGGTGCTGGCGGTCGTGCCGTTGACGCTGGTCACGATGTTCTCGAAGATCAGCTTGATGGCGTGCAGGCAGAGTCCGTCGGTGAAGTCGTTCGCGTAGACGGAGACGTATGCCTCGGTGGCGTGCGTGAGAGCGTCGAAGCCCGAGTCGGCAACCAGGAACGACGGCATCATCGAGGTGAGCACGGGGTCGATGATCGCGACGGTCGGCAGGAGTGCGTAGTCCGCGAGCGGGTACTTGACTCCGGTGACCTCGTCGGTGATCACGGCGAACGGGGTCATTTCCGAACCGGTGCCCGAGGTTGTCGGGATGCAGACGAGCTTGGCCAGTTCGCCCAGGTCAGGGAACTTGAACGCGCGCTTGCGAACGTCGAAGAACTTCTCCTTCATGTCGGAGAATTCGATTTCGGGGTGCTCATACAGCAACCACATGACCTTCGCGGCATCCATCGGCGAGCCGCCACCGAGGGCGATGATCGTGTCAGGCTTGAAGGCGCGCATCTCGGCGGCACCCTTTTCGACCGCGGCAACGGTCGGCTCGGGCAGCACGTTGTCGATGATCTGCAGCGCGACGCGCCCCTCGCGACGGTTCAGGATATCGAGGATTTTGTCGACGAATCCGAGGCGGGTCATGGTCGAGTCAGTCACGATCGTGACGCGCTCCACGTTGCGCATGTCCGCCAGGTAACGGATGGCGTTCGGCTCGAAGTAAGTCTTGGCGGGGACCTTGAACCACTGCAAGTTGTTGTTCCTTCTGCCGATGCGCTTGACATTGATGAGGTTGATCGCGGAGACGTTGTTCGACACGGAGTTGTGTCCGTACGAGCCACAGCCGAGCGTCAGCGACGGGATGAACGCGTTGTAGATGTCACCGATGCCACCGAGCGAACTGGGCGCGTTGGTGATGATCCGGACCGCCTTGACGCGGGTTCCGAACTCTTCGATGATGGCCGGGTTCTCGCTGTGGATGGAGCCCGAGTGGCCGAGGCCGTCGAATTCAACCATCTGCTCGGAGAGCGAGATGCCCTCTTCAGCGTCCTTGGCGTGGAGAACGGCGAGAACGGGGGCCAGCTTTTCGCGGGTCATCGGCTCGTGCGGCCCCACTCCGGAGACCTCGACCAGGATGATCGACGTGTCCGCCGGGACGGTGAATCCGGCCTGCTGGGCGATCCACACCGGCGACTTGCCGACGACGGCTGCGTTGAGCTTGGCCTCGCCGCAGTTGGTCGAGTTTGCCTGGACTCCGAAGATGTAGTCCTCGAGGAGGAGCTTCTCTGCCGGCGTGACCAGGTAGGTGTGCAGGATCTTGAACTCGGCCATTGCCTCGGCGTAGAGAGGCTCTTCGATGATGACGGCCTGCTCCGAGGCGCATATCATGCCGTAGTCGAAGGACTTGGAGAGCACGACGTCGTTGATGGCGCGCTTGAGCTTGGCGCTCTTTTCGATGAAGGCGGGAACGTTACCGGCTCCGACGCCGAGGGCCGGCTTGCCACAGGAGTACGCGGCCCGCACCATGGCGTTGCCACCGGTGGCGAGGATGGTCGCGACGCCCGGGTGGTTCATCAGAAGGCTGGTTGCCTCGAGGGACGGCGTCTCGACCCACTGGATGCAGTTGGCCGGTGCTCCGGCGAGGATGGCGGCATCGCGCACGACGCGCGCTGCGGCCACGGAGGACTGCTGTGCGCCCGGGTGGAAACCGAAGACGATCGGGTTGCGGGTCTTCAGCGCGATGAGCGACTTGAAGATTGCGGTGGAGGTGGGGTTCGTGACGGGGGTCACACCACAAATAACACCGACCGGTTCGGCGATTTCTGTAATTCCGGTAATGTCATCTCGGCTGATAACGCCGACGGTCTTAAGGTTTTGCATCGAGTTCGTAACGTGCTCGCATGCGAAGAGATTCTTAACTGCCTTGTCCTCGAAGACACCGCGGCCGGTTTCGGCTACAGCGTGAACAGCCAGCTCGGCGTGTTTGCTGAGTGCGGCGACCGAGGCTTTCTTGACGATGTGGTCGATCTGCTCTTGTGTGAAGTTCGCGTAATCCAGAAGCGCGACCTGAGCGGCTTTAACCAGGGAGTCAATTTGAGTAGCAAGTGACTCGGTGACTGGTTTGTCGATTATTGTCATTGTGTCCCTTTTTGGCGGCCCAACTTGGGCTTATCGCCTCTTGTCTATAACCTTACGACTCCAGCCAGATGGCCGCACGTTAGGGGATGCGCATTTCGACCTCCTGAGGCCGATGCCCGGCAATGGATGTGCTGATCGGAGGCAACTTCGTTGGGCGGAACGATTCCTTCGCAAATTGTCTGACAACTCGATTCCGTCCGCCGTTCGCGCGCGTGCGCACGCGCGCGCGACCCACGCGCAATCACGCGCGTGGCGGTCAGCTTCGGCCGAGACCGCGCACGGTGGCCACGGCCGTCTGAACGGATGCGGCGGCGTGCGTCGCATCCGCTGCCGTGGTCGTGGAGGCGAGTGTGAACCGCACGGCGGTCTGGGCGACCTCGGCCGGGTACCCCAGGGCAGTCAGCACAGGTGACGGCTCGTCGCTGCCTGCCGCACAGGCGGACCCGCTCGAGCAGACGATGCCGCGGGCTTCGAGTTCGAGCAGCACCGCCTCGCCACTCGTGCCAGGGAAGACGAATGAGGCGGTGCCGGGCAGGCGCAGAGTCGGGTGCCCGGTGAGGCGGGCGGACGGCGTGCCGGCCAGCACCGTGGCAATGAAGGCGTCGCGCAGAGCGGAGACGCGGGGAGCGGCCTCCGTGCGTTCCGCCTCGGCAAGGCGTAGCGCCGTGGCCAATGCCAGGGCCCCGGCCACGTTCTCCGTGCCGCTGCGGCGCCCGCGCTCTTGGCCGCCGCCGTGCAGGACCGGTTCGACGGCGATCCGCCTGCGCAGGAAGAGGGCGCCGGTGCCACCAGGTGCGCCGAGCTTGTGGCCGGAGATACTCAGCGCGTCCACGCCGAGTGTTCCGACGTTGACCGGTAGCCAGCCCGCAGCCTGCACGGCGTCCGTGTGGAACGGCACCCGGGCCGTGTGTGCGATGGCCACGAGTTCGGCAAGCGGCTGGAGGGTGCCGACCTCGTTGTTGGCGTACTGCACCGAAACGAGGGTGGTGTCGGCGCGCAGGCTGGTGCGCAGCTGTTCCGGGTCGACTCGCCCAGAGGCATCCGTGTCGAGGAAGGTGACCTCGAAACCGTGCAGGCGGCGCAGATAGTCGCAGGATTCGAGCACTGCCTCGTGCTCAATCGCCGTGGTGATGAGGTGGCGCCCCCGCGGTGCGCCGAGGGCGATGCCTTTGATGGCAAGGTTGTCGCCCTCGGTGCCGCCGGTCGTGAACACCACGTCTGCTGGGCGGCAGCCGAGCACGGCCGCGACCGTGGCCCGCGCCTCCGCCAGGGCGGCGGCCGCGGCCTCACCCACCCGGTGGTGGCTCGACGGGTTGCCGAACCGGCCCGCAAGCTGCTGCCAAAGCACCTCGAGCACCTCCCGGCGCACCGGGGTGGTCGCGGCGTTGTCGAGGTAGATCATCACGAGCCCGGTCAGCCCTCGGAGAGGATCACGACGTCGAGTCCGAGGTCGAGTGAGCGCACGCTGTGCGTGATGGCCCCGACCGAGATTACGTCGACCCCCGTTGCGGCGATACCGCGCACGGTCGTCAGGGAGACGCCGCCACTGGCCTCCACGAGGGCCCTGCCGTTCGTGAGGCGCACGCCCTCGCGCAGATCGTCGAGCGAGAAGTTATCGAGCATGATCGTGTCGACGTCGGCGGCGAGAACGGACTCGATCTGATCGATCCGGTCCACCTCGACCTCGAGATGCGTGGTGTGCGAGATGCGGTCCCGCACCTGGCGCAGCGCCTCGGTGAGGTCCAGGCCGCCGGCGGTGAGTACGGCGAGATGGTTGTCCTTGGCCATGACCGCGTCGGAGAGGCTGAAACGGTGGTTGTGGCCGCCGCCGTCCCGCACGGCGGCGCGTTCCAGAACGCGCAGTCCGGGAGTGGTCTTTCGGGTGTCGACGATGCGGGCCCGGGTGCCCTCGACCTCGGCGACGTAGAGCGCGGTCAGAGTGGCGATTCCGCTCATCCGCTGAACGAAGTTCAGCCCGATGCGTTCGGCCTGCAGGATGCCGCGGGCGGGCCCCGACACCTCGGCGAGGGCGTCGCCGGCCGCGAACGCAGCGCCGTCGGTCACCAGCATTCGCACGACGATGCGCGGGTCGGTCAGCCGGAAGGCCGCAGCG
This sequence comes from Cryobacterium breve, assembly GCF_004402375.1. GTDB lineage: Bacteria > Actinomycetota > Actinomycetes > Actinomycetales > Microbacteriaceae > Cryobacterium > Cryobacterium breve. The sequence continues at coordinate 5,867 of NZ_SOGJ01000033.1, forward strand.
AACACGGCCCCGCCGCTGAATACGCCGGCTTCGCGCGCAACGAGCTCGGCAGTCGCGTCGGCCTCGGCGGGGATGAGTACCTGCGAGGTCAAGTCCCCCCAGGGGGCGTCTTCCTCGAGTGCGGCGCGCACGACGGTGTCGATGGCATTCGTGGTCAGCATGCGATGGCCTCCTCGGCCTCGGTGAGGTGGTCCAGATTCAGGGTGCTGTGCATCTCGGTCACGGTGTCTCCGGTGCCGCGGCACCAGACGACCGAGCGGGCGAGCTCGGCGCGGCTGTCGGGATGGTCCGAGCGATGGTGGGCGCCGCGTGACTCCTCCCGGGCCAGGGCCGAGGCAACAGTCACCCGAGCCAGGTCGAGCAGGTTGGCGTCTTCATATGCCCGCACTCGCATATTCAGGGCAGCGGTGCTGTCGGGCTCCTGGACCCGGATGGTCCAGTCGGCCAAGGTGACGGATGCGGCGGCCAGTTTCTCCCCACTCCGCAGCACTCCGGCGCACTCCCACATCAACTGCTGCACGGCTTCCCTGCCCCCGGTGCCCGACTCCGAGGAGACCTGGCCCACGGTGATCGAGCCCGTCGAACCCGTCGAGACCTGGCCCGTGGCGACCGTCGTCGCCGCGACCGGAACCGGCAGGCGTAGCGCGCGCACCGCCCGGTCGGCGAACACGGCCGCTTCCAACAGTGAGTTGGAGGCCAATCGGTTGGCGCCGTGCGCGCCTGTGCGAGCGACTTCCCCCACGGCGAACAGGCCGGGCAGGCTGCTGCGGCCCCAGATATCGGTGAGCACACCGCCCATCCAGTAGTGCGCGGCAGGGGCGACTGGGATCGATTCGACGGCCCAGTCCAGGCCCGCAGCGAGGCAGGCCGCTGTGATGGTCGGGAATCGTCGCTCGAGCAGCTCCCGGCCGAGCCCGGTGGCGTCCAGACGCACCGGCGTACCACCCTGCTTCTCCATCTCCCGGGCGATTCCTCTGGCTACCACGTCGCGTGGGGCGAGCTCGCCGTCGGCGTGCACGTCAAGCATGAAGCGGTGGCCGGCGGAGTTTCGCAGCACGGCACCTTCCCCGCGCACCGCTTCGGACACCAGCGGGGTGCCGGGAACAGCGAGCGCTGTCGGGTGGAACTGATAGAACTCGAGATCGGAAACGGATGCCCCGGCGCGCCACGCGGCCGCGACCCCGTCGCCCGTCGCCAGGGCGGGGTTCGTGGTGTGCGGGAACAGCTCGCCGGCCCCGCCGGTCGCCAGGATCACCGTGTCGGCGCTCGTCGGGGTGAGAACCTCGTCGGGCCCGAGCAGGACGGCACCGGTCACGCGGCCGTCCCGCACGAGTAGGTCCACCAGCATGGTGTGTTCCAGGATGCTCAGATGGGCGCCGGAGTGTCGTAGCGATCGGGCGGCACGATCCCGCACCGTCGCCACCAGGGCTGCTTCGATGGCGGCACCGGTGGCGTCCCCGCCGGCGTGTAGCACCCGCGACCGTGAGTGGGCTGCCTCGAGTCCCCGGGTCACGCCTGATTCGTCGCGGTCGAAATCGACTCCGAATCGGATCAGGTCGCGCACCCGGGCGGGCCCCTCGGAGCAGAGCACGCGCACCGCGACGGGGTCGCAGAGTCCGGCCCCGGCTCGCAGGGTGTCCTGAACGTGGGATTCGACCGAGTCGTCAGGGAACATGGCCGCGGCGATCCCGCCCTGGGCGTAGCGGGTATTGCTGTCCGGCAGGCCCACTTTCGTGACGAGCGTGACCTGATGGCCGGCATCCGTTGCCCGAACTGCGGCGATGAGTCCGGCCAGTCCGCTGCCCACGACGAGCACGTGAGTCACGGTCAGGCTCCGCGCGAGACGGGCGGCTTCGCGGCGAGCATCCGTTCGAGCGCGATTCGGGCATTCCCGGCGACATCCTGGGGCACCTGAATGCGGTTCAAAATTTCGGGTGCACGCTCGGCCGTGCCGACCAGCGCCTCAAGCACCCAGGCCAGATACCCGGAGTGGATCCGGTACATGGTCGAGCAGGGGCAGACCACGGGGTCGAGGCAGAAGATGGTGTGCTCCGGGTGCTGCGCGGCGAGGCGCTTCACGAGATTGATCTCGGTGCCGATGGCGAACGTGGTTCCAGCCGGGGCTGCCTCGATGGCCTTTTTGATGAAGTCCGTGGAGCCGTAGGAGTCGGCGGCGTCGACCACGCTCATCGGGCATTCCGGATGCACGATCACGCGCACGCCGGGGTGCTCCTGGCGCGCCACGGTGATCTGGTCCACCGTGAAGCGCTTGTGCACACTACAGAATCCGTGCCACAGAACGACCTGGGCGGATTCGAGTTCCGCGCTGGTGTTGCCGCCCAGGGCCTTGCGCGGGTTCCACATCGGCATCCGCTCGAGGGGCACCCCCATGGCCTTGGCGGTGTTGCGGCCGAGGTGTTGGTCGGGGAAGAAGAGCACGCGCTCGCCGCGTTCGAAGGCCCACTCGAGCACGGTTTCGGCGTTCGAAGAGGTGCAGACGATGCCGCCGTGCTCCCCGCAGAACGCCTTGAGCGCGGCCGAGGAGTTCATATAGGTGACCGGGATCACGGGTACACGGCCGTCGGCGCCCTGCTCGGTGCCGTAGAGGTCCTCGAGCTGTTCCCAGCAGTCGGTGACCGAGTCGATGTCGGCCATGTCGGCCATGGAACAGCCGGCCGCGAGGTTGGGCAGGATGACAGCCTGATCCGGTGTCGAGAGCAGGTCGGCGGTCTCGGCCATGAAATGCACGCCGCAGAAGATGATCGCCTCGGCATCGGGCCTGCTCTTGGTGGCTTGCGCGAGTTGAAAGGAGTCGCCCACGAAGTCCGCGTGCTCCAGCACCTCGTCGCGCTGGTAGAAGTGACCGAGAACCACCGCCCGGTCGCCGAGCGTGGCCTTGGCGGCACGGATGCGGTCACCGAGTTCCGCCGTCGACGCGTGACGGTAGACCTCGGGCAGTTCACCCTGCCGCGGTGAACCGGTGGGGATGATGTCACCCATCGACGCCCCAGGTCCGTAGCCTGGCGTGCCGGAATCGAACTCCCAGGGCGCGGTGACCAGGTCGGGGCTGCAGGTGCTTCCGGCGGCCGCTCCCGTGCTGATGAGTCGGATGGTCTGGTCAACCGATGCGATGGTCATGCGGTAACTCCTCGATGTTCAGAAAAGCGATGTTCAGAAAAGCGATGTTCAGAAAAGCGATGTTCAGAATAGCCGTGTGGAAAAAAGGGGTGTCCAGTTGTCATGCTCAGCCGATGGCCGGCTCGAGTGCGCCCGGATCGGCCGCGTGCACGGAGTCGTTGTAGTGGTACAGGCGAGGCGGGCGGTGCGGCACGCCGGCGACGCGTTGGCCGGTGTCGACGACGGTGCCCGACGATTCGATCGTGCGCCGAAAGTTGGCTGGGTCGAGAGCCTTCTGCAGCACGGCCTCGTGCACTTCGCGAAGCTGCGCGAGCGTGAACGTCTCGCCCAGGAAGGCGTGCGCGATGCGGGAGTACTCGACTTTGGTGCGCAGGCGCCAGAGGGCGTACTCGACAATTCGGTTGTGGTCGAAGGCCAGCGGCGGCAGGTGGTCTGCCGGGAACCACTGCACGTTCTCATCCACGACCGCCAGCGCGGCCTCGCCCGATTCCACCAACGCCCAGTAGACCACCGAGACCACCCGGCCGCCGGGGGAGCGGCCCGGATCACCGAAGGTGTAAAGCTGTTCGAGGTATTTGGGGGTGAGCCCGGTGGTTTCCCGCAGCGTGCGTGCGGCGGCACCGGCCAGTTCCTCGTCGGCCGGCAGTCCACCTCCCGGCAAGGCCCACTGACCGAGGTACGGATCGCGGGTGCGGCGCACGAGCGGCAGCCACAGGGTCGAGAATCCCGAGTCGGGATCCGGCCGCAGGGCGAAGATGACCGTCGAAACGGCGAGGGCCGCACCACTCTGTCCGTTCATCCGCGCCATCCACTAAGTAAAGGTCAATGTGACTCTAACTGAATGGATCCATCTTATAGTCACGCTGACCAGAAGTCACGTGTAGAGGACCGGCCCACGGTGCGGCCGGTTGGTCTGTGAGGTCATGGTCAGTGGCCACGCTGCACGGATGCCGGTGCGAGAACGGCAGCGCGGCGGGCGTTCCTGCCGGTGAGGCCCCAGATCGTGACCCGGGCCATCGCCTCGGCCACGATCGAGCCGTTCATTTTCGAGGAACCGAGGGTGCGTTCCACGAACGTGATCGGAACCTCGACCACCGTGAGTCTGGATCGAACCGCCCGCAACAGCATGTCGATCTGGAAGCAGTAGCCCAGGCTGTCGACGGTGGAGAGGTCCATATGCTCCAACGCGTGGGCGGAGTAGACGCGGTAGCCGCCGGTGACGTCGCGCTGGCGCAGGCGCAGCAGAATCCGCGAGTAGACGGACCCGCCCTTGGACAGCAGACGACGGTGCCAGGGCCAATTCTCCACCGCGCCGCCGGACACCCAACGTGAGCCGAGCACCACGTCGGCCGAATCCGCTGCCGCCAGCAGAGTCGACAGTTGCTCGGGGAGGTGGGACCCGTCCGCGTCGAGCTGAACCAATTGGTCGTAGCCGCGGGACAGACCCCAGGTGAACGCTTCGAGGTAGGCGGCGCCGAGACCGTTCTTCCGGGTGCGGTGCAGCGTGTGAACCTGGGAATCCGCGGCGGCCAGCGCGTCGGCCAGATGTCCCGTGCCATCGGGAGAGGAGTCGTCCACGACGAGCACGTCGCCCGCCGGCACGCTGGCCCGCACCCGACCCACCGTCGACGCGATGTTGTCACGTTCGTTGTAGGTCGGGATGATGATCAGAGTCCGGGCCATGGAGCTACCTTGCCATTTCGATGATGAGCGTGCGTTTCAGCATTGTCGACGACGTGACCGTGAAGCCGAGCTGCTGCAGGCTGCGGATGTCGTCCCCCCGTCTATTCTCCCCGCTGCCCTCGATCTGGAGCACCCAAACCCGGTCGGTGCCGGTGAGCCGGTCGGTGACGTCGGCCAGAGGCAGCGTCACGTCCCAGAGGCCGTCGGTCGTGTCGAAGGAGCGGTCCAGGGTGATGTCGTTCAGACCCGTGAACGCTTCCGGGTAGACGTGCAGGGCAAGCCGGGGTTTCCGCGACGGGCGCACGCTCTCATCGAACACGACCGCATCGCCGGGCAGGGCGCCGGCCCGCACGACCTCGGCCGCCTGACGCAGGTCGGCACCGTAGTTCTTGCCGAATTCTCCGCGCTGGTCGAGGTAGCTGGGCATGGCCAACGCCGCGATGAGCACGAGGGCCACGGTTTGAGTCCAGCGCGGCCGCAAGCAGGCGATACCCACGGCGATGGCGATCGCTACGGCCGGTGTGCAGACCGACAGGTACCGCAGCGAGTACATCGGCGTGATGAGCTGCGTGCCGACCAGGAGCGCTGCGCTCGGCACGATCATCCAGGCCAGCATCACTGCCAGCGCGGCGCGGGTGGCCGGGATCGCCGGTTCCACGGTCGGCGCGGCGACCCGTCCCCGGCCCCTGACGACCAGGCCGGCGAACACCAGGAGGACGGCCAGGAGAACCAGACCCCAGGCCAGAACTGCCAGGGGCGTGTTGCCGAACCACTGGTAGACCGCGGCGGTCAGAACCGCGATCGGGGGGCGGCGTCCGATGAAGGCGATCTGCTCGCGCTGCTCGACGCTGGCCAGCATCACGGGTGCGGCCAGGGCGAGGCCGGTGACAGTCGCCAGTGCCCAGGCGCGCAGGCTCGCCATCCTGCCGCGTTCCTTCGGCGCCAGCAGCAGCGCGGCGAGGCCGAGAGCGGGCACCAGGAGCAGCACGTAGAGGAAGAAGTAGATCCCGACGGCCAGCAACACGGCATAGCCGGCCCAGAGCGCGAACCGCGTGCCGGCATCCTTTTCCCGGCTGCGCAGCAGGTGCACCAGCAGTACGGTCGCCCAGACGGCCACCGCCGTGGCGACGGCGGCCGAGCGGGCTTCCGCCCCCATATAAGTGACCCGGGGGAGCACCGCGAAGACGAGGGCAGCGATCACTCCGACCCGTGTGGAGATCAGAGTACGGGCCAGCACGAACGTTCCGGCCGTCGCGACGCCCACGGCCAGTGCGCTCAAGGCCCGGGTCGACAGCTCCGAGGAGCCGAACACGTCGATCCAGGCGTGCAGAACGAAATAGTAGGCGCCATGCACGGCATCGACGTTCCCAAGCAGTGAGAGCAGTCCCGGGATGGACCGTTCCGCCGACATGACGCTGGCCGCCTCGTCGCCCCAGAACGACGGCTTCCACGATCCGGCCACCGACACGAGAAAGCCGAACAGGCCGAGCAGCGAGGCCAGCCCACTCATTCGACGCAGGGGAAGGTTTGGCGTCTCGGGGCGAGCGAGGCGGGAAACCGCAGACGGGGAGGACACGCATATACGTTAGGCCACCTCCCTGAACCCTGATACCCAGGCGCCGGGTTCGTGCGGGGCCGACGGGCAGACGGGCACGGACGCCGCGCGCTGGTTCGTCGCCTTCGGCGGCGGCTAGGCTGGCGCCATGATCGATCCCTGCGTGTTCCGCGCTCCCACCGGCATCCATCCTGGCGCCCAGCCGCTGGGTGTGGCAGTGGCCCAGTTCGCGCCCGGTCCGGAGCAAGCCGTCAACCTCGCCGCCATGCGTACGCTCGCCGAGACTGCCGCCGCCCGCGGCGCCGGTCTGGTCGTCTTTCCCGAGTACTCCGCATTCTTCGAGCCGGTGATGGGCCCGTCCTTCGCCGCGGCGTCCGAACCGCTCGCGGGGTCTTTCGTCGCGGCCGTGGGGGCGCTCGCCGCCGACCTGGGCGTGCACATCGTGGCCGGGATGTTGGAGACGACCGACGACCCGAACCGGTTCTCCAACACGCTCGTCGCCCTGGACCCGGCCGGACGCCTGGTCGCGAAGTACCGCAAGATGCACCTCTACGACGCGTTCGGCGACCGGGAGTCTGACTGGGTGTTGGCCGGACCGGTTCAGGAACCCGAGACGTTCGACGTGGCGGGTATACGGGTGGGAATGCAGACCTGTTATGACATCCGTTTTCCGGAGGTGACGCGACGCCTGGTCGATGTGGGGGCCGAGCTCGTGCTGGTGCCAGCGGAATGGGTGCGCGGTCCATTGAAGGAACAGCACTGGCGAACCTTGCTGACCGCGCGGGCACTGGAGAATACGGTCTACGTGGCCGCGGCCGACCACGCGCCACCGGTCGGGGTCGGCAACAGTCTGGTGGTCGACCCGATGGGCGTGGAACTCGTCACGATCGGCGAGACCACGGATGTCGCGGTCGCCTGGGTGGCGATAGACCGCCTGGAATCCGTACGCGCCCGCAATCCCGCTCTGGCCCTGCGCCGCTTCGCCGTCGTTCCGCGCTGACCGGACCGTTGATCAGAGGTCGGTGGCGATGGTGTCCTGCGAGGCGGGCGCGGCTCGCACTGTGAATTTTTGATCGGGACGTTGACTCCGCTCGGACCGTTCCGGCCGTTCGGGTTCGGCCATTGCCCGTTCCTCTCCCGTGGCGACCAAACCCTGCGAGCTGTTGGCGGAGCGGGTCAGCTGGGCGAGCCAGAGCGGGTTGATACTGGGCGGCTGGCCGCCGGAGAACTTGAAATAGAGGGGGATGGCTGGATGCAGCCAGGCGGAGCTGCGACCGTTCCCGGCTTCGGCGGCGTTGCGCCAGGAGAGCAGGAAACTTTCGCCCCGGCGGAGTTTTTGCACGATCACGATCTGGAGATGGGCCAAGATCCGATCGTCGAATTCGACCGTGACTCTGTCATACGTCAACGAACCCATGCGCGTCGCTCTCAATCGATAGGGCCGTGCAGCAGGCTGCCCGCAGGGAGTGACCTACTCAAGACTTATTCTCAGTTTGGTCGTATTGATGGCGGTTGACAAGGGAATCCGTCACGCCGCCGTGATCGCCCCCTGCTGAGAGTCGGTCGACTGCAGGAGACCGTGCAGCACCAGCTCGAACTCGACGCTGAGAACCCGGTGCAGGTCCGCCGCCACCGAGCGTCCGATACTCGAACGGATCAGTTCCATGTGCAGCACCGAGAACACGCTGCGGGCCGCCAGCGTCGTATCCGTTTCGGGCCGGAGGCGCTCGGCGCCTGGGGTTCTGCCGTCGAAGCTGAGGAGCGCCGTGCCGATCGCCTGTTCCAGCTGGTCGACCAGGGCCAGTGCCTCGGATCGGTAAGCCCCCGGTTCGCCGAACAGGATCTCGCGCTGGTAGACGGCCGTGTTTTCACGGTGGCGAGCGCCGGCGGCCACCAACGGCCCCAGCAGGGCCATGATCCGGGTGCGCGGGTCGAGGCTGGTCGAAGCGGATTCGGGATGCAGACTGCGGCGCCAGTCGTCGTTGAAGACCATCAAGAGCAGCTCCGCCTTCGACGCGGCATAGCAAAAGAGGGTGCCGATGGCGATATCCGCCCGGTCGGCGATGTCCTGGATGGTCACGGCCGAGTAGCCCCGCTCGCGGCCCCGGTCGAGAACTTCCCGATCGATGTGTGGACCCGTACCCTGGCGATCAATCTCACGGGAACGTTCCTCGGAATGCGCGCCGCCATCCCGGCCCTGTCCCGGCGGGGCGGTGGATCGATCGTCAACGTCTCCTCGGTCGAAGGGCTGCTGGGCAGCGCCGGCCTGCACGCCTGCGTCGCGTCCAAGTTCGGCGTTCGCGTGATCACCAAGTCGGTCGCCCTCGACGTGGCGCCGCTCGGCATCCGGGTCAACTCGATCCACCCGGGATTCATTGAAACGTCGATGACCAATTGCCTCGACGTGAACATGGTTGAGATTCCCCTCCGCCGTGGGGCGAAGCCGGAACCGGCCAGAGGGCTCGCTAATGCGACCGTCGAAGACCCGGGAGTAGGTGCCGCAGCGTGGCGAAGGGTTGCTCCACGTGCGCGAAATGCCCGGAGCCGTGCACGGTGGTGTGCTCGAAGCCGGGGATGACCGCGTGGAGTCGCGCAGCATCCGTCGCCGCGACGAAGATGTCGGTGTCGCCCTGCACCGCGCGCACTTTGCATTGGATCCTGGACCACAAGCGATCGGCGTCGTAGCCGCCGGCGAGAGCGGATGCCACGGCGAAGGCTTGCGGGCGCAACTCGGTGGCGAGCGCGTCGACCACGCTCGCGTGCACGAGCCGTGGCCGATGGAAGAGGGGTGCCGCCAGAAGGCGCAGCAGGTTGGTGCGGTGAAGCAGGCGGATCAGGCCGTCCCCGACGCGTCCGACCCCGCTAAGGGCTCTCATCACTGTCAGCAGGGCACCGTACCCGGGGAGCACGGCGCAGCGCGCGACCGGGTGCCGCACGGTGTCGATGACCGAATAGGTCGTCGCCGAGACGAGCCCGACGGACACGGTCGCCTGGGTTTCGCTCGCCGCCAATTCGAGGGCGACGAACCCGCCGAGGGAATGGCCGATCACGGTCCAGGACGTGTAGCCGAGCGCTCGGGCGATCTCGGCGACGACTGCCGCGGTCGCCTCGATGGAGCGGGAGGGTCCATCGGCCGGGAATGGCGAATCACCCCAGCCGGGCAGGTCGGGGATGACCAGGTCGGCCAGGGCGAGGCCACAAGAATCAGCCGCCGTCAGCAGCGGTGTCCATGTGGTCCACGACCCGGCGGCGCCGTGCAGGAGGATCGTGGCCGTATCGCTGCCGGTACGGCGGCCGTGCCGCACCGAGACCGTGGCCCGGCTCAGGCGCATGGAACTCGTCGTGAGACGAAGACCGCGGGCGTCGTTCGTCATCGGGAACGGGCAGTAGCAGTCGCGGACCGGCGGCCCCTGCGCCGGGGCGACCCGGCCCGGAAGGGCCCGCGGCGGCGTGGTCTGCCTGGTCTCGGCGAGGATGCTCATGGTTGTGGTTCGTCACGGCCGCGGCTGTGGATTGGCCGCTGTCAGCTGCGGAACGGAATACCTGGGGGAGCAGTGCCGTTGCCGACAGGGGGAACCTGCTTCCCCAGGCCGGAGGCGGCGCATGCGTCCCGATGGCACCCCTGCCCCATAGAAAGAGTTATTCGTGAATCTTTTCTCCCCGCTGACCCTCGGTGACCTGCAACTGCCCAACCGGCTCGTTATGGCGCCGCTCACCCGGGTGCGTTCCGGCGTCGAAGGGGTGCCCGGCCCCCTCGTCGTGGAGCACTACAGGCAGCGCGCCTCTCTCGGACTGATCGTGACCGAGGGCACCTACCCCAGCCACGCCGGCCAGGGGTTCCCTGGCCAGCCCGGCCTGGTCACTCCCGAGCAGATCGCCGGCTGGGCCAACGTGGCCGACGCCGTGCACTCCGCCGGTGGACGTCTGGTCGCCCAGGTGATGCATGCCGGGCGCGTCACCCACGAGGGCACGAACGGCGGCCGAGAGGTTGTGGCTCCCAGCGCCATCGCGATCGCGGGCGAGACCCGCACCTACGAGGGCAGGGCCGACTACCCGGTGCCGCATGCTCTCACGACGGATGAACTCCCCGGCGTGATCGCGGACTTCGTCCAGGCGTCCCGCAACGCCATCGCCGCCGGACTCGACGGTGTCGAGATTCACTCCGCGAACGGCTACCTGCTGCACGAATTCCTGTCCCCGGCATCCAACCGGCGCGACGACATGTACGGCGGCTCGCCGGAGAACCGCGCGCGCCTCGTGGTGGAGGTCGTCACCGCGGTGGCCGAGGCCATCGGTGCCGGCCGCGTAGGCATCCGTGTCTCCCCGGAGCACAACATCCAGGACGCGCTCGAAACGGATGCCGTCGATGTGCTGGCCACCTACGGTGCCCTGGCCGACGCGCTCGCGCCGCTGGGTCTGGCCTACCTGAGCGTCCTGCACCGCGAGCCGGCCGGCGAACTCGTGCAGCAGCTGCGCACCCGCTTCGGCGGGCCGTTCCTGATCAACAGCGGCTTCGGCGAGGTCACCGCCCGGGACGAAGCGATGGCCATCATCGCCGACGATCTGGCCGATGCGGTCGTCGTCGGCCGTGCCGTGATCGCCAACCCCGATCTGGTGGCCCGCTGGCTCAAGGATCTGCCTCTGAACGCACCCGACCCGCTCACCTTCTATGGTGCCGGAGCCGAGGGCTACACCGACTACCCAGCCCTGGCGCACTAGGCCGGCCGCCGGCCCGCCCCGCCGGCCCGCCCCGCCGGCCCGCCCCGCC
>NZ_SOGJ01000008.1 GCF_004402375.1 Cryobacterium breve
CGCCCCTGCCCGGCGGGGCCTCGCCCGGCGTGCCCCTGCCCGGCGGCCGGGCACCGGCGCGTCACTGGCCGCCGCCGAGCGCGCACGACCCGGCCTGCAGGGTGAGTCCGAAGGCGGCGAACGGACCGAACGAACTTGGGGCGCTCAGCCGCACGCAGACGAACTCGCCCTGTCGTTCGGGGGTCAGGGCGGCACCGGGCACGGCCCGGTGCACCAGGCCCGTTGCTCGGTCGACGCTGTCGCCGCGGGAGAGAGACCGGGCCGCGTCGGCCGCGGCGTCCGTGAGGCGCACCTGCTGGCCGACGGCCTGCAGGGCGCCCAGGCAGCAAGCGAGCACCAGCAGCACCGCCGGCACCACCGTGGCGAACTCGGCGGTGACACTGCCTCGGTCGCGCGGGCCGGGCCGCACGCCGCAGGCGCGGCCCGAGCGACGATCACCCGAGACGCTGCCGTCGTGCGAGCGGCGCCAGCACCGCCGGCTACCCCACGCTGAGTGCATTGCGCACCAGGTCGGTGAGGATGCCCCGCACCTCGTCTCCACGCAGGATGACTATCAGCAGGCCTGCGAATCCGACGGCGGCCATGGTGGCCACGGCGTATTCGGCCGTCGCCGCTCCGGTGTCGTCGCGCAGGCCGCGCGGCCGACGGAAAGGGCCAGGGCGGAACGGCCGCGGGCCTGCCTCCCGCAGAGCGTCGTAACCGACTCCGCGAGAGCTGATCACCGTGTCGACCGGTGCAGCCTCGGTGGTGGCCTTGATCGCACCGGGAGATCCGGGCTCGGACAGGGACTCGATGATGGGCATGCGTTCGTCTCCTTCTCGCGTCTGGCGACGCGGTGTGTGGGCGGCACGAGTGGTTTCAGACTGCGGGATCGGCAGCGCCGGGGTTCGGTGGCCGACGCCATCGGTGCAGAACTTCAGAAATTGAGCACTGTGGACGAGAGGACGGTCATCAGCAGCGGCAGCACCCCGATCAGCATGAACGCGGGCAGCACGCACACCCCGAGTGGGATCATCAGGGTGACGCCGAGGGTGGCGGCGCGGCGCTGGCCGTCGCTGCGCGCCTGGCGACGTAGCTGGTCGGCCTCGCTACGCAGCAACTCCGCTGCCGGCACTCCGGCGCGCACGGCCAGTGCCAGCACCCGGTCGATGGTGGCCGCCGAATCCGCTCGGTGCAGCGCGTACCGATCCGCCGCAGTGTCGACCAGGGCCCGGGCACGGTCGATGGAACCACCGCCGGTCATGGCGATCGCTGTGAGGTCCAGCTCGAGTCCAGGGGTCGGGTCCCGTGCCCGAGCCGCGTGCAGGAGCCTCCGGTTCCAGCGGTCGGCCGCGAACATGAGCACGGCTCCACCGGCGAGGCAGGCCCAGCCGGGCGCGGTGACGAACAGCGTGTGCAGGGTGTTGAAACCCAGCAGGCTGCCGAACAGCACGCCGACGACGGGCAGGAACGCCACCATCCGTGCTGTGGCGCTCGGCCCGGCGAGCGCCACCGCCAGGTCGGCGTGCAGCTGGCCGAGTTGGCGGAAGGAGCCGGCCAGCTGCCGCAGGCAGGAAGCCAACGGAGCGCCGGCCTGGGTGGCCACCTCCCAGGCCGAGGCCAGGGCAAGCCAGGCGTCGCCGATCTGACCGCCGAGCACATGGGCCTCTGTGGCCACGGCTTCCGCGATACTGTCTCCGCGGCGCCCCGCGGCGGCCGCCACGCGGATGATGCGCGAGCCTGGCGTCGCCGGCGAGGGCGCCCCCTCCCCAACGGGCACAGCACCGACCGGTTCGAGGTAGGCCCACGCGGATGCCGGGGAGACACCGGCGGCGAGCAGCACCGCGAGCCGCTGCGTCACCTGGGCCACCTCCTCGATCGCCGGGCTGGCCGAACCGCCCCGCCGCCTCATGCAGGCCCCCCGAAGTCCAGTCTTCCCGGCTCCGATGGCGCGGCAGCCCTCCGCCCATGCGTGCGGCCCGTCTTTCCCGGCTGTTCCGGCCGGCCCACATGGACCACACGCACCGAGTCCGCCGGATGCGCCGGGACAACGACCAGGCGGTCACGGTCGTCCAACGCGAACCGGCCGATCGGGGCAAGACAGCGGCGGCCATCGCGCCTCTCGAGGTGCAGTACCAGCCCGATCGCACTGACCGCCTGACGGGCCACCGCCTCCGGGCCGAGTCCGGCGAGGGCGCCGAGAGCCTCCAACCGGGCCGGCACATCGCGCAGGGAGTTCGCGTGCAGGGTTCCGGCGCCGCCGTCATGGCCGGTGTTGAGGGCGGCCAGCAGCTCCCGGATTTCGGCGCCGCGGCACTCGCCGAGCACGAGCCGGTCGGGACGCATCCGTAATGCTTCGCGCAGGAGAGCGTCGAGGCCGATCCGGCCGGCCCCCTCGAGGTTCGGCTGCCTGGCCTCCAGCGCCACGACATGCGGGTGGTCTACGCGCAGTTCGGCGACGTCTTCAATGGCCACGATGCGTTCGCCCGGCATTGCCTCGCCCAGCAGCGCCGCGAGCAGGGTGGTCTTGCCGCTGCCGGCGGCGCCCGTGATGAGCAGGTTCTCGCGCCGGCGCACGGCCGCGCGCAGTCGGTCGACGGCGACGACGGATGCCGCCCCCATCCCGAACAGGCCGTCCGCCGCGAGCGCGGCGAGGCTCAGCCGCTCGGCCCGAGGCAGGCGGATGGAGAGCAGCGTGCCCGTGCTCGACGCCGGCGGCAGTACCGCATGCACCCGGATGCCGTCGGACAATCGCACATCGACGCAGGGGCTGGCCTCGTCGATGTGTCTCCCGCCGAGGGCGATCAGGCGCACGGCCAGCTCGCGCACGGTCGGTTCGGGGAAGTTCCAGTCTGGCTGGCGCAGCAGACCGTGGCCGGTGTCGACCCAAAGCCCGGCGTCACCGTTGACGAACAGGTCGGTGACCTCTTCGTTCCGGGCGAACTCGGCGAGCGGACCGAGCCCGGACACGTCAAGGGGCCGCGCCGCTGTGGCGACGAGCGGCGCGGCATCCGTCGACGGGAGCGACACGGCGGCCGTCGCAAGCCCAAGCCTGCGGGCACCGGCGGTGCGCCCGCCATAGGACGGAACGGCGACGAACGGTTCGGGCATGCCTCGACGCTAGGTCGCGGGCTCGGGCCGGAACGCGCCCGCCGACGATCCCCGGGCAACCCGGGCCGGGCCGGCCCTGGGGAGGACTGCCTTGGGGAGGACCGGGAAGAAAGCCCCCGCGACCCACACAGCCACCGGGAGCAACCACCGGTTAAAAAAAGGGGGGCGGCACCTATTGGGGGGAACAGGTGCCGCCTCGGCAGTGCGCTGATTGGGGGGAACCAAACGCACCGCAGGTCAAAACTTTCGTTCGGACGAGTCTCAATGTACAAGGGGAATTACAGATGCGCAAGTCCTTTGTGTCCTCATAAATGAGGACATGGAACCCCTCGGGGCGATGAGACCACAATTGGGGGTAGGACCACGCCGCAATTTGGCGCAACCTGGGCGGCGCAGGTCGCCGTGTATGGTTCAGGAGGGGGGCTGGGTTACGCGCCCGCTAAACGCATTGCATCGCAAAGGAGCGACATACGTATGAGCGTCCAGATCGACAACCTTCTCCACGAAACCCGCAGATTCCCGCCGACGCCCGAGTTCGCGGCGCAGGCCATCGCCACTCCGCAGCTCTATCAGGATGCCGCCGATGACCGCTTGAAATTCTGGGCTGATCAGGCACGCGATCTGCTGCACTGGCACAAGCCGTTCACTAAAACACTCGACTGGACCAACCCGCCCTTCGCGAAATGGTTCGAAGACGGCGAGCTGAACGTAGCCTGGAACTGCCTGGACCGGCACGTGCTCGCCGGCAACGGCGACCGGGTCGCGCTGCACTTCGAGGGCGAACCGGGTGACTCCCGGGACGTGACCTACGCCGAGCTCACCGCGGAGGTGAAGCGTGCTGCGAATGTGCTGAAAAAACTTGGCGTCAACGCCGGCGACCGCGTTGCGATCTACCTGCCCATGATTCCGGAGGCCGTCATCTCGATGCTCGCCGTGGCCCGCATCGGTGCCGTGCACTCGGTCATCTTCGGTGGTTTCAGCGCCGAGAGCCTCCGCTCGCGCATCGATGACGCCAGCGCCGTGCTCGTGATCACCGCCGACGGCGGTTACCGCAAGGGCAAGGCGTCCGCGCTCAAGCCGGCCGTCGACGCGGCTCTGGAGGGCGGTGAGACCACCGTGCGCAACGTGCTCGTGGTCAAGCGCACCGACGGCTTCGTGGAGTGGTTCGACCGCGACCTCTGGTGGCACGACGAGCTCGCGTCGGTCGAGGCCGAACATGAGGCTCTGGGCTTCCCCGCCGAGAACCCGCTGTTCATCCTGTACACGTCCGGTACCACCGGCAAGCCCAAGGGCATCCTGCACACCACCGGCGGCTACCTCACCCAGGCGGCCTTCACCCACAAGAACGTGTTCGATCTGCATCCCGAGACGGATGTCTACTGGTGCACCGCCGACGTCGGCTGGATCACCGGCCACAGCTACGTGGTCTACGGCCCGCTCGCCAACGGCGCAACCCAGGTGCTCTTCGAGGGCACTCCGGACACCCCGCACCCCGGCCGGTGGTGGGAAATCGTGGAAAAGTACAAGGTGAGCATCCTGTACACGGCGCCCACGGCCATCCGTACGTTCATGAAGCTGGGTCGCCAGATTCCGCAGGGCTTCGACCTCACCAGCCTGCGCCTGCTCGGATCGGTGGGCGAGCCCATCAACCCGGAGGCGTGGATGTGGTACCGCGAGGTCATCGGCGGCAATGTGGCGCCGGTGGTCGACACCTGGTGGCAGACCGAGACCGGGGCGATCATGATCTCCGCGCTGCCCGGTGTGACGACGACCAAGCCCGGTTCGGCGCAGAGCCCGATCCCCGGCGTGGTAATCGACGTGCTCGACGACGAGGGCAATCATGTGGGCCGCGACAACGGTGGACTGCTCGTGGTGACCGAACCGTGGCCGTCGATGCTGCGCGGAATCTGGGGTGACCCGGAACGGTTCAAGGAAACGTACTGGGAGAAGTTCGGTTCGGAGAACCCGCGTTACTTCGCCGGCGATGGCGCCCGCCTCGACCGTGACGGCGAGATTTGGCTGCTCGGCCGGGTCGACGACGTGATGAACGTGTCGGGGCACCGCCTGTCGACGGCCGAGATCGAGTCGTCGCTGGTGGCGCACCCGATGACCGCCGAGGCGGCCGTGGTCGGCGCGCACGACGACATGACCGGACAGGCCGTGGTCGCGTTCGTCATCATCAAGTACAGCCACCTGGAGGAGTCCTCGCACGAGGACATCCAGGCCGTGCTGCGCGCGCACGTCTCCCAGCAAATCGGGGCGATCGCACGGCCGCGACAGATCTTCATCGTGAGCGAGCTGCCGAAGACCCGCTCCGGCAAGATCATCCGTCGCCTGCTGCAGGATGTCGCGGAGGGCCGCGAGGTCGGCGACACCACCACTCTCGCCGACACCTCGGTGATGACGGCGATCATGTCCACCCTGAAGTAGCAAGCGTCTGACCAATTCGACGGAGATTTTCACTTAAACGGGCCCAAACGGATGCTGCGGGCCGGTTTTCGCAAGAATCTCCGTCGAATTCGTTCACCTGGCAGGGGGCAGGCAGGGCGCCGGCAAGGCGCCGGCGGGGCGCGGGTGGAGGCAACTCCCATCGAGCCTGCCTACCGTGGTTCACGATGACTGTCACCCGTCTCGCCCCGCCGGGCCGCATGCTCGCCCTCGACGCCCTCCGCGGCGTGGCGGCACTGATCGTGCTCCTGCACCATGTGTCGATGACCGTGCCGGCCATCTCGGCCGCCTACGAGTC
Organism: Cryobacterium breve; assembly: GCF_004402375.1. Lineage (GTDB taxonomy): Bacteria > Actinomycetota > Actinomycetes > Actinomycetales > Microbacteriaceae > Cryobacterium > Cryobacterium breve. Next base: position 5,837 of record NZ_SOGJ01000008.1, read on the forward strand.
CAGCGCGGGAGTCGCCCTCTGGTCGGTCGGCTGGTGGACGACTCTCTCCCCGCTGAAGATCTTCTTCGCCGGGCCGGAGTTCGTGCTCGTCTTCTTCGTGCTGAGTGGCTTCGTGCTCGTGCGCTCGCCTCTAGCAGCGTCGGCCTTCGATTGGCGTGCCTACTTCCCGCGCCGCATCATCCGGCTCGCGGTTCCGGTTCTCGTGTCGATCGCCTTTGCCGCCGCCTGGATCGCACTCGTGCCACGCACCGGCGGAGTTGCGGGCGGGGCGTGGCTGGCCCGGCAGGACGATCCGAACCTGAGCCTCGGCAATCTGCTGGGCGAGGCCAGCATCATCGGCGAGACCGGCCGGCCGGACGTCAATCCGCCCCTGTGGTCATTGGCCTGGGAGATGTGGTTCTCGTTGCTGCTCCCGGCCGCGGTGTTGCTGGCCGCGGCCACCCGACGCTTCCCTGCACTGTGGGCGGCGCTGCTCGTGCTGATCTCGGCTGCCGGTTATGTCGCGCACATCGAACCATTGATGTACCTCCCGGCGTTCGGGCTCGGCAGTCTGCTCGCCGCGAACTTCGACTCGCTGCGCGCCCGCGGCGACATCTTGGCGGCGCATCGCTGGGGCACGACGACCTGGGTCGGCCTCACCGCGCTGGGCCCGCTCCTTCTGATCGCTCATTGGCTCGTGCGACCGTTCGTGGCCGCTCCGTGGAGCGATCTGACCCTCGCCCTCCGCGTGCCCGGGGCCGTCTTGATCGTGGCCGCCCTCGCATTCTGGCCATCCCTGCAGCGGCCGCTGAGCGTTCGTCCCCTGGTCTGGCTCGGCTCGATCAGTTTCAGCCTGTACCTCGTGCACTTCCCGATGGTGGTCGCTTTCGGAAACGTGTTCGGACCAACCCGATGGTGGCTGGCCGCACTGGTGTCCGTGCCGCTGAGTTTCCTGGTGGCCCAACTAATGTTCCGATGGGTCGAGCTCCCGTCGCAGCGGCTTGCGGCGTGGGCCGGACGCGCGGCGGCGCATCCGTCACTCCCTGCCCGCCTCACCCGGGCGCAACCGCAGCGCACCCCCGCCAATTCGACGGAGGTTCTGGACTGAAGCGGGCCGCCCGGGCCGTCGTCCCCTCATCCAGATCTCGGCTAGTCTGACCTGACCGCGGTTCCGGCCGTGCGCGCTCCTGAGTGTTCGTGTGCGGGCGGGCGGTCGGCCGGTCGGTCGTTAGCGTGCGTGCGCGTGCGGTTGGTTGTTCGTGCGCGGACGGTCGTGCGTTCGTGCGGTCGTTCGTTCGTGCGTTCGTGCGGTCGTTCGTGCGTGCGGTCCTGTGTGCGTCTGTGCGCACGTGGGTGGCTAACTCAGGACATCCGTCGGCCGGGTTGACCAACAGCCGCGGACCAGTGCGGAACCCCGGCGGATCCATAGTCTCGCCGAACAGATTTCCTGAGTTAGCCACAGCACCCGACGGATGTGCCGCGTCACTTGCACGGTTCGGTCATCAACCGCGCATTCCCCTCGGCAGCACGCCCGCATAAGCGCACGACCGAACGAACGCACAAGCGCACGCACAAGCGAACCAACAAACGACCGAACCAACAAACCAACGAACGAACGAACGAATTCGACGGAGATTCTGGCTGAAACCGACCCACAGCATCCGTTTGGGACCATTCAAGTAAAAATCTCCGTCGAATTCGTTTGGACGGGAACCCGAGCACCACGAAAGCGGGCAGGCACTGGTGGGCCTGCCCGCTTTCGTGCGTCCGAGCGAGACGCGAGCCCAAGCCCAGGCCCAGGCCCAGGCCCAAACCCAAGCTCAGACTCAGGCCCAGCCCCAGCCCCAGCCCCAAGCCCCCAGCCCCAAGCCCCAAGCCCCAAGCTCAGACTCAGGCCCAGGCCCAGCCGCAGCCGCAGCCGCGGGCCCAGCCGCAGGCTCAGGCGAAGGAGACGATCAGCTCCAGCTCCACCGGCGAGTCGAGGGGCAGCACCGCGACGCCCACGGCGGAACGGGCGTGCACACCCCGGTCGCCGAAGATGTCGCCGAGCACCTGCGACGCACCGTTGACGACACCGGGCTGGCCGGTGAACGACGGGTCGGATGCGACGAAACCGGTGACCTTGACGACCTGCGTGATGCGGTCGAGGGAGCCGATCACGGCCTGGATGGCGGCGAGGGCGTTCAGCGCGCACTGCCGGGCGTAGTCGTGGGCGTCCGCGGCGGGGACGAGTCCGTGGCCGTCGCCGACCTTCCCGGTGGCCGGGAGTGCCCCGGAGACCATCGGCAGCTGGCCGCTGGTGAACACCAGCGAGCCGGACACGAGGGCCGGCACATAGGTGGCGACCGGCGGCACCACGCTGGGCAGTTCGATGCCCAGCTCGACGAGGCGGTCCGCGATCTGCGACACGGGTCAGGCGCCTTCAGCAGCGGCTACCGGGCGCTTGAGGTAGGCGACGAGCCCACCCTCAGGGCCGGGGACGACCTGCACGAGCTCCCACCCGTCAGAGCCCCAGTTGTTCAGAATGGCGGCTGTGTTGTGAATCATCAGCGGCGTCGTGAGGTACTCCCAGGCAGGCATATGGCTCCGATTCAGGCGGTTTTTAGATTTGTCACTTAGTCTCAAGTGTATGTCTGCCAAAAATCGCACGGTTAGTGGAGCGCTCGGCGGGTTCCTCGGTTTTGTCGGGATGAGCGCCATTGCCGGCGTCCTCGTCGCCGCCGCTGTGACGCCAGCGCTGGCGCTTTCCGGCATGACTGCCACGAACACGATCAACATGTTCGAGAGCCTGCCCGACTACCTCGCAATCGACCAGTTGGCGCAGAAGAGCAACATCTACGCCACCAACTCCGACGGCAGCCAGGCGCTCCTCGCCTCCTTCTACGACCAGAACCGGGTCGAAGTGGAGTGGGACGCGATCAGCCCGTTCGTGAAGGATGCCGCGATCGCCGGCGAGGACCCCCGCTACTACGAGCACGGCGGCATCGACCTCGAGGGAACCATCAAGGGCGTCGTGAGCACCGTCGCCACCGGCACCGCCCGCGGTGGCTCCTCGATCACCCAGCAGTACGTGAAGAACGTGCAGGTGCAGAAGTGCGAGGCGATGGCCGACCAAGAGAAACGCATGACCTGCTACGAAGCGGCCACGGAAACCACCCCCGACCGCAAGCTCAAGGAGATGCGCCTGTCGATCGGTGTGGAGAAGCAGTACGCGAAAGACGACATCCTTCGCCAGTACCTCAACATCACCGGTTTCGGCGGCACGGTCTACGGCATCGAATCCGCCGCCAACTACTACTACAACACCACTGCGGCCGCGCTGACGCTGCCGCAGGCGGCCAGCCTCGTGGCGATCGTGAACAACCCGGTCAAGTTCCAGCTCGACAACCCCGAGAGCGAGACTAACGGCGCCGCAAACGGGTACGCCGCGAACAAGGAACGCCGCGACTACATCCTGGGCGAGATGCTCAAGTACGAGAAAATCACCCAAGCCGACTATGACGCCGCGCTCGCCACCGTGATCGAGCCCGTCATCACCGAACCCAGCACCGGATGCGCAACGGCCGCCGGCAGCGCCTACTTCTGCGACCTCGTCGTCAACACCTTGCAGAACGACCCGACCTTCGGCGACGACGAAGCGGCCCGCCTGGCCAACTTCCGTCGCGGCGGCTACGAGGTCTACACGACGATCGACCTGGACCTGCAGAACGCCGCAGAGACCACGATGAAGAAGCACGTGCCCACGACGTACGACGGCTGGGATGTCGGTGGAGTCATCACCAGCGTCGAGGTCGGCACTGGTCGGGTGCTCGCGATGACTCAGAACAAGGAGTACAGCCAGGACCCGAAGGTGACCGAGAACAATGCCAACTACACCGGCATCAACTACAACACCAATTACGATCAGGGCGGTTCGCTCGGCTTCCAGCCCGGCTCGACCTACAAGGTGTTCACCCTGGCCGAGTGGCTGGCCGAGGGGCACACGCTCAACGAGCGCGTCGACTCCCGCCGCAAGAGTGACTGGGGCGTGTTCACGAACAGCTGTCAAGGCAACCAGAGCTTCGTCTTCAACCCCAAGAACGACGCGAACGAGGCCGGCACCAACTACAGCGCCCTGCAGTCGACGATCAACTCGATCAACACCGGCTTCATCGGCATGGCGAAGAAGCTGGACCTCTGCGGTATCGCCAAAATGGCGAACGAGTTCGGAGTGGGCCGCGCCGACCTCGACCCTCTGGACCAAGGTCCTTCGGCCGTGCTCGGCACCAATGAGGTCGCGCCGCTGAGCATGGCTGTCGCCTTCGCCGGCATCGCCAACAACGGCCTCAGCTGCAGCCCGATCGTGATCGACCGGATCGTGGGCGGTGACGGCACCGACATTACGCCGCCGGCAACCAAGTGCACCCAGGCCGTCACCTCCGATGTAGCCGCCGGCATGACGTATGCCATGCAGAAGGTAATGACCGAGGGAACCGCGACGGTCTCGAACGGCGACACCTCGCCGCGCGTGCCGATGATCGGTAAGACCGGTACCACCGACGGCAACAAGGACACCTGGATGAGCGGCGCGAGCAGCAAGGTCGCCACCGTGGTCGGCGTCGTCAGCGTCACCGGCGACATCAACCAGCGCACCGTGCGGGACTGGGTGGGCGGCACGGCCGCCACCGCGCGTCACCGCATGTGGCCCGAGGTGATGAGCGTCGCGAATGCGAAGTACGGCGGAGATGCGTTTGCCGAGGCATCCAGCAAGGTCTTGCAGGCCGTGCAGGTGCCGGTGCCCGACCTGCGGGGCAAGTCGATGGCTGATGCCACGTCCACGCTGAGCTCGGCCGGCTTCGACGTTGTCGACGGCGGCGCGACCGACTCCGAGATGCCCGCCGGCACCGTGGCACGCACCGACCCGGCCGGCGGCTCCAGCGCCAGCCGCGGCTCGACCGTGACCGTCTACTCCAGCAACGGCGCCCTCAAGCTCGTGCCCGATGTCGTGGGCAAGAGCGAGGCCGACGCCAAGGCCACCCTGCAGGGATTCAGCATCGACAAGAAGGATCAGGATGTCACCGATCCCCAGCAGAACGGCAAGGTGATCTCGATGACGCCCGCGGCCGGCACCGGCGCGGCCTCCGGCAGCGCCGTGCAGATCGTGGTCGGCAAGCTCGCCGGAGGTAACGGCGGGGGCAACGGATGACCCGCGCCCGTTCCGCAGGATCCCCGCTCGCCGTGGGCGCCGGCCTGGTGGCCGCTGCCGGGGTGACCGCGTTCGCCTGGGGCTCGCTCGTGGAGCGGCGCATGTTCACCCTCCGCGAGGTCCCCGTTCCGGTGCTCGCGCCGGGCTCCGACCCGATCACGGTGCTTCACCTCTCCGACCTGCACATGGCGCCGTGGCAGCGGGACAAGCAGGACTGGGTGCGTGGCCTGGCCGACCTGAAACCCGACCTCATCGTCAACACCGGAGACAACCTCGGCCACGCCGACGGCATTTCCGGGATCGAATACGCCCTGGAACCGTTCCGCGGCATCCCCGGCATCTTCGTCAACGGGTCGAACGACTACTACGGTCCGATGCTGAAGAACCCGCTGCGGTATTTCGGTGCACCGTCGCTGTTGCGCACCGCGCTGCACGAGAAGCTCGACATCGACCACCTGCACCGCGTGTTCGCCGACCTCGGCTGGCTCGACCTCGACAATGCGGCGGCGGCGCTCGACCTGAACGGCACCCACCTGGAGCTGTTCGGCGTGGACGACCCGCACATCGGGCTCGACCGTCTCGATCTGATCACCCGGGCCATCGACGACCTGCGCGCCAGCGACCCGCTGTCGGAGGAGCACTGGCCCGACCCAGAGGTGGCCTCCCCGCCCCGCCCGACGCTCACTATCGGCGTGGCCCACGCGCCGTACCAGCGGGTGCTGAACTCGTTTGTGAACCACGGTGCTCAGCTGATCCTGGCCGGGCACACCCACGGCGGTCAGGTGTGCGTGCCCGGGTACGGCGCACTGGTCACCAACTGCGACATCCCGCGCAAGCAGGTCAAGGGGCTCAGCCTTTGGGACTCCGGTCTGCACACCTCATATCTCAACGTGTCAGCGGGGCTCGGCACGTCGATCTACGCTCCGGTGCGGTTCTCCTGCGCGCCGGAGGCGACCCTGCTGACCCTGACCGCCGCGTAGCGCTGGGCCGGGGCGGGGCCGGGGCGCGGCCTCGGAAGGCTCGATTCCGGGTGGTCGAGGCGGGACATCCGTGGGGTTATACTTGACAAGGCTTACGGGCCATCGGGGTATGGCGCAGCTTGGTAGCGCGCGTCGTTCGGGACGACGAGGTCGCAGGTTCAAATCCTGTTACCCCGACAGATATACACAACCCCCACTCTGCGGAGTGGGGGTTTTGTGCTTTCGTTGTTGCTGTTGCTTTCGCTTTCGCTTTCCTCGAGAGGATCACGTCATGACCGATTCCCGCCCGGATGAGCGCCCCGAATCCGTTGTCGTTCCGCGGCATGCCTGGCAGGCGCTGATCGTGCTGCTGGCCGGGATGTTCATGGCGCTGCTCGACACCACGATCGTGAATGTGGCGTTGCCGACCATCCGCACCAGCCTCGATGCGTCGGAAGCCACGCTCTCCTGGATCATTTCCGGCTACGCGCTGGCCTTCGGGATCGCGCTGATCCCCGCTGGGCGGCTCGGCGACCGCATCGGTCACAAGTGGGTCTTCTTCACCGGTCTGCTGCTGTTCACCTTGGCCAGCCTCGCCTGCGGGCTCGCGCAGAACGACCTGCAGCTGATCACCGCGCGGGTTGTGCAGGGACTCGCCGGCGGCATGTTCGTGCCGGCGGTGACGGCCGTGATCCAAATTCTGTTCCCGCCGCTTACCCGCGGCAAGGCATTCGCGATCATGGGGTCGGTCATCGGTGTTTCCACTGCGCTCGGCCCGATCCTGGGCGGCCTGATCATTGAGGCCTTCGGCGACGAGAACGGATGGCGCCTGGTCTTCTGGGTCAACCTGCCCATCGGCATCGTCGCCCTCGTCGCGGCGGCGATCCTGCTGCCGGCCGGCTCCGAACGCGCTCCGGGCACCAAGAGCGGCGGTATCGACTGGGTGGGCCTGGTTCTGATCTCCACCGGGCTCGTGGCGCTGCTCGTGCCGCTGATCGAAGGTGAAGACCGCGGCTGGCCGCTCTGGACCTACCTGACCCTGGTCGCGGGTGCGCTGCTGATCGTGGCGTTCGGCTTCTGGGAAGTGGCGTATACCAAGTGGGGCAAGAGTCCGCTGGTGCCGCCGAAGCTGTTCCGGCACCCGGCGTTCACCGGTGGAATCGTGCTCGCCCTGGTCTATTTCGCGGCGTTCACCAGCATCTTTTTCACCATCTCGATTCTTTGGCAGGCCGGCCTCGGGCACACAGCGCTCGAATCGGGGCTGGTGTCGATCCCGTTCGCGTTCGGAACCATCATCGGCGCGTCGCAGAGCAATCGACTGGCGCAGCGGCTCGGCCGCACCGTGCTGGTGATCGGCGTGAGCCTGGTCACCGTGGGCCTGGTCTGGATCTGGCTCGCCCTGCTGCTGATCGGCCCCGCCATCACCAACTGGGAGCTGCTGCCGCCGCTGCTGATCGCGGGTCTCGGCAGCGGATTCTTCATTGCGCCGAACGCGCAGTTCATCGTGGCGACCGTGGACCGCTCCGAGGCCGGCGCGGCCAGCGGCGTGGTGGGCGTGATGCAGCGGGTCGGCAGCGCCGTGGGTATCGCCGTGATCGGCAGCGTGTTCTTCGGCACCCTGGTCGTGGCCGGCCCTTCGCCTGCCGCTCTGGCTGCCGGCTTCACCGACAGCGCCACCGCCGCGATGGGGGTGAGCGCCGCGTTCAGCGTGCTCGCGCTGCTGCTGGTGTTCGTGCTGCCGAAGCGCGTGTCGGCCGGGCGGTAAGTCGCGCGGCGCCAGCAGCGTGGGCATCCGCGCCGTAGGTGCCCGCGCCGTAGGTGCCCGCGCCGTAGGTGCCCGCGACCGCGGGCGCCCGTGCCGAGCTGGGCTCCGTCGCGAGAGCGGCCGTACCCGACGAAGGTGGTCGCTGTGCCGGTCACTCTCGATCGGAATGGGGACTGTCGACGGTGGGCATCCGTGGGGCGGTAGGTTGCGCGAGCCGCCACCGGATGACTGGACTCGAGGGGTGGGCGACTCGCCTGCCCGCGCGAAGGCGTCTCGGGTTCCTTCCCGCGCGAAGGCATCTCAAGTTCCTTCCCGCGCGAAGGCGTCTCGGGTTCCTGCCCGCGCGCTCGCGTCGAGGGTGAGGAGGCCGGCAGTGTCGCGGTCAGGTCCGGGGCCATCGGATCGCCGACCGCCTCGTGCCGGAGGGGAGACAGGTCCGATTCGAGTCGCACTCCCCCGCCGACGCGGACAGGCCCAGATGGGGGTGCGGGCAGGGGCGCGAGGCAGGGCACGGCAGGGCTCCGGGCCTGGGTAGCGGGGCAGGGCACGGCTCCGGGCCTGGAGCAGCAGGCCGAAGGTGCGGGCCTGAACGCGGGCGGAAGGATCAGGCCGAGTCTCGGTCGGTCGGTCGGTCGGTCGGTCGGTCGGTCGGCCGGCCAATTCTGCGGCTAACTCAGGAGATCCGACGCGGGCGGCGAGATGTGGGGCGTGATTCCGGGCCGGGGTCCCGCGCCGGGTTATGGTTTTCCTGAGTTGGCCACGAAGTCGTGTGCAGACCCGCAGCCATACCCCCAATTCGTCGGCATAGCTGCTGCAACCTCTGACGGATGTGTGCGGTCCAGCCCCCATACGACCATCCGCTGCAAATTGCAGGAGCTAGGCCAGCTGCGGCATTGGACCCCGGCCTCGCAGGGGGCCAACTCAGGAGATCTAGGCTCGCTGCCCGGCACGGCCCCCCGAAATGCGGGGCAACGGATGACTGGAGCCGGGTTTCTCCTGAGTTCGCCACACGGGGGGCTGCGCGAGAACGCGGAGCCGGGTTTCTCCTGAGTTCGCCACACGGGGGGCTGCGCGAGAACGCGGAGCCGGGTTTCTCCTGAGTTTGCCACACGGGGGGCTGCGCGAGAACGCGGAGCCGGGTTTCTCCTGAGTTTGCCACACGGGGGGCTGCGCGAGAGCGCGGAGCAGGGTTTCTCCTGAGTTCGCCACACGGGGGCTGCGCGACAGCGCGGAGCCGGGTAACAGGGCGGAGCCCCGGCGCTCCGCTACCCGATGGTCTGCAGCTCGGGCTGGTAATTACTCAAGGTGTCAGTCTGGAAACCCCTCTGCACCGACGCGAGGCCGACCCAGTCCACGTTCACGATCGACTGGCCATCACCCGACGTTCCCGTCCCGTCGGTCGGCATCGTGAAAAAGGTGACCTGCTGCTGCCGCACCTCACGCAGTTCCCAGGCCAGAGCGGTCAGATAGGCAGAGTCGAAGCCCTCGTCCACAGCCAGAAAGGGCGTGATCGTCTCCAGCAGACCAGACGTCTTCACCGGATCGGCGAGCACGGACTTGTGCATCATCGCCGCGAGCAGACCGCTGATGATGAGCTGCTGGTTGCGCACCCGCTGAAAATCGCCGTCCTGGAACGCGTACCGCTCCCGCGCGAACGCGATGGCTTCCGCGCCGGTCAAATGCTGCCCGCCCGCATCGAAGTAGCGCCCCTTGAGATGGGACGAGTCGAAGCCGATCGGGTTGTTGATGTCGACGCCGCCGAGGGCATCCGTTGTCTGTTCGAACCCGGAGAAATCGACCACGGCCACGTGATCGATACGGATGCCCAAGAGGTCTTCCACGGTCTGCACGGCCAGCGGCACGCCACCCCAGGAGAGCGCAGCGTTGATCTTCGCCTGCCCGTGCCCCGGCACTTCGACCCAGCTGTCGCGCAGGATCGACATGACGAAGAGGTTCTTGCGATCAGCCGGCACGTGCACCACCATCATGGTGTCCGAACGCTCGCCACGGATGTCGGCAAGGTCCTTTCCTGTGGCGCCACGAGAGTCCGATCCGAGCAACAGGATGTTCTGCGGCTGCCCGGCAGGCACCGTGTTCAGAGCCGCGGAGGGGTCGCCGGGGGCATCCGTTTCGGCGGCACCCGGTTCGGCCTGCCCACGAGGCGGGCGGGAGGCCTCATCGGGGAAGGCGTTCGAGATCTTCTCGGTTCCGTCGTCGAATGCGCGAGTCAGGCTGAATGCATAGATGCCGCCCGCGGCGACTGCGACCAGCAGCACCGTACCGAATATGGCTAGGGCGATGCGCCCGGGGTGGCGCACGCGGGGGGCTCCACCAACCGGGCCGGTGATATTCGGGCGCGGGGAACCGTGAGTTTGGTGCGGCATACGGGTTGCCTCCTGTGGCCGCTCGAGCGAGCGGTGCCGCTACCTTAGCCCGGCCCCTCATCAGGGGATATGGCGGCGCAGGAGACAGAACGGGTGCGGAGGGAAAGGCTGCGGCGCTCTATACGGCGGCAACCCATCACCCCTACTCTGAGTGTCATGAGCTCCACAATCACCAAGGCCGTCATTCCCGCGGCAGGTTTGGGAACACGCTTTCTTCCGGCCACGAAGGCCATGCCGAAGGAGATGCTGCCCGTCGTCGACAAACCGGCGATCCAGTACGTTGTGGAGGAGGCGGCCGCGGCCGGCCTGACCGACATCGTCATGGTCACCGGGCGCCACAAGAACGCACTTGAGAACCACTTCGACCGAATGACGGAACTCGAGTCGCTGCTGGAGATCAAAGGCGACCACGACCGGCTGGCGAAGGTGCGCCATGCTTCGCGGCTCGCCGACATCCACTACCTGCGCCAGGGCGATCCACTCGGCCTCGGGCACGCAGTTCTGCGCGCACGGATGCACGTGGGCGACCAGCCGTTTGCGGTGCTGCTCGGCGACGACCTGATCGACGTGCGCGATGCACTCCTGACCCGGATGCTGGCCGAGCAGGGCAAGCGCAACGCCAGCATTGTGGCGCTGCTCGAGGTCGATCCGTCGCAGATCCACCTCTACGGAGCCGCCGCGGTGGAGGCCACCGACGACCCCGACGTCGTGCGGGTGACGGGGCTGGTCGAGAAGCCGAGCACCGAGGATGCCCCGTCGAACCTGGCCATCATCGGACGCTACGTGCTGCGGCCCGAGGTGTTCGACGTGCTCGAGCGCACCCCGCCGGGCAAAGGCAACGAAATTCAGCTCACCGACGCCCTGCAGGAGATGGCCGTGACCCCGAACGCCACGGGCGGCGTCTACGGGGTCATTTTCCGCGGCCGCCGCTATGACACAGGCGACCGCCTCGACTACATCAAGGCCATTGTTCAGCTCGCCGTGGAGCGCGAGGATCTCGGCCCCGACCTCCGAACTTGGCTGCACGAGTTCGTCGCGTCACACGTAGAGCCCGCCGGGGTCGGTCCGGCGGCGGTCGGCTCAGTCGCGGTCGGCTGAACCCAGAACGACGGCTGAACCCAGAACGACGGCTGAACCCAGAACGACGGCTGAACCCAGAACGACGGCTGAACCCGGAACGTCGGCTGAACCCGGAAGGGCATAGCCCGACCCGAGGACGACTCGGGCGGGGCTCCTATCGGCGCGCAGCGGCATCCGTCAGCTGAGGGATCAGCGTTTCAAGGAACGCGGCCGTGTCTTTCCAGCCCTCCACGGCGACGCACTCGACGCCGAGGGCCTTGACCGGGTAGTCATTGCCGTTCTCGTCAAGGCGGTCACCGACGAAGAGCATGTCGTCGAGGGGCACGCCGGTGAGGTCGGCCAGTTTGAGCATGCCGTAGGCCTTGTCGATGCCCTGCCGAGTGATGTCGACCGAGGTGGACCCGCCCGAGCGCACCTCGAGGTCGGGCAACAGCAGTTGCACCGCTTCGCGGAGGGTGTTCTTCTTCTCGCCGCTCGGGTCCCATGCGGTTTTGGCCACGACGGGCGCGCCCTGACCGAGGGCGGAGAAGGTGATCTGCGAGCCACGGTCCTCGAGGATGGGGCCCCAGGTGTCAGCCTCCCAATAGCCGAGGGCGCGGGCGGTAGCTTCGACGGCAGCGAGGGCACGCGACTTCTCGTCGTCGCTGAGATACTCGGCGTAGATCTGATTCCAAGCACCCTCGGAGTGGCGGTAATACTGGGTGCCGCAGGTGGGCATGAGGTGCAGACGCGAGAGGATGCTGTCGGTCGCCGTGTCAAGGTTGTCGATCAGCTGCATGTGGAACTGGGCGATCTGCCCGCCGGAGATCACGCACACCTCGACAACGCCGAGCAAGCTGACCATGAGTTCCGCCATGCGCGGGTCGAGAGGCGACTTGGATGCGGCGAGCGTGTCATCGAGATCGAAGGCAACCAGGCGGGGAAGTGTCGTCATGTGAGGTGTGGATCCTATTCGCTGACTCGGGGCCGGAATCGTGGCCCGGAGCTTGGCATCACCCATGCGCGATGCCCTCGGAAAAGTGTACAGCGGGCCTCGGTGGGCGAGCGTGGCGGCCTGATCCCGGAGACTCAACCCGCCGGTGGTCGAGCCTGTCGAGACCGTGGTGGCCCGGCCCGATGGCCGCCCGCTGCCCGCCAGGTGCGAGTCGGGTCGTAGCAGAGTGGTGCCCTGACTTGAGGTTTGCCTCGTACCATGCGGATCTGCCATCCGGAGGTGTCAATGCTGTGGTGGTGGTGGTACCAGCAGAGCAGTACCCCGTTGTCGATGTCGGTCTTCCCGCCGAGATACCAGGGGATGACATGGTGTACCTCGCACCAGGCCGCCGGCACTGTGCACCCCGGGATGGTGCAGCCGCCATCGCGGGCGGCGATGGCGCGGCGCTGGGCCCGGTTGAAGAACCTGTTCTCGGTGCTAAGGCTGAGGACTTCGTTGTTCAGGCCGAACACGATTTTTTGGAATCCACCGGCGCATAAGGCCTGCTTCACGCTTATCAGGGAGATCGGGGATTCGACCCCGTCGATCCAGCCCACCCCGCGGTCCGCGGCCAGGTCGGCCTGATTCACGTGGATCATGACGGTGGGGGCGGCGCCGCCCATGGTCGGGGTTCCCACGTCGCGGGTGGCGGCTTCGAAGATGCCGCGGAGGATGTCGGCCCGCTTCTCACCACCGTTCCGATCATCGCTGAGAGCTGCCGCTTCGGCACCCGGGATCAACTCGCCCGAATCCATGCGCGCCTGCTCCTCCTCGCTGGGGAACGCTGGCGCCGCGTGCGCGGAGAGATACGTGTCGAATATCGCGTTCATGATCCCGCGCAGCTCCGCGGTGACCCCACCCCGCAGCGGGTAGAGGCCGTCGCGGAGGAGTCCGAAGCCGACGGTGCTGCGCGGCTCGGCGACGGGCTCGTTCGGGGCGGTGCCGTCGGGGTCGAGACGCGCCTGCCACTGCGTCGCCATGCCGCGCACCAGATCCGCCGGGAATGCGAACCCCTCACCGGGGAGCCCCCGGGTTTCGTCGGTGATCGCACCGGTCGCACTGGCCACCAGGGCGCGCTCCGCGGTGCCGAGGTCGTTCGGCGCGACCCGGGCGGCGACACTGTCGAGGGCGGTGACGATGTTCTCCGCCGCGTCGACTCCGAGGTCACCGGTAGTAAGGGCATCCGCCACGGCCGGGTAATACGGTGGCAGCATGCTGGTGCCGGCCAGACGCGGGCTGACATTCTCGCCGAGCCGCACCCGCCGGTACGCCTCCCGGGAGGAGATACGGGTAAGACGGGTGATCAGGTCGGTGCCACTGGTGGCCCCGTTCTTATACGCGAGGGAGTCATGCCCGAGGATGCGACGGGACCGCACCGAAATGTCGGCGGCCGAGGCGACCCTGGCAGCATCGACCCGCCGGCCGAGGTCTTCGACCGTGCCGAGCACCGCCATCGCATCCGCCTCGCTCAGAAGAGAGAAGGACACCGAATCGAGCACGGACGCGGCCAGGTCACGCGCCTGCTGCAGTTGCTGCACGAGGGGCAGTTGCATAGGGGAAGTCACCGCCCGGGTGGAGGCGGTGAGGTGGTGCGGAGTGGGGGCTCCTGCCATACCACCATAGTAAACGTGTTCTAATCTAGAGTCAAGACTTTCGAACATTTTTAGTAACTGATTTGTTCGCCGCGGGCCCGTGGAGCTGGGCGACCACGTTCATCCGTCGCTGTCATCGACGGGTACCAGAGCCCCTAACGAATTCGACGGAGATCTTGCCGATTTCACACCGAAACGGATGTTTCGAGCCGCGTTTGAGCAAAATCTCCGTCGAATTCGTTCGTCCGCGTGCCGGGGCGGGCCGGGGGCGGGCGGGGGCCTGCCGGGGGCCTGCCGGGGCGGGCC
>NZ_SOGJ01000014.1 GCF_004402375.1 Cryobacterium breve
ATTGTGCACGCTGTTGAGTTCTCAAGGATCGGACGCACCCGACTTCAAGCCCTACCATAGGCTGTCGCTTCGGGGCAACTCGTAAAACTTACCCGCCCGACAAGTCCCTGTCAAATCAAAGTGCGCGACTCATTTTGAGTGCGCCAAAGCGACTCAGAACATTTCACAAACTCAACCTGAAGCAGTCGGAGAGAGTTATTATCTTGGCTTCTTCTCGGCGGCTGTCCTAAAGGGACAGGCAGAGGAGAAACTAAAACCTTCGTCCCACTTGAGGCCGGGAAGCTCTACGGCTTTCCGAACCTGTGGGGTGACTAGAGAGACATTACGGTGAATTCTGGGGGCGCGCAACTCCCTCTGCCTTCCCGGGCGTGTCGACCTCGAGGGCTTCGCGCAAGCCGCTGAACCGCGGGTACTGCACCGCCGGTCGGGATCAGCGCCCGGTCGAAACCGTGACGGTGAATTTGGCATTCCGTCCAACCTGGTGGGTCGGGCCCACCAGCCGCGTGAGGGCGGGCCGATAGCCCAAGTGGGTGTTCCATACCGTCCACAGCTCACCTCCCCGTTGCAGCACCCGACCGGCGTCCTCAAAGAGCTTGAGCGCGATGCCGGCGTGAACCGACGAGCCGATGTGGAAAGGCGGGTTCAACATGATCAGCTCGGCCGACGCATCCGGTTGGCTCTGCAGGGCGTCATCACGCACAACCGTCACCCGGTTGACGAGTGAATTCGCCGCCATGGTGGCCCGAGCGGATGCGACCGCGGCGGCCGACTGGTCGGAGGCGGTTACCGACAGCTCGGGGCGGCGGCGCGCGAGCGCGACGGCGAGCACTCCGGTACCGCAGCCCAAATCGATGGCGCTCCCGGCATCCGGTTTCATCCGATCGAGGAACTCGAGCAGAAAGCGGGTCCCGATATCGATCCCGGCGCCGGCGAAGACGGCCCCGTGGGCGCTGACCGTGAGACCCAGATCGGCGTGGTCCACCGACTTCGGCCAAGCGGAAACCACCGACTGTGTCGGGGATGGGATCGGGGCGGCGGCCCGCAACACCCGGGACTTCTGCCGAGCCGGCGAAACTCTCAGCAGGCCGAAGTGCCGGCCAAGCACCTCGTTCATGGCCGGCGTCATGTGTTTGATGCGCCCACCGGCGATCACGACCACATCCGGCGCCGCAAACCGGCGAATGGCTTCGGCGACCTCGTCGAGAGCCGCCAGACTCCGGGGCAGCTGGAGCAGGACCACTCGCGCGTTGGCGAGCAGTTCGTTGCCCAAGCCCAGGGACCGGTAGGTATGGGTAAGCCCGACATCGGCCGCATTGAGGGCGAGGGCCAACTCTCCGGACAGCACGTCCTGGTGCACTCGGATGCCCCTGGCCCCGCCCAACGCGGCCGCGCCCAGGGTGAGTGCGCCGTAATGGTCCTCGAGCACCACGACCTCGCCGACCCCGGCGTCGGCGAGCAGATCCGCCGCCTCATCGAGGATCAGGCGGTCGCTCGCATCCGCGGCGAAGAGGTTGTCAGCTTCCACATCGGGGTAACGCCTCAGGCGGTCAAAGGAAAAATCGGACATTCCTTCAGGCTAACCCGCAGCCGCGGCTACGTGTCGTCGTTCGCCGGGCGGAGATCCAGCGGACGCCAAATCACAATCTGGTTCGACCGCCGCGTACGCGTGCCGGCGCGCATCGAAATGACCTCACCGGCCGGGCCCGCCGCGAAAACGCGGCGACCCGGGCGGTTCAGCAGTTCATCGGCCAGGGCCGATTCGAGTTCACGCAGGCGTGATTCGAGGGTGCGCACGTGATCCTCGAGTCTCAAGATGCGACGGATGCCTTCCAGGCTGACACCCTCGGCACCGAGTTCCGCGATCTCGCGAAGCTTGGCCACATCCCGCATCGAGTACCGGCGAGACCGACCGGGGGTGCGATCAGGGCTCACCAGTCCCAGGCGGTCGTACTGGCGCAAGGTTTGCGGGTGCATGCCCGCAAGCTCGGCGGCCATCGAGATCACGAAAACCCGGGTGTTCTCGTCCATTGTCAGTCTCTCGCCTTCGCGAGAAGGTCGTCGCGCGGATTCTCCTTCGGCAGGGATTCCGCGAAGGCCGCGAGTTTCTCCTCGGCGTCCTTCGACAGGTGGGACGGCACGGCAACCTGCACCACTGCCAGCAGGTCGCCGGTGCCCTTGGGCGTCACGACGCCACGCCCCTTGACGCGCAGCACACGTCCGCTCGGCGTTCCGGGGGCGATGCGCAGTTTGACGGGAGCCCCGCCCAGGGTCGGCACCTCGATGGTGGCGCCGAGTGCCGCTTCGACGAATGTGACCGGCACCGAGACCCGGAGGTTCAGTCCGTCCCGCTCGAAGACCGGGTGCTTGCGCACGTTGACCGTGAGCACGATATCGCCCGACTCGCCGCCGTCGGGACTGTGCTGCCCCTGGCCGCGAAGCTTGATCTTTTGCCCGTCGGCCACACCGGCCGGGATCTTCACCTTGATGGCGCGGCCATCCTGTGTCTGCAGGGTGATCTGATCACCGTGCGTGGCCGTGATGAAGTCGACGGTGGTCGACGCGATCACGTCACGCCCGCGGGTCGGTCCACCGTAGCCCCGAAAGCCGCCGCTCGAGGTTCCGAACCCGCCGCCACCCTGGCCGCGGCCGAACATTCCTCCGAGAAGGTCGTCGAAGCCGCCCTGCTCATAGGAGTAGCCGGGCTGCTGCTGCTGCCGGGCTCCCCCACCGAACATGCCGCCGAAGACGTCATCGAAGCCTCCGGCCTGGCCGCCGCCGGGGCGCGGGGCGGTGAAGCGAGCTCCACCGCCCATCGCGCGCACGGCGTCGTATTCCTTGCGTTGCGCCGAGTCGCCGATCACCGAGTGCGCCTCGCTGATCTCCTTGAACTTCGCCTCGGCCGCCGGATTGCCCGGGTTGGAGTCCGGGTGGTACTTGCGGGCGAGTTTGCGATAGGCCTTTTTCAACTCGGCCGGGGTGACGTCTTTAGACACACCCAGGACCTTGTAGAAGTCCTTATCGAACCAGTCCTGGCTAGCCATCGCTCGGTACCTGCACGACGACCTTGGCCACGCGCAGGAGCGACGAACCCAGGAAGTAGCCGGTCTCGATGACGTCACCGACGGTGTCCGACTCGATGCCGGCTGTGGGCAATTGGAAGATCGCCTCGTGGATGGTCGGATCGAACGGCTCACCGACCGTGCCGAAAGGCTTGACGCCCAGTCGCTCAACACTCGACCGCAGTTTCGCGGCGATCGTGCTGAACGCCGAGTCCTCGACCAGATCGCCGTGCTTTTCAGCACGGTCGAGGTCGTCGAGAACGGGGATCAATCCCTTGACGACATCCACGGTGACGCGCTCGCGCTCGACCTCGCGGTTCGCCTCGGTGCGCCGACGGTAGTTGGCATACTCTGCGGTGACGCGCTTGAGGTCGGCGAGATGCTCGCTCGTGGGCTCGTCGACTTCGCGCGCGGCGGCATCCAGGATGTCCTGGACCGTCAGCTCGTCCTCTTCGATGCCCTCAGCAGAGGCCTCGTCGGCGTTCACTGCTTCCGCGTCGGCTTCCTCGTGCGCGTCATTTTCCTCCCGCGCATCGGACCCGGGGGCACCCTGAGCGGATGCCCCCTCTTCGAACGGCTCGTCGCCGGGACGCTTCGTGTCGTCTGCCATTACTTCTTAGCCTCGGAAGCGTCGTCTTCGTCGTCGACAACCTCGGCGTCAACCACGTCTTCGTCGGAGGCGGCAGCGTCAGCGGTCGGCTCAGAGTCGGCCGGGGTGCCGGCAGCGGCATCCGCTTGGCTGGTCTTGTAAATGGCCTCGCCGATCTTTCCCTGGCTCTCGTTGAGCTTGTCGAAGGCGGTTTTCACGGCCGCGTCGTCGTCTCCGGCGAGCGCGGACTTGAGGGCGTCGACGTCGGCCTGGACCTCGGACTTGACGTCCTCGGGGAGCTTCTCATCGTTTTCCTTGATCAGCTTCTCGATCGAGTAGGCGAGCTGCTCGGCCGTGTTGCGGGTCTCGGCTGCCTCGCGGCGGCGCTTGTCTTCTGCGGCGTGCTCTTCACCCTCGCGCACCATGCGCTCGATGTCTTCCTTCGCGAGCGAGGATCCGCCCGTGATGGTCATCGACTGCTCCTTGCCGGTGCCCTTGTCCTTCGCGGACACGTGCACGATGCCGTTGGCGTCCAGGTCAAAGGTGACCTCGACCTGCGGGATGCCGCGCGGGGCCGGCGCGATGCCGGTCAGCTCGAATGTGCCGAGGTTCTTGTTGTCGCGGGTGAACTCACGCTCGCCCTGGAAGACCTGGATCGCGACGGACGGCTGGTTGTCGTCGGCCGTCGTGAAGGTCTCGCTGCGCTTGGTCGGAATGGCCGTGTTGCGCTCGATGAGGCGCGTCATGATGCCACCCTTGGTCTCGATACCGAGGCTCAGCGGGGTGACGTCGATGAGCAGAACATCCTTGCGCTCGCCCTTCAGCACGCCGGCCTGGAGTGCCGCGCCGACAGCGACGACCTCATCCGGGTTGACGCCCTTGTTCGGGTCCTTGCCGCCGGTCTCGGCCTTGACGAGCTCGTACACGGCAGGCATGCGGGTGGAGCCACCGACGAGAACGACGTGGGCGATGTCTTCCACCTTGACGCCGGCTTCACGGATGACGTCCTGGAACGGCTTCTTCGTGCGGTCCAGCAGATCCTCGGTCATTTTTTCGAACTGGGCGCGGGTAAGCGTCTCGTCGAGGTTGGCCGGCCCGTTCTCCGTAAGAGAGAGGTAGGGCAGCTGGATGCTCGCCGACATGCTGCTGGAGAGTTCCTTCTTGGCCTGCTCGGCGGCTTCCTTGAGGCGCTGCTTGGCGATCTTGTCTTTGGAGACGTCGACGCCGGTGGTTTCCTTGAACTTCTTGATCAGGTGGTCGACGATGCGCTGGTCCCAGTCGTCGCCGCCGAGGCGGTTGTCGCCGGCGGTGGACCGCACCTGGATGGTGGAGAAGTCATCGTCCTTGCCTACTTCCAGGAGGGAGACGTCGAAGGTTCCGCCGCCGAGGTCGAAGACCAGAATGAGCTCGTCTTCCTTGCCGCGGTCGAGGCCGTAGGCCAGAGCGGCCGCGGTGGGCTCGTTGATGATGCGCAGCACGTTCAGGCCGGAGATCTCGCCGGCCTCCTTGGTGGCCTGGCGCTCGGCGTCGTTGAAGTACGCGGGAACGGTGATGACGGCATCCGTCACCTTGTCTCCCAGGTACGCCTCGGCGTCGCGCTTGAGCTTGGCCAGGATGCGGGCCGAGACTTCCTGCGGGGTGAACTTCTTGTCGTCGATGGCGACGTTCCAGTCGGTGCCCATGTGGCGCTTGACCGACGAGATGGTGCGGTCGACGTTGGTGACGGCCTGGCGCTTGGCTGTCTCGCCGACCAGCACCTCACCGTCCTTGGTGAAGGCCACGACGGACGGGGTGGTCCGGAAGCCTTCGGCGTTTGCGATGACGGTGGGTTCTCCACCCTCGAGGACGGCCACCACAGAGTTGGTGGTTCCGAGGTCGATGCCTACTGCACGGGCCATGTGTGCGTTCTCCTTCAAAGTTTTTGTGCTCAACCTTATTTCTCAGAGTTGAGTGGTGCAGGCTCAAGTGTGCCAGTGACTCCGGGCGGAGTCAAGCTGCGCACCTGAGAGTTGAGCTTATTCGACTCAACTTTGGGATTTCATCTGAATCGATGGTTTTCGGCTACCCCCTTCCACTAGCCTCAGCGCATGACCGGGATAGCGGAGCAGGGCAACACGGATGCCCAGGCGTTGCCAGATACGACGAGCAAGCGCCGCGTAGTGGCATGGAGCTTCTGGGACTGGGGTTCTGCCGCGTTCAATGCGGTCGTCACCACCTTCGTCTTCACCGTCTACATCACGGGCAGCTCCTTCGGCGACAAAGACATGATCTCCGCCCAGCTCGGCTGGGCCCTCGCCATCGCCGGCTTCCTGGTGGCCGTGCTCGCGCCGATCACCGGGCAGCGCTCGGACACCTCCGGGCGGCGCAAGCTGTGGCTCGGCGTGAACACGTTCATCGTGGTGGCCCTTACGGCGGCGATGTCCTTCGTGCAGCCGTCGCCGGGCTTCCTGCCGCTCGGACTCCTCCTGGTGGCCGCCGGCAACGTCTTCTTCGAGTTTGCGAGCGTCAACTACAACGCCATGCTGTCCCAGGTCTCCACCGCGCGCACCATCGGCAAGGTCAGCGGCTTCGGCTGGGGAATGGGCTACATCGGCGGCATCGTGCTGCTGCTCATCGTGTACTTCGGCTTCATCAACCCGGATGTGGGCCTGTTCGGGGTGACTGGCGAGAACGGGTGGTCGGTGCGCGTCACCATGCTCATCGCAGCCGCCTGGTTCGGCCTGTTCGCACTGCCGGTGCTGTTCTCGGTTCCCGAGTACCACTCTCCTTCAGCCGTGCGCCGGCCCCGGGTGAGCTTTCTCCGCTCCTACATAGTGCTCGGGCAGGACGTGCGCCGGCTCTGGACGACCAGCCGCCAAACGGTGTACTTCCTCATCGCGAGCGCGATCTTTCGCGACGGACTGGCCGGGGTGTTCACTTTCGGCGGCGTGCTCGCGGCATCCGTCTTCGGATTCTCACCCGGCGAGGTGATCATTTTCGCGATCGCCGCAAACGTTGTGGCGGGCGTGGCCACCATCGTCGCCGGTGCGCTCGATGACCGGGTCGGCGCAAAGCCGATCATCGTGACCGCCCTGATCGGCCTCATCGTCTGCGGCGGGCTGGTCTTCTTCCTGCATGACGGCGGTCAGATCGTGTTCTGGACCGCCGGCCTTGCCCTCACCCTCTTCGTCGGTCCTGCCCAGTCGGCCAGCCGCACCTTCCTCGCCCGGCTGATCCCGCCGGGGCGAGAGGGCGAGGTTTTCGGTCTCTACGCCACCACGGGCCGCGCGGTGAGCTTCCTCGCCCCGACGATGTTCGCACTGATGGTCACGATCTTCGGCGAGACGTACTGGGGCATCCTCGGCATCGTGCTCGTGTTGTTCGTCGGGCTGCTCGTGCTGATTCCGGTGAGGGCACGGCAGGAGCAGATCGGCTGAGCGAAACCTGTTCGTAGGCTGTACATCACCTGAACTCTCGTTCACGCCCTCTTTCCTTGTGAGGCTAGAAGAATGACTATTCTGCAGATCCAGAAGGCCGAACTCCTCAATGCGCTGCACCTGCCGGGGACGCCGCTGATCGTCACCAACGTCTGGGACGCCATCACCGCGAAGGTCGTGGCCGAGACGCCCGGTGTCACGGCCCTGGCCACCGCCTCCCACTCGGTGTCGAATGTGCGTGGCAGGCCGGACGGCGAGGGGATCAGCGTGAACGAGGCAATCGAGGCGGCTCGGGTCATCGTCCAGGCCGTCGACCTGCCGGTGTCAGTCGACTTCGAGAAGGGCTACGCCCCGGATGCCGCGGGCGTGGCCCGCAACGTGCGCCGCCTGATCGAGGAGTCCGGCGCCGTCGGCATCAACCTCGAGGACTCGGTCGGCGCCGCGAAGGCGCCGCAGTTCGACATCCCGACCGCCGCCGCCCGGGTGACCGCCGCCCGCACCGCGGCGGAGGCCACGGGCATCCCCCTCGTGATCAATGCCCGGGTGGACACTCTGGCCGGCGGAGGAGAGTGGGCCGAGGCGGTGGCACGGGCCAACGCCTACCTCGATGCCGGCGCCGATGTGATCTTCTTCCTCGGACTGAACGACGAGAACAAGGTGAAGCGCGCCCTCGACGAGGTCAATGGCCGCATCTCGGTGATCGGGAATCCCGGTGCCGTCCCCCTGGCCCGCCTCGCCGAACTCGGCGTCTCTCGGGTGAGCTTCGGTCCAGGCACGCTCGGCCTCACCCTCGCCGCACTGCAACGCGCCGCGACTCAGCTCACCGCTCTCGGGGAATACCCGGAAGATCTCGGTTTTCCCTTCGCCCTGTAGTGGCGCCGACGCGGCGGGATGAGCAATAGGATCGAGAGAAAATGGGAGGGTCCGGACATGAAATTCAGCGTCTCCGCCGGGTTCGTCCGAGGCTTCCTGGTCGGTCTGCTCCTATTCGGGGCGGCGTCGTCGTTCGCCGGGATGATCCTGCTGTCGGTGGCGAACGGGGGCGGCATCCCGCTCGCATATCTGGACAGCACCCCGTTCTCGTCGTACGTCGTGCCGGGAATCGTGCTCGGCGTGATCGGCGGAGGAACGCAGCTCCTCGCCGCGATCGGGCTGCTACGCCGCCGCCGCTGGGCGCTGATCGCCACGGTCGTCGCCGGGTTCGGCATGATGGTCTGGATCTTCGTGGAGATCGCCCTGATCCGAGAGTACTCGGACCTGCAGACCGTGTACTTCGCCCTCGGCGCGCTCGAACTCATCGCCGTGTTCGCGCTGCTCGGCCTCGCGCCTGGCGTGGTGCGCGGGCTGACGCAGACCCGCGAGCGCGTCGCGCGCTAGTCGATTCGAACTCTGCGTGACGCGTCGATCGACGCTAGCGGATGCGGGCGGCCTCGTTGTGCTCTATGAGCAGCCAGGTCGTGCCCTCGTCGTTGGAGACCCAGCCCTCCCAGGCGTAGGTGTCATCCGTGATCGAGACGAAGTTCCAGCGGATCGGCCGGCCGTCGGTTCCGGTGCCGTCCTGGCGCAGACCGTTGCGGTGTGGCGTGGCGACGAGGTGGCAGTATTCGCCGGAGGCCGGGGCGAAGTAGCTGACCCGCCAGACACCGGCGTAGGGGTCGTAGACCCGGAGGGCGGTGGCGACGGTCTCGAACCCGGTCGGGTGCGAGTCACTCGCGACGACCTCGACGTCCTGCACGGCACGCCCGTCGAGCACGAAGTCGACGATCCAGGTGAATTCGCGCACGGTCCATTCGCCGGTCGCCTCGTCCAGACGGGACCCCGTGGCGGCCCAGGCGCCGACCAACTGGCCGAAGCGGCGCATCCGTCCCGGGTACTCGGGAGTCGGTCCCGGCGCGACGAGCGCCTCGGCAAAGCTGGGCACGGATGTGGTCATGCCCCGATTTTACCGGGCACGTGTTGCATCCGTACGAACAGGGGTCCCCGACCGCGGTTCTCGCCGGGCATCCCAGGCGGGGCATCACGTCCGCGGTGGAACCAATTCGACGGAGATTCTGGTCTGAAAGCGCTCTTTCCCAGTTTCTCGGGCCCTTTCGCGCAAAATATCCGTTGAATTTCGTTCGGTGCTCACGGCCGGACGCACTCACCTGCACGGCCGGACGCACTCGGCCGGGCGCACGTGACTAGGGGACTTCGGGAGCTCCCCGCACATCCGTGCAGTGGAAGTTCTGGAACGACCGCGACGCCGTCGGCCCGCGCTGGCCCTGGTACCGCGAGCTGTACTCGCTCGAGCCATAGGGGCGCTCCGCAGGCGAGCTCAACCGGAAGAAGCAGAGCTGCCCGATCTTCATGCCGGGCCACAGCTTGATCGGCAGTGTCGCGACGTTACTCAGCTCGAGCGTCACGTGGCCGGTGAACCCGGGGTCGATGAACCCGGCAGTCGAGTGCGTGAGCAGGCCGAGCCGGCCCAGCGAGCTCTTGCCCTCCAGTCGCGCAGCGACGTCGTCCGGCAGGCTGACCTTCTCGTACGTGGACCCGAGCACGAACTCCCCCGGGTGCAGGATGAACGGTTCGCCCGGGGCGGTCTCGATCAACCGGGTCAGATCGGGCTGGTCTTCGGCCGGATCGATATAGGGGTACTTGTGGTTGTCGAAGAGCCGGAAGAAGCCGTCGAGGCGCACGTCGATGCTCGACGGTTGGATCATGTCGGCCTGGTACGGCTCCAGACGGATTCGTTCCGCGTTGATTTCAGCTTTGATGTCGCGATCCGAGAGCAGCACGCGTCCAGCCTAACGGCGTGGACTTGATATGCTGGCACGGTTCCGGTGCGGGCTTGCCTGCAGGTGGACACGCGGATGTAGTTCAATGGTAGAACTTCAGCTTCCCAAGCTGATAGCGCGGGTTCGATTCCCGTCATCCGCTCCCTTGTCAGTTCGCACCATCACAGGGCGGCCCCGTGTCGGTCGCCTCCGGTATCGTCGACACTATGACCGACCCGACACTGCGTATGCCGAACTCCGTGTTGCGGGTGGTGCTTGATCTCGGCTCGCTGCCGCTGGACATCCCGCCGCTGCCTCTGCGTTTCCAGCACCCGGAATTCGACGCGGACTGGGATGAAGAGGAGCAGGTCGCCGGAATCTTCCTCGGCTTCGACGACGGAGAGTTCCACCTCGACATCATGGAAGAGGGTGTCGAGTACCACTTTCACCGCGCGGACGGCTCGTCTAGCGACGACAGCCCGTGGCCGGCCGCCGACACCCAGGCGCTCGTCGACTGGGCGAATGGATTCGTTCTGCACGTCGCGCCGCGCCTGCCCGACCTCCTCGAAGATGCCGACGAAGCCGCCGAATGGCACCATGTGGGGTTGCCCGTGTATTCACGCGACTACGGCCCGGTCCCACTCGAGATTCTGGAGGTGGAGCTGGAAGGCGAGCAGCTGATGCTGCCCTGGCTCGGCTCCGGCCACATCGACGACGAGCACCTCGACGGGCCCGACCACCCGATCGCGCTGCTCTGGAACCCGGAGCACGAAGAGCCGGACCTCGCGATCGCGCGGGTGTGGCTGGACCCGAAGACCGGCGAGCCGAAAGCACGGGCGGAGGCCGGTGTGAACTGGACGGCCGTGGGACTCACGCAATCAGAGGTTCTGTCCTGGGCGGAGAGTCTCTACCTGAACCACCATGTGATCGGCGACCCGGCACAGATGATCATGCGGGCCGCACTCGAGCGCATGGCGGGGCTTGACCGCTGACGGCGCCGGCCGAGAACACCCCACTGTCGAGCATCGCCCAGGTGGGCGACAGGCCCGCGATCGATACCCGCGCGTTCGTTCCCATTTCTATCGGTGCCGAGCGCCGCTCCACGGTTCGCGAGCCGGAAGAAACCTGAGGTCACGGCCCCACAGTATTTGTCCGGCGAATTGTGTATTCCCTTTCCGCGAACCGCTATGTTTATCGCGGGGGGCTTGACGGGGCGATGTAAGGACCGTTCTTTCCCTTTGCCGCCGCGTCTAGGGAGAACAATGAATCGTCGTTTGCAGTCCGCAATTATTGCGTCACTGGCTGTCGCCGCCTTGGGTTTGACCGGGTGCGCATCGGACCAAGGTGGGGAAGCCGCCGCCGGCGGCAAACTCAGCTACGAGGACAGCCCGCTCAACAAGTACCTGTCCGCCGGGTACGGCGAGTACGACGAAGACACAGCGATCGCCGACTCGAAACAGATCGAAGAGAGCACCGCGGCCTGTATGGCCGAGGAAGGCTTCGACTACGTCCCCGTCGACCAGTCGCAGAACATGTCGTTCGATATGGACGACCAGGAGGATCGCGAGACCGAGGAATGGGTCGCCGCGAACGGCTACGGGATGACCCAGAGCCCGGAAGACGTGGCGGCCCAGCAGGAGCAGGCGGAGTCGTACGTCGACCCCAACCAGGATTACGTCGCATCCCTGTCCGAGGGTGAGCAGACCGCGTACTACGAGGTGCTCTACGGTCCACCCCAGACGGAAGACATGATGAACGAGGACGGCTCTTCCGAGTACAACTGGGAGGAGGCCGGCTGCTCGGGATCGGCCCAGCACGAAGTCAACGGTGACAACCCGTCCGAAGACAAGGCCCACAAGCCGCTTTTCGACGCGATCAGCAAGTTCTACGAGAAGCTGCAGAAAGATCCCGCCGTTCAAGAACTCGACGGCGCGTGGGCGGCCTGCATGGCCGACACGGGGCATCCGGACTACAAGGCGAAGCAGGATGCGATCAACGCGGCCAGCGAGCTCTCAAATGCCCTGTACAACAATGACACCGGCGAGGCTCCGAGCGATGAGGCTCTTGCTGAGGTGCGCGCGGGAGAGATCGAGATTGCGCTGGCCGACTTCACCTGCAGTGAGAAGGTCGACTACAACGATTCGATGCTCAAGCTGCAGTTCAAGCTGGAAGAGCAGTTCGTGGACGACCACAAGGCCGAGCTCGACGCGTTCGCCGCCGACAACGAGCAGGGTGAGTAGTGGCCAAGCGTGCGGCCGAGTCCACCCCGACCGCGCCGGAGGTCACCGACCTCGCTGACCTCGAGGCCACCGACGTCGGCGTGTCGACCCGCAGCCAGGGCTGGGGACGGCTCCTCAACGGCAACCGCACGATCTGGGTGATGTCGGCCATTGCCGTCGTCGCCCTGGCCGCAGGGCTCGTGCTCGGCCGGTTCGTCGTTTCACCAGCGGATGCCGCGAACAACGCCAAGGCACCCGAGCCCGGCCTGATCACGGTGCCGGTGGAGCAGAAGGTGCTCGGCAGCGACATCACCATCCGCGGGGACGCCACCTACGCCGACTCGGTCGAGGTCACCATCGAAACCGGGGACCTTGGCGGTCCGGCGATCGTCACCGGGCAGGTGCCGGAGGTCGGCGCCACTCTCGACGCCGCGGCCATCGCCCTCGAGGTGGCCGGCCGGCCGGTCATCGTGCTTCCCGGCGATCTGCCCGTCTACCGCACCCTCCGTCTGGGCGTGGCCGGGCCCGACGTGATCCAGCTGAAGCAAGGGCTCGAGGCCGTGGGCATCGAGGCCGGCGACGTGACGTCCAACCTGTTCGATTCCGACACTTCGGCCGGGGTGCGGGCACTCTACGAGCGCATCGGCTATCCCGCCCCGGACGCCCCCGAGGGCGTCACCGAAGCGGTTCAGTCCGCAACGGATCAGGTGAGATCAGCCGAAGACGGCGTGGCCCTGGCCAGACAGACCCTGTCGGCGGCGCAATCGGGCCCGTCCACCGTTGACCGGGTCGAGCAGGACAACTTCGTGCGCGCCAGCGATCGCGCCCTGGCCCTGGCACATGCAGCCGGCGAACCCAACGCGATCGCGGACGCGACGGATGCGCTCACGCTCGCGAAGACCCGGCGCGATTCGGTGTTCGCTGCCCGCGATGTCACGGCCGAGGCCTCCGCCCTGCGATCCGCGGAGCAGCAGGCGACGAGCGCCCGCGACTCCCTCACCACAGCCGAAGAGGCCACCATGACCTACCTTCCGGCCGGGGAGATCCTCTACCTGCCGGGGCTGCCCCGCCGAGTCGACGAGGTCACCGTGGACCGCGGGTCCACCATCAAGGGTTCCGTGATGCGGGTATCCGGTGCCACGATCCAGATCAGCGCCTCCGCGTCGGCGGGTGACGCCAAACTCATGAAGGTCGGTGATGCCGCAGTCCTGTCCCTGCAGGACGATTCCGAGCACGGCGCGACGGTGACATCCATCGCCGTCGCCGAGGCCACGGAGGGAACAGAGGCCGCGAGCGGGCGGTTCACCATCCTGCTCACGCCCGACGAGCTCACGCCTGAGCAACTGCAGAGCATCCAAGGAAGCAATCTGCGGGTCACCATCCCCGTCAGCTCAACCGACGGGGAGGTGCTCGCGGTGCCTCTGGCCGCACTCACGGCTGGCCCCGGCGGAGAGTCTCGGGTCGAGGTGCACCCCGGCCCCGGGGACGAGACCGTGCTCGTCGAAGTGACGGCAGGGCTCGCAGCCGACGGCTTCGTCGAGGTGGTCGCGGTCGACGGTTCCCTCGGGAAAGGGGACCTGGTTGTGGTCGGACGATGAGCCGACCTCCCGTCGTCGATCTCATCGACGTGACCCGGTCCTTCACCGGGCCGCCCGAGGTGCAGGCGCTCAAATCGATCAACCTGCGGGTGGAGAAGCAGGACTACCTGTCGATCGTCGGGCCGAGCGGATCGGGCAAGTCGACCATGCTCAACATCCTCGGGCTGCTCGACCGGCCGAGCGTCGGCGAGTATTACCTCGACGGAGCCCTCACCAGCCTGGCCGGCGAGGCGGAGCGGGCCGCGCTGCGCGGCGGCAAGATCGGCTTCGTGTTCCAGGCCTTCCACCTCATGCCGCATCGCTCGGTGCTCGACAATGTGCTCCTGGCCACGGTCTACAGCGGAGTTCCGCGCGCGGATCGCGAGCGACGCGCCCGGGCGGCCCTGCATCGGGTGCACCTGGACCACCGGATCGATTTTCTCCCCGGCACCCTGTCCGGCGGCGAACGGCAGCGGGTCGCCGTCGCACGGGCCGTCGTGGCCTCCCCCCAGCTCCTGCTGGCTGACGAACCCACCGGCAATCTCGACGCGACCACCTCCGGGGAGGTCATGGACCTGTTCGAGGAACTGAACGCCGACGGCCTCACCCTCATCGTGATCACGCACGACAAGGCCGTGGCGGATCGCGCGGGGCGCACCATCAGCATCGCCGACGGCCGGGTGAGCGAAACGACATGAAACTACGGATGCCCCGCCGGGGGCGAGCGGAGCGCGGGCCGGCCCCGGATGAAGCCGTCGATCGCGGGGGCGCGCCACTCATCGCCCGAGCGGACCGGTTCTCGGCGCAGGACCTCATCGTCGAAGCCAGCTTCGGCATCGGAGCCCGCCCCACCCGCCTGATCATGACCACGCTCGGAACGGTGCTCGGCATCGCGTCACTCGTCGTGACGATCGGTTTCGCCCAGACCGCGGCCGGCCAGATCGCCAGTCAATTCGATGCCGTTGCAGCCACCCAGGTTGTGATCGAACCAGGCAGCGCCAACAGCCTGAACGGCAAGGAGCGGGCAACGGGGAGCCTGCCGTGGGACGCGCCAGACCGGGTCAGCCGACTCGCCGGCGTAGAGCTCGCAGGTCTCGTCAGCGAGGTCCCGCTCGACGCGGTGACGATTACCGCGGTGCCGGTCAACGACCCCTCGGAACCGCCCACCCTCGGCCCGGCCCTGATGGCGACCTCGGCCGGGCTGCTCGACGCGGTTCGCGGACAGCTTGTCACGGGCCGGTATTTCGACGTCGGACACGACGCCCGGTCCGACCGCGTGGCGGTGCTCGGATCGCGCGCGGCCGAGCGCCTGGGGATCAACCGCGTCGACAGCCAACCCTCCATCTTCATCGGCGACTCCTCCTATACCGTGATCGGCATCATCGACGAGGTCGAGCGACGCCCCGACCTCCTCGACTCGGTGATCGTGCCGCTGGGCACCGCGCGCGCCGACTTCGGCCTGGCCAGCCCAGACGAGTTGCAGATCCAGATCGCGCTCGGCGCCGGCACGATAGTGGCAACCCAGGCTCCGATCGCCCTCAACCCCAACGCGCCGGAGAACTACGAGGTGCAGGCGCCCTCCCCCGGCTCCGCCCTGCGCGAGAACGTGCAGGCCGACGTGAACATAGTCTTCCTGATTCTCGGTGTGCTCGCCCTGCTCGCAGGCGGCCTGGGCATCGCAAACGTCACCATGCTGTCGGTGATGGAGCGGGTGGGTGAGATCGGTTTACGTCGGGCGCTGGGTGCGACCAAGCGCAACATCGCCCATCAGTTCATGGTCGAATCGGTGGTCATCGGACTGCTCGGCGGCCTTGTCGGGGCCGCGCTCGGAGTCTTCGCCGTCGTGGTGGTGTCGGTTATGCAGGGGTGGGCACCGGTCGTGGATCCCTGGCTCGCCATCGGGTCAGCCCTCCTCGGCGCCGTGGTGGGACTGCTGGCCGGGGTCTACCCCGCGGTCAAGGCATCGAACATCGAACCCATCATCGCCTTGCGCGGCAGCAACTGACCTGATTCCGCCGCGTGGCTCACGTCTGGCGGGCGCGGGCCTCATCGGCGGAGAGGGCGAGGTCCACGAACGCGCGCACCGCCGCCGATGCGCGCCGCTTGCGGGATGCGGCCAAGTACACGGTGAAGTCGGGCAGATCCGCGACGGGAATGCGGTGCACCGCGGGCGCGTCCCGCGCGGTGAAGGCCGGCAACAGGGCAACGCCGAGGCCGTTCGTCACGTATTCGGCGGCGGTGCCGATGTCGGACACCTCGATCATGACGCGCCGCTCGAGCCCGGCGGCGGCAAACGCGTCGTCCACGATCTGGCGGCTGGCGTAGCCGGGAGGCAGATCGATGAACTCCTCCGCGCCGAAGTCGGCGAGGTCCACCGCAGACGCGGAGGCCAGCCGGTGTCCCTGCGGTACGACCAGCACCATCGGCGACGACGCGAGCGGCACCGCCAGCAGTGCCGTCGGGGCCGGGCCGCTCAAGGCGAGAAAGGCCAGGTCGAGTTCGCCTGAGACGAGTTCGTCGACCAGACCGGCCGAACCGCGCCGCGCCGCGCGCAGCCGCACCCCAACTCCGGGGTGGCCGGTTCGGTAGACCCCGAGGAGCCTCGGCACATTCACGAGCGTGACCGAGGTCATCAGGCCGATCACGATCGCGCCGGTGATCGCGTGGGTGCTCTCCTGGGCCACATCGCGCACTTCGTTGACCGCGTCGAGTGCGTCGCGAACCTTCGGGAGCAGCAGTTCCCCCGTCGAGGTGAGCTTGATCTGACGCCGGCTGCGATCGAATAACTGGACGCCGAGCTCGTTCTCCAGTGAGCGCACACCCGCCGACACGGCGGACTGGGCGATGGTGAGGCGTTCTGCGGCCCGGGTGAAGCTCAGTTCGCCGGCGACGGCGCTGAAGAATTCGAACTGTCTGACATCCATTCACCTAGCATCTCATTTTCAGATCGGTGGTATCGCGATCCGGCGTTGCATCCTATCGTTCGAGCGGCAAGGATTGAACGAGATGCCGCAAGAGCGGCGACCCGGGAGGCTTGACCATGACAACGAACTCACCCGTCCTGAGCGACCATGAGGCAACGGATGCCCCGCTCACTCCGGCGGACGCCGGCCAGCCGAGCGCATCCGTTCGTTCCGCCGAACGTGTGGTCGAGGTCTTGGAGGCCTATGGCGTGAAGTGGGTCTTCGGCGTTCCCGGGGCCAAGATCGACCCGGTGTATGACGCTCTCATCGACGACGGTCCCGAGGTGATCGTGGTGCGGCACGAGCAGAACGCCGCCTTCATGGCCGCGGCCGTCGGTCGCCTCACCGGCCAGCCGGGCGTCGTGCTCGTGACGAGCGGACCGGGCACCTCCAACCTGGCGACGGGACTGCTCACTGCGACGACCGAGGGTGACCCGCTAGTCGCCCTGTGCGGCGCGGTCCCCCGGGCCGACCGGTTGAAGCGAACCCACCAGACTATGGATGCCGTGGGCATGCTCTCCGCCGTGACAAAGTCCGCCGGAGAGGTCAGCGTCGCCGACAACGTGCCCGAGGCCATCGCGAACGCTTTCCGCCAGGCCACCCAGGAGCCCAAGGGCGCCGCCGCCGTCGTGCTTCCTTATGACGTGCTCACCGACTCGACCAGCGTGTCGATGAAGCACCCGCACTGGGTCCCGACGCTGGGCGCCGCGTCCTCCGCGAGTCTCGAGCAGGCCGCCGCCCTGCTGAAGGATGCGAAGTTCCCGGTCATCCTGGCCGGTGCACGGTCCGGCTCGGACCGCGCCGTCGCGGCACTGCACCGCCTGCTGGGCGTGGCCGGGCTGCCCGTGGTCGAGACCTTCCAGGCTGCCGGAGTCATTTCGCACGAGCTCGAAGAGCACTACCTCGGACGGGTGGGCCTGTTCCGGAACCAGCCTGGGGACATCCTGCTGCATAAGGCGGACGTGATCCTGGCCGTCGGCTACGACTTCGTCGAGTATGAGCCATCGAAGTGGAACAAGGACCACCTGCGCGTGATCATCCACCTCGACGAGCTCTCGGCCGACCTCGACGACTACTACCGCCCCACGGTCGAACTGCGCGGCGACGTGGCCGAGACCCTCGACGCCCTCGCCCACCAGGTGGACGGCCTAACGATGCCGGCCCCCGCCGCCGCTGAGGTCGCCGTGCAGCGGGCGCGCCTCGCGCACGCCGACCAGCCGACCGGCCACCGGGACGAGGCCGAGGGCGTGCATCCGGCCGACCTCACGCTGATGATGCGCGAACTTCTCCCGGACGACACGACGGTGCTCTGCGACGTCGGATCGCACTACATCTACATGGCCCGGCATTTCCGCACCTACCACCCGCGCACCCTGCTGTTCTCGAACGGCCAGCAGACGCTGGGCGTGGCGCTCCCCTGGGCGATCGCCGCGACCCTGGTGCGACCGGGCACCCCTGTCGTGTCCGTCTCCGGCGACGGCGGCTTCCTGTACTCCGCCATGGAGCTCGAGACGGCCGTGCGGCTCGGATCGACGTTCACCCACGTCATCTTCAACGACGGCACCTATGACATGGTGGCGTTCCAACAGATGGGCAAGTACGGCCGCACGTCCGGCGTTCAGCTGGGCGACTACGACGCTGTGGGTTACGCCGAATCGTTCGGCGCCCACGGCTACCGGGTGACGCGCCTCGACGACTTCGCCGCCGTGCTAGCCAAGGCCTTGGCCGAACCGGGCCCGAGCATCATCGACGTGCACGTCGACTACCGCAACAATAGAGATGACCTGATGGCCGATCTTGAAAGTGATGTCCTGCAATGAGCAAGTTCACCGTCTCACGACATGAAATCTTCCAAACCAGCCTGATGAGCGCTCTGCTCGACGGGGTCTACGAAGACGAGATGACCGTGCGCGACCTGCTCGGGCATGGCAGTTTCGGCATCGGCACGTTCAACGGGCTCGACGGCGAAATGTTGATCATCGACGGCACCTGCTACCAGCTGCGAGCCGACGGCGGGGTGTCCAAGGCCGATCTGGGGGCCTACACGCCCTACGCCGTCGTCACGAACTTCGTGCCGCATATTGAAAGCGACCTGCCGAACAACGTCGTGCGGGCCGAGGCGTCGAAGTTCATCGACAAGCTCACGGCCTCCGAGAACTACATGTATGCCCTGCGCATCGACGGTGACTTCGAGTGGATCCGGATGCGCACTGTCGTCAAGCAGGAGAAGCCCTACCGCCCCATGGTCGAGGCCACCGACGAAGATGCGATCATCGAGCTGCACGACGTCTCCGGCGTCGTCGCCGGCTTCCGCACCCCGCTCTACGAGCAGGGCATCGGTGTTCCAGGTTGCCACACCCACTTCCTCACCGACGACCGCACGGCCGGTGGGCATGTGCTCGACTTCAAGCTGCGCTCCGGCACTGCGGCCCTCTGCCTCGGCACCGACCTGCGCCTGCAACTGCCGCTGACGGATGCCTTCAAGAACGCCAATCTGGCCCCGGACGACCTGGAATGGCAGATTCAAAAGACCGAAATGCACGCCTGACCGCGGACGTACGATGGGGAGGTGAATGACTCCCTGCCTCCGTGCCCCGTATGTTCCAGTGAATACGCCTACGAGATGGGTGCGCTCCTGGTCTGCCCGATCTGCGCGCACGAGTGGAGCAACGTTCCGGTCGACCAGGCCGAACCGTTCGAGGACGCCACCGTCAAGGACGCCTTCGGTACCGTGCTCGCCGACGGCGACACCGTGACCATCATCAAGGACCTCAAGGTCAAGGGAAACGCGACCTCGATCAAGGTGGGCACGAAGGTACGCGGCATCCGTTTGGTCAACGGTGTCGGTGACCACGACATCGACTGCAAGGTCGATGGGTTCGGCGCCATGCAGCTGAAGTCCAGTGTGGTCAAGAAGGCTTAGCCCCGACCGACGACCGAAGCGCCGCCAGGTCCGTGCTCACCAGGACCCGTATCCGTTCCGCCCGTCGCTGCCCATAGTCCGGATCCCGGCGATCGATCACCTGGTCGGCCAGTCGTGCGGCGACCGCGGCGCCGATCTCCTCGCTGGCGTCCTGCCGAGCGCGGTCGAGTAAGCCCGCAACCTGCGCGTCGTCGTCGGCCACGGTCCGAAGAGCAACGGCGAGCTTCAGGTGAACCTGCCGCCGCAGGCCAAGCTGACGCACGTCGAGCCTGCGGTCGTCCGTCAGCTCAAAGGCGCTGCGCTGTCGGGCGAGGTTCTTGCGCTGCCGGCCGGTTCGCTCGGCGTCCTCCTCGTTCTGGAGCACGAGCCGGTTCAGCTCGGTGCGGGCAGCCGCGGCATAGTCGGCGTCGGCAAAGTCGCGGTGCTCGCGCAGGGCGCCGACGATGATGTGGTTCTTCACGGCCATGCGCACCGCCGAGAGCGCGATGAGCAGGCCCTCCTCGACTATGCGTTCCATGGAGGCCATGGCGCCACCCTATGCCCCATGGTCACCCGGCATTTCCTCGCCAGACTGCCCGGGGATCGATGCCGCGCTCATCACGCGGGATGAGGCGGGCGGGCCTCACGTCCGGAGTGGTCGTGCGGGCGCGTGTCAGCGAGGGGATACGGGCGGTCTGTTTCCTGACCCGGATCGACGAGCTGGTGCAGAAAGCCGAGAAACAATGACCGAGCACGAGGCGCGCACGGCTGAACCGTCCGCGAGCATTATTCGGTTTCTGTCGGGCCGCGTCAAGGCCCTCGACGCGGTCGCACCCGGGCTGTGTACTGAGGTTCCAGCCCGAACTGGAGGAATCCATGACTATCACCGCACATGCCCCATCCGTTGCCACCTACAATCGCGCAGCCACGGATGCCTTCGGCGACTACCTGAGAAGGATCGGTATCGTCTCGCTCCTCACCGCTGAGGACGAGGTCGACCTGGCCCGCCGTATCGAGGTGGGCCTGTTCGCCGCGGAACGCAGCGAACGAGGCGTCGACGACCCGTCGCTCGCACGGGAATTGGCCTGGCTCGCCCACGACGGCCGCCGCGCGAAGAACCTCTTCATCGAGGCCAACCTGCGCCTGGTCGTGAGCATCGCCAAACACTA
>NZ_SOGJ01000035.1 GCF_004402375.1 Cryobacterium breve
GCCGGCTGCCGCGCCGGCCGCGGCTCCCGCTGCTGTTCGTGCCGCGTTGCCGGCGGCGGTCCCGGCGGCAGTGCCCGCCTTGCGTGCGCTGCGGGCATCGCCGGCCTGGCGCTTGGCGGAGGCCAGGTCGAGGCGCAGGTTCCGCATCGCGGCGCTGACCCCCGACCGCACCTCGTCGGCCAGCCGCCGCACGGAGTCGGCAACCTCGGTCTCGAGGTCGTGCAGGTCTCCTTGGCGGGCTTGGAGCTCGGCGCGACCGGCGTCGGTGATCTCATAGACGGTTTTGCGGCCATCCGTCGACTTGGTGACGAGGCCCTCTTCTTCGAGCTTGGCCAAGCGCGGGTAGATCGTGCCGGCGCTCGGGATGTAAGTGCCGCCGAAGCGGTCGCTGAGCGCCTGGATCAGCTCGTAACCGTGCCGGGGCTGGTCAGCGAGCAGGCTGAGCAGGTAGAGGCGGAGGCTGCCGTGGGCGAAGACGGGGGTCATTCCCAGACCTCCCCGTTGGCGGGGGCGTCGTCCGCTTCGGCGCCGGCCGGGCCGGTGGCCGCGGGTTCGCCGCTCTGCCGCACCACCGTGATGTCGCCCGAGACCGAGTTGGCCTGCAGCTCGAGCCAGTGGCCCGCGAGGGTTCCGGCGGTGGACTCGTAGCCTTTGCCGAAGGTGCCGCGGATGGTCCGGTCGTCGAGCTGCAGGGTGCCCGAGACGGTGTTCAAGCGGTAGCGGGTGCCCACGTCGGCGCCGAGGCGCACCGTGAGGTTGCCACTGACCGTATTGGTGTTGATGGAGTCGGGCGTGCCCTCGATGTCGAGGAAAACCTCGCTGTTCACCCCGTCGAGACCGAACCGGGTGATGGCCCCGCTCGCCGTGCAATCGCCGGACACCGTGTGCACGATGATGCCGCCCACGTGGCCACGCACCGACATCTCGCCATTCACGGCGTTGAGCTCCAGGTCGCCGGTGACGCCGTCGACCACGATGTCACCCGATACCGTGCTGAGGC
Source organism: Cryobacterium breve (assembly GCF_004402375.1). Classification (GTDB taxonomy): domain Bacteria; phylum Actinomycetota; class Actinomycetes; order Actinomycetales; family Microbacteriaceae; genus Cryobacterium; species Cryobacterium breve. The sequence goes on from NZ_SOGJ01000035.1 coordinate 1,001, forward strand.
GCACGCCGGTCGTGAGACCGGAGATGAGGGCCTCGGCCGAGATCACGCCCAGCTTCAGGGCCACATCGCGGGGCACCAGGATGCTGACGTCGGCCTTCGCGGTGCCGCGGAACGAGGCGAACACCTCGAGGAAGTTGTCCCAGCGCAGCTGCGGGTGGTCAATCTCCAGCGTGTCGCCGTCGATCGAGATCTTGAGGTCTTTGCCGGTCACGCTGTGCACCTCGATGCGCGTGCCGGGTTCGTCGTGGCCGATCACGTCGATCTTGCCGCCGATCATGCCCACCTTGAGCATGCGCACGGTCTCGACATCGATCACCTTGGCCTGCCCGGGGGTCACGAGCCATTTTTCCAAAGCCATGGAATTCTCCTTAGTGGTGCGGTCTCCGGCAACGGATGCCGACCTCATGTTCACGATATATCGCGTCTTATTGAGATTCACGATATATCGCGTTTCGGGCGGTGGCAAGCGCCGGGCGGAATTCACGGCCGAATTCTCAGGCGGGCCTCACATCACGGGTGCCGCCCGCAGCGGGGCTCGGGGTCAGCCCCCTGCGGCGGCGCGCTCGGCCGATTCGATGGATTCGACCGGGGCAGCTCGCACGGTCAGCAGCGGGATGGCGGACTTGTTGGCGATCTCCCGGGCGACGGTTCCCAGGAAGCGGGAGCGGCGCTGCCGATGCGCGCCGAGCGCGAGGAGGTCGTAGGCGCCCGAGCCAGCCCGGCGCAGGATCTGGTCGGCGGCGGCGCCCGTGGCCCGCGTGCTGTACGGATGCACCGCCAGGTCGGCGAGGCGGGTCGCGGCGACGGACTGAATTCCGGCGGCGATGCGGTCGAGCTTCTCCGGGGCGGTGTCGAGGGCGGTGTCGTAGTCCAGAACCGTGAGCAGGGTCACGGTCTGGAGGCGGGCCCCGAGGAGCAACACGGTCGTGACAGCCGCATGGTCGGCCGCCTCAGAACCGTCGATGCAGACCAGAACACGCACGTCTCCCTCGAGGGATTCCCCGGGCACCACGGCCGCCTCGGCCAGCTCCTCCCGCTCAAGAAAGACGGCCAGCCCGGCCAGCGCGATGGCGAACGGGCCCGCGGCCAGACCGAGCACCAGCCAGATCGGGGCGTCGTGGCCGCGGCGGATCATCACGAATGCTGCCGCCAGTCCCACCAGGACCCAACCGACCACCACCAGGAGCGGTGTCACCCAGACGCCTTCTGCCCACATGCTTTCAGCATTGGCGGCCGGTGCCGAACCCGCAAGGGGACCGGATGGGGCATCCGTTGTCTCCGGCCCGAGCCGGGTGTTCTGCACGGTCTAATAGAGGAAGATCGGCAGCCAGTCGCGGGTGTGGGCGTGAACAATCACGAGGAAGACCACCGCGTCGAAGAGCAGGTGCACGACCACGACGTAGGTGAGCGAATTGGTGAGCTTGAACGTGTAGCCCTGCAGCAGCGCGAAGGGGAACGTCATCAGCGGCCCCCAGCTCTGATAGCCCAGTTCCCACAGGAAGGAGGTGAAGATCACGGCCTGCAGAAGGTTGGCCTGCCAGTCGGGGAAATGGCGTCTGAACAAGGCGAAGGCTGTGCAGATGAAGAAGAGTTCATCCCAGATGCCGACGAAGCCGACACCCACGAAGAGCCGGGCGATCTCGTCGGGGGCGGTCACGGTGGGCCAGTTCAGGTAGGCGCCCGAGCGGATGAAATAGGTCGGCAGGATCACGTAGCCCAGCAGCAGCACAAGCGGCAGGTACCAGCGTTCGAGGGTGGTCCAGCGCTGGCCGGTGCGGATCGGAAACCGGATGGCATGGTCGCCGAAGGCGTAGCGGGAGAGTAGGTAGGGCACGAGCACAGCGAGGGTCAGCACGGTGCCCATCAACGCCATGTTCGGGTAGCTGATGTCGGCCTCGACCGAGATGGTGCTGATGATCAGCAGGCCGATCGCGAGCAGGAGCAGATCCTTGAACAGAGGTCGATCCAGCACGAACGCGAGCCCGAGAGCGGCCGCGAGCAGCGCGTAGCCGGGGATCGGTGCGCGCACCCCGAACAGCAGCACGGCCGACGCGGCGAGCAGCGCCGCCGGCACGAGTCCCCAGGAGGCGCGGGGGCGCATCCGTTCGCCCGGTGTAGCCGGCCCGGCACCGGCACGGGCACCGGCACCGGTGCCCGTGCTCGTGCCGGTTGCCCGCTTCGCGCCATCGCCCATGGAATATGGTATCCACTCTCCCGGAGATAGGGCGGTGAACCAATTCGACGGAGATTGTGGAAAAAAGGCACGGTTTGCGAGGTTTTCGGGCCGTTTTGGGCAAAATCTCCGTCGAATTCGTTCGGGCGAACGCGGCACCCGTCGACGCCCGCGCCGGCAGCCTGACCCGCACGATCGCAAACTTCTGCGCGGAGCCCCGCGCTCGAGTCAGTTTGCGGGGCTGTCGATGGATGGGTCGGAGGGGAGCACCGAACCCTCGAGGGTCTCCTCGAGCCGAGGGTCGTCGGCTGTGGTCAAGGTGATCGCGAAGAACGGGATGGTCCAATGGCAGAGCGGCCCCACGAGCAGGGCGAACAGCACCGTGCCGATGCCAACGTTGCCGCCGAGCGCCCAGCCGATGCTGAGGACGGTCACCTCGATGCCCGTGCGCACGATCCAGATGCGCCAGCCGGTGCGCTTGTGCAGACCAGTCATCAACCCGTCACGCGGGCCGGGGCCGAAATGTGCGCCGATATAGAGGCCCGTGGCGATCGCCAGGACCAGCAGCCCCGCCGCGAACAGGATGATGCGCACCCAGAGATCGAGACCCGTCGGGATGAGCCAGAGCCCGACATCCGCCGCCGGCCCGACCAGGAGGGCATTCAGGATTGTGCCCACCCCCGGTTTCTGGCGTAGCGGGATCCAGAGCAGCAGCACCACGCCGCTGATCAGGATGGTGACCAGGCCGAATCCGAGGCCGGTGCGGCCCGAGATGCCCTGGGTGAGCACGTCCCACGGGGCCACGCCGATCTCGCCGCGCACGATCAGGGCGATCCCCAGGCCGTACAGGAAGAGGCCGATGAGGAGCTGGGCGAGGCGACGGGTCATGGAAGTCCACACTATTGGTCCGCCATCACGTTGCCCTGCCCACCCTGCCGGACGAGGCGGGGCCGCCCGCAGTCCCTGGCGGCCTGCCTGGCCGGCCGCCAGGGCGCGGCGCGCCTCAGTCGTCGAGAACGAACGTGACCTCGATCACGACGTTGAACGAGGTGATTTCGCCGTCGGTCACCTCCACCTTCTGCTCCTTGACCCAGGCGCCGGAGACTCCGCGCAGGGTCTTGCTCGCCCGGGCGACGCCGGTGGCGACGGCATCCTCGAAGGATTCGTCGGACCGGATGCTGAGTGTGGTTACGCGTGCAACAGACATGGTTGCTCCTTGTCGTTCGGGTTGATGGGGCTTCTTGCGGGCGAGCGTACGCCCCTCCGTCGTCCTCGGGTCGAACGAATTCGACGGTCATTTTGCCGGCTTCGGCCCCTCAGGCGTCAAAAGCGGCACCAGATCGCAAAATCTCCGTCGAATTCGTCAAGCCGATAGACAGCGACGGATGCCTTGGCCGGGAAGGCTGCACTCTCTGCAATGGGATACTTAACGGGTGCATTTTCTCGCAGTCTTGAGCATGAAGAACCGGGCGCTGATCGCGCTAATCACCATCGTCGTCGCCATTTTCGGCAGCCTCGCCCTGACCAGCCTCAAGCAGGAGCTCATCCCCTCGCTGCAGCTGCCGCAGCTTGTAGTCTCGACGAGCTATCCGGGGGCGTCCCCCGAGGTGGTCAACGACGACGTCTCGACACCGATCGAGACGGCGATCCAGGGCATCCCGGGCCTCGAATCCACCTCGACGACCAGCAGCACCAACACGTCCTTGGTGAGTGCCACGTTCACCTATGGCACCGACCTGGTCAAGGTGGAATCCCGCATCAGCCAGGCCATCAACCGCATCAAGTCGACCATGCCGGAGAACCTCGACCCGCAGGTGCTCTCCGGCAGCATCGACGACTTCCCGGTGCTTTCTCTAGCCGTTTCCGGCGACTCCGAGACCCTTGCCGACGACCTCAAGCGCAGTGTGCTCGGCGACATCCGTGACGTGGAGGGCGTGCGCGAGGCAGCCCTCGTCGGCGACGTCGGCCGCCGCGTGACCATCACCCCGGATGCCGCGAAGCTGGCCGAACGCGGCCTCAGCAGCCAGGACATCCGCAGTGCGCTGCAGCAGAACGGGTCGCTGATCCCGGCCGGTTCGCTGACCGAAGGCGACACGACCCTCTCAGTGCAGACCGGTTCGAAGCTCGGCGAGGCCGAGGACATCGCGGCACTGCCGATCCTCGCCCAGGCGCCCGGCGCGGGCCTGACCACCATCGGCGACGTCGCCAACGTCGCCGTCGGCGAAAACCCGATCGCGAGCATTTCCCGCGTCGACGGACAGCCGGCCCTGACCATCTCGGTCACCAAGGTGCCCGCGGCGAACACGGTCGACGTGTCCGAGGCCGTGCGCGCGATCCTGCCTGACCTCGAGGCGGCCGTCTCCGGCGCGACCTTCACTGTGGTCTTCGACCAGGCTCCCTTCATCCAGGAATCGATCGACGCGCTCACCGAGGAGGGTTTACTCGGGCTGATCTTCGCGGTGCTCGTGATCCTTGTCTTCCTGCTCTCGGTACGGGCGACCCTGGTCACCGCGATCTCGATCCCGACCTCGGTGTTGATCACCTTCATCGGCCTGCAGAGTGTGGGCTATTCGCTGAACATCCTCACCCTCGGTGCTCTCACCATCGCGATCGGGCGCGTCGTCGACGACTCCATCGTGGTGATCGAGAACATCACCCGTAACCTGGTCGAGGGCGTCGACCGAGCCGCGACCATCGTGCGCGCGGTGCGCGAGGTGGCCGGGGCGATCACGGCATCCACCATCACCACCGTCACCGTGTTCCTGCCGATCGCGTTCGTCGGAGGCTCGACCGGCGAGCTGTTCCGGCCATTCGCCCTCACGGTCTCGATCGCCCTGCTCGCTTCGCTGCTGGTGTCGCTGACCATCGTGCCTGTGCTCGCCTATTGGTTCCTGCGTCCGGCCAAGGCGCCCGCACCGGCCGAGCCTGCCGTGGTGGAGCCAGTCGAATCCCCCCGCGTGCTCACTGCGCCGGACTCTGCGATCTCGGCAAGTTCGGTCACAGAACCCGCCAGCGCCTCGCGCCGCACCCGCCACAACGGCACCGCGGCCGCCCCTGTGGAGGAACGCCCCAGCCGTCTGCAGACGGGGTACCTCCCGGTCATCCGCTGGACCCTGAACCACGCCGTCGCGACGCTCCTGGTCGCGGTGCTCGTGCTCGGTGGCACGGTGGCACTGATTCCGTATATGAAGGTCAACTTCCTCGGCTCGAGCGGGCAGACCACGTTCCAGGTCACGCAGACCCTGCCGGTCGGCACCAGCCTCGCCGCTCAGGATGAGGCCTCCACGGCTGCCGAGGCGACCCTTCGCGGCACCGACGGCGTCGAGATCGTGCAGGTCACCATTGGCGGCGGCAACGCGCTGGCCGCCTTCGGTGGCGGCGGCGTCTCGTCGAGCACCGTGACCTACTCGATCACGACCGACGGGGAGGCCAACCCCGACGAGGTGCAGGATACCGTGCGCGACTCGCTCACGGCACTGGATGGAAGCGGCGAATTCTCCGTCTCGTCCGGCGGCGGGTTCGGCGGGTCATCCGATATCGCCGTGGACGTGACCGCCGCCACGAACGCCGACCTGCAGACCGCCACCGACGCGGTGCTCGCCTCCGTTGAGGACCTCGACGCGATCAAGGAGAGCTCGAGCAACCTCGCGGCCTCGCGCCCCTATATCGCGGTGACCGTCAACCGAGATGCCGCGGGCGCCGCGGGCCTGAGCGAGCTCGCCCTCGGCACGCTGGTGTCGCAGGCGATGCAGCCGAGCGTGATCGGATCCATCGTGATCGACGAGACGACGCTGTCGGTCTACCTGCAGACGGATGCGCCGCCGACCACGACGGCCGAGCTGTCCGCCCTGCAGATCCCGACTCTGGCCGGACCGGTGTCCCTGGACACTCTGGCCACCGTCGAGCAAGTGGAGGGGCCGTCGACCCTCACGACGACGAAGGGACTCCGCACGGCGACCGTGTCCGCCACCCCCAACATCGACGACCTGGGTGCGGCCAACACGCAGATGACCGCAGCCCTGGCCGACACCGACCTGCCGGAGGGCGCGACCGCCACGCTCGGCGGCGTCACGGCAGATCAGGCCGAAGCATTCGCGCAGCTTGGGCTGGCGTTGCTGATCGCCATCCTGATCGTCTACATCGTGATGGTGGCGACATTCCGGTCACTTCTGCAGCCGTTGCTGCTGCTGGTGTCGGTGCCGTTTGCGGCGACAGGTGCGATCGCCCTACAGGTGATCACCGGCATCCCGCTGGGCGTGCCCTCGCTGATCGGCGTGCTGATGCTGATCGGCATCGTCGTGACCAACGCGATCGTCCTGATCGACCTGGTCAACCAGTACCGGCGCAGTGGGCAGTCCGTGCGCGATGCATTGGTCAACGGCTCGTCCCGTCGTCTGCGACCGATCCTGATGACGGCGCTCGCCACCATCTTCGCGCTGCTGCCGATGGCGGCCGGGCTCACCGGAACGGGCGGCTTCATCTCGCAGCCCCTGGCCTTGGTGGTCATCGGTGGGCTGGTCTCGTCGACCGTGCTGACCCTGGTGGTGCTGCCCGTGCTGTACTTCCTGGTGGAGGGTGGCCGGGAGCGCCGGGCCGAGCGACGCGAGCAGCGGGCATCCGTCCGCGCCATCTCGGACGTCTCCCGCGCTTGATCCCTCGGCAGCCGGGCCCGGCTGCTCGTCCCGCACGCCGAGATTCTGCACGCACTGCTGTGGCCAACTCAGGAAGTCCCTCGGCGGCTGTGGCATCCGCCCCGGAATCATGCAGCGGATGCCGCGGCCCGGTCCGGTTCTCCTGAGTTGGCCACAGTGTGACCCACCTCTCGACCGAGGGGAAAGGCCCGACCGTTCCTGACCTAGACTCAATCCCAAAAGGGGGGTCCCTTGACCGAGCAATTTCCGAAGTTCCTGAACGCGCGCTACCGGGTGAAAAACCTGCTCGGACGCGGCGGAATGGCCTCGGTCTACCGTGCCACCGACGAGCGGTTGGGGCGGGATGTCGCGATCAAGATCTTCGAACTGCGCGCCGCCGACGAGCCCAACATCCAGCGCCAGCAAGCCGAGATCAACGTGTTGGCTAGCCTGAACCACCACAGCCTGGTCACCCTGTTCGACGTCGGCGTGGACCGGTCCGAGGCGAACCATCCGCAGATCTACCTCGTGATGGAGCTTGTGGACGGCGTCGATCTGCGCCGGCGACTGGACGGACATCCGATGTCGACTCGGCACATCGCCCAGATCGGCTATGACCTGGCTGAAGGGCTCGACTACATCCACGGGCGTGGAGTCATTCACCGCGATATCAAACCTGCCAACATTCTCCTCGCGGAATACAGCTCGGATTCCCGAGCGCGCGCCAAGCTGACCGACTTCGGTATCGCCCTGTTCCCGGACAGCGCGCGGATGACCAGCCAGGGCATGACGACGGGCACGGCGGCCTATCTCAGTCCGGAGCAGGCGCGGGGCGAGCACGTCGGCCCGGCGAGTGATATCTATGCGTTGGGCCTCGTGCTGCTGGAATGTTTCACCGGCGAGACGGCTTTTCCCGGAGAGCCGATTCCGTCAGCCCTGGCCAGGCTCCAGCGCAATCCTGCCATCCCGGAGGAACTCGCTCCGGAGTGGCGCCACCTCCTGTCGACCATGCTGGCCCGTGAACCGGAACGGCGTCCGCCGACGGCGGAGGTGGTGCTCGCCCTGCACCAGGCCGTCATCGCCGAGACCGGCCGTCATCGCGGTTCCGAGTCCCACCACCTCGAGAGCGACGAACGCGAGCGTCTACAGGAGGTCGCGCGCCTGGATATTCTCGACACTCCCGCCGACGGTGCCTTCGACCGGATCACCTCGCTGGCTGCCCGGCTTTTCTCCGTGCCGATTGCGATCGTCAGCATCGTCGACACAGACCGCATCTGGTTCAAATCCCATCACGGCCTCGAACTCGAGGAGGTTCCTCGCGATCCGGGTCTGTGCGCTTCGGCGATCATGTCCGACGGTCCCTGGGTGGTGGAGGATGCTCGCGTTGACCCGCGCGCGCTCACCAACCCGCTCGTGGCGGAGGGCTTCGGCCTGCAATTTTACGCCGGGGTCCCCCTCACGACCCGGAACGGCTACAACCTTGGCACCCTCTGCGTTCTCGACTTCGAACCGCGCGTCATCACCGGACCGGAACTTAGCACCCTCACGGACCTCGCCGCCCTCGTGATGAGCGAGCTGGAGCTGCGGCTGGAGAGCCGACGCGCCGCACTCTGACCCGGGCCGACTGGCGGTTCGATCAGGTGCAGTCGTCCGGGTGGGGTCGGCTGGACACGGTGACCGGATGCGTCGGGGAAGGCCGGTTGCACGTGTCACGGATCTTGCCCCCGAGGTCCTCGGCAGGGTCGTCGACGATGCCGTCGGTGCCGCCCTACTCGTCGATGACGCGCACGTGATTGAAGCCAAGCGCCTCGCACAGTGGGGTGATGCCTGGAGCAGGGGAGCAAGGGCCGTTGGCCGCGGACAGGAGCCGGCCCCGGTGACGCCGATCTGCACCCCGGCCGGAAACCGGTTCGGGTCCCGATCCAGTCGGGCGACCGACGCGCTGCGGCGGCCCTGCCCTCCTGTCGCTTGTGGTGCGTCTGTCCAGACAGAACCCAGCCCGCGCACGCGTTCATACCGCCACATCCACTCCTCTTGCATGTGGCTAACTCAGGAGATCCGTCGGGTCGGCTGCAGATTTCTGCGGTGCAATCGCTGAACTGCTGGGTGCGCGGCGATGAGGTCGGCAACTCTCCTGAGTTAGCCACAGCGGCTGGCGCCACCCGGGAGTAACCGTGCTCGGCACGCGGCTGGGCGGGGCGGCGACGCGGCTGGGCGGGGTCAGGGCGAAAGCGGCGCCGGGCTGCGACCCGCGCCGGAGCGCACGCCCTGCCGCCAAACCGCCCAGGTCAGCGGCACGCCGGGGCGGTACGCGAGATGGGCTACGGATGGCGCGTCGAGCACCTGCAGGTCGGCGCGCCCACCCACACGGAGGGCTCCGACCGCATCCGTACCCGTGTCGAGACCGAGTGCCCGAGCGCCGCCGCGCGTCGCCGCCCACACCGCCTCCTCGATGGTCAGACCCATTTGCAGCACAGCAGTGGCCACGCAGAACGCCATCGATGTCGTAAAGGAGCTGCCCGGGTTGCAATTGGTGGCCAGGGCGATGCTCGCGCCGGCGTCGAGCAAGCGCCGGGCCGGTGGGAACGGCTGTCGAGTCGACAGGTCGCAGGCCGGCAGCAGGGTGGCCACGGTGGCCGAAGAGGCGAGGGCGTCGAGGTCGCCCGGCTCGAGGTGGTTGCAGTGGTCCACGCTCGCCGCACTGAGTTCGACCGCGAGCCGTACCCCGCCGCTGAATCCCAGCTGGTTGCCGTGCAGCCGAAGGCCGAGCCCGGCGGCGCGTCCGGCTTCGAGCACTTCGCGGCTCTCCTCCACATCGAACGCGCCCACCTCGCAGAACGCGTCGATGAACTGCGCGTGCGGGGCCACGGCTGCGAGCATGGGACCGGTGACCAGATCCAGATAGTCGCGACGGTCCACACCCGGCGGAACTGTATGCGCCCCGAGGAATGTGACGATATCGGCGACGGATGCCGCCACCTGCGCCAACCGCACCTCACTCGCCAGATCGAGTCCGTAGCCGGTCTTGCTCTCGAGAAACGTCGTGCCCTGCGCCTCTGCCTCCCGCCGCAGCCGGGTCGCCGCAGCCACAAGCTGCCTCTCGGTTGCCGCCCGAGTGGCGGACACGGTGGTCAGGATCCCGATGGCCGCGTAGGGCTGCCCGCCCATCCGGGCCTCGAATTCAGCGGTCCGGTCGCCCGCGAAAACCAGGTGGGTGTGACTGTCGACCCAGCCTGGCAGAGCCGCCCGGCCACCGACATCCGTGCGCACATCGGCCGCCGGCGCCGCGGACGCCGCACCGATCCAGGCGATGCGACCGCCCTCGACCACAAGGGCTGCGTCGGCGAGGCGCGGGGCGCCATCCGTTTGGGTGCTCAGCTCGCGGATGCCGGTGATCAGCTCGGTCGGTTCGGGGGTCATGGGTGGTCTCCAGGCGGGAGGCTCGCGATGTCGTCGAGTACGGCGAGGGCTTCGCGCAGGAGTGTCTCGGGTCGCAGCGCGCCCGGCGGAAATGCGGTAGGCCCGGCCGCACCACTCGTGACCAGCACCCCGGAGTCGGCCACGACCCGACCGCCCACGATCACCCGGCGCACATCCGCGGACGTCGCGGTCAGCGGCAGCTGCTCCGGCAGCGATCCGGCCGTGCGGATGCTGTCGCCCGCCACCTCCACGAGGTCGCACAGATCGCCCGGCGCGAGGCGCTGCCGGCCGAGTCCGAGCGCGGCGTAGCCGTTCGCCGAGGCGGCCGCGAGAAGTTCGGCGGGCGTGAACCGGCCGCGCCGGCCCGATGCCAGACGTTCACCGGCCTCCAGCCCGCGCATCTCGAGCAGCGGGTCGACGACGGCGTTCTGGTCCGAGCCGAGGGCGATCCGCGCTCCGGCGCGCTGCAGCCGAAGAGCAGGCCCGATGCCGTCGCCGAGATCCGCTTCCGTGGTCGGGCAGATTACGACAGTGGCACCGGATGTCCCGATCAGCGCCACATCCTCGTCGGTGAGGTGCGTGGCGTGCACGACGCTCAGGCGCGGCGCGAGCGCCCCGAGCCAGGCCAGCACCTCGGTCGGGGTCCGGCCGTAGGCGGCCCGGCAGTCCGTGTTCTCTTTTGGTTGCTCCGACAGGTGCAGGTGCAGCGGAACGGTATCGGGCAGTCCGTCGAGCATCTCCCGCATCGCGCTCGGCGTCACCGCTCGCACGGAGTGGATCGCGGCGCCGAGGGTGACGCGGGCATCCGTGCCGGCAGGGGAGGCGGCCGGAGAGCCCGAGCCGCCACCGCCCCAGGCCGGCCGGGCAGCGCCGAGCGCCGCCCGCAGCGAGTGCCACCGGGCCAGCCAGGCCGCGGCCGACCCGTCGCCGAAGGCGCGTTGCTCGGGGGCGAGGGGCACGCCGATCCCGCCGTCGAGGTAGAGCGTGTCCAGGAGCACCAGGCGGATGCCCACCTCCCGTGCCGCGTCCGCCAGTGCAAGTTCCATGGCGTGCGGGGTGGGGTAGCGGGAGCCGTCCTGCCGATGGTGCAGGTAGTGGAATTCGCCGACCGCGGTGAAGCCGCAGACCACCATCTCCGCGAAAACGGCCCGCGCCAGCAGAAAATACCTTTCGGGGTCGAGGCGCCCCGCCACCGCGTACATCGAGTGCCGCCACTGCCAGAAGTCGCCCGCGTCGTCGTGCGTGCGTCCCCGCAGGGCGCGGTGGAAGGCGTGCGAGTGCGCATTGGCCATTCCGGGTAGCACGGTGCCGAGGCACACATCGCCGGGCTTCGGGTCTGAGTGCGGTGTGACGGCCAGGAGACGCCCGTCCCCGCCCACTTCGAGGCGCACGCCGGGCTGGGCCACCCCATCGACCACGAGCAGCGCGCACCAGAAGGCGGCGACCGGCTCCGCAACAGCCGGTGGCCCTGCCTGCTCCGCCTTGACCCCGCTCACAGCAGACTCCGCAGCAGAATCTCCAGGGCGTCGATTCCCGCCACGCAATCCGCGACCTCGGCGAACTCCTCGGGGGAGTGCGAGACGCCGGTGGGGTTGCGCACGAACAGCATGGCGCTCGGCACGCTCGCCGCGAGCACGCCCGCGTCGTGCCCCGCGCCGGTAGGCAGGGCGGGAATGAGCGCGTCACCGCCGAGCACCGCCCGGAACCGCCCGACGAGATCAGGGTCGAACGTGACCGTGCCGGTCCACGATTCGCCGGTGACGGCCACGGAGCATCCGTTCACCGCCACGGCCGCGCTCGCGGCCGCCTCGATCGCGGACACCAGGTCACGGGTCGCGGCGTCGGAGTGCGCCCGGGCGTCGAGCCAGGCGTGCACGGATGACGCGATCACGTTGGTTCCGCCGGGCACCACCTCGAGGCGGCCGACCGTGGCGCGCGCGCCGGGGTGTTTCAGGGCTTCCTCCTGCACGGCCACGATCGCACGGGCGGCGGCGACGAGCGGGTCGCGGCGGTCGCCCATGAGGGTGGCGCCGGCGTGGTTGCCCTGGCCGGTCACGGTGAGGCGCCAGCGTCCATGCGCCAGGATCGACGACGCCACCGCCACCGGCCGGCCCAGGTCGACCAGGCCGCGGCCCTGCTCCACGTGAAGTTCGATGAAGAGGCCGATTCGGGCCAGAGCGTTCGGGTCGGCGCCGAGGTGCGCGGGATCCAGCCCGGCGCGGCGGGCGGCGTCCGCCAGGGTGATGCCGTCGGCGTCGACGAGCGCGCGGGCCCGGTCGGCGTCGATGCCTCCGGTCAGCAGCCGCGAGCCCAGGCAAGCGATCCCGAACCGGGAACCCTCCTCTTCGGCGAAGACGAGCACCGCGTAGGGGCGTGACGGCGTGAAACCGGATGCCTGCAGCCGCGCCACGGCCTCGAGCGCGCTGACCACTCCAAGGGGACCGTCGTAGGCCCCGCCGCCGGGAACGGAATCCAGGTGGCTGCCCGTGACCACGGCATCCGGTCCCGGCTCTCCCCACCAGGCCCAGAGGTTGCCGTTGCGGTCGGTCTCCACGCTGAGCCCGAGGCGCCCGGCGCGCTCGGCGAACCAGGCCCGCAACTCGAGGTCGGCCTTCTGCCAGAGGTGCCGGGAGTAGCCACCGCGGCGGGCATCCCGGCCGGTGTCTGCTATCTCGGCGAGCCCGGCGAGCGTTCCGTGGGCGAGCTCGCTCATGCGCACACCCCGCCGCAGGTGCCCCTGCTCACTCGGTTTCCCACATCGGCACCCGCAGGCCGCGCTCCCGCGCCACCTCTTCGGCGCGCTCATACCCCGCGTCGACGTGCCGCATCACGCCGGTGCCGGGGTCGTTGGTGAGCACCCGGGCGATCTTCTCGGCGGCCAGCGGGGTGCCGTCGGCCACGATCACCTGGCCGGCGTGGATGCTGCGGCCGATCCCGACGCCACCGCCGTGGTGGATCGACACCCAGGTGGCGCCCGAGGCCGTGTTCAGCAGCGCGTTCAGCAGCGGCCAGTCGGCGATCGCATCCGACCCGTCCAGCATGGACTCGGTCTCCCGGTAGGGCGAGGCGACCGATCCGGAGTCCAGGTGGTCGCGGCCGATCACGATCGGGGCGCTCAGCTCGCCCGACGCCACCATCTCGTTGAATTTCAGTCCGGCCAGGTGCCGTTCCTGGTAGCCGAGCCAGCAGATCCGGGCCGGCAGACCCTCGAAGTGCACCGTGTCCTGTGCCTTCGTGATCCAGCGGCGCAGGTGGTCGTCGTCGGGGAACAGTTCGACGATGGCCTTGTCAGTGGCCGCGATGTCGGCCGGGTCGCCCGAGAGCGCCACCCAGCGGAACGGCCCCTTGCCCTCGGCGAACAGCGGGCGGATGTACGCAGGCACGAACCCGGGAAAGTCGAACGCCCGCGTGCAGCCGCCCAGTTCCGCCTCCGCCCGGATCGAGTTGCCGTAGTCGAAGACCTCGGCGCCGCCATCCTGGAAGCCCACCATCGCGGTGACCTGCTTCGCCATGGCTGCCCGGGCGCGCTCGGTGAACTCCGCCGGGTTCGCGGCCGCGTAGTCGTGCCACTCCGCCACGGTGACGCCCTCCGGCAGGTAGGCCAGCGGGTCGTGCGCGCTGGTCTGGTCGGTGACGATGTCGATCGGGACCTTGCGCTCCAGCAGTTCGGCGAACACGGTTGCCGCGTTGCCGACCACGCCCACCGAGAGGGCGCGCTTCTCGGTCTTCGCCGCGAGCACCCGGGCGACGGCGTCGTCGAGGTCGGGCGCCAGCTCGTCGAGGTAGCCGTGCTCGACCCGGCGGCGCAGCCGTGACTCGTCGACGTCGACGATCAAAACGGCACCGTCGTTCATGGTCACGGCCAGTGGCTGTGCGCCGCCCATGCCGCCGGCCCCGCCGGTGAGGGTGAGCGTGCCGGCCAGGGTTCCGTTGAACCTTGTGGCGGCAACGGCGGCGAATGTCTCATACGTGCCCTGCAGGATGCCCTGGGTGCCGATATAGATCCACGAGCCAGCCGTCATCTGGCCGTACATCGTCAGGCCGAGGGCCTCCAGGCGCCGGAACTCCGGCCAGGTGGCCCAGTCGCCGACCAGGTTGGAGTTGGCGATCAGCACGCGCGGCGCCCACTCGTGCGTGCGAAACACGCCCACCGGCTTGCCCGACTGCACGAGCAGCGTCTCGTCCTTCTCCAGTGTGGTGAGCGTGCGCACGATGGCGTCGTAGGCCGCCCAGCTTCGGGCTGCCTTGCCGGTGCCGCCGTAGACCACAAGGTTCTCCGGGTGCTCGGCGACGTCGGGGTCGAGGTTGTTCATCAGCATCCGCAACGGGCCCTCGGTCTGCCAGCTCTTCGCGGTCAACGTGGTTCCGCGGGCGGCGCGCACGGGGCGGGATTCGGACATCGGTGTCTCCTTGCGGGTTCTGGGCGGTCGGGTGATTCGTGGTCGGTCAGAGCGAGACAAGGGTGGTGCCGGTGCGGCCGAGCCCGGCCGAGACCTGTGCGGCTGCGGTCGCCAGCAGCGGGCCGTAGCGACGGATGTCCGCGGGCTCCACCCGGTAGCTCGGGATGACCAGGCTCAGGGCGGCGACCGTTCTCGTTTCCGAGCGGATGGGCGCGGCCAGGGCCGTGACGTCCGTTTCGACGCCGCGTTCGACGACCACGTAGCCGGTTTCGGGGGTGTGCCCGGTGAGCACCTGCCCGGCCGCCGAGCGTTCGAGCGGCACGGTGCGGCCGACCCAGCTCGCGTGTCGCACCGAGTGGGTGCCCTCCACGATGGCGATGTAGAGCCCGGTGGCGTCGTGGCCCTCGATGCTGAGGTAGACGGACTCTCCGGTCTCGGCAACGAGCCGTTGCATGGCCGGGCGGGAGAGGGTGACCAGCGACTCGCTGCTGAGCGATTGCGCGCCGAGTTGGATGATGCGGCTGCCCGGCCGGTACGCGCCGTCGTCGGTCTTCTGCACGAAGCCGCGGGTCTCAAGCGTGCGCAACAGGCGCAGGGCCGTGCTCGGCGCAAGGTCGACGGCACGGGAGCTCTCCGAGAGCGTGAGGCCGTCGGCGTCGCAGATCACGGCTAGCAGGTCGAGGGCGCGCTCCACGGTGCGGGTGGATGATTCTGCCATGGCTGCTCCTGCTGTTCAATTACCTAACTTCCTGCCATTCAGTAAAACTGAAATTTCACCCATTGGCAAGGTGTCACAAGAATCCCGGAGCACCGGGTCAGTCGGTGTACCGACAGCGGTGTGGGTGCACGGGCCGGCCGCCGCGCCCCTTCACGCTGTCGGTTCGGGGTCTGCCGGAGGAGCCGGTCAGTCGAACCCCACGCCGCGCTGCGCCAGGAACGGCTGCGGGTCGATGGCGGTGCCGTTGACCCGCACCTCGAAATGCAGGTGGCAGCCTGTGGAGGCGCCGGTGCTGCCGACGCTCGCGATGACCTGCCCGGCGATGACCGTTTCGCCCACACTCACGACGGTCTGGCCCTCGGCCAGGTGTGCGTAGCCGGTGGCGGCTCCGCTGCCGTGCTCGATCAGGATCCAATTGCCGTAGGTGCCCAGGCGTTCGGACGCCGTCACGACCCCGGCGCTCGCCGCGTAGACGGCCGCCCCGCACGCCGCGGCGATATCGGTGCCGCGGTGGAAGTCGCTCACCTCAGGGAGTGGGCGATCGGGCCGGGGACCGTAGCCGTCCGAGCGGGATCCGATCGCGGGCGCGGCCCAGCCCTGGGCGCTCAGCTGACCTCGGAGCCGGCCGCTGAAATTGTCGGTGGCGGCTACTGGCGACGGGTCAGGCAGCGGAGTCAGGGAGAGGGCGACCGGTGTGCTCGCGGCGAGATCGGCCACCTCGGCGGCGGCCGCGTCGAGTTGCTGCTGAGCGTCTTCCATGGCGATGCGGGTGGCGGCGAGCGGGATGGCCTCAAGGGTCGTCCGCAGTACGGCGTCCTGGTCCTGCAGGGCCTTCTCGCGCTTGGTCTCGGCGTCAACGCGAGCATGCACTTCGTCGAGGCTGGCCGTGAGCCGGTCCAGGGTGTCGATTGTGGCGAGTCCGGCGAGCAGATCGCTGCCTGTCCGGTCACCGGCGAGCAGCACGTCGACGACCTCTGGGCCCGACTGTTGCAGGTTTGCGCGCACGAGCGTGGCCAGTGCCCGGCGGGATGCTTCAGCCATCGCGGTAGCGGCGGCGCCGAGGTTGCGCACGAGGTCGGCCTGCCGGGCTGCGGCGTCGTAGTCGGCCCTGGTCGTTGCGTAGGCGAGTTTCGCGGCGTCATACGTGCTCTGGGCGCGGCTGTGCCGACTCAAAGCAGCACTGTAGGAGGCCGCGTGTTGGGCTCGGGCACGCTCAGCGGATGCCTGTTCGATGGCACGAAGGCGCCCGGTCGAGGCAGTGGCCTTCGCTGCGGCTGCCCGCGAGGCGGCGGCCTGCGCGGCGGACGCCTCGGCTGCGCCGGCTCTTTGCACGGCGGAGCGGTCGACCGTCGGAGCCGCGCCGGCCGTCGCGGGGGGAACGGCCGGTGGCGGCTCCGGTGTGGGGGTGGACGTGGTCGGCGGCGTCGACGACGGGGTGGGTGTCGGCGTAGCATCCGGAACGGTCGGCGTAGCCGTGGGAGCTGGCGTCGGCTCCGGGGTCGGAGTGGGAGTGGGAGCTGGCGTCGGCTCCGGGGTCGGAGCGGGAGCTGGGGTCGGCTCCGGGGTCACAGTGGGAGCGGGCGCTGGGAAAGGCTCCGGTGTGGGGGAGGGTTCCGGCGGCGTGGGATTGGCCGGCTCCGTGCTGGTCGGTTCTGTGCTGGTCCGTGCGGGGTTGGGCGCGCCCGGTGGCGTGGGGGTTGCTGTGGGTCCGGTTGGCACTTCGGGCACGGCCGTGGGCGTCGCATCCATCACGGTTTCTGCCCCTGAGACCGGCGCCGGGTCGTCGGCCTGAGCCTGGGCCGGTTGCGGGACGCCGACGAGCGCCAGTGCGACGATCACGATCGACGCGAGGGTAAGAGTTGGACGACGACCTACAGGCGCAGGCGGTCGACGGGTGGTTCGATGAGCTCTCGGGGTGACGTTCATGAGCCAGGGCGATCCGTTTTCGTGGGATGGACGAACAGGTCGACAGCGTCGGCGGGTGTCATCATGGCATGGGCCCCGGGGGCAGACAAGCGGTGACGGCACCCCGTGCTTGTGATCGCGGCGCGCATGTCAGGCCTCGATTCGCACGCGGCGGAGGAAGGAATCGACCACCTTTCCGGCCTCCCGGAGCGACTCCCGTGCGGGCAGGTCCGCGTGCGGGTGGGTGGCTCCCACCACGGGGCGCGTGGCGCGTCGATGCTGGTCGTGCAGCATCAGCAAAGCCGCGAGCACATAGGAAAGTTCACCGTCGGCCGTGGCTTGCAGGAGTCTGACCTGCGCGGCGCGCAGAATGCCGCCGGGCGCGCAACCCAGCTCCCGATCGAGAGCCTGGCGGAAGCTCTCGTAGGCTTGGAGCCCCTCGGCGGGCCGGCCGGCCTGTTCCAGACCCAGGACGAGGGCAGTCCAGGCATGCTCGTTGAGCGGGTCGTCGACCAGCGCCAGGTGCGCCCAGCCCACGGCCTCCTCCGCGAGGCAGAGCGCGGACGCCGACTCGGCGGCCATGATCCGGGCTGCGCTCACGCGGGCCGAGTGCAGGGCGCGCTCCTCGGCGGCCCAGAGAGGGAGGAGCTCGTCGCCGAGTAGGGGGGCGGTCGCCAGTGTCAGTGCCTCGCGCAGCATCGGCAGCCCCGTGGCTGCGTCGGACTGCTGAGCGTGCCGATACAGGGTGTCGAACCGATCAAGATCGAGTTCGACGAGTGACCGTTCGATCACATACCCGCCGTTGACGGTCTGCAGCGGACCGGTTCGGCTGCTTCCGGGTTGAAGGTGACGGCGCAACACGCAGACGTAGCTCTCCAACGTCGGCAGTGCCTCAGCCGGCGGATGTCCGTCCCAGAGGAGTGCGATCAGGCGTTCCTTGGAGAGGGGCCTCCCGAGTTGCAGTAGAAGGAGCTCCAGGATCTGACGGGGCTTGGTTCCGCCTAGATCGTGGGCGGAGAGACGTGTGCCGCTTCGGTCTATTCGGAGGGTGCCGAGAATTCGAATCGTGAGAGGTGTGGGGGTGGCTGGTTGTAGTTGTAGTTGTTCGCTTGATGGCCCGGGTGAGCCATGGGTAGTTTCCATGACGGCCTCCAATGATGGATTGGGTCCCATCGTGATCACACCGACGGGGGGCGGAAAGCCGCAGGTGGGGGAGCGGCCGGTCCCCAAAATTAGGGGTATCGAATCCTTGCAATCATGCAGTCCGTCCACGCCCGAGTCGACCGAGAAATTCTCAAGAATTCCACAAGGTGGCCGTCACACCCTTACAACTCCCATCACTTTCAAGAGGCAGGTGTGTCATGAAACTTCCCGAGAGCAAGAACGGCGCCGGCAACGACGGATCTAGAGGATTCACTCGGAGAGGCCGGCCGTCGGGCCAGAGCCCCGACGCATCCGGAGCCCGCGCAGTCTCCCGATCGATGCGGGCGCTGGCGGTGGGAACAGCACTGGCGCTGTTCGCCACTCTCGGGCTGCCCGCCACGGCGATGACAGCTGCCGCGGCCCCCGTTGGCCAGGGATTCACGGTCACCGCCGCCGATCTGGCGTACATCCTGAAGCAGATCAAGATTTCTGAAGCCCACGTCGCCAACACCACCTCGGCCACCGGGCTCTGCGGCGCTCTCGTCGGAACGGGGCCCAACCAGATTCCGGATGCCCTGACGGCCTACGGACTCCGCACAGTGGACGGTTCCTGCAACAACCTGATCCCCGGGAGAGAGGCCTTCGGCGCCGCGGACGAACTGTTCACGCGGCTGACCACCCCGGTCTTCAGTGCGGCGGAAGCCAACCCGCCCCTCTTCGGGCCTCCGGCAGCGTCGACTTACGGGTCGACGGCCGGCACCGTCTTCGACAGTCAGCCGCGCTCGATCAGCAACCTGATCGTGGACCAGACCGCGACCAACCCGGCGGCGGTCGCCGCGGCCGGCACGCCCGTGCGCACCCAGGGCAACCTCGGGATCGTGCCGTGCACCACCGACCCGCAGCCGCTGGCCGACCCCGTCGTCGTGGGCGTACCCGCGGGCTGCGTGCCCAGCGGAGACACCCTGTTCATCCCCAACGTCACGACCGACGTGGGCCTGTCGCCGCCGTACAACTCGCTGTTTACCCTGTTCGGTCAGTTCTTCGACCACGGGGTCGACCAGACGGTCAAGGGCGGCGGAACGGTCTTCGTGCCGCTCAACGTGGACGACCCGCTGCGCACCAAGGGACCGGACGGCATCGTCGGAAACGGTGACGAGGTGCCGGCCAACCAGGCCTTCATGGTGCTGACCCGAGGTCAGAACCAGCCCGGCGCCGACGGCCTCCTGGGCACCGCCGACGATGTGCGCAACGCGAAAAACACCGACTCGCCGTTCGTCGACCAGTCTCAGACCTACACGTCCCACGCTTCCCACCAGCTCTTCCTGCGGGAATACGTGAACAACGTCGACGGTAAACCGGTCTCCACCGGCAAGCTCCTCGGCGGGCCGGCCGGGCCCACCGCCGGCGGCATGTCCACCTGGGCCACGGTCAAGACGCAGGCCCGAAACCTTCTCGGCCTCGCCCTGTCGGACCAGGACGTCACCAATGTCCCCCTGATGGCGGTCGACCCCTACGGCAAGTTCATTCCCGGCCCGGTCAGCGGACTCCCGCAGTATGCGACAGCGACCGGCCTGGTCGAGGGCAACCTCGCTGTGCCCGTGCCGGTTCCGGCCAACGTGCTGCACTTCAGCACTCCCTTTTTGACTGATATCGCACACAACGCGGAGCCCAAGGTGGGCCTCCTGCCCGATGAAGACGCCACGGCTTCGGCGGACTTCGCCAGCCAGCCGGCGGGCACCTATGACAACGAAATGCTGGACCTGCACTTCGCGGCCGGTGACGGACGCGTGAACGAGAACATCGGACTCACTGCCATCCATCAGGTCTTCCACTCCGAGCACGACCGCCTGGCCGTGGAGTTCAAGACCACTCTCACCAACGACACGTCGGCCAAGGGTGTTGCGGCGCTGGCGGAATGGAAGCTGGCGTCCGGCGCGGACGGCTGGAACGGTGAACGCCTGTTCCAGGCTGCCCGGTTTGTGACCGAAATGGAGTACCAGCACCTGGTGTTCGAGGAATTCGGACGCAAGGTCCAGCCGGCCATCCAGCCCTTCCTCTCCTACAACACCGACGTCAACCCGGCCGTCACGGCGGAGTTCGCCCACGCGGTCTACCGCTTCGGACACTCGATGCTGACCGAGACGATCTCGCGCACGAACCCCGACGGATCCGACAACTCCATCTCGCTGCTGGAGGGTTTCCTGAACCCGCCCTCCTACACCGACGGCGGCAGTGCGGGCGCTCTCACCTCCGAGCAGGCGGCCGGCAGCGTCATCATGGGCATGAGCGACCAGGTCGGCAACGAACTCGATGAGTTCGTGACCGACACCCTCCGGAGCAACCTGCTGGGCCTGCCTCTGGACCTCGCGGCGATCAACATGACCCGTGCCCGGTCGGAGGGCGTCCCTCCGCTGAACGAGGTGCGGCGCCAGATCAATGACGCTACGAGCGACGGTCAGCTGACCCCGTACACAAGCTGGGCAGATTTCGGGCAGAACATCAAACACCCGGAATCGCTGACCAACTTCGTTGCGGCTTACGGCACCTATCCGACCATCACCGCCGAAACGACGCTGGCCGGCAAACGGGCAGCGGCCACCGCGATCGTCGACCCGGGCCCGGGCATCTCACCCACCGCTGACGCGCTGAACTTCATGAACAGCGCCGGGCCCTGGGCAGGCCAGGAGACCGGCCTCAACAAAGTCGACCTCTGGGTCGGTGGACTCGCCGAGAAGACGAACCTCTTCGGCGGCCTGCTCGGCAGCACGTTCAACTACGTGTTCGAGAATCAGATGACCGACCTGCAGAATGGCGACCGCCTGTACTACCTGGTGCGCACACCCGGCATGAACCTGAGGGCGCAGCTCGAGGGCAACTCGTTCGCCGAGATGATCATGCGCAACACGGATGCGCACACCCTCAAAGCGGATGCCTTCGCCACGGCCGACTGCAAGTTCCAGCTGGGCAATCTGGCCGGTACGTCGGCCGGCTACCTCGCATCCGGACCGACCGTGACCGACGATCCGGCATCCGAGTGCAACGAGGGAGCGCTGCTCCTGCGCAAGCCGGACGGCACGATCCAGTACAAGGCGATCAACACGGAGGACCCGTCCGGGATCAACGGGCAGGCCGTCTACAACGGCACCGCCGGGGTGGACCGGGTCGCCGCCGGAAACGACAACGACACCGTCCTCGGCAACGACGGTGACGACGTGATCGACGGCCAGGGTGGCGACGACGTCGTCCTGGGCGGCGCGGGTAACGACCGGATCACCGACTCCGCCGGTAACGACGTGCCGAAGGGCGGTCCCGGCAACGACTACATCAATGCCGGAATCGGCCTCGACATCCTGATGCCGGGTGACGGCTCCGACTTCAGCCTCGGCGGCGCCAATGACAACGAGACATTCGCCGGCGAAGGCAACGACTTCGCACATGCGGGTGACGGTGCCGACGTCGTATTCGGTGACAGCGGCGACGACTGGATCCAAGGTGGTTCGGGCATCGACCTGCTCATCGGTGACCACGGGGCGCCGTTCTTCGACGACCCGGCCCAGACGAAGCCCGGCAACGACGTGTTCGTCGGCCAGGCCGGTGCGAACGACTACGACGCCGAGGGTGGCGACGACGTGATGACGTCGAACGCGACCATCGACCGGTATGCGGGGGCGGCCGGGTTCGACTGGGTGATCCACCAGTACGACACGGTTCCGGCCGACGACGACATGATGATCAACAACAATCTGGTGGGCGTGCCGCTCCCGGTCGTGGTCAACCGCGACCGGTGGCAGGAAGCGGAGGCCAACTCCGGCTCCCGGTTCAATGACATCCTCCGAGGCGACGACGCAGTGCCCAGCACCGTTGGTGGTGCCGGCTTCAGTGGCTGCGACGTGCTCGACCAGACCGGCATCGACCGTATCAGCGGGCTGGGAACGATTCTTCCGGTGCCGACCACCCCACTCGGCCCCGTGGAGGAGGCATCCGCGATGGGTGCCTGCCCGCTCGAGGGTCCGGTCTGGGGCGACGGCAACATCCTCCTCGGCGGTCTCGGTGGTGACACCGTTGAGGGTCGTGGCGGCAACGACGTCATCGACGGTGACCGGTACCTGCGGGTGCGGATCAGCGTTCGGGACGCGGCCGGCGCAGAGATCGGCAGCACCGAGCTCATGGAACGTCCTTACCAGACCGGCAACACGCGCACCCTGGCAGCGGATGTCGCATCCGGCGTCATCGATCCCGGCAACTTGGTCGTGGTGCGGGAGGTCGTCTCTCCGACCGCGGTCGAGACCGCCGGCCAGATCGACTCGGCGGTGTTCTCCGACGTGGCCGCGAACTACACCGTGACGACCGTCGGAGGAGCACTCGGCTCTCCCGGTGCCGTCACGACCGTGGCACACAACGGGGGTGGCCAGAACGGCACAGACACCGTGCGCAACGTGGAACGCCTGCTGTTCTCCGACAGCGTGCTCCCCGGCGTTCCCGCCATCGGCATCGCGGTCGCCGGCAACGCGCAGGCCACGGTGAACTGGACCGCATCCGCTGTCGGCATCCCCACCGGCTTCCTGGTGCGGGTGCTCGACTCGGCCGGCGTCGCGGTCGGTGTCGACCGGGTGGTTGTGGCCGGTCAGACCAGCCTGATCGTGACCGGGCTGACCAACGGCTCCAGCTACACCTTCCAGGTCGCGGCGACCAACGAGCTGGGCACGAGTGCCTTCTCGGCTCCGTCCAACGCGGTGACACCTCTCGTGCCGCCGGCCGTGGCAGGAGCGCCCACCATCGGAACCCCCACAGCGGGCGTCGCCTCAGCGACCGTCAACTGGACCGCCCCCGCCCCCAACGGCGAACCGGAGATCACCGGATACTCGGTGCGGGTGTTCTCCGGAACCACACTGGTGCGTACCCAGGCTGTCACCGGAAACGTCGGAACGGTCGTGGTGACCGAGCTGACCAACGCAACGGCCTACACGTTCGACGTGGCGGCGG
Organism: Cryobacterium breve; assembly: GCF_004402375.1. Classification (GTDB taxonomy): domain Bacteria; phylum Actinomycetota; class Actinomycetes; order Actinomycetales; family Microbacteriaceae; genus Cryobacterium; species Cryobacterium breve. The sequence goes on from NZ_SOGJ01000035.1 coordinate 24,374, forward strand.
TCAACGCGGCGGGAACCGGCGCCTCCTCGGCTCGCTCCGCGGCGGTGACTCCGCGAGCGGAGTTCGTCGCTCCCACCGTTACGGCACGCACTCCGGTCTCGGGCGCCCGTGCCGTCAGCCAGACCGCGAATCTGAACGCAACGTTCAGTGAACCGGTCACGGGAGTCAACGGCGCGACGTTCGTGCTCCGGCTCGGCACCGCGGTGATCCCTGCCGCGGTGACCTACAACGCGGAGACCTGGGTGGCGACTCTGAACCCAAACGCCACGCTGATCGCCGACGGCACCTACACGGCCACCCTCTCGGGAATCACGGACCTGGCGGGCAACCCGATGGTGGACAGCTCGTGGACCTTCATCACCGGCCCGGCCCCGACCATCGACTCGATGAGTCCCGCACCGGGTGCCACCGGGGTTGCGCTCAACCGGGACGTGGTCGTGAAGTTCACTGAGGCCGTCACTGGCGTCTCCGCCACGACGGTTCGGATCACCCGGGTCTCGGACGGCTCCGTGATCGCCGGCACGATCACGCTGTCGAATGCCGACCGACGAGTGACGATCAACCCGACCGCCACGCTGCTCGCGAACACCCGGTACCGCGTCACCATCACCGGGGGCACGGGCGACATTCGGGACCTGGCCGGCAACCCGTTCGCCACCCGCACCTGGGTGTTCACGACCCGCTAGGCACCATCCCCTCAACCGGCCGGCGAAGCATCCACTGGTCGCCGGCCGGTTGTTCCCTACCTTCTCGCATTCACCCTCCACCCCCACCCGCAGGGAGAGCTCATGACCACACGCAGGGAAGTCCTGCAGTTGGGTGCCGTCGGTGCCCTCGGAATCGTCGGTACGAAAGGAGGCTCGGACACCCCGTCCGTGCCCGCCGTTCCCCTCCAAACCAGCAGCCTCCTGGCACCGCAGAACATGCCCGTTCCCTACGCTGGCGTCTTCCGACGCCCGCCGGAGCTGCTGCCCTTCGAAACGGGTTTCGACGACGGGGATCCGTCGCGGCCCTACGAACGCTTCGCTCTCACCCAGAAACTCGGTCAGGCCCAGCTGGTGCCCGGCCTCTTCACCACGATCGCCGGCTACAACGGGATCTTCCCCGGACCGACCATCCGCGCCCGTCAGGGCACCCGCACCGAGGTGCGCATACGCAACGGGCTCCCGCAGGGCGGTCTCCTGCATCCGGGCGCTTTCCGCACGGTCACCCACCTGCACGGTTCCGCGTCGCTGCCGCAGCACGACGGTTATGCCAGCGATTTCACGGCGCCCGGCAACGTCAAGAACTATCGGTACCCCAACTGGCAGACCGCCCGCTCGCTCTGGTACCACGACCACAACCAGCACGTCACGGCCCAGAACGTGTACTCGGGAATGGCCGGTTTCTACCCGCTCTCCGACAGGTTCGAGCAGGCCCAACTGCCGCAGGGCGAATTCGACGTGCCCCTGATGGTGTCGGATGCGATGTTCAAGGCCGACGGGTCTCTTGGCTACAACGACAACGACCATAAGGGACTGTGGGGCGACGTCATCCTGGTCAACGGGGTGCCCTGGCCGACGATGAAGGTCAAGCCCCGGATCTATCGGTTCCGCATGCTCGTGGCGTCGATTTCCCGCTCCTACCGCCCCACTCTGTCGACGCGCGACCCCGTCTACATCGTCGGTACGGATGCGGGAATGGTGCCCGTCGTTCAGGCGGTCCAGTCCTGGCGTCAGGGCACGGCCGAACGGTACGAAGTCCTGATCGATTTCCGAAAGTACCGCACCGCGCAGCTGATCGAACTCCGCAATCTCAGCAATAAGAACAACGTCGACTTCGCCAATACCAACAAGATCATGCGGTTCGAGGTGGTGGCTGATTCCGGCCCCGCGTCGCTGAATACCATCCCCGCCACACTGGACGACGGGGGAGCCCTGAACCCGACCCGTGGCGGCGTGGCCACGATGAGTCTCCAGCCGGCGATGGCGAAGGCCAAACGGAGCCTCACGGTGGATCGAACCGGTGGTGAGTGGGCGATCAACGGCGTGACCTGGGCGGACGTCGAGAAATCGGGGTTCTCAAAACTGTTCGCCAACCCGCAGCCCTACGACATCGAGGAGTGGACGCTGATCAACGCGTCTGGCGGTTGGTTCCATCCGCTCCACGTGCACCTGGTCGACGTAAAAATCACCGGCCGCAACACGAACCGCGGTAAGCCCTTCGCATGGGAGAACGGTCCCAAGGACGTCGTCTACCTGGGCGAGAACGAATCCGTCACGGTGCTGACGCAGTTCGACACCGGCCCAGGCTCGGGCGGACGCTACATGATCCACTGCCACAATCTGGTCCACGAGGACCACGACATGATGGTGCAGTTCTCCGTCGGTGACTGGCGCATCAACGACCCGGTGACGTCTGATCCGCCCGTGCCGGACGCGACGCCGCTCGACGCATTTCCGCCGGCCTATCGGCCGGAATTTCCGGCGGGGACCTGACGTGTTCCCGGCGCTCCGACCGGCCGCGGTCGTGCTCCTGGTCCTCGGGTTGACCGGTTGCACGGCCGTGGCCGAACCTCGCCCGGCGAGCTCGGCGGGGGTCGCCGCGGGGGTCGCCGCGGCGGTGGCCGGCGAGGCAGGGTCCGATCTGGGGAACGGGCGGCCCACGGTGACATTCGACGGGCTGCTGGTGCGACGGCGGGTTGTGGTGGCCATCCGTTCTCAGGACGCGGCTGACCTGTCCGTGCTGCGCGGTCGACTGGCACGCGCGGGCGCCCGCCTCCGGCTGCCCCTGTTGGACGTGTCGCCCACCGTGCTCGATGCCGACGTGCTGGAGCAGCTCGGACCCCAGCTGATCGTGGCACTGCCCGAGGGAGGAACAGTCGGCGACGCGGGGACGATCCTCGACCTGGTCTCCTCGTCCGGCGGTGCGCTCCCCGCGGGTGTCCAGTTCCATATTGCGCCGGTTCTGGTGCACGACCTCCGATTGACCGTGCGCACCGACGAACCGGTTGCGCTCCAGGAGGCGATCGACCGGGAGGGCATCCTGGCGGACGCACTCGGCGACTATCGCACGAGCTCCGGCAACGGTGAATTGCGTATCGACTACACCGGTCCGCTGCTCAGCGACGACCTGATCCGGTCGATTCGTGTGGGGATCGCCGGTCCGGCCCGCGCTGGGGCCGACGACGTCTCGGTATCCCCACGTTCGACCGAGGGCATCGGGGTGCAGATGGAAACCGAGCCGGTGCCCGGTGCCGTACCGACGCCGTCGGTCCACGGACATACGGGTTAGGCCCGGTCGATCGCGGCGACGATGAGGGTTCCGTGGCCACCTCTGGACGAGATCTCCAGCGTTCCGCCGGTCACCCGGATGGTGTCCCGAATGATTCGCAGACCGACGTGCCCGTCTGGGGCCTGGGCGTCCGGATCGAAACCACGGCCGTCATCGCGGATGCACAGCCGGATGCGCTCGGCATCCTGCGTCACGGTGAGTTCGAGCCGGTGTGCCCGGGCGTGCTTCATTGCGTTCGTCAGCGCCTCCCGGGCCACCCGGTAGAGGATGGCCGATCGATCCCGGTCGAGGTCCAGGCGCTCCGGAAGGGAGAGACCGACCTCGATCCCCTGCTCGGTGAGCGGGTCGGCCAGGCGACGCAGGCCCTCGATCAGGCCCAGTCGCTCCAGGTCGGGTGGATACAGTTCACCGGTCATCTCTCGCAGGGTGCTCACATTGCGTTGCAGGATCAGGCGGGCGCGGACGATCAGGGCGCTTCGTGCGTCGGATCCGTGCTTGTCCTCGGCTTCCAAAGCATAGGAGAGCCCGGCCAGGTCCTGGATGACCTCGTCGTGCAGGTCGCGCGCGATCCGTCGGCGTTCCAGGTCCGATGCCCGGATCGCGTGCTGCAGCAGCTGTCGTCTCGCCGCCTGGTCAACCTGGATTCTGCGGGCAAGGCGAATCGCGGGCGGCAGCTGCGCCAGTTGCAGCACCATGAGGGACAGTAGGAAGGCGGGGGTCATGCTGAGGAGGAGACTCGCCTGTTCCTCGTGCACGGTCTGATCATCGAAGTAGGCCTCGATGATCAGCGGGCGCCCGGCGGCATCCACGGCCCGCACGTAGATCTCCACCAGCTCGCCCGAATCGGCCTCGTAGTCGTTGTCCAGGCCCTCCTGCCGTTCGAGGGAGGCCCGCTCGGCGCCGCCGGCCAGCAGTGCGCCGCTCCAGCCGGGGAGTTCGAAGGTGCGCCCGATCAGTGACGGCACGTCGGAATAGAGCACGCGGCCCTGCGCGTCCCACACCTTCACGCGCACGATCGACCGGTCGGCCAGCCAGGGGGCGACCCGGATGTCGAGCAGCTTCAGTGCCGCCGGGTCGCCGGCGATGGCCTGGTCCGTGATCAGCGGCCCCACCGTGTAGTCGGCCAGGTGATGGGTGATCACGGTGGCATCGTCCAGGGTGTGGCTCTCCGCCTGCGCCCGAATCCACAGTGAGACGGGAATGGACACCGCGATGAGCACGGTCAGGCCGATCAGGAGAAAGCGGAACACGGCAGAGCGCACCTCGGACTTCTCCGCCGCTGTGGCGCCGGCGGGATGGCGGAAATCCCAGGCCCGGATGGCCGGCCTAGACATCCGTGCCCGTCGGTCTAGACACGCTCGCGAACCATTACGAGCCCGAGTCGGGTCGCGCTGACGACCGCCTCGAGCTGGGAATGGGCCTCAAGCTTCGCGAGGATGGACTTCACGTAGCCGCGGCAGGTGTTTTCGGAGATGCCGAGCGCCAGTGCATTGGCCTTCACGTCGTTGCCCTCGGCCATTAACTGCAGCACGTCGAGTTCGCGCCGGGTGAGCGACGTGACCGCCAGGTCGTTATCCTGCAGCCGCCGCCTGGCGCTGAGCTGTGCCACGAGGGAGGGATGCACCGAAAAGGTGCCGTTCCGCGCGTGCCGAAGGGTGTCCAGCAGGCCGGCGAGGGAACCGTCCTTGGGAAGGAAGGCACACACGCCGATGATGGCGGCCTGCTCGATGGCCTCCGGAGTCGGGTCGCCGGTCAGGATCACGATTCGGGTGGAGGGAGCCTGGGCCAGGATGCGTGCGGCCGCGGCCAGGCCGCTTCCATCGGGCAAGTGGTAGTCCATGACGATCAGGTCGGGGGCCAGGGTCGCGCTCAGCTCGATCGCTTTGCGTACGTTGCCGGCTGTGCCGACCGTGAACAGGTCAAGTTCACGGTCGAGGGCGCCGATCAGGAGTTCGGTGAAGGTGGTGTGGTCGTCGACGATGAGGACGCGGATCATGATTCTCCGATAGTTCCAAAGCTGATATCTGTGTCGTGGGGAGCTCGGGTGCCCCGCGTGTCCAGGAGATCAGGCCCTCATTATGCGCGCGACCGCGCCTGCCGTCCAGAGAACGCGGTGCCCCCTTTAGTGGGGGTAGCTGGGAACCCCGCACCGTGCCGTGAACGCACGCGGAGCGCGGCAGCGCACCGGATCAGGCGAGAGGCCCCGTCAGGCGTTCCGCGGCATCCCGCACCGCGCCCGTCGCCACGAGACCCACGATGGCTTCGATCTCGGGGGAGAGGAACCGGTCGTGGCCGGGGCCGTCGGCCACCGTGCGCACGAGGTCCCGCACCGCACCGATGGCCGGGCCGGGAACCAGTGGCGCGCGCAGGTCGAGTGAGCGTGCTGCCGTCATCACCTCGATCGCGAGCACCCGGCCCAGTCCGTCGATCGAGTGGCGCAGCTTGCGGGCGGCCGCCCAACCCATCGATACATGGTCCTCCTGCATGGCCGACGACGGGATCGAGTCAACGGATGCCGGCACCGCCAGCCGCTTGAGCTCGGACACGATCCCGGCGGCGGTGTACTGGGCGATCATCAGCCCCGAATCGACGCCGACCTCCTGCGCCAAGAACGGCGGCAGCCCCTTGTTGCGGGAGGCGTCGAGGTGCCGGTCGGTGCGTCGTTCGCTCATGCTGGCGACGTCCGCCGCGACGATGGCGAGGAAGTCGAGCACGTAGCCCACCGGGGCGCCGTGGAAGTTGCCGTTGGACTGTACCCGGCCGTCGAGCGTGACCACCGGATTGTCCACCGCGCTGGCCAGCTCGTGGCTCGCGACCGAGGCGGCATGGTCCATCGTGTCCCGAGCGGCGCCGTGCACCTGCGGGGCACAGCGCATCGAGTAGGCGTCCTGCACGGTGGGGTCGTCGGGGCCGGCGTGGCTGGCGAGCAGGGGAGAACCGGCCAGCAGTCTGCGCAGATTGGCCGCGCTCTGCGCCTGGCCGAGCTGTGGGCGGAGGGCCTGCAGGTCGGCGGCGTAGGCGGCATCCGTGCCGAGTAGAGCCTCGACGCTCATGGCCGCGGCCACGTCGGCGGTCGTGAGCAGGCGGGACAGGTCGGCCAGGGCGAGCACGAGCATCCCGAGCATGCCGTCGGTGCCGTTGATCAGGGCGAGCCCCTCCTTCTCGGCGAGCACGACCGGGGTGATGCCGGCCGCGGCCAGGGCGGAGGCGCCGCCCATCAGGGTGCCCGCCGCATCCCGCACCCGGCCCTCACCCATCACGGCCAGGGCACAGTGCGCGAGCGGCGCCAGATCACCCGAACAGCCAAGCGAGCCGTATTCGTGCACGACGGGGGTGATGCCGGCGTTGAGAAGGGCCGCGTAGGTCTCGGCGACGACGGGCCGCACGCCGGTGCGTCCGGTCATCAGGGTCGACAGGCGCAGCAGCATCAGGGCGCGCACGACCTCGCGCTCGACCTCGGGGCCGCTGCCGGCGGCGTGTGAGCGCACGAGGCTCGCCTGCAGCTGGGCGCGGCGGTCGCTCTCGATGAACGTCGTCGCGAGCGCGCCGAAACCTGTCGAGATGCCGTAGTGCGGGTGCACGTCCTGCGCGAGTCCGTCGATGATGCGGCGGGTCGCGGCGACGCCATCAAGGGCATCCGTTGCCAGCACGACGGGTGCGTCGCGGCGGGCCACAGCGGTGACGTCGGAGAACAGGAGGGGGCCGGTGCCCACGGTGACGGATGCGCTCGCGAGGTTCATACTCCGATTCGACACCAGCCGGGAGGCGAGCACGACGGGTTTAGGCTGGGTAGTGTCCGGGATACCGGACAGTTGATCCGTGCGGGTCACGGTCCGGCGTTCACCGTCCGAGATTCACGGGAAGAGAGGCACATGACCGCGTCGAAGGTTCCGGCGGCACACGGCACGTTGCGCATCCTCTCGCATCTGGCGACGCAGCGCGGCCCGGTGCCGGCGTCCCAGATCGCGACGGCCCTCGGCTTGCCCCGCTCGACCGTCTATGACCTGCTCGCGGTGCTCACCGGTCAAGGCTTCGTGATGCACGTGCCCGAGGAGCAGCGCTACGGCCTTGGCGTGGCCGCCTTCGAGCTGAGCTCGGGCTTCTCCCGGCAGCAGCCCTTGTCTCAGCTCGGCCGTCCGCTCGTCGCCGCACTCGTCGATCGGCTCGGCGAGAGCGCGCATCTCGTCGTGCTGCACGGGCGCGACGTGATCTACCTCGTTGAGGAGCGCGCGCCCCGGCGCCCGTCCCTGGTGACGGATGTCGGCGTGCGCCTCCCCAGCCACCTCACCGCGAGTGGGCGCGCCCTGCTCGCCGCGCTGCCGGCAGCCCAGCTGCGGGCGCTGTACCCCAACGCCGCCGCCTTCGCCACGCGTGACGGCCGGGGACCCCGCACCGGCACCGAACTGCGGCATCTGCTCGAGCAGGTGCGCCGGGACGGGTACGCCCTGGAAGACGGCGAGATCACCGAGGGCATGGCATCCGTCGCCGTGGCCGTGCGCGACCACGCGGGCTGGCCGGCGGCAGGCATCGCCGTCACGTTCCGGCGCGAGCGCATCCCCGAGGCGGAGTGGCCGGAGCTCGCCGCCCAGCTCGGCGGCACCGCCGCCGAACTCTCCCGGCGCATCCGCGGCACGTAGCCCCGGCGCGCTCGCCGCGCTCGC
>NZ_SOGJ01000013.1 GCF_004402375.1 Cryobacterium breve
CGCTTGGCCCGCTGGCAGGAGCCAATCCTGACCTGAAGGAAATCCTGTCCCGCTGAATGGTGGAGTTTCTCGACACCGTGCAGGTCAGTGGTTTGATTATGCAGAAGTGAGCTCGGGAAAGGCCACATGGCCGCCATCGAGGAGCTCGTCGCCAGCGGCGAGTTTTGTATTGACGTCCCCGAGATGTTCGGCGGTCATGTTCTCTTTCACCCTGCGGAACGCCGCTGAAACCGCCGCACGTTCCTCGTCTGTGAGGTTATCCCCAATCACCTGTCGCAGGTGATAGTCCACGCCCGCCGTTGCGCGGACGGTTCAAGAGTCGATGACGGCGACGGCGAGAGCGCGCGGTCGCTGAGTCAGGTGGTTTCCCTGGAACGAACGCCAATCGGCAGTGAAGTACTCCGTGGGTAGTAATTTCGTACCCGGTTCGGAGACGTACGCGCTGAATTCGTCCCGGTACTCCGGGTTCAGCCGGATGCGAAGACGCACGCCTGGAGCGTGACCGCTTGGCTTGTCGAGGTCATCTGCGCCGATGAGAGGAGCGAACTCGGACCGATCCTGGAGGGTCACCTCAATGAAGATCTCAGGCGGCAGAGGATTCTCCCTTCGCGCACGCGCCGCCAGGTACTCGGCCACGGTCTGGGCGTGGAACCAGTGCGGGTTCAGTTCTTCAGAGACCGTGCGGCCATTGATCCGGCCGGTCACCGCCATCCCGATTGCTTCGAGCAGAGTCGACTTGCCTGCCTGATTGTTCCCGACGAGGACGTTGAACGTCGGGTGGGGTCGGAAGTCGAGGCTTCTAAACTTCCGATAGCCGCGAATGCGAACTCTGGTAATCAAGTGGTTCCCCCGGTAATGCGTCGAGTGCATCGCGTAATTTCTCTGACGAGTCTGGCAGTTAGAGCCAACGAGGTCAGGCGGCATGCCTGCGCGCTCTGAGTTTGCCGAGCCTGAACCAGTAGCTCAGGCGCAAAGGCGCAATCGCTCACTCGCTGCTCGCTGCTCGCTGCTGGCTGCTGGCGAGGATCATTACTTTTCAGTGGAGATCTCAGGGATCGGCATTTCGGAAGAGGCCCCTTCATCTGTCTTGCGCCTCAACATCGATCCAATCGCCCCGGTAACGCTGGTTGCCGCCCCCTTGACCGCGGCGCTGGCATTCCCTGCAGCAACCGCTGCCGCGACTTATCAGGGCTACCGTCCCCATCGATGTCGACTGCGCGCATCTGTCTCTTGAACTGAGTGCTTCAGAACCGGCGGATACAAGGCACTGACACCTGCTCTGGAGCGACGCGGGCATAGATCTCAATGCGCCAAATAGTGCTCACAGAACGCCGCCACAGAGCGCCAAAAGTCACAGATGACTGGTTATGTGACAATTTCTGAGTCCGTTGAGATGACGATCACGTTGTCCCTTAATCGGACGTTTAAATGATAGGGGTCGAGCATGCTCGTCGGATACATGCGCGTGTCAAAAGCTGATGGTTCGCAGAGCACTGGTCTACAACGAGACGCACTCCTGGCCGCCGGCGTCGCGGCAGGGGATCTCTACGAGGACCAGGCATCCGGCAAGAAGGACGACCGGCCAAACCTGGCAGCCTGCCTGAAGGCGCTGCGTCATGGTGACACGCTCTTGGTTTGGAAGCTGGACCGGCTCGGCCGAGACCTGCGTCATCTGGTCAATACGGTGCATGACCTCACCGACCGTGGCATCGGCTTCAAGGTGCTCACCGGAGAGGGGTAGCGATCGACACCACGACGGCACCTGGGAAGCTCGTCTTCGGAATCTTTGCTGCTCTCTCCGAGTTCGAGCGGGCGCTCATTTCTGAGCGCACTGTCGCCGGGCTTGCCGCAGCTCGAGCACGGGGGAGGACGGGCGGGCGGCCGTTCAAGATGACGCCGGCCAAGGTCCGCCTGGCCATGGCCGCGATGGGTCAGAAGGAAACGAAGGTTGGCGACCTCTGCAAGGAGTTCGGGATCACCCGGCAGGCGCTGTACCGCCATGTCTCACCGGCGGGGGAACTGCGGTCGGACGGTGCGAAGCTCCTATCGAAGACGTAGCGGCCCCACCTGGTCACTGTCAGAAGGGAACCTGATGCGGGACTCTGGAAAAGTCGTCTCCAGTTCGAGGTCACTGGTCCGCGGCCACGTTAATGATCACGACGAGGAGAAGCAATGCCCCCCCCAAAAAACTCCTCGCGTATCTCCATCTCGGTCAGAGCCCACGTGCACTCCGGTCATGAAGGTGTCATTTCCTCCACATGGGATGGCAGACCTCGGCAAGCGCGACGACGCTAGCGGGCATGCGTTGCGTGCGAGTGGTGCTGCCAGCTAGCGAGGACCGGGAGCATGCCCGCGGTCGTCGAGCCGGGTTCGGCGGTGTAGACGATGAGGTGCTGGTCGGGGTCGCGGGGCGGGGAGACGATCTCGATGTCGAAGCGTAGGTCGCCGACGAGGGGGTGGCGGATGAGTTTGGCGACGGACGCGTAGTCGCGCACACCGTGGTCGTCCCACCAGCGAGCGACGTCGGCATCCGCACCGCGAAGCTCATCGATCAGGGCGGTTAGGCGCCGATCGTGCGGGTGGCGGGCCGCGTCACGGCGCAGCGATGCCACGAGTGTCGAGGCGAACTGGGACCAGTTGAGGATGCGCTCGCGCGCGAGCGGGTCGAGGAACAGGAACCGCGGAAAGGACGAGCCTGGGGGTAGCTCGCGCAGCACCGCGCCGAAAAGTGCGTTGCTCGCCAGCACTTCAACGCGGTGCCCCAGAAGCAGCACGGGCAGGTGGTCGAGTGCGGTCATGAGCCGCAGCATCCCGGGGTCGGCCCGCTGACCAGGGGCGCTGCCTCGGCCTCTGGAGGTCGGGTCAGCCACGTCGGGGTCTGCGAGGTCGAGTAGGTGGGCGCGTTCGGTCTCGTCGAGGCGAAGCGCCCGCGCGAGCGCGTCGAGCACGGAGCGCGAGATGTTGGACTGCCGCCCCTGCTCGAGCCGGCTGTAGTAGTCGGGGCTCACCCCGGCGAGGACCGCCAGCTCCTCCTTGCGCAGGCCGGGCACCCGCCGGGCTCCGGGAAAGGCTTCGATGCCGGCCTGGGCCGGGGTCAGGCGGTCGCGGCGGGAGCGGAGAAACTCCCCAAGGGCGACGCGATCGGTGGGCATACGTCCACTCTATGAGCGTGGCGGGGCGCCCGACTGGTCCTGTCATGCCCGGGTTGGGTGCGGTCTGGCTGTGTCGGCTCGCCGCGTCTAGAACTGTGGATATGACTTCCACACCAACACAGCAGATCCGCGCCCGGCTTACAGGACGCACCGCCCTCGTGACCGGTGCCACGAGCGGCATCGGCGAGGCGATCGCGAACGCCCTGGCCGCGGAGGGCGCGCACGTCGTCGTCGGTGGCCGCGACCGGCCCCGCGGTGACGCGATCGTCGCCGCTATCCGGTCCTCCGGCGGCCGGGCCGACTTCATCGCCGTCGATCTCGGCGGCTCCTCCGACGACATCCGCGGGTTCGCGACCGACGTCACGCGGGCACTTGGAGGCCGCATCGACATCCTGATCAACAACGCCGGGATCTACCCGGCCACCGCCACGGCCGACCTCGACGACACCGACCTGGAGGCCATGCTCGCGGTGAACGTCCGCGCCCCACACGTGCTCGTCGGTCAGATTGCCCCTGCGATGGCCGGACGCGGCAGCGGATGCATCGTGAACGTCGGGTCCTGGATGGCCAGGGTTGGCAATCCGTTCGCCGCCATGTACTCCGCCACGAAGGCGGCCGAGGAACAGTTGACGAGGTCGTGGGCGGCTGAGTTTGGACCGAGGGGCGTGCGCGTGAACACCGTCGCGCCCGGGGTGACGCTTACCCCCGGCAACGAGGCGGCCCGCCCGGTCCTCGACTCGATGACCGCCAGCACTCCGGCCGGCGTGGTGATCCGCCCCTCCGACATCGCCAGCGGGGTGCTGTTCCTCGTCTCCGATGACGCCACGATGATCCACGGCGTCATCCTCGATGTCGACGGTGGGATCTCCGCCACCCGCCCGGCGTGAGGATAGGAAGAATGACACTCATTGCGACGCCATTCGGCGCGACCAGTACGGCCGCCGAGGTCGTGGCCGGCATCGACCTGACCGGACGGTCTGCGATCGTGACCGGTGCGGCATCCGGGATCGGCATCGAGACCGCCCGCGCGCTGGCGGCGACGGGGGCGAGCGTCACCCTCGCGGTGCGCGACATCGATGCCGGCCGCGCGGTCGCGAAGGACATCGCCTCGACCACCGGCAACTCGGCCGTGTCAGTCGCCCGGCTCGACCTTGCCGACGTCAACTCGGTCGACGCCTTCGTCGCGGACTGGAGCGGGCCGCTGCACATCCTGGTCAACAACGCCGGGGTGATGAACTCCCCGCGGACGTTCACTCCGCAGGGCTGGGAGCTGCAATTCGCGACGAATCACCTCGGCCACTTCGCGCTGGCCGCCGGACTGCACGGCGCACTCGCCGCCGACGGCGCAGCCCGGATCGTCGTGGTGAGCTCGAGCGGTCACGGAAGCTCGCCCGTGGTCTTCGACGACCTCTTCTTTGCGCGTCAGCCCTACGATGCCGGCCGCGCCTACGGGCAGTCGAAAACAGCCAACGTGCTGTTCGCAGTCGAGGCCACCCGGCGCTGGGCCGCGGACGGCATCACCACAAACGCGCTGATGCCGGGCGGTATCTGGACCAACCTGCAGCGGCACTGGGACCCAGCGGCACTCGCCGCCACGAAGGCATACGTCGCCGCGGCCGGTCTGGCGGTCAAGTCTTCCGAGCAGGGCGCCGCGACCTCGGTGCTGCTCGCCACGTGGCCGGCCCTCGCGGGGGTCGGCGGCCGCTACTTCGAGGACTGCCATGAGGCCGAGGTCGTCGGAGCAATTGTTGATGGCGTGCACGGGGTGCGTGACTACGCCCTGGACCCGGCCGCGGCCGAACGCTTGTGGGAGGTCTCGGTCGAACTGCTGCGCGTAGCACGCGCCGGGTGATGGCCGGCATCCCGCGGGCGTGCGCTCCACTCGGCCGCTTGAAAGTCGCCTGTCGGGCAACCTCTGCGTGGGCGCGACTTTGGGTGTCACAAACCGTCGAAACGGGGACGGCGACTTCCCGACGGTGACTGATCTGCTCAGCGGCATATCCCCGCGGGTGATGAGTCACACCACCCCAGCCGACCAACGCCTAGACCTCGCTGATCTCCGGCTGGCCTGGCGGCCTCTGGTCACCAAGAGGGCCCCAAACCGGGTCCCTGGTCGCTCACCCGAACCGCCCATTGACCCGTGGTGACCCGGTCCCGTAAAGCTAACCCGTCCAGCTTTTGAGCTCTTGGCCGGCGAGCCCGTGCCCAGGTCTGCTCCTGCGCGAGCGACGGCACGTAGCGGCAAGTGACCTGGTTTCTGGCCACTTCCCGGCTGATCGTTGACGGCGCCCGGCCCAGAGCTGCTGCGATGCGGCGCACCCCGTGACCCCGCGCGAGCTGGAACTCGATCTCTTGTCGCTCTCGCAACGACAAGAGTCCGACACGGGCAACACTGAAATCCTGAACCGGTGATGGCAGCACCTTCTGATGCCCGCTAAACCACCGACACCCAGTCGGACGCGACACCCCCGCGCCCTGCGCCGCGACGGCACCGATAGCGCCGCGTTCGCACCCTCCCAAAACGACAAACAAATACTCAAAGGTGGCAACGGTCGAGCCATCAACAACACCCCACAGAACTCAGGGTGTTGCTCTCACCACCTGAACTCGCCGCCGATATAGGGCCAGTTTTCACCCTCCGGTGACAGACGACTTTCTGAGACGTTCAGACGCTCAGCGAGCTGGGGGGAAGCGACAAGCAAGATCCAGGCTTGGCTGGTGTCTTGGGAAGCTGTAGTGAATCGAGACACTGCCTCGAGCGCATGACGCCCTATCATCGGGCCTAAAGTCGGGCGGGGCAAACGCGGCACCCAGGTATGAATCGCAGCGATAAGTGCGGGATTTTTTACACCGCTAAATGTCGCGCTCTCGCCGACCGCAAGAGAATCGCTCTATAGCTCCCGGTCGGCAAGCCGAGAGGGAGACTGCAGGGCGATCTGGTGGGGCTGCTGCACCAAAAATGTTATGTTCTAAGGCTGCGAAGCGTTGCCCTTCTCAGGAAAAAAACGAGGAACGAAACAACTGCCAGCGCGCCGATGACGACCGCCCAAATTGGGAGAGCGATGTTCTCTGTTGAAGAGTCAGCGAGAACGCAAAGGTTGAAGATATATACGGCGAGGGAGATGGCCACGATTAGGCTCACTCCTGCCACCGTTAGGTAGGCGGCTTTTCGAGTCAGCACTGCGTCAGCTTAGTTGGGGTTGCACAGGTTGAGCACGAAATCTGCGCACCTCACGTTCGCCCGCGGCGTTTCCAGATTCCAGGGGTTCTTGACCGCGCCGATGTTACTTGCGTGACAGATGAGCTGCTTCCGCATCGTCTCCGCCTCGTACTTCGCAGGCACGAGACTCTTGTAGGACTCCCAGATAGCGCTGCCGTATGCATGGCTGAAGTTGTAGGTTCCGACGGTGCGGCGTCCGACATCCCGATCTCGGGCGCCTAAAGTTCTTGTGTGGGATTCCGTGCTTTTGAGCGATATGTCGAGCTCGTGCCTCTTCCGGACGGCGCGCGGCCCAGCGTTCAGCCAGAAGAGCAGAGCAGTGATTATGAGTCCGGCCTGGTGCTGATCGGCTTTGAGCGATGGCGACTTCGTACCGCCCGTATAACCCCAACGAAACCAGGTGCGTTCGTCGCGGTTTGGCAGCGCAGTGGGGACGGATCGACAAAACCCTTCGGAGCTGATGACTCAACGTCGGGACTCTTTGTATTCGTGAATGAATCTGAGCGACTCGGAGTCTTCCGGTTCACCACGACCCACTTGATCTCGCTCGGGATCACCCAGTCCGAGCTATATCCGGGCAAACGAGGCTTTCGTGTCTATCCTGCTTGGTGTTCCGGCCTGAACCGCCAGGCACAGCGCGCACAGCACGCGCAGTCCTCGTCCTTTTCCGAGCTGCCCTGAACTGGGGAGTTGAACAACTGTCCCGGTCAACCGCCCGATAGCCGGACGGTGACCGGGACAGCCCCTCGGCGAAGAGCGTCGAAGGCGATCTGCATGGTTCCGCGAGTGCCTGATTTCCGTGACGCCCGCCCGAGACAATGCCCTGTGAAGAGTGTGTAAACGGCACACTCCAGCATGACCGGAATACTTATCGGCTACGCGCGCGTATTCACGAACGACCAAGGCCTCGCCGCCCTCGACCTCTAGCTCCAAAGGACGTTCACTGATCAAAGCTTCACTGGAGCGAATCGGGCTCGGCCAGGTCTTGTTGAAGAGTTAGCCGCATGCCCGGCCGGCGACACCCTCGTCGTGACCAAGCTCGACCAGCTGGCGCTCGCTTCGCTAGACCAAAGACATCGTCGACGACCTCACCCTTCGTGACGTGAAGCTCAGCATCGGCGGCCCCACCGACCCGGTCGGTAAACTCCTCTCCAATGTGCTCGTGAAGGTCGCTGAATTTGAGGCCGACATGATCCATGCACGCACCCGCGAAGGGATGCAAGTCGCCAAAGCTGCTGGTCGGCTGCGCGGCAAGCAGCCCGAACTGTCCCCGCCGCAGGAGAAGCATCCGGTCGAGGTCCACCAACGGGGCGAACACACCACCGCGCCGATCGCGGAATTCTTCAGCGTCGCCAGATTCACGGTCTACCGGGCAATCCAACGAGCCGGGGAAACCGCCACCAAAGCGTTCGTTGTACAGAGGAGTAGGAGCAAACGGGCGTTTTCTAAAGAAAAGTACGAAAAAGCCAGTGTTCACATTTGCCCGCACAACCCCGGAAACATAATGGCCGCTGTGCAGATGACTTTGGAAAATGACACAAGTGGATGTGTCTCGTGGACTGTCGTGTTCGCGCCATCGATCCTGAGGAGTCGGAAACTCTCGCTTGTCACTTTCGTTATTATAGCGCTAGAATAGTTCCATGACCCTGACTGCCACTGAACTAACCGTCTTGGGACTTATCGCCGAGCAGCCGCGTCACGGCTACAACTTGGAACAGATCATCGAGCAGCGTGGTATTCGACGATGGGCTGACATCGGGTTCTCTTCGATCTACTACGTCCTGGCCAAGCTCGAAAAGCGCGGCCTGATCTCGGCTGACAGCGCGCGCGCAAGTATGCGATCGCGGCGAGTGTTTCATGCAACCGAGGAAGGCTGTGACCTCGCGGCAAGCGCAACGCTCGATTTCATTGTCACAGCTCAGTCGGTGCCGCATCCATTCCTCGTTGGCCTGGCCAACAAGACACTGGTGACGAAGCAGGCCTATAACCAAGCGATACTCAACCGGTTGGCCCAGATCGAAGGAAAGATCGTGGCCGTTACGGAGGCCGAACACAGCCAAGCGCCTCTTCCTGAACACGCTCGCGAAGTCTTCTCCTACTCCCTCGCACTCCTGAAAGCAGAAAGGACGTGGCTCGCAGAGCGAGCCCCTGTATCCGATGACTGACCAAACCGCTTCCGACCATCGCAACAAGGCAGTAATCGTCGAGAATGTTCCAACCGTTGGCGGCGAACACTGCGAAACAACCGCACTCGGCGTGCTACTGAACTGCGCCGGAGTAAGACTGTCCGAGCCCATGCTGTTCGGGTTGGGAAGCGGCCTCTCCTTCATCTACTGGGACTCCAAGCAGCAGGACCTTCCCTTTCTTGGCGGCCGGGTCAAGCCATTCGCTCTTACCCAGAACCTGACCATACGACTGGGTCTCGAACTCCGAGAACAACAGACCAGCTCGGCGCGGAAGGCGTGGGATCATGTTCGTGCCTCGCTGGACGAGGGAGTCCCTGTCGGCCTGCAGCTGGACAGTTACGATCTGGACTACTTCAGGTCCCGAGTGCACTTCGCCGGCCATTTCGTCGCCATCTACGGCTACGACGATGAAACTGCCTACTTGGTGGACACCGCGCAGCAGGGCGGCCGCGTATCAACCACCAGGGACAGCTTGGCCAAGGCGCGCGCTGCTGGCGGCCCCATGTCAGCCCGCCACCGGTCATTCACCGTCGAAACGCCGGTTTCACGCCTCGAAGCAAAACCGCCTATTTCCACCATCATCTCCGCGATTAAAGCGTGCGCAGAGGAATTCTTGACCCCTCCAATCGCTAACCTCGGCAACCGCGGCATCCGCACGGCTTCTACACGAATACACTCGTTTTTCGATCGAGTCTCAGATCCCATGCGTGATCTGCCTGCTATCGCCAACATCATGGAGCGTGCAGGCACCGGAGGTGCCCTCTTCCGCAACCTTTACCGAGATTTCCTGATCGAGTGTCAAGAAATACTCGCGGGACGACCAGAAGCGGAACGGATCACATCGGCCATCAAGGCGTTCAGTCAATCCGCACAAGGATGGACAAGTGTTGCGCAACTCATTGAGCAGGCGGGTACAACCGGCAATCGGCAACACCTGAGCAACGCAAGCAAACATCTGGCGGAGATCGCAGAGATTGAAACCAGCGCGATGGAGACGCTTCGGTTCTTGTAACAGCCGACACCCATGCCGATAGTTACCACCTCGTATCTACATCCCGCCATGGCAGGCTGCCAATCGCCTGCCACTGCGAAATGAAAGCCACAGCCATGAGCGCCCCGCGGTCGGCGCGAGCAGAAATACCCACGACCACTCCGACCTTGATGCAAGTCTCCGCTGAGGACTTTGAATCCATCAAAGCTGGACTGTTGTCCAAGAGTTCGGGAGAGGGCGTACACGAGACGAGAACGGGATCTCCACAACGGTGGAGGTGGATGGGTTTCAGTTTTGCCGAGCGAGCCTGGCCCGCAGCCCCGGTTCCAAATCATCGCCGCCCTTCCATACGCCATCACGGGCGTGCTCAACACGAAGGATCAGGTACTCCTGGCTGCTGGCGGCCACCTGGCCCTCGAAGCGACAGCCACAGAAGTCGCCGATGGATCAGCCAATTATCGACGCGACTCGCACACGCGGGTAGCCGAGCAGCTTCGTCACGGTGCTCCTAGGATGTTGCATAACTAACGGTGAGCACTTCAATTCAACCAGGAGGTTATTCAACATAGTTATGAGACTCAGCGCGCCGCGAGACTCCGCGGTTCATGCAAAACTCGGTTTCAAGGTCGCAAAGAGGCTCTCGGCCAGGGCATTCTCCCAGCAAATTCCGGTGTATTCCATCGACCGGGTGATGCCATTAGTGGCGGCAAAGAGGGTGATCTACTCCGACGGGTATTGGGCGGATTCATCCGGTGGTCGGAGTGCAAGGTCGTGCCGTCGATAGTGCACTCGCCGATCGCCCTCGTCGGTGCGGTGTCCAGTGAGGTCAGTGAGCCAGAGCTGGTTCGGGCGTGTTGGGGTGAACTTCCGTTTAACGTGGTCGACGTGGTCGTCGTGGTCGTCGTGGACGGGTGGGCCAGCCTTGCGCGTGAGGCAGCGTTTCTTCGCGAACACGGACCAGATCCGTTGTTGCGAGCACAGCTACCAGACCCGGTTCTCACCCGTTGTGAGCCGGCTTCGGACCGGTACCCTTCTGGCGGTTCTAGTTTGTGGGCAGGCTCGAATCATTGTTACCGTTGTTTACAAACATGCGAGGTCCGTGGGATAATCTGTTCACAGGCAGATGACGATCAGCACTAACGTACTCTTGGCCGGTTTCTTGCCCCGCCACACTCGCCTATCGCTGAGGAGCCCCGTCATGACCGGACACCGCACATTTCTTGGCCGTGCTCACATCCCAATGACGCGCCCCGTTGTTCTCCTGCCGTGACCCTCGTTTCGGTGGTCAACCAAGCGCTTCCACTGGGTAGCGGCGAGGCCGTGATCGCCGTTGACGTGGGTGGCACCGACATCAAAGCCGCTCTCTTCGACGAATCGGGCCGCATGCTCGGCCTCAGCCGTACTCCGACTCCGCGCAACGGCGAACTCACGGCCCTGTCGGTGATTTACCGGGTGGAGGAACTCAGACTCCAATTCGCCGTGACCTTTCCGGCGGTTCTTCCCCGTGCGGTGGGGTTGCTTGTACCTGGCGTGGTCGACGACGACGCCGGTATCGGCGTTCTGTCCACAAACCTGCAGTGGGCAAACGTCCCCTTCAAGCAACTCACCGAAGAACTCATCCACCTGCCCACCACGTTCTCGCACGATGTTCGGGCCGCCGGCGAGGCGGAGTTCAGGCTTGGCGCCGCTCGCCCATTCCGCAACGTGGTCGTGCTGGTCATCGGCACCGGCATCGCCGGTTCACTGTTCATCGACGGTCACGCACACACCGGCGGCGGCTACGCCGGCGAGATCGGTCATGCCATCATCGATCCCGCCGGTCCACTGTGCGGATGCGGCTCCCGGGGCTGCTTGGAGACTATTGCCTCGGCCGGCGCCATCGTGCGTCGCTATGAACAGCGCACGGGAGCGCGCTTGCGCGGAGCGCGGGAAGTGCTGGCCCTCGCCGAAGCCGGCGACGTGGCAGCGACAGCTGTGTGGAGCGAGGCACTCGATGCGCTTGCCCTCAGCATCACCCAGCTTGCCGCCATTCTCGCCCCGGAAGCCGTGGTGATCGGCGGTGGGCTCGCGCAGGCTGGAGAGAAGTTGTTCGTGCCCCTGCGTGAGCGGGTGAGTACGCTGCTGAGCTTTCACCGCCAGCCCCTGATCGTGCCCGCCTCGATCGGCGAGAACGCCGGCCTGCTTGGTGGCGCCCTTCGCGCCCGCGATCTAGTGAGCTAGACCGAAGCGGCGCGACGGCACGCCAGCAGCTCGAGCAAAGCCCGCCCCGCCAGCCTGGACGCGCCGTAGGTCGCGATGTCCGCGTACCAGAGGTCGTCAGATGGCCAGCCCATGTCGACGACGAGCACATCACGGCGTCCAATCCGCAGCGCATCAACCAGGTCGCGAATGAACGGATATCGGTGGTTGTCTTTTCCGATTACCACAACCGGCGATGCCGCGGGGAGCGCGAGCTCTGAACCGTCGTCTGCGGCCCGCCCGACAACGAGCCTGGCCCGCCAAAGCGCTGCAAGGTCTGAGTCCGGGTTGGCGTGGACCTCGGCGAAGGGGCCCCAGGGTGCACCGCCCACGGCGATATTCGTCACGGTGTCCAGTCGCACTACCGAGAAGGGCTCCGGCGCCGACGCGAGCCACTGCTTCGCGTAGTCGTTCAGGGCGAAGGAGGCCGAAATGCGCCCGGTATCGAAGCTCGGCTCTGACATTGCCAGCGCGGCAGCCGGGACTGGTGTGTTCTGCGACTCGTCGATGGTTCCTGCGGCCAGGCGGTGAACCCGGCCGGCGGCGTCGGCGAGCCGGCCGTGGCCGATTGTTCCGGCTCTGATGGCGACGATCACGGCGGCCTCGATCTGGTCGAGCTGCTCTGCAGTGTTCTCGGTGCCGATACAGAGAAGGTCGCACCCGGCGGCGAGGGCAGATGCTGCGGCCCCCGGTATGCCGAGGATGCCACTGGCTCCCTTCATGTCCAGGGCATCGCTGACGATGACCCCCTCGAAACCCAGCTCGGTGCGCAGCAACCCGCCGAGCACCGCGGCCGAGAGCGTCGCCGGGTTCTCGGGGTCGATCCGGGGGAGCAGGATGTGCGAGGTCATAATGGTTTTCGCTCCCGCGGCGATCGCGGCCCGGAAGGGCACCAGCTCCCGCTCGCGCAGGGTCGCCAGGGGCACATCGACGACGGGCATGGCGAGGTGGGAGTCACGGGCGGTGTCGCCGTGGCCCGGGAAGTGCTTGGGGCACGCGGCGACGCCGGTGGATTGCACACCGCGCACCCAGGCGGCGGAATGCAGGCCCACCCCGGCCGGATCGGTACCGAAGCTGCGCACGCCGATCACTGGGTTGTCGGGGTTGGAGTTGATGTCGGTGTCCGGCGCGAAGGTGAGCGTGCAGCCGACCTTGCGCAGCTCCCAGCCGACCAGCCGGCCGACCTCCTCGGTGTAGTTGACATCGTCAATGCGGCCGAGGATAGCGTTGCCGGGATACGGCGAGCCTGAGGAGAAGTAGAGTCGGGTGACGTCGCCACCCTCCTCGTCTATCGCGATGACCGCGAGTGGGTTCGCGGCGCGAATCGCGTCGGTCAGGGCCCTCACCTGCGTGATCGAGACAATGTTCTGCCCGAACAGGCACACGGCACCGAGCCCGTCCTGCAGGCGCAGCTCCAGCCAATCCGGCAGCACGGTGCCGACGAAGCCCGGCATCAGGGTGGCCCTGATGTTTCGGCGCAGCAGGGAGTTGGTGGCCTCGGTCTCGTTTGCACTCATCCCTTAACCGCCCCGCTGACCAGCCCGCTGGTCATCCTGCCTTGCACGAAAAGGAAAAAAATGATCACCGGGATGGCCACGAGGGTCGAGGCCGCCATCACTTGGCCCCAGTCGGTGGCCCGGCTGGCGCTGGCCTGGATGAAGCCGCGCAGCCAGAGCGGAAGAGTCTGGCTGGAGTTGTCTTGCAACAGCACCAGGGCCACTGTGAACTCGTTCCAAGCCTGCAGGAAAGCGTAGACGCCGGATGCGACGAGCCCGGGCGCCAGTAGCGGGAAGGTGATGCGCATGAAAGCTTGGGTGCGGCTCAATCCGTCGATCATGGCCGCTTCCTCGAGGTCGGCCGGCACACCGGCGACGAAACCGCGCAGCATCCAGATGGTGAAGGGAACGACGGCGGCGATGTAGATGATGCTTACACCCACGATCGAGTTGAGCATGTTCAGGCTGCCCATCAGCTTGTACTGGGCGATGAAGAGTCCCTCTGCGGGCAGCATCTGGATGAGCAGCACGGCCAGGACGAACGCCTTGCGGCCGCGGAACCTGAACCGACTGATGGCCAGCGCCCCGAGGAATGCGAACAATAGGCAGAACACCACGGTGATGATGGCGATGGCCGTGCTCATGCCCAGGGCAGGCAGGAACGTGCCGCCCGAAAAGACTGCGACGAAGTTGTCGAAGGAGCCGCCGAACGGCAGCCAGGTGGGGGTGGTGCTTTGCAGCACCACGTTGGGCAGTAGCGAGGAGTTGAGCATCCAGTAGACCGGGAAGACCCAGATCAGCGAGATCACGATGCCGACGACGCCGAGCACGATCCGGCCGGGTCGGAAGCTGCGGTTTCCGCTACCGGCGCCCTGTTGCCGTATCGGAGGAGCGGTGCGCTGAGGCCGGGTTCTGCTCGGTACGGCGGCCGTTCCGGTGGATTGGACCGTCGAGGTCATGAGTCGTCCTCCTTGAGCATGCTGCGCACGTAGAACCAGCTGAGCGCGACGGTTAGTACGAGTACGAAGATCGAGACGGCGCTGGCCATCGCGAAGTCGCTGGAGCCGACGCCGAGTTGGTAGATATAGGTACCGAGCAGGTTGGTCTCCGAGGCGATCGATCCGGCATCCTGCAGCAGCCGGATCTGGGTGAATACCCGCAGGTCCCAGATCACTTGTAGCAGCAGGATGATGGCCAGCACGGGCCGGATGATCGGAACGATGATGAATCGGAGCCGCTGGGAGAGTCTGGCTCCGTCGAGTTGGGCGGCTTCGAGCACCTCTGTGGATACCTGGGTGAGGCCGGCGTAGATGGAGAAGGCCACGAACGGCACGCTCATCCAGACCACGATGACCATCGCAATGAGGAAGAAGGACATTGGGTTGGCCAGCCAGTTGTGGTTTTGGAAGTCCAGGCCCATTCCGCTCAAGACCGAGTTCAGCACGCCGCGGCGCCAGTCGATGAGCCAGTTCCAGACCGTCATCGCCGCGACGACCGGCATCGCCCAGGCCAGCAGCAGGGAGATCTGCAGGGTGATGCGCACCGCGTTGTGCACGGCGTTCATGAGGAGTGCCATCAGTGTGCCGATGGCCATGGTGACTCCGGCGGTGATTAGGCAGAAGGCCAGCGATCGGGCGACAACGGCCCACATGTACGGGTCGGTGAACAAAGTCACGTAGTTGTCGAACCAGACGAACTCCGGTGGCTGGCCGAACTGCTGGGCTAGGCCGAACTTCTGCATCGAGGTGGTGAACTGCCAGACCAGCGGATAGCCGAGCGCCAGGATCAGGATGGCGCAGGCTGGGATGACCAGCACGTACGGCGTTAATCTGCCCTTCTTGTGGGGCCTGCCGGGGCGCGGCGGATCGGCCTGGGCCAATACGAGGTTCTTTGTGGTCACGCCGAGCCTCCTTTCGTTGTTCTGGTGTCTTGTGCAGGCGGTCGGGGAGCCGACAGGCTCGACGAGTGTGAATGGTCGAGCCTGCCGGGCCGCGTGGTTACTCGCCGTTTAGCATCGGAGTCAGCTTCTTGTCATACTCCTGCGCGAGGGCCTTGAGGTCGGTCGAGGCTTCGATCTTGTTGAAGAATTCCTCCATCACGAGTGAGCCTTCCACCGTGGCCCAGCCAGGTGCTGCAGGGGTGAGCTTCGAGTTCGAGGCCGACGCGATCAGGGCCTTGGCGAACTGGTCGTCGCCGAGAGAGTCCACATGGTCGCTATTCGCCGGGCCAAGGCCGTTCGTGCCGAGCATGGTCTGGTAGTCCTTGGAGAAGATGATCTTCATCAGGCTCTTAGCTAGTTCCGGGTTCTTGCTCTTCGCTGAGATGCCGATGTTAGAACCACCGGCGAAGACCGGGGCGGGCTTGCCGTCGTTGCCTGGGAGGGCGAAGACGGCGTTCTTGGTGTCATCCCAAGTACGGGTGGCCTTGCCGGCGTCGTCTGTGCCGAGTGTTCCGATCGACCAGTGCGCCCAGGTGGGCGCCATGATTGAGGCCGCGGACAGCGAGGTGCTTGCCGTGACGGCACCCTCTGCATCCTTGATCTCGTCGCTGTCGTTTAGGTAGATGTACTGGTTGGAGTCCTTGGCGTCATTGGGCGCGTTGGAGGCTGACTTGTACAGCTGCTGCAGCTGTTCGAGGCCCTTCAGAGTGTTCTCCGACGCGAGCGTAGAGGTCCACTTGCCGTCTTTGACGGTGGCGAGCTCGCCGTCGTTGGCGAAGATCCAGGAGATGCCGTTACGCCAGTCTTGCCCGCCGAGGTAAAAACCGGAGAAATCCGGGATGTTTAGCGGGTTGGCTGCGTTGATCGCGGCGACACCGGCGTTGAACTCGTCGAGGGTCTTGGGCTGCTCGACTCCGGCCGCGGCCCAAACGTCGGAGCGGGTGAACACGGCACGGGAGCCGAAGTAGTAGGGCAACGAGTAGTTCTTATCGCCCACCATTCCGGCGTCGACGAAGGACTGCAGGAGTTTGCTGCCGCCGAGCTCGTCGTACATGTCGGTAATATTCAGGAACGCACCAACGTTAGTGAAGGTCGACGACTGGGTGTTGCCCAGCTCGGTCACGTCCGGCGTATTGTTGGCGTCCGGCAGTGAAGTGGTCAGCTTGGTAACGAGGTCTCCCCAGTCCTGTTGCTGAATGTTCAGCGTGGCGCCGGTCTCCTTGTTAAATTCGGTCTTGAGATACTCACGCAATTCATCGGGAGTGTCACTTCCGGCGAGCCACAGGGTGATGGTCTTGACACTATTGTCGGCAGAGGCATCAGCGCCCCTATCGGCGTTGGACGAGCATCCGGCCAGCACGAGGGCTGAGGCTGTGGCCAGCGCGGCGAGAGATGCAAGCTTTCTCTTCATGAGATCTTCCTTTCGTGGATTGCCGACGTGGGCGGGCGCCACATCGTTGGTGCAAGGGTGAGGATTCGGTTAGGAAACCCCGAGTTGTGCGGAGAGAACCATGACGGCCGCGCCGCGCAGAACGATGTCCTGTCCTTGCTCGGTCATTCGCAGAGTGAGATCGCCGGTTTCGGTGGCCATCGTTCTCGACAGGATGGTCTGGGTAGTGGCTGTGGAGAGCGGACCATCGAGAAGTTCGGGTGGTCCACTCAGCACGATCTCGAGCAGGTTGAGGGCACCGACTATCGGAGCGAGGATGATGCCGAGGCGGCGGCCTGCCTCGGTAAGGATCTGGTGGGTGGCCAGCTCAGCATCCGCTGCGTTGGCGGCAGCGGCCGTGGCGGCCTGGATGGCACTGGTCAGTCGCGGCACCGACAACCAGGCCTCGAGGCAGCCGGATTTTCCGCAAGCGCAGAGCGGGCCGTCGTCGGTGCCGACGACGACGTGGCCGATCTCTCCGGCGGCGAAACGCTCACCGAGGATGGCCCGACTGCCGATCAGTAGGCCGGCGCCGACACCGTGACCGACCTTGACCAGCAGCAGGTCGTGATCGGCGCCGCCGAAGCTGTGTTCGGCGAGCACTGCGGCGTTTGCATCGTTGACAACCCGCACGGGCAGGCCGGTGATATCTTGCAGGCGGGTCTGGAGCGGCTCGTCGCGCCAGCCGAGGTTGGGTGCATTGCGCACAACACCAGCCCGGTCGACGATGCCGGGGGAACCGATCCCGACACCGAGGATCGGGGCGGTGGCACTGGCGATTACCTGGGACAGCAACTCGGCGACCTTGTTAAAAGCTGCTTCGCCGCGCGCTCCAGACAACTCGAGTCCGGAGCTCGATAGCACCGCGCCGTCGAGGCTGAGCACCGCACCCCGCAACCGCGTGTGACCGGAGAGGTCCAGCGTGACGATCTGGAAGGCGACCCGGTTGATGTCCAGCAGCGTGGCCGGCTTGCCAGGGCGGGATTCCTGGCGCTGGCCGAGTTCAATTACTAGGTTTTCGCCCATCAGCTCGCTGATCAGGTCGGATATCGTGACCCGGGTGAGGCCGGTCTCGCGCGCCAGGTCGGCGCGGCTCTGTAGACCTGCACGGTACAGCAGCTGCAGCACCAGAATGCGGTTGTTCAGGCGGATGTGCTCCGGCAAGCCCTTCGCCGTTGGGCGGAGGGCTCGGTCTTGGATCATTCGAGAGGCGCCGGTGGCTGTCATGTTTGTTAGTAAACCTTACGAACGGAATGCGCGCAAGGAAAATCAAACTATTAGTCGGCTTGATTGCCAATTGGTAACGCGGCGACTGGGTGACGCTGTCCTCTTGCAAACATTCGACGGTACTCAGTGAGGTCGGCCGCACGAGTGCGCGCGTAGTTCGCGCCCGAGATGCTCGGTTGCGTAGCTCAGCAGTGGAATTCGGCCCGCGAGCCCGTCGAGGTGGCCGAGCAGCGGGGCCAAGTCGACACGGACGCTCACCTCGTGCGACATCCCGTCAGCGGCCTTAAGCATCGCCGGATCTGGATCGTTCAGCAGCAGCCAGAGAATTTCATGGCGTGCGAGCTCACAGGTCAACGGCTCGGCCGAGACTTGCGTCACCTGGTCAATGCGGTGCACGACCTTACCGACCGAGGTATCGGCCTCAAGGTCCATACCGGAGAGGGCGCGGCGATCGACACCATGACGGCTCCCGAAAAGCTCGTCTCTGAGATCTTCGCTGCTCTATCCGAGTTCGACCGGGCGCTCATCTCTGAGCGCATAATCGCCGGGCATGCCACGCAGCGCGAGCGCGGGGGGAGAACTGGCGGGCGGGCGTTCAAGATAACGCCAGCGAACGTCCGCTTGGCCATGGCCGCGATGAGTAAATAAGATGCAAAGGTTGGCGACCTCTGCAAGGAGCTCGGGATTTCCCGGCAGACGTTGTATCACCATGTTTCACCGGTGGAGGAGTTGCGGGCTGACGGTGCGAAGCTACTCTCCAAGCAGCAGGGACGTCTCGTGACAGAGTGGAACCGCAATCCAGAACGCTGAGGCACCCGGTAGTGTCAAGCTAAACGTCGGCATGATGACGGTCAGGGGGAAAGATGCTCACTAACCTTACGGGTTGGCATGTTTTTGTCATCTGCGGAGTGCTCGTGACCATTGCTGTCGTCGTGGTCGCCATCATCGCTGTCGTCATTTGGCTCTCGAGGAGGAACGTTCGGTACTCGGCGACTTCCTCTCTTAGTACTGCTGAACAACTTCGGAAAATTGGGCAGTTGCGTGACGAGGGACTCTTTTCCGAGGCTGAATACGAAGCGAAACGTGCCGAACTAATGGGTCGAATTTGACGATACGTTGATCGAATTCTTCACGGCAGGAGGGGCCTTGGCCACATGGCTGAAGTCGGCAGTGCCAGATCAGGATTCGTGCGTTTGATGATCGGTAAGCCACGGATCTGGGTTGCTGCTGCCTGGTGCTGCATCGGGCTGGCATGGATTCTAGTAGTGGCATTTCATGGACCTACTATGACGCGAATTCTGCTGGGTGCACTCTGGATCATGCTCGGGATCTTCCCGGGTTCTATCGCTTTGCATGAGCGGAAGAACGGGCGAGGTTTCTATCAACTGCCGGCTCAGGCCCGTGCCGCCGACGACGTTAGCGAGCAAGGATGAACCACCACCCACCGGACGCCGCTGCCAATGCCCGATCTCTTAAAAACGCAGATTCGGCGCCAACCCGCCGGGGCTCCGAAGTCTCGTGGGGTGGTATTTGGGAACGTCGTGCTGCAGTTCAATGCGATACGTCGCAGACGCTTCATCTTAACGAAGCGGCCCATCTCCACTGACTCACCAACATTGGGGTTGGCTCCGAGCAGGCGGATGAGCCCGGTCTTTCGTGGAGTCTGGAAGGAACCTTCCGCTTCGTTGTTCACTTCGGCGAACAACACGAAACGGCGTCCGGAAGCGTTCTCATCCACCCATGGGAGCTCCTCGGCGATGTCCTTAACTTCAGTCAGCGTGTATGCGTTCAGGCTCCACACTTCCCGGTTCGTTGCCAGAAATTTACTCGATAAGCGGGCGAGCCAACTGAGTCGCGTGGTTCGGCATGAACTGTTTCGATCGGTCGCATGCTCATTACCTTGGGAGCGAGCGTCAGATTCCCGCAGGTGCCGCGGCCCGTTCGGCTATCCAATAGAACTGTTTCATTCTCTTGGGAGCAAAGCTCCTAGAGCGCTTGGTGTTGGTTAGGACTCCCACCGGGTCTCGGCGTCTTAATCCGTGGAGGTTGGGCGTCGTGCTTGATTGCGAGCGACGCCCATTGAGGCTTAGTGCTCGGGGTGGATATGGGCGGTGAAGTGGTTGACTTCGTGTGCTCACAACCATCCGATCATCCTCTGGGTGGCTCCGGAGGCGATGCCTTTGGCCCTGGCGTCTCGGCGAAATGACCCAGGCGATGTCGGCAATAAGTGCTGATTTGTCGCACTCGACGGTTGTTTGCAAGAAACCGGCTGGCTCACCCGTCTATCGGTAGGGGGCTATCCAGCTCAGGAACCATTGCGAACCGTCATCGGACTGTCTTACTGGTTGTGCGGCATATACGTTGTCAAGCAGGTCCAAGAACGGAGCTTCGCCGCCGCCGTATTGGTACAAGGACGGGTCGGTCAGAACGTCGGCCATCGGAGGTGCATGACTCACCGCGAGCGGTTCAAGCAGGAGCCACTCAGACAAGACTGGTTCAGGGAGGCCAACCCCTCTCCTGAGAATGGCACGGTCCAGGTTGGATGGATCACAGGTGCCATGGCGGAGTGGATCTTTGCCTCAACGGAAACCCTGAGTGCGTCAGCACCAACGTCGTCCCAATAATCCCCCGGATGCGGTCTAGATCAGGAAATCAACCGCGACCATTTAGGCGAAACTAGGCGCCGAAACTCATGCTGGCCTCGTGCACCGTGCTAAAGCAAGTACTCGGCGTCCCATTCGTACTCCATGAATGAAAGCGCCTCTGAGGCGGTCAGCTCGCTGGAGGTTATGAGTGTGTGCACGCGGCTGCGGAGATAGGCGACTGCTTCGAGGGTATCCGGTTCTCCCGACGTGGATTCTTCCGGAACGCTGATGAGCTCGCTGCCTGGGCCGACGACCATTTGCACGACCATTTCGTCGCCGTCGTTATTGACTGCAGGTAGTTTGAGCAACTCGAAGTCGTGGCCGTTTGGAAAAGTGACGACCAACTTCAGGAGTGCATCCGCGGCCCCGTCTGTGGTCAGGAATGATCCTCCGCAAAACGAAATTCTCTTCATGGACTCAGTGATTCCCTGCCTCGTCGACGCGAATCCGCCCAGAGCGACGGCGACCTGACGCGGACTCTACAAACGGTGCGGGTTCGGCAGGAGGTGTTTCATCGGTCACAACCGTCATGAACGGATGCGTTTCTCTCTCGGGGACCGAGTGTTCATAGGTCAAAGTAGCAGGGGAGGGTCGTTCCTCGCTGTCGGCCCAAAGGGGGACACCCCCTGACACGCTCCACCGGACGCGAACCCGAAGTCGTCGCCGGCGCACTCTGAACGCCTGCGCAAGAAGAGGACGCCGGTTCGTCCGCTGAAGAGACCGTCTCGCTTGCCGTGGGAGGAGTTTGACTGAAGCGCGTTGAGAGGAAAGCACGTCCTACATAGTCCTGATCGGAACTGGGCATGCACATCCACTGGGGTGTGGGTCCCTGTGACCACTTGGGGCAGTGAAGAACAGGACACGCTCTCCGCCGCCACATTTGAATGAAGTTGCCCGCGGCCTCCGCCTCGACAACAACCCGCTTCCGATCCCGCTTAGCGGCCTAGCGCGCCCGGCCAGAACGCGGACTTCGCTAAAGCCGCATAACCCCGTGCCCATTTACCGGGGGCAAGGTCCGAGAGAAGGTTGTCCGGGGCGGCAGCGAGGTTGTACTCGAGCCAGCCGGAGGTTGCGCTGTCGCAGATAGTGAGATCTCCAACAGCAACCAGGATGTCTTCCTTGCTTTTTAGGAGTCGTATTCGCAATGATTCTGCACCGATCAGTGGGCAGCCAGGGTAGAGGTTTTGGTCGGCGACACCGATCAGAAGATAAGCGGCTTTTTTGGCTTTACCGTGATTGTGTGGGCATGGATGGCGGTTTGTTTCGCGGGTATGTCGTCGATGACTTGCCCTGTCGAGTCAAGCAGAGCTACATCGGGGAGCCCTGATACATCGCAGCTGATTGAGCCCCCGTGTTGGTGAGTTTTACGTAGAAATGTGCGGTTTTTTGCGGGTTGGAAGGGTTGGAGGATTTTCGTGTGGCAGCGAATTCGCAGCTATTAGCTTCAGCATCCATGAACGGGGCCCCCGTTGTGTGGGTTTCTTCGGTGGGTTTGGGCGAACATCCCGTCAGTGAAGCCAGAGCGACCAGCACCATTGCGGTTGCTTGAACGCTGGTGGATTGAAGCCAACCGTTCACTACTCTCTCACTTGCCCAGATTGCGTAGTTTAAATGTACGTCTGATCAGCTGGGCAGGTGGGGGATCTCTGAGCCTCTCACATCAGCTGTTGGCGGTTTGCGTTGATGATTACCATCAGTTCGCTGTCTTCGTGGTCGAGGATGTGGCAGTGGTACACGGCGCGTCTGCTGAAGTCGTCAAACGCGATTCGGACGGGCACGTTGCTGCGTGCCGGAATGGTCACGACGTCCTTCCACATTATGGTTCGGACGGACAGGCCTGACCTTTCGATGATGTACATCGGCGACACGCGCCGGTGCACGGGTTCAAGGCCACCGAGGGGCATCACCAACAGGCTTGTTGGTGACTCATCAGCCAGTACCGAGGTGCGGCATAGTTCACAGTTCGGACGTCCAGCGGGGAGTCCGGTTTCTAGCGAGTACCTGGCAGATAGTAAGGAAAAGACCTCGACCTGTTTCGTGCGGGTGTTCGACGTGAGTCTCCATAGTGACCCGCCCGAACGTGAGTCTCCATAGTGACCCGCCCGAAGCCGTCAGAAGCTTCTCGAGCCTCGAGGTGGACGCTCAGTTACCGTGGTGGTGGCTGTTCGGGTGGTGGGGTGCGTTAGTTGATTTCGCGGGGGAGGGTTGTTGTGATTGGTTGGATGGTTAGTTTGATGAGGGGGCCCTGTTGTTCTTGGGTGTACGAGTCCACGCTTACGGTGAGGTTGTTTCGACTCCACATTGTGTGTGGGCTGTGGGGATTGTGGTCGATGACCTCCGGCGCTCCCAGACGAGCGGTGAACTCGTCGGTTAGGGCGCCATATCCTGGAGAGATAGTTGGGCCGGTTGCGGTGGTGTCGAGGAGGTAGACGCTAAGCCCGATCCCGTGCGGGGAACATGTCGTCCACGCACCCCACACGTCCAGTTCAGGGCAGTGCCAACGTCCGACCCTAACCGCGCGTTCCCGATTCCGGTGCGCGAGGAGCACGTGACAGCGGTGCCTCGCGAGCAGAGCAACGGCGTCCTCGTCAAGGACGGGCCATGCGTCCGAGAGCAAAGAGTCGACTAGGTCAAAAACCTGTCGCGGGGTGGCGGTGACGGTCATCGGGCGACGTGGCTTGGGACGAAGTGGCTGTGCAGCTTCATAAGCGCTCCTACACGCGAGTGTGCTCGTGCTCAGCCCGCGCTTGCCCACAGCTGACAGCATGACGCGACGCTCTGTCAAATCCTGGAAGCGCCTTGTCGGCGGTGCGCGGCGTCAATTCGTGGGCTGGCTCTGGGTCTCCTGCATCAGGCGGTGCAGGTCTGAGCATGCGCGTGTGCGCCTCGATGACAGTCGCCAAATAAAGCCACCCCTCCCAGGTTCCCACGTCGGTGATATCGCCCACCCAGACCTGGTTCAGGGCCCCTGGTGTCTTACTACCGTTTGACGGCGTTGACCGGAAAGGCGTCTTCGGCCTGGCTGACCATTGTGGTGCGCCACCGTTTCGGGCTGATGCCCACCAATCTGGGCCCCGCGTCCAAAGCTGCTAAAGCGGCTTCGAAATCCGAATCTCCGCGCCGCTTCCCAATGAGCGTGTGAGTGTCGAATAGCTCATTGACGAGATATACCGCTGGAGGAGTGATCAGCACTAGCCTGGCCACGCTGAGTGTGAACTGCACCGTGCAGGCAAGGGTCAATCTCGTTCCCGCTGAGTGAGCCACCTGAACGACGCGATCGAGGCCGAGATGGACACGCAGGTGCTCGATGTCGTCGGCTTGAGCCAAGAACGACCTTCGTTCGTCCGTGTCCGGCGCCGGGGTGCGTCCAACACCTCGTTGGTGGGACACTATGAGGCGGTGCCGATCGCTGAGCCCCGCCAGATCGCCAAAGTAGCTGGGGCGGCGGGCAGCTCCTCCGCCAGTGAGGATAACCGGGCATTTGTCGCCGTCGCTGTCCTTGCGGCGCACGTCATCGTAGTGGAGTGCAGATCCGTCGGAGCTTTCGTAGCTTGGCATCACCGCACGGTACACGGCGCGCGAACGGGAAGGTCGGCGCAACCACGGGACGCTGCCAGCCGCGCGAAGAGTCGATTTACAAGAGTGGTGGCTGGCGATTCGCTGCCCTACGCATACTGACAACGGCGAGGGCGAGCAAAGCGACCCCCTCATGGGATTATGGACGATGTCTGAGGGTGCGTGTACGTCGCCCGAGACGGCGAAAGTGTCTGCGACGTCAATACCGAGCGAGAACGGGCAATAGAAGAATGCTGGCGCCCCAGCGGCAAATACTTCATGTGCCCATGATGACGGGACCGCGATCGGCCAGCCCAGTGAAGGCGAGGGTGCTCAGGACTAGGGCAATTCCGAGACCAACAGCACCCCAGGCAACCAAACCGATCACGCTAGCGGCCACGTTCACTCCGGCGTCACCAAGTCCCGCCACAATCTGCTGGTACGTCAACGTTGGGGCTGCGGACTCAGGATTCCACGCAGCAATTGCCAGCACCATCACCGACGCTGCGTAGAACGCCAAGTCAACCGGCACCACCAACAATCAAATTGTGGTTCCCCATGTGTGCACCCTAGCGTGGGGCAGTCCCCACCTTGCATCATCTGTTGCAATATGCTGCCGTGGTCGATGGAGCCGCAAGACGGACGACCAGCGGGACACAGGACTCGACGCAACATCGGCACCGACTTGGCGGGAGCTCCATAGTGCAGTTCCCGTAAGACCTGTCCGAGAAATTCCCGCGGGCTTCAGCGGCCACACAAAAACTGTCATATAACCCTTGAGTTCCAAGACAACGGGCGTCGGAGCGGCCAAGGGCTGCGACGGTTCGCGGACGGACATTTGATGGATTCAAACCAAGCAACTCTGTGGCTCCTCGAACTGCTTTCACTGCTGCCGAAGCAGCCGAAGCAAATGTTGCTGACAGTTGCTGACGTGGGCGACGCTTCAGTGACCTATGCTTCGGGGCCCTGAAACGACATCCGACCAAAGGCTCCTGTCAATAAGTTCCTCCTCATCCGAAATAAAGAAGGAAAGTCGCCGAACACTGTCAACGCAAGATCAGCAGACTCGCGGGTATACCCACGAACGCCTAGTAGCCCTTGACAAAAAGGCTCTGCACTCAAATGATTGGGCGCAGAATGCTCGGTCGTTTTTTCTCTTCATGTTTGTTTTCGCACCTACCTCCTAACGAAGGATCCTGATGAATAAGAAAACAGCACTGTGGTGTGTGCCCGCGTTTGCCTTGGGCGTGGTCGTATTGACGGGTGGTCCAGCCTTTGCAGCCACTGGTGACGCGTCGTACCAGGGGACGCTCGATGCGATCAACGGCAGCAATGGCAGCGGCACCGTTTCCGTTGAGGTTTCCGGTGACCAGGCCACAGTCACCCAGACCGTCACGGGTCTGGCCGAGACCTTCGACGGTAAGCCGTACCCGCACGTACAGCACATCCACATCGGCGCGAAGGGGGAATGTCCCACCACGGCAGCTGACACCAATGGAGATGGTGTGATCAGCACGACCGAAGGTCAGCCGTCTTACGGAGAGATTGGCACAACGTTGTCTACGAGTGGCGACACGAGTCCGGCGGCCGGAACTGATCTGACCCTTGCCGGGATGGGTGCAAACTACGACTACAACCGAACCTTCACTCTGGATGCCGCCACAGCAGCCTCGTTAGAGGCAGGTACGGCGGTTGTGGTGGTCCACGGGCTCGACCCGGCTACGTTGACGAAAGCAGCACAGGACGCAAAGAGTGACTTGGTTCCGAGTCTGCCCCTGGCAGCAACGTCGCCGGCTCTATGCGGTGCCCTGAGCGAGTCGCAGGCGAACATGCCTGACGGTGGTGTGGGAACCGGCGGTGGCAGCACGTCAAGCGGTGCTGACATGGGCCTTCTCGCCCTTGGTGCCGGGGCCCTGACCGCGGCAGGTGGCGCGGTGGTGATTCGTCGACGTCTCATCGCCCGAGGCTGAGATCGGATTGATCCGCGGTGATTATCCCGGCTGAGAAGCGCCGCCGCGGTAGCCGTCTGGCTACCGCGGCGGCGGTTCTGCTCTTCACCATCGGCTGTACGGCCACCGGTTTCGCCCTATGGGGCAATCCTCCTCCTTCACGACCGCCAGCCTCGGCTGCCGTGTCAGCCCCATCGCAGGAGTCCGTCTCCGCTGCACCCTCTCCGGAGCCCATCTCAGTTCCGCCGACTCCGCGGGTTGACCGGATTGTCGGCCCGACCTTGACCGCCTCCGAGCCCACCCAGATCAACGTCCCCGCGATTGAAGTGGACTCTGTCCTGATGCAATTGGGACAGAATCCTGACGGCACGGTGCAGACGCCGTCGTTGGACGAGGCCTCTCCGGCCGGCTGGTATACCGGTTCGCCCACCCCTGGCGCTATCGGACCTTCCGTCATCTTGGGTCACGTCGACTCCAGGGTGCAGGGGCGCGCGGTGTTTTACCGACTTGGCGAGATGCGTCCCGGCGACGAGATTTTGGTCACCCGAGCCGATGCGACAGTGGCGGTATTCGTGGTCGACGGAGTGGAAGAATACCCGAAAGATGACTTTCCGCAGTTCGCCGTCTACGGCAACACCGATCATGCGGGACTACGGCTGATCACCTGCGGTGGAGAGTTCAACGAAACCACTCGTACGTACCCAAACAACGTCGTTGTCTACGCCAGCTTGGTGTCCAGCCATGCGGCGTAGTACATCTGAGACGCGTGTCAACAGGCGCGTCTGGCTGCTTGCGATCACGGTGGCTTCCACAGCTTTACTTACTGGGTGCGCGACCACCTCCTCCGTCGCCGTGAACACAATGGCCCCCGAAATGTCCATGCCAGGCACGTCGGCCTCCCCGATTCCGCAGTCGAGCTCGGCAGGCAGCGCGGAGGCAGGACCGTCCGCGGCATCACAGATGATTTGTGGCACCGAAACACGCGACAACATCACACGTGCGCTGGCTCTCGCCGCCCCGCCACACTCCGTCGACAGCTGGATCACTCGCCGATACACCTGCACATACCATCTGACTGATGGAGAGTTCGTGATCTCGGTCCAGGAATCCTCGGACGCAGCGTCTGCCCGCAGCTACTTCGACACGATGCAAGGGAACCTTGCCCCAGTGCAAACCATTGAAGGGCTCGCGAATCTCGGATTGCCTGCTTACGAAACCACAGACGGCGTGGTCGTCTTTGTCAAAGACAACATGACGTTACAAGTTGACGCCAGAAAGTTGACGGATAAGGTCGGGCCGCATGGCGTCACCCGCACCGCATTCTCCTATCAAGTAGCTACTGCCATCCTGGGATGCTGGACCGCACACTAATCCGGCCGCGTCATATCGGCCAAGCTGCAGCCCGACATACCGATATCGAGGCGGTTTACTGACGGAGCACGACTTCTCTACGTCATGGCGACGCCCTGAGCCTGTGCTGACGACCCAGGTGGAAGCACGAATTCTATGCCTGCGGGAGCAGCCTCTTTCGGTCGGCATTAACACGTGGCGGGGGTGTCGCCCCGGGACCTCCGGCGAGTGACGATCCGAAATTGCCCCTGACGCGAAGCTCTCAGGGCGTCAAATATTCATGACACGATTTCCCTCAACGACCATCACTTCAGCGTTCTCCCAGCGAACCTCGATTGTCTGGAATGCACAATTTCAGTTACCTCCAACGAACCATTCCGATTTCAAGGAGAGAACATGCCATTTATCACCGTCCCCGGGCAGAACGATTCCAGCGTCGAACTGCATTACGAAGACGTCGGCGCCGGCAAGCCCGTCGTCCTAATTCATGGCTGGCCCCTTAGTAGCAGGTCCTGGGAGGGTCAGGTACCCGCGCTGGTCGACGCCGGCTACCGGGTAATCATGTACGATCGCCGCGGTTTTGGCCAGTCATCACAGCCGTGGGATGGGTACGACTACGACACGTTGGCCGCCGATCTGAAGGCCGTTCTCGAGGCGCTCGATCTGTGGGACGTTACTCTCATCGGATTCTCGATGGGTGGCGGCGAGCTTGCCCGTTACGTGGGCATGTACGGTACCGATCGCATCGCGAAGCTCGTCTTCGCCAGTGCTGTCCCGCCGTACCTCTGGAAATCGGATGACAACCCTGATGGAGGTGTCGACGCTGACCTCGCCCAGTGGTTCCATGGCGGGCTGACCGGAGACCGGCCGGCATTCCTACACGAATTTCTTCAGATGTTCTTCACCGCGGGCAAGCCGTCGTTGATCAATAGGCCGAAGGTCAGCTCGGAGCAGATTGCTTACAACCTTGATATCGCCGAAATGGCGTCGCCGAAGGGCACACTGGACTGTACGACCGCATTCGCGATGACGGACTTCCGCGATGATCTGACGAAAATCACTGTGCCGACCCTGGTGATACACGGTGACTTGGACACCATCGTGCCGTTCGAGGTCAGTGGCAAGCGCACTCACGAGGCCATCGCTGGCAGCGAACTCGTAGTGATCGAAGGCGCCCCGCACGGTCTTACCGTCTCGCACAAGGACGAGTGGAACCGGCACGTACTCGCTTTCCTAGCGAAGTAGTGGAACCGAAGAGTCCACCTTTGTCGGCGGCGAGACGCTGAACGTCAACGGAGGCATGGTCACCCCGTGGCCCGCACAAACCCATTAAAAGTAAAGGCCAAGGAAGAGAGTGCACACATGAGTCAAGAAGTGAATATCGCAGCCCAGCAGAAGTTTGGCGACGCCGTGAACAGCGGAAAACTCGATCTTCTCGACGACCTTGTGGCCGAAGACGCCGTCGACAACGACCCTGCCCCTGGCCAAGGCCCGGGGCCCGCAGGCTACAAAGCGTTCTTCGGCGAGATGATTGCCGCTTTTCCCGACCTGCACATCGCAGTCGAGCGCCTCGTCGCCAACGACACCGACGTCGCATTCGCCTATACCCTCACCGGCACCCACCAAGGCCCCCTCATGGGCCATGCCGCCAGCGGCAAGACGATGTCTGTTCGTGGCATGCAAATTAGCCGCTTCCAAAACGGGCAACTTGTAGAGCGGTGGGGCAGCAGCGACCAACAGGGAATGCTCGAACAACTCGGCCTCGCACCCTAACCTGCGATATCTGGCGTTTCCACTCAGAAGGGGTAGGGCCGAGACGGCCTGGATCTCGCACTTCGACGCAAACTCAGCCAAGCACGCAGCGGCAGCATCTCCCGCAAACTGACACCGATTTCAGCCCGCATCTTGACCTCAGCGCGGAAACAGATCCTGCACCTCCCGGCCAGCTGGCCGTGGAGAACCGGGTGGACAGTCCTGCTCGCGGCGGCTTGCGGTTTGCCACGCACCAAACCCATCTGACCACCCAGCCCCACGACGCAACCGGACCAGGAACACCACCGGCAGCAAGGCGGCTACCTGACGGGGAAGGGCAGTGACGCGCGCGGTGTCGACCAGGTGCCCAGCTTCATCGAACACGCGAGCAAGACCTACCCCCAAGTGCCCTTCCAAGTGGGCAGCATCGATGCTCTGCTCGATGCCTCCGACAGTATTGGGGATTTCATGCCTGGTACTCGCTGATCAAGGAAGCCGATCCGCCCATCCATTCAACCGCGTAGGCGAGCACGTTGAGTCAACGCGGGTAACGATGTCGATGTGCCAAATAGCGATCACAGAACGCCGCCACATAGCGCTGAAGGTCACGCGGTCAGTCGTTGGTCATCCAGCGTCAGCGAATCCACCAGAACCGACGCGAGGACTACTCGTTTTCTCGTTCGAATGTGAGCCACGCGGTGATGTCGAGTGGTTGAGTTGGCGGAAGGTCGATCGCTGATGGGCTGATCTTTCGCGGTGCGGGATTGGTCTGCGGTGACTCGCTCATTTGTCTCCGCCTGAGTTTGGTGTAGGTGTGGCGCTCGGTTCGGGAGCGACGGGCGGCGCCGAAGAGGGAACGGGAGTCGGCGGGGCCGTTGGCGACGGCGTCTGCTGTGTGAGGGGCCGCACTTGGGTGAAGGGTGGCACGGCCGGAGTAGTGGTGGAGAGGTCGGGCTCGCCACTGGGTTGCGAATAATAGTCCACTGAGTCGACCGTGTTGAGGGGGAAAACGTTCCAACCGGTTCTCCCCGGTACGTCGGAGCTGGGGACCAAGATGACCTCCGTCCCGTCGGCGGCGTATGTGGTAACCCACGGTGTGGCGTTTGGATCGCCTACGGTCGTGAGTGGTTTTCCATCCTGGTCGAAGAGCTGCACGCCGGTCAGGGGTTGACCGTCTGAGTCATAGGCGAACACATTGGAGACTTGGTTGCCGTCGAGTAGCAGACCTTGTGGAACGTAGTCCTCCACGTATTGGTCGGCCGAACTACTCCACGCTGTGGCGAGCACAAGAAGAAGTGGCAGCGCGATGATCGAGCAGACACTAACCAGCGTCCTAAACGGTGGCAGCCAGGACCAGGGCAGCCATCGTCCCCGTCCCCACTGCACGCTGACGGTGACGAATAGCAAGAGCAGAACCCACTCAGTGCCGCTCGACGGCAGAGTACTGGCAATGCTGTTGCCGATAACTAGAGCCGCAATGACCTTGTAGACGGCCCAGCCCCGCAGCACCCACCAGAAAGGTCGGAGTGAGATGAAGAAGTCCAGGGTGCGCGAGCCGATCGCTGTCGATCGTGCCTTGCGGGTGAGGTTTGATCGCTGTGCGCTGGCCCAGGTGCGAAGTTTGTTGGCGGTCCAGGCGGATGGCAGCCGCGGCTTTCCCCTGACTGGTAGTCCGGCCGCAGCCCGCAACTCGTCGGCGTAGCCGACCGCATCGCCCGGATCGAAACTTTGCGCATCAAGATCCTCGGCTTGCTCGGTCAGATCCGCTTCAAGTCCGTCCGTGAGTTCTTCGACATCTTCACTGGGAAGGTCGCTGAGCGCGGCGCGCACGGCAGCGGCAAAATCATGGATGGCCAGGGTGGGTGAGGTGGTCGTGCTCATGACTTGTCCCCGATCGTGCGGATGGTAGCGGTGGGCTGGTGCTGTTCTGTGAGGAGGAGTGACACTGTGTTGGCGAACCGGGTCCAGCTGGCTCGTTGTTCGGCAAGCATGGTCCGTCCCTCAGTGTTGATTCCGTAGTACTTGCGGTGCGGACCGCCATCGGAGGGCACGACATAGGTTGACAATGCACCCGCGGTATAGAGGCGCCGGAGGGTTCCATAAACCGAGGCGTCTCCCACCTCTTTGAGGCCGGCAGCGCGCAGGCGCCGCACAATGTCGTAGCCGTAGCCGTCTTCTTCCTGAATCACGGCGAGCACCGCGACGTCGAGCACTCCTTTGAGTAGCTGTGTGGTGTCCATGTATCTCCTTCGACGCATCACACACTACTACGCTGTACGGGGTAGTGATTCCGACGCCATGCCGGATGGTGGTGCCGAACAGTCATTTTCCGAAGTCGTCTGCACAAACTTCTGTACTCGTCTGCATAACCGTCGCGTCGTTGCCCCTATCAATTTCTCCCACCCTTGATCCGGGTCAGAACAGGCCTCCCAGTTCCTTATCATCGGCACGACGGCACGAGTTATGTGCACGCCTTCTACTTCGCCGCCGCACTCGGCCTGCTTGAGGACGGTGTGGGCGGAGACCAATCTCGACCGGCGTGATGCCGAGTGATCACTGATCGCGGTGTGAATAGGATGATGGCCGAAAACGATCGTTCGTAAGACACTCCAGCACCGGTTCAGTAGGTCGCGTAAACATCGTGCGGTATTAGTAATGCTTGCCGTGTACGCGTCTATGTAACGCGTTACCAGGTTGGTGACACGATGCATGTATGCGAATTGGATATGGTCGGGTCTCTACCCGTGATCAGCACCCAGAGGCGCAACACGACGCCTTGACCGTGGCAGGTTGTGATCAGATATTCCTTGATACGGCTTCGGGAACACTCGCCCGCCGGCCTGAACTTGACAAGGCTCTACTCTCGGCGAACCGGGCCGGCGATCAGCTCGTCGTGACCAAACTCGACCGGCTTAGCCGGTCGCTGGAGAACCTCATCGATTTGTCGAACACCCTCCAGGAGCGCGGTGTTGATTTGGTGGTCTTGGATCAGGGCATCGATACGTCCAGCATCACCGGGCGGATGTTCTTCCAGATCCTTGGCTCGATTGCGGAGTTCGAACATGCGCTGATGTCTTAACGCACCCGCGATGGGCTGGCCGCGGCCCGTGCCCGGGGACGAACCGGCGGGCAAAAACCCAAACTCGGGCCTCGCCAGGTCAAGCTGGCCCGTGAGATGTATGAGGAGAAGGACGCCGCCGGCAAGCGGGCCCACACCGTCCAGCACATCGCCGAGGAGTTTGGAGTCACTCGCCCTACGATCTACCGGCACTTGGCCAAACCTTGAGCCCCGGCTGTCCGCTGCAGGCACGGGCGGCGGACCTCCATTAGCGTTGAGGGATGAGCTCCCTCGTACCGTCTGATTACGTTGCCACGCTTGAGAGCATCAAGCGGCTCGTGCATGAGGCGCGCTACATGGCCCAGCGCCGAGTGAACACCGAACTGCTCAGGCTCTATTGGCAGATCGGAGCGGCAATAATCGAGCGACAGAAAACGGCGGCGTGGGGCAGCAAGGTTTTGGTCCAGCTTTCCGCGGATCTGCGTGCAGAGTTCCCGACCGCGAAGGGGTTCTCGCCGGCCAACCTCAGGTACATGCGCCGGTTCGCCGAGGCGTGGCCCGAACACGATTCAATTCGCCAACGACCCGTTGGCGAATTGCCCTGGGGTCACGTCATCGAGCTGCTTGACAAGCTCGACGATCCCGAACTACGCGAGTGGTACAGCGCCAAGGACATCGCGCAGGGCTGGAGCCGTCCGGTGTTGGCTCACCAGATCACCACCCGCCTGCACCTGCGCGAGGGCGCAGCTCCGTCTAACTTCCTGCACTCTCTCGAACGAAGCGACTCTGAGCTCGCTCAGCAGATCACTAAGGATCCGTTCACGCTCGAGTTCCTTGCGATCGACGGTGACGCCGTCGAGCGAGAGCTGGAGGACCGGCTCGTCGAACGCATCATTGACACGCTCCGCGAGCTCGGCCCCGGATTCGCGTTCGTGGGACGTCAGGTCCACTTCGACGTCGACGGCGATGACTTCTTCGCCGATTTGCTGTTTTTCCACGTTGACCAACTCCGGTATGTGGTCATTGAGTTGAAGACTACGAAATTCGACCCGCGCGACGCCGGCCAACTCGGCTTCTATGTTGCCCTCGTTGAGGATCGGCTGCGGAAGCCGCAGCACCAGCCCACGGTTGGGATGCTCCTGGTCGCTGACAAAAACGAGTCCGTCGTCCGGTACGCACTCGCCGGCACTACCCAGCCGATCGCTGTTTCCCGTTACGATCTCTCTCCCGCTGAACAGGCTGCGCTTCCCGCCGAGGACGCTCTCACCCGCGCGGTCGCCCTCGAGCTCGATGACCACTCCCAGAGCCGGGTTAACCCCTCCGATTAGGCCAGGACCTGCGCCACCTCGTCACAACCCTCCATGAACTCATCGAACGGGGCCTCGGGCTTCAGGGCCTCACCGGGGAGAAGGCGGCGATCGACACCACTACGGTGCCCGGAGAACTGGTCCTCACTGTCCAGTGCCTCAGCGTTCAATCCCTGAGCCGCCTCACAACCAATGGGTTACGAGAGGCCGTCAGATCGCACGAACGGCTCACGGTTGGCACCCATCCGTCTGATCGGGGTATTGCCGTGCTCGGTCCGTTGAGTCGCTGGCTCCCCAGTTGACGCTCGGACGACTACTGACCAGTCATCTGGGGCAAGTCCGGGTTCCTCACCGAGAGCCAGCCTGGCCGCCAGCGCCCCTTGGGCTCTCAGATTTTGGGCAACCGAGCTCAGCTGATGGAGAGCGGACGCTCGCGAATTGTCCCATCCGCTTACGGAGAGAGTCTCTGGGACTGTGAGCTGTGCGCTTGTCGCAGCGTCCAGGACGCCGAGTGCCAGGTCATCGCTCATCGCCGCGATTGCATCGATAGGCTGCTCGAGGGCGAACATTGTCTCGGCGAGGGAGCGGGCTTCGCCCTCGTTGTTGGTTGCCGTGGCGCCTACAACCACGTCGTTCCAGTCAAGCCCCAGCGCTTCAATTGCATCCCTGTACCCGAGGAGGCGCTGCCTGGTCACGGGGAATCGCACGGTGTCGGGGTCGATGCCCGCAGCGAGCACTGTCTTTCGCGAGGAATCCAGGGGGAAACTGAGGATTGCGGGTCGGTGGGCGCCGGCGAAGGTCTTCATGCCCATTGCGAAGGCGGCCGCTCGATTGTCGATGCTCACGAGCTTGAAGCCCGCGCGGACAGGCCCACCATGGATGACCGCAGGCCGACCGCTTCCTGAAACTGCGTCGAGCACGGGGTCGTCGTCGGTCGTTGTCCAGATTATGAATGCATCGACGGCGACCTCGCTGACTCGGAGACTATCTTCTGCGCCTCCGGCAATGGGCACGATCAACATTCCGTATCCTCGATCCGCACAGACCTCTGCGATGCCGGCCAGGAATGTGACTGCCTGCGGGTTGTCGAACGCATAGGTGAGGTGCTCGCCAAGGATGACTCCAAGTGTGCGGGTGTTGCCGTAACGCAGGGACCGGGCCGCGGGATCAGGCCCCGCGTAACCCAACTCGGCGGCAGCCTGCAGCACCTTTTCCCGGCTCTCGGCCGAGACTCTGTCGACGCGGTTGTACGTGTAAGAAACCGTCATCACGGACACTCCGGCTCGTGCGGCAACCTGGCTCATTGTTGGGCGACGCTGCGGGAGTGATTGCATAACCCCAGTGTAGCTGTGTAACGTCACACACATGCCTTCTGAAACGCTACCCGGGCACAAGCTGGTGTTCACCGCATATCTCGCCGGCGCTTCCTTCGGCTCCGACACAACCGGGATGATGTGAGCAGGTGGCAAGCAGGTAGGGAACGCGAGTGATCTTGTGCATGTCACTGAGAAGGCGGCGACAGTCAGAAGGTAGCGCCAGTGTGAGTTCAAGTTCGAATCGCGCGAAATGCGTTCGGCGGGCGCCGGGGCGCGGGCAGCACTGCTGGGCCACCCGCACCGGGACTCATCCCGGCAGAGAGATATCCGTTTCTCGGGCCAGGCGCTCTGTCTTGGCGTGGTACTCGGCGTGGTGCTCCGCTGTCCTGATGATGATCGACCAAGGCGAGCCGTCGAGCCCCGACAACATCGCCGCGTTTTGCCAGACGTATAGCCACAGACCGTGCATCGCCTCATCGACTGCAGCCGGGGTTTTCAGGTGGTGATTGCAGATCGCGAACGTCGGGACGCTCAAGTGATCGTAGATCAGGCCGAACGCGGCCTGACTACCCGAAGCCATGCTGAGCATCAACTTCTGCTGATCGGATGCCTCGGAGGGCATCACTGCACTGGTCCGCTTCGAAAGCTAACGCCGGGCCACACTGCTCCGCTCATAGGCCCTCCGCCGCTGAGGTGCCCGGGGCTGGCCGCAGGCAGCAAAAATTATTCTGACCAGCTGATCTAAAGCCACTCTGTTCGACTTATCACGACCATAACACCCCTCGAAGCCCAGCCCGATCACAGTTTGGCGGCAGAAACCACACCACTCAGCGGGACGTGACCTGTCAAATACGAGACTCAGCTCGAACGCGGACTCCACCTGGAGGGCAAGGCTGACCTCGACGCCGAGCGCGCTGGGCAGGGGGAGAACTTGGCTTCTGAATTGCGCAAGATCGGCTTTCTGAAGGACCAATGACCGTAGACGATGGGTTACGGGCTACATTGAACCAAGCGCGATACACGATGAGACTGGTCTCATGACAAATCGGCTCGTGACTTGGTCTGGAATCGATGAGGCTACCCGTATCGATCAGGCGTCCATCGAGTTGAACGCGACTTCGATGCTCGCGATCGGAATCGTCCGTGCTCAGCACTTCGTGTCGAGCTGGGAATTGGACGTTTCTACTGGATGGATCACACGAGCCCTTCGTGTGACCACTCGTGGGTTTGGTTGGGCGCGTTCGTTAGAACTGACTCGATCGGATGAGGGCACGTGGAGTGCGGAATCAGACGCTTGGGGCGACAACGATCTGGCGCTACCGGGGCTTACTGATCCCGATAGCTTGAGCGGCGCGATCGACTGCGACCTTGGGCTCTGCCCCGTTACTAACACGATGCCGATCCGCCGGCTCGGGCTCCTTGAACAGGACGTCAACGAGACGCCGCTCATCATGGCCTGGGTGGAAATACCGTCGTTGCGCGTGCTGCGGAGCGATCAGGTCTACGCCTCCGGTCCTGCAAGCGATCGGAATCGTATTCCGTACAAAAGTTTCAACAGAGACTTCAGCGCACATCTCACCGTGGACGTCGATGGTCTCGTGATCGATTACCCGACCCTCGCTCACCGCGCATAACGACGACCTGTCCCAATAACCATCGGCGAATTCAAACGGTGGAAGCAACAGGGACTATTTCCTTCCTCGAGACTAGCTCGCTGAGCAGGTCGGCTGGGGTGCTTCGTTTGAGGGTTTTGCGTGGCCGCTCGTTGAGTTCA
>NZ_SOGJ01000020.1 GCF_004402375.1 Cryobacterium breve
GGGAGCGGGCGGTGCCGGCGCGGGAGCCGCGGGAGCGGGCGCTGCCGGTTGCGCGGGCTGGGGAGCCGGCTTGCCGGGCGCCGCCTGGCCGCCGGACGGCTTTGCGGCCGCCGCCTTCGCGTCGGTTGCCGCCTGTTTGTCCGCCGCCGCCTGCGCCCGGGCGAGGGCCAGAGTAGCGGCCTCGGCATCCTGGCCGGCCTGGTAGGCCCGCTCCGCCTCGGCGGTCGTGTCCTTGAGCAGGGCGAGCTGTTCGAATAGGTCGTTGGAGCGCTGACGTTCGGTCTCGTAGGCTGCCTCGGCCGCCTGGGAGGCACTGTTCGCCGCGTCGTATTTGGTCAAGGAT
This sequence comes from Cryobacterium breve, assembly GCF_004402375.1. Classification (GTDB taxonomy): domain Bacteria; phylum Actinomycetota; class Actinomycetes; order Actinomycetales; family Microbacteriaceae; genus Cryobacterium; species Cryobacterium breve. The sequence goes on from NZ_SOGJ01000020.1 coordinate 344, forward strand.
TCCGCGCTGAGCCGGGCACGCTCGTCGGCAGCGGATGCCGCCTGCTCACCCAGCGACACGGCGGTGTTCTTGTCCTGCAGGGCCTCTCGGTAGACCGTGTCGGACTGCTCGCTCAGCTTGCTCGCGGTACCGAGCTGTTCCAGCAGTTCGTCGGCGTTGTCCCCGTCGAGGAACAGGCTCAGCGACAGGTCCTGGGACCCGGTCTTCGCCAGGTGCGCGGCGATCAGGCCGGCGCGCATCTTCGAGGTCGCGGCCCGGGCCTCCGCCGCCGCCGCCTGCCTGGTCAGGCTCGCCTCCCGGGTTGTGGCGGCGTCGAGGTCGTCCAGAGCGACGCGGTAGGCCTCCGCTGCGATCAAAGAGGCCTTCGTAGACGCGGCCGCCGAGGTCTGCAGCCCGATGAGCAGTTGGGTGATCGATTCGATCTCAGCCTGCTTGGTGGCCTCGCTCAGTTTGGCCTTCTGCACGTCATCCCAGCTGGGGTAGCCGGGTTCGGCAAACGCTGCGGGGGCAGCGACGCCGACGGATGCCGTGACCGCCCCGAGCGCGACCGCAGCGAACAGCCGGGACGGTTTCTTACGCCAGCCCCGTCGCTCAGGGCGCAGCGTTTCGGCATGCTGTTCTGCATTCTGAGGCTCGGTGCCCGTGGGCCCGGTGCCCTTAGCCAAGAGCAGCACCGCGGTCTGCCATGAACGGAGCCGGGTTGATCTGGCTGCCGTTGGTGCGCACCTCGAAGTGCAGATGGCATCCGCTGGCCGCTCCGGTCTCACCGGAGCTGGCGATGTTCTGCCCGGCGGACACGCTCTGGCCATTGGAAACGAAGATCCCACCCGACCGGATGTGGGCGTAGCCGGTGGAGACGCCGTTGGCGTGCTGGATCAGGACGAAGTTTCCATAGGTGCCGTAGGTGCCCGCATAGACGACGGTGCCGCTGCTGGCAGCGTAGATTCCGGCGCCGCAGCCCGTCCCGAGGTCGGTGCCGCTGTGGAACCCCTTGCTGCAGCCGTTGTCGCCGCAGATCACTGCCCGTGGTCCGTAACCGTCGGTGATGCGCCCGCCGGCCGGCACCGCCCAGCCCCCGCCGCCGACGGAGCCGCCACCGCCGGAGCTGCTCGATCCGCCACCACCACCGCCACCACCGCTGGACTGGGCCGCAGCCGCAGCTGCTGCTGCTCGCGCGTTTGCGGCGGCGCGTTCCGCCCGCACCCGCTCGGCTTCGATCGCCGCCAGGCGTGCCCGTTCGGCCACGCCTGCCTCATAGCCGGCCGACGTGGTGGCCTGGGCATCCTGCATGAATCTGAGTTGGGCGTCGAGCTCGACGCTCTTCGCCTCGGATTCTGCCAGGGCGGCCGCTGCGGCCTGCGCTGCGGCCTGCGCTGCGGCCAGGGCGTCCTCGGCGGCGATGCGGAGCTTCTCCCGCTCGGCCCGGGCAACCTTGGCTTGGTCGCCCAGCGACTTGGCCACGTTCGTGGCGGTCTGCGCCTCCTCGTACACGCTGCTGCTGCGCTCGACCAGCTTGCTCATGCTGCCGAGCTTCGACAGCAGGGCATCGGCGTCCTCGCCGCTCGCCTCACCATCGAGGAAGAGGTTGACGCTGAGGTCGGTGCCGCCGGTTCGGTACAGTTGCGCGGCAAGCTGTCCGGCCTGGCGGGTCGCGGTCTCGGCGACGGCGGTGCTGGCCGTGGCCTGCGCCTCCAAGTCATCGGCGCGGCGGCTCGCCTCATCGAATTTCTCCTGGGCGCTCTGCAGTTCCGCGCCCCGGGCTTCGGATTCCGCCTGGGTCTGCGTGACTTGGGTCTGCAGATTGGCGATCAGATCCTGGATCGCGCTGACCTGCGCAGATGCGGCCGCCGTGTTCGACTTGGCGTTCTGCAGATCTTCCCAAGACGGGTAGTCGATCGCCTGGGCCGTGCCGGCAGGGCCGACCAGCGCGACGAAGAGGGAAAGCGCGGCAACGAAACCGGTCGCCATACTGACGCGGTGACGACGGTTGCGCGGACCTCGCGAGGATCCACCATCCCCGTGTCGTGCTCGTGCTTCGCGGCCGAATCGAACTGCCGTGCGCTTCATTACTCCCCGATCGGGTTCATTACACACATCCGCTACTGCGGAAAGAACGGTTCACAGTAACAACGGGAGGTCAAAATTTCCCCCCCTCGAATCTAGCCGTCCGTCAAGCAAAACCCTGGAAATTCACAGGCTCGGCGGTTCTGACACCCCCGAGCGGCACAATTTCCGTTCTCGATTTGGGATTGGCGGCAGGTTGACCGTATGCTTATGCGTCGGAAGCCATGAGTTCTATGGCGTCTCGGCCCCATCGTTTAGCGGCCTAGGACGGCGCCCTTTCACGGCGTTAACACGGGTTCGAATCCCGTTGGGGCTACGCATCCTGATGGTCTGGGATGTGCAAGAATACATAAGTACGAATTAGCAACACGAACGCACAGCAGCATGAAAACAGCATCACCACTCAAAAATGACGAACTGAAGATTAATTTGGTTCCCATTACGAGGCCCTGTAGCGCAGTTGGTTAGCGCGCCGCCCTGTCACGGCGGAGGTCGCCGGTTCAAGTCCGGTCAGGGTCGCACAGGCAACAAGCCCTTTCGGAAGAAAGGGTTTTTTTCCTTGGAGCGGCTTATGCAGCCTCTTCTGGCCCTGTAGCTCAGTTGGTAGAGCGTTCGACTGAAAATCGAAAGGTCACCGGATCGACGCCGGTCGGGGCCACTGAAATCCTCGTAAGGCTCTACTTACGGGGATTTCTTTTTTCTGCGTTAGTTTTCAGTCGGTCACCCCGCATAAACCCCGCACATTCAGATCAGGCCTTCAAGTCGCTGGCCCATCACCTCGGCAGCACGCTTCGACCCCTTAACCGTGTCCATGTAGACGTCTTGAGTCGTGGACGGGTTCTCGTGACCTAGGGAGTCGGCGAACTTAGTGGCTGACAACCCCGCTTTGTCGAGGATCGTCGCTACGGGCTTGCGAAACGAATGCGTAGAGAGTTCGGGGTAGCCGAGCACGTCGCGCCGGTCGCGAATCTCGCGCTGCGTGTTCAACGGATCGCGTAGGCGCATCAGCGACGTCCGGAATAGAAGCGTCGTGACCTCCCGCAGTACTTCGTGACGGCGGCGGAGCAACTCCATCGTCTGCGCCGGCAGGGGCGTGGTGCGTGCCGACTTCTCGGTCTTGGGGAAGTTCTGCCGCACAACGCCCTGGCCCTTCACCCGAACGTTGATGGACTCAACGGTGGCCGTGCCGGCTTGAAAATCCACTGAGGCCATATCGAGGGCGCAGGCCTCGTCGACGATGTCTTTTGCATCGCGGAGCGACCTGGCTAGACGATCGAGTTTGGCCACCACGAGTGTGTCCCTGCTCCTGCAGGCGGCAATTGCTTCGCGTAATCCCGGCCTCGCACGGTTGGTTCCCGTCAAGGCATGATCGGTGTAGATCAGATTCGATCTAACGCCCAGTCGTTCCAGGGCGTTTTGTTGGGCGGTGAGGTCTTGCTCATATGTGGATACGCGCGCGTACCCGATCAGTAGTTCAGTCATGACGGCACAATTCACCTCGACCTGCAGGGCCGTCAATATTCTCCAGCCCTCCATTGACTCCGGACTGCTACACTTTTACTACTTAGTAAAAGGTGGTGATCGATATGTCAGCAGGTGTTCTTGCTCGTTCCGCCCGGGCTGCGAGCGGACTCACGCAAAGCCAGCTCGCGATTCGCTCAGGGATCGCCGGCTCGTCGCTCTCTCTGATTGAACACGGCAAGCGCGAGCCGACAGTCGCCACACTCGAGGCACTGTTACTTGCGACCCGCCACACGATTGTGACAGTCCCGACGGTACGCAGCGATGCAGCCCGTATCGCATCCGAGATCGGGGAAGCAATCACCGGATCAGATGACGTCTCGGCCTTCCGGCGGTTCCTCCAACTCGCCGACAACCTCGCTTCAGAACGCGGAGCCACCCGAGTCGGCCTCGCGTTGAGCGAGCCGTCCCCCACCGGGTCCGAGCGATGGGACGCCGCGATCGCCGCGCTCTGCGAATACCGGCTCAAGGCAGACGCCCTGCCCGTTCCGGACTGGGTCACCAGGAAAGTAGGACACCCTGACACCCCGTGGGCACCGCGCACAAGCGACTATGACATCCCGGCAGACCCGGCGCGAGTACCCGTCGAGTTCCTCCGCCGCGGCATCCTGATTGAAGTCGAAACCCTGGAAAGCGTCTAATGCCAGGAGATCAACTCGACCGCGATGACCTCATCCGCGGCATCAACGCGGTCATCATTAAACTCCGCGCGGCCGGCCAGCCTGCAGGCATCCGAATAGTCGGAGGCGCGGCACTCGCGCTTTAATACTTCGACCGCCGGACAACCTCAGATGTCGATGCGCACCTGCAGCCAGAGCAACCTATCTTGAAGGCCGCAGTTGAAGTCGCCAACGAGAACGGCTGGCCGCAAAACTGGCTCAACAGCAACGCCACGATGTTTCTACCGTCCTACGGGGCTGACCCTGGCTGGGAGGTCCTCTACGCGAACGAGGACATCACGGTGGAAGTGGCCTCGCCCCGGGCACTGCTAGCCATGAAGCTCAACGCGTCACGCCCGGGGCGCGACGTGCAGGACATCGCCTACCTGCTCGCGATCTGCGATGTTCGTGAACTCAGTGCGGCCGAGGAATTACTGAATGACTTTTTCCCGGGAGACGGGCTCCCCGACAAAGCACTGCGCCTCCTCGAACCCATCTTCAAGCAGGGGATCCCCGCAGTTCCAGCATCGCCGCCCCCTCCCCTCCTGGGTACGCACACCTCACAGCGAGCACCTCAACAAAAGCCCGGCCCCGCAGAATAGGGGGGACTCCGAGGTTCCCAAATGGCACGCAGCTGCCAAACGCCGACTCGAAGCCATAGCGGCGAATTCTGTGCCCCATGAAGGTCCGTCTTACGAGTGCGCTGCCGGGATGTTGACGCAGCACGCCATCCATATAGGTCTGCCTGTGTCTGTTCGCACATACGGCGTTGACGAGCCTTGGACGGCTTGAACATGACGAACCGACGTGCAGTGACTGATTTGTTGGTGACATCGGGCCCGCCATACCGATGCGCTGCTGGCAACTGCAATCAGCATCGGCCGGCGGGAGAGATGGCCGGAGCTCCTGTCAGCGGGGGACAGCGTGAAGAAGATTCTTGGTGCGATTCTGATTGGGAGCGTTGTCCTGGCTGTCGCCGCTTCCATCATCGTCAGGACCTTCGAAGACAGGCTCACAAAGGAACTCGTTGCGCAGGTGTCGCGACTGGCGATTCCCGCGGGCTGGAATCAACAGGCAGACACTGTCCGGCGCGAACAATTCTTATGTGTGAGCACCAACCCCTGTCCGAGCATTTCCTGGCGGTGGGAAGCGGAAGCCGGTGAGGTGGTGACCGCCGAAGACCTAGTTCAGATCGCTCCTGCGGCGGATGTGACCCTTACTGTGGATCGGCTGTGCGAACAGCCAGCGAACAACGGCGGACGCGCCATTATGTGCATCGGGCGTGGCGTTGAGGACGGCTATGAATATCAGTTGACGTTGAGCCGTGCTGCCCCTGGGGAGCCTCTGCAGGTATCGCTCTATGTGAGCCCAGTCTCAACCCCGTAGCCGTAGGAGCCACTCCGGCCCGAGATTGCTGCTGCTCGATCGGGGTCGGAGTGCACAAAGGCGCAAGCAAGCTCGACGAGCAAACCAACCCCCTGTCGTTGCAGATAGAGAACTCCTCCTCGGGTGAAGACACCTACCAGGCGGCTTACACCGGTTGGACTCTGTCGTCGGGGACGATCACTGCTATCGGCAGCGTGACGACGGCGGCGGGGAGTCGGTTCAACTACACCGACACCTACACGACACAAGACGCGACCGACGCCGGTCGGGGCCACCGAAGGTCAGTCCCAGGCTTCTACTGGGGTGGCCTTCTTTTTTGTCCTCAATCCGGCCTCCGCTGGCACGGGAACGTACTCGGCCTCCGGCGCTGCGGTCTTGTGCAGCCCTGCCCCCACCCCCCCCCCTTCGGGGTGCTACGACTCCGGCTGGAACCGAGGTACGTTCCGTTCTGTAACACGCTGAGAGAGCGCCAGATCACCCACTGACGCGCGGGCAACCGGCATCGGCGTGCCCGGCGCCCCACATCGACCTGTAACCCGAACTGCAGGGAATCACCGTGAATCCGATTCGAACGTGTCGACCTTTCTGCATCCGCGCCGTGCGCCGTGGCCTCGTCCTCCCTCCCGAGGTGATCTGATGGGCATCGCGGCGTCGGCCGACATCGACCCGAGCGCCGTGATCGGCCCCGGCTGCCTGATTAGCACTCTGGTGCAGGTGGGTGCATACGCGCGGCTCGGACCGGACTGCGTTCTCGGTCGCGGCGCCTACATCGGCCCCGGTGTTGTCGTCGGAAGGCACTGCACGATCCAGGACTACGCGATCGTCTCTGAGCCGTCCCTGCTCGAAGACGGGGTCTTCGTCGGCGCGGCGGCGGTCTTCAGCAACGACGCTCATCCGCGGGCCGTCACTCCCGACGGAACGCGCAAGGCGATCGACGAGCGGGACCTGGTCGGGGTGACCGTGCGCACGGGGGCGTCAATCGGCGCCCACGCGGTGTGCATCGCGCCGCTCACAATCGGGCGCTGGGCCATGGTGGCAGCCGGTGCGGTGGTCACCGAGGATGTCCCCGACTACGCCTTGGTTGCCGGCGTGCCTGCTCGGCGCATCGGCTGGGTCGGGCGCAGCGGCATGCCACTCCGGGCTGGAGGCGACGGTCGACTCGTCTGCCCGGTCACCGGCGAGAAATACATCGAGCACGACGGCCTGCTCACGCGCACATGACCGGTCGGCGCTAAAGCTCGGTGTCGGTCGGTGCGAACGTGTCGCAGCTGCCGGCACCGTCGGTGAAGCCGGTCTGGAACCACCGTTGGCGCTGCGCGCTGGAGCCGTGGGTCCACGCCTCCGGGTTGACCTGGCCCTGCATGGACTCCTGGATGCGGTCGTCGCCGATCGCGGATGCCGCACTGAGCGCATCCTGGATCTGCGCCTCCGTGATGGGCTTCAGGAAGGGCACTCCACCGTCGTCACGAGTGTCGGAGGCAGCCCCGGCCCAGGCGCCGGCGAAGCAGTCGGCCTGAAGTTCGACTCTTACCGCGGCGGAGCCGTCCCCGGTCTGGCCATCCTGGGAGGCCGCGAGGGTCCCTTCCAGATTCTGGATGTGGTGACCCCATTCGTGCGCCAGGACATACATTTCGGCGAGGGAACCGCCGGAGGCGCCGAAGCGGGTGCGCAAGTCGCCGAAGAACGCGGTGTCGATGTAAATGGTCGCGTCCGGCGGGCAGTAGAACGGCCCGGTGGCGCTCGTAGCCCCGCCGCACGCCGTTCCGACGCTGTCGGTGAACAGCGCGACCGGCGGCTGCTGGTACTCGGTTCCACGGGTGGGCAGTTCCTCGCCCCAGAACACGTCCAGAGACGCCGCGGCGCCCTTCATCCGGCACTCGACGTCCTCGTTCGCCTGGGCGCCGGTCGTGCACTCGGACAGGTTGGACACGCTGCCGCCGTCGGCGGGCTGCGTGCCACCGCCGGCCAAGCCGCTCAAGTCGACCCCCAGAACCTGGGAAAGCAGGAACAGGACGATGACTCCCACCCCACCTCCGCCCACGGCGATTCCCGTATTGCGGCCCCGTTTGCTGACCCGGCCGCCGCCGATGTTCGCGTTGTCGTTGAACGTCATGGAGAAACGCTACCCGGTGATGCGGGTCCTCTGTGCCGGCGCGAGATGCGAGTTTGCACCTGCGGATGACCGGCCTGTGCATGCCAACTCGTCCTACCCCCCATTCGGGGCCCGAGCCATCCTGGGCGTTCGGGGGTATGGTCTCCCCGCAAGCAGTTGATTTTCCAGCACGTATTTGTCAGCCCGGGTGGCCCGTTCCCTAGACAGGCACCCCCGGGTGAATCCCATTCCGCTCTGTAAACCCGAAATGCAGAGGACCCCGTGAACACGTTTGCTACGTGTCGACGTGTTCGTCGACCCTTTTTTGAAGGCCCCACCCCGGCCGAGCCCCCAGCGCTGCACTGCGCCCGCCAGCGAACCTTCGGTGGCGGGGTGAGCACACGGTGACGGATCCACGACCGCGCCTGTCCTTCGCCGGGCGTCTCCCCAGTGCCCAGCCGAAGCTTGCCCTGGTGCCGGCACCGACGCTCACGAAGCCGGTCACGGTCGACGCGAGGTCCTCCGGTCTGGTCTGGGCCCGACAATTTCGCGCAAAACTTTTGATAAGCGACGTGGGCATCGTCATGATCGCGGTCACGACCGCCCTGATCGTCAGGTTCCGCGGGGAGGATGCCCGGGCATCCGTCGGCGGATATCAGGCCGACTACTGGCTGGTCGCGCTGCTTATCGCCCTGAGCTGGATCGCTACCCTGGGGGCCTTCCACACCAGAGACTCGCGCGTCATCGGTATCGGGGCCACCGAATACAAGCAGGTGATCAACGCGAGCGCGATCGCTTTCGGTCTCCTTGCCATCGGCTTCCTGGCGTTCCAGGTCGACGTTGCGCGCGGCTTCTTCGTGCTCGCTCTCCCTCTCGGCATTTGCGGCCTCGTCTTGGAACGCTGGCTGTGGCGGCGGTGGTTGCTGCGCCAGAGGCTGTTCGGCCATTACCTCGCGCGCGTCATCGTGGTCGGCAATCGCCCCGATGTCGAATATGTGGTCGGACAGATCGAGAATGCCGGCGCCACCTATTACGTGGTGGGGGTCGCACTCGCGAACGGTTCGATGGCACCGGTGAAGAGCGAAAGCCGAACGATCCCCGTGGTTTCCGACCCCGCGCACGTTGCGGTCGCGGCCTCCGATCTTGCTGTAGACACGGTGATCGTCGCGGGCCAGCCCACTGGAGGGAGCGAGTACATCCGCAACCTCGGCTGGCAGCTGGAGGGAACTTCTGCAGACTTGGTCTTGTCCAACCAGCTCACGGATGTCGCCGGTCCCCGCATTCATTTCCGCCCGGTCGAGGGGCTGCCCCTGATCCACGTGGAGATACCACAATTCGAGGGCGCAAGGCATGTGCTCAAACGCGTCCTTGATATCGGCGTGTCCGGAATCTCGATTCTATTTTTCTGGCCGCTCCTGGTGGCCATCTCGATTGCGGTCAAGATCGACTCCCCCGGCCCGGTCCTCTTCCACCAGGAGCGGTGCGGGCGCAATGAGCGCACCTTTCAAATAGTCAAGTTTCGCTCCATGGTTCAGACGGCAGAGGACGACCTCGCAGGTTTGCTCGACCAGAACGAGGCATCCGGGGCCCTATTCAAGATTCGCAATGACCCGCGCATCACCCGGGTGGGTCGCGTGCTCCGAAAGTACTCGCTGGACGAATTGCCTCAGCTCTGGAACATCCTGGTCGGGAACATGAGCCTCGTCGGCCCGCGCCCGCCACTTCCGGTGGAGGTCGAAGCCTATGAAACCCACGTGCACCGGCGCCTCTACATCAAACCGGGCCTGACGGGGATGTGGCAGGTCAACGGCCGCTCGAACCTGAGCTGGGAGGACAGCGTGCGGCTGGACCTCTACTACGTCGAAAATTGGTCGTTGGCCGGTGACCTGATCATCATCTGGCGCACCTTCAAAACAGTCATGCGACCGGTGGGTGCGTACTGATGGCCATCGAAAGAGCAACGATCAACGGAGGTAACCTCGTGACACGAACAGTCGGCTACGCTGGCGGGGCTTTCGACCTGTTCCACATCGGCCACCTCAACATCCTCAAGCACGCGAAGAGCCAGTGCGACTACTTGTTCGCCGGCGTGCTGTCTGACGAAATGCTCCTGACGACCAAGGGCGCCCCACCCGTTGTGCCGTTGGCCGAGAGGCTTGAGATCGTTCGTCACATCGCCTTCGTCGATGAAGCGGTACCTGAGGTCTCCGCAGACAAAATGGACACCTGGCGCACGCTTCACTTCGACGTCTACTTCAAAGGCGACGATTGGAAGGGCACCGAGAAAGGTCGCCTGCTGGAGCGCCGGTTCGCCGAGGTCGGCGTAGAAGTCATCTACTTTCCCTATACCGTTTCGACCTCGAGCACGGCCCTCCGGCTTGCGCTGAAGGCTCTGGCCCCCAACGCGGCAGATTATCGACCGGTTCATGACTACAGCAACAGTGAGCGATAGGACGATCATGGTGTCGAAAAGGGCGTTGATCACCGGGGTAACCGGCCAGGACGGCTCCTATCTGGCCGAGTTCCTCCTGTCCATGGGCTATGAGGTTCACGGCCTCAAGCGCCGGTCGTCGCAGCTCAACACCCAGCGAATCGATCACATCTATCAGGACCCGCACGAGCACAACGCGCGTTTTTTCCTGCATTTCGGAGATCTGTCCGATTCGTCGAACCTCACCCGAATTATTCAGGAGGTGCAGCCGGACGAGATCTACAACCTCGGTGCACAGTCCCATGTTGCAGTGAGCTTCGAAATGCCCGAGTACACCGCTGACATCGATGCCCTGGGCACTCTGCGGCTCCTGGAAGCGGTGAGATTGCTGGGGATGACGGATAGGGTCAGGTTCTACCAAGCCTCGACATCTGAACTGTACGGGTTGGTCCGGGAGACACCTCAAAGCGAGATCACTCCCTTCTATCCGCGTTCTCCGTATGCGGTCGCCAAGTTGTACGCCTATTGGATGACGGTTAATTACCGAGAGTCCTACGGGATGTACGCCTGCAACGGGATTCTGTTCAATCACGAATCCCCACGCCGCGGCGAGACATTCGTGACGAGGAAGATCACCCGGGCCATCGCCAACATCGCCCAGGGTCTCGAGTCCTGCCTGTTCCTCGGAAATCTGAACTCTCTGCGCGACTGGGGGCACGCACGCGACTACGTTCGTCTCCAATGGATGATGCTGCAGCAGGATTCGCCGGAGGACTTCGTGATCGCCACGGGAGTTCAGTATTCGGTGCGAGAATTCGTCGAATGGTCGGCGAGCGAGGCTGGAATCACCCTGCGATTCGAGGGTCAAGGCCTGAACGAGATCGGCATCGTCGACAGCGTGGCCGGGGATCTCACGCCGGCTGTGCGCCCCGGTGACGTTATCGTGCGAGTCGATCCCCGTTACTTCCGACCCGCCGAAGTTGAGACCCTGCTCGGCGACTCGACACGTGCCCGTCTCAAGCTGGGCTGGCTGCCGGAGATAAGCGTTCGAGAGATGTGCGCGGAAATGGTCGCCTCAGACCTGGTGATCGCACAGAAGACCGCCCTCTTGAAAAGTCACGGTTTCCCGTCCCTCGTGTCCCTGGAGGGCTGATGGCCCGAGAACCCGGCGCTGCTGTCTATGTCGCCGGACACAACGGGATGGTGGGGTCGGCGATCGTGCGACGGCTCATGTCGTTGGGCTACGTGAACATTGTGACCGCCCTCCACTCTGAGCTCGACCTTGTCGACCAGCGAGCCGTTCAAGCCTTCTTCGACCGCAATCGCATCGACCAGGTCTACCTCGCTGCCGCGAAAGTCGGCGGGATTATTGCCAACAACTCCTCACCGGCCGATTTCATCTATGACAACCTGCTGATCGAGGCGAACATCATCAAGTCTTCACACGACTTCGGAGTTCCGAAGCTCCTCTTCCTCGGTTCGTCCTGCATCTATCCCCGGCTAGCCGACCAGCCGATACGCGAAGAGGCGCTGATGGCCGGTGAATTGGAACCGACGAACGAGCCGTACGCCGTGGCGAAAATCGCAGGAATCAAACTCTGCGAGAGCTTCAATCGTCAATACGGGCGCGATTATCGCAGCGTGATGCCCTCGAATCTCTATGGTCCCGGCGACAACTACCACGCATCCTTCAGCCATGTCATCCCCGGTTTACTCCGGCGTTTTCACGATGCACGAGAGCACGGGGAGGCTGAGGTCGTCATCTGGGGAAGCGGCAGTCCGCGACGGGAATTTCTTCATGTCGACGATATGGCGGCAGCCAGCGTACATATCATGGAGCTCGATCGGGAGGCGTACCAGACAAGCACGACGCCAATGCTGTCGCACGTCAACGTCGGGACCGGATCGGACTGCAGCATCAAAGACCTGGCAATGGCGATCGCGAAAGTCACCGGCTTCACCGGCAAGCTCACTTTCGACACCAGCAAGCCCGACGGCACCCCCCGAAAGCTGTTGGACGTTTCCCGAATCCGGGCGCTGGGTTGGGAGTCGACGATCGATCTCGAGGACGGCCTTGACGACGCTTACACCTGGTTCGTCTCCCACCAGGCCGATTTTCGCGGTCGGTGAGCACGATCATGAGAGTTACCGTCGTCGGCCTCAACTATCCCCCTGAGCCCACCGGCATCGCCGTCTACACCTCGGGGCTCTCGGAGGCGCTGGCCGCGACCGGCCACCCGGTCACGGTCATCACCGGCAATCCCCACTACCCGCAATGGCGGATCTATGACGGCTACGGCGGCCGCAACCGCGTACACGGGTACGAACGGATCAGGGGCGTCAGCGTTACCAGAGTCCATCACGGTGTGCCGTCGGAACCGCGCTTGTGGAACCGCCTGGGTATGGAACTCAGCTTCGGGGTTCGCGCATTGTTCAGCAATTGGGATAGGCCCGACGTCGCCGTGATGGTCACGCCTGCCCTATTCTCCGTAGCTGCGGCATTGCTGCGCGCGCGCCTGTTCCACATCAACACCTGCATTTGGGTGCAGGACATTTATAGCCTCGGAGTGTCCGAAAGCGGAACTGGTGGCCGCCTGGCCACCTGGCTGCTCCGGCGGATTGAGCGGTCCATCCTCCGCAGGGCGAACACGGTGGTCGTTATCCACGAGCGGTTCAAGCGGTATCTGGTCGAGGACATGGATATCGACTGCAACTCCGTACAGGTCGTGCGGAACTGGTGCCACACGGGAAACCCGAACGCCCTCGACCGGCAAGAAGTGCGTTCCTCACACGGATGGAAGGCGGACGATATCGTCGTTCTCCACGCGGGCAACATGGGTGCCAAGCAGGCCCTTGAGAACGTTGTCCACGCTTCTGAGATCGCAGAGGAGCGGGGATCGAGAGTGAGGTTCGTTCTCCTCGGTGATGGGAACCAACGGCACCGACTCGAAGCCATGGGAGGGAACCCGCATCTCGAATTCATCGATCCCCTTCCCGAAGACGCGTTCCAGGCGGCCCTCTCGGCCGCGGACATCCTGCTCGTCAATGAGCGGCCTGGCTTGACGGAGATGTGCGTGCCGAGCAAACTCACGACCTACTTCAACACGGGGTTGCCCGTCATCGCGGCCACTGATGCATCCAGTGTCACCGCTGAGGAGCTCGCCTTGGCCGGCGGCGGAGTCAGAATCAACGCCGCAGTCCCCGGCGATCTGGTGGACGCGGCCGAGATGCTCGGTGGCGATGCAGAGTCTTCGGCCGCATACGGCGCGGCCGGTCAGCGATTCTCGGCCGCCTTCCTCTCGTCGGATTCTGCACTCAGCAGGTTTCGAGCGATCCTGGAGCAGGGGGCATCCGTCGGCCGCGTCAGGGTAAGGAGAAACTGGTGGTCACGGCGGCAGCCAGACCAGCAGGGGATCCGCAACGATCAGCTGACGACGATTGATCTGAACTCGACCGGCGGTTCGCCCGGATAGTTCTTGCAGAGCCAGAAATAGCCTCCCCGGTTGCTCGCATCATCGATTTCCATCGACCAGCCTTCGCCGTCGAGCCGCAGGATGCGAATGCTGTTGGCCAGGACTTCGAGCTGGAGGCGCACCCATTCCGCCGCCCGGGGAGGGGCAGTAGCCATCATTTTGAGCCGAGTGCCGTCGGTCGAACCAGCAGCCCGACTGAACAGTTCGAGGGACCCATTGGCTCGGAGAACCAGGTGGTAGCCGGACACGTCAGTGGCCACCCTGACGCGGTACGGCCGGTCGTCAGCGATGCCAAAGGCGATCCCGGCGTGCTGCTCTGCCCTCGGAAGCGACCCTGGCCAGCGCAGCTCACACGTGATCCGATACGAGCCTGGACCCACCGGACACATTGAGCCCATCAGGTAGCTCTGCACGTCATGGTGGTCCAATGTCACGGATCCGGCTTCCCCATCGATCACGGGCTGCACCCGGGTGCCCGCGTCGACTGTCCAAGGCAGGTCGCCAGCGGCTCGCAGTCCCGTTCCGAAGGCGTCTCCTTGACTCGCAGCGGTCGTCCCCGTCACGTAGGGCAGGTTGGAGCACATCATCCCTGCCACGCCGAGGTCGCTCATCCGGTCACGCATCGAGCGAAAGTGAACTTCCCACGCAATGACCGGTTTGCCGTAGCCCACCAACGTGGCCACCTGAGCATCCGTCGCCCTGTGTGACACCCCGAGGAGATCGAAACGTGGCGCAAGTTCATCGGCGCGCTCGTACAGTTCCGGAGTGAAGTATCCCCAGGTCGTGTATCCGTGCTCGTCAACGAGTGCATACTGTGCCGCACCCGCCCATTGCTTCCAGATCACATGCTCTGTGGACTGCGGGTAGCTGTCCATGAGCTCCAGCAGGGCTTCCGTGTTGGTGCCTTGCTTGTCCTCGAGAAAGATCACGTGTGTTGCTGCGAAGGCGTTCAAGACGTCGGCGAGCAGAGGAAGCGGCTGCTGTTTCGCAGCAGGGCCGAGCCAGGCTGTCGCGTCGCTTCGGAGCTGCGACAGCTCCTTCCAGGTGACTTCCGCGATCGTGAGGTCGACACCCGTCATCCGTTTGGTCGTCAGATCGTGATGACACACGAACACGCCGTCGGATGTAGCGCTGACCGAGACTTCGATCGCTGTGGCCCCGCTGCCGATGGAGCGGCTGTACGAATCCAAGCTGTGCTCCACCCAATTGTCTCCGGAGCCACGGTGCGCTACATAGAACGGTGTCGTCCGGAGGAGATCTCCGATCGCATATCGTGCAGCAGCCGCCGGTGAAACGGGGACCGAAGGTGCGGGTGCTGCTTGGCAGGCCGACAACAGCAGAGACGACGCTCCAACCAGGATGAACTGCCTGCGGCTCATCGATGGCCGAGACGGAGCACAGCTGGTCAGAGCAGCGTTCCGTCCCTCGATGCCGCTCGGCACGTTACCCCGCTGAATAGGTGATGGTGAGCAGCGGGCGATACGTGGCATTGGTGCTGTTCGTCGACCACAGCCGGATGTTGTCCAGGCCGGTGCTGACCAGTGCGACGGACACCGTCGTACCCGCCAGCGCGCTCAACTGCGCTGCGTCGAGCGTGACCGAGTAGTTGGTGTTCGTTGCCGTTGCGCCGGTAAGGCTCCCCAGATCCACTCCCAGACCGGTGGGTCTGTTGTTCCAAGTGACCGTACCCTCCGCCCAGTCCCCACTCAGGAGTTTGAACATCTGGGTGTCCACCGACGCGGCACTCGAATCGGTCGAGGTGCGCACCCGCAGTGTCGCCCCGGTCAGCACCGTGCCCGCCGGCGCAGCCGGAACGGCGAACTTCAGGTACGACTCGATCAGCGACGGGCCGGCGCCACGTGCCGACAACTGGTTATTGGATCCGAAGTTGGACGTGGGAAGCGCCTGATAGACCATCGCATCATCGCTGGCACCGGCAGTCACAATCACCGGCTGCACAGGGGCGGCTTCAACCGTCGCCTGTGCAGCACCCGAGGCAGCGCTCAGGTTACCGGCAGCATCACGGGCCATCACCTTGTAGAAGTAAGTCCCCGCCGCCAGGCCGGGATCCGGGTAAGACGCACTCGAGGTCTCCGCGATCTTGCTCGAGGCATCGGCTACGAACGCAGCCGAGGAGCCCCGGTGCACCGTATACCCCGTGACCGCGACATTGTCCGTTGACGCCGTCCAGGCCAGCGAAACCGAACTCCCCGACACCGACGTCGTCAGATCAGTCGGAACACTCGGCGCGACAGCGTCAGGGGTCGCTATGGTCGCGGATACCGTCGTGGAAGCCGGGCTTGCGTTGCCGCGGGCGTCGTAGGCGACAACGACGTAATAATACGTCCCGTCGGCAAGCCCTGAATCCACGAAGGTCGCGTCCGTTACATCGGCGATCTTGTTGGACGCGCCTGAGACGAAGCCGGAGGCAGACCCGCGGTGCACCGAGTAGCCGGTGACGCCGACATTATCCGTTGACGGAGTCCAGGCCAGTGTGACGGATCCGCCAGAGACGGTCGACCTCAGGTCACCGGGAGCGCTCGGCGCCGTGGTGTCGGGCACAGTGTTGGTGCCCAGCTCGTAGTGAGCCGCAACGACCGCCGGGCTCAACGCCGACGGATAGACCGCTACTTCGTCGAGCGTCCCCGAGAAATAGGGACTCGCGGGCTGCGCGGGCCAGCTATTGAGATTGCCCCCGCCCGCACGCCAGTAGCCGTCGAAGCCCTCGTTGACGGTGGTGGGGTTCGATCCGATCTCTGAGCCATCCAGGAAGAGCCTCATTCCATCGGGGCCTTGCGTGCCAACCACGTGATGCCAGGTGTCGTCGTTGAATCCCGTCGTCGATTCGATGAACTGGAATCCCCCGGCATAGACGCCGAAGATGACGCTCCCCGAATTGGTCATATATATCTGCTTGTCGTAGCTCGAACCCTGACCGGTTGCGACGTTTTCGAATCCGACGATCTTCCCGCCGGATGCCGTGCCCGTCTTGAACCACGCTTCAGTGGAGAACTGCGTGAAGGAGGAGCGCGCGGTCTTGGTCGCGACGCCTCCGCTCTGAGTTCCGCTGGCCTGCACGGCGGACCCAACCTGAATGGCCCTCGGCTGCTGCAACTGCACGGCAGCGCCGTATTCGCCGTCGCTCTGGCCACTCGAGGATGAGTCCTTCGCCGTGATGCCAGAGGCTTCGTCGAAGCGCCAGTACACATCAGCCTGGTCTGTGAACACCCTGGCTCCATACGCGTCCGTCGGAGTCGGCGGCACGGCCGGGGTACCCCCAGCGAGAGTGAAGTGGTTTGCGATCTGCGTCGCGCCCAGGGCGGACCCATAGATCGCGGTGTCGTCGATCTGACCGGCGAAGAAGGCGCTGGACGGCTGGCTGGGCCATCCATTCAGGTTGTCGCCGCCGACATGCCAGTTGCCGCTGTAGGCCTGGCTGGTGTTGGTGGCGTTCTGGCCCACTCTGACGCCATCCACGTATAACTTCATGCCCGTCGCGCTCTGGGTGGCCACGATGTGGTGCCAGGCGTCGTCGTTGTATGACGATGCCGTCGTGATGGTTTCGGTACGACCGATGTAGACACCGAACGTCAGTCGGCCTTGGTCGTTCATGTAAATATGTTTGTCGTAGCTGCCGCTCAGTGAGGTGTTGCCGTTTCCCGTGTGCGGCCGGCCATCCCCGAAGCCGATGATCTTCCCCCCTCGGGTCGTCGTCGTCTTGATCCAGGTTTCGATCGAATACGTGGTGGGTGCCGGTGCCTGCTGGTCGCTCCAGATGTAGCCGTCGGTTCCATTGAACGCCGCGGAGGTGTTTGTGTCACCGGCGATCGCGCCGGCCGCCCGGTATGTGACGCCGTTCTTGTAGAGGCCGTTCAAACCGGTGACTGTGGCGCCGGACTTGTCCTGAGCCCAGGGACCGGCGGCCTCGTCCAGGCGCCAATAGAGCAGGGCTCCGTCCTGGATCACTTGACTGGGGTAGTCGACGCCCTTGATGACGGCGCGAGCAGCGACCGACGCCGACAGTGGGCTGGTGTTGACTCCATCGTTCGCGCTCACCCGATACGTGTAGTTCGTGCCCGCTGTGACATTCGTGTCCACGACGGTCACCTGAGGTCGGGTCCACCACAGCGAGCTGGCTGGTCCCGTCCAGATTGGGGTCGGACCATTGTTCCGGTAGACGCTGTACGTCAGGGCACTGTCGTCAGGGTCGACAACGGTCCGGAAGCGGATCTGGTTGGCACCAGAGGTGAGAGCTTCTGCCGCCACGACCGGGATGGGCGGCGCAGCGACGTCATCCGGACCGAACCGGGTGAGCCCCTGCTGGACCGATCCATTGACGACCGTGAACTCACCGCCGTACCAGAGGTATTTCTTTCCCGTGGTGGCACCGGTGGCAATGGTGAGAGCACGAGGGCCGATGCCTTCGCCGGTGCCGTCATTCGAAGTCGGAAACCAACCCAGCAAGGCCGCGTTGGAGGTGTTCTGCGCCATCATGAACATCCGTTTTCCGTCAGGGAAGGCGTTGTTCGATGAGCAATCGTGCGCGTGACTTGCGGAATACAGGGTGCCCCCGTACTCGAGGACCGCTTGAGTTGCGCCCAGGCAGGTGTCGCGCCAGGTTTGATCGAGTGTGCTCCAATTAATGGCGAAGCGACCGTCGAAGACTCCACCTCCAGTCCCCTCGTTGCCCCCGTAGAACGACGTGCCGTCTGACCACAGGGTCTTCGTCACCGAGGTCCGGGGAATGAACCCGAGGGGGTAGTTGCGCACGTTCACCCCGGATATCGCGTCGACGACCGCGATGGAGTGGGAATCCTGATCGTTGACGGTGAAGAAGTCACCACCAATGGCTACCTTGGTGCCGTCAGGGGACACGGCCACGGCGCGCCCGATCGTGTCAGCTGCAGGGGCCCATGCCAGAAGCGCGCCCGATGTCGCATCCACCGCTGCGAAACGCTTGCGCACCTGGCCGCCGACGGACTGGAATTCCCCAGCCAAGTAGAGAGTCGACGAGGTGGCGGCCATGCCGAAGACGAAGGAGGACACGCCGGCCACCCGGAACGGCTTGACCGTGCAGGCGACCGGGTCGATCGCCGCAACCCGCGCGGCGTTCACTCCGCCGACGGAGGAGAAGTTGCCCCCGATGTAGATGGTGTTGCCGTCAGGTGAGGCAATCACGGACCGCACGGTTGGCGTAGCCCCGTTCAGGGTCACTGCAAACTGACAGCTGTCGGGTGCCCCCGTCTCCGCGTTGAAAATCGCAAGTGTGCCCTGATTCCTCGCCACCCCTGCGCCACCGTTGGGCGGCCTGACCTGAGAAAATGTGCCACCCACCACGACTTTGCCGTGCACCGTGCCGACTCCGTAGACAACTCCATTCGTCTGCCAGGTCGAAAGGTTGTCCGCGCTGAAAGCGGTGCCGGCGGAGAGTGCCGACGCCGGTTGTGGCACGGAACTCGCCGTGACGAGACCGGCCACAACAGCCACGGTCGTGAGTATTGCGGCAAGTTTGTGCATAGCTACCTATCCCTCGGGTGAACAGCCTCGTCGCCGAAAGACGCGCCAGACTGCGGATGAACTATGAAATCCAGCCTTACGCGGCCTCGGAGCACTTCGGGTAAGGAAGCGTGGCTCAGCTGCGACGAAAGGAATCGACGGCGGCAACCTACGCCCAGTGCGCCACAGCGCGCAATGCCCCCGATGGATGACGAAAAGCGAGGGGGCTACGATGAGCCCACACCAGGGGCACCTGCTCCGAGTTCCATCGATCCAGGGACGGCCCGTGATGACACAGTTCCGTGAAGCTCACGCACGACTCGCGAGCGCACAGAAGACAAAGTCGGGAGTATCGCTGTACACGCGATACGTCAACCGGCCGTTCGGGCGAGTACTGGCCTCGGTGTGTTTTGGACTCAGGATGACGCCCAACCAGGTCACGGTGCTGTCGGCCGTCGCGACAGGTGCGGGCCTCGTCCTCCTCGTCAGCGGAGAGCCGAGCCCACTTCGGGCCGCCGGTGTGACTGTGCTACTGATTCTCGGCTTCGCACTGGATTCGGCGGACGGCCAGGTCGCACGCCTGACCGGCGGAGGCTCGCCCTCAGGCGAATGGCTCGACCACGTCGTGGACGCCGGAAAGATCGTCATGGTCCACGCCGCCATCCTCATCACGGCGTACCGATTCTGGTCATTGGAGCCGATCTGGTACCTTGTGCCTCTGGCCTTCCAGGTCGTTTCCGTCGTCACTTTCGTCGGTGGATTACTGACTGACCTGCTCCTGCGCCGGGTCACCCACATAGCCTCGACCACCCCGGCAATCGGCGAGGGCGGGGTTCGTCGCCACTCGAAAATCAGAGCCATCGCCCTTCTGCCGGCCGACTACGGGATCCTCTCGCTGAGCTTCAGCCTGACGGGCTGGCCAGCCGTGTTCATCGTGGTCTACAGCCTGCTCCTCGCCGCCAACGTGCTGATCATGGCGCTGCTGCTCGGCAAATGGTTCCGAGCGTTGTCTGCCGGGATCTAGAGCGCGTCTTCCACGGTTTCCCCTGTTGCGGGTATGAAGACCCGGCTGGTTCCCGTGGTCGAACGCTCGAACCACTCACCGTCGATCGGCCCGCGCAGTACGGCCGGAACTCCCGCCCACAGTCCGGGCAAGGCATCCTCTCTCGCCCGGGAGAGCACCGATCCACCCGCCAAAACCGACCGATCAGGCAGAATAGCGCCGCCAAGGAGCAAACAGCGCGCTCCGACAAAACTCCGGGATCCGATCCGCACCGGATACGCAGCCTGGGCATTTCGTCGCACGTCAATGCTGTGAGTGACGATTTTAGTCTCATGCCCGGCAACACTGGAATACTCCCCGATCACTATGGAACCGGAGCAATCGAACTGATGACGGCTCGTAACGAACGAGTGAGACCCGACATCCAGCGCAGCGCCGTCCGGATACAGTTTTTTGTACACGGGGTGGGACGAAAAAATGTTCAACCGGCCGATCGTTGCGTGATCGCCGATAGACACCGTGCGCATGTTCTTGAGCAGGTTCCACCGGCCGATCCGGCTGTTCGCTCCCATCGTGACCTGTGACACCCGAAAAACGAGACACGATCGGGCGATAGCGCTCGGATGAACGTCGTGGCCGATCGAGCGAAGAAGTCGGTTCTTTGCCGTGCTCGCCGGCAGTGCCCAGGCCAGCGCTCTCATCACGTCTTTGATCTGACTCATGAGCCGCCCACCCCGATTTCCGGATCCATTGTGACGTCGAGCGCGCCCCCGCTTCGGCTGGCGATTGCGCGGCGCATGCCGACGAGTTCGAGAACAAGCCTGAGTAAAAGTCCTGCGAAGATACCACAGAGCGCGCCCTCTGCCCCCCACAGAGCGGCCCCGACAGCGACGCAGGGGAGGCCGACCAGCGAACCAATGGCGGTCGCTCTGGTTACCACGTCGAGTCTGTGCAATGCCGCCAGGCAGGCCTTGCTCACCACCGCTTCGATCAGGCTCACCCCGGTGACGAGCGACATCAGCAGCAAGGTGAGAAAGGACGGTTTGATCTGGCCACCGCCGAGCCACCACACCAGTTCCGGGGCGATGGCCAGCATGAAACCGACGAGTGCCACTGCGAACACCACTGCGGCCGTAAGACCTGTCCTCACTCGGCGGGCGAGCTCCCGCTCACTAGCCCTCGGCACCCAGCCCTGAAGGATGGTGACGAACGGGCCGAGCCCGACGATCACCTGACGCTGCACCTTCTCGACCACCGCGTACACGGGCTGCGCGCCCGGAGCAATCAACGACACAATCACGATCGGGGTCGAGCTGTAGATCGACGAGAGCACGGTCGAGGTGACTCCCTGTCGCTGCGAAGCGAGCACCGCTCCGACCTGCCTGCGCGGAAGCGAACGGAGTCGACGGAGTTTCCACGGCCTCAGAATCCACACGGTGGAGGCCACGAATGCGGCCACCATGCCGATCAGCTGCCACAGCACGCCCACGAGAGCGCTCGACCCGTGGGTCATGTAGAAAATCCCGATGCCGGTGCCGAGCACCCGTGGGATGGTCTCAAAAACGAGGAGCCGATACGGTTGGGCGAGGCCGACGAACCACCAGTTCGCAGTCAGTCCCACGGTCGCCGTGGAGAGTGCGCCGACGCCGGCGAAAATGGCATAGTCGCGTCCAACGCTCCAGGCCACGGAGAACACGAGAAGGCCGATCGGGACGATGATGAGCAGCTTGCACGTGACCGACTCGGCATACGCGGTAAGTCGCATCTGGGCGTCCGCCCTCGCCACCGAAGCCGGCCCGGAAAGTCCCCAGCCGTAGGCGACGACCACCGCGCCGACGCCGCCGATGGATTGGCCCGCCGCAATCATTCCCCATGCCGCCGCACCGCTCGCCGTGACCATCGACGGGATGACGGCAAGCGAGACGACGGCCAGAAGCACCATCGAGATCGAATATCCGATCACGGTGTTCATGCTGGCGCGAACGCGTCTCAGCCGTCTGCCGCGCGGCGCACCTGCTCTCATCGCACCCTCATCTCGCCTTCCCGCGCTCAGATCGACGGGGTTACATGCGATCAAGCTAGCAGCACGTCGTTCGAGTGGGTATCTAGCTGCTGGTCGGTTGTCTGCGTACACTGACGGGCATGTCAGTCAGCGACGCGAGACCACGGATGGCCCAACCGGCAGGTCTCCCCCGCCGGAACCTGGCCGGATTCTCCGGAGCGGGGTACGAACGTGGACGAAACCCGATCTGGCAGGTCGCTTGGCTCCTCGTATCCGGGCTTGTTGTGGTTCGTTGGTGGTGCCCACCGCGTCTTCGCGTTGTGCTCCTGCGGCTCTTTGGGGCAACGGTCGGTGACAACGTCTTGATTCGCCATCGCGTGCGCATCCATTGGCCATGGAAACTGGTGGTCGGCGACAACTCGTGGATTGGGGAAGAGGTTTGGATTCTGAACCTCGAGCCGGTGGTCATTGGAAGTGACGTGTGCATTTCCCAGGGCGTGCTGCTGTGCACGGGCAGCCACGACCGCACTTCGCAGACATTCGAATTCGACAATGCACCGATTGTCGTAGAAGACGGCGCCTGGATCGCGGCCAGGGCCACAGTTCTCCGGGGCAGCCGCATCGGTCACGACAGCGTGATCGGCGCGACGGCTCTGGTCACCGGGAACGTGCCGGCCCGCGCGGTCCTGCGAGCTCCGCGCGCGGAACGATCGGACCTCACCGTCGACCGGAATCAGACCTGAATGCGTGTGCTCTCCATCGTGACGCTCGTCAGTCCCAACGGCGAGTACGGTGGCCCCGTTCGCGTTGCGTTGAACCAGGCCAGGGCACTTCGTGAAGCAGGCCATGAGGTTGTGGTGGCCGGTGGTGCCCGAGGTTTTGGCACGGACCTTCCGCACGAACTTGACGGAGTACCGCTCCGACTGTTTCCCGCGCGAACGATCATCCCTGGGATCGGTTTTGCCGGACTGTGCGCACCCGACCTGCAACAGTGGCTCAAACACGCCGCACGCTCTGTCGATATTGTGCACATCCACGCAGCTCGCGACCTCGTGACCTTGCCTGCGGCACGATGGTTGCGCAAAGCCCGGATACCGTACGTGATGCAGACGCACGGCATGATCGACCCCTCACGCAATCCCTTGGCATTTCCACTTGACCTGTTCATCACCCGGCCGGCTCTGCGGGGGGCGAAGGCGGTGTTCTACCTGACAGACCGGGAACGGACCGATCTCGGCGCCGTTGCAGGCCAACGCCCCAACCTGGTCCAGCTCGCCAATGGTGTTCCACAGTCGTCGAACGCCAGCCTCCCCGCTGCGGGCACGGAGGTTCTCTACCTGGCTCGACTCGCGCGCCGGAAGCGGCCGCAACTCTTCGTGGAAATGGCGCTTGCGCTCGCGGAGGAATTCCCGCACGTCTTGTTCACGCTGGTCGGTCCAGATGAGGGAGAGGGGCCAGCGGTTCAACGCCTGATCGACGAGGCCGATGCTCAGGGCAAACTCTCCTGGGAGGGACCCCTGGCACCAGGTGCAACCAACGAGCGGTTGGCGCGAGCCACCGTGTACGTTCTGCCTTCAGTCGATGAGCCGTATCCGATGTCGGTTCTTGAGGCCATGTCAGTCGGTGTGCCCGTGGTGATCACTGACAGCTGCGGGCTCGCTCCGGCGGTCAGTGAAATCGGCTGCGGAATTGTCGTCGACGACTCTCTTGACGCCCTCATCGGCGCTGTGGCAGCGCTCCTGCGCGACGGTGCCCTAACTCGGAGCATGGGTCAGGCCGGCGCCCTGGCTAGCCGGGACCGGTTCGGGATGCCGGCGATCGCTGAAGCCCTGGCCAGGGCGTATCGCTGAGAGAGTCCTCTCCGTGCAATCGCCCGGGCTTGCGAACAAGAAGTAGGCACGCCAGCGCAACCGCCACCGCTCCCGTCGCCTGGAGGAGCGAACCGCGCAAGAGAATCGTCATGTAGACGGGAAAGATCGCCCCGACGATGACCCAATAGCCAGATGCTTGGAATGCGGGAAGAAGCCGACTGTCCATGTCGCGCAAGAAATAGCCCACAAGAATAAAGCCCACGACAAGGGCCAGGATGCCGCCGTTGACCAGGAACTCCGCCCAGAGAGGGGCGGAGAGATTCTGAAAATTGTAGCCGCGGTATTGAGCGAGCAGAATTCCAGTGTCCACGGGTTTGTCCGGCCACACGCTTCGGGGTACCCAGAAAAGCAGGCTGCCCAGCGCTTGGCGACCCGGTTCGACCAGCCTGTCCAGATCGTACGAGAAGGCATTGGCGACTTGCCAGAAAGCGTCGTAGTCCGGGTTCCCCTGATACTCCTCGAAGAATCCGTTGCGCACCAGGTTGACCTCCGGGCGCCGGAAGGCGTCCGCCAGGGGAAAGAGGAAAATCAATCCCACAAGGGCGGAAGTCAACGTCACTCGAACACGCGCCGGAGTGAGCAGGGACCCGGCGTACACGACAAGGGCGAACAGGACAGTGCCCAAGCTGTAGCGTGCACTGCTCACCGGATTCACCACAGTCAATAAGACTGCGACCCCCGCGACAATCAGTCCGCTGTAAGCCGTTGTCAGCGGTCGGGCCGCCGTGCGCCTCAGCTGGGCGAGCGCACCGACACCCACCAACAACGGATAGATGGCAACGGCGTACATGATCGAGCGCACGGCGGGGTCGGTCCACGCCGCCGAGCGTGCTGCAAAAGCTTGATCCCTGCTGCCGAATAGCGATCCCACGCCGACTGTGGAGATGAAATACAGGCTGAGGACGAAGCCCCCGCCGACAAGCACCAGAGTCGACCAGGTGCGAACCCCGGTTATCGCCCCCCGGCGGACACCTCCAGGTGTTCGGAGCCCGGTCGTGCCCTGGGTGCGCTCGTGCCCGTAGGCAACAACTCGACCGATTTCGTAGCAGAGGACACCGAGACAGACCAGAGCGGCCGTGGGCAGCTCAAGCGACGCGTCGATCCCCTGAGTCGTGCGGGAGATGAGACCACTGCGGATCTGGACGGTCGGGGCGATCCCCATGAAAACGTAGACGAACATCCAGAAGAAGAAGTCGAAGAGCATGGGTCGACCGACAACGATGATGAGGGTGAGCCGCACGCCTGCCCACACGGAGAGGCCCAGTGTCAGAATCCACGCCGGTCCCCGGCCGACATCAGGTACCTGAGCCACGAGGGACAGCGGCACGACAGCGGCGAGGACTGCGCCGAGGACGGTGACACCAAGGACGGTTCGAAAACTGTTCGAGGACCCCGACGTACTGAGCTCGGCACCGCGGCCGGGGTCCGTCACGACAGCGCAGTCGTCACACGTGCTGCGATTGCGGCATGGCCTGCCTCATTCACACTGACACCGTCACCTGCGACCAATGATGGATCGAGTACCTTCGGTTCGAGCAGACTCACGAACGAGGCTCCTACGCGTGCCGCGGCGGCGCGAACTGCCGAGTCCAATTCGACCGCACGGGCGTCGTCCAAGCCCGTGGGCGCCGCCGGGCCGACGACGATCAGGGTGGCGTCGGGCAGTCCAACCCGCAAGGCCGCAAAGACCGCGTTGGTGGTTGCCACCGCATCAGGAGAAATCACATTCTTGCCACCCATCTCTGCCGCCAGCACCACGACGGAGGGATTCAGTTCGACTGTCCTGGCCACCAACTCCTGGTAGCTCGGGCACGACGAAGACCCACAGTTGTCAGGTGTCACTCCAAAGACAATGTCACCTCCCTGTGTCGCGAGGCTGATCTCCTGCCACCCCTTTGCGGCCGCGAGCACCGTCGACCATCTCGTAGCCGGCCCGCTGGCTCCAGCTCCCGCTGTGGTTGGTCCACCCAGGAAGACGGCCGTTGGTGCGCGCGGTGCGGGAGCGATGGTGGGGTAGGGGGTCTTCGGCGCTCCCGAACCCTCCGGGCCGACCGGCTGCAACGCGAGGAGCGCGAGGCCTAGGGCTCCCACGGCAAGCACCGCCACGACGGGGTACTTCCACCACCGAAGCCGAATCCGAAGTCGGGCTGTCATCTGCCCATAGTGGCATGCATATGCCACCCCTACGTGGGTCGCTGTGATAATGAGCTATTGATAGAGTCTCACCATTGGCCGGGTGTTCCGGTGCCGCTCGACACGGGGAAAGGCGAACTCGTGGATCAACGTGGGTTCTGGAACCTCTTACGATCACGATGGATTGCGCTCGCCACATTCGCGATTCTCGGCATCATGGCCGCGTCGGGCTATGTGCTGACCACCAAGCCTGAATACTCCGCGGAGTCTGAGCTGTTTGTTTCGGCAATCGGTAGCGACAACACCAGCGATCTTGCGCAGGGCAGCAACTACTCGCAACAGCAAGCGCGTAACTACAGCATCATGGCCACCCGCCAGATCGTGTTGGACCCTGTGATCACCGCGCTGGGCTTGAGCACCACTCCCGACGAACTCAGCCGTCGGGTGTCCGCCTCCGTGCCGCTGAACACGTCCCTCATCTCGATCGCGGTCACGGACACCTCGCCGGATCGCGCCGCCGCCACTGCCGATGCGGTGGCAACAAGCCTGGTCAACACTGTGATCCGTCTAGTCCCGAAAAGAAGCGATGGCACCACACCGCTACGCCTGGAGTCCGTTCAGAGTGCGACGACACCCACCTCACCGTCAGCGCCGAGCCCATCCATCGCTCTCGCATTCGGGTTGCTGGGCGGTCTCGTTGCCGGGCTCGGCTTCATTGTCCTGCGGGAGTTGACGAGCGCGAAAGTGAGAACCGCGGAACAGCTCAGGCAGCTCGGCCTGACGTTGCTCGGCACGATCGTCTACGACCGGGGAAGTGCAAACAACCCCTTGGTGCCGCAACGGGGCTTCAGCCCCATCCGGGCCGAGGAATTCAAGCAGGTCCGAACGAATCTGCATTTTCTCCAGACGGATCAGCGACACAAGGTGTTCGTGGTGACATCGTCCATTCCCGGCGAAGGAAAATCTGTCACCGCAGCGAATCTCGCCCTCACACTCGCGGCTTCCGGCAGCATGGTGTGTCTCGTCGAAGCGGACCTGAGGAGACCGTCGCTGGCGAACTACTTCGACCTCGAGGGATCCGTCGGCCTGACGACAATTCTCGCCCACGACGCCATCGTGGACGACGTACTTCAATCCTGGGGGCCGGACGGGCTCCAGATCCTGATGTCCGGGCCGGTTCCGCCCAATCCAAGCGAACTGCTCTCCTCCACACATGCGCAACAGGTCTTCGCCACGCTCCGCGCCCGATTCGACATCGTTGTCATCGACTGCCCGCCCCTCCTGCCCGTGACTGACGCGGCAATCCTCGGGCGGTATTTCGGCGGGGCGGTGCTCGTAGTCGGGTCTGGGAAGGTCGAAACGCGGGAACTTCGGAAGGCCGTCGAGAGTCTCAACGCGGCAGGGACTCCGGTGCTCGGTGCGATTCTGAACCTGGCCCCTGCTCGGCTTCTCGGCAGACACCGAGGCTCGTATTACGTGCCGGATTCAGTCCCGGAGCAGAAGCCGTCACATCAGGAACAGCTTGTCCGCGGCAGCGAAGAAGAGCAGCTCATTCCCTGATCGGTGACGGTGCCACCTCACCTGCTACCGAACGAGGAAGTGCCGCCAACCCGTGATCGAGACGGCGGCACCTCTGTCCTGTTGACGCTGGCTATTTGGTTCTGCTGCTCGCGGCGTAGTACTGCAGGTCCTGGACGACAGGACGTGCAACGACCTGATAGGGCGACGTGACGGCAGCTACCTGCGCCCCGTTTCGAGCCGCACTCGCACCGACCGTGCCCAGCGCCAGCGGAAAGGTCCTGGAGGATTCCCCTGCCGGCGCTTCGAACGTTGTCTTCGTTCCTCCGATCGAGACGGTCACTGTCGCCGGTGCCGTGAGGAATGTCAGCACGCCGACTGTGTCCCGAGGCTTCATGGAGGTTCCGCTCAACGTGGGCGACATGAGCTTCTGAGCCGTAGTCGGCGTTGCCGCGTGGGGCTGAATCCGATGCGTCACATAAATTGAGTCTCCGACGATGGTCGGCGCCGATCCCGTCTTGAACTGGCTCAGGTAGTACGCGTTGATATCCAGGAAAGCGTCGCCGTGCGCCGCTGACGGAGCGAACGATGTCCCCTCGGAATAGTCATTCCAGGTCACCAGCTGTACCAAGTCGGAACCATTCTTCAAGGCACGATTCCAGGAAGCCTTGAGGGTTTCAGTGTTGCCGGCTTCGTCGTAGAGGTAGCTCCGCGGGCGCACGTCCTGGACGGCAACAGGAGACATCCATTTCACGCCGAGCGCCTGTGCCTTGGCTGCGTAGTCTGGACCGTTCGCGATGGTGACCGGTGTGCGGGTCCCCCAGTTGCTCAGGGCATAACTGATCGGTGCGAAACTCTTCAGGTTCGCGTCATTGGCATCGAGGAACACCGCGATGAGCGCCGTCTTGATTCCATACTGCGATTCCAGAGTCGATTTCAGCTGGCCCCACCAAGCCGCGTTCTGACGCTCCGCGGCGAAGGAGGAGAGAACCATCTCGCCGGTGCTGAGCCGATAGGCGGCCGGCGACTTGTACAGCTCGGCAAGCTTGGCCGCGATGGTCGGAATGCCTGCCTTGCCGGCGCTGGCGGTCATATCCAGGTTCGGGACGATAGTGAAGTTTCTGCCGGACTGCTCCGCGCCCTGCATCAAATCGAGCGTTCGCTCCCAGTTGAGACCGGACAAACTCATGATGTCGACGGTGAAGCCGTCGATGCCGGCGTCGGCTGCGTCGGTGACTTCCTTCTTCATGTCAGTGAGTTTCCAGTCACCCGAAAGTGGAGCGCGCCCCTCCGGACGGTCGCGCAACAACCCGCCATAGTTGGCGTGGATTCCTCCCTCACCCCGGGTGGTGAGGTAGTTGTTTGCGTAGTAGTCCGACGAGGGCACCTTGTTCTCGATTGAGATGGGGTACGGGGGAAAGTAGTGTGCAAACACCTTCTTGCTGCTGGTATTCGACCCGGGCACCGCGAATGACAGTTTGTCGGATCCGACAACCGGCTCGGGCACCGATATCGAAGGCGCCAGAACGAGCCGCAACGTGGGGAGCGACTCTCCCCTGCCGGCGAACGAGGTGCTGACGTATTTCTGGGCGTAGCGCAGCTCAAAGGACGTCGAGCCGGACAGCGCCGTGTCAGTCAGACCCGAGAGCGGAACAGAAATGGACCTTCCGGATACTGCCTGAACCGCCGCGCCACTCAGCTCCACGTTGTTGTGGACGGGGCGATTCGAATCAGTCAGAGATGATGCACTCCAGGCGGAGGAAGCCGGGAAGACCTGAACTCCGGGCGCAGTCGACGTGGTACTGGCAACTTTCAGGTCCAGAGTTGCCGACACGATGCTCATGCCCGCGTATTGTGCGGTGTCGAATTTGAGGAAGGTCTTGTCAGCCGACGATGTGGCGTTCACGTAGGGAGTGGTGTTCTGGGGTGTGTTGGGCTGGCGGATCGTGGTCCAGGTCGCCTCTGTCGCTTTCACCGCGATCGGGGTACCGGTTCCAGTCGCCGTAGAGGTTGCCGCTGACGCGGGAATCGGGATGAAAGCCGACAGGGCCAGTGCCGCCGCCGCAAGGACGGCTGTCCACCTCCATGGCCTGGCAGGACCTGGACTGTCATTGGTGTGTCGGTTGGGGGAATTTTCGTGTGAATAGGGAGCAGACATACAACATCTCGGGATTGTGCGCGATGAGAAGCGCGAAAGGATGCGACCCCCCAAAGAGGGGTCACCTGAGCAATACTCGAATGCTATCGAACGAAAGCGCAGAATCAAACATCGCGAGAGTTGCACGCGCCCTGGATGGTCCTCCGGTGAGAATCGTCTCGTTGGAGTGCCAGCACATTCGTGGCCTTGTCGAGGACAGCCCCGGCCGGTGCATACTGGGCCCGTCGCGCGTTTCAGCCGGCGAAGCGGTCTGTGGCCTCGATGATGGCATCCAGATTCCCCGGCTCATCGAAGGAGTGGCCGGCATCCGGAATAAGTTTGAAATCGGCTTCCGGCCAGTTCTGGTGCAGGTCCCAGGCGGTGAATGCCGGGGTGCACATGTCGTAGCGGCCCTGCACGATGACGCCGGGAATGTCCTTCAGGCGCTCCGCATCGCGGATGAGCTGATTCGGCTCGAACCAGCCCTTGTTGGAGAAGTAGTGGTTTTCGATCCGGGCAAAAGCCACCGCGAACGCCGGTTCGGTGAAGCGCGCGATGGTGTCGGGCTGCTGCAGGAGCGTGATGGTCGAGGATTCCCAGGTGGACCAGGCGACACCCGCCCGCTCGCGCACATACTGGTCGGGGTCGTGCAGCAGGCGCCCGTAGGCCTTGATCAGGTGGCCCCGCTCCTCGACCGGGACCGGGGCGATGAAGCTCTCCCAGAGGTCCGGGTAGATCGCCGCGGCGCCGCCCTCGTAGAACCAGTCGAGCTCCATCGGCCGCAGCGTGAAGATGCCGCGCAGCACGAGCTCGGTGACCCGGTTTGGGTGCCTCTCGGCGTAGGCGAGGCTGAGGGTGCTGCCCCACGAGCCGCCGCAGACCAGCCAGCGATCGATACCGAGGTGCTCGCGGAGCTTCTCGAGGTCGGCCACGAGGTGCCAGGTGGTGTTGGTGCGAAGATCGGCGTCGGCCGCGCTCGCGTGCGGCGTGCTCTGGCCGCAGCCACGCTGGTCGAAGAGGATGATGCGGTACTTCTCCGGGTCGAAGACGCGGCGCTGGTTGGGGCTCGACCCACCGCCCGGTCCTCCATGCAGATAGACCGCCGGCTTTCCTTCGGGGTTGCCGGATGCCTCCCAGTACATGGTGTGCCCGTCACCGACGTCGAGTAGTCCGGTTTCGTAGGGTTCGATCTCGGGATAGAAGGTGCGCATACCCCCGAGCCTATTCGCCGGGTGTGGCCGCGCGGAATCGGAGCGGACCGCGGGTTCACGACGAGGGTGACCGTTCCGGTCGAGAGTGACCCAGGGGACGGACATTCTCGACCGGGAGAGGTTACTTTCTGGCCGGGGCCTTCTCGGCACGCGGGGCGGTGCCGTCGGCCCGCTGGGCAGCGTAGTAGTCCCTGGCCTCGTTCTGGCGTTCCAGCTCGGCACCGCTGGCGATCGACGACCGCAGGTGGTCCGGGCTGTAGCCGAAGGCGTCGACCAGGTCGAGCGCGTGCGGGCGGAGCCGGGTGAGGATGCGGTCGATGTACGCCGTGACCGACTGCGCGCGCTGAGCCGATAGGCGTCCGTGGATCAGGTACCAGGCGAGGTGCTTCTCCAGAAGCCCCAGGCCGAACAGGTCGCGCAGCCAGGTCAGGACCTGCTTCGTGCCGGCATCCGGCGTGGTCTCGACCGCCCGGGTGAACGCCTCCCACTGCAACAGCTCGCCGTGGGAGCGGGCCGCCTCGATCAGCTGGTCCTGGTTGGCGTTGAAGAGAGCCGCGGCATCCTTCGGCCCCAGCTTGCCCGCCGAACGGAGCTTGCCGGCGATCTCGGCGATCATCGTCTCGACCCGGTCGGTGAGCAGCTCACGTTGCACCTCAGTGTCGCGGAGGTGTCCGACGGACCGCGCGGTGGATCCGAAGTCGGCGACCGCCTGACCCAGGGTGCGGAGCCCCGTACCGTGGTAGGCGCGGCCGGCGGCCTGCTGCACGACATAGCGGGCGAGCACGCCCGGGCCGGCCGCGGCGAACTTGCGGCTGTAGTCGGTGAGCAGTCGCTTGGCTACGAGCTGGAGCAGCACGTTGTTGTCTCCCTCGAAGGTTGCGAAGACGTCCAGGTCGGCGCGGAGGCCCACCAGACGGTTTTCGGCCAGGAATCCGGCGCCTCCGCAGGCCTCGCGGGCCTCCTGCAGGGTGTCGAGCGCGTGCCAGGTGGAGAGGGGCTTGAGGGCGGCGGCGAGAGTTTCGAGGTCTTGCCGGTCGGCATCCGTGTTCGCCTGCCCGCTGAAGACCTGATCGAACTTGACCAGGAATTCGTCGTGCGCGAACGTATGCGCGTAGGTCGTGGCCAGGCGCGGAAGCAGCCTGCGCTGGTGGCGCTGGTAGTCGAGGATGACCTCCTCGTCGGTATCGCTGCCGGCGTTGAACTGGCGGCGCTGGCTGCCGTAGGTGATCGCGATCGTGAGGGCCATCGCGGATGCCTGGGTGGCGGCGCCGTCGAGCGAAACGCGACCCTGCACGAGGGTGCCGAGCATGGTGAAGAAGCGGCGGCCGGGGCTGGAGATCGGGCTGGCGTAGGTGCCGTCCTCGGCGACGTCGCCGTAGCGGTTCAGCAGATTCTCGCGCGGGATGCGCACCCCGTCGAAGTGGAGCCGGCCGTTGTCGATGCCGTTCAGCCCGCCCTTGAGGCCGTCGTCCTCGCCGCCGATCCCGGGCAGGAACGCCCCGGACTCGTCACGGATCGGCAGCCAGAAGGCGTGCACACCGTGGTTGACGCCCGCGGTGATCAGCTGGGCGAAGAGCACAGCGGCGATGCCATCTTTCGCGGCGTTGCCGAGATAGTCCTTCCACGCCGCGCGGAACGGGGTGTCTATGACGAATTCCGCCGTGGCCGGGTCGTACGTCGCCGTCGTGCCGATGGCCGCGACATCCGAACCGTGGCCCGTCTCGGTCATCGCGAAGACGCCGGGGACCTGCATGGTCATGATGCCGGGCAGGTAGGCGTCGTGGTGCTTCTTGGTGCCGAGGTGCAGCACGGCCGCGCCGAACAGGCCCCACTGCACGCCCGCCTTGATCTGCAGGCTTGGGTCGGCCGTGACGAGTTCCTCGAACCCGGCGATGTTTCCACCGTGATCGTCGGCGCCGCCGAGTTCCTCCGGGAACGCACGGTGCACGTGCCCGTTCTCGGCAAGGATGCGCAGCTGGCCGAGCACACGCTCGCGATGCTCGGCCATGGACTGGCCCTCGATGCGCTGCAGTTCGGGCCGGGCCGTGAGCTCTCGGGCGCGCAGACGCACATCGGCCCAGGTACCGAGCAGCTGGCGGCCCAGCGATTCAGTGTTCACCCGGGGGGCGCCGGCTTGGCCGGCGAGCATAACCGGGCCGGTGTCGACGCCGGGCGCCACGGGAGCCGTGACGGCGGAGGTCGTGTTCTTCTTGGCGGAGGTCCTGCCTGGGGTGCTGGCAGGTTTCTTGCTGTTGGAGCGCTGGGCAGTGTCAACCATCATTGGTCCTTCGTCTTCGCGCGAACTCGAAATTTTCTTACACGCTAGGGGGCACTTCCGGGGTGGAGAAATAGTGCGTGACGGGCCTACAACAAAGCATGCGTCGCCCGGCATCCGCCTTGTAGGATTCCACAGCGGTAGCGCGTCCGGCGGTACCGTTACCCACAAACGGGCACCGCCGGTGCCGGAGCACCGCCGAAGCCGGAGCGCCGCCCCGAACGAATTCGACGGAGATTTTGCCAGAGAAGCCCTCTAAATAGACCCAAAGCGTGGTTTCAACTCCAGATCTCCGTCGAATTGGTTAGGCAGGGGCGTCGGGGGTGCGGGCGATCACGTGAAAGAGGTGCCAGTGGCGGGGCCCGAACGCGGACTGTCCGGGACGGTCCTCTTCGACCAGGCTGACGACGTGCAGACCGGCCAAGAGCGCGGCGACCTGGCCACGGTCGTGAAAGTTCATGTCTGCGCGGCCGGCCCAGTCGTCGTGGGGGCCGAAGAACTCCCCGGCGAACCAGGCACCGGGATTCAATGATTTACGGATGCCGTCCCAGAGTTCGGGAAAGACCGCCGGGTCACAGAAGGGCAGCGAGAACCCCGCATAGACGAGGTCCGCTGCGGGCAGTTCGGGGAGATCCTCGAAGCGGAACCGGTGGAAGGTCAGGCGGGCCTGATCGGCCCGCCCGAGGCCCTGCCTGACGCGGAACTCGGAACCCGGATCGGCGTCGAACGCGTGCACGGTCCAGCCGGCCGCGAGCAGATGCCGGGTCTCGGTGCCCTCGCCGCAGCCGAGGTCGACAGCCGTGCCGGGCGGGGAGGCAGGCGTGGGAGTCGGGCCGCCGGGGTCAGGGTCAGAGGCCCCTGGCACCGCAGCGGCGAGGTCGAAAGACGTGCCGGCCCGCAGGTCGAGGGACCGCAGCAGCACTGAACGTGGGCGACGGCCGGCCTGCGTGTCGAAGTACTCGGTCCAGTCCATGACTTAGTTCTATCTGGTCCCGCGCACGTCTACCCCGTCCCGCACCGGGCGTGGGTCAGGTTCCAGCGGCGACGACCTCGAGCAGGGCGGAGCCGTAGGCGTCGAGCTTCTTGGCACCGACGCCGGAGATACCGTCAAGGTCGGCCAGGGTGGCCGGCTTCGTGGCGGCGATCGCCAGCAGGGTCGCGTCTCCGAAGATGATGTACGCCGGCACGCCCTGTTCCTTCGACTGGGCCGACCGCCAGACCCGGAGGGCCTCGAACAGCGTCTCCTGCTCGGGACTGAGATCGGCCGCCGCGGCCTTCGCGGCGCTCTTGCGGGCTCCGACAGCGGGACGGGCGGCTCGTTCGGGTTCGGTGCGAAGCTCGACGGTGCGGCGGCCTGCGAGAACCTCCGCGGCGGCATCCGTCAGCACCAGGGTGCCGTATTCACCGGAGGTGGCCAGGAAGCCCTGGGCCAGCAGCTGCCGCACGACGCCCCGCCACTGCTGGTCGCTGAGGTCGGCGCCGATGCCCCAGGTGGCCAACTGGTCGTGGCCGTGCTGGGTGGTGCGCGGGGTGACCTTGCCGCGCAGGATGTCGACGAGCTGGCCGGCGCCGAACCGTTGGTTGCGCTCGCGCAGCAGGCGCACCACGGTGGAGAGGAGTTTCTGGGCAGGGACGGTGCCGTCCCAGCCGACGGGCGGCTCGAGGCAGGTGTCGCAGTTACCGCAGGGCTCGCTTGCCTGGCCGAAGTAGCGCAGCAGGTTCACCCGGCGGCAGCTGACGGTCTCGCAGAGCGCGAGCATGGCGTCGAGGTGGGCGGAGAGCTTGCGCCGGTGGCTTAGGTCACCGGGCGACTCGTCGATCATTCGGCGTTGCTGTACGACGTCTTGGAGACCGTAGGTGAGCCAGCCTGTAGAGGGCAGACCGTCGCGGCCGGCACGGCCGGTCTCCTGGTAGTAGCCTTCGACGGACTTGGGCAGGTCGATGTGGGCGACGAAGCGGACATCCGGTTTGTCGATGCCCATGCCGAACGCGATCGTGGCGACGATGATGACGCCCTCCTCGCGGAGGAACCGGGACTGCGTGCGGGCGCGCAGGCCTTGGTCGAGGCCCGCGTGGTAGGGAAGCGCGTTCAGCCCGTTCTGGCGCAGGAAGTCGGCGGTCGCCTCGACGGTCTTCCGGCTGAGGGCGTAGACGATGCCGGCATCCGTGGGGTGCTCCGCCGTGATGAAGGCCAGCAGCTGCTTGCGCGGCTCGGCCTTGCCGACGATGCGGTACTGAATGTTGGGCCGGTCGAAGCTGGCGACGAAGTGCCGGGCGTCACCCATCTGCAGGCGGGTGGTGATCTCTTTGTGGGTGGCGTCGGTGGCCGTGGCGGTGAGGGCGATGCGGGGCACGTCGGGCCAGCGGTCGGCCAACTCGGACAGGGCCAGGTAGTCGGGCCGGAAGTCGTGCCCCCACTGCGACACGCAGTGGGCCTCGTCGATGGCGAACAGGGCGATGGTGCCCCGGTCGAGGAAGCGCTTGGTGGCCTCGTTGGAGAGCCGTTCGGGAGCCACGTAGAGCAGGTCGAGGTTGCCGGCGAGGTAGTCGCGCTCGACCTGGCCGCGGGCGGCGGAGTCCTGACTGGAGTTGAGGAACGCGGCGCGCACGCCCACTGCGGTGAGCGCGTCGACCTGGTCTTGCATGAGGGCGATCAGAGGCGAGATGACGATGCCGGTGCCCTCCCGCACGAGCGAGGGGATCTGGTAGCAGAGGCTCTTGCCGCCGCCGGTGGGCATCAGCACGACCGCGTCGTTGCCGCCGATGACCTGGTCGATGATGGCGGCCTGTTCGCCGCGGAAGGATTCGTAGCCGAAGACCGTGCGCAGGGCCTCTGCGGCGGTGGCGAACTTGGCGGTGGCACGGCGGGCCGGGGCCACGGGCGTGCGCAGAGCGGAGGCACCGGCGCGGCCGGCCTCGCCTGCCGCGGGCTCCCACGCCATGGCTCCGCCGGCATAGCCGTCGGGCGGTGGCGGGGCGTCGAACTCGTCAGGTGGCTCGATCTCGTCAGGGTCCCACGGTATTTCGGCGTTCCAACTCACCCGGTAACTCTACCTGCGGCCTCCGACACGGCCGTGCCCGCGGCGGAGGCCACGGTCACCGTGATGGCCGGTGCCGGGTGCTCGAGAGGGGGCGTGACGCTCAGATGGGCTCGGGAACGCCGACGCCGATGGCGGACGTGGCCGACCCGGCGCACCCACGCGGGAAGCGCGCCCAGCGCGAGCTCACGGTCCCCTCCTCCGCGAAAAGTCGTGGTTTTCAGGATACCGGCCACTCGCTAGGCTCGGGTTCTATGCTTCCCGCGGTCCTCGGCCTCACCGGCGCACTCATCTTCGGCAGCGCCGACTTCCTCGGGGGGCTCGCTGCGAAGCGCCTGAGTTCGCTGCTCGTGACGGCGGTGGCCGCGGCCTCCGGGCTCGTGGCCCTGCTGCTGGCCCTCCCGTTCGTGGCGGGGACCTGGTCGCAATCGGCCGTGCTCTGGGGCGCATTGTCGGGGATCAGCGGCGCCATCGCCATCTCGCTGCTGTACGCCTGCCTTGCGATCGGGCCGATGAGCATCCTCTCGCCCCTCACGGCCGTGGTGTCGGCGGTGGTGCCGATGACGGTGGGCCTGGCCGGAGGCGACCGGCTGGCCCCGATCGGCTATTGGGCGCTCGGCCTCGCCCTGTTGGCCGTCGTGCTCGTGGGATTCGTGCCCGAACGCGGCGCCGTGCGCCCAAGTCTGCTCGGCGTGATGATGGCCCTCGGTTCCGGCGCGATGATCGGCGCGTTCATGGTGATGATCGACCTCACCCCGGAGGACAGCGGGCTCGTTCCCCTCGTGATGAACCGCGCCGTGAACGCGAGCATCATGTTCTCCGTCGTCGGAGTTCTCGCGCTCGCCACTCTGCGACGGCGCCGGGCCGTGGTGGCGGCCGGGCCGACGATGCAGGCGTCGCCTTCGGCCACGGATGCCGGCGCGCACCGCCGCTCGACGCTCGCCATCGGGCTCCGCCTGGCCGTGGCCTGCGGTGTGGTTGACGTCGTGGCAAACGTGCTCTTGCTGCTCGGCATGCGCGCCGGAGAACTGAGCGTGATGAGCGTGCTCACGGCGATGTACCCGGCCGGGACGATCCTGCTGGCCGCCGTGGTGCTTCGGGAACGGATCGCGCCGGTTCAGTGGCTGGGCCTCGCGCTCGCCCTCGCCGCGGCCGGAATGCTCGCCCTGGCCTGACAGGTCGACCGACGGCGCGCATCCGTTCACGGCCGCCACCGTCACCCACTCGTTACGTAAGGCCGTCCCGATGGTCTTGCCGCGCGCATCGGTGCCACGGTACTGTCAGGCCCACACCTGAATTAGTGAACGACTGGTCGGTCACTAATTATCTGTTCCTCTGAAGGAGATTCCAATGAAGAAGTCTCGTCTGCGTTTCATCGCGCCGATTGCCGTGGTCACAGCCCTCGCGCTGGCCGGATGCAGCACCTCGAACCTAGGAGGAACGGCCGAGGCCGACCCTGCCGCGGAGGCAGGCCCGATCAAGATCGGTGCGGTCCTCGACGTCACCGGAGTGGGCGCCAGCCTCGGCGTTCCGGAGCAGAACACGCTCACCATGCTGGCCAAACAGCTCAACGACGGCGGCGGCATCGGCGGCCGCGACGTGGAGCTCACCATCATCGACAACCAGTCCACCGAAGACGGTGCGGCAAAGGCCACCAGCAAGCTGATCGAGAGTGACCAGGTCGACCTCATCATCGGCGCGTCCCGCACCGGACCCAGTCTGGCCATGCGCCCCATCGCGGAAGCCGCGAAGATCCCGATGATCTCCGTCGCGGCCAACGTGGCCATCGTCGAGGGCTCGGAGTGGGTCTTCAAGACCGCGCAGAACGACGTGGTGGTGCTCGAGCGCATCCTCGACGACGCCGAAGCCAAGGGCTACACCAAGCTGGCCCTCGTGCGGGACGCGACCGGATTCGGCGAAGGCGTCGCCGACTACATCACCAAGCTCGGCGCCGAGCGCGGCATCACCCTCGTGATGACGGAGGCCTTTGAGCCGAGCGCCACCGACTTCACCCCGCAGATGACCAACGTGCGCGGTTCCGACGCCGACGCCGTCATCATCTG
Organism: Cryobacterium breve; assembly: GCF_004402375.1. Taxonomy (GTDB): domain Bacteria; phylum Actinomycetota; class Actinomycetes; order Actinomycetales; family Microbacteriaceae; genus Cryobacterium; species Cryobacterium breve. The sequence continues at coordinate 38,717 of NZ_SOGJ01000020.1, forward strand.
GGGCATCAACCCCTCGGCCGGTCTGGCCCAGAAGGCCTACGTGCAACTCGCCGTGAACAAGCCGGTGTACCACTCGCACGGCATCTCCAACCAGGCTTTCTTCGACGCGGCCGGCGACTCTGCCAACGGCGTCATTGCGCCGATGGGCCGGCTGCTCGTCGCCGACCAACTCGCTGCCGACAACACCCAGCGCAAGGTCATCGAGCAGTTCAAGGCCGACTACAACGAGGCCTACGGCGAGCAGCCGTCCGGTTTCGCCGGCCACGCCTTCGACGCCTGGCACATCGCCGTCAACGCAATCGACGCCGCCGGAACCGATGCCGTCGCCCTGCGCGACGAACTCGAGAGCGCGGAGTGGACCGGGATCTCCGGAGTCTTCACGATGACCGCGAAGAACCATTCCGGCCTCGACGCCTCCGCCCTCATCCTGGCTGAGGCCGAGGATGGTCGCTGGAACCTTCTCAAGGACTGATTGTGCTCACTGATTTCCTGCAGCTGACGGTGGCAGGGCTTTCACAGGGATCTGTGTACGCCCTGCTCGCCGTCGGCCTGATCGCCGTCTACACCGTGCGCCATGTCATCAATATCGCCCAGGGCGAGTTCGCGATGCTGGCGGGCCTGGGCAGCGCCTGGCTTACCGCGTCCGGCATGCCGCTCCTCCTCGCGGTGCTTGTTGCCATCCTCACGGTGACCGTCGTGGCCGTCGCGATGGAACGCGTGATCATCGCGCGAGTGAAAAAGCTGACTCCGCTCCTCTCGATCATCCTGACCCTCGGAGTATCGACCCTGCTGCAGGCGATCATGCTGCTGGTCTGGGGGCCCGAGGCCAAGGGCGTGCCCCTGTTCCCCGGGACCAACGTCCTGATCGGTGGGGTGAGCATCCGTTCTCAGGAATTCTGGATGCTCGGTGCCCTCGTCGTGGTCGGTGGAGGAATCGTGCTCTTCTACGAGAAATCCCGCTGGGGCAAGGCGTTGCGGGCCTGCGCGGAGCAGCCCGTTGCGGCGCGAATCGTGGGCATCTCCCCCATTGCGGCATCCGTGCTGGCCTTTGCGATCGCGGGTTTCGTCGGGGGTGTCGCCGGCGTGGTGGCCTCCCCGATCTACCTCTCGCTCTGGTCGGGCGGCGTGCTGCTCGGCCTCAAGGGCTTCGTCGCCGCCGTCCTGGGCGGCTTCGTCTCCTTCCGTGCCGCGATCGTCGGAGCCCTCCTGCTCGGCATGATCGAGGCCTATGTGGCCGGCTACGTCTCGTCGGGCCTGAGGGACGGCGCCGCCTTCCTTATCCTCATTCTTGTGCTCGTCGTGCGTCCTCAAGGCCTCGTTCTCAAGCCCACAGCGGTAAGGGTGTAGCGAAATGACACATGTGACCACACCAGCCCCCGCCGGGATGAGCTCTCGCCGTGCGCGTTTCTGGACAAACAACAAGAGCACGCTGATCGGCTGCGGCGTGCTCGTCGCGCTGATGATCGTGGTTCCCTTCACGGCCAATTCCTCGGTCATGAACATCGTCGTCTTCGCGATGATCTTCGCCCTGCCGGCCATCGGGCTCAACCTGCTGATGGGCCTGGCCGGACAGGTCAGCCTGGGGCAGGCCGCGTTCTTCGCGATCGGTGCGTACACCCACGCGATCATGCTGACCAAGCTCGATCTGCCCGGCCCGGTCGCCGCCACCATCGGAGTGCTCGCCGCCATGCTGGTAGCCCTTCTCGTTGGCCTTCCCCTGATGCGCTTGCGCGGGCACTACCTCGCGCTGGCGACACTGGGGCTCGGCTTCATCGTGATGATCGGCGTGCGTGAATGGGACGTCACTGGACGCACCACTGGCATCTACGGCATCTCGAGGCCCTCGGTCTTCGGGATCCCGATCGACAACAGTGGGTTCTTCCTCTGGTTCGTCACGCCGTTCGTGGTGATCGGGCTGATCCTGGCCCTGAACCTGACCCGCAGCCGCGCCGGCCGCGCCCTCTCGGCGGTCAACGACTCCGAACTGGCCGCGGAGAGCCTCGGCGTGAACACCTATGCGCTGCGACTGAAGGTCTTCGTGCTCTCCGCCGGGTTCGCGGGACTGGGCGGCGTGTTCTACGCCTACCAGGTCGCAATCGTGAGCCCGACCACCGCCGAATTCCACCTGTCGGTCTCGATCCTGCTGATGGTCGTCATCGGCGGTCTCGGATCCGTCTGGGGCGCCGTTGCGGGCGCGTTCCTGGTGCAGTTCCTAGGCGAGGGCATGCGCGACGTCATCCCGGCCATCTTCCCCGGCGCCAGCGGCGAGGTGCAGCTGCTCGGCTACGGCATCGTGCTGATTCTGGTGATCCTTCTGCTCCCCGGCGGCCTCCACCAGGCGGCGACCACGCTGTGGCGGAAGCTGCCGCTGGCTGGCAAACGCCCGCCCGGCGACGCCCACGCTCACTCCGCAGCAGAGGATACGACCATCCCGCAGCTTCCGGCGGTGAGCACCCCGGTCGCGGCCGGCGAGCCCATCCTGGTGATTTCGGGACTGACGAAGCGGTACGGCGGCGTCGTCGCCGTCGACGACGTCAGCCTCACGGTGCCGGCCGGCAGCATCCTGGGTCTGATCGGGCCCAACGGCGCCGGCAAGACGACCTGCTTCAACATGATCTCCGGGGCGCTGACCCCAAGCAAGGGAACCGTCACCTTCCTCGGGCAGGTCATCTCCGGCCGGAAGCCGCACGTCGCCGCCGCGCACGGGCTGACCCGCACGTTCCAGAACCTGCAGGTGTTCACCTCGACGGATGTCGTGGGCAACGTCTACATGGGCCGGTACCGCAAGGGCAGGGCGGGCGTGCTCCGCGGAATGCTGGGGCTGCAATCGGGTGAGCAGAGCGCCCACCACGCGGCGGCCTACGAGATCCTGCAATCGATGAGGCTCACCGATGCCGCAGACGACTCTGCCTCGGACCTCTCCTTCGGCAAGCAGCGCATCATGGAGGTCTGCCGGGCCCTGGCCGCCGAGCCGGCCCTGCTCCTGCTCGACGAGCCGATGGCCGGCCTCTCCAGCACGGAGCGCGAGGTGATGGCCGAGCTGCTGCGTCGACTGCGGGCCGCCGGGCTCACCATCGTGCTCGTCGAGCACGATGTGGCGCAGGTCATGTCCCTCGCCGACCAGGTCGCGGTGCTCGACGACGGTGTGCTCATCGCGCACGGGGACCCGGACTCGGTGCGCAACGATCCGGCCGTGGTCGTGGCCTACCTGGGCACGGACCTCGACGAGGCCGAAGCCGAACTGACCGAGTTGGAGGAACACGCATGACCCTGATCGTTTCCGGTCTGGACGCCGGCTATGGCAAGCTCGCAGTGCTTCACGAGGTCAGCTTCGAAGTGGCCCGCGGGGAAATAGTCGCCGTTGTGGGGTCGAACGGTGCCGGGAAGACAACTCTGCTCCGTGCCGTCAGCGGCCTGATCCGGCCCACCGCGGGCAGCGTAACCCTCGAAGGGCGCACGATCACCGCGAAGCCCGCGGAGAAGATGGCCGGTTTTGGCCTGACCCATGTGCCCGAGAACCGGCTGTGCTTTCCGTCCCTGTCGGTGCGCGACAACCTCATGCTGGGCGCCTGGACGAAGAACGGCCACGGCGACGTGGAATCGATCCTCGACCTGTTCCCCCGGCTGCGCACCCGGATGGGCCAGGCCGCCGGCACGCTCTCGGGCGGCGAGCAGCAGATGGTGGCCATCGGGCGAGGCCTGATGGCGGACCCGACGGCGATCATGCTGGATGAGCCGTCCATCGGCCTGGCGCCGAAGGTGGTTGCCGAGATCATGGAGGTGCTCTCCCGGCTCTGCGTCGAGAAGCAGCTCGCCGTGCTGCTGGTGGAACAGAACGTGCGCGCGTCGTTCAAGATCGCGCACCGCGCCGTAGTCATGCACCGGGGGCGCGTGGCGCTCACGGGGACCCCGGCCGAACTCGTCGAGCTGCCCGAGGTGCACAACGCGTACCTGGGCGGCGCGACCGTGTAACGGGGCGCGGCGCGGCGGCAACGCACGCGAAGGAGGGGCGCGCACCTGGGTGCCCGCCCCTCCTTTCGGCTTGTGCGCGGCATCCGTTCCCGCACCGGGCGCGGCGCGCGGGTGCTGCGCCGTTTCGCGCGTGGCGTGCCACCAGCGCAGCGGCGCAGCACCCGCGCGGGATCCGATCCGTCGCTGCCAGCAAAGGATGACTTTCGCTTCCCGAGCGAATGTGACGGAGATTGGGGTTCTCCCGAGTCCTCCGTGGGTCAGCCCTGGCCGAGCCCGCGCGCGTGGCCAACTCAGGACATCCGTTGCCGATGTTACCCGGCCACCGCAGACCAGTGCGGAACCGGTGCGGATGTCCGGCCCGGCCGGACGGATCTCAGGAGTTAGCCACAACACGCGCCGGTGCGGACAAGGGACGGGAGTGGAGGGGACGGGACAGGTCAGTCGCGGCCGGTGAAGGTGGGCTTGCGCTTCTGCTGGAAAGCGGCGAAGCCCTCACGGTAGTCACTGCTGTCGCAGAGGGCCGCCTGGGCCCGGTTCTCGGCGGCGACGCTCTGCCAGAGGCCGAGCCGGTCGTCACGGAGAGCGCGCACGAGCTCCTTACTGGCGAGGAACGCCTGGGTCGCCCCATGCGCCGCCCGCTCGGCGGCCTGCACGGTCACATCCATCACCTCATCGGCCGGGAAGACCTGGCTGAACAGGCCGGACGCCACTGCCTCCGCGCCCGACATGAGCCGTCCGGAGTAGATCAGGTCGAGGGTGCGGTGCGCGCCGAGCCGTTCGACGAACAGGGCATGACCGCCGGAATCGAGCGTGGCACCGAGGTTCGCGAACGGCGAACCGATCTTCGCGGTGTCGGCGACGTAGACGACATCCGTGGCGATCAGCAGGCCGAGGCCCACGCCCAGGCACGCCCCGTGCGCGGCTGCGAAGGTGGGGGCCGGGAAGGCGCTCATGCGCTGCAGTAACGGTGTGACGAGTCCCCCCAGGAAACCCATCACATCGTCGTCGCGCGGGTCGACGCCCGAAATGTCCCGGCCCGCGCAGAACGCACGGCCCTCGCCACGCAACACGAGGGCGCGCACGCCGGCCGCCTCCGCGGTCTCGTAGGCGGCATCGAGCTCGGCCAGAGCCGCCTCATCGAACGCGTTCAGCCTGTCGGGGGCGTTCAGGACGACGTGGGCAACGTCGCCCTGAATGGTCAGCTCGATCACGGGAACCGCTTTCTGCGCTCGCGCGCCATACCTATTCGACGGATTTGTCGGTGCATTCGGCGCTACACGTCGTAGTCCACGACGACCCGGTCAGTCGTGGGGTGGGACTGGCAGGTGAGCACGTAGCCGCGCGCGATCTCGTCAGGCTCCAGGGCGTAGTTCTCGGTCATCGTGACGTCTCCGCTCACAAGCTTGGCGCGGCAGGTTCCGCACACTCCCCCGGCGCAGGCGAACGGCACGTCCGGGCGCACGCGCAGGGCGGCATTCAGGATGCTCTCCTTCGCATTGACCGGCGTGGTCACCGTGGCGCTCTCGCCGTCGAGGGTGAACTCGATCTCGAAGGTCTTGTCGCCGATTCCGACGACGACGGGCCGACCGGTGTCGCCGGCGGCGTGCGTCGGTTCGCCTGTGGTGAACAGCTCGAACCGGATGTGACGCGGGTCGACCTGCACGCTCTCCAGCGTGTCCCGGCACAGCTGCACCAACTCGAACGGTCCGCAGAGGAACCATTCGTCGACGGCGGCGGGGCGGATGATGCTGGCCAGCATCAGGCGTAGCTTTTCCTCGTCGATCCGGCCGGAAAGGAGGGCCGAGGAGCGGGACTGGCGGGAGAGGACGTGGTGCAGTGCCAACCGGGCCGGGTACCTGTCCTTGAGGTCGGCTAGCTCGTCGAGGAACATCACGTCGAGCGCGGTGCGGTTCGTGTAGACGAGTGTGAAACGGGAGGTCTCCGAGCGTTCGAGCACGGTGTGCGCGAGGGACATCAGCGGCGTAATGCCGCTGCCCGCCGCGATGCCGACGATATGCGTGTCGTCGAGGGTCTCCAGGGCCGTGGTGAAGGTGCCCTGCGGGCTCATCACGTCGAGACGGTCACCCACGCGCAGCACGGTGTTCGCCCAGCTGGAGAAGACACCGCCGAGGTCGCGCTTGATGGCGACGCTGACCGAGCCGACCGTGCGGGGGCGGCAAATGGAGTAGCTGCGGCGCAGCTCCCGGCCGTCGATCGTGGCGCGCACTGCCAGGTGCTGCCCGGGGTCGTAGTCGAACTCCCCGTGCAGCTCGTCGGGAACCAGGAAGGTCACCTCGACGCTGTCCTGCGTGAGCTGGCGCACATCGCCGACGGTGAGCGTGTGGAACCGGGCGCGGCGCTTCGTGGACCCGGCGGTGAGGTCGGCGGTGAGGTCGGCGGTGGCTGCGGTGGCCTCGGCTGAGGGGTCCAGAAGGGCTGAATCGGTACTGCCCAGATTGAGTGCGGCCATGGTTACAACACCTTGAAGTAGTCGAACGGCTCGAGGCAGTCCCGGCACTCGTAGAGCGCCTTGCATGACGTCGAACCGAAGCGGGCGAGTTCCCGCGTGTTCAGTGAGGAGCAGCGCGGGCATTTGACCGCGAGCTGGAGGCGGACGGTGCCGGTGGGGCGCACGCCCGAGTGGCCGGTCGGGGCGGCGATGCCGTAGCTGACGAGCTTCGCCCTGCCCTCCTCACTCATCCAGTCGGTGGTCCAGGCCGGCGCGAGCACAAGCTCGACGGTGACGTTGCGGTAGCCCGCACCGGTGAGGGCCGCCATGACATCGTCGCGCATGGCCTCCATGGCGGGACATCCGCTGTAGGTCGGCGTGAGGATGGCGTGGGTTCCGTCGGCCGTGACGGCGACCGAGCGCAGCACACCCAGGTCCTCGATCGTGAGCACGGGCACCTCCGGGTCGCAGACCAGGGCGGCGATGTCCCAGGCCTGCTGGGAGGCCGCGTCGCTCGGACGCGGCCGGGCAACGGATGCCACGGTCACCATGTCGCTCCGGGGTGCGCCCGTGCCAGCACCTGCAGCTCGGCGAGCAGCGGACCAAGGTTCTCGGAGTGGTCGCCACGGCGACCACCCCCGGAAGAGATAAAGCCGCGGGGAACCCCGAGCTCGGCTTCGGCGAGCACGGGGGACATGGCGGCTTCGACCAAGGCGCGGAGCGACGACGGCCGCACCGCGATGCCTTCCAGTCGGTCGATCAGCGGCTCGTCGACGAAGAGTTCCTCCAGGAACGGCCATAGGTCGGAGAGGCCCGTGATCATGCGCCGACGCGATTCCTCGGTGCCCTGCGCGAGGCGCAGCACCCACTGGATCGAGTGGTCACGATGGTAGTCCACCTCCTTCACTGCCTTGGCCGCGATCGCGGCGAGCGTCGCATCCGTCGAGTTCATCAGGGCACTGTAGAGCTCGAACAGGTAGTGCGCGGCGATGAACTGGCGGGCGATCGTGTGCGCGAAGTCACCGTTGGGCTGCTCGAACAGATGCGCGGAGCGCCATTCGGGTTCGTCCCGCCAGTAGGCCAGGTCGTCTTCGGTGCGACCGGACTCTGCCCCGGCGTAGTGCAGCAGGGAACGGGCGTGCCCGATCAGGTCGAGGGCTATGTTACCGAGGGCTATGTCCTCTTCCAGCTCCGGAGCGCGGGAGATCCACCAGCCCAGGTGCTGGGCCAGAACGAGTGAGTCGTCGCCGAGCCAGAGCGCGTATTCCGCGATATCGTGCGAGGCGACGGATGCCGCCTCGACCAGTTCCGCGGAGAGCTGCACCGTGTCGACGTCGACGTGCCCGTGAGCGTCGGGGTCGGCGGCGACATCTGCCTGTCCGTGATCAATCACAGGTGCTTCACCCCTTCGCTCTTCGTGTAATAGCTGGCGTGGCGATAGTTCTTGCCGGCGGGCGATTCGAAGAAGGCGCCCTTCGCATCCGGGTCGCTCGTGGTGATCGCGTCGGCAGGCACAACCCAGATCGAGACGCCCTCGTTGCGGCGGGTATAGAGGTCACGCGCGTTGCGAACCGCGAGGGTGGCGTCGGGGGCGTGCAGGGAGCCCACGTGAGTATGGCTGATTCCGCGGCTGGAGCGCACGAAAACCTCCCAGAGGGGCCAGATCTCCTTCTCGGAGGCGCCGGGAGCGCTCATTATGCGACCGCCTTCACGGCCTGCTTGGCGGCGTACGCTGCAGCGGCCTCCCGCACCCACTGACCCCCGTTGTGCGCGTCGCGGCGTCGCTGAAGGCGCCTCGCATTCGCCGGGCCACGGCCCGCGAGCACTTCATGGAATTCGGTCCAGTCGATGTCCCCCATGTCGTAGGCACCCCTTTCTTCGTTCCAGCGCAGGTCAGGATCCGGCAGCGTCACACCGAGCACCTCGGCCTGCGGCACGAGCATGCCGACGAACCGTTGGCGCAAGTCGTCGTTGGAGAACCGCTTGATGTTCCACGCCATCGACTGCGCCGAGTTGGGTGAGTCGTCGTCGGGTGGGCCGAACATCTGCAGGGCCGGCCAGTACCAGCGGTTGACCGACTCCTGGGCCATTTCGCGCTGGGCGGGAGTGCCGTTCATGAGTTCCAGCAAAATCTCGAAGCCTTGCCGCTGGTGAAACGACTCCTCCTTGCAGATGCGCACCATAGCGCGTCCGTAGGGGCCATAGGAGGCCCGGCAGAGCGGCACCTGGTTGCAGATCGCGGCGCCGTCGACGAGCCAGCCGATGGAGCCCATGTCGGCCCAGGTCGGGCTTGGGTAATTGAAGATCGAGGAGTAGCGCGCCGTGCCGGCGATGAGCTGGTCGGTCATCAGGTCACGGCTGATGCCGAGCGTTTGCGCGGCGGAATAAAGATAGAGGCCGTGGCCGGCCTCGTCCTGCACCTTGGCCAGCAGGATCGCCTTGCGCTTGAGGCTGGGTGCCCGGGTGATCCAGTTGCCCTCCGGCTGCATGCCGATGATCTCGGAGTGCGCGTGCTGCGAGATCTGCCGAATGAGGGTCTTACGGTAACCGTCCGGCATCCAATCGCGCGGTTCGATTCGAGAATCGGCGGCAATCAGGTCGTTGAACTGCTGCTCCTCGGCCGACACCGTAGCGGCGTTCTCCGGGGCGATAGCGTAGGGAACTGGCGGGATTGTCATCGTTGACTCCTGGGTTTGGCGAACTTTTACCAACCGATCGTTCAGTTAGTATATGGTTTCCCTACTACCCCGGCAACCATGCGTTGCGGCCCGCGGAACTCAATGAGGAGAACCACATGACGGATGCTTTACCGCCCTCCAATGGGGCCATGATGCAGAACGACCGGGCCTCCGCCGCACTGGGCATGGTGGTGCGTTCTTCTGAACCGGGCCGCGCCGTTGTCTCCATGCTTGTGCGCGACGACATGATGAACGGCTTCGACGTGACCCACGGCGGGATCGTCTTCGCCCTGGCCGACACCGCGTTCGCGATCGCCTGCAACGACGACCACCACGTCACACTCGCCTCCGGCGCGGACATCACCTTCCTCAAGCCGACGGCGGCCGGGCAGACCCTCACCGCGACCGCCGTGCTCCGCACCAAGAGCGGGCGGTCGGGCCTCTACGACGTGCGTGTCACCAATGAGCACAGCGTTCCGGTCGCCGAGTTCCGCGGGCGCAGCCGCACCACCAACTTCCCCCTGCCTGCCCCTGCCGCACCCACGCTTTAATCCGCACCTCACCAGGAGGCCTCATGTCAATGATGACCAAGACCCGCTTGCACGCCCCCGCCCAGGACGAACTCGACCCCGAAGAGCGGATGTCCCGCGACGAGCTGCAGGCCCTGCAGCTTCGACGCCTGCAGAAGACCGTGCGCCTCGCCTACCAGAACGTACCTCTCTATACCCGCAAGTTCGACGAGGTCGGCGTGCATCCGGACGACATCCGCTCTCTGGACGATGTGGCGCTCCTGCCGTTCACGACCAAGGACGACCTGCGGGTGTCCTACCCGTTCGGCATGTTCGCGGTGCCGATGGACCAGGTCGCGCGCATCCACACCTCCTCCGGCACCACCGGGCTGCCGACCGTCGTCGGCTACACGAAGAACGACTTGGTGATATGGGCGGGCCTGGTGGCCCGCAGCCTGCGCGCCTCGGGCGTGCGCCCCGGAATGCGCGTTCACAACGCCTACGGTTACGGCCTGTTCACCGGCGGCCTCGGTGCGCACGCGGGAATCGAAGCGCTCGGCGCCACCGTGATCCCGATGTCCGGCGGCCAGACGAACAAGCAGGTCAAGATGATCCAGGACTTCGAGCCCGATGTCATCATGTCCACGCCTAGCTATCTCCTGACGATCACGGATGCCATGGCCGCGGCCGGCATGGACCCCCGCTCGTCCAGCCTCAAAGCCGGCGTGCTCGGCGCGGAACCGTGGACCAACCAGATGCGGCTCGAGCTGGAGGACCGCCTCGACTTCGACGCCCTCGACATCTACGGGCTCAGCGAGGTGATGGGCCCTGGCGTCGGCAACGAGTGCATAGAGACGAAGGACGGCCCGCACCTCTGGGAGGACAATTTCCTGCCCGAAATCATCGACGGTGACAGCGGGCTCGTGCTGCCTGACGGCACCCAGGGTGAGCTCGTGTTCACGTCGCTGACCAAGGAGGCATTTCCGGTCATCCGTTACCGCACCAGGGACCTGACCCGCCTGCTGCCCGGCTCCGCCCGCCCGGGGATGCGCCGGATGGAGAAGATCACCGGCCGCAACGACGACATGATCATCCTGCGGGGGGTCAACCTGTTCCCGACCCAGATCGAGGAGATCGTGCTCAGCATCCCGAGCCTCTCCCCGCACTTCGTGATCGAGCTGACCCGCCCGAACCGGATGGATGAACTCACCGTGCGAATCGAACGGCACGAGCACGCCAGCGATGTCGCCTCCGACATCGCTTCGGCACTGCTGATCCACCGAATCAAGGACCTGATCGGGTCCAGCGTCAGCGTGCTGATCGTCGAACCCGGCACGCTCGAGCGCAGCACGGGCAAGCATAAGCGTGTCTACGACCTGCGCTGAGCCTTGCCCTCGACCCTGCCACCACCCGAGCAGTCACAGGCCGCCCGCTCCCCCGGGGAGCCCGGCCCGTGAGAGACTTCTCGATTATGCCTGAATCAGCCCTCACGAAACGCGGCCGCCCCGGCTACGACCAGCGCGCCATCCTCGAGGTCGCTGTCGCCGCCTTCAACGAGTTCGGCTACGACGCCACATCGATGGGGGTGCTTGCGACCCGCCTCGGTTTATCGAAGTCGGCGATCTATCACCACTTCACCTCGAAGGAGGAGCTGCTGGAACAGGCTCTCGACGAGGCCCTGGGCGGACTCGAAGGGGTGCTGCTCGAGCAGAGCGCGCAGGTCGGCCCGGCCATTGACCGGCTCGCCGCCGTGCTGCGTGGAGCCGTGGAAGTTCTCACGTCCCGGCTGCCCTACGTGACACTTCTGCTGCGGGTGCGCGGCAATACGGATATCGAACGCGCCGCGCTCGCCCGCCGCCGCGCCTTCGACCGGTCCGTGTCCACCTTCGTGGTGGAGGCCCGCGACGAGGGGTCGTTGCGCGGCGACATCGACCCTCGCATCGTGACCCGGCTTCTGTTCGGTATGGTCAACTCGATCGTGGAGTGGTACCGGCCGGAGGGCCCGGAAGACGCCGGGCAGCTGGCCAGCGACGTGCTCGCGGTGGCACTCGACGGGCTGCGGGTGGCGCCGAATCGAGGCAACCTCGACGGTCTGGACAAGCACGACCGACGGTCGACGGTGGAGGGGGAAGCGTGAACGGGAACTGGAAGATCTCCCTCGGCGAACTCGACGAGAAAATGGGCGTGACCATCGTCGAGGAGTCCGCGGAGCGGGTTGTCGCGACCATGCCGGTGGAGGGCAATCGGCAGTCGTTCGGGCTGCTGCACGGCGGGGCATCCGTCGCCTTCGCCGAAGCGCTCGGATCGTGGGCGGCCGTGATCCACGCGGGCCCGGGCCGCAGCGCCGTGGGCCTCGACATCAATGCGACGCACCACCTCGCCGCCCGGTCGGGCATCGTGACCGGGGTGGCCACGGCCATCCGTCTCGGTCGCACGATCGCGTGTCACGAGATCGTGATCAGCGACGACGAGGGCCGTCGGCTCTGCACCGCACGCATCACCAACCTGATCATCGACGCGCCCGACCGACCGTAAGCTGCCCCGCCCGGCGCGAGACGGCCGAGACAGCACGACACCGGAGGACTAATCTTGCTTAGATGAACGCATCGGACGCCGACCTCGAGCCTCGCCCCAACGCCGGGAGCGACGCCCGCTGGACGCTCCTAACCAACCACGCGCACGTACTCGTCACGATCGCCCGGGACCCGCAGTGCCGGATGCGCGACGTGGCCTCTCGGGTGGGCGTCACCGAGCGCGGCGCCCAGAAGATCATCGCCGACCTCGTAGCGGACGGTTACATCACGAGAACCAGGATCGGGCGGCGCAACAGCTACCAGATTGCCACCGGGCGACCTTTCCGGCATCCTGTGTCCGAAGGCCACGAACTCGACGAATTGCTCGCCATGCTCGTGCCGGTCCCGCCTCACAAATTGGACACCTGAACTGCAGTTCGCTAATCTGGGAGTGTTCTGACCGTTTTATTCCACTCCCCCCAGTTCGGAGAGTCCGCAGTGACCACCGAAGGCACCACCCCTACAGGCACACCGGAAACTGCCGAGGCCTCCAGGCCGGCACCGGCGCCGGCAGACAGCATCGTCGTCGGCCACGACGGCTCGGCTTTCGCTGACCACGCGCTCAGCACGGCGTTCGGGCTCGCCGAGCAGTTGCACGCCCCGGTGGTGATCGTGCGCGCCTGGTCAATCGACACAGCCCCCCGGCCCGCGAACTGGGAGTTCGGGTTCGTGTCGTCATTCGACGAATACTCCGAGGCGGTTCGGGTCTCCCTGATCGAGGACACCGCTTCGCTGGTGCACGCCTTCCCACACGTGAGCGTCGACTACCGGGCCGTGCATGCGGGGCCGGCCCGGAGCCTGATCGAGGTGGCACGGGACGCGCGCATGCTCGTGGTCGGTTCCCGCGGCCGCGGCAACCTGGCCGGCCTTCTGTTGGGCTCGGTCAGTGACCAGTGCACCCGACTCTCGGTATGCCCGGTTCTGGTGACGCGCAAGCGTCCGACGCGCTGAGGCAGACGGATGCCTACCACCTCGCCCGCAGCCGCCCCAGTGCGACCCGCGTGGCACACCCTTTCGGCTGCTGAAACCATTGCGGCGCAGGACGTCGATGCCCGCACCGGGCTCGCCGCATCCGCCGTCGACGACCGCCGGCGGCTCCACGGACCGAACCGTCTGAGTAAGCCGAACCGCGTGCCGACCTGGCGCAAGATCGTGCGCCTCCTGGCCGAGAAGATGACGATCGTCCTGCTGGTGGCCGCGGTCGTCAGCGCCGTCGTCTCCCGGGAACTGGAAACGCCGATCGTGATCCTGGCCGTGATCATCCTCAACACCAGCCTGAATTATGTGCAGGAGCGGCGGGCCGAGAGCAGCCTCCAGGCGCTGCAGAAGCTGTCGGAAGGCAAGGCCGTCGTTCGCCGGGACGGCACCGAAATCGAGGTGCAATTCTCCGAGTTGGTGCCGGGCGACATCGTGCTCCTCGATGCCGGCGACTCCGTTCCGGCCGACGGTCGCCTCATCGACAATGCCGGAATACACGTAGCAGAGGCGACCCTGACCGGGGAATCCGAGCCCGTCGGCAAGTCGATTCCCGCGCTGGACGATGCCGGGCTGCCGCTCGCCGACCGCACCAACATGCTCTTCATGAACACCCTCGTCACCCGCGGCCGGGCCACCATGGTGGTCACCGACACCGGCATGGGCACGGCCGTCGGCGGCATCGCGGGACTGTTGAACGAGGTGAAGAACGACAAAACACCTTTGCAGCGCAGGATCGACCAGCTGGCCCAGCTGCTCACCGTCGCGGCGCTGGTCGTGGTAGCGATCGTCTTCGTGCTGGGCCTCCTTCGCGGGGAGTCCTGGAGCGAGCTGCTGATCACCGCCGTCTCGCTGGCCGTCGCGACCATTCCCGAGGGTCTCACCGCGGTCGTCGCGTTCACCCTGGCGATGGGCGCCTCCCGGCTGGCCGCCCAGGGCGCGATCATCAAGCAGCTCTCGGCGGTTGAAACGCTCGGCAGCGTCAGCCACATCGCCACTGATAAAACCGGCACGCTGACCATGAACGAGATGACCGCCCGCCGGCTGCACACCCACGGCCGCGACTTCCGAATCACCGGGGAGGGCTACTCCACCGAGGGCAGGATCCTCACCGGCGACGACCGGCCGATGCCCGACCTCACTGAGGCGTTCCTGACCATGGCCCTCTGCAACGACTCCGTGCTGCACGACGGCGTGCTGGTCGGCGACCCCACCGAAGGAGCCCTGGCCGTGCTCGCGGAGAAGGGCGGCATCGACGTCGCGGGGGCGAGGCGGACCCACTCCCGGGTGGCCGAAGTTCCCTTCGACTCCGACTACAAATTCATGGCCACGTTCCACCGACCGGCAGAGCCGACGGGCGAATTCCCGCGACCAGCCGGCCACCGCTGCTGCGCCAAGGGTGCACCGGGCGCCCTGCTGCCCCTGACCGACTCGGTGCTCACCGACGACGGCGTCCGCCCTCTGGACGACATGCTGCAGCAACGGATCCACGACACGATTCAGGAGCTGGCCGGGGAGAGCCTGCGCACGATCATGATCGCGGGTCGCACCCTCGACGCCGGCACCGTACCGGACGACGACTCGGGTCGCTCGCTGGTCACCGGGCTGACCCTCTACGCCATCGTCGGAATCGTCGACCCACCTCGGGTCGAGGCGGCCGAGGCCATTGCGGTGGCGCTCGGAGCCGGCATCCGCGTGCACATGATCACGGGCGACCATCTCGTGACGGCCTCGGCCATCGCCCGTAATCTAGGCCTGCCGGGCGAGGCTGCTGCCGGCCCGACGCTGGACGACCTCGACGACCTCGAGCTCTCCGCCCGCGCCCCCGACTACGGTGTGCTCGCCCGGGTGTCGCCGGCCCACAAGATCCGGGTGGTCAGGGCGTTGCAGGCGGGCGGCAACGTCGTGGCCATGACCGGTGACGGCGTCAACGACGCGCCGGCGCTGAAGCAGGCCGACATCGGGATCGCCATGGGCATCACCGGCACGGATGTCTCCAAGGGCGCCGCGAACATGATCCTCACCGACGACAACTTCGCCACGATCGTCGCCGCTGTGCGGGAGGGACGGGGCATCTACGCCAACATCCTGAAGTTCGTCAGGTTCCAGCTGACCACGGCGTGGGGATTCGTGCTCATCTTCCTGATCGCGGGCGTCACCGGCTGGGCCGCCGGTGCGCCGTTCACGGCGCTGCAAATCCTCTGGGTCAACATCATCATGGACGGCCCACCCGCCCTGGCGCTCGGCCTCGATCCGGCCGAGCCCGGAACCATGAGCCGACCTCCGCGGCCGTCCGACGAACCTCTGCTCACGCGGGACCGAATGCTGCGGATTCTCGGGCTCGGGCTCGTCATGGCCGCGGGAACCCTGACCGTGCTGATCCAGGCGCCCGCCCTGTTCCCGGACAGCGCGGGGAACGCAGCCTTCGCCACCACCCTCGCGTTCACGACCTTTGTCTTCTATCAGGTGTTCAACCTGATCAACGTGCGCTCGGACACCCACTCCGTCTTCTCACTCCAGACGTTCACCAACCGCAGCATCTGGCTGGCACTCACCGCCGTGATCATTCTGCAGGTCCTCGTGGTGCAGATCGACGTGCTCCAGGGTCTCTTCGACACCACCTCGCTCACTTCGGGTCAGTGGGGCCTCTGCGTGCTGGTCGGGTCGTCCGTGCTCTGGATTGAGGAGATCCGGAAGACCATAGTGCGGGCAAACGGACGCCGCGCAGCCCACCGCTGAGGTACCCCGCTCCGGGACGCGAAAAGGGGGCACCCACCGTGACGGCGGGTGCCCCCTTCTGTATTTCAGGTGCTGCTGGAGGTGCTGCTGACTACATTCCGGCGAGGTCGCGCACGGACGTGTCGCCGGGGGCCGCGTTCGTGAAGGACGCCTCGATCTCGGCGCGCTCAAGCAGGTCGTCCATGCGGCGGCGACGCTGCTTCGGGATCAGCGTGACGACGGTACCGGACTTGCCGGCTCGTCCGGTACGACCGGAGCGGTGCAGGTAGGTCTTGTACTCGTCGGGAGCGTCGGCCTGGATGACCAGGTCGATGTCGTCCACGTGGATGCCGCGAGCCGCGACATCCGTCGCCACCAGAACGTTGACGCGACCGCTGGTCAGCATCTGCAGGTTGCGGGTACGGCGGGCCTGGTTCAGGTCTCCGTGCAGGCTCGTGGCCTTCACGCCGGCATCTTCGAGCTGCTCGGCGAGCTGCTCGGCGTAGGCGCGGGTGCGGGAGAAGATGAGCGTCTTGCCCTGGCGGTCGACGAGCTGCCCGATGATGGCACTCTTGTCACGGTGCTCGATCACGAGCACGCGGTGGTCGATCGTGGAGGAGGCCTGGTCTTCGCCGGCAACCTCGTGCACGGCCGGGTTGATCAGGAATTCCTTGACCAGCGAGGCCACGCCCTTGTCGAGGGTGGCCGAGAAGAGCAGCTTCTGGCCGCCCTTCTTGGTCTGACGCAGGATGCGCTGAACCGGCTCGAGGAAGCCCAGGTCGCACATGTAGTCGGCCTCGTCGAGGACGGTGACGACGACCTCGCTGAGGTCGAGACGACCCTGCTCGATTAGGTCTTCAATGCGACCGGCGGTGCCGATGATGATGTCCACGCCGCGCTGGAGGGCGCTGACCTGACGGTACTGGGGAACCCCGCCGTAGATCTGGGTCGTGAAGAGGCCGACGCTGCGGGCGATGGGCTGGATGGTGCGGTCGATCTGCAGGGCCAGCTCACGGGTCGGGGCCAGGATGAGCGCGCGCGGCTTGCGGGCCATCTTGCGGTCCTTGGCGCCGTTGTTCTCCAGCAGCTTCTCCACGAGGGGAGCACCGAAGGCGATGGTCTTGCCGGAACCGGTCTTTCCACGGCCGAGCACGTCGCGCCCGGCGAGCACGTCCGGGATGGTCGCGGCCTGGATCGGGAACGGCGTCGCGGCACCGAGGGTGGCGAGCTCGCGCACGATGTTCTCGCCGAGCCCTAAGTCGCCGAAGCTCACACCGACGACTTCGGCAGCCGTCGTTGCGATGGCTTCGAGGCGCTCAAGCACGACGTCGTCACCGGCGGCGAAGTGCGCCTTGGTGTCGCGGTCGGGGTAGAAGTTGCTGGAGTGGCCGCCGTCGGACGCCGAGCGGGTCGGACGCGCCGGACGGTCGGAATTCGCCCGCTCGGAACGGTCGTAGCCACCGCGCTCAGGGCGGGCGGGACGGTCACCGTAGGACGGGCGGTCGTTGTTGTACGCCGGACGCTCGGTGCGCGGCGCGCGGTCGCCGTAAGAGGGACGGTCACTGTTGTACGAGGGACGGTCGGTGCGGGGACGGTCACTGTTGTAGGCCGGGCGGTCGGTGCGGGGACGGTCACTGTTGTACGACGGGCGGTCCGTGCGCGGAGCGCGGTCGCCGTAGGAGGGACGGTCATTGTTGTACGAGGGACGGTCGGTGCGGGGACGGTCACTGTTGTACGACGGCCGGTCCGTACGCGGAGCGCGGTCGCCGTAGGAGGGACGATCGCTGTTGTACGAGGGACGGTCGGTGCGGGGACGATCGTTACCGTACGACGGGCGGTCCGTGCGGGGACGATCGCTGTTGTACGACGGACGGTCCGTGCGCGGACGATCGCTGTTGTACGACGGACGGTCCGTGCGCGGACGATCGCTGTTGTACGACGGACGGTCCGTGCGCGGACGATCGCTGTTGTACGACGGACGGTCCGTGCGCGGAGCGCGGTCGCCGTAGGAGGGACGGTCGTTGCCGTACGACGGGCGGTCGGCGCGGGGACGGTCGCTGTTGTAGGAAGGACGGTCGGTGCGCGGGGCACCACCGGAGGAGGGACGGTCGTTGCGGTTCGGGCGGTCGCCGTAGGCGGGACGCTCCGAGCGCTGGCCGGAGGACGGACGGTCGTTGCCGGCGGGACGGCCGGCGGCACGGTCGGCACGCTCTCCAGCGTTCCAACGGGCCTTCTTGGGCGCACCCTCGGCGGCATTGTGGCCACGGTGTCCGGGGCTCTTGCTACCACCCTTGGACGGTCCGCCCTTGGCGGAGTACTTGGGATCGAAGTTCTTAGGCATGGAGGTGTTCCTGGGTTGTATTGGGTACATGGCAGAACAGCGCCGCACAGCGACGCAACCTGAGAACCCGGGCAGTCTATGGCCGGGGCCGTTCACATACAGTGATTTTTCTCCAGCGGATTACTGGGAAACCG
Organism: Cryobacterium breve; assembly: GCF_004402375.1. Lineage (GTDB taxonomy): Bacteria > Actinomycetota > Actinomycetes > Actinomycetales > Microbacteriaceae > Cryobacterium > Cryobacterium breve. The sequence continues at coordinate 57,066 of NZ_SOGJ01000020.1, forward strand.
GCCCATCCTGACTTACAAACCCATCCGCGCACACAAAAAAACGCGCGGTGTCAAGAGCCGACTTGACCACGTTACCTGATTGATGCCGAAATGTCACGGGCTATCTTCACCGTCTACTCTGTTCTGATGCTGACGACCATCTCTATCGAGTCTCCGCGGCAGCCGGAACTCGCCGAATTGCTGCGCCTGAGTGGCGAGTACGCCCAGTCCCTGTATCCGCCCGAGAGCAACTTCCTGCTCGGCGTCGACGAACTCGAGCAGCCCGGCGTCGCCGTGTACGTGGCGCGGGATGCGACGGGTCGCGCTGTCGGAATCGCCGCTTTGGTGGGCAGTCCCGATTCGGGTGGCACCAGCCGCGAGGCGGAGCTCAAGCGCATGTTCATGCACCCCGATGTTCGGAGGCACGGCGTAGCCGGCCACCTACTGGCCGCGATGGAAACGGAAGCGGCGGCCCGCGGCATCCGTGAAATCGTGCTCGAGACCGGGCCGGCAAGCCATGCGGCCCTCGGCTTCTATCGGAATGCGGGCTACCGGGAGGTCCCCTTGTTCGGACAGTACGTAGGGGAGGAACTCAGCGTCTGCTTCGCCAAGGTTCTCCCCAAGGCCGTGCAATGATCCGGAACCGGAAGTCCGCCCGCAGGGCGGCCGAGGCGAGTGTGCGGCGCGCCCGGACGACCGTGTCCTGGCTGGGTGTGACCGCGACCAGTCCGCTCATCGTGCAGGCCTTCAAGGCCGCCGTCGCCGTCGGCATCGCGTGGACGATCGCGCCGTTCCTGCCCGGGGTGGCGGACGACTACCCCTATTACGCCCCGCTGGGCGCCCTGGTGAGCATGTACCCGACGCTGATGAGCTCGGTGCGAAACGCCCTGCAGACCTTGGGCGGTCTGACCGTCGGCATCCTTCTCGCAGGCATGGTCATCATTCTGAGCGAGCCGAACGTGTTCACCATCTCACTCGCGGTCGGCGTCGGCGCCGTGGTCGCGGCCACCGGCTGGTTCGGGGCGAACCGTGAATACATCCCGGTGACGGCCCTGTTCGTGCTGATCGTCGGGGGGCCGAACGCCGACGGTTATTCGATCGGGTACCTGGTGCAGATCACCCTCGGAATCCTGATCGGCCTCAGCGTGAATTTGCTCTTCTACCCGCCGTTGGCGCTCGAAGCCGTCGGCCATCAGCTGGCCCACTTCCGCGAAACCCTGGCCGACCACCTCTCGGAGGTGGCCGACGCCCTTGCCGACAGCTGGCCGCCCGAACGTGACGGCTGGGCCTCCCGCAGCCAGGACCTGGTGGAGGTCGGCCGAGCGGTGCGCGCGGCGGTCAGCCACGCCGACGACAGCCGCAAGGGAAACCCGCGAGCCCGCACGAAAGGGCGCAACCTTCGCTCGGACTACGACGATCTGGCTGCCCTCGAGAATGTGACGTTCCACGTGCGCGACCTGACGGAGGTGCTCGCCGGGGCGGTCTGGGGGCTGCCTATCCAGCTCGAGTTGCGCCCGGAGTTGCGCCCGGCGCTGAGCCGCACGTTGCACACGCTGGCCGAGCTGCTGAAGGACTGGGACCCGGACGATGACGAGCAGGCGGCCTTCGCCGAAGCGGAAGCCTCCCTGCAACTTCTGATGACCGAACTGGACGAGCGTCGAAGCACAGCCCCAGCCACGTCGCTGGGGGTCGCCTCGACGGTCGCGATGGATGTCACCCGCATTCTCGCGGCCCTCCGGCCGCGGATCCTGCCGGCGGACGAGGCCACCCGCGACGCGACGCCCGTAGGCTGACCGGCGCGCACCGCCGGCACGGACCCATGGCCCCCCTTCCCTCCCCCCGAACGGGATTCGGTCCAGCACGAGACACGAATTAGTCTCAACACTCCACCCCGCAGCTCGGAGCACACGTGAATACCGGCCCAGGCCATCCCCGATTCGGCTCGCGTCGCATCCGTTCGCTCGCGATCGCGGGCACGGTCGGCGTCGCCGTTGGTGCGACGGCCCTGCTCGGCGGCTTTCGACCGCAGCTGTATTCCGTGACACCCGACGCGCCCGGCGACCAGCTCAGCGAGCTCGTCACGACCCAGATCGTCGGCATCCGCACCTTCGAGCGGCCGGAGGGCGTGACGGTCGTCGAGGACATCGAATACGGCACCCAGCCGGACGGCGCCGTGCTCACCCTCGATGTGTGCTCGCCGACGGTCGCGGTTCCGGAGGGCGGCATGCAGGCCGAACCGCCCCTGGCCGTGGCCGCGCCGACCGCCACCCCGTCAGACGGGCCGGCACCGGACGCGGCGGCGGAGCCGGAGACGCCGGAAGAGGGTCTTGAGGATGAGACGCTTCCCGAAGAGGCAACCCAGGTCGCGCCGCTGCGCCCGGCCGTCATCTCCATCCACGGTGGCAGCTGGGCCCGCGGCGACAAGGGCAACAGCGATTGGCGCGCGGTCTGCACCTGGCTCGCCTCCGAGGGTTTTGTCGCTTACTCGGTGAACTACCGGCTGGTTCCGGATGCCGTGTTCCCCGCCGCCCTCGACGACGTCGCCTTGGCCGTGGAGTGGGCCCGCGATGCCGCCAATGCCCAGACCTACGGCATCGACCCCGACCGGATCGGGGTGTTCGGCGGATCTGCCGGCGGCAACCTCGCCGCGCTACTCGGCGCCCGCGGCTCCGGGTCGCTGACCGAAGGAGCCCGGGTCGCCGCGGTCGCCGAGCTCTCCGCTCCCCTCGACCTCAGCTATCACGCCCTCGTCACGGGCGGGGCCTCCGCGGGCCTGCAGAAGATCGCGCTCGACTTCGCCGACTGCCTTACCCTGAGCGACTGCGCCAGGGCCCGGGCGGCGTCGCCGGCGAGCACCCTGGACAGCAGCGACCCGCCGGTGTTCCTCGGCACCTCGACCGAGGAGTACATTCCGCTGGCACAGGCCACCGGGTACGCGGCGGCGCTCAAGCGCAAGGGCATCGACCACGAGCTGGTCACGGTGCCGGGCACCCTGCACTCGATCGGCATCCTCGACGCAACCATGCGCACGCGAGTGTCGGCGTTCCTGCACGCGGCACTCGGGGAGTAGCCGCGTGGGCATCTGGCGGCGGGCCGGCGGTGCGGCGCGTCCTTGCGGCGCAGGGTAGGGAAGCGGGCACATGTTCTAACGTGCGCCCGCTTCCACAAGGTGCGTCGCGAGTGTTGTAAGCGCGGCGAGCGCGGCGAGCGCGGCGAGCGCGGCGAGCGCGGCGAGCGCGGCGAGCGCGGCGAGCGCGCCGGGGCTACGTGCC
>NZ_SOGJ01000006.1 GCF_004402375.1 Cryobacterium breve
CTGAACTCAACGAGCGGCCACGCAAAACCCTCAAACGAAGCACCCCAGCCGACCTGCTCAGCGAGCTAGTCTCGAGGAAGGAAATAGTCCCTGTTGCTTCCACCGTTTGAATTCGCCCTTGAGTTTCCGGGACATTTGGTGGGCCGTTCGCGAAAGCTAGCAGGCAGCGGATCGTCGGTGAGGGTAAAGCCCCATTTCCTCCACAGCCCTCATTCTTTTCCTCCAGGAATGCCAGCGCTGGACCACGAACTCGGATCGGACCCATCGCGAGGCACGAATCTCACTAAGTGCGACCTGCTCGACGTGGCCGGGAAAGTCCAGGCACGTCAGCCCGCGGAGCGGGAGAGGGCGCCGATTGTGGTCGAGACAGAGCTCGCAGACAACGTCATCCAGATGTGGCAGCGGAGAATATGGCTCTCTCGCCCACGCCGAATTAGGCAGCCAACATCACGCGGACCATCACGGAACTCATGGGCAAATGTCAAACACGGTGATTGGACCGATCCTGTCGTTGACATACGGGAATCGTGACGGTTTTCGTTGGTCATGCTAGAGAGTCGATACTCCCTGGATCACTGTGGCCAGGGAGCCGATGCCGGCGATGGCCAGCACGGCCTTTTTCGCGATCGACTCGTTGATGGTTGAACTGAGGAGGTTTCCGATCACGACACCTGCAACCGCGGAGCCGGCCGCGACCGCCCATCCTGCCGTCGGGAGGTCGGGCACTCCACGTGCGAGCAGGGACAGAGCGTTGAGGCCGGCGAAGTAGAGCTGCACTGTGGCCAGATACTCTCTGTACTCCCAGTCGGTGGAGTTGGCGTAGATGGCGATTGGCGGCCCGCCCACGCCTGCGGTCACGTTCATGAAGCCGGAGAGGGCGCCGGCGATTCCGGTGCCCCGTGCTCCCACGAAGACCCTGCTTTTGCGCAGGAATACCGTCGCGGCCAGAGCAGCGAGAGTCACGGTACCGATGAGGATACCGAGCCAGCTGGCCGGCAGTGACTTTGCGATCCATGTCCCGGGGACGAGCCCGATCGCGGAAGTCACCAACAACAGGGCCGCCACACGGAAGTTCACGTCGGACCACAGCGTGATCGCACTAACCAGACACACGCCGAGTCCGACCACCTGGAGCGTTTGGACTCCGGTCACACTGCCCAGTAGAAGTACCAGGAAGGGGGCGGCGACCAGGGCCAACCCCATCCCGGTGACCCGCTGAATGAAGGAACCGAAAAACAAGACGACGCCAACACCGACGAGAGTGAGCGTATCCATCAGACGTCCTGTGTGGCTGGGCCGGGGCCGCCCCGCGCCGCCCGGGCGACCCCTGCCTCGGTTGCTGTCTGGCGCCGAGGCGGGAGGTCGCGCGGGCGGCGCGAATCACCCATGGCGGACGATCTCGGCGATGGGTGCCGGGCCGTCGAACCCCTCGAGGCTGTCGATTGCCTCCTGTGCCACGTCACCCCACACGTGCACGATCCACGGCTGGCTGCGCAGATCGTCGGCGTTGCGGGTTTCCGGGGTCACTTCGACGCGTGGCACGACGCCGCCTGAGCGCACGAAGACCGGCATCTCCTCGATCGATACCAGACGCTGGATGAAAGTCGGGCCCTCGAAGCGCTCGTCGGTGAAGAAGTCGTACCAGGTCCCGGCCGGCAGGTAGATGGACCGGGTCACCGGCTGCATTCCGTCGTCCATCACCGGTGCGACCAGGATGTCGCCTCCGAGCAGGTACTCGTCGTCGATGGACAGCGCTACCTGGTCCTCGGGGTATTGCAGGCAGAGCGGACGGATGAAGGGGAGCCCGTCGGTCTCAACCTCGCCGCCCACCTGCCACAGGTAGGGCAGCAGGGAATAGCGCAGCCGGATCCAGTCGCGGCAGACGCGCAGGGCGTCCGGCCCGAACTCCCAGGGTTCGCGCGGCCTGAGGCCGTGCGCCCGCATCAGCGGGGAGAGAGCTCCGAATTGGGTCCAGCGGATGTACAATCCCGGCGTGAGCTCGGGGCCGTAGAAGCCGCCGATGTCATGGCTCCAGTAGCCCGGCGCGCACGTCGCGTACGAGAGGCCGCCCCGCAGTGTTGCCTGCATTCCCACCACGGTGGACTCGGCGTCGCCGCCCCATTGGCCCGGATACCGGTGGGAGCCGGCCCATCCGCTGCGCCCCCACACCAGTGGGGTGCGCCCGGTGAGCTTGCCGATGATGTCGGAGAACAGGCCGTTGTAGCGCAACGGGTAGAGGTTGTGGATGTAGTTGCCGGGCGTCCCATCGGCGGCGGCCGCCCCGGCGGGGCAGCCTTCGCCGAAGTCGGTCTTGATGACGGCGACACCGTCGTCGAAGAATGGCTCTTGCTTGTCCATGATCCACTGTGCGGTAGCCGGGTTGGTGACGTCGAACAGTGCCCGCATCCGCCCGTCGGGGGTTGGAGTGCCCTCGAGTTCGGCGAGTCGACCGTCGGGCATCCGCAGCAGGTGACCGCCATCTTCGGCTTCTTGGAAAATCGGCGACGCCGGATCGAGGTAGGGCAGCTCCCACATCGACAGCCGGAATCCCAGCGAACGCAGGTCTTCGACGAAGGCGCGGCGGTCGCCGAAGCGGTCGCTGTTCCAGATGAAGTCGGTGTTCAGTCGGTCAACGATCAGCCAGTCCGGGTCGAGGTGGAGAACGTCACCGGGAACCTGGTGTTGCCGAATGGTACTGCCGACCTCCCGCATCTCGGTGTCGCTGTGGTAGCGGCACCGTCCCATCCAGAACCCGAACGCCCACAGCGGGGGCCGTTTGGCCCGGCCGGTCAACGCCGTGTAGTCACGCAGCCGCTGTTCAACGGTGGGTGCGGCGAACAGGATCATGTCGAGGCCGGCATCGTCCAGGGTGATCCCCAGCACGCTGGGACGGCGGTGGCCGACGTCGGCGGTGAGGGTCGCGCCTGTGTTGACGAAAGCGGAATAGCCGGCCGTGGAGTGCCACACGGGCACCGGCTTGTAGGCCAGGCCGGTGCCCGTGCCGAGGGCGTCATTGACGGTGAGGGTGAGTTCCTGCCCGCTCTTTTCGAATCGAGAGAACTGCTCGCCGAAACCGAAGATCTTCTCGTCGACGCCCATCTCGAGGTTGAGGTTGATGCTGCCATCCTGCACGATCACCGGCGGAGCCATGGGGAAGCCGGCCACCTGGCGGAGCCGTTCCCCGGTGCGGAGCAGTTGGACACCATCGCGGGAGAGGGTCAGGGTGAGCGGCGACTTGCCGATCCGCAGGGTACAGCCGGCGAGGCGAATCTCCAGCGCGTCGCCCGTGTCCCGCAACTCCGTGTCCTGCACGCCGTTGGTGGCGGTCACCATGATGCCCGGCCACACGTCGGGTTCGCGCCACATCTGGTGCTCGGCCGGAGCCATCGCCACCCGCACCGTCTGCGGCCCGAGAGCCGAGACCCGGCACCGGTACTCGACCTGGTCCAGGCCCGGGAGCTGCAAGTCCTGGGGCAAGTTCGGCATCGTCGTCTCAATGCCCTGCTGCTCCGGAGATTCGCCGGTCATCCATCCGGGGATACCGGGGAGGGCCTTCGCCGCCACACCGGTCACCAGGAAGTCGACGCCGTGGTCGGTCTCCGTGACCTTGTCAATGTACTTGAGGATGAAGGGTTCGGTCTGGGTGTCGATCATTTCTCAGTCACCAGGGTTCCAGTCAGATCAGCGGATCCGGTGTCATCGCCGGCTTCCTGCTGGGTGTGTCGAACGTGCAATTCCTGTTGGATTTCCACACAACGTTCGTCGGACAGTTTGTAGACGAACCAGATGGCAACGATGGCGAAAACAGCCATGACCATCGGGTAGAGGAACATCAGTGCTCGGATGCCGAACAGGGCCTGTTCGGACTGCTGCGCCACGTTGGGGGCGTAGGCGACCAAGGCCAGCACCACACCCGGAACGAAACCGGCGATTGCCTGGGACAGCTTGCGGAACCAAGTGAACGCGGAGTATGTGAGGGCTTCACTGCGGATACCGGACTTCAACTCCCCGTATTCGACGGTGTCGGACACCATCGCCCAGTTCAGGCTGTTGGGCAGCGCGCTGCCGAAGAAGGTGAAGCTCGACAAGATCACCAGCGACAGCGTGTCATGCACCACGAAGAAGGCGAGGAAATCGGCCACGAACCAGATGGCACACCCGAGGATGTAGGTCTGGCGCTTGCCAATGCGCCGGGTCAGCCAGGGGGTCACTGCGACCCCGGGGAATACCCACGCGATCGCGAAGAGGCCGATGAAAGAGAGCGCCCAGGTATTGCCCAGGTTGTACTCGGTGAAGTACACCTGCACCGCGATACGCACGTTGAATGCGGAGAAGATGGCCAGGTTGGCAAGACACAGGCCCATCAACGGCCGGTTCGCGAACAGCATGCGGTACTGCTTGGACAGCGGCACCCGGGGTGCGGTGTTCTGCACGCCATGGGGGCTGCTGATGAACCGTTCCTGGACGTTGTGGTACATCACGTAGATCATCACGGTCCCGGCGATGGCGAACACTGTGACGGCCACGGTGTAGCCCTGGGCCTGGTCGTCGAAAGCGTTTACGATCGGCCAGAACACCACCGTCGAGATGAGCAGGCCGAGCGTGCCACCGCCCTGACGCAGCGAGGACAGAACGGAACGTTCCTGCAGGTTCCGGGTCATCGCCGGTACCAGAGCGCCGTAGGGGATGTTCGCGATCGAGTAGACGGTGCCGAACAGGATGTAGATCAGGAAGGCCCACACAGTGCGCCCGGTCAGCGAGAAATCAGGAACCTGGAACGACGCGATCAGCAGCAGGGCCAGTGGGATGGTCGCGTAGAAGATGAACGAGCGGTATTTGCCGCGCTTGCCCAACTTGGTGCGGTTGTCCACCCAGGTGCCCACCGCGACATCGGCGAAGGCGTCCCAGATCTTGGCAACAAGAAAGATGGTGCCCGCGATGGCGGGGTTGATCCCGAGCGCGTCGGTGAAAAACTTCAGCAGGTACAACTGCCCCATATCAAACAGGAAGTTGAATCCGAGGTCCCCGGAGCCGTAGCCGAGTTTCTCCCTCAGGGTAAGGACCGGCCGCAGGCCCGCGCTAGCGACCTGGCCTGTCTGTGTGGAAACGCCCATTTCTTGTCCTCTTCTTTGATGACCGCCGGGGCCCCGCGTGGGGGCGGCGACGAAGTTGGGTTTAGCGCGCGCCACGTGGTGGCGCGATGAACAGTTCTAGATGTGGTCCAGCAAGCCTCCGGCCAGCGCGGGGACCAAGCCGGGCGTCAGTGGCAGCCGGGGCACCAGCAAGCAGTGAAGCAGGTGGTAGATGTCTTGCTTGCCGTTCCAGACCAGGCTGGAGACCTCGTTGTTCTCGTTCAGCTCCTGCCACCAGGAGCCGGTCTCGTAGTCGAGGAGGTAGTCGCGGCAGTAGTCCCAGAACTCCTGGTAGTAGTCGGAGTACTTGGCGTCGCCGGTCACCTGGTAGAGCGCGTAGGCCGACCCGATCGCTTCGACGATGACCCACCGGATCCGGGAACGGATCACCGGGTTGCCCTCCCAGTCGACGGAGTAGACGAAGCCGGGAGCGCCGTCGGTGGACCAGGCGTCACGGACGGCGCCGTTGAACAGGCCCTCAGCGTCCTCGACGAGCCAGGATGGCGGGGTCTTGCCCTCGGCCAGCATCGTGGCGCGCAGCTGAACCAGGAGCCGGCCCCATTCGACCCAGTGGCCCGGCGTGCCGCCGAATGCGCGGAACCGGTCGCCGGGCGCGTCCTTGTTGTAGTCGAGCATCGGGTTCCACTGCTGGTCGAAGTGCTCGTTGACCCGGTAGTGGTTGCCCCGGGCGACCTTGTGGATGAGCAGTGAGGCAATGGAAATCGAGCGGTCCAGCCACACGTCGTCGTGGGTCACGTCATGGAGGATCAGGAACGCTTCGACGGCGTGCATATTGGCGTTGCCGCCGCGGTAGTCGTCGCAGTGGGTGAATGTCTCGTCCCAGTTGTCCAGGCACATGTTCTCGGAGTCGGACCAGAAATGGGTGTTGACGACGTCGATGGCCAGCTCGAGCAGCTCCGGCGCGCCGGGGATGCCGGCGGCGGTCGCGCTGGCCGCGCCCAGCGCGACGAACATGTGGGCGTAGGCCTCCTTCTTGCGGTCGATGACCTCGTCGCCCTCGTTGGCGACGGATGCGAACCAGCCGCCGTTCTTGCGGTCGCGAAGGATGCCGTTGGTCAGGCACTCGATGCCGTGGGCGGCCAGGCTTCGTGCCCCTGGCCGTCCCATCACCGCCGCGGCCGCGTAGACGTGCACCATCCGGGCGGTGATCCACAGGTGCGTGCCCATCTCCTCACGGATGCCGCCGGTGTTGCTGATCCAACCGAAACCGTTGGACACCTTGCCGTTGCGACCGAATTCGAGGATCCGGTCCAGTTCGGTTTCGAGCCAGCGGGTGTGTGCTGGCATTCCGATCCAACTCATCTGTGCTGACATCAGGTCTTCCTGGGTGATCTGCGTGGTGATCTGCTCTGTGGGAGTCATCAGCGGGCCGCCAGGGCTTCGTCGACGATCTCGCCGAGTCGCTTGAGACGCGGCACCGAGACATCCCGGAGCATCGTCGCCGGGTCCGTTGCCCCCACGACGGATGCCCAGACGGCGCGGCCGGACAGGAACCCCGAGGCGCCGGCCGAGACGGCTATCCGCACGGCCTTCCCGAAGATGTCCGCGTCGACTCCCGAAGAGAGGATGACCCACGGCATGTTCATCTGACCGTCGAGGCGTCGGCATGCGTCGAAGAGCGTCTTGTCGTCGGCCTGTGCTCCGTAGGGCATCTCCCCCTTGTACAGGTCTGCTCCGGTGTCGCCCAGCTCGGTTGCGGCCGCGAGGATCGCGGCTTCCTTGTCGAATTCTGCGCCGCGGCGGGGAGGACGCACGACCGGCTCGATGATGCTCACCAGGCCGGCGCCACGGCACATCGCACCGAATTCGGCGACCATCGCTACCCGCTGCTCGACCGGCTCGTCGGAGCGCCACAGGACGAGCAGTTTGAGCGCCTTCACCCCAGCCTCACGGAGGGCTGCGGGGTCGATGGCGCGGTCGATCTGCACACTGTCGACGGGGATTCCGTTGCCGGGTAGGAAGTCATCTGCGGCGACGATGAGCCCACAAGACGGGTCGACCGCGTGGGCGGCGAGGACGGCATCGTACGAGAACTGTCGGTCGACCAGCACACCGGATGCGTACGGGCTGATGATCTGGGTTGCCTTCACCTTGAAATCGGTGAGGGTCTGGTCGCTGACCGGTGTTGCGGCGCCGGCGGCTGCGAACATATTCCGCAGAGCCTCCCGCTGGTCAACGGCGAGCATTGCGAATCCACCTGAGGGACGTGCAATGTCCTGCAGCGTGCAAGCTGCAGTCGTGAGGGTGGGTGAGAGGGTCATTTTGTGGTCTCCTATGTTGGTTTGAGTTGGCGGGCCGTGGACGTGCTATCCGGCCGAGAGCCGGAACAGTTCGTCCAGGGTAGGAACAGCGCTACGCCCATCAAGGGCGCGGCAAGACAGAGCAGCCGTATCGTTGGCCTGCCGAAGTGCCTGCGGCCAGTCCAAGCCACGGCAGATGGCAGAGAGCAAGGCGCCGTGGAACACGTCACCGGCACCCAGGGTGGACATGATCTCGATTCCGCCCGATGCCGGCACGTGCACCCGTCCCGGGTTGGTGCCTCTCGCGAATTCTGCCGACCACCAGGCCGTCGATCCATCGGAACCGCTGGTCGCAACGACCGCCCGGGCACCCTCACCGAGCGCAAGACCGGCGGCCTTTTCGACGCCCTCGGCAGTTTCCAGCTGGCCATACTGCGCAGCCAGCGACGCGGCTGTGGGGACGTAGAGGTCAAGCAGGGAAATATCCAGCCCTGCAATCGGGTTGCCGGCATCGACCGCGAGGCGTGGACGACTCGGGGGGCTCATCGTGCCGAACAGTTCGGCAACGGGGCCGAACCCGAGGTGATCGACATGAACCCACTCGGCCGCCGTGATGAGCTCAACCGCCCTGGAGCCCATATCGGCGAGGGACGGCAGTGGCGGAACCGTCAGAGTGGAAATCGCACGCGTCTTGGATTCTTTTGCAACCACGACACACGACGTTTGGGTCGAAGCGCCTGGATCGCGCAGGACACCTGAGACGTCGACGCCCTCCATTTCGAGCAGCCGCACCGCCTGCTCACCCCCTGGGTCGGCACCCACGCGGCCGACAAAAGCCACCGAAATGCCTTGGCGTGCGAGCACAACGGCGGCGTTAGCTGCCGGCCCGCCCCCCACAATGGCGATCTGGTCACCGACAACGCGTTCGTCCGCGGCCGGGTATCGGTCCACGAGCGCCAGGGCGTCGATGGTCACGACTCCGACGCAGACGACCTGAAACAGACTGGGCATCCTTGCTCCTCCCAAAAGTAGCGCGAGGACCGGGCCGCCACTGATTCTGGGTGACTCGCTGCGCCAGTTGTTGACTCTACCCCAGTTTGTGCGAATACAAACACAAAGATCTGTTGGTTTCACAACAAGCTCGCGACTTGCGGGACAGAAGCAGGCGCGCTGCACTCCGCCAGGGCATACATTTGCGGCGTTTTTCCCTGAATAAGGCCCCGTGGCGGGCCAAATCACTGGAGCACGAATTTGTGAAGAATGTTACATTCGTGCGTTTCTGATCGTTGGACAAGGCTTTCGACCGGAAGTCAGCGCAAAAAGTGCACACTTCAGGCGCGAGACAGGGCATTCCTGCGCGGAGGGGACCGAGAACCCGTCGATCAAATGGGGACTTTCAGTGGCGAAGCGTCGATTCAGAATGCCGCCGCGTTAGTGCGCTCTGACTCATTGGGCAGAACGATCTCGATGCCGTCAGCTTGGAGCCGCTCAGCAATACCGGCGGGCGGTTGACGATCCGTCACCACAGCGGACAGCCTGCCCCAGTCGCAGAGAAAGACCGGCCCGCGAGCCGAGAACTTGCCGTGGTCGATCAAGAGCACCACACGGTCGGCGATATCCATGAGTTCCAATTTGACGAGCCTTTCAACGTCTGCGGAGGCATACACGCCACGCTCGTCGACTGCTGCGGCAGCTAGGTAGAAAGTCCGGACACGGTAGCGGTGCGCCATTTCGACGGTTGACGAACCGACGAGGGCGCGGCTTGCGCGGTGCAAGTCACCACCCAGCGCGATCACGGTCACGGCGGGCTGTTCGAGGAGGCGGTTGATTACTGGGAGCGAGTGGCTGATGACCGTGCCATGGAAATCTGAGGAGAGAGCTCGCGCGAGTTCGATCGTCGTCGTGCCGGCATCAATGGCAATCACATCATCGGGTAGCACGCACGCAGCCGCGGATCGGCCAACCGTCCGTTTGGCTGCATTCCTGGCACTCTCTCGCCCGTTGTATCCCGGAGCATTGGGATCGTCATCCGTTTCAGCAAGTCGGAGTCGAACGCCGCCATGCACTGCAACCGCTTCACCGTCCTCTTGGAGTCGCCGGACGTCACGCCGCACGGTCATCTCCGAGACGCTGAGGCGTTGTGACAGAACTGAAATTGAGGCGAAACCAGTCGCGCGAAGGACTTCAACGATTGCCGCACGGCGCTCGGGTGCCCCCGTGTAGCGCATGGGTTGAGCACTCATCGCACAAACTTCCTTTCGATCGGACTAACAACTTTAAATCAAAACCGGAAGAATGTCACAATCTTCTCACAAACTAGAGCTCCAGCTGGCCCGCAGTGGCAAAGGGTCACCTGATATTTATATTGATTCCCATCGCACCCACCATGGATTATTTGGTAGATAAACAACACAATGTTGTGCGTCATATCCCAACCAGGGGCTATAGTCGAACAGGCAGCGCACCTCGGTGCCGCATCTTGTGGCAGCCCAGTATTCGCGTTGCTTTTATGGAGGAGCAAGGATGCCCAGTCAGATTCAATTGCCCACTTCGATGAGCCCCATCGTTCCCAAGGACAGCATCGGGTTCGTGGGCCTGGGAGCCATGGGTGGAGCAATCGCCCGGAACCTCGCCACGGCTGGATGGGCCATGCGCGTGTTCGACCTGTCCGGCCCAGCGATTGACCGTGCCTGCGCGGCCGGTGCCGTCGCGGCGCTCTCCGCCACGGATGCTGTCACCGGGTCCGCTGTGGTGTTTACATCGCTACCAACGCCCGAACTGGTGGAGAAGTTCTGGGTTGAGCAGGCCCCGAATCTCACCGCCGGTTCCATTGCGGTCGATCTTTCAACGATCGACCCCACGACTTCTCGTCGGATCAGCGACATGATCGCATCCACCACGTCCGCGTCGTTCGTTGCCTGCACGGTGGGCAAGACGCCGGCCCATGCCGAGAAGGGCGAGATTCCCGCCTTCGTTGGCGGTGCTCCCGAGGACATCGAGCGCCTTTCTCCGCTGCTGAAGGTGCTATCGAACAATGTCTACGACATGGGGTCCGTCGAAGGAGCCACGATCTTCAAGCTCGTTTCCAACCTTGTCGGGATGAGCAACCTCGCGGTCCTCGCCGAAGGGTATGTCCTCGCCCGACGTGCAGGGATCCCCGCTGACATGTTCACGGAAGCACTTCGCACGACCGGGGGCTGGTCTGTTCAGGCAGACCTGCGCCTTGATTGGATGGTCGAGGACGACCTCGCCCCAAGGTTCGCAGTCGACATGGCTGCCAAGGACTTGCGACTCTCGGTGAACGCCGCCGCCGAGTGGCACGTCCCAACCCCCATGGCCGCGGCCTCCCTGACCGCATTCACATCTGCAAGTGCCTCCGGCCACGGTTCACTGGATGCCGCCGCAATCATTGAGCCACTCGACCCACAGCGGGTGGCCCGCGGAAACCGCGCCGCGAGCTAGGTGTACTGAGTCATGACGTTGGTGACACTCGGCTGATGGGGGTTGCTCCGATGCCAAACTCCATGTCGCTCAGGCCGCTATCAGGGACCCAATTCGTTCTCGAGGCTCACGGCTACACCGCCTCGATCGCGAGCATCGGCGCGAGCCTTCGATCGCTTAAATATCACGGACGAAACCTCATCGTGCCGTTCGATGCCGACGAGGTGCGACCTTTCTTTCGTGGCGCTATCCTGGCACCGTGGCCGAACCGAATCGTGGATGGAAAGTACACATTCGGTGGCGTCGAGCAACAGCTCAGCATCACCGAGCCGCTGAGGGGACATGCGATCCATGGGCTCGTGGCCTGGCTGAACTTCGATGTGGTCAGGCAGACGTCCGATCGGCTCGTCCTGGAGTCAACCGTCGAGGCGCAACTTGGGTACCCCCACCAGGTGACGATGGAGGTGGAGTTTGCGCTTGACACCGCCGGCCTTCAAACGACAGTGACGGTAGTGAATACCGGCCCGAATGCCGCTCCTTTTGGAGTTGCCGCGCACCCCTACCTAGTCGCAGGCGAGGGCCGCGTCAACGACTGGACGCTCGAACTCCCAGCCCGGCAAATACTGACAGTGACTCCAGACCGGCTCATTCCACTGCGCCTCCGCGACGTCGATGCCGTCGATCTTGCAGCCTTTGACTTCCGAACGCCACGGGCTATCGATGCCACATTCTTAGACCACGCCTTCACAGGCCTCCACCAGGACGAGGAGGACACAGCGACAGTACGAGTGACGACGAACGCGGGCAGTGGAGTGGCACTGAGCTGGGGCAGTGAATGCCCCTGGGTGCAGGTTCATACGGCCGACAAACCCATACCCTCAATTGACAGGATTGGACTAGCCGTCGAACCAATGACCTGCCCCCCGGATGCCTTCAACTCCGGAGTGAACCTGAATGTCCTTAAGCCGGCAGAATCCACACGCGCATCCTGGACAATTCGAGCAATCGACTAGCTAGGCGAGGCCACTCATAGGGGTGGTCCTGCTCGTTCTAGTTCATCGCGGTGACGCCCTTCCCGGCGAGGGCCTGGGTGAGGCGCATCGAGTGGCCGAGGTCTGGCCAACGTTGGCGCGGTGGAGTAGCCGGTCGACTGTCGCGCCGACATCCAGGGCCTCGGCGGCCGCGCCCTGCACTTGGCCCAGGGCGCTTGCCTTGGGTACTCGCGGCTCCCAGAACGCTAGAGTCGGGAACGTGGGCAAGCCTTTGGACCTAGACGTCACCTTCGACATGCGATCGGATACTCCCAAAGGGAAGGACCCGGACAGTCACAGCCCTACCCTTCGGGAGTATCACCGGCTGCTATGGAGCAAGGTTCTGCCGAACGGGGCTCGATTCGATCTCAGCGCCAACAGGCCGGGCGCCTATCTTTATCACAGCTCAGATCTCGGGATTTTCTTCCTTACCAGCGACGCCGCCATCCGGACCTTTCGGAGCGTGCGCCGGGCTGCATCGGTGATTGAGCAGATTCCCGAGGGCGAACGAGAAGCCTTCAGCCGCCAGGGTTACACGATTGGGGGGATGATGCTGTTTCCGGGCAACCGGATCGAGGGTATGCAGACGATCAATCAGCGTCGAGGGACTCACCCGAAGATCTCAGACCGCCTTGATCTAACCCTCGAGTGCATACGTCGGCACTATCTCGGCGAGCACAGCCCGCTCGGTGAAACGCTCTCCCGCTACGGCGACTTCTTTGCGCTGTTCGGGGACTTCGCGGGTTATGTGGATTATTTCCTACTTCACGACCTCGTCACGGACGACTTTCAGAACGTTCGATTCCTCACCGCCTTCGCCGACTTCACCACACCGGCGATACCCCAGACGCTCGAAGAATATCGGTCACATCGGCGGCTAAGCCTTGAATTTGTCGCGGCACGCAATGGCCGGATTGCCGCCCAGACCCATTGAGCAATTCCTTCGTCCTAGCTTCAGCGCGCTTAGGTCTGAACCAGGCAGCGTACGATCGGGCCACCGGATCGAGCGAGCTAGGTGAGAACGTCGGTTCGCCGTCGTTGGTCGACCAAACTGGTCGAGCGACCATGGCCGGTCGTCGGGAAACCTTGGCAAGGTACTCGGCCGTGCGGCCCGGGTCATCGTAACGAGGTCGGTGAGGCACGCATCGCGCGCCTCCTATGCGGGGACATGGATCGTGTACGGGATACCCATCTCGTCAAGGAGATCGAGCACCGGCGCGCTCGGTCCCATCGTGTTCGAGACGGAACTGGCGAAGAAGTCCCAGTGAGCACCTTTGATATCGCCCTTCTGCACCAGGTAAGCATCCGACCTGATCTGGCGCTCGATCGACGGGCTCAGATTGACACGACCCAATTTTGACTCGTGAGCAACGTCGTCAACCACGACATCGAACCGCCGAACAACGGCATTGCAGACCTCAATGCAGTCTTTCGTGGAACGTCCGACCTGCGTGTACTCACCGCGATCCTTTACTCCATGCGTCCTGGCCAGGTATGCTTCTGCCTTCTTAGGCGTGGCGAAGAACCGAGCGCCGCCACCGGCTTTGACGTGACCGGGCCGCTTCATGGCCTCCGCGAGACTATCGAGGCCGACCCTCCCTTTCTGAAGTCGCAGAAGCGACTTCTCGCTGAAGCCGGAGGCCTGGAGGCCCGGCCAGCTCTTCGTGGTCTGCGTGAGGGTCGCCACCTTGATATCGTCCGGAACCCACTTGAGCGCCACGATGGCAGCACCGACAGCGGGGGCAAGCTCGGGGTGACGGAGGACGAACTTCGAGGCCTTGGCGGGGATAGCGACCGCGTCGCCAGCGACCGGTACTAAGCCGACGACGCTGAAACCCGCGCCGACCCAGTCGGCGTGGATGCTCGACCCGACGGCATCGCGTAGGTCGGCAACCCCGCCGACCACCGTGCCGACTCCGGGAATGACGCTGGAGCTTCCGGAGGCAAGATTGCCGGCAAACCAGGCGAGAGAATCACCCGGCCTGATCTCGCCGAACACCGCCCCTTGCGCGAAGTCCCGCGCATAGGTCGATGGCTCGACCTTCACATCGGCCCATAATGGGTCGAGTCCCTGGCTCTCCTGATTCTCGACCTCGTACCCGTCGTCGAAGCCGTCGCCGTCGGTGTCCGCGACATCCGGAGCGGTGCCGAAATGCTCGACCTCGCGGCCGTCCTCGATCTCATCGCCGTCGCTGTCGCGATCGAACGCGTCGAGGGAGAGATCGGCTTCAGCGGCGTCGGACATGCCGTCCCCGTCAGTATCGGGCATCAGCGGGCTCGAGAAGGCTGTGAACTCGATGCCCGTGTCGCGGTCAGAGACCGCCGGGCCCGCTTCGTCCCCGTCGGTGAGTCCGTCGTCGTCAGTGTCGGGATCCATCGGATCGGTTCGGTAGACCGCGCCCCTCGTGCTCAGCCAGCCGCTCGTCTCGTGCTTGTCGTCGAGATCGTCGTCGTCGGAGTCGACCTTGGTGGGGTTTGAAATTCCCGCATAGAGCGTGCTCTCGTCGGGGTCTGAGACCACCTGACCGGCCTCGTCTCCGTCAGTGAGTCCGTCGCCGTCCGTATCGGCCGCATTAGGATCCGTGGTGAACGTGCTGCCGCCGAGCGTGCCCCAGCCGAATACCTCGACCCGATTCGACAACCCGTCGTCGTCGGAGTCCGCCTGGCCGGCGACGTAGCCAACGCCAGTGACAATGAGGACTACCACCAATGCGCCAGCGAGTGCCCCCCGGGACCAGCGGCGGCTCCTCGCAGCTTTGGTGACGGGCTCCCGCGATGCGACCTCCCCTGGGCCGGCACGTCGGGTGGACTCACGCTTGGATTCCGGTCTGCGTGTGACCGTCGACCGAACCAGTCTCGGCTAGCTCGCCGAAGGAGTGCGCGCGGCCAGATCGGTCGCGATCAGCTCGTCGATCGCTTTCAGGCGCCGTGGAGAAGTCCTTCCATTGGTCACCGAGCACACCACCGATGGCGTCAGAAGCCGCTCTCATCAGTCCCATCAGAACAGCCCCCCGGTCTGTATAGCCAGCAGCCAGCAGCGTGCCGCTGTCATTCAGGGTAGTGGCCCGAGGAGAGAAAACCGCGCAGGGGTCGCTGCTGCCGCCAAGCGGCGCAGCCCAGCCCAGCCCCGGCGATCCTCCCGATCTAGGCCTTGCGCACGGGACGTCCCGGCGGGCGCTTGTACGCCCAGATCGCGGTATCGAGCACTCCCCTGTCTCTTGGGGAGGAGATTTCAGGGCCGCAAGGAGTTCCGAGTGGACTCGATATCCTTAACCAGAAGCCCTGGGTATTCAGTCTGAATTCCCCAGAGGCGGCGCGAAATGGGGGCTCCTTTGTCGAACGAACCGATCTTGCTTTTCCTGCATGGAGTCGGGGACGGCGACAAGGACGACAACTGGAAGATCCGTTTCACCGAGGCCCTGACCCGCCTGGGGTACCCCGATCTGGACACAGTACGAGTGATCGCCCCCAAGTACGCGCACGCATTGAAGGACTGGGACGACAAAATCCCGCTACCGGGTGAGACGATCAAGCCGCCTCCCCGCGATGCGGTCAAGAAGAACCGCCGGGACTTCGAACGCCGTATGGGCGCCGTGGAGTTCCGACTCGGACGTCACGATGGCGGCAACGGTTACGTAGGTGGAGATGCTTATATTGGCGTGGGCGTGGGGCTGGGCCGCGCTGGCTTGCCGTTATTGAAGCAAGCGCACAACTACCTCAAGAATCCTGAGATTCGCGCGCAAGTCCTGCACCGTATCCTCACGAAACTGCCCGAGTCGGGGAGGCTTGTGATCGTAGGCCATAGCCTCGGCTCCGTGATCGCCGCCGACCTCGTGCGGCGCTTGCCGGTTGGGCTCGAGCTTGCCGGCATGGTGACCATTGGGAGCCCGTTGGCGAACGGAAGTTTCGATGTGGACAAGTTGCGGGAGACGCTCAAAGAACCGCCGACGAACCTGGCCTGGTGGGTGAACTTCTGGAATGCGCCTGATCTCGTGGCCGCCCACCGTGGTGTGTCCTCCGTTTTCCCGTGGATGGTCGATTTTCGGATTAACACGAAGAAGGTGGGTATTCAGGCCCACGCCGCGGCGGAATACCTCTCCAATGAGGCAGTGGCGACGGCCATTGGCTTCGCGCTGTTTGGGTCCAGGTCGAAGGAGCTCGCGTGCATCGACAAGGGTCTCGACATCCCCGTGGACGCCATAGAACGTATGGCTCTTGTCGCACTGCGGTACGCCCACCTCCTCAAGACGAGATTGGAAGGCGACCAACAGGATCGTTTCGCCGGCGCCCTTCGACACGTGCAAGCAGCCGTCGTCGACGACATCAGACGACGAAACGACGGCGCGGACAGAGATCACAGAGGGATGCCATCGGCGGTTGCACGCCTCGCCTTCGACCTGTCCGATCCGCACGCGACTGTGCCCTTCCCGCTCCCGTGCAGCCATCTCCCAAAGGACGAGGCCGTCGTCCTATTGACGATCCTCGCAGCAGAGAACGTCATCCGGCCCTTCGATATTTCGATCTCGAAAGACAAGTGGCAGGATGCCATGAAGGATCTCACCGCCGAGATGGGACTGGGAAGCCAGTACGGCGCCGATGTCTTCGCCGCCGCCAAACGTGCGCAAGAGGCACTGAGCGGCGGCGGCGTGAACTGGATGAAGTGGGGTGCACTGGGTGCCAGCGCGGCGCTGATCGTCCTGGCGACCGGCGGCCTGGCGCTCGCGGCTGGCGCCGGTCTCGCCGGAGCCGCAGCGATCACCAGCGCGCTGGCGGCCTTCGGGCCGGGCGGGATGATGGGGGGCCTCCTGACTGCTGGCACCCTCCTCACTGCGGGTGGCAGCGGCCTCGCATTCGGTCTGGCGAGCGCCGGAACCACCGCGGCAACCCTCGAAGCGGTTGTCGAACGCCAGCTGGCGGCGGCAATTCTGCGTCAACGTCATGACCTCGAGCAGGATCCGGCTGCCTGGAGAGTCCTTGCCGAAACCGAGATTGAGGTCAGGCGTGAATATGAGCGGCTCGATGAGTTCTCGGACGAATCGTCACTGGTACTCAAAGAACTGAAGCGGAAGATCCAGACCATCGAGCGCGCGCTGAAGTATCTGAGGGACAACGGTCTCGAGCCGGGCATCACCCCCGGGGCTCTCGACCAGACGGATTAGACCGATCGCGACCATCGCACCGATCGTTTCGATTGCGCAGAACGCCTCGAAACCCCGGCCTCGCCCCCTCCCCCTACAGCGAAAGAGCAACGACATATTGACCTCAATCAGCGATAGCATCAACCGCCACGTCAACTACATTGTCGATAAGCGGATGCAAGAGGCCACCAACGAGATCAAGATTCGAGGGGCCGTTGAGAGCTCACTTGACTACACCGTGACACAGATATTCTCGGCCGAAGCTATCGGGCGGGCTGCCGCGAAACTCGACGACGATCGCGTTCTCGCTCTGCAAGTGATCGCCGCCGCGTTCGGCGCAATGGATCCGGACGGCGTGGAAGAAAGCAGGTCGGGCGAATCGTCATGCGTTCAATGCAACGCGCCCATCGGCTTCACGATCTCCGGGTTCACTCTGTTCCCAAAGCGCGTGATCTGCCCGAATTGCGGCGTCATGGGCGTTCCCGGAACCTAGGATCAACGCCGCTGACCGATGGGCACTCGTCCCGCTTCACGGGTGCACCCGGTTAGGGCCTTTCGGCGCTGGTCAGACCTGCCTGTGACCGATAGGTGCGGTTATGTCAGCGTGGCCGAAAACCGCTAGCCGGGCCGTGGAATAGTCGCCAAGACTTCGACTGGTTTCTCTTGATGTGATCGGAACTAGTGTGCTGGGTGCGTCGACTAGCAGCCGCAGCGCGGCACTTGCGGGATCCTCGAACGATCATGGCTGCGGTTATCTTGTAGGACCCGCCCGAGGTAGTGACCCACGACAAGGGGCGGGTGCCAACCGGTGCAGCCGAGCTCGGGTATCGGACGAGTCCCAGTCGATCAGAGAGCCACGGCGAGCGTGTCGAGTTAGTCCTCGTCCTCAGCCTGAGCGAGACCTCGTCGCCCTATTTCGGCCACGGCAGTACGCCGCCGGACTAGTTCGGTCACGTTCGCAACCACCGAATTGAGTTGCCCGATCAACGTTAGAGCCTCCCGGTCGCCGATCACCGCAGTGCCCAGATGTGGCAGCCGGAGAGACATGAGTCTGACAATGCGGGCGCAGGGCAGGGGAAGGCCCTTTTTTTGCTATGGCTTCAGAAGAGCGGCTGATCGCAGTTTCCAGCAATGTCAAGAGACAATCGATCCAGTCAGCGGTTGGACCTCATTCAGAAGAAATGTTGACTCTCGTGCCCGTGTGAGTGCGACGTAGCAAACCCGATCGGGCTCAGAATTGACGGAGAGTCCCTTGGACACGTGCTGAAGTTCGGATTCAGTAAATACGACCCCAACATTGTCCCATTCACGACCCTTGGACTGATGAACAGTCATTCCGATTACCAGCTGACCCGGCTCCAATAGACGCGCACGTAGAGGCTTCAGGCGACTCGGTGCTCGCTGCCCGAGTACCACTACTCCGGACAACTCCCGGATGATCCCCACAGCATGATCCCACGATTCTCGAAGTGCAGTTGCTTCGTCGAAGAGCGTTAAGTGCCCAACGGCGGGTTCCAGACGCGCCGTTGCCGCATTGATCTGGACGATGCCCTCGATTCCGACCAACCTGAAAGCCTCTTTGTAGTGGTGCCCTGGGATTCCGAAGTGTGCCTGCACTACCGCGTGCAAGATGATGCTGGCAATCGCCCATTGTGGCGAGGATCCGCTCTTGATTGCCATCGGCAAGATCGCAGATGACGACGACCACAAGGTTTCCCACTTGTGCGCGAGCACGACGTCGCACTGCATTGGGGTGCCGCTCACAAGCTCAACCGGATTGCCGGCCCGTAGCTCGTTTGCAAGTGCAAGTTGCGTGTCAGTCTCGAATCGGTAAGAACGGGTAAGTACGATTCGCTCGAACTTTTCTCCTTTGACGAGGTCCCCGATGAGATCTGGTCGCGCACCCCGAAAACCGTAGAGCGCTTGCCAGGGATCACCGATGACAGATACCTCTATGTTGGCTTCTACTGCGATCCGAAGAAGATCGATGTCGAGTTGGTTCGCATCAAAAACTTCATCGACAACAACACAGCGAAAGTTATTGCGTAGCCAAACGCCTAGCTTGCGCCTGCCTTCAGCCTCCTGCAAGTACAGTGACAGGACTCGGCGCACGTCATCGTGCGAGCAAATACCTGACTCAATCTTTTCCCGGAATTGAGTGAGTTGAATGCGATTCTTGCGCTCCGAGGACCAGGACCGCTCGATCCCTATAACCCCATCTTGCATTGTTAATCGAGCTCCGCTGAGGCCATACTGCATGTCCGCAACTGTTTTCCAATCATCGATGACGTCGAGCTCTATGCGCCCTTTTGGCCAGCCAATTTCACCAGAAGCTAGCAATACGCAAACTATCTCGTTGAGAAAAGCGTCGATGGTGCAAACACGATGTGGCGAACGCGATGCGCGTGGCCCCCAGGCCCTCGTAATGCGAGAGCGGAGTTCGGAGGTAGCTGAACGGGTGAAGCTGAGTGCGACAACAGATCTGCTGTCCGTCGGGTCGGCGAGACGTTGGACGCCGAATAGCTGCACCGCCACAACTGTCTTCCCCGATCCGGGCCCAGCTTCAATGAAGACTCTGCTCAAACCGGAAGCGGAAGCGATAGCCTGCTCTTCACTCAACCTTTGTGTCTGAACACGCATTTGAGTCACGAGGGCGTGGCTTCTCCGCGCGAGGCGGCGGGCGAAGCGGCGGGCGAAGCGGCGGGCGAAGCAAGGTTCGGCAAATCAGTTCCTGGATAGAGAAAATCGAACAACTGCGTGATGTGGAGAGGCACCGATATCGATTTGCAGCTGTCGATCGCTTCTGAAAGCACCTGCGCCAGTTCCAACGCGAACTGTGCCTTCTTCTTTCTCAATCGCCCCGGCGGCTGAGCAGGTAAATCCTTCTTGGCGGAGCGTCCCGAACTGAACAAATGATCGATCAAGTCCATCGTGAGGACGTCCGGTAGGTCGTTTGTGATCCGCGAAAGCGCCACTTCAAACGCTTTTTCGTTGCCGGCGAATATGGCAGGTTCGAGGGTGGGATGGCTGAGAAACATTTTGACGGTCTCGCTGTCGTAGCCGTTGATCCA
Source organism: Cryobacterium breve (assembly GCF_004402375.1). Taxonomy (GTDB): domain Bacteria; phylum Actinomycetota; class Actinomycetes; order Actinomycetales; family Microbacteriaceae; genus Cryobacterium; species Cryobacterium breve. Next base: position 20,075 of record NZ_SOGJ01000006.1, read on the forward strand.
AGAAGCCGTCTTTGGCGCGTCTCCGACTGGTTGATCTGTATCTCGCATCACCGCAACCTTGTCCACCAACTCATAGGCTCGTGTTGCTAACAGCGCGACCGGCCACTCGCCGACTTTGGTGCCGACGGGCACGATGCTCAACGCATCAACGAAAGCTGACTTTCGGCCGTCTCCCCCAGCCCAGCCCCTTCCGAACACGCGCACGATCGCGGCATCTGTCACCCCCTCGACGAGCACGACGCGCTGGGCGAAGAGTGCTGACGATCTGCTGGCATCGAGATGCAGCCGAGCCATCCGCAGGACATCAGTCCGGTTGCGTATCGGTAGGTTCGCGAGTGGCCGGGCATATCGTGTTCCATCAGAAGCCTTTCTAACTACGACGATCTCCTCAGGCTTGCAGGCCGTAATTACATCAGTCGCATGGCTGGAAAGTATCACCTGTAGTTCTGGGCGTCTTGCAACCACTCCTCTTAGGTAGCGAACCATTGAGTGCTGAAGTTGCGGATGCAGGTGGGCCTCAGGTTCTTCAATAACTAGAGTCGCGTGAAAAGGCCCCATTGGGAAGAGCGAGTCCTGGTCGGCCTCGTTGGCGGCGGCAGCGCTGGCAAGCGTCGCACGGGCCTCTTCGGCCGATGCGACGATCCCAACGCCTCTACGGCTGTCATCGACCTCGATTCCTTCTGCAAGAGGGTCGCCATGCGCAGTCAGATCTGGGATCGCCGCAAGAACGACCGACATATGGAGCAGGTTGACGTAACCGAGGCCAGAAACGTCGAGAGGCAACGCCGAATGACGATCGCTCATCGCAGCGAGCATCAACTCAAGCACTCTCGCGAGATAGGCGTCATCAATGACTTGACCACGAATAAATCCCCATTGTTCACTTACACCTGAGGTCAATGCAGACAGCTGTTCCTTGATCCTCACTTCGACTGATTCCAAGAGCTCGTGTTGTGCAAGGGCTTCGAGCAACCCCGATGCTTGTTGTCTGAGGGAATGAAGGTCTTTGCTTCCGTGAAGACGTTGCTGCTGTGCACGAAGCAACTCAACAAGGATCCGTGACTCGCGTCTGGCGAGCTCGTCCACAGGCGCGCGCCAAGCAGGCAGATAAAGTAGGTGAGCATCGTGCTTGAGGTCGTGTTGGACGAGTTGTGTCCTTTGAACAGATCCAAGACGCCTCGAGAGAGCGTAGCTCCATGCTCCCGCTTGCTTTCCAGGCATCGGCTTGCCTGCCAGATCCTGCATCCGCATGCCGAGTGGCCCCTCGTCCTGCACGTCGGACTCGAAGGAATATTCCACGGTGATTTCCCGCTCGGCTCCCCCGAGCGCCGATGCGGAGAAGGGCGCAATCGTCGGGAACCTATTCTCGTGAGCCATATACAGGGCATCGGTCAGCGTCGTCTTGCCGGCGTTGTTTGCTCCGACAAGGACGCTGAACCGGCCCGGGAGTTCGCAAACGAACTTGGCCTCGGCACTCGCCCGATAGCCACTTACTGAGATTTTGCTGACATACATGTGGTGCTCCCCCGTGCGCTATCTTCGACAATATCCGATTCAGCCAGCCGAAATACGCATGGAAATCATGACTGACGGATGGGAACGAGCGATGCCAAATCCGCGGTGCTACCGCTAGAGATAGATTCGTTGCCTTTGACTCGCGCATTCATCGCGTCACGCCAATCGCTGCACGCTCGACGCTCGATCTGGACGATGCCGAGCCGTTGGCGGACCTGGCCAAGCTGTTCACACGCCATGTGAAGAACGGTACAGGCGCACATGAAACGACGGAAATTCCGCCCGTGCAGCCCGCCGCAGCCTAGAGTGCCAATCGGAACCGCTGAAGGTTTAGGTGACTCTGCCCTGATAACAGCACATATGACAGTCCCGGTGGACTCCCCGGCCGGCGGGCATCATCACTCCTTGGTCGACCGGGAACTGACCGGCTACCGCCGATTCCTCAGCCAATCAGCGCGCTGAGTGTCGCCTCTGGAGAGCGTCATCGATTCTTGATCTTGATGGTTGACCTCATCTTCCTAGTGAGGAGCTCTTCGGCGGCTTGTAGCGCCTCGGAGTCGTTCTTGGTGCTGGCTGTCGCAGCCTCACCGAGAGCTTGATCGATCCGCTCAGACCAGCGAGGAGTGGTCAATCCGGGGTGTTGTACCATTCGAGCCAGGCACTGCCCTCGGCGATACGCCGCTGATTCTCGGGGTCGTTTTTCCACTCTGCATTCTTGCGGCAGAGGTGGCACGTCACATCATTCGGGTCGCCTGAGGTGAGGCGCGGGGAGGTCGCGCCGCACGGGTAGAAGCCACTGTTGTTTTCGAGGTGGATCTTGTGCGAGCCCGTCATGTCTTCACTCCCATGGCTTCGAAGACAGTAGTCATGCGAAGAAGTCCTCGTCGATCTCAACGACCCTGTAGGTCTCACGTACCTGGACACCAACCCCGTAACGAATCATCAGGCTGGTGAGGCGCTTACCGTCGATCAGAATGACGCGCGTTGGAACACCTTCGGCGTAGACGCGGGCGCCATCTGAAAAGCGGCTGGACGTGATGAATACTCCGCTGTCTGCTTTTCCGCTAAGTGCGCCCACGAAGGCCTGTATGTCGGGTCGCCCGACGACGTTACTGTCGGCGTATCGCTTCGCTTGAATGTACACGCGGCTGAGGCCAAGCACGTCTTGGTCAATCACGCCGTCAATGCCGCCGTCGTTGCTGAGCTGCGTGACACTGCCGCTACCGGTCGTACCTCCGTAACCCATGGCGAGCAACAACTGCACAACCGCCTGCTCGAAGAAGCCGGGTTCCTTGCCCTGGAGTCGTTCGAGCAACTCCACAGCCACTTCTTCATGGATGCGTTCAACCCCGCTCTGGACCTGCTCAGTGGGGGTCATCGTTTCCGTGTCGTGCACAGTAATTGGATCGAGAGCATTCGTCGATCGCTCGCTCTTTTGATACACGCGGATCGGGGACTGCGGATCCTTCCCGAGCATGCGGATATCGCTCTCTTTCACACCGTTCGGGAATTTCGTGAGGAGCTGCCTGCCAGCGTCGGTGATGGCGTAGTGCCCACGCTTGGGACGGGTGAGTGCGCCGACGTTCGTCAGGAACGAGACACCCCAGCCGATGCGATTCTCGTACTTGACCTGACTACCCGAAGGCAGCATCTCTTGTCTCTGCTCCCCTGTCAGGGCCGCCTGATCGGCGACCAGGGGCTGAAACTCACGCCAATGGCGAACGACCCCGTCGCTCAAGACTTGAAGCGTCGGGATCATGAAGCCCTCCCAGTTGGGCATCTGATCGTTCACTTGGCTCCCCCATCATTCACCGCTGTAGTTCTTTGCTTCGAACCCGAGCTTATGGCAAAGCGTGTTTAAGGTTTGGCCAGAGTCTTAGCGGCGACCGCTGCGCCACTTTGACGCCCGCGACGGTCGGGCGCCAGACGCTGCCAGCGTTACAGAGCTCAGGCTGTGACCAGCCCCGCGCCCCCAGATGGATCGTAGATCGATTCGCCGGGGCCGAGCGCAACGCCTTTCCTAGTGACCTGGGCGGCGGTATCGCGAGCAACGCGATAGCTACTGTGTTTTGCGGGACAATTAGCCATGACTTCAGGATTTGGCTGCATTAGATGGTAACGAACCTGGTCGGCACTGACACCATGCCCTGCCTACGACTGCTATCTGCGCTCGTTACGGTGCTCGCCCGTCCCAGCACGTCACTCCGCAGAATTTGTGGATATACGCGCACTAGCCTGTTCGCGGGGCCTGCCGATGCGTGACAATTACCTTGATTTGCCAACGGGCGGCTTGGCAACCGCCGGAACCGTGATGTTGGACTGGAACATCAGTGCGCGCATCGCCAATATCCACCAGAGACAGGCTAAGTTCGAGAAACTCAACCTGAACGCCGCCGAGATGATTCGCCTGCGCAATCTCGTGGCCACCATCCCTCCGGGAGCGGAGATCCTCGGAGCGTTCGGCGCTGCCGAACCAGAGACGCGGCGTACACGCTGCGTAGCAGATGTTGATCGGTACAACGAACGGACGGACATTGCGTCGGTCTACCTCTCACGGGTGCCCGACTACCTGCTTCACCTCCTGGACGGCGGCCCGAGCCACGGCCTGCTCATTGAGTCAGAGCCGGACGACGCTCCGTACCAGCCTGATGCACTTCGCTCCTGGTTCATGGTGTCGTACGCCGCACTTCTGAAGGCGATCGTCATTGACCGCGAGGAGGGTCTGTCGCGCACAGAACGACTCGACCGGTTTAGGTTCTGGCTTGAGCATGAGTTGCAGGTGTCGGCGAGCCGGGAAGCCTGGATCGGGTTCCTCCTCCTTGCTGGTACCGGTGACTACCCAGATCGCGCCAGGCGACTCCTCAAGGTGGCCGGAGGCCGAGACATTCGCGACTCGGTGTGGGGCGCCACATGGGATCTGATGTACTCGCGCATCCCCGCGGTGATGACTCAGCCGATGTTCCGCAAGGACTGGAAATTGCCCATCGCGTTCGTTACAGATGATTCTGGCCTCATCGATGCCCTAGCCGGCACCAGAACCGCATTCGTCGTCGAGAACGCCCACGGTGTGGGCTTCAGTGGTGACGAGATCGATATGACCGCGCTGCACGAAGACGCACGACCGCTCATCCGGTCGTATATGGCTCGTGAACGGGAACGTGTAATGCTCCACTCCCGCGGAATGACTCCGGCCGTACTGAATCGCGCCGCCTACTTGGCTCGCAGGTCGGAAGGTGAAGTCACAAGGTCTCTGTGAAACGCTTTTGGCCAGCGGTTTCTCCAGGGCAAACTTCTGAGACATCGATGAATCGCTAAAGGTCCTCAGAAGATGTTGCCCGTCGTGCTCGCCAGGCGCACAACAAAACGGGGCGGCCGGAAGATCCTCGGGCACCACGGTAGACGTTGTACGAAGCCCCATGCGTCCGACGAGACGCCGCCTGGGATTGTCCAGAGAGGTGAAAGTGATGGGGCAGTCACGGGAACATCAACTCTCTAACCCAGAAGTCCCGAAAACCCTTCCAGAAACGGGACGGGACTTGGCTGAGCGTGTTCACCACCGAGGAGAAACCAGTGATGCAGTCGCTCCCGGCGATTCCGTTTGAGATCAGCACCTGGACCTACCGGCGCAAAGTGGACAAGAACGCTCATGTGGTCTGGGCGAGAACTTCTATTCCGTGCCCTTCACGCACATCGGCGCCCACGTGGACCTCCGAACGACGGACACCATGCTGGATATCTATCGCAGCGACGAGCGCCTGACCAGTCGCGTCCTGCTGCCGCCAACCACCATGAACCAGTATCAGACGAACGAGGCGGACCTTCCCGAGGGGGGCAGCTGGCAGGCCTGGGACCGGACCCGGATCGATGATTGGGCCGCGAGGATGGGCCCGTCCACGGTGACGGTGATCGGCAAGATTTTCGAAGCAGCGTCCATCGAGGAGGCCGGCTACGACCCGGCCCTGGCAGTGTTGCGTCTGTCGCGCCGGTTCTCCCCAACCCGGGTAGAAGCCGCCTGTCGGCTCGCGTTGCGAGGGCCGATCCGCTCTCCCCCGTTACGCGCACCTGCGAACGATCCTCGACACCGGCCAGGACAAAACCGGACACGTCCCCGATGAACCCGAGGCTGACGACGGCGGCTACGTCCGTGGCAGCGCTTACTACGCCGGTGGCACCCGATGAGCCGGCTGGACGGGGAGACCAAACGGAAGCTGCGCGAGATGAATGCAGGCGAGCTCTTGGAGGCGATCGATAGTCAGGACGAGACGCTCAGCATCGGCCTACCGTTCGAGGAGAGGGTGCGGCTGGTCGTCGATGATGCCTATTCCACTTTCACGCACTCCAAAGTCGCGGGTCTGATCCGGCGGGTCGGGCTGCGTTACCCTAACGCTGACCTGCGCCGCATCGACCTGCTCGACGAGCGCAGCCTCAACCGGCCGTTGCTGACCCAGCTCGGCACCTGCTCGTTCGTGGCCCGGCAACAGAACGTCGTCTTCCAGGGGTTCACCGGGTCGGGGAAGTCGTATCTGGGATGCGCGATCGCCAAACGCGCCTGCGAGCATCGCATCCGCGCACATTACGTCCGCATGCCCGACCTCGAGGAAGCCTGGGTCGCCGCCCAAGACACCCCCGGCGGCGCCAGGAAGTTCCTGCGCAAATACGCCGCATTCACGTTGCTCATAATTGACGAGTGGTTGCTGGACCGGCCGACGGAGTCGATGCGCGGCATGTTGCTGGAGTTGATGCAACGCCGCTACGGCGAAACATCAACGGTGTTCTGCACCCAGTACTCGCAGAAGGATTGGCACCAGTGCCTCGGCTCCGGTGTTCACGCCGACGCGATCATGGACCGGATCATCCACAACACGGTCTGGGTCGAGACCGGTACCTGCAACATGAGGGAGCAGACAGCCCTCACCAGCGCCTAACAATCCGGCGGAGAGAGCCAGTGGCTCCCAGTCGCACCACCACTGGCTCTCTCTCGCACGATCGGTGGCTCTGAACCGCACGATCGGGTGGCTCTCAAGGCATCAAATACTCAGTGACCGATAGTGTGTTCAGTATGCTGCGGACGGAGCCACAATCCTCCCGCTAACAATCCTAATAAGCGGGACCGTACTTGATTGGAATCTCAAATGGGAGCACCGGCCGGCCATGTTTTCTTCGGCAACCAGTACACCAGCGGCGACTACGTCAAGGGTTCGTTCACATATGAAGGCGCCAAGGGTGCTGTCGCCCGGTCGATAACCAAGTCCATAATCTCGCGCGGCAAATCAAACGATGGCGAGCGCGTAGCCTTCCTTCGCGAAACGTTATCAATGCAGCGCGTGCCGTCGCTCTCAATCTCTACTCTGATAGCGGCGGGGACAGTGGCTCTGATCGGCGGGGTCGCGACGTACGCATATCTTCGCAGCAGATCCGCGAGTCCCGTGGAGGCTGAGTGCGACAGTGAGGAAATCGCTAGCTTCGGGCTGTGCGAATCGTGCGGACAAGCTCTGGCGACCACTCGCCCAGCGGAGCTCCGTCAGGATGAGCTCGGCGACTTCGTCGTGTGCAAGAACTGCTCTCGTGAGAATCGCGCTAAATACTCTCAGGAAGCGGAGTAAGTCAAAGCCGTTTCAGCCTGGGCCAAGGCGCTCAGCGGTGCCGTCGGAGGATGATTTGGGGCGCGTTACTGGGCGCGCGCACGAAAATCTGGGGGAATCAGTCGCGAGAGCTCGCTGTCGCGCGTTTGAAACCCCTCTGACCACAGTCCTGAGGGTGGTCGTGGTCTTCCGATCGGCACGCCGCATCGGACACCCGGAATCGACCGCACGCAGGCCAAGGGACAAATTAGGCACTCGCCTGTCTCGCCTAAGACGACGGCGATCGCTTAGTGTGCCTAATCCTCCGACGCGCATGCAACGAGACCCAAGCCACATCGCCGTTTGGCATGCCCTTCGGGCTCAATCAGGGCGCACTCGCGGAGCAGTCGGTCGCCTCGCCCGATTCTGGAGCAACCGAAGTGGCCGCAAGTGAGCGCTCGGGCGCATCATTTCCAGGGGTCAAGGGACTACCTTGTCACCGGCAAGTGGCGGCACGCGGAACCATCCGGGCCAGAACCCTCACGCGCGCGGCCGTGAAGCAAATCTGGCCCCGTGAAGAGGGGGCCTGGCTCGACACGTCGGAACATCGCAGTTGCATGCGCCGGTTCTACCAGCCGAACTAGTGGAGCTCACGACCCACCGAACGCCCCTGCAGCGGTGGGGTCTTGCCTAGCTGCCCACTGCAACATGACCTCGCTGTACGCAAGCTCGCCAACCTGCATTGTGGCGAGGTCTCGCTTGAGGATCTTCCGAAGTCCGACCAGCTCGAATTGAACGATGTCCTGCTCGCGCTCGCTGTCGGGGACATCGCGGATTGACGTCGTTGCGATCTCGCCGGAGGCAAGTTTCCTGACCTTGTAACGAATGCCCAAGATCAAGTTGGGGTTCTCCGTGCTCGCGCCGAACGTCCAAAACGAGTGGACGATCGCGTTGCGATCCATCCTTCCTGAGCTATCCCTCTTGAGGAACTGCTGGACCTTCTTGATCCCCGTCGTTTCGGACGGCGGCAGATTATCGAGACGCTCCTTCAGGTATTCGATTTTTGCGTTGATGGCGACGATGCGACCGATGACCTCGAAGAATTCAGGCGGCGGGTAATCACCGAACACATCGAGCGGGATCCCATATCGGTCGACCTCAACCAGTTCCGGCCGGCTCGCCGATGCTGCTGGATCCTCCGGAGGCGCATTCTGAATGAACATGTACCGACCATAGTTGGCGGCGGCCAGCCCGTTCGCTTCGTCGCCAGGAGACAGGAACATAGATGGGGTAGGGACAGCGGTCGGGGATCGAGAGGCCTGATGCCCCAGGACGTTCGGCTTGGGCGCGAACTGTTGGTCAGTCCTCAGCTGGCTATCGTTGGCCGGTGTGCTTGGCCCGACAACCGTCCACTCGGGCATATCGTTTGGGCATGCGCATCTCGCCCTTTCAGTCGGAGTACACCGACGACGCATTTCCCAACCTCCACGGAGCGCCGTTGACCCACTCGGTCCTGGACTCCCTAGAGGGTTCGATTCCGCTCCGGGCGAAGGTGGACGGCTCAAGTCGTGAGTTGCTGATCGAGGCAGTGCGCAGCTTCTACTTCGCAAAGCAGTTCCACCTCGAGTGGGAACGCTTCCATGACCAGATACCGGAGGAGGTGCGTCCGACGATGCCGGTTCTACGCACTGACTTGGTCCGTGTCGCCGTGATTGCAGTGTGGAAGGTGTTTGATACCTCCTCCCGGACACGTTCCGTCGATCGGACATGCTTAGCTCTATCGTCGGCCCTCGCCGGGCAAGAAGGCGACGATGCAGCCGCGGCACGAGACCTGGTACGAAACGTCCATCGGCGCACGAACGCGGACCTAGAAGAATCATTGAAGTACGTACGACACCTGCGCAACAAGTGGGCAGGGCACGCATCCATCGACCGAGACTTCGACTCCTGGGCCGGGGCGGACTCGACGGTGTCGCTTGCGGTTATCGAAAAGGCCCTCGAGACCATCGTGAACGCTCACCAAGACCTCTATGAGGTCATCGCCATGAACGAGGCCCTTGCCCGCGCCCTAGAAACGCCCCCGGCGACTGCAGAAGACGACGATTGCGTCGTCAAGATGGACTTCGACTGGTCCGCCGTGGTGCCCCTTGCCGAACTAGTCCGAATTGCCGCAAAAAGATCTGCCACTCGGCTGGTCGAACGGCTCGCGCTCGAAGCATCGTGACCAGAATGACTCGCCCGGCCGGTGGGCCTCGTTTTGAGACGGTGCCGGATACCGCGCGCCTGGCATGAGGGGCGGCCGAAAGACTCCAAGACGCATTGTCGCTCTTCGGAGCCCGGAGGGCTCGATATCGGACCCCTGAAAGGCGGCGTTCGGTGGCGACCGCATGGTCGTTGCTCGACACGCGGCGAGAGAGCTGGATCTCAAATCGCCGAATACTACCCATCGCGTTCACGGGCTCGTGCCCGTAACCGTCTATCGATGTATCGCTCGACGGCGTTTTCCAACCTGCTGACTTTGTTGTCTCAGCGAACGTGCGCGTCGGCCAGCCGCACTTCCGTCGCGAAGACAGCGGTAGCTTCACCGTTCTCGAGCCCAGTTTCCACGACCTCGTGGCCTACCGCGCCACCGCCGACCGGGCACTCACAAGGTTCGCCAAAGGTGACAGCTTCGTCGCCGAGGGCTATGTCCGCAACTTCCAGTTTGAGCGCGACGGTGAGGTCGTCAATCGTGAGGAGTTCGTCGCGAAGAAGATCGGCCACGACCTCGCACGCACGAACTACGACGTCGACCGAACCCGCCGCTCGGCTGCAGGCACCGAACGGGATGCGCTAGCAGCCCAGAAGGCAGTCTTGCTCGAGTCGGAGCACGCTCGCGCCGGCTCTGCTGTGCTCGGAAGGTGAGGTCAACGATGGCAGCGTCCCTGGTCGACTGGGCGTCCGGCGACCAGGGTGCCTCGTTCGGTGAGGACGAACTCGAAGGGCCGCTCTCGGCGGAGCCGCCGCATCCGATCAACTGGAATCTCCTCAGCGCAGACGATGCCGAAACAGAGTGGGTCGAACTCAACCGGTGGGTGAACTGGTTACGACGGACCTACGGGCTCCCGGCATCCGTCGTGCCGCCCCTCTGGCATCGCCACGCCGAACTCGTCTGGGAACTCTCCGCCCTGCACCTGCACTGGCTCTGCGCTTACGATCCCGATCAGCACGGCTCGGCCCCGTTCGGATGGCACCGCGACTTCGCCGACGCCCGCCAGCGCCTCCACGATTGGGTTGCGACATCGGGGACGCGCCTGGATCGTGACCGTCCGACGCGCCAGACTTCGTGGCCAGGAGAGCCGTCGGCGGATGCTGTCGATGACATCGTGATCAGCGATCGCGACGAGGACTTCGTGCAGTTCGTCGTCGATGACGTCGCCAGGCGGCGAGCGGCCGAGGCGCCCTTCTATGCCTACGCCGAATCTCCTTGATTCAAGGACTCGTTTTAGACGATCGAGGAAATCGACTCTTGACCAGTGCGTACACGAATTGACAAGTTGCTGCCTGTTCAATCGACGATACGGGGTCAGTTTTTCATCCGACGTTAAAAGCACTGATCGACAGTCACAGCTCAGTGGTGCGAGCTTTCGATGCGCTCAGAAAGGATCGTTTACGGACTGCGGCGCCGAATAGATACCTTGGGCTACGAAGAAGAGGAGTGCGCATTGAAGACAAAGCGCCCACACATGGTCTCGAGGGGCTACATCAAGGGCTGGGCAGATGCAGAAGGCATCGTCGAGGTAATCGACATTCAGGGCCGTCGAGGCCTCCGTCAACCCATCGGAAACGCGACGGTAGTGAACTACGTCTATGAACCGGCAGTACTGACGAGTGACCTGGAAGCTGCCTACGGGCAGATCGAATCCGATGGCATACCGGTGATCGTCAAACTTCGCAACGGCGCTGCCACCCTCACATCAGCCGATATGGCGGCCATGATCGCCTTCGTCGACATGCACCTCGACCGCGGCCGCTACGCAGATCAAGCAAAGGTTCGCACGCCCGCCGTTCTAGTTAAAACCGGGTGGCAATTTGAAGACCCAGAGCTGAGCTTAGGCGACCGTATCCTCCTATCGCAGTCGCATCCCGACGTGCTAAGACTGGCGACGCTCGGGCTAGAGCAATGGCCATGGAGAGTGGTCCAGGCCCAGGGCCTCCCGACCGGAGATGGTGCGGTCCTCCTGTGGGGTCCAGCCAAGGGCGCCAACATCTGCACCGTTTCCTTTCCGCTATCACCCACACGGTTGCTCATAATCGGGGAGAAACTCCCCGATGGAATTCCGCTACTCCCTCGCCTTACCGCCAACTGCAAGCGGTGGATCATCGGAGCGCCAGGAACGCTCAATCTGAATTGGGCTGACGATGGCGGCGATGCGACAACATGAGCGGCCACCCCAATGCGCTACTTCTACGTGCCGGTGCGGACCTTGGGTCCCGCGGAGGTGCGCATGGGGCGAGCGAGTGGAGATATGCACGAACCTCACCCCATGAGCGCAGGTGCCTCATGTGGCGGTGACTGCACCCCCAGCTCAGGGGGGGGTGCAGTACGTGTCACACCTGGATTCGGTGACCGCCGTGGCAGACTCGCGCTGTCATGACAGTAATTGAAAGAGTCAGCCCGAGACCGGTGGGGAAGTTCAAGGGTTTTTGGCATGCAGCCACGACCACAACGTCCCACTTCCTGAGTCGTGAGGGGATCAAGACCACTTGGCATGAACCCCTCATTCTGACTGGGACAGTTGCTTCGCTGTACGTCGGTGTCGTGAACGAGGACCACTTGGGTTACTTCATTGGTGGTGCCGCGGCACTTCTAATAGTGGGTAACGTCCGTGGCCTCTACACAAAAAGTCACACAATCGGCGTTGAAGGTGACCGTGACTTGCTGCGCGATCAACTCAACGGAGTGGAGGAACGTGAAGCATCTCGTCGGGAACAGTTTGCTGGCGCCGTCGCTGAGACCCTTCAGAACCTCGCAACCGAGCTGCAAGTTTGGAATAGCCACTCGAGGCTGACTCTGTACACCTTCAACGGAAGTGGGTTCCAACTCTTTAGAAGGAAATCCGATAATCCGATGCTTGAGGCAATCGGTCGAGGGTTCTATCCGCTGGACCAGGGCATACTGCGCATGGCCTGGGAGCGCGGCGTCACGGCTGCTTTCACGGCAATCCCGACGAACGATCCTGATTATGGCAAGAAGCTGCAGAAAGATTTCAATATCCCTATTGGCACATCAAAGGGGTTCGGAATGAGAAGCGCGAGCATCCTGGCGGCACGGCTTAGTGATACCACGAGCGCCTCGAACGATCACATCGGCGTGCTGGTGATTGAAAGTACGGCCCCTCGTGGAGTCACGAGTACTGTCAGGACGAATCTGATGAGCAGCAAAGTGTGGCACGCACTGCAGGTGCAAGTTTCCACGTCACGTGAGTACCTTCCGGATATTTTGGACGCACAGAAGAGAGGCTTCTGATGGGAAATCTTGAAGACGTGATGGCGTATCTGTGTTCCAGATACCCCTTCAAAGAGGAGTTGTCCAAGGCCCGGCTGACCAAGATGGTTTACTTGGCGGACTGGCGAATGGCCCTGACCAAGCAGTCTCAGATAACCAATCTCGACTGGACCTTCAATCACTATGGCCCTTACGTAGATGACGTGAAGGATGCGGCAGAAGCCAACGAGGGACGCTTTACGATCCTGAAGACCACCAATATGTATGGCTCGCCCAAGGAAGTGATCGGGCTAAAGCGAAAAGAGGAGACCTTCGCTTCCTTGTCTGAGCCTGAAATCGCAGCTCTGGATCACGTTGTGGCCATGACAAAGGACCTAACCTGGGCACCATTCATCAAGCTCGTCTACTCCACATACCCCATTGCCACACAAGCGCGGCACGTGCATCTCGATCTCGCACAGCTCGCCACCAAGTACCAAAGAGAACTGGCGGCAGTACAGGTAACTTGATGAGACCCCGACCGTTGCCTTCGCGTTGTCGGACGCTTGGGGTGTGGCCGAGGAGCCGAAACGTCGCGCACAGGGCACCTGAGCCCCCTTGGGGTGATCTTCCTGCCGGGTCGCCGTTCAGCGATCTCGCCAGCGGGGTGCATTCCCGCATCGTGGAGTTCTATCAGGTGCCGTTGTTGGGTGTGGGAGAGTTTGGGTTGTTTGCCGAGCAGTCGTCCTTTCGATTTCGCGACCTGCATGCCCTCTATGGTGCTGGCTCCGATGAGATCGGAGTCGAATCCGGCAACCGTTGGGAGCACATTAGAGATGCAGGCCGCTTGCCCTGAGGTCACAGGTGGCGGCACCAAGTACATTCATCTCAACCGACGAGGGATCGGTGTTCCCGCACGAAGATCTACCGCTCAATGAAACGGCATTCGCCAGCGATAGGCTGCGTGCATGACGGAACATCTCCACGACGGAGCAAAATGCAAGTGGTGTGCTCTCGACTACGAATTCGAGATGCCGGCTGCCGTCGTCGAGGCGTGTCGACGCGGAGATCTCGTCCTGTTTGCCGGCGCCGGCGTCAGCACCGAAGTACCCGCGGTTTTTCCCTCAAGCTTTTACAACGACATGAAAACTCGGTCGGAGTCAACGGCCGATTCCTTCCCAGGGGTGATGTCGGACTTTGAGGCGAAGTTTTCCCGCACGGAACTCGTGAAGGAGCTCAAGGCGCGATTCGACATGGCGGATTCGTTCCCCTCACTCCGCCGCGCGGCGCGGCAGTTTCACGAAGCAGTATCGACAATCCCGTACATCCAGGACATCATCACGACCAACTGGGACACGTACTTTGAGGAAGAGTGTCTCGCGACACCGTTTGTTGTTGGCGAAGACATGGCGTTCGCTGGAATTTACTCCCGTCGTGTGTTCAAGATCCATGGATCTATCGCCAATGTCTCTACCCTGGTCGTGACGGAGAGCGATTATGCCGAAAGCCTAAGTCGACTCTCCCAGAATGCCCTCGGTGCGCGTGTTCGTGATCTCCTGGCTGGAAAGGTGGTCGTTTTCGTCGGGTATTCGATGACGGATTGGAACTTTCAGCGGCTGTACGCCACGTTGCGCGCAGACATGGGTAAATTCGCCCCTGCAGCGTATGTTGTGTCGCCCGACGATGGGCGCACCGCGGAGAGAAACGGGCTCACACATTTACGCACTAGTGGTGTCAAGTTCATCCGCGAGCTGAAATACGCACTCGAAGATGACTGTCTAATCCCTGATGAGCGCTACGACGAACTCGGGGCGATCGAAAGCCGCGCGCTGAGGGCCGATGAGATCGCAAAGGAAATCCCGCACCGTCAGTACCCGTCCGTGCTCTACTGCTGGATGTACCTAGAAGGAGTCACGGACGCCTGCTTTCGGATACAGTTCCGGCGCGGTTCGGGCGAGTACTCTGACGCGCATCGAGTTCAGATGCTAGCGCGTCGTTATCTCCTTGCGGCTGACCAAGCAGAAGGCCGAGGGCGCTTCCAAGACGCTGCGTATATGCAAGGTTACGCGAATATATTACTCACGCTCATTCTCGATGAAGCAAGCGATGCCGATGCCTTTCCATACTTCTTCGTCTACGGCTCGGACGATGATCTCACTCACCCAGACGAGTTCCATACGGCTATCGAGCAGAGCCGCCGCCGGGCTCCTCGGCAGCGCGCTCACGCACGACGAATGCTCGCAGACCTCCCTTCGGACATGATCCTCACGCATGATCGAACGCTTCCCGATCTGCATGATCTTGGACCAGTATCTCCAAATGGCCGCAACGTGGCGCTGCATTCATGACGAATCGGCGCCAAGGCGATGCCGTCGGCCCTTGGTAAACCTTCGATCGCAACTGCTCTGGTTAGCTTTGGGTTTGCAACGCCCCAAGTAGAGCCCTCCCAACCAGGTGCCGTTGGTCCACGCTGAATCTATGGGCGACGTAACAAGTGCCGACCTTCGTGAAAGCTTCAGCCCGCCAAACTGGCCCAGTTTGCCTGCATCCGATGGAAGCACGAAATCTCACGAGCGTTGGGCTCGCAGGGCGTGAACTCGACCTTCGCATGCACAACGCCGAGGGCCTTTCTGCGAAGTTTGGCCAACCGGACTTCCTTTTAGTTCGCGGCGGCAACGTCTTCACGCTCCGGGCGGCTCTGGCGCGATCGGAGCCGACGCGCTCATTACGGGTCGTCTCAGAGCGGACAAACTGGTTTACGCCGGCTTGAGTCGCGGGGGTGTGCGTCCTAACCCCGAACCTGGTGGGCCTCGAAGAGTGCGACTCAACGGAGGACGCCTGGTCCATGTACGGGGCCGTCGAGTTTGACGGCCTCAGAATCCTTGATCGACCCTTGGTGCCTCACCTTGGATCTCCGGAGCACTCGGAAAGCGAGGCCCTAACCCGAGTGGTCGCTGGCTACGCCGAAGAGGGCAAGCCCTATTGGGCTCTTCGCGACGGCCAGGCGTCGGTGGTCGACGGCAGCAGCGTTGTGCTTCTCTGAGCGATCCGCATACCGAATACCGCCGATGCCCCGCTGAAGGTTCCCTCGGTCCGAACAGTTCACCCTAGGCTGAGGCAAATGCCAGCCCCTAAGAAACGACCCAACGGGCTCCAATTCCTCCTTGTCGGTCTCATCGCGAACGGCGTTAATCGCCACGAGAGGCGTCCTGGCAACGTGGCTGGATCCAGAGCTAGAGCCAGAGCCAGAGCCAGAGCCCAATTCCATGTACCACTTACCGTAAATGCAATCCGCTCTGCGGGAGCGTCCCGTAGGCGGTTACCTTATTGCGCGGCGACATGCCGGCACTCCGCTCGACCGATCAGAGGCGCGAATCGTGGCGCTTGCGCTGACTTGGCAGGAGTCCGAGCAGCATCGGCACCGGGATGCCGAGTGCGCACACAATGGCTACAGCGGGGATCGCCATGGTTCGGATTATCGCGGGTGAACCTGAGAAGCGACCGCCGAGGGTTCCTCGTAGGGAAAGAAGAATATGGAGGGGTTCGACGGTCGCGACAGCCCTCTATTCCTCGTCTCTTGCGAATGCCCGGTCGAGGAGAGCCGCGGTGGCCGGGTTCACCAGCTCGCTCCGTTGGATGTAGTGCTGCACCGTGATCTTCGTGTCAGTGTGGCCGAGCAGCTCCGCGGCGAGTTCGATGTTGGCGTTGGCGTTGACCGCAGTCGCAACTGTTCGGCGGAACATGTGCGGGGTCACACCCTCGATTCCCGCTCCCCCCAGCACGTGACGCAACTGACGACGCACGTTCGCGGTGGTCAGCGGCGTGCCGTCCCGGGATTGGAACAGCAGATCATCTAGGCCCATGCTCCCGGCATTGGCAAGACGCCGGCGAACCGCGTCGGCGGTGAACGTGGGTAGTGCCACGACGCGGCGCGACTTGGCGGTTTTGGGGTGGTCCTGCCGGAAGGTCTGCTCGCCGTTGCGGCTGATAATCGTGCCGGCCAGGCGGATGGACGGTATGGCGCTTGTGATATCGATGTCCCGGCGACGGATGGCCAGCACCTCTCCAATTCGGGCCGATGTGCCGAGCATGACCTCGATGATCGCGCCGAGCTGGCCGTCGGGCTTGGGGCCGGAGATGTGATTGACGGCGCTCTCCCACCGGGCGATCGCTGCGCGGATCACATTCACCTCCGGGGCCGTGAGCGCATCGGGTAGATGCGGCTCGCGGTACAGGCGGGACACGTGGTCCATCGGATTGCTCGGGAGAATCTCATGCCGCACCGCCAACTCAAGCGCCAGCCGCAGAACGACACGACCTTGCTTGGCCCGGCTGTGGGAGACCTTCGCCAACTGCTTGATGAAGTGATCGCAGCGAGCAACACCAATCTCACGCAGCGTGAGACTGCGGAACACCGGGAGCACGAGCGTGCGCATGTTGCGCTCGTACAGATTCCGGGTCGTCCTCGAGATTCGATTCTCCATGTCGATGTCCTCAAGCCAGTACGTCGCCAAGTCCTCGAACGAGCTGTCCGGCGTCAGCGACGTGTTCGTCGGCTGCTGCAGGTATCTCGTCGTGAGCTTGCTCTTCAGCGATCGTTCCGCGGCCCGGGCGGTGTCTTCAGTGGCTTGGACCTGGCGTGTCTGGCCGTCCCAGTCCCGGTAGCGGGTCCGAGCCTCGAACCGGCCGGACGGCGCCACCCGGATGGTGATGTCGCCGAAGGTGCTAATCGTCAACCGTGGCCGCGACATCTCAGCTCACCGCCGATCGGTGCGCCGGGGCGGGCTGGAGGGTTCCCGCTGCTCGGCAATCCAGGCCCGCACATCGGAGATGGCGAATTTCAGATGCTTGCCGAATCGGTAGGCCGTCGGGCCTTTGCCCCGCACGCGCCAGTCGTAGACCGTGGAGATCGGTATGCCCAGGTAGGTCGCCAGCTCGTTGATGTCCATTAGGGGTTCCAGGCCCCAGGCGTCGGTGGAGGGGGTAGAGGAGGAGGTTGGGTATTCGTCGTGGATGCTCATACCCAGAAGGTGCGCACCGCAATCCCGGACGACCGGGCTGGACCGAAAACGACGCCGCCACCTCGGATAGGAAGGCCGTCTCAGCTGCTCCAGGGAGGAGTAAAAGATGGGTTTGTGATGGGGTAGTCAATTCTTTAACCAAAAAAGTCCCGGAAACCCTTGAGTTTCCGGGACATTTGGTCGGGCTGACAGGATTTGAACCTGCGACCCCTTGACCCCCAGTCAAGTGCGCTACCAAGCTGCGCCACAGCCCGCCGTTCCCGTACAATTCCGACGAACAGAACCAACAGGAGACAACTCGAATAGCCTACCGCGTCGGGAGAGTACTCGCGCACAGTATGGGGCCTCAGCGATGAAATCGCGACGACGAATCAGCTCAAGCAGTGCTCAGCGGGGTCGCGCAGGTGGCGTTCAGGCAATCCCGCGCGCGTCCATAGCCGACTCATAGGTCGCGAACGTACCGTGGCAGCGGCCGAACGGGTCGCATCAAGAGAGTAGGAATTATGGCGAACAAAACTGCAGGCATCCTGACCAGACTCAACCTGGCCCTGGTGGTGCTATGGCTGGCCAGCGTGATCGTGACTCTGGTGGGGTGGCTGGTTCTGAGCTCGTCGAACGCCGCCCAGGCCGACTTTTACACCTCGGCATCGCAGAACTATGCCGGATACTTTGCGGCTCAGTCCGGCAGCACGCTCGGGAGCATCTTGATCGGAGCGGGAGTGCTCGGCATGATCCTGGCGCTGGCTTCACAGGTGCGGGTGCGGGGTGCTGTGGTGGCGAGCGTCGAGAACGTCGTAGTTGACGCCGTCGAGGACGAGCTGGAACCGACGGCGACATCGGCGACGGATACCGACGCGCCGGGCACGGAGAGCGTCGACGGCGAGAAGCACGAGACGACAGAGACGACAGAGAAGCAGCAGGGCGAACTCGAAGAGAGCGTCGTTCGCTGACCCGCACGCGAGCCTGTCGAGACCGGGTCACCGGGTCGCGACAGGCTCGCACCGGGGCTCGCCTACTGAGGCAGGTCTTCCGTCAACTTGGCGATCTCCGTCGCGGTGAGCGGGGTCCACGGCGAACCGTCGGGGTTCGAAGAGGCAGCCTCGGGGCTCTCGGCCTGGTTCCACCACTTGGCCTCGTAGGGCACTCCGTCCAGCAGGATGCGGGCGCCCTTCTCGTAGACGGCTGCGCCGTCCCACGCGGGGAAGGTGTCGGCCGGCAGGGTGGCCGCCGTGTAGGGCTTCTCCCCCGGCAGCACCGGGCCGAGCAGCGTCCACGGCGTCTCCCATGCGTTCAGCACGGGATTGTCGGGCAGGTCACCGCGCGTCCACCACTTGGCCTGGTACACATTGTGGTGCCAGACAACCTTGGTCTCGGTGAGGTACGACGACTCCTCGGTCCAGATCGGGTACGGGCTGGTTTCCGGGTCATCGGTCAGGTCACCGATGAGGTCCGCCTCATCCGTCGTCTTGGTTGACGCGCCTGCCTCGGGACGCCCGTCGAAGCCCGTGGCGAGCACGTCGGCGAACCGGGTGTCCCCCTGGTCGACGCCACTGCAGGAGTTCGACACGCGCTTGAGGTCGACGTAGTTCGAGCCACAGGTTTGATCCCGGTTGAGCGACCACAGTGACATGCGCCCGATCCGGGTCTCCTGCGCGAACGCACTGAACTCGGCGGCATCCTCCAGGCTGAAGATCTCCCCCTCCACGTCGTTCTGACCGATCATCGGCGTGGCGCCGATCTTCGTCCACAGCGTGGCCGCGGTGAGTTCGGTGCCGGCGAGCTTGTAGAGCCCGCCCAGCTGGTTGTGCGCGGCCTGCAGGGCAGCAATCGACGCCTCCGCCATGCTGACGCCGTCGGCCCGGCTCGCGCCGTAGTCCATCGTCATCAGGTTCACGCCGGCCAGATCCACACCGGCCTCGAGCATCTGGCTGACGGATGCCCCGCCGTCGGCGGTCATCCCGGCCGGGGACACAGGCAGGGTGAGCCACACGGCCAGGTTCTTGCCGGCCGCGCTGCGCTTCTCCTGCAGGGTCGCCATGGCGGCAGCCCGACGCTCACCGGCGGCGGTGTCGGTGAGGTTGCCGCCCTCGATGTCCAGGTCGATCGTGGTCACGTCATAGCGGTCGATCACCTCGGTGTAGGCCCTGACGAGCTCGGCCGGGTCAGTGCAGCCGGTCGACAGTTCGTCGTTCAGCAAACCGCCGAACGAGACCACCACCTGCCCGCCGAGCTGCTCGGCCCGGGCGAGACGGCGGTCGAGGTCGAGACCCTCCGCCGCTCCGTCGAGCGTGTAGTAGGTGCCCCAGGTGGGCGTGCAGGCATCCGTCTTGTCAGCCACGATGAACGACAAGACCACGTCGCGGCCGGCCTCGGAGTCGGGCGTCTCGAAATTAAAGACTGGGGTGGCGGTGATGTCGGTATAGCCGGCGAACCAGGGCTCGTAGGCCTCGGCGGCCTGCGCGCTGCTCCACAGCTGGAAACCGAAGTAGCCACTGACGCTGAGCACGGCCACGAGCACCATCGACACCAGCACCCGCAGCGGGGACAGCCGGCGCGACCGATTGGTCGTGTTCGCCTTCGCGGTCTCGGCGACGCTCATGAGCCGCTCCGAACGGCCTGCAGGTCGGCGCCGGTGGTGACGGATGCCGACCGCGCCCCCGAGGAAACCTCGCCCGGCGCACACCCGTGATAGATCACCGCACGCCAGTCCAGCGCGGCCTCCGGTTGCCCGGCAGCCGAGTGCTCGGCCGACGCCCGCGGCTTGCGATCCACGAACATCCACTGGGTCAGACCCAGCCACACGTCGACGATGGAATTCCACAGCCCGATGTTGGCCAGGATGGCCGTCAGCGCGAACACGGCGTTGAACGCCGCGAAGGCCGCGTTGCCCCAGTTCTCGGCGAGCAGGTCACGCCACAGGGTGAGCGCCGAGAACGCGACGATCAGGTAGGGCGCCAGCACGAACAGGAGCGGCGCGGCGGTGCGGTTCTTCACCTTCGGGGTGCGGGCGAAGGGGATCTTCTTGCTCGTCAGGGCCTGCGCGAGCGATTTGAGCACACCGGCGAGATTCACCGGCAGCAACACCAGGTTGAACCCGTAGATGCGGAAGATGTCAGTGAACTTATAGCCGCAATAGCGCAGGTCGCTGCCCATGGCCAGGAAGTACGGGAGCGCGGCGATCACCACGACGGGGCTGAGCAACTTGCTGTCATAGGGGTAGGCCAGCAGGAACACGAGGCCGAAGCTGGCCCACGCGATCGAGGTCATGTAGTTGATCCGCAGGAACAGCTCGGTCAGGTGCACGGGGTGCCCCTGACGCTTGCGCTCGCGCAGCTGACGCCACAGCTTGGGCAAGATGAGCAGCCCGCCGTTGGCCCAGCGTCGACGCTGCACGACCAACGAACCGAAGTCCGGCGGCGTGGCACTGTAGCTGAGGCGTTCGGGGTAGTTGGCCAGTGTCCAGCCGTGGGTGCCGAGGTCGATACTCGACTCGGTGTCCTCAATCACGGTGCGGTCCTGCACGTAGCGGCGCACCTCGAAGCCGCCGACGGTCTCGACCTCGACGATGTCTTCCATGGCGCGCTTGCGGATGACGGCGTTGGCTCCCACCCAGAAGGCGGCGCCGTAGAACGACATGCCCTGGTGCAGGATGTGCTGGATGTCGGTGGTCGCCCCGGCCAGACGTTCGATGCGGGTGGGCGCACCCCGGAACGACGAGTACGGGGTCTGCGTCACGGCGACCCGGGCGTTGTCGGGCTGCTCGAGGAAATAGACCAGGCGCAGGCAGTAGTCACGCAGCAGCAGCGAGTCGGCATCGAGGGTGAGCAGGTAGTCGCTGTCGGGCACGACGAAGTCGGCGCCGGCGGCGTCGCGGCCGGTCAGCATCCGCAGCACGGTGCCGGCCGGGGTCTCCTCGCGTCGGTACGAGCCGCCCATCAACCCGATATAGGCGTTGAGGTTCATGGCCTTGTTGGCCTCGTGAGACAGGGATGCGTAGCGCTTGCGCTCGAAGGTCTCCATCTCGGCCGAGAATGTCCAGACCAGGCGGCGGTGCAGTTCCAGCATCCGCTGCCCGGTGGGCGCCGTGCACTCATCGGCCGCGGCGTGCAGGGCCGTGGCGGTGATGGCCAGCTCGGCGGCGAGCCCGCCGAGCACCTGCTCCACGAAGAACGTGTCCACGTGGTCGGCCACGGTCTCCGCGGCGGCCATGTGGTCGAGCCAGGCGGCGGCCCAGCGGTAGTTGTCGGCGAGGTCCCGCACGGATTCGACGCTCACCTCCGGGTTCGCGGCCAGCTCGAGTTGGCAGATGAGCAGTTCGTCGGCGAAGCGGGCCCGTGGCTCCTCGAGCGCGTCGGCGATATCCTGGGCGATGGCCCGGGACACCTTGAGCTGCGCCGCGACGGCCGGATCGGCGGGGTGCGGCGGGTCGTCCAGGAGCAGCACCACGCGCAGCGACGGGTACTCCTGCAGGGCGGCCGACCACAGGGTGCCGCGCACGACGCCGGGCTCCTCGCTGTAGGAGGGCACGAGCACGGTCATCGAGCCCTGGTTCACGGCAAAGTGGCTGTCCAGCTCGGCGCGGGGCACACGCACGTGGTCGCGGAACCGGAGCAGGGCACCCTGGCGCGCAATCAGGTACATCAGCGCGGAGAAGGTGAGGAACGTGACCACGACCACGTAGGAGACGGCCTCGGTCGTGAACCGGAAACTCTGGGTTCCGTTGTTCAGGAACTCACGGATGATCGTGTATACGAGGTAGACGATCCAGGCAAGGACAGTGACCAGGATGGCCACCCGACCCCAGGTGATCTTGGCGTCACTGGGCCGGTCGTGCACGATCGGGAGTGGTCTGGTGCTGCGTTCGGCACCGAATTGACGTTTGCGGGCAGGCGAAGTGAGTGACTTCGGGAGCATGATAAAAATCCTCGGTTAGGGCCAGGGATCGGGTCGGGTCACAGATTTCGGGTCAGTGAGCCGGCAGGGTTGTGGGCGGAGAGGCACCACGGGATTTCGGGCAGATCGGATTTCGGGTCCAGTGCCGTCGGGCTAGCGGGCTTGGGGTGTTCGCGGGAAAAACTACCGACCCGTTAAATTTACGATTCCTGGCGCACATGACAAAGACCCCGAACGGGGGTAGCCTGCGGCAACCGTTCGGGGTCTTCAGTGGTGGGTGGCGCGTTACGCCGGGCGACTGCTCGTCGCCGGACCGGTTAGCGCTTGCGCTTCTCGCGCACGCGCATGCTGATGTTGATCGGGCTTCCCTCGAAGCCGTACACCTCGCGCAGGCGACGCTGGATGTAGCGACGGTAGCCCGGGTCGAGGAACCCGGTGGTGAAGATGACGAAGGTCGGCGGGCGGCTCGACGCCTGGGTGCCGAACAGGATGCGGGGCTGCTTGCCGCTGCGCACGGGATGGGGGTGCGACGCGGCGAGTTCGGCGAGGAACGCGTTGAACTTGCCGGTGGCGATGCGGGTGTCCCAGGCTTCAAGAGCGGTCTCGAGAGCCGGAACGAGCTTCTCCATGTGGCGGCCGGTCTTGGCCGAGATGTTCACGCGCGGGGCCCAGGAGACGTGCGCCAGATCCTGCTCGATCTCACGTTCGAGGTAGCGGCGACGGTCGTCGTCGATCTGGTCCCACTTGTTGAACGCCAGCACGAGCGCGCGGCCGGATTCGAGCACCAGGTCGATCACGCGCACGTCCTGCTCGCTGATCACCTCGGTCACGTCGATCAGCACCACGGCCACCTCGGCCTTTTCGAGGGCGGCGCTGGTGCGCAGCGAGGCATAGAAGTCGGCACCCTGGGAGAGGTGCACGCGGCGACGGATGCCGGCCGTGTCGACAAAGCGCCACACCCGGCCTCCCAGCTCAACCTGCTCGTCGACCGGGTCGCGCGTGGTCCCGGCGAGCTCGTTGACAACAACGCGCTCCTCGCCGACGACCTTGTTCAAAAGGCTCGACTTGCCCACGTTCGGGCGGCCGAGGATCGCGACGCGGCGCGGTCCACCGACTTCTTGCTTGGCGACGGCGGAGATCTCGGGGAGTTCCTCGAGGATCGCGTCAAGCAGGTCGGCGACGCCGCGGCCGTGCAGGGCCGAGACGGGCCAGGGCTGGCCGAGGCCGAGCGCCCAAAGGCTCGCTGCCTCCGGCTCCTGGCGAATGTCGTCGACCTTGTTGGCCACCAGGAAGACCGGCTTGCCGGCCTTGCGCAGCAGACGCACCACGGCCTCATCGGTGGAGGTGGGACCCACGTTGGCGTCGACGACGAACATGACGACGTCGCAGAGTTCGATGGCCAGTTCGGCCTGGGCGGCGACGGAGGCGTCGATGCCCTTGGCGTCGGGCTCCCAGCCGCCGGTGTCAACGAGGCTGAAGCGGCGTTCGTGCCATTCACCCTTGTAGGTCACGCGGTCGCGGGTCACCCCGGGGGTGTCCTCCACGACGGCCTCGCGGCGACCGAGGATGCGGTTCACGAGCGCCGACTTGCCTACGTTCGGGCGGCCGACGATGGCGATGACCGGCAAGGCCGGCAGGTACTGGATGGCGTCGGGGTCTTCCGTCACCGTATCGAGAACGTCGAAGTCCTCGTCGGCGAGATCGTACTCATTGAGCCCGGTGCGAAGCGCGGCGGCGCGTTGCGTCACCAAGTCGTCATCGAGGTCGTCCAAGCGCGTTACCAGCTCGGTGTCGAGGTCGGGGATCGTGTCGTCGAAGTCGTTGTTGTTGGTCATGCGATGGCCTCGCGGTATGTATTGATGACGTCGAGAACCGCGTCAATGGTCTGTTCGAAGTCGAGATGGGTGGAGTCGACGGTGGTCACACCGTCTGCGGCGCTCATGAATTCGACTACCTGTGAGTCAGCGCGATCCCTCGATCGCATCTGTTCCGCCACGGTTTCAGCCGATTGGGTCGATATTTCCGCAGAGCGCCTAGCCATTCTAGCCTCCTCGGAAGCCGTGAGCAGTATACGGATCTCCGCGGTGGGGGCCACCACGGTGGTGATGTCCCGGCCTTCGATCACGATTCCGGTGCGCTTGGAGCTCGCCGCGATGCTGCGGAACAGCTCCGTGAGGTGCGTGCGCACCTCCGGGATGCGGGCCACGGAACTCACCATTGCGGAGACGGCGGGATCGCGGATCGCGTCGGTGACATCCGTTTCGCCGACCCGCACACAGTGCTCGTCGGGCGCGATGCCGATGGAGTAGTCGAAGTCGCCCAGGGCGGCCACGACGGCGTCGACATCGTTCGGGTCGATCCCCCGATCGCTGACGAACCAGGCGAAGGCCCGGTAGGCGGCACCCGTGTCGAGGTAGTCGAATCCGATGCGGCGGGCGGCGGCGCGGCTGACACTGGACTTGCCGCTTCCGGCAGGCCCGTCGATCGCGACGATGTGGGGGCTGGAGTGACGACCCATGATTAACCAGCAATCCGCCAGCCGCGGGCGGCCAGCTCTTCGGTGAGGCGTGCAACGGCCTCAGGGAGTACAGAAATTTCGGCCAGGCCGATTTGGGCACCCGGAGAGTGCTCCAGGCGCAGGTCTTCCATGTTCACGTCGAGCTCGCCGATCTCGTTCAGCAGCTTGGCGATCTGGCCGGGCCGGTCGTCGATCATCACGATGAACGAGGCGTAGCGGCGGTCCTGACCGTGCTTGCCGGGCAGTCGGGCCACCCCGGCGTTGCCGCCGGCGAGTTCCTCGGCCACCTTGCGCCTTGCGCCGGGCGCGGCCGGGTCGGCGAGAGCGTCGATAAACCGGTCGAGGTCGTCGCGGTAGGCCAGAAGGATGTCGCGCACGGGTTCGGCGTTCGCGCCGAGGATCTGCACCCACAGGTCAGGGTCACTCGCGGCGACACGGGTCACGTCGCGCAGACCCTGTCCGGCGAGATTCAGGGCCGAGCCGGGGGCATCCGACAACCGGCGGGCCATGATCGTGGAGACGACCTGGGGAACGTGGGAGATGAGCGCGACGCCGCGATCGTGCTCCTCGGGGCTCATCTCCACCAGGGTCGCGCCCAGGTCGAGGATGAGGTCGTCGATCGCGGTGGCCTGCTGGTAGCTGATCGCGTCGTGCGCTGCGACCACCCAGGGGCGGCCGACGAACAGGTCGGCGCGGCCGGAGAGCGGTCCCCCACGTTCGCGGCCGGCCAGCGGGTGACCGCCGATGTAGCGGGACACGTCGGCCCCCATCGCGCGCAGTTCCTGCAGCGGAGCCAGCTTGACGCTCGCGACATCCGTCACGATCGCCTGCGGGAACGCTGCCAGCTCACGCGCGACGATCTCGGCCGTCACGTCGGGCGGCACGCAGACCACGATCAGCTGGGGCAGGTCGCCCGGGCGAGACGGCCGGCCTGCGCCGTAGTCGACGGCGATGCTGAGGTTGGTCGGCGACGCATCGGCGAGGATGACATCGATGCCGCGCGCGCAGAGGCCCAGACCGATGCTGGAGCCCAGCAGGCCGGCCCCCACGACGCGCACGGGCCCGATCAGGCGAGATTCAACCACGTGTAGCTCCCGGACTAGATCTTGGTCTCGGCCCGCGACACCGTAAGCAACTGGCCGAGTTCCGCCTTGGTGAGGTCGCGCACGTCGCCCACGCGCAGCGTGCCGAGGTGCAGCGGGCCGAACTGGCGGCGCACAAGGTCGACGACGGGGTGACCGACGGCCTCCATCATGCGGCGCACGATGCGATTGCGGCCGGAGTGCAGGGTGAGTTCGACCAGGCTGAAGCCGTCGCCGGGAGGACTGGCCAGGATGCGGGCCTTGTCGGCGGAGATGGGGCCGTCGTCGAGCTCGATGCCGCTCTGCAGCAGCTGGATGGTCTGCGCCGACACCCGGCCCTCGACCTTGGCGATATAGGTCTTCAAGACCCCGAACGACGGATGCGCGAGCACATGCGCGAGATCGCCGTCGTTGGTCAGGATCAGCAGGCCGCTGGTCATGGCGTCGAGGCGGCCCACGTTGAACAGGCGCTCCTCGAACTGGTCGGTGAACTCGCGCAGGTCGGGGCGTCCGCTCTCGTCCTGCATCGACGAGACAACGCCGACGGGCTTGTTCAACATCACATAGCGGCGGCTGGTGTCCAGCTGCACGGCCACGTTGTCAACCATGATCAGGTCGGAGTCCGGGTGGATGCGGCGGCCCAGTTCCGTGACGACCTTGCCGTTCACGCGCACGCGGCCGGCGGCGATCATCTCTTCGGACACGCGACGGGAGGCGACGCCCGCGGAGGCCATGACCTTCTGCAGGCGCACGCCGTCGGCGGCGGCCTCGGGGTTGGTGGGTGTCCCCTGAATCCCCTGATTGTCGTTAGTCATGGCAGTTCCTCAAATCCGTTCGCGCCGTCGTTGAGCAACGGCGATAGGTAGGGCAACTCGTCGAGAGAGTTGATTCCGAGCTGGGCTAGCAGAAGGTCTGTGGTGCCGTAATTGATCGCACCGGTCTCACTGTCGGTGAACGCTTCGGTGATCAGACCGCGGCCGAGCAGCGTGCGCACGACCGAATCCACATTAACGGCACGAATCGAGGCTACAGCCCCGCGACTGATCGGTTGTTTGTAGGCGATCACGGCGAGGGTCTCCAGGGCCGCCTGCGAAAGTCGGCTGGGGTTCTGCGTCACCACGAAGTCGGCGACCGTCACGTCGTGTTCGGGCCGCACGTAAATGCGCCAGCCGCCGGCCACCTCGCGCAGTTCGAAGCCGCGGCGCACGGTGCCGTCGAGGCCGTCGAAGTCGGCCACGAGCCGGGCGACGGATGCCCGCACCTCGGCCAGCGTGGCGTCGACCGCAGCGGCGAGTTGCAGCAGTCCCTGCGGCTCGTCGGCGACCATCAGGATCGCCTCGAGGGTGCGTTCGAGCGTTGCTTCACTGTTCATAGTCGGCTCCGAGGTTGGCGAGGGTGTCGTCCGACCAGTTCTCGGCACTCCAGCGCAGGCTGAGGTCGCCAAGTGGCACGAGTTGGTCGAAAGAGAGGGCATCGAGGCGGTACAGCTCGAGAACGGCCAGGAAACGGGCGATCACGACGCCCTTCTCCTCGGCACCGACGATGAGTTCGCGGAACGTGAGGGTGTTGCCGGCCCGCAGCATCCGCACCACGTAGGCAGCCTGCTCTCGGATGCTGACCAGCGGCGCATGCAGGTGCTCGAGCCCCACTCGGGGCAGCTCGCGCGGGGTGAGGGCGAGGGCGGCCATGGCGGCGAAGTCGCCGAGGGAGAGAGTCCAGACCAGTTCGGGTGTCTGCCGGCGGAACTTCTCCTCCAACCGCACCGCCCGCACGTGCCGGGTGGACTCGGTGTCGAGCCGGCCCTGGAACCAGCTGCTCGCACTCTTGAAGGCGCGGTACTGCAGCAGCCGGGCGAACAGCAGGTCGCGGGCTTCGAGCAGGGCCACGTCTTCCGCGTCGACGAGCTCACCCTGCGGCAGCAGCCCCACGACCTTGAGGTCGAGCAGGGTGGCCGCCACCACCAGGAACTCGGTGGCCTGGTCGAGCTCCTCGTCCTGGTCGAGGCCGCGCAGGTAGGCGATGAATTCGTCAGTGACGCGGCTCAGGGAGATCTCGGTGATGTCGAGTTCGTGCTTGCCGATCAGGGACAGGAGCAGGTCGAACGGTCCCTCGAAGTTGCCGAGGGCAACCGAAAACGACTTCGGTGCGGCCGCGTCAGGCGACGGCGCCACGCTGGATCAGTTCCCGCGCCGCCTGCTTGTAGGCCTTGGCCGCCGCGTGCTCGGGCGCGAACTCGGTGATCGGGATGCCGGCGACGCTCGCGTCGGGGAACTTGACGGTGCGGCCGATGACCGTTTCGAGCACGCTGTCGCCGAACGCGTCCACGACCCGCTCCAGCACCTCACGGGAGTGCAGCGTGCGGGAGTCGAACATGGTGGCCAGGATGCCGTCGAGTTCGATGGCCGGGTTGAGCCGGTCGCGCACCTTGTCGATGGTCTCGATCAGCAGCGCCACACCGCGCAGGGCGAAGAACTCGCACTCGAGTGGGATGAGCACGCCGTGGCTGGCGGTGAGGGCATTGACGGTGAGGATGCCCAGCGACGGCTGGCAGTCGATCAGGATGACGTCGTAGTCGCCGGAGACCTTGCGCAGCACGCGGGCCAGGATCTGCTCGCGGGCAACCTCGTTCACGAGGTGCACCTCCGCGGCAGACAGGTCGATGTTCGCCGGGATGATGTCGAGGTTCTCGACCGAGGTCTTCTGGATGGCGTCGGAGGGGTTGACCGAGCCGCTCAGCAGCAGGTCGTAGATGGTCGTGACGTCGTGGGTGGGCACACCGAGACCGGCAGAGAGGGCACCCTGCGGATCGAAGTCGATGGCCAGCACGCGGCGGCCGTAGCCGGCGAGAGCGGCACCCAGGTTGATGGTGGTCGTCGTCTTGCCGACGCCACCCTTCTGGTTGCACAGCGAGATGATGCGCGCCGGGCCGTGGCTGGGCAGAACCGGGGGCTCGTCGAAGTCACGTTTCGGGCGACCCGTCGCACCGACCGGTACCTCGTCAAAACCGGGGAGTCGCGTCCGGTCATCTTGCTTGCGCGCCACTGAGATGTCCTCGATCCGTCTTACACCTGTCACTGTCTCCACTGTAGCGATCGGATCGGGCATATTGCGGCACGGATCGCCGAAAACCGCAGGTCTACCGCGTGAATCCGGCGGGGATTGGCTGTGACGGGTCGTTTTGCGGTCACGGATGGGGCGTGTGTCAGGGATCTCATCCGGTGGAATGAGCGGAACGGAGCAGGTCACAGGCTCTTGAGTTAAGATTTTCGAGTGCCTCACCTATTTACGCCCCTACGGATCGCGCTCGTCTGCCTGCACACTTCGCCGGGCGCTGAGCCCGGATCGGGCGATGCCGGCGGCATGAACGTCGTCGTGCGCCACCAGGCCGAGGCGCTCGCCGCCGCCGGCCACCACGTCGAGATCCTCACCCGCCGGTCCTCCCCCGTGTCGGAAACCGTGCAGCTGAGTCCCGGGGTGACGCTCCGCTTCCTCGACGCCGGACCGGCCCGTCCCGTGCCCAAGGGCGACCACGAGCATTTCATCGAGGCCTTCCGGCTGCAGATGGATGCCCTCGGACCCTACGACGTCATCCACTCGCACCACTGGTTCTCGGGCATGGCGGCGCTGCCGCTGGCACGCCGCCGCGGTACCCCGCACGTGCAGAGCTTCCACAGCATTGCGGCCGACCCGTCGACGCCGCTGTCGGCGGGCGAGCGTCCCGAGTCCCCCGGGCGGATGGCCGGCGAGGAATGGCTCGCCCAGGAGTCGGACGCCCTGATCGCCATCAGCGAGGCTGAGGCCGACACCATCGTTCAGCGGCTAGGCGGTTCGCCAGAGCGCATCACGATCGTGCTGCCCGGAGTAGACGGGATCCTGTTCCGACCGACGGACCTGGTGCCCGTCGAGCCGCGGGACTACGCGTCGGCAGGGCCTCTGGACATTCGCGGCTACGCCGTTGTCGCCGGGCGCCTGCAGCCACTGAAGGGCCTCGACTTGGCGATTGAGGCGATCGCAGCCGTGCCAGAGGCGATCCGGCCCGAACTCGTGATCGCCGGCGACGCGTCGGCCGACTACGACGGCTACATCGACGAGTTGCGGGCCCTCGCCGCCCGGCACGGGATCGAGCGCAACGTGCGGTTCGTGGGGCCGCAGTCCCGGGTGGACCTGGCTCTGCTGCTCAGCGGCGCCCGGGTTGTGCTCGTGCCCTCGCACTCCGAGACGTATGGACTCGTGGCGCTCGAAGCTGCCGCGAGCGGCGTGCCCGTGGTTGCCGCGGCGGCCGGCGGACTGCGCGAAGCGGTGCTCGACGGCGACACCGGCGTGGTACTGGACTCACGCGACCCGAAGGTGTGGGCCGGAGCGCTCACTCAGATCCTCTCGAACCCCGCGTTCGCCCGGCGCCTGTCGCTGGCCGCGCGGGAGCGGGCAGAGCATCTGGATTGGCCACGGTCGGCCGACGGCCTCGTGACGGTCTACCGCTCGCTCGCGCACCCGGGAGCCGGCGACCGCCGCCCGTCACTGCTGCGCGCGTGAGCCTGCTCAACGGGGTTTCCACGGTTCTATGCGTGCACGCTCACCCCGATGACGAAACAATCGCGACGGGTGCGTTGATCGCGGAATTGGCGGCCCGGGGCATCCGAGTATCGCTGCTCACCGCCACACGCGGCGAGCAGGGCGAGGTCGTGTCCGGGCCGCTGTCGGTGCTCGAGGGCACGGATGCGCTCACTCACGAACGCGAACGCGAGCTCGCCGGTGCCGCATCGGCCCTCGGTATCGGTTCCGCAGATCGGTTCTGGCTGGGTATGCCGCCCGCGCGGGGTGCAGGCTTGTCGCCGCGCGTTTACCGGGACTCGGGCATGACCTGGATTCGCCCGGGGCTGGCCGGGCCGGCCGACGACATCGACGACGACGCCCTGGTGCGCGCGCCGCTCGGTGAGGTGACGGCGGATGTGGCCGCTGTGATCGAGGAGCTTCGCCCGGCGCTGGTGATCAGCTATGACAACGGCGGCGGGTACGGGCATCCGGATCACGTTCGCATGCACGAGGCGGCGCTGGCGGCTAGTCGCGCGGTGGGGGTGGCGTTCGCCGAGGTCGTGCACCAGCCGGGCGCTGGCACCGAGTGGTTCACCCTCGACCGGCACCTCGCTGTGGTGACCGCCGCCCTGCGCTGCCACGCCAGTCAGCTCACCGTTGACGGCACGCACATCGTGCACTCCGGCGGGCAGCGTGAGCCGATCAGCACTGCTGTCGGGCTGCGCGCGCTCTCGCGCTGAAGCGGTGGGCGCTGTGTGCAGCGGCGGTGGGCGATGGGGCGGTGAAGCGGTGTGTGCTGGGGCGGTGAAGCGGTGGGCGCTGGGGCGGTGGGCGATGTGTGCTGAAGCGGTGGGCGATGTGTACTGCGGCGGTGGGCGATGTGTGCTGCGGCGGTGGGCGATGGGCGGTGCGGCGGTGGGCGATGGGCGGTGTGTGCTGGGGCGCTGAAGCGGTGGGCGCTGGGGCGGCAGCTCGGAGGCCGACCGACCTGGCCGCAATCGCTCTCGTTCCGGACAACTGTTGCCAGTACACGGGCAACAGTTGTCCGGAACAGGAGCAAGTAGCTGGGTTTGGAAGCCAGAGCACCGCATTCGACAGGCTCAACCACCGCAACGGAAGCCGCCGCCGCGGGCAAAGCCCACTGGCGGCATCCGCATCACGCAACTGAGGAGAAAACCGCAACACGCCGCGTTCGGTACCCGGCCCAACGGCATGTCGCGAAAAACTCCGCAGTTAGCGACAAACACGAATGACCAGGGCCCGGATTCGCGAAGCAGAACACCGGATTCGACACGCTCAACCACCGCATTCGACAGGCGCAACCACCGCAACGGAAGCCGCCGCCGCGGGCGAAGCCGACTGGCGGCATCCGCACCACGCAACTGAGGAGAAAACCGCAACACGCCGCGTTCGGTGCCCGGCCCAACGGCGTGTCGCGAAAAAATCCGCAGTTAGCGACAAACACGAATGACGAGGGCCCGGATTCGGGAAGCAGAACACCGAATTCGACAGGCTCAACCACCGCACCGGGAGCCGCCGCCGCGGGCAAACCCGACTGGCGGCATCCGCATCACGCAACTGAGGAGAAAACCGCAACACGCCGCTTTCGGTGCCCGGCCCAACGGCGTGTCGCGAAAAACTCCGCAGTTAGCGACAAAGACGAATGACCAGGGCCCCGATTCGCGAAGCAGAACACCGGATTCGACAGGCTCAACCACCGGGTTCGCAGAGCAGAGCCGAGCACCGGATTCGCGGAACAGAACACCGGATTCGCAGAGCAAAACACCGGTTCAACCAGGCGCCGGCTCACATAGCGGCGGGCGGCTCAACCACCGGCGCAGGGCGGGACACCCGTGCTCGGGGGTGCGCCGTCGTGTACATGTCGCGGAGGGTGTCGGCCGTGACGAGGGTGTAGATCTGGGTGGTGGCCACCGAGGAGTGGCCGAGCAACTCCTGCACCACACGCACATCGGCTCCACCCTCGAGCAGGTGCGTGGCGAACGAGTGCCGCAGCGTGTGCGGCGACACGTGCCCTTCGAGTCCGGCTCTTTCGGCGGCGGCCCGGATGATCAGCCACGCGTTCTGCCGGCTCAGCCGCTTGCCGCGCAGACCCAGGAACAGGGCCGGCGTCGCCGGTCCGCGGGCGGAGAGCAGGGGTCTCCCCCGCACGAGGAAGGTGTCAATGGCAGCGCGCGCGTAACTGCCGACGGGCACGATGCGCTGCTTGCTGCCCTTGCCGGTGAGGCGCACAACCTCGGGGTCGAGCACGTCATCCACATTGAGGTTGACCACCTCGGAGACGCGGGCGCCCGTAGCGTAGAGCAGCTCAAGAAGCGCCTTGTCGCGCAGGTTCGCCACCTCGTCACCGTCCGTCGCCGCCAGCAGCCGGGTGACCTGCTCGATCGAGATGGCCTTGGGCAGCCGGGTGCCGAGCTTCGGCGGCTTCGACTCGTGCGCGACATCCGCTTCGACCACGCCCTCCTCGAGCAGGAACCGGTGGAACCCACGAACGGTCGAGAGGATGCGCGCGATCGACGCCGCGGTCAACGGCGACTCCTCCCGGGAGCCCAGGAACCGTACGTAGTCGGAGATGTGCCGACTGGTGACATCGGCCAGACCGGTCAGTTGCGCGTCCGCCAGCCACCGGCTGTAGATCGCCAAGTCCCGCCGGTAGGCAGACACTGTGTTCGTGCTCAGGCCGCGTTCGATCGCCACATGCCGGAGATACGAGTCCACGGCCGCAGCAACGGCCGCACCTGCCGCGTCCCGCGACGCCGGTACGCTCGCCCCGTCGCTGCCCATGGCAGGAGTTGCCCCACCATCGGCAGCATCAGGCGCACCGTGGCCGGAACCGCTCACATCGATGGGCGAGGCCAACCGGTCACACCGTGTGGTCCCAATTGACCGGATGCCGCGGCCACGGCGCATCCGCTGCCCCGAGCGTGCTCCACCCGCGGGCGCGGGCAGCCTGGGCGGCCAGCGCACCGATCACCAGAGAAGGGTTCTGCACCCGGCTGGCGAGCACGGCGTCGACGCAGTCATCCAGCGGCACCCAGCGCACCTCGATGTCGGCTTCCTCGTCGGTGCGTTCGAACACCTCCTTCGCCACGGTGAGACCGCGGGCCAGGTAGATCCGGATGACCTCGCTACTGCCGCCGGGGGAGGTGTAGAACTCGCCGAGCATGTTCCACTCTGCGGCCACGAGGTCGGCCTCTTCGGCCAGCTCCCGTTGCGCTCCGACGAGCGGGTGTTCGCCGTCTTGGTCGAGCAGCCCGGCGGGCAGCTCCCAATCGCGCACACGCACGGGGTGCCGGTACTGCTTGATCAGCAGGACGCGGTCCTGCGCGTCGAGCGCGAGGATCGCCACGGCGCCCGGATGGTCCAGGTACTCCCGCACGACGCCGACGCCGTTGTAGCCGAAGGTGTCCCGGCGCACATCCCAGACCGCGCCGTCGAACACGATCGCGCTGGACGTGACGGGCGCGAAAGCGGGCTCATCCGCCAGCAGGGCTGACGCCGATTGGCCAGACTTTTCGGCGGTCACGTGAGTATCGGTCACGACTCAGGCTTCTTCCTTGGCTTCGACCTCGAACAGACGGCTGGCCTGTTGGCGATCCAGGGCCGCGCCGATCAGGCCACGGAACAACGGATGCGCGTGGCTGGGCCGGCTGCGCAGCTCCGGGTGAGCCTGCGTGCCCACGTAGAACGGGTGCTCCTCGCGCTTGAGCTCGACGTACTCGACCAGGTGGCGATCGGGTGAGGTTCCGGAGAACCACATGCCGGCATCCGCGATCTGAGAGCGGAACGCGTTGTTGACCTCGTAGCGGTGACGGTGACGCTCAGACGCCTCGGGGGCGCCGTAGAGCTCGGCGACGATGGAACCCTCGGCGAGGGCAGCCGGGTAGAGGCCCAGGCGCATGGTGCCGCCCAGATCGCCACCGGCGATGATCTCAACCTGCTCTTCCATGGTCGCGATCACGGGGAACTCGGTCTCCTCGTCGAACTCCGACGAGGATGCGCCGGTGAGGCCGGCCCTGTTGCGGGCGTATTCGATCACCATGCACTGCAGACCGAGGCACAGGCCGAGCACGGGAATGCCGTTCTCACGCGCGAATTTGAGGGCGCCGAGCTTGCCCTCGATGCCGCGCACGCCGAAGCCGCCGGGAACGCAGATGCCGTCGAGTTCGCTGAGAAGGCGTGTGGCACCCTCCTCGGTCTCGCAGTCGTCGGAGGCGATCCAAGAGACGTTGACCTTGGTCTGGTTGGCGAAACCGCCGGCGCGCAGCGCCTCGGTGACCGACAGATAGGCGTCGGGCAGGTCGATGTACTTGCCGACCAGGCCGATCGTGACGGTGTGCTGGGGTTCGCGCACAGCGTCGAGCACCTTCTGCCAGCCGGTCCAGTCCACGCTGGTGACGGGCAGGCCGAGGTGGTCGGTGATGTACTTGTCGAGACCCTGGTCGTGCAACATGGTGGGGATCTCGTAGATGCTGGGCACGTCGACGGCGTTGACCACAGCGTCTTCGTCCACGTCGCACATGAGCGCGATCTTGCGCTTGTTCGAGTCGGAGACGGGCCGGTCGCTGCGCAGCACGAGCGCATCCGGCTGGATGCCGATGGAACGCAGGGCGGCGACCGAGTGCTGGGTGGGCTTGGTCTTCTGCTCCCCCGCGGCGGCCATGAACGGCACCAGCGACACGTGCACGAAGAACACATTGTTGCGACCGAGTTCGTGGCGCACCTGGCGGGCGGCTTCGAGGAACGGCTGCGACTCGATGTCGCCGACGGTGCCGCCGATCTCGGAGATGATCACGTCGGGGCGCAGCTCGTCACTGGCCTGCAGGCGCATGCGACGCTTGATCTCGTCGGTGATGTGCGGGATGACCTGCACGGTGTCGCCGAGGTATTCGCCACGACGTTCCTTGGCGATCACCTGGGAGTAGACCTGGCCGGTCGTGACGTTCGCGGCCTGGCTGAGGTTGATGTCGAGGAACCGCTCGTAGTGCCCGATGTCCAGGTCGGTCTCGGCACCGTCGTCGGTGACGAAGACCTCGCCGTGCTGGAACGGGTTCATCGTGCCCGGGTCCACGTTGAGATAGGGGTCGAGCTTCTGCATGACAACGCGGAGACCGCTGGCTGTCAGGAGATTGCCGAGGCTTGCGGCCGTCAGGCCCTTCCCAAGAGAAGAGACGACACCACCGGTTACAAAGATGTGCTTCGTCGTGTCGTTGCGTACTGATTCGTCCGTGCTTTTATTTTCCACCACGGGCTTCGACTCTAGCATTGCGGGCTGACCTAACGGTTGGTGCGGGCGAGGTTCATGAGCTCCCGGGCGTGTTCGAGTCCGCTCGCGGAATCGGGCAGACCGGAGAGGAGTCTGGCCATTTCGGCGGCGCGCTCGTCGCCGTGCAGCTGGCGCACGCTGCTGGCGGTGACGGAGCCGTCACTGTCCTTGACGACGCTGAGGTGGTTGCCGGCGAACGCGGCAACCTGGGCGAGGTGGGTGACCACGATGACCTGGGCGGTTTCGGCGAGGCGGGCGAGCCGACGGCCGATCTCGATGGCCGCCGCACCACCCACGCCCGCGTCAACCTCGTCGAAGACGAACGTCGGCACAGGGTCAGCCTGGTTGATGACGACCTCGATCGCGAGCATCACCCGGGACAGTTCGCCACCGGATGCCCCACGCGCCAGGCTGCGCGGCTCGGCACCCGCGTGCGGACGCAGCAGGATTTTCACGGCGTCGCGCCCGGTGACGGTGATCTCGGCGCGGCCGTCGACCTCCACCAGCAGCGACGCGTTCGGCATGGCCAGGGCCGCCAGCTCGGCGGTCACGGCCGCTCCGAGGGCCTCCGCGGCCGCGCGACGGATGCCGGTGAGCCGGTCGGCGAGGTCGTCGGTCGACTGGCGCGCGGC
The DNA here is from genome assembly GCF_004402375.1 of Cryobacterium breve. GTDB lineage: Bacteria > Actinomycetota > Actinomycetes > Actinomycetales > Microbacteriaceae > Cryobacterium > Cryobacterium breve. The sequence continues at coordinate 56,581 of NZ_SOGJ01000006.1, forward strand.
ATCCGTCTCGACCCGCAGCGTGTCGATGCGGTCGGAGTCGCTGTCGAGTTCGAGAAGTCGGGCACTGCCGGTGTCGAGGAAGTCGACGGCCTCGTCGATGCCGCCGGCGTACTTGCGGGCCAATGCGGTGAGGTCGGCACGGCGCTCTTGCACAACCTCGAGTTCGCGGGCTCCGTCGGCGTCGAGTCCGGCCAGGTAGCTGGAAAGCTGCGCGGCGATGTCGGCGACCAGGAAACCGGCGTTTGCGAGGGCTTCGGCGAGGGGCGGCAGGGCCGGGTCGTGCTCGCCGGCCCGTTCGAGCTGACGCCGGGCGGACTCGAGCAGGGCCACCGCGTCGGGCAGGTCGTCGGGGTTCTCCTCGGCGGAGAGGAACTCCCTGGCCTGGGCGGCGGCCACGCGCAGCTCCTCGAGGTTTCCGAGGCGTTCGGCGCGTTCGCTGAGCGCCTCGTCTTCGCCGCGCTGCGGGGCGACGAGTTCGATCTCATCGATGGCGGCGCGCAGCTCAACGGCCTCGCGGGTGCGCTGGTCCTGCTCGTCGACGAGCCGGTCGAGGTCGGCCTGATGGCCCTGCCAGCGGTGGTACGCGTCCTGGAACACGGTGAGGGTCTCGGCCAGCGGCGGCCCCGCGAACCGGTCGAGCGCAGCGCGCTGGGCGACGGATGACCGCAGCCGAATCTGGTCGGACTGGCCGTGCACAACCACGAGGTCGCCGCCGAGGTCGCTGAGCACGCTGGCGGGGGCGCTGCGTCCGCCGACCACGGCCCGGCTGCGGCCCTCCGCGGACACCGAGCGGCTGAGGATGAGTTCCGGGCCGTCGAGGTCTCCCCCGGCGTCGCGCACGCGGCCGGCGACAGCGCCGTCGACGGGGATCACCCAGCGGCCCTCGACCGAACTCTTCGGCTGCCCCTGGCGAACCAGGCCGGGATCGGCGCGCTCTCCGAGCAGCAGGCCAAGCGCGGTGACCACCATGGTCTTGCCGGCTCCAGTCTCGCCCGTCACGGCGGTGAAGCCGGGACCGAGGGGCAGGGTGGCCTCGGCAATGACACCGAGGTCGCGGATGACGAGTTCCTCGATCATGCAGAGCACCTATTCACGGAGCGCCTATTCACGGTGCTCCTATTCACGCCCGGCCGGACCTCTCCAGCCAGTGACGGGCAGGTGGAACTTGTTGACCAGACGGTCGGTGAACGGGCCGCTGTGCAGGCGCGCCAGGCGCACGGGGACGGGCGAGCGGCGCACGACCACGCGCGATCCGGGCGGCAGGTCGTGCACACGACGACCGTCGGCGCAGAGCACCGCGGCCCCGCCGGTGCGGGCGAGAACCTCCACGGCCAGCGAGGAATCGGGGCCCACGACGAGCGGGCGGGCAAAGAGGGCGTGGGCGCTCAGCGGAACGAGCAGTAGCGCGTCGAGCGTCGGCCAGACGATCGGCCCGCCGCCCGAGAACGCGTACGCGGTGGATCCCGTCGGGGTGGACATGACGACGCCGTCGCAACCGAAGGAGGAGAGCGGGCGGCCGTCGACCTCGATGACGACTTCGAGCATCCGCTCGCGGCTGGATTTCTCGACAGTGGCTTCGTTCAGAGCCCAGGTCTCGTAGATGACCGCGTCGCCGAGCTTGACCCGCACGGCCAGGGCCATGCGTTCCTCGACCAGGTAGTCGCGCAGCAGGGCGCGGCGCACGGCCTCACTCAGGTCGTCGCGCTCGCTCTCGGCGAGGAACCCGACGTGGCCGAGGTTGATGCCGAGCAGTGGAGCGGAGCAGCCGCGCACGACCTCGGCGGCGCGCAGGATGGTGCCGTCCCCGCCGAGCACGATCACGAGTTCGAGTTCGGTGGTGGCGACGGTCTCGTGCAGGATCGCGAGCTGATCGTCGAGGTCAGGGCAGTGCGCGACCAGGTCAGCTCGCTCGGTGCGGGCCAGCACCGGTACGGCCCCGGCGGCGAGCAGCTGCTGGCAGACGGTGACGGCGGCTTCGAGGGAATCCGTGCGGCCGGTGTGCGCGACGACGAGGATGTTGCGCGGTGCGCTCATTTCGTCACTCCCACCAGTGCTGTCGTGCGTTCAATCCATTCTGTCGGATTGCTGCCAACCGCGCTCGACAGCCAGCACAGGTATTCACGGTTTCCGGCGCCGCCGGCAATCGGCGACGCGATCAGGCCGTTCGTCTTGAGGCCGAGGTCCCAGGCTGCCCAGAGCACGCCGGCGATCGCGTCGGCCCGCAGGCCGGGATCGTGCACGACCCCTTCTCGGATGCTGCCCTTCCCGACCTCGAATTGCGGCTTGATCAGCAGCACGAAGTCAGCGCCCTCGGCGGCGGTCGCGACGAGGGCCGGCAGAACGGTCGTCAGCGAGATGAAGGAGAGGTCACCCACGACCAGCTCCGCCCGCTGCGGAACGCCAGAGGCCGCAGCGATCTTATCGGCCGTGGCGTAGCGCAGGTTGAACCCCTCGACGAGCACGAGCCGCGGCTCGCTCGCCAGCTGGGGGGCCAGCTGTCCGTGTCCCACGTCGACCGCGATGACCTGGCCCGCGCCGCGTTCGAGCAGCACCTGGCTGAATCCGCCGGTGGACGCGCCGGCGTCGAGCACCGTGCGGCCCTGGGCCGGAATCTGGAACGCATCGAGGGCGGCGATGAGCTTGTGCGCGCCGCGACTGACGTAGTGGTCGGTGGCCGCCACCGCGATCAACTGGGTGTCACGCACCTTGGCGGACGCCTTCACCACGGGCGCGCCGTCGACCGTGACCAGCCCGGCCACGATCAGCTGGGCGGCGACAGTGCGGGACCGGGCCAGCCCGCGCTCGGCGAGGGCCGAGTCGAGGCGCTGGTCCGGCATCCGGTCGCCGGTCACGCTGGGATCGGCGCTGGGGTCGTGCAGCGGGGTGCCGCCGGAATCCGTCATGAGTGGACCATCCGGGGCACGTCTCCGTTTTCGAGATGACCCTGCAACCCGTCGTGCTCCTGCACGTAGGCGGCGGCGCGCTCCTCGAGGGGCCGGTCCTCAATCGCGGCCAGCCGCAAGGAAAGATCCTGGGTTACGTCGTCCGTCGTCACGTGGGGCTGATTCACCCTCTCCACGTTACCGTCCGAGATACAGTCGCTCCGGAACATTCAGCCCGTAGATGGGTCGACCGGATGCCCAGATCACGGCGCACGCGGCGCGCAGCAGGTTGATGGCCCCGTCGCCCTCGGCCACGATCGTGACATCGGCGCCCACGATGCCCACCGTCGCCCCGCTGACCGTGGCGGAGGAACCGTCCTTGGAGAACACCGTCTCCGGGTAGGGCTCATGCAGTTGGCGCAGGTCGTCGAGAATGAACGTCGGCCGCGACTTGGCGTCGGCGGCGAGGGTCTGCTTTGCCTTGTCGATGCCCGTGAGAACGAGGGCGGACGGGATGCCGGCCCGGTTGGCGCCCAGGATGTCAGTGTCGAGGCGGTCGCCGATGAACAGGGGCGTCTGGGCGCCGAACCGGGTCACAGCCTCGGTGAAGATGGCCACCTCGGGCTTGCCCGCCACGATGGGCAGGCGTCCGACGGCGATGTGCACGGCCGAGACGAGCGTGCCGTTGCCGGGCGCGATCCCCCGCGCCACGGGGATGGTCCAGTCGGTGTTCGTGGCGATCCACGGGATTTCCACGCCGTCCGCGTTCGGGTGCAGAGCGAACGCGGCCTCCGCCAGGTCCTTCCAACCAAGGTCGGGCGAGAAGCCCTGGATCACGGCGGCCGGAGCGTCGTCGGCCGAGCGGGTGACGACAAAGCCACCCTTCTCGACCTCGGTCAGCAAGCCTTCGCCGCCGATCACGAGGATGCGCGAGCCGGCCGGCACCTCGTTCGCAAGCAGGTGCACGGCGGCCTGAGGTGAGGTCACGACATCCGTCGCCACGGTGTGCAGACCCAACTCGGAGAGGTGGTCCGCCACGGACTGGTCGGTGCGGGACGCGTTGTTGGTCAGGTAGCCGACCCGCACGGTTTCAGCCGCGCGGTTCAGGCTCTCGACCGCGAACGGGATGGCCGCCGGGCCGGCGTACACCACGCCGTCCAGGTCGGCCAACACGATGTCAACGCCGGTGAGCGGGGTGACCGGCTCACGCACGCGGCGACGCCTCAGCATCGTGCTCCGCCTCGTCGTCGGTGAAGTCGTCGGTGTCGGTGGCGGTGACGGTGACGTCAGACGAATCGTCAGTGTCGTCGGCCGACTCGTTGTCGGAGACGTCAGTCGCGTCGTCGTCAGACCCGTCCTCGTCCTCGTCCTCGTCCTCGTCCTCGTCCTCGTCAGATTCTTCCTCGTCGATTTCGAGGATCTCCATGGTCTCGTCGAATGCCGTCTCGCCCGACACTGCGGCGTCGGCCCGTTCGGCCCGCTCGTTCCACAGGTCAGCTTCGTCCTCGCGGCCCAGCTCGCCGAGAACCTCGGCATAGGCGGCGAACAACTCGGCGCTGTAGGAAAACGCGGTCTTCGGGTTCAGCTGCGGGATCTCGAGTTCGCTGAGGGCAGCCTCGGTCTCACCGAGGTCCAGACGGGCGCCGGACATGGCGATCGCCAGGGCAACCTGAACGGATGCCGGCAGCGAGCCACGCTCGACGGAGCGTCCTAGCTCGAGCGCCCGGTCAGGGCGGCCCACGCCACGCTCACTGTCCACCATCAGCGCGAGCTGATCGTTGGAACCGGAGATGCGGCGGTAGGTGCGCAGTTCGCGCAGTGCCAGGGCGAAATCGCCCGTGGCGTAGGCGGTGATGGCGAGGCTCTCGCGCACCACGGCGATCCGGCCGGCGCGACGCGCGGCGCTCATGACGTGGCGGTGAGCCAGCTCGGGGTCCTCGTCGATGACGCGGGCAGCCATGGCCAAGTGACGACCGACGGCCTCTGCGTTGTCTTTGCTGAGGGTCTTGAGTTCGTTGCGGGCAATCCGGTCAAGGTCCTGCGACGTGACGTCGTCCGGCAGCTCCGGGTCGTCGTGACGGGGGCGCACCGAACGCAACTCACGCTGCATGCGCTGCTCTTCGGTCATCTCCTCTTCGACGACACGGGCATCGCGGTCACCGCGGGCCGGGGCACCCTCACGGGTCCACAGTTTCTTGCCTGCGTCTCCGCGTGGAGCGCCGGCACGGTTCGGCGAACCGCCGCGCTGGGTCCAGGGCTTATCCCCGCTCTGCTGCGGGCGGTCGCTGCGTTCGGGGCGGGCGCCATCCTTGGCCCACGGCTTACGGTCACCTCCACCAGTCGAGGGACGGTCGGAATTGCCACGGTACGGAGGACGCTCGCCATCACGCTGCGGGCGATCGGAATTGCCCCGGTAGGGGGCTCGCTCTCCACCAGTGGAGGGACGGTCGGAGTTACCACGGTACGGAGGACGCTCGCCATCCTTAGCCCACGGCTTACGGTCGCCCCCACCAGTCGAAGGACGGTCGGAGTTACCACGGTACGGAGGACGCTCGCCATCCTTAGCCCACGGCTTAC
>NZ_SOGJ01000027.1 GCF_004402375.1 Cryobacterium breve
CCGCCGGACTTAACTTAGAAACACCAGGAAAGCCACCCCACGGGGTGGCTTTCCTGCTTTAACCACCACCCGCCAACGGTAGAAGGCCACCCCACGAGGTGGCCTTCTACCGTTAAGCGTCACCGCCTGTCACCGATCCGCTCGAGACTCGCCGCTTTACCGAGGACGAACGTCCGGTATGGGAACAGTCGTGGGTGCATTCGGCCCCAGACGAGCCGATACTTGTGGCTAACTCCTGAGATCCGGACTAGCCATGCCGAGCATCGGCACAGAAGCCGGACTGGTCTCAGACAGCCGATCAATGTGGGCGAGGGTTCTCCTGAGTTGGCCACTCACGCGGGGGCCTGGTGGCGGGGCGCACTCCACCAAGAGACAATGGCCACCGCGCAGGGTGGCCTCGTGACGTTGAACGGTGCTGAATGCTGCCGTTCCGGTAGCGAGTACGTGCTCCAGCGGGTACTCCGGACCCACCAGCGATCCTGGCGTTCGGGAAGCTAGCTGGCGGTGGGGAGGAGGTCGGTGGCGGGGACCGGAGCTCCGTTGAGGATGTCCAGGCTCCAGCCCGACGACGTGTGCGCAAGCACGTTGAGGGATGCGTTCCTGATTGTGTCGACAGGCTGGCCGAGGGCCTGCATCAGTGTCAATCGGATCAGCGTTCCGTGGCTCACAACGATGATGCGGGCGCCGGGGTGGTCCCGGGTGAGCAGCTGAAGGGCGGTGAGACCACGAGCGGCCACGGTGGACTCCGATTCGGCGCCCATGAAGCCCCCGATGCCGGTGGGGCCGCCCGGTTCTCGGAGCGCGTCCAACTCGGGGCCGGCGCTCATTCCCTCGGCTGGGCCGTAGTTGCGCTCGACGATCTCGGGGATCCGCCTGGTGACGGTGAGACCAAGGCCGTGCGCGATCAGGTCCGCCGTTTCCGCCGCGCGGCTGAGCGGGGAGGAGACGACGAAGTCCCACTCGTAGTCAGCCAGGTCGCCGACGGCGTCCGCCGCTTGGCCACGGCCGATCTGGTTCAGGGGAATATCGGAATGACCCTGGATGCGCAAAGCAGCATTCCAATCGGTCTGTCCGTGGCGGATGAGGGCGAAGGTAGTTGTGGAGCTCACTGGACTATTCTCCCTCGAGCAGGTGCCGGGACATGAATCGGGTCTCGACGGGCTCAGCTACCGATTGGCTCAGCCCCCTACAGGATCAGCCCCCTATGGGATCAGCCACCGACTGGCTTGGCCACCGATTGGCTTGGCCACCGATTGGCTTGGCCACCGATTGGCTCAGCCACCGATGGGCTCAGCCACCGATGGGCTTGGGCACCGATGGGCTCAGCCACCGATGGGCTTGGACACGGATAGGTTTGCCACGGATGGCTCTCGTGGTCGACGGGCCTGATGGTCACGACGGATGAGAACCGACCGGGTCAGGTGATGGGGGCGGAGGCGAAGAGCACTCGGTCGCTCGCGACCAGGTCGTTCACGGTGTGAATTCGGTTGAGGTCCAGACCGGCGGCGAGGGCTCCTCGCCGTTCGGCGGCGGACTGCGGGGCCAAGCGCCCGAGCATCACACCGCCGAGGGCGCGCACGGCGCAGGCCGCGATGACACCCTCCGGGGTGCCGCCGATCCCGATCGAAAGGTCGACGGCGCCATCCGTCGACGCGGCGGCGATTGCGGTGGAGACGTCCCCCTCGAGAACGCGGAGTACGCGCGCGCCCGCGAACTCGATCTCGCGGATGAGCGCGGCGTGGCGAGGCTTGTCAAGTACGGCGACGGTTAGCGCGGTCTCGCGGATGCCGGTGGCAGCCGCGAAGGCACGGAGATTGTCGGTGGCGGAGACTCGGAGATCGAGCACGCCGTGCCCGGCCGGCCCGGCGATGAGCTTCTCCATGTAAAAGACTCCAGCCGGGTCGAACATCGTGCCGCGGGGGGAGAGGGCGATCACACAGACCGCCCCGGGCAAGGCCTCAGCGGCAAGACGTGTACCGTCGAGCGGGTCCACCGCGATGTCGCACTCCGGACCGTTCCCCGTGCCGAGTCGCTCGCCGTTGGCGAGCATCGGGGCCTCGTCTTTCTCGCCTTCGCCGATCACGACGGTGCCGCAAAACGGCGCTGTCAGGAGAACGGCGCGCATGGCCGCGACCGCGGCCTCGTCGGCGGCATTCTTGTCGCCCCGGCCGACCCAGGGGCGCGTGGCCCGGGCTGCCGCCTCGGTAGAGGCGCGCACGGCGGCGACCAGCTCGGCCGGCCACCCCTCGGCGCCGATGACGGTGGTTGCGACCCAGGGAACGGACGGGCTGTGCTGCGGCATGGACACCTCTTGCTGGGACAGCGGTCTCGTGACCGGCACAGAGAGCCTACTCGCGTGTCCGGTGCCTTCCTTCGTGCGGGTGCGTTACGCCAGGAGGTCGCGGATGTCGGAGGCGGTCAGAGCGGTGCCGCGCGCGGGGTCATCCGTCATCACGCTCTCGAACAGGCGGGCTTTCGTGGCTTTGAGGGCCATCACCTTCTCCTCGATCGTGTCGCGGGAGACCAAGCGGTAGACGAAGACCTTCTTCGTCTGGCCGATGCGGTGCATGCGGTCCACGGCCTGCGCCTCAGTGGCGGGGTTCCACCACGGGTCGAGCAGGATGGCATAGTCGGCTTCGGTCAGGTTGAGGCCGAAGCCGCCGGCCTTGAGGCTGATGAGGAAGACCGAGTTGTCGCCGGTCTTGAAATCGCTGATGACCTTCGCCCGGTTGCGGGTCTTGCCGTCGAGGTAGGAATAGCTGATCCCGGCGGCGTCGAGGCGCGCGCGGGCTTTGCCCAAGTACCGGGTGAACTGGCTGAAGATGAGGGTGCGGTGGCCGCCGGCCACGATGTCCTCCAGCAGTTCCAGGAGCACGTCGAGCTTGGTCGAGGGCACGTCGCCGTACTTGTCGTCGTAGAGGCTTGCGTCGAGGCTCAACTGGCGCAGCATGGTGAGGGAGCGGAAGATCTCGAACCTGTTCGCGTTCAAATCGTCGATCAGGCCCAGCACCTTCTGGCGCTCTCGCTGCAGGTGCGTGTTGTACACCGCGCGGTGCTTCGGGTGCAGCGTGAGCTCGAGCACCTGCTCCTGTTTGGTGGGCAGGTCACCGGCGACCTGTTCCTTCGTGCGGCGCAGCATGAACGGGCGGATGCGACGGCGAAGTTGGTCGAGCCGGTCGCCGTCGGCATCCTTCTCAATCGGTTTCTGGTAATAGTCGCCGAAGCGGCCGGGGTTGGGGAACAGGCCAGGCGCCGTGATCGACAGCAGCGACCAGAACTCCATCAGGTTGTTCTCGAGCGGGGTTCCGGTGATCGCCAGCTTGAACGGGGTGGCGAGGCGGCGGGCGCACTGGTGGGCCCGGGATTTGCGGTTCTTCACGAACTGGGCCTCATCGAGCAGGAGGCCCGACCAGGTGAGGGCGTCGTAGTCGTCGAAGTCGAGCCGGAACAGCGTGTACGAGGTGACGACGACATCGGCTTCGGCGTGCAGGGAGGCCAGGGTCGTGCTGCGCTTGCCGGCGGTCTCGGTGATGGCGGCGACTCGCAGCCCTGGCGCGAACCGGGCACATTCGGCGGCCCAGTTGGAGACGACGCTGGTGGGTGCCACGACCAGGAACGGTGCGCTCGCCCCAGGCTGCTCCCGCACGCGCTCCATCAGGGCAATCGCCTGCAGGGTCTTGCCGAGGCCCATATCGTCGGCGAGGATGCCGCCCAGCTGGTGGTCGTAGAGAAAGCTCAGCCACCCGAAACCGGACCGCTGATAGGCGCGCAGGGTGGCGTCAACCCCGGTCGGGAGAATCTGTTCCGGGATCTGGGTGATGTCGGTGAGCCCGGCCACGGTGTCGCGCCATGCGGCCGCCTGTCCGGCGACGATTCCGAGGGCCTGCAGCTCTCCCCAGAGGTCAGCCTGGAACGGGCTGATCCCCAGGGACTCGGCACCGGCATCCTGCAGCCCGCGGGCCTCCTCGATCAACCGGCGGAGCGTGTGCAGCTCGGGCCGGTCGAGACTGAACCAGGTGCCGCTCGGCAGGATCATCAGCTGCTGGCCGGAGGCCAGCGCGCGGAACAGGCTGTCGAACGGGATCTCCTCGCCGTCGATGCTGACCGACACCTGCAGGTCGAACCAGTCCCGGTCGTCGGCGCGTTCGGTGGTTCCCACTGCGATCACCGGCGCCTCATCGGCCCGGCGGTATTCCGTGGCGTCTCCGGCGACCAGCACCGTGACGTGCGGGGCGCCCTCCAGGGTCGGGACGACTGTGTCGAGGAAGCCCAGCATGGCGGACCCGGACAGGGTCGCCTGCTCGATCAGCACCGGCAGGCCGCCCCGCTGACCGACCAGCGCAGGCACGGGCGCCAGCAGCCCCTGCACCCCGAGCAGGATCTGCCCCTCGCGGATGTCGTCGCGGTAACGGATGTCGCCGGGCACCGGCCGGAGCGGCTGGTGGTACTCCGGGTAGTGCCACACCCAATGCAGCGTGATGCGGGCATCCGTTTGGTGCGTGATGGTGAGGGCCAGCACAGGCTGTGGGGTCTCGGGCAGGGTGAACGACGCGTCGCGGCTGGTGACGGTGACCCGGTTGCGCAGGAACGGGTAGAACTCGGCCAGAAAGTCGGGTTCGTCGGCGCCGGGCACGGCGATGCTGTCGGAGGCGGCTATGGTGCGCAGCTCTCGGCTGAGCTCGCCCGCGAGCGGCGCGAGGGTGATCTGCGGGGAGTCGGTGCCGGCCTGGGGCGCCCAGCTGTAGACACCGTGGGCGGGGTTGCCGATGAAGCCGAAGGTTCCCAGCGGTTGCGGCTCATCGCCCAGCAACAGGGTGGGGCGCAACGTCAACCCGTCGGCCGAGCGGCGGATGTCCAGCTCCAGGCCCGCAGGCGCGGGCGAGACGAGCACGGGGTGCTGCTGCTCGGTGGCGGAGACCAGAGTGAGCCCGGCATCCGCCGCGTCGTCGAGGAGAGTCCAGAGCGCCCGGTCGGGGAACGCGTCAACCGGGACCCAGTGGGGGGCGCTCGCGTAATACGGTCGCGCCGCGTATTGCAGCGCGTACAGTGCGGAAAGCACGCGCAGCTGACCGCGGTCGAGCGACCCGTCCGTGGTCAGGTTCTCCCAGGTGACACTGCCCCGGATCCACTTGCCCTGCTTGCCCATCATCACGGGCCGCGCCGCGAGCCGGCGAAGCCCCGGCTGGCTGGCGAAACGCCTATTCTCTGGAGCGAGGAGTTGGAACTGGAGCGCGAGCCGGGTTACGGCGGATGGCGCGGCATCCGGCCGCGCCAGCGGAGCCAGAGCGTTGCGCCACGCGGCCCGCGCTGGATAGCCGGCATCGGTGCCGGTGGGCGTGCCGGCTTGGCGTCGGTGATCGTAGGTGCCGGTGCCGGTGGAGGCGCCGGTGGCGTTGCCGATATCGGGGAAGTCGGGGTCGGCGGCGACACCGCCGCGGCTGCGCGCCACGGACCCACCCCGGCTGCCGAGTAGCAGGGCGGCGACATGCTTGCAATTGCGCTTCACCGGGCAGGTGCACACGCCGGATGCCCGCACCGTTGCGCCCGCGGAATCGAGCGTGAACGAGACGGTCACCGAATAGGGCGTGGGTCGGGAGCCGCGCACCGTTCCGAAGAGCTGGGTGCCCGAACCGAACCAGGTTTCTGCGCCGACGTGACCGTTGCGCAGGTAGCGCTCGCCGCGTGTGAAGGCCTGGCTGCCCACGAGGAGCGCGATGTCGTGGGAGCTGAGCGTGTGGGCCATGGCGGGCACCATTCTCCCATGCGCCCGGCCGGGGCAGGCCCGGCCGGACGCAGGGGAGGACTACTTCACGTGCCCGTGCTCCGTGGAGGACCCCTTCGTCAACGTCTTGCCCTGGAAGAAGGCGGGGTTGACGCGGCGCTGGACGAGCATCAGCACGATGCCACCGATGAACAGCACCATCGCGAGGATGAACACCAGCCCGACTCCGCCGATGTTTGATCCGCTGCCGTAGTCCGGATTCATGCTGTCGTACAGCGTGGTCGCGAAGATGACCAGCAGGATGACTCCGCCGACCAGCGGTGCCAGCAGCTTCAGGAGAATGGCCCGAGGTCCGCGCAGCGAGTCACGGAAATACCAGACGCAGGCGAACGCGGTGACCCCGTAGTAGAAGCAGATCATCATGCCCAGGGTGAGAATCGTGTCGGTCAGCACATCAGTGCTGAGTACGCGCATGACCGCATAGAAGCCCCAGGCCACGGTGCCTGCCATCACGGTGGCGAAGGCCGGGGACTTGTAGCGCGGGCTGATCGAGGCGAACCGCTTCGGGAAGGCCTGGTAATGACCCATCGAGAGCATGGTGCGCGCCGGCCCGACGAAGGTCGACTGCAGCGATGCGGCCGAACTCGACAATACGGCCAGCGACATCAGGATGGCGAAGGGACCCATCACCGGTCCGGCCAGGGCGGCGAACACATTGCCTTGGATCTCCTCGTTACCGAGCCCGAATTCGCCGGTGCCGATGCCGGAGAACATCAGGGTGGCGACGGCTACGAGGATGTAGAGCGCGAAGATGATGCCGACTGTCAACGTTGCCGCCCGCCCGGGGGTGGTCTTCGGGTTCTTGGTCTCCTCGTTCATGGTCAGGGTGACGTCCCAGCCCCAGAAGATGAAGATCGAGAGCGAGACCCCGGCCGCAAAGGCCGAGAACGAGGGGGTGAGGAACGGGTTGAACCAGTCGGCATTGAGCGCGATGGCGTCAAAGGCGGTGCCTTCGGCGACCTGCGTCAGGGCCGCCACGCTGAACCAGACCAGCACGATCAGCTGGAAGGCGACGAGCACGTACTGCACGGCCTTGGTGGTCTCCATGCCGCGGTAGGAGATGTACGCGGCCGCCACCATGAACACCAGACAGGTGAGCACGTTGATGATCACGTTGTTGGTCAGATCGGCGAGGCCCGGGTTGCCGAACAGCTGGGCGAGCATGAGATAGAAGAAGTCGACGGCGACTCCGGCGAGGTTTGAGAGCACGACCACGGTCGCGACGATGAGACCCCAGCCGCCCATCCAGCCCAGCCACGGACCGAAGGCGCGGGTTGCCCAGGTGAAGGACGTGCCGGCATCCGGCATGGCGTTGTTGAGCTCACGGTAGCCGAGCGCTACCAGCAGCATCGGGATGAACCCGACCAGGAAGATGCCCGGCATCTGGGTGCCGACGGCCGCAACTGTCGGGCCGAGGGAGGCCGTCAGGGTGTAGGCCGGCGCGATGCACGAGATGCCGATGACCGTGGCGCCCAGCAGACCGATCGATCCGGCGCTGAGGCCCTTCTCGGACAGACCGCCGGTGAGGGTGGAGGTTCCGGGCGTCGTGCCCGAGGAAGGAGATTGGCTAGTCATAGGACTGTCCTTAGGGTCAGTGCGGCTTACGGGCGTCAGTGCCGGTGGGAACCACGATGAGGGGAACGGGGAGCGCGTGCAGCATGCGATGCGCGGTGATACCGAGGAAGATCGTGGTGGGCTGGGCCAGTCGACTTGATCCGACGAAGGCAACCTCGGTGGGCTGCCAGTCGAGAGCCTCGACCGCGGCTTCGACGCTGTGCCCGGAGGCGACCTCGGTGCTGATGGCGCCGTGCGCCTTGGACCGGCTGTGGAAGTACTCCAGCACTTCGGCCAGATGCGACTGGCTCGCGCTCTCCTCGGTCGGGTGCCGGCGACCGGCGTCGACCTCCACGAGGGTGACGAACCGCAGGTCGACGGTGAGGTCTTCGGAGAAGGCCAGCAGAGAATCGAGCAGCGCTCGCCACCCGGGCCGGGTGCCGATGGCGCACGTGATCCGGGTCAGCTGAGCGGGGGCCTGATAGCCGCGGGGCGCAAGGGCGACGGGCACGGGAGACGAGTGCAGGAGCGCATTCGCGACGCTGCCGATCGTGAATCGGTTCATCAGGCCGCGACGGGACGCACCGACGACGATACGGTCCGAGTCGAAGGTGCGGGCGGCCTGGAGCAGACCCTCCGTGGTGGACTCGGCGTAGAGCAGATGCGTGGTGGCGACGACATCGGCCGGCACCCGCGCCAGACCCTGTTCGAGCCATTCGAGGGATTGTGCCTCGAGCAGCGCCTGATAGTCCGGGGAGGAGACGGCGCCGACGCGGGCCGGCACGGTGGAGGAATGATGGGGAAGCACAAGGCACAGACGCAGCTCGGAGCGGGTCAGGCGGGCCAGCGCGACACCCAGCTCGATGGTGTCATTGCCCCGCTCGGTCGCTTCGTAGGCGACGACATAGTTGGGTACTCGGGTCACGCGGGTCTCTCCCTCGGTTCGCGACGGGTGTCGCACTGATCAGTGTTCATGCGTGTGCCCGGCGTGCTCGCCCGGCGCGCAGTGCGCCGAAGTCGGTTCCACGTCGAGCGACGGGTTGCGGTCGAAGAAGCCGACCGGCTTGAGCCAGAAGGACACGGTGTCGACTGGCATGATCGGCCAGTCTTCCGGTCTGGTGATGTGATGGATGCCGAAAACGTACCAGAGCACGACGTCGGTGTCGCGCACTGGTCGGCGCGCCTGGATCCAATTGGGCAGGCCCAGGTCGACCGCGCTCTGGTTCACGAACTCGCCACAGGGCCAGCGCTCGGCCTCGTCGTTCGGGGTGACCCAGACCGTGTGCCCGATCACCTGGGCGCGTCGGAGTGCGGGCGCGGCAGGGTCGAAGAACGAGGGGATGGCCCCGCCCGGCACCAGTTTGTAGGACACGCTGGTGCCGAGGCCGTTGAACGACTTCTCGTTCACGACCTTCCAAGACCGCTGGGTGTCCCAGTTGTAGTCGTCGAAGCCCTCGGTCTCGATGGCGGTGTTCTGCTGGGTTATCGCGAGGCCGAGCGGGTTCGCGGGGCCGATCGGCTCGGCCCTGGTCTCGGTGCGGAACACCGTGTTGTTCGGGCCGTCCACGTCGAGGTCCATCCGGGCCACGATGAAGTGCTGGTGGAACGGGGCGTAGGTGCGGGTGTCGACGAGGGTTCCGTTGGGGTGTGGCTGGCCCTCGGCGAGGTGGGTCACCACCATGATCCCGGTGGCGCGAACCTCGCACTCCATGTTGCCGTCCTCGTAGAAGCGCCAGTAGACGAGGTACTCGTAGTTCGCGACCGTGACGTGGAAGGACACGACGAGACGGCGCATCCGGCGCACCTCGGCACTGCCGTTGTGGTCGACGTGCTTCCAGAGCACCGCGTTGTCTTCCTCGTGGATGCAGAACGCGTTCGGGATGCTGTACGGCTCGCCCTTGCTGTTGTGCAGAACGGCGTCGAGGTAGCGGATCTCGCCAAGGCAGTCGCAGCCGAGTTCGAGCGACGTGGTCATGAAGCCCAGACCCCACTCGCCGATGTCGAAGGCCGTGCGCCGAAAGTGGTCGACGCTGGGGTCGCGGTAGGGCACGACCATCTCCGCGAACGACAGCCGATTGGCGATGGGGCGCACCCGGCCGCCGTCGCGGTAGCCCACGGTGTGCAGCGTCATGCCCTCGCGGTAGTTGAAGCCCACCCGCAGCGACCAGTTCTGCCACTCGACCAGGTTGCCGTCGAGGGTGAAGCTCGGACCGTCGGGCTGCACCACGTCGAGGGGTTTGAGCGGCGGGCGCGGGCTACGGTCACGGATGCGCCCCGGCACCAGGTGCGGCACGTATTCGCCCATACCCTCCGGTGGGTCGACCGTGAACGAGTCCTCGACCTCGAGGAGCTCCATCCTGTTCACGTCGAGCACGAAGTGCAAACCGCTGACCGGGCCCGCGTAGGGGTTGGCTTCCGCGGAGGCCCTGACCCAGACGTCTGACCAGCCTAGGCGGAGGCCGCGGTACCGGTCGGGGATGACGGCGTCGCCGTAGGTCCAAGTGTCGATGAAGACCAGGTCGAGGTCGGTGATGCCCCGGCGGGCGAGGGCGGCGATCACGTCGGGGTGCGAGCGGAGGGCGGCGTCGGCCTCCTCCCACTCGTCGACGGTGAAGTTCGCCTGCACCCCGGGCACGGTGTCCCAGTCGAGCAGGGCGTCGGTCGAGAGCGACACTACGCCCACCCAGGTGGTGTTCTCGGCCCTGTTCAAGACGACCAGACGCACCCGGCGATCGGGTACCGCGTTCGTGGCCGCGAACGCGGCGACGGCGCTCCGGGTGGGCTCGACTAGCTCGATCGACGTGAACCGCCAGCCGTCGGCGACCCCGCGCTCACGGGCGAGGATGGCGACCGCTGCGGTGAACTCAGCGGCGGAGAGCGGGTCGAGCGGATGGAATGTCATCGATGGTCCTCGATTCTCGTTGAGCGGCGGCGGATGGTCGGGGCCGAGACCTATTCCAGTGAGCTCATCACATGCTTGATCCGGGTGTAGTCTTCGACGCCGTACATCGAAAGGTCCTTTCCGTAACCGGACTGCTTGAACCCGCCGTGCGGCATCTCGGCGGTCAGCAGGATGTGTGTGTTGATCCACACCGCGCCGAAGTCGAGGTCGCGGGAGACGCGCATGGCCGTGGGGTGGTCGCGGGTCCACACGCTCGATGCGAGGGCGTAGCTGACATCGTTCGCGAGGGTGACCGCTTCGTCCTCCGAGGTGAAGGATTGCACCGTGATCACCGGGCCGAATGTTTCCTCCTGCACGATGGCATCCGTTTGACGCACCTTCGTGACGACGGTGGGCTCGAAGAAGAAGCCCGCGGTGCCGATCTGGTGGCCGCCGGTGGCGATCACGGCGTGGTCGGGCAGCTCGGCGACCTTTCGCACGACGTCGCCGAAGTGGTTGACGTTGTTGAGCGGGCCGAAGTAGTTGTCGGCGTCGTCGGCGGAGCCGGTGGTGCGGCTGCGGGCCTCGGTGACGAAGGCGTCGACGAACTCGTCGTGGATGGATTCGTGCACCAGCACGCGGGTGACGGCCGTGCAGTCCTGCCCGGCGTTGTAGAAGGAGAAGTCGGCGATGGCGGCGGCGGTCTTCGCGACGTCCACGTCGGCGAAGACCAGCGCCGGCGCCTTGCCGCCGAGCTCGAGGTGCGCCCGCTTGAGCGTTTTGGCAGCGCCAGCGGCGACGGCCATGCCTGCCCGCACGCTGCCGGTGATCGAGACCAGGCCGGGCACCGGATGCTCGACGATCGCGGCCCCGGTGCCACCGTTGCCGAGCACGATGTTCATCACTCCGTCGGGAAGGATGCCCTGGCTGATCCGGGCGAGTTCCAGGGTCGACTCTGGGGTGGTGTCGCTGGGCTTGAGCACAAGAGTGTTGCCGGCTGCAAGTGCCGGCCCGATCTTCCAGATCGCCATCAGGAACGGGAAGTTCCACGGGGTGACCTGGCCGACCACGCCGATCGGCTCGCGGCGCACCCAGGAGGTCATGCCCGGCAGGTATTCGCCGGCCGACTTGCCCTCGAGCAGGCGGGCAGCACCCGCGAAGAAGCGCAGCTGATCGGCGCCGGCCGCAACCTCGTCGGCCGCGATCGTGGCTCGGGGCTGGCCCGTGTTGCGGTGCTGGGCCTCCACGATGGCGTCGCTCTCGGCGTCGATCGCGTCGGCGAGGCGCAGTAGCGCACGCTGCCGTTCGGCGGGGGTGGTGCGACCCCAGGTGCGGAAGGCGGTCTTCGCAGCGGTCATTGCTTCGTCGACGTCGGCGGCGGTCGAGACCGGAGCCCGGGCGACCAGGTCACCCGTGGTCGGATCGATGATGTCGAGCAGCTCGGTGCCCGCTGGATCGATGAACCGGCCGTTGACGAAGTTTTTTAGGGTGGGGGTGGCCACGGGCCTGATCCTCTGCGCTGAGTGTGGAAACGGGTCTTTAGTTCGGTAAGTATGGCAGCAGACGGACGAATCCGGATACCCCGGGAGGAAATGGGTTTTCATAAGCCTGGGCGCTGCCCGCCGCCGAACCGCTGGCGCGCGTGACCGATGTCACCTAAACTTGAGTCCATCAGACTCAGCTTTTTCCCCTACCTGCAGCGAGAGCGGCCGGCCCGAGAGAGGATCTTCCGATGCAAGCAGGCCAGCAACCATCCCAGGACGACGCCAAGACGGCCTTGGAGCAGTACGGTGTGAATCTCACCGAGATCGCCAAAAGCGGCAAGCTCGACCCGGTGATCGGCCGGGACGCCGAGATTCGTCGGGTGAGTCAGGTGCTCACTCGACGAACCAAGAACAACCCCGTGCTGATCGGGGAACCCGGCGTGGGCAAGACCGCCGTGGTGGAGGGCCTGGCTCAGCGCATCGTGGCCGGCGACGTGGCCGACTCCTTGAAGGGCAAGCAGCTGGTGTCCCTTGACCTGGCTGCGCTGGTGGCCGGCGCGAAGTACCGCGGCGAATTCGAGGAACGGCTCAAGGCCGTGCTCAAGGAGATCAATGACGCCGAGGGACAGATCATCACCTTCGTCGACGAGCTGCACACCCTGATGGGTGCCGGCGGCGGCGAGGGCTCCGTGGCTGCCGCCAATATGCTCAAGCCCATGCTCGCCCGCGGCGAGCTGCGTCTGATCGGCGCCACCACCCTGAATGAGTACCGCGAATTCATCGAAAAGGATGCCGCCCTGGAGCGCCGCTTCCAGCCCGTCCTGGTCGACGAGCCGAGCGTGGAGGACACCGTCGCCATTCTGCGCGGGCTCAAGGAGCGCTACGAGGCCCACCACAAGGTGTCGATCGCGGACTCGGCGCTGGTCGCCGCGGCATCCCTCTCCAACCGGTACATCACGGCCCGCCAACTGCCCGACAAGGCCATCGACCTGATCGACGAGGCGGCCAGCCGGCTTCGGATGGAGATCGATTCCGCCCCGGTGGAGATTGACGAGCTGCGACGCAGCGTGGACCGGCTCAAGCTGGAGGAGCTTGCCCTCAAGAAGGAGAAAGACGACGCCTCGAAGGCGCGGCTGGAGAAGCTGCGCGGCGACCTCGCGGAACGCGAGGGGAAACTGACCGAGCTGCAGGCCCGCTGGGACAAGGAGCGTGCCTCGCTGAACCGGGTTGGCGAGCTGAAGGAGCGGCTCGACACCGCGCGCAGCGGGGCCGACCGGGCCGAACGCGAGGGCAACCTGGAGAAGGCGTCCCGGCTGCTGTACGGCGACATCCCGAAAATGGAGAAGGAGCTCGCCGCTGCCGAGCAGGCCGAGTCCGGCGGCCCGCGCATGGTCAACGACCAGGTCACCTCCGAGGACATCGCCGCCGTGGTCGCGATGTGGACCGGTATTCCGGTGGGTCGGTTGCTACAGGGAGAGACAGAGAAACTGCTGAACTTGGAAGCGGAGCTCGGCCACCGCCTGGTCGGGCAGAGGCAGGCCGTGCGTGCGGTCTCCGACGCCGTGCGCCGCAGTCGGGCGGGCATCTCCGACCCAGACCGGCCGACCGGGTCGTTCCTCTTCCTCGGGCCGACCGGTGTGGGCAAGACCGAGCTCGCGAAGGCGCTCGCCGAGTTCCTCTTCGACGACGAAAAAGCCATGGTACGTATCGACATGAGCGAATACGGGGAGAAGTTCTCCGTCTCCCGCCTGGTGGGGGCCCCTCCCGGGTACGTCGGCTACGAGCAGGGCGGTCAGCTGACCGAGGCCGTGCGCCGGCGCCCTTACTCGGTGATCCTGTTCGACGAAGTGGAGAAGGCGCATCCGGAGGTCTTCGACGTTCTGCTGCAGGTGCTCGACGACGGCCGGCTCACGGATGGCCAGGGTCGCACGGTGGACTTCCGCAACACGATCCTGGTGCTGACGTCGAACCTCGGGTCTGCGTTCCTGATCGACCCGTCGTTGAGCCGGGAGGAGAAGGAGACGGCCGTGCAGACCCTCGTGCGTCAGACCTTCAAGCCCGAGTTCGTCAACCGCCTCGACGACATCGTTGTGTTCCAGACGCTGTCGATGGATGACCTGGGCCAGATCGTCGGCCTGATGGTCGACCGGCTGGAAAAACGACTGGTCGAGCGTCGGCTCGAGCTCGGGGTGACCCCGGATGCCCGCACCTGGCTGGCCGAGCGCGGCTACGACCCGATCTATGGCGCGCGCCCGCTGCGCCGGCTGATGCAGACCGAGATCGACGACCGCCTGGCGACCGCGATCCTGTCCGGGGCTGTGCGGGACGGCGACACGGTGCGCGTGGATCTGGCGCCGGACGGGGATTCGCTCAGCGTCGCATCCGCCCCGGTCCTGGTGGTGGATCCGGCCGACCTCGACGACGACGCGCTGCTGTAACTTCGGCTCGCCGATGGCCGGGGGTGTCGGCCTGGGCTGTTCGCCGGGCATTCCCGCCGGGTTTTCGCGTCCAGCGGAATTCGGTGGGAATACGGCGGATTGGGCCCCCTGACCCGGCGCCGGTCAGGGGGCTGGCATAGGCTCGAACCATGCGTGCAACAGTGATTTACGGGGAACGGGATATCCGCCTCGAAGAAGTACCCGATCCGATTCTCTCCACCGGCGGTGACGCCATCGTGCGTGTCGTCGCAGCCTGCGTCTGTGGCTCAGACCTCTGGCCCTACCGGGGCGTCCAGCCCACCGACGAACCCAAACGGATCGGCCACGAGTTCGTCGGCATCGTCGAAGAAATCGGCGCCGACGTCAGCCGGGTCAAGGTCGGCGACTTTGTCATCGCACCGTTCTACGACTGCGACAACACCTGCATCAACTGCCAGAACGGCACCAGCACCTCGTGCCTGCACGGCGGATGGTGGGGCGCGGACGACCGGCTCGGCGGCTTCGCCGATGGCGCTCAGGGCGAGAAGGTGCGCGTTCCGCACGCCGACGGATCGCTCGTGGCGACGCCGGAGATGCCCACGGATGCCCAGGTTCCGGGTCTTCTGACCCTCGCCGACGTCATGGGTACCGGCCACCACGCCGCCATCTCCGCCGGCGTGACGACCGGCAGCACCGTCGTCGTCGTGGGCGACGGCGCAGTGGGCCTCTGCGCCATCATCGCGGCCAAGCGGCTCGGGGCTTCCCGCATCGTCGCCATGTCCAGGCACCCCGAACGTCAGGTCGTGGCCCGCGAGTTCGGTGCGACCGACATCGTCGAGGAGCGCGGCGAGGCCGGCGTGGCCCGCATCCGTGAGCTCTTCGACGGCATCGGCGCGGATTGCGTGCTCGAGTGCGTCGGCACCAAGGAGTCAATGGAGCAGGCCATCGCGTCGGCCCGTCCGGGCGGAATGGTCGGCTACGTCGGTGTTCCCACCGGTGGTCCGATCGAGGTTGGCCCGCTCTTCGGGCGCAACGTCGGACTCAACGGCGGCGTCGCATCCGTTCGCGGCTATGTGGAAGAGCTGCTTCCGGAGGTGCTCTCTGGCGCCATCGATCCCGGCCGCGTGTTCGACCTGCAGCTTCCGCTGTCCGAGGTCGCCGAGGCTTACGCCGCCATGGACGAGCGCCGCGCCATCAAGGTGCTGCTGCGCCCGTGACTGAGCCTCGATAGCCGAGCTCGCGAGAGCGCGGACATGGCCCCCTCACTGGTGTGAGGGGGCCATGTCCGCAAAACCGCTGGTGTGCGCTGCCGGTGAGGTGATTTTTTGGGCGCTCGATGGCGGCGCCCCGTGATTGCGACACGGCGCATCGACCTGGGCCTGCCGCGCACCAGAGCGGCCGCCAGCGTCTCGCTAGAGTATCTTGACCAGTTCCAGTTCGTGCCTGCTGGGGTCCAGGTTGTATCGCGCGCTGTTCCCGGTGGCCGCGAAGCCCCGATTTTCGTACGCCCGTCTCGCGCGAGCGTTGTCTTCGTGCACATGGAGAGTCAACCTGTCGCTCTCGGTACGGGCCCAGTCTTCAACGGCCGCCAGCAGGGCATCGGTCAGGCCGACCTCGCCGCCTCGAAAGTCAGGTGCCACATACACGCCCACGAGTAGGGGGCCGGTGTTTGGATCGGGCACGAATCCTGCCATCGTTCCCACCCAGCGCCCGGACTCGGTGATTGCCGCAATCGCGATGCCGTGTTCACTGGCGCCGCGCCGTCCGCGCATTCTCCACTCGGCCTCGTCGTGGCTCAGTGCGTCATCCAGAGTTTCAGCGTAACCGGTCGGCGTGTCACGAATCATCTCCAAGCGCAGGTCACGAATTTCACGCCAGTCGGACTCATCCGTTGATCGGATGGAGAACCTATCTGTGTTCATCTCAGTGAGCCTAGGGCTCAGATGCCGGATGGCTCCGACATTCAGGGGAGAGCAGGGCGACGTCGTTTCGGCGGCACGGCTGAGGGTGTCGGTGATGAGGGTCACGGTTCGCTTTCACGCTGGAAGCTGTTCGCTCGCGGAGCGGCAACGCTGACACGCAGTCCAACCCGCACCGCGAGTCTCAACGGGTCGGCGTTGGCTGCTCCAGCAGGAGTCGACGCGCGGTCAGGCCGATGACCGCGCTATAGGTGGGATAGGCGAAGCGCACCCCGGCCAGGGTGGCGACGTCGACGCCGGCGGCCATCGCTGTCGTCACGGACTGGATCACCTCGACCGCGTTCTCCCCGGTGGCATGGGCACCGAGGATCAATTCCCGCCGTCGGTCTGCGATCAGCTTGAGGAATCCCGGTTCCCGACCGTCGATGACCGCGCGGTCGAGTTCGGTGTAGGGCACTGTCGCGACGACGCAGTAAGGGTCGCGAGACCGGGCCTCCTCTTCGGTGAACCCCACTCCGGCGTAGTCGGGATCGGTGAATCCGCCGGCCGGAAGCAGATGGTGCGGCGTTCTGCGATTGGCGCCCAGCACTGCGTTCTCGGCCGCTGCCTCGCCCTCGAACTGGGCGGCCTGCACGAGCATGTCCCGCCCGTTCGCGTCGCCGACCGCGAAAATGTGGGACACCTCACTGCGAAAGTACAGGTCCACCGGGATCGCCGACCGCGCCGTGGTGATGCCGGCCTTGTCGAGTCCCAGGTCGTCGACATCCGCCGGCCAGCCCGTGGACATGACGACAGCGTCGAAGGTTGACGACTGCGCCGTTCCGTTCTCGCGCCAGGACAGGGTGAGGGATCCGTCGGATTCCTGCTCGATCGCCGTGACCGTTTCAATGCCCGTGTGCACAGCAACACCCTGCTGACGGAACGCCGCCGACACCATGGCGGAGATGTCGGAATCCGAAGCCGTCAGGATACGCGGCGCGACGTCGAGCACGGTCACGGCCGAGCCGAACGAATTGAACACCGTGACCAGTTGTGCGCCGGTGTTGCCCGCGCCGATCACGGCGACCCGTCGGGGCAGTTCCGTCAGGTTCAGGATGTCTTCCGGGACGGTCGCGAGGTGCGCCCCCGGCACGGGGAGTCGACGGGAGTGCCCGCCGACGCAGACCAGGAACGTGTCGGCGGTGAGGATGCGACCGGTGTCCAGGATCACGGAGTGCGGATCGAGGAAACGCGCCCGACCTTCCAGTACCAGTTCGATCCCCGCGTCAGCGAAGTGCTCGGCCTCGCTCTTGATCGAGCGCACCTGATCCACCCGCGACTGCACCCGATCGACCATGGTGGCCCAGTCGATGTATGGATCAGCGACCACGATCCCATAGGTATTCGCTGTGCGCACTTCGCGCATCAGGCGCGCCGCCTTGGCGAGCACCCGCGTTGGCACGCAGCCCGTGTTCACGCAGGTTCCGCCGAGCCGGTCGGCCTCCGCAACGGCAACCCGGGCTCCCAGCTCGGCCGCCCGGAGTGCTGCGGCCGTCCCGGCCGGCCCCGCGCCGATGACGACGACATCGAAGTGATCGGGGGCGTATTCGGTCATCGAGGTCTCCACACGTCGTCACTGCTGTCACCGCCCGAGCGCAGGGCCGGGAGAAATAGTAGGACACTATATCTACCCGACGGTGCTGTGGACTTACTGATTGCGGCGGCGTGAGGCGGGGATCTCGACAGGCTCAACCAGGGGCGACCACGCGGGTGGTGCGGCTACTCCTTGATCAGGCCGGCCCGCACCTCGCGGCGCAGCACCTTGCCGATCAGCGACCGAGGCAGCTCGTCGACCTCAACGATGGTGCGCGGCACCTTGTAAGCGGAGAGCCGCGTGCGGCAGTAGGTGCGGAGGGCGTCCACGTCAAGGGTGGCGCCGGGCGAGAGCACGACCGCTGCGGAGACGTCTTCACCGCCGTTCGCGCTCGGCAGCCCGATGACGGCGGCGTCGGCGACATCCGGATGCGAGAGAAGGGCAGCCTCGACCTCGGAGGGGGCCACGTTGAAGCCGCCCGTGATGATGAGTTCCTTGATTCGGTCGACGACCGTGACGAAACCGTCAGCTGAGACCCGCACGATGTCACCGGTGCGCAGCCAGCCGCCATCGAGCAGTGTCTTGGCTGTTTCGGTGGGCTGGTCCCAGTAACCGGAGAAAACCTGGGGGCCGCGGATGAGCAGCTCGCCCTCCTCTTCGATGCCGCGGTTCACGGTGGGGTCCTCCGGGTCGACGACACGGATCTCCGTGCTCGGGAACGGCACGCCGACCGTGCCCGGGCGCCGGGTGGGGCCCATCGGGTTTCCCACGGCGATGGGGGAGGCTTCGGTCATTCCGTAGCCCTCGACCAGCAGCCCGCCGGTGGCGGACTCCCAGCGTTCCACGATCGAGACCGGCAGACTCATGGCGCCGGAGATGGCGAAACGGATGTTGCGCAAGCTCACATTCTGCTTCGCGGCGGCCGTCACGAGCCGGTCGTAGATCGGCGGCACGGCCGGCATGAACGTGGGTGGGGTGCGCTTGGCCGCTTCGAGCAGCAGACCCTCGTCGAACTTGGGGAACAGCACGAGCCGCGCGCCGGTGGCCATCGCGAACGACAGGCACAGTGTCAGGCCGTAGGCGTGGAACATGGGCAGAACTGCATAGAAGACCTCTTCGCCGGGGCGCAGCCCTTGCACCCAGGCCTCGCCCTGCAGGGCGTTAGAGCGCAGGTTGAAGTGGCTGAGGATGGCGCCCTTCGGGATGCCGGTGGTTCCGCTGGTGTACTGGAGCGCGGCCGTATCGGTGATCTTCGGGCGTGGGTGGCTTGCGCGCAGCTTGCGTGAGCCGACAATCCCGGCCCAGGTGAAGACATCCTTGCCCAGCGGACCGGAGGTCAGGGCGTCGCGGGATTCGCGTGCCTTGGTGATCGGAAGCTTGAGCAGGAGCCGCTTGGCGAGGGGCATCGCCTCGGTCAAGTTGACCGCAATCACGGTGCGCAGGCCGAGGTCGGCCGGAAAATCGGTGACGACCTTGTAGATCTTGTCCCAGACGATGGCGATGCGGGCGCCATGGTCCTCGAACTGGTGCCGGAGCTCGCGCTCGGTATAGAGCGGGTTGTGCTCGACGACGATCGCGCCCAAGCGCAGCACCGCGTAGAAGGCCACCACGTGCTGCGGGCAGTTCGGCAGCACCAGGGCCACCCGGTCACCGGGTTTGACGCCGAGGCGCAGCAGACCGTTCGCGGCGCGGGCGATCTGCTCGTCGAGCTCGGTATAGGTGGTGGTGGCGCCGAAGAAGTCGAGGGCCACCTTGGGGCCGAACCGGCGCGCGGAGGTCTCGATCATGTCGGACAGCGTGTCGGTCGGTTCCTGGATGGTGCTCGGCACGCCGGGGGCGTAGGAGCCGAGCCAGGGCTTGTTCTCGAAGACGTTCATCGGGCGGCCAGCTCTCGGATCAGGGCCGCGACGAATGCGTCGATGTCGGCCTCCTGAGTGTCGAAGCCGCACATCCAGCGCACCTCGTTGGTCGCGGGATCCCAATCGTAGAACCGGAAATGCCCGCGCAGCCGGTCCGCCACGCCGGGCGGCAGGATTGCGAAGATGGCGTTGGCCTGAGTGTTCTGGGTGAAGGAGAGACCCTTGATCTCCCCGGACGCGACGCCGGACTCGAGGGCGGTGCGCATCCGTCGGGCCATGGCGTTGGCGTGGCCGGCGTTCCGCAGCCACAAGTCGCCGCCGAGCAGCGCGATCAGCTGGGCCGAGATGAAACGCATCTTCGAGGCCAGCTGCATGTTCAGTTTGCGCAGGTAGATGAGGCCTGCGGATGCCTCCGGGTTCAGCACCACGACGCACTCGCCGTACATCATGCCGTTCTTCGTGCCGCCGAAGCTGAGCACGTCGACGCCGGCGTCGCGGGTGAACGCACGGAACGGCAGTCCGAGCGAGGCTGCGGCGTTGGACAGGCGGGCACCGTCCATGTGCAGCTTCATGCCGTGGGCGTGCGCGTGGTCGGCGATGGCCCGCACCTCGTCGACCGTGTAGGCGGTGCCGAGCTCGGTGGTCTGCGTGATCGACACGACGAGCGGCTGGGCGCGGTGCTCGTCGCCCCAACCCCACGCTTGCTGGTCGATCAGCGCGGGGGTGAGCTTGCCGTCGGGGGTGTCGACGGTGAGGAGCTTGATGCCGGCCACCTTTTCGGGGGCCCCCGCCTCATCCGTGTTGATATGAGCAGTGGATGCGCAGATCACGGCGCCCCAGCGCGGAAGCATGGACTGCAGGCCGATCACATTGGCGCCGGTCCCGTTGAAGACCGGGAAGGCTTCCACACCCGCACCGAAGTGGAGGGCGAAGACCTCCTGCAGCCGGGCGGTGTAGACGTCTTCGCCGTAGGCGATCTGGTGCGCGCCGTTGGCGGCGACGATCGCTTCGAGAATCTCGGGATGCACCCCGGAGTAGTTGTCAGAGGCGAACCCGCGCGAAGAAAGGTCATGGAGTTGAGTCACCCCTCCATCTTGGCGCATCCGGCCGCTCCGCTTCTGTGCGCTCGGTGTGCGAATTCGACGGAGATTTTGCGTTGAAATGGCCATATCGGGCCGACACGGGGCTGTGGGAGCAAAATCTCCGTCGAATTGGTTCGGGGCCGGGGGTCAGCCGCGCAGGGCCTGCCGGAACGTGACCCGGGCACCCATGCGGAGCAGGGAGTTTGAGTAGATGCGCGAGCCCAGCAGGATAACGACGACCGTCGAGGCGAGCAGGATGGCCAGGGAGAGTAACGGTTCCCACCAGAGCGCGGTGCCGAGGAAGATCCGCATCGGCATGCCGACAGGCGCCGAGAACGGGATGTAGGACATGATCGCGAGCACGGTGGCATTGTCGTTGAAGAAGATCACCAGGAAATAAGGAATCATCACGAGGAACAACACGGGCGAGGTGGCTGAGCCCACGTCTTCCTGACGGGAGACCATCGATGCGGTGGCGGCGAACAGCGCCGCGAGCATGACGAAGCCGAACGCGAAGAACACGGCGAACCACACGATCGACGGCCCCACGGTGCCCAGCAGCCCGGTCTGGCCTGTGGTGGCCATGCCGATCGCCACGAGCAACCCGATCGCCACGATCTGCCCGAAGGCCATGATGCTGTTGCCCACCACCTTGCCGCCGAGCAGGGCGCGCACGGGGATGGTGGTCATCAGGATCTCGACGACCCGCGTCTGCTTCTCCTCCACCACGCTCTGCGCAATGGTCGAACCGAACGTGATCGCGGACATGAAGAAGACGAGCCCGAAGCCCAGGGAGACGAGGTAGACCAGGCCGCCGCTCTGCGGGGACGGTTCGAGCAGGCTCACTGCTGGGGCCACGCTCAGGGTGCCGAGCACGTCCAGAGGTGGAGAGTCGAGGGCGATGATGCGCACGCCGAGAGGAGCATCCTCTCCCGTGGCGGGCACGACGGCCGCGGAAACGTCGCCGGCGCGCACGAGCTTCTCGGCGGCTGCGACGTCATCGGCCTCCACGATGCGAAACGCCTCGGTCTGCTTGACGATCTGGGTGGCGGACCCGACCACGGCAACCCGGGGCAGGCTCTGGTTCTGGCTCGCGATGCCGCCGGCGACAACGGAACCGATCGAGATGAGCAGCAGCAGCCCGGTCGAGATCAGGAACGCCCTACTGCGCAGCCGCGCCACGATCTCGCGGGTGGCGACGAGCCACACGCTTCGGGCGAAGCTCGGGGTCGGGTGGCGGGGGTGTACCTGAGCGCGGCTGTTCTGGAGAGTGCTCACTGCACGACCTCCTTGAAGATGGCGGCGAGGCTCGGCCGCTGCTGGCTGAAGGACGTGACCGGTGCTCGGTCGAGAGCCTGGCGCAGGACGGCCTGGCTGGCGGCCTCCGTTTCGGCCTCGAACACGGCGAGGCCGGCGGTGAGGTCGAGCACGGAGATGCCAGGCGTGGCGCGGATCCACTCCGCGTCGGCCTCAGTGCGGAGCTCGAACCGAGGGCTGCTGTGCTGCTCGCGCAGCTGTTCGCGGGGGCCGTTCGCCCGGATCTGGCCGTCGGCGATGATCACGACGTCGTCGCAGAGGCGTTCGACGATGTCGAGCTGGTGCGAGGAGAACAGCACCGGCGCGCCCTGGGCGGCGAAGCCGGAGAGCACGTTCATGACCACCTCCACCGCGATCGGGTCGAGGCCGGAGAACGGCTCGTCGAGCACCAGGAACTCAGGGTCGTGCACCAGTGCGGCCGCGATCTGGGCGCGCTGCTGGTTGCCGAGCGACAGGGACTGCACCAGGTCGCCGGCGCGCTCGCCGAGGCCGAGCCGGTCGAGTAGCTCGGCCGTGTTGCGGCGGGCGGATGCCGGACTCAGCCCGTGCAGGCGGGCCAGGTAGACGAGGTGCTCACCGACCTTCATCTTCGGGTAGAGGCCGCGCTCCTCCGGCATGTAGCCGAAACGGCGCCGGTCGTCGCTGGTCAGCGGAACGCCGTCCTGCAGCACCGTGCCGGAGTCGGCCGACAGTACACCCAAGATGATTCGCATGGTTGTGGTCTTGCCGGCACCGTTCGCGCCGACGAACCCGGTCAGCCGCCCACTCTCGACGCCGAAACTCACCCCATTCAGCACCTGCCGGGTGCCGTAGTGCTTGTTCACGTTCCTGATCTCGAGCATGTCTACCCCTCCGTAGCCGATGCGACTCACGCTATCGCGCCAGGGGGTTGCGCGGGGCGGTATCAGAGGGCCAAAAGTACCCGACTGTTGTTGACGGATGCCGCGGGCCCGTCCCACAGCCCGACGACCGCGGTGGCGAGTTCGCTTTCCAGCCCGGCGAGGGCCCGCACGACGAAGATGACCGCCGCGCCATCCGTGCCCGCCTTCGCGAAGCCCTGACCGACCGCGCGGGTCCAGGTCTCGGCGGCGGCCTTCGCGGTGGCGTAGTTCGCGCCTCCGGGAGCCGGCTTGTCGACCGACACCGAGGATACGATCGCCAGGCGACCCGCCGGCGAGGCCAACAGGTCGTCGTTGAACGCGCGGGTGGTGTTACGGAGCGTGGTGACGACGTGGGTGTGCAGAAAATCCCAGTCCACGTCGGACTGGCCGGCCAGGCCGCCGCCGCCACGCCAGCCGCCCACAAGGTGGATCAGGCCGTCGATGTGACCGTGCTCGGCGTGCACGGCATCGGCCAGCGCCGTGACCTCCGCGAAGTCGCCGAGGTCGCAGAGGTACGCCTTGATGCCGGGGACCTCGGTGCGGAGGCCCTGCAGGCGCTCTTCGTTGGAGCCGACCGCTATCACGCGCGCGCCGGCATCCGTCAGCGCGGTGGCCACGGCGCGGCCGGCCGCGCTGGTCGCACCGGCGATGAGCACGGTGCGGCCAGCGACGGCCCTGACAGTTTCGCCGGTCACGACATCAGTCACGCCCGGTGAGCCCGGCGGTGGACTCGATCACGGGCTTCATTTTCTTGTCGAGCGCCTCGAAGAACATGGACAGGGGGAACTCGTCGTCGAGCACCAGGTCGGTGTAGCCCTTCGGTGGGCCGGCGAGCACGTCCAGCGGCAGACCGCGAGACCACTGGGATGCCGGGTTGGGCGTCAGCGTCTTCGCGATCATGTCGTAGGCGGCCAGCCAGTGGGACTTCTTCGGGCGGTCGATCGATGCCCAGTAGAGGTCGTCGATCTGCTTTCCGAGAGCGATCACGACATCGGGCACGGCATCCCAGTCGAAGGTGAGCCGGGTGTCGGTCCAGTGCAGCACGTGGTGCTGGTGCAGCCACGCGAACAGCAGCTGCCCGCCGAGACCGTCGTAGTTGCGCGCCCGGCTGCCGCTGATTGCGAACCGGAAGATCCGGTCGAAGATCACGGCGTACTGCACGAGTTTCGCGTGCTTCTGCGCCTCCGGGCTGGCCTTCTCGTTGCGTTCGATCGCGACCGATTCGCGGAATGCGGTCAGGTCGCAGCGCAGTTCCTCCAGCGAGTAGAGGAAGAACGGCATCCGCTGCTTGATCATGAACGGGTCGAACGGAAGGTCACCGCGCATGTGCGTGCGGTCGTGGATGAGGTCCCACATGACGAAGGTTTCTTCCGTCAGGTGCTGGTCGTCGAGCAGCGCCGCCGCGTCGGCGGGCAGCTCGAGTCGCGTGATCTCGGCGGCCGCACGCACCACCCGGCGGAACCGGGCGGCCTCACGGTCGGCGAAGATCGCACCCCAGGTGAACGTTGGGATCTCGCGCATGGCTACGGTCTCAGGGAACAGAACGGCCGAGTTGGTGTCGTAGCCGGGCGTGAAGTCGAGGAACCGGATCGGCACGAACAGGCCGTTCGTGTACTCCTGCTCCAGCTCATCGATGAACTCCGGCCAGATGACCTCGACCAGTACGGCCTCGACGAAGCGGTTGGCGCTTCCGTTCTGCGTGTACATCGGGAACACGACCAGGTGACGGATGCCGTCAATCCGGTTCCTCTGCGGCTGGAATGCCATCAAGGAGTCGTAGAAGTCCGGCACGCCGAAGCCGTCGGTGCACCAGCGGGCGAAGTCCTTGTTCACAGCGGTGAGGTACGCGGCATCGTGCGGGAACAGCGGGGTGAGCGCGTCGATGGCCGCGGTGATCACGGCGACGTGAGCTGAGGCATCCGAGTGGGCGTCGACGTTCGGGATCGAGCCGTCCTGCACCTGGCTGGCCTGCAGCGCGGTGGCCGCGGACTTGAGGCGGAGCCAGGCCGGGTGGGCGGCCGGGCCGGCGCCGGAGTCGGCGGCGGCATCCTCGAGAACCTCGGGCTCACCGACCAGTGCATCTTGCGCAACATAATTCGACATGGGAACCTCCCGTCCTTCGTGAGTGCCGCGGGCGCGGCGGGCTACGCGTGTGGTGGTGCCGGCTGTGGTGGTGACTGGGGTGGTGCCAACCGGCGCCACGGTCCAGAGTAGCGGGAGGGTGCGGGCGTTTTCTTGCCATTGCTCGCAACGAATCGCCGTGTTCCCGGTCTCGGGTCGCCGAAAATCCCCGTTCCGGTCGAGAGTGACCGTTGCGCCGGTCACTCTCAGCCGGAACGGCCACCTGCGCGCGCCCCTGCGCGGCCACCCTGCGCGGCCACCTGCGCGGCCACCGGCGCGCGCCCCGTGATGGCGCCCCCCGTGATGACGCGGCCCGCACGACGCGCGCCGCACGTGTCCTCCGCCGACTGGCGCGACGCTCGCTCTGCGGGGTTGCCCGCGCTATCGTCGCACCGACCAGAGAGCGAGGAGTGCCGCGGTGAACTTTGACGAGGTGATCTCCGCTGTCGTGCGGGTCGTCGAGGCGGCCGGCGCGGCCATCATGGTGCTGGGTGGGGCCGCCGCCGTGATCGCGGCCGTACCGGCCGGACTGCGAACCGCCACCCGGCAGCGGGCCTACGAGGAGCTGCGCCGCAATCTGGGCCGAGCCATCCTTCTCGGACTCGAAGTTCTGATCATCGCGGACATCATCCGCACCATCGTCGTGGCACCCACCCCGGAGAGCGTGCTGGTGCTCGGGTCGATCGTGGTGATCCGGGTGCTGCTCAGCTTCTCGCTCGAGGTGGAGATGGATGGCGTCTGGCCCTGGGCGCGCTGGCGCCTCGCGGCGACCAGAACGCAGAACCCCAGGTAGCCAGTACGGACGCATGAACCGACACGTTCGGGGGTCGGCGACGGCGCCCACCCCTCAAAGGTGTCGGGTCACCGGGGAGGCTGGTCCGAGGAAGCGGTGCGCAGCCGCCACAGGGACGTCACTTCCTTCGAGCGGGCAGCGTGCAGGGGATCGGACGCGTCGGCGGCGCGGCGGTGCACCGGCTTCGTGTCCAGGCGGGCCACGACCTCGAGTCCGGCATCCTCGATCAGGTCGAGGAGTTCCCCGCGAGAGCGCAGGCCCAGGTGCTCGGCGATGTCAGAGAGCACGAGCCAGCCCTCCCCGGCCGTCTCGAGGTGGTCCGCCAGCCCCGACAGGAAGCCCCGCAGCATCCGGCTGTCTGGGTCGTAGACGGCGAAGTCGGTGGCGGTGACGGCGGACGCGGGAATCCATGGCGGGTTGCAGACCACCAGATCGGCGCGGCCGATCGGGAACAGGTCGGCCCGGACGATCTCGACCGAGCCGGTCAGACTGAGCCGCTCGATGTTCTCGCGCGCGCAGGCCAGTGCCCGCGGTTCCTGATCGGTGCCGACCACGCGACGGATGCCGCGTCGCGCCAGCACCGCAGCGAGCACCCCGGTGCCCGTGCCCACGTCGAATGCGGTGGCGGGCGAGGCGCTCAGGCCGGGTTCGGCCTCAGAACCTCCGGAGGCCGCAGCCCAGGCTGCCGGCAGCGGCGCCGTATTGACCAGGTCGAGGTACTCGCCGCGCACCGGCGAGAAGACTCCGTAGTGCGGGTGGATGCGGGCGCCGAGCGCGGGCACGTCGACGCCGGTCGTGCGCCACTCGTGCGCCCCGATGACGCCGACGAGCTCGCGCAGGGCGGTGACCGACGCATCCGTCGCCGGGCCGTAGGTTTCGGTGCAGGCCTGGCGCACGTCGGGCGCGCGGCGGAGGGGAACGGTGTAGTCGGCGTCCAGCGGCACGAGCAGCAGTCCGAGCAGCTGCGAGCGGCGGAGCGCCTCGGACCGGTAGCGGCGGAACGCCGCGGCCGCGTCGGTCGTGGGCGAGTGCCGGCCGCGGTCGACGCGGCGACCGAGTGCGGTGAGCAACTGCCGGGCATTGTGGAAGTCGCCGCGCCAGAGCATGCCGGTGCCATTCTGGACGAGGCGGTAGGCGGCATCCGCGGTCAGTTGGTCATCGGCGATGACGATTCGTTTGGGTGGCGCCCAGCCGCTCTCCGAGTGCCAGAGGGCCGACCGGGCCTGCCCGCCCTCCTGCCAGGTGATCCGGGCGGGCTCGGTGGCGGTGCTCGTGCTGCTCATGTGTTCCATCCTCGCGCTCAACGCGACGAGTTCGACCGGTGCGGTCGAGTTCGAGTGGTGTGCCGGTCGAACTCGACCGGAAGTGCCGAGGTCGGCGGGTGGGGACGGTGTGCGGGCCGGGCGCCGCGGCCGCCTAGCGAAGGGCCGGCATGACCTCGCGCTCGAAGAGCTCCAGACCGGACCGGTCGTAGGCGGCCTCGGGGAAGTAGTGGATGGCGTAGCCGAGGCCGCGCTCCTTCATGCCGGTCAGGCGCTCGACGATCTGCTCGGGCGTGCCCACGCCCTGCGCCTCGCCGCTGCGATACTCGGCCATGAACGCGACCGCGCCGGCCTCGCCGAGATAGGGGATGACCCGGGCCTGGATGGCATCGAGTCGGTCGGCGACCTCGGCATCCGTTGCTCCGATCACCGTGTTGTAGTTCGCCGAACGGGTGATGGCGCCGAAGTCGGTGCCCTCCCTCGTGCAATGCGCCTCGAGCAGCTCGCTCTTGTGCGAGAAGCCCTCGGGGGAGCCGTCGAAATTGGTGTAGTTCGCGTATTTCGCGGCGATCTTCAGGGTGACCTTCTCGCCACCGCCGGCGATCCAGACCGGGATTCCCCCGTTCTGCAGGGGGAGCGGGCGCACGATGGCGCCGTCCACCTGGTAGTGCTGTCCGGCCAGAGTGGCCGTGCCGGTGGTCCAGGCCTGGCGCATGATCTGCACGCCCTCGTCCAGGCGGGCGAGGCGCTCGCCGGCGCGTGGGAAGCCGTAGCCATAGGCACGCCACTCGTGCTCGTACCAGCCGGCGCCGATGCCCATTTCGACGCGTCCGCCGGAGATCACGTCGATGGTCGCGGCGACCTTTGCGAGGTATGCCGGGTTGCGGTAGCTGATGCAGGTGCACATCTGGCCGAGGCGCACCCGTTTCGTGGTGGCGGCGAACGCGCTCATCAACGTCCAGGCCTCGTGGGTGGCCTCCTCGCTCGGCACCGGAACGGTGTGGAAGTGGTCGTACACCCAGATCGACTCCCACTCACCGCCATCGGCGTGTGCGGCGAGTCCGCTCATGGTCGCCCATTGTTCGGTCGGGTCGATGCCGACCAGGTCGTGTCGCCAGCCCTGAGGTATGAAGAGTCCGAATCGCATGGTTTCGAGCCTACGCTTGGGCAGCGGATGCTTCGGCGACCTCACACGGTTGCAGCGCCCGCCCGAGACCGGGAAGGATCAACAGCATGAAGTTCGTTCTGGCCCCCGACTCGTTCAAGGAGTCCATGTCGTCCGCCGAGGCCGCCGCGGCCCTGGAGCGCGGCATCCGTTCTGTGTTCCCGACCGCCGAGTGCGTGCGGGTGCCGATGGCCGACGGCGGCGAGGGCACCGTGGAGGCGCTCGTCACGGCCTGCGGCGGCGAGATCGTCGAGGTCGAGGTTCAGGATGCCCGTGGTCGCCCGGTGCGGGCGGCCTACGGCTACGTGGCGGACGATCGACTGGCGATCATGGAGATCGCGGCGGCGGCCGGCATCCACCTCGTCGCGGCAGCCGAGCGCGACCCACGCACCGCGAGCACGTTCGGCGTGGGGCAACTCATCACCGACGCGCTCGATCGCGGCGCAATCCGGTTTGTGATCGGGCTGGGTGGATCGGTCACCAACGACGGCGGGGCCGGAATGCTGCACGCCCTCGGTGCGCGGCTGCTCGACGCCGACGGACGCAACCTGTCCGGCGGCGGCGCAGCGCTCGCGAGGCTGAGCACGATCGATCTTGAGGGATTCGACCCTCGGGCGCGCTCGGCAGAGTTCGAGATCGCGAGCGATGTCTCGAACCCCCTGCTCGGGCCTGGCGGCGCCAGCGTCGTCTTCGGCCCGCAGAAGGGCGCGGACCCGCAGGCCGTGCAGGACCTCGAGGCAGCCCTCACGGTCTACGCGGGGGTGCTCGCCGCGGACTCCGGCCGTTCCGTTGCGGAGTTGCCCGGCGCCGGCGCGGCCGGCGGGCTCGGCGCGGCTTTCCTGGCCTGCTTCGACTCCCGTATGCGGCGCGGCGTGGAGGTCGTGATGGAGGTGGCCCTCCTCGAGCAACGCCTGAGTGGGGCCGACTTCGTCTTCACGGGAGAGGGCAGCATCGACGGGCAGACCCTGCATGGCAAGACCCCGCTCGGGGTGGCCGAGGCGGCCGCGCGCCACGGCGTGCCCGTGATCGCGTTCGCCGGTCGGATTGGGCCGGGGGCCGAAGTGCTCTACGACCAGGGCTTCGCCGCGCTGGTACCGATCGTTCACGAGGTCAGCGACTTGCCACGTGCGTTGACGGATGGCCCGGCGAACCTCGAAAGGGCCGCCGCGACGGTGTGTCGTATCCTCGCCCTCGGACGTTCAGCCGGGGTGCCGCGCGAGGCACAGGCGGGCTGGGCGACGGGCGCTTGAGCGCCTGAGCCCTATGAGCCCCGAGCGCTGGGCCCTGAGTGGCTGAGATGGCCGTGCGCCCGCCGGAGCGCTAGGTGCCGCCCTCGTTGGCGAGCGTGATGGCGGCAGCCAGCGCCGTGACGGAGTCGAGGTAGCGGCCGCCAGGCATGGTCGGGTGTCCACCAGAATCGAAACGGTATACCAGCGGCTGTCCGGTGGGCAGGTTCAGGTCGCGGATCTGCGCGGCGTCCAGATCGTCGAGCACCGCGCACAGGGCGCGCAGGGAGTTGCCGTGCGCGATCACGAGCACGGTACGGCCGCGAGCGAGAAGGGGGTCGACGCACTCGGCGAGGAAGGCATCCACTCGACGGATGACGTCGCTGAGCGCCTCGGTGCGGGTCAGCGCGGCGGGCGGCAGCGCTCGGAACAGGGCGGTGGCGGCAAACTCGTCAAAGAGCCGGTCGTCCATGGCGGGCGGGGCCTCGGCCACCGAGCGGCGCCAGGCCAGGAACTGCGCCTCGCCGAACTCGGCGCGCACATCGTCCTTGGATCGACCGGTGAGCGCGCCGTAGTTGCGTTCGTTGAGGCGCCAGTCCGACACCAGCGCCTCGAGCGGGCGGGCCAGCCCGGCGGCGACGATCGTGGCGGTCTGGCGGGCGCGCGCCAGCGTCGACGTGAAGAGGGTGACCGGTACTGCGGGGTGAGGCAGAGCGTCGATCTGAGGCACGTCCAAGGACAGCGCCGCGTTCAGCAGTGCGGTGGCCCCGTTGGCCTCGCGGATTCCCTGCTCCGACAGCGGCGCATCCAGTACGCCCGTGAACAGCCCGGCGGCGTTTGCGGTGCTCTCACCATGCCGAAGCACGATCAATACCCCCGGTGTGCGCACGGCTACCAGTCCTGTTCAGTCTCAGGTGCCCCCGGCAACGGATACCGCAGCCCGCCCGTAGCGGATCGTCCGCCACGATCCCTCAGGTTACAGTCCACCTGCACCTGCACCTGCACCTGCACCTGCACCTGCACCTGCCCGCCGGTCGCCCCCCCTCGCGAGAGCACGAAATCTGCCCCCTCGGCGGCGCCATGGGGGGGCAGATTGTGCGCTCTCGCGGGGGAGGGGGGCAAATCGATTCGACGGAGAATTTGCGGAAAATGCGCCCTTCCGGAGCGGTTGAGCCGGTTTTTCGGAAAATCTCCGTCGAATTCGTTGGGACGGAATTGCTGCCGGACTCGGGCACGACTAACGCCTCGGCCCTGCCGGGAACTGTCGTCGCCAACCGCTATTCCGACAGGCTCACCTAGAAGCCGAAGTCGCCGCCGAAATCGCCACCGCCACCGCCGCCGGAGTCGCCACCGCCGCCGGAGTCGCCACCGGAGTCACCGGAGCCGGACTCAGAGCCGGAGTCGGCGCCCGCGGCATCCGCCCCACCGGAATCCGTCGGCAGAAAGGCGCTCATGAGCGTTGACGCGACCACGTAGCCGGCAACGGTCCCGAGTAGGGAACTGCCGACCATGCTGCCGAAGCTCGGACCGCTCTGACCCTGACCGCTCTGACCCTGATTGCCAAAGGCGCGGGTGAGGGTGCCGGGCTGGCGCAGTTCCGCCCGAGTCGCAGCCTGGGCCAGGGTTGCCGGTTCGGCATTCGCCGGGCGTTCGCCGGCGCTGGCGTTCTCACTCAGCTGGCGGAACAGCAGGTCGCGCTGCTCATCGGTGAGTTTGCTGAAGGCCTCCGCGTGCACCTGCTCGATCGTCTCGGGCGGTGCCGTGCGCAGCAGGTACTGGTAGCGTTCGACGGCGATCTCGTCGTCGGTTCGTTGTGGTGCGGCGGTGCCCTGGTGCTGGGGCTGCTGGGGCTCGGTGCCGAAGATGCGGTCGAAGAATCCCATGGTGTGCTCCTTGGCTCGGGGGATCGGGGCGATTGTCCACTACGATTCCACCCGTCGCTGGGTAGGCGCTGTAACCACTGGAATCGCCGGTTCAGCTCTGCCGTGACGCCGCGACGATCGAGGCGATGCGGCCCGGAACTGTGTCGTCCTGCAGTGAGGTCACGTCGCCGAGGGCACGACCGGCCACGATGTCGCCGAGCAGTCGGCGCATGATCTTGCCCGAGCGGGTCTTGGGCAGGTCGGGCACGACGAACAACTCCCGCGGCCGGGCGACGACCCCGATCGACTGCGTGACGTGAGCCCGCAGTAGGAGTTCGAGGGTGTCCCGAGCGGCCAGCCAGACCGCGGGGTCGCCCAGGTCGGCGGCTGGTGCCACGGCCGGGATCACGAAGGCCGCGATGGCCTCGCCTGTTCTCGCATCCGTCACGCCGACCACGCCGGCCTCGCCGACCAGCGGATGCGCCACCAGCGCCGACTCGATCTCGATCGTCGACAGGCGGTGCCCGGACACGTTGATCACGTCATCGACCCGGCCGAGCAGCCAGATGTCACCGTCGTCGTCGTACTTCGCGCCGTCGCCGGAGAAGAAGAAGCCCTGCTTCGCGAACCGCGCCCAGTAGGAGTCGCGGTAGCGCTCCGGGTCGCCCCAGACCGTGCGGGCCATGCCGGGCCAGGTTCCCTCGATCACCAGGTAGCCACCGGAGCCGAACGGCACCGGCCGGCCGTGGTCGTCGACGACGTGCGTCGTCAGGCCGGGCAGGGCGCGCAGGGCCGAACCGGGCTTGAGGGTGCTGACGCCCGGCAGCGGCGCCATCACGGCGGCGCCCGTCTCCGACTGCCACCAGGTGTCCACGATGGGGGCGCTGCCGGCCCCGATGTTCTCCCGGAACCACACCCACGCCGCCGGGTTGATGGCTTCGCCGACCGAACCGAGCAGACGGATGCTGGACAGGTCGAACTCGCTCGGCAACCCCTCCGGGAACCAGGTCATGAACGTGCGGATGAGCGTCGGCGCCGTGTAATAGGTGGTCACCCCGTAGCGCGCGATGATCTCGAAGTGCCGACCCGGATGTGGGGTGTTCGGGGTTCCCTCGTAGATCACCGAGGTGGTGCCGTTGGAGAGCGGCCCGTAGTGCACGTAGCTGTGCGCGGTGACCCAGGCCAGGTCG
This sequence comes from Cryobacterium breve, assembly GCF_004402375.1. Lineage (GTDB taxonomy): Bacteria > Actinomycetota > Actinomycetes > Actinomycetales > Microbacteriaceae > Cryobacterium > Cryobacterium breve. Next base: position 32,369 of record NZ_SOGJ01000027.1, read on the forward strand.
GCGGTGCACCAGTGCACGTCGTCCTCTTTGGCGTCGAAGACGGCCCAGTGGCTCCAGGACGCGTGGGTGAGGTAGCCTCCGCTGGTGTGCACGAGCCCCTTGGGGGTGCCCGTCGTGCCTGAGGTGTAGATGATGAACAGCGGAGTCTCGGCGTCGAAGAACGCGGGTTCGTGCACAGACGATGCGAGGTCGACGCTCTCGTGCCACCAGACATCCCGGCCGGGCGTGAAGGGGATGTCGGGGGTCAGGTCGCCGGTGCGACGCACCACGAGCACATGCTCGATCGCGTCCACGCCCGCGACGGCTTCGTCGGCTGCGGCCTTGACCGGCACGGCCTGGCCCCGGCGGAACTGGCCGTCGGTGGTCACGAGCAGCTTCGCTCCGGTGTCCTGCACCCGGAACCGCAGCGCTTCGGCCGAGAACCCGCCGAAGACGAGCGAGTGCACGGCGCCGAGGCGCGCGATGGCGAGGGTGATGATGATGGTCTCGGGGATCACCGGCAGGTAGAGCACCACCCGATCGCCCTGAACGATCCCGAGGTCGGTGAGCGCGTTGGCGGCCCGGTTCACCTCACGTTCGAGGGCGGCGTAGGTGATGGTGCGGCGGTCGCCGAGTTCACCCTCGAAGTGGAAGGCGACCTTGTCTCCCTTGCCGGCGGCCACGTGACGGTCGACGCAGTTGACGGCCACGTTGAGCATGCCACCCGTGAACCACTCGGCGCGGGGAACGGACAGCACGCCGTCGTCATCCGTTTCGGCCGGCTGCCAGCTGTGGTCGGTGTGCCATGGAACGGCCCAGTCGAGGCGGTTGGCCTGCTCGGCCCAGAACGCGATCGGATCGGCGGCGGCCCGATCCCACCACGTGGCGTCGACGTTGGCCTGTGCCGCGAAGGCGGCCGGGGCCGGGTAGCGCCGGGTCTCGGTCAGGAGATTACGGATGGTGGCGCTCGCCGGATCAATTGGGTGCGGGGCCCCGGTGGGTGGCGTCGCCACGCCCTGCCTGCCGGTGGCCGGCACCGGCGTCACGCCCATTTGCGGTTCGCCCAGCGCTCGAAGACGCCCACGGCGGCATCCGTCAGCTTGCCGAGGACGGCCAGCAGGATGATGGCGAGCAGGATGCGGTCGATGCGGCCGTTGTTCTGAGAGTCGATCAGCAGGAAGCCCAACCCCATCGAGGAGGCGATCAGCTCGGCGGCGACGAGGAACAGCCAGGACTGGGCCAGGGCCAGTCGCAACCCGGAGACGACGGAGGGGATCACGGCCGGCAGCTGCACGGCAGTGAACAAGCGCACTCCACTCAGGCCGAACGCACGGCCGGCCTCCACGAGCTGGCGGTCCACATGCCGGAGCGCCGCCGACACGGTCGTGTAGACGGGGAAGAAGGCGCCGATGGCGATCAGGGTGAGTTTGGACTCCTCACCGATCTTCAACCAGAGGATGAGCAGAGGAACCCAGGCGAGCGAGGGCACCGCCCGGATGGCGCCGAGGGTGGGGGCGAACAGAACGTCGGCGGACCGCGACAGACCCACGAGGGCACCCAAGGCGATGCCGAGGGCGGCGCCGACCGCGAAGCCGATGAGCACCCGCTGGGTGGAGATGGCCGCGTACTGGCCGAGCAGTCCGCTTGCGAACAGGTCGAGTCCGGCCTGCCAGACCAAGGCGGGGGATGGCAGCTGGGCGATGGTGAATACGCCGAGGGCGGTGGTGACCTGCCAGGCCGCGAGGATCAGGACCGGCAGTAGTGCACCGCCGATGAGCGTGACCCAGCCGCGCGAGGTGAGCGGGCGGCGAGGGGCGCTCGCCGTGCTGCCGTCGCGACTGGCGCGCGCGGCGGCGCGCTCGACGCCTGCCGCCGAGCGCGGCAGCGGGTGGGGCACGGTCTCGGTCATGACCGCTACTCGACGACCGACGGATCGGCCTTGATGGCGAAGGTGTCGTTGATGATCGTGTCGAGGGCATCGTCGATCTGGCTCTGGGCGGCCACATCACCGGCGGCGACGAAGGTTGGGCCGATCTTCTTCAGCACTGTGAGCTGGGCCTTGCCGGGCACGTTGTCCACATCGAGGTTGGAGCGTTCGCTGATCACCGTGGTGGCCACGGCGAGGTCGAGACCGGAGACGCCGGCCAAGATCTCAGCGGTCTTTTCCGGGTTCGCCAACGCCCAGGCGCGGGCGTGCTCGTAGACGTCGACGACGGTCTGTGCCACATCGGGTTTCTCGGTCAGGAAGCTCTCGGTGGCGTTGAGGAAGCCGTAGCTGTTGAAGTCGACGTTTCGGTAGAGCAGCTCCGCACCGGCCGCTTCGGCGCCGGCCATGATCGGGTCGAGTCCGGCCCAGGCGTCGACCGAGCCGTTCTGGAGGGCCGCCCAACCGTCGGCGTGCTGCAGATTCTGCACGGTCACGTCGTCGAGGGTGAGGCCGGCCTCCTCCAGCGCTTGGAGAAGGAAGAAGTAGGGGTCGGTGCCCTTGGTGGCGGCGATCTGCTTGCCTTTGAGGTCGGCGACATCGGTGATCGTGGAGTTGCCGGGAACGACGAGAGCCGCCCACTCCGGCTGGGAAAAGATGTCGATGACCTGGATCGGCGAGCCGTTGGACCGGAATAGCAGCGCGGCCGAGCCTGCCGTGGAACCCACGTCGATGGCGTTGGCGCGCAGGGCCTCGTTGGCCTTGTTGGAACCGGCCGACTGCACCCAGTTCACCGCGATCTCCTGCTCGCTGAGGGCATCCTCCAGCCAGCCCTGGTCCTTGATCACCAGGCTGAGCGGATTGTAGGTGGCGAAGTCGATGTCAAGGGTGCCGCCGGTTGTGACGGTGTCCTCTCCGGCGGCAGCCGCCGGTTCCGCGGCCGGCTGGTTCTCGCCGGCGACGCAGCCACTGAGCAGCAGCGCGGCGGAGGCGGCCACGGCGAGGAGCGTGATTCGGGTATTGGAGCGGGATTGGGTCATCGGGTTCTCTCAGGTGGTGGGCAACGGATGTTGCGGCCGGGTGGGGGAAAGCGGTGTGCGGCGGGAAATGGACGGGTGGGGGAGCAAAGCGGGTGGGGGATCAGGGGGATCAATCAGTACGGGTGCAGCAGGGGGTGGTCAGTAGGGAAAGGCCGGGATGGTGGAGGTCGCGGCGAGCCCGCGCGCCTCGCCGTGGCGGTCGATGCCGAGGCCCGCGAGCAGCCGCCCGCGCAGTTCGGCGAGTTCGGCCGAACCGCGGTCGCGGGGGCGCGCTCCGGGAACCGTGAGCTCCTGCACGATGGTGGCGCCGGCGCGGTGGTCGTTGTCGTCCCGGCCGAGCAGGATGATCCGGTCGGCCAGTTGCAGCGCCTCATCGACGTCGTGCGTCACGAGCAGCACCGTGGTCGGCGCCTGGGCGTGCACGTCAAGAAGGAGGTCCTGCATTTTCAGGCGAGTCAGTGCGTCGAGGGCACCGAAGGGTTCGTCGAGCAGCAGGACGCCAGGGCGGCGGGCGAGCGCGCGGGCCAGGGAGGTGCGCTGCGCCATGCCGCCAGAGATGGCACGGGGGCGGTGGTCGGCGAACGCGGACAGGCCGACCAGCTCGATCAGCTCGGTCACGCGGGCGCGGCCCGAGACGCGAGGGGTGCCGCGGGGCAGTCCCAGTGCGACGTTCTCGGTGACCGTTCTCCACGGCAACAGGCGCGGTTCCTGGAATCCGACGGCACAGCGCGGGTCGATTCCGGCGACCGGAGCGCCGTCGATTCTGACCCTGCCGAAGCTCGGTGTGTCGAGGCCGCCGGCGATGCGCAGCAGAGTGGACTTGCCGCATCCGCTTGTGCCCAGAATCGCAACGACCTCGCCGGGGCGCACCGAGAGCGAGACGTCGCGGAGCACCGGGGGCAGTCTGCTCGCCGCGCCGCGGGTGTTCGCCGGGGCGAACGTGCGGCCGATGGCCTCGAACTCCACAGCGAAGGCCGGCGGCGAGGCAGGCATCCGGGCCGCGGCGGCGCGCACGGACGCCGGAAGGCCGGTCGTTGTGTGAGGTGTGGCGCTGTGCGGCATGGGGGTCTTTCGGTCGGGGGCGGTGATGAGTTGCTTGACGTTAGCCGAGGGCGGGCGGATGCTGCCGGTCCGCACGCAACTGGACGTAACACGCGGCTCATCTTCTTGGGATGATGGGCCCATGACTCGAACTGTTTCCGGAGCTCTTGTGCTGATCACCGGTGCCGCCAGCGGCATGGGCCGCCTCTACGCCGAGCGGGCCGTAGCCGAGGGGGCGAGGGCCGTGATTCTCTGGGATCGTGACGCGGGGGCTCTCACCCGGGTCGCCGGCATCCTCGGTGATCGGGCCGGAGCGGGAACGATCGTGGCACCGTACGTCGTGGACATTGCCGATCTGGGTGCAATCGCCCAAACTGCCCAGCGGGTGCGCACCGAGGTCGGCGACCCGGACATCCTGATCAACAACGCCGGCATCGTGCGTGGCGCTTTCTTCTGGGAGCACGACAATGGCGCCGACACCCGGCCGACCATGCAGATCAACGCGCTCGCGCCGATGTACATCACCCGCGAGTTCCTGCCGGCGATGATGGCGAATCGCGGTCGTGCGTCGCGCATCGTGAACATCGCGTCGGCGGCTGGAACGCTCTCGAACCCGCGTATGAGTGTCTACGCCGCGTCGAAGGCGGCTCTGATCGGATGGAGCGACTCGCTACGCCTGGAGCTGCGCCAGCAGCGTTACGGACAGGTGAAGGTCACGACCGTCTGCCCCAGCTACATTTCGACGGGGATGTTCGAGGGTGCCCGCGGACCGCTGCTGACACCGGTGATGACCCCGGAGTACGTGGTCGATCGGGTCTGGAGGGCGATGCTCGCCGGAACACCAATGCTCACGATGCCCTGGTCGGTCCAGCTTTCGAAGGTGGCGCGAGGAGTGCTGCCCCTGCCCCTGTGGGACGTCGTCGCCGGTCGCATCTTCGGCGTCTACGGATCGATGGACAAGTTCACCGGTCGTCCCTGACCTATCTCGGTCTGAGCTGGAGCTCGAGCTGGAGCTGGAGCTGGAGCCGAGGGAAAAAACTGCACAGACTGTGAGCGGAGCAGGTTTAAGATCGGCTTCCGGTTCGAGGGATGTCTGAGGATGGCTTCCGGTGTGCACGGTTGCCCTCGATCTGCCCGTGAGTGGCAGATCCGGCAGGCACCGAGTCTACGGCCCGGCATCGTTGAGGGCCTTCTTCTCCCGGGCAGCGATACCGGCCGCATCGAGACGATCACTCAAACGCCGGGCCCGCGTGAAGACCGTGTCCACGTTCAGCGACGCGACCTCAGCCTCGGCGAGAGCCCCAGGATCTGCGCCGGTCGCACCCAGACGAGCGAGGGCATCCGTCATTTGCCAGCCGTCGTCCGCGGTGGTGGTCAGGGTCTGAGAATTTGCGAACATGAGTCGAGAGCCTGTCACCCAGCTGTCGACAGTCTTTCCAAACAGCGTTCGATAGAGCTGCGGAGAGCCTCGCGGCGCAGGTTATGGATCGCGGCGGGTGTTCTCTCCTGCGCCTGCTTCCAGAAGGTGCGCCGGGACGACCGCGGCGCATTGACAGCCGCCTCCTGGGCGATCTAGTATGGAATCGTTTCCATGGAAACGATTCCACGGGATGCGAACACGACGACGAGTAGCGCACGAACACGAAGAGGTGAGAGATGGTTGCCATCACGATCAAGGATGTCGCCGCTCTGGCCGGCGTTTCCGTCGCCACCGCGTCCCGGGTGCTCTCCGGCAGCCCCGCCACCTCGCCCGAGGCTCGAGCGAGCGTCGTCGCCGCGGCTGCCCGGCTCGACTACCGACCCAACGCCCAGGCGCGGGCCCTGCGCAGCACCCACACCGAGTCCATCGGCTTGCTGGTGTCGGATGTGCGCAACCCCTTCTTTGCCGACCTCGCCCACACGGTCGAACAGGCCGCACTGGCCGCCGGCTACGTCACGCTGCTCGGTAACGCGAACGAGCGCAAGGAACAGCAGGACCGGTATTTGGACACCCTGATCTCACGGCGGGTGGACGGCATCGTTCTGGCCCCTCTCGGGGACGGCAGCGGCAGCATCCGTTCGCTGATCCAGCGCAAGATCCCGACAGTCTTCGTTGACCGCACCGTGGACGGCGTCGACGTGCCGAGCGTGACCACCGACAGCGAAACCGGCATTCGTCAGGCCGTCGAACATCTCGCCGCGGCCGGCCACACCCGCATCGGCTACATCTCGGGCCCGCAGGCAATCTCGACCGGGCGGGACAGGTTCGCCGCCTTCACCCGCGCCGTGGCCGAGTTTGGTCTCAGCCAGGATCCCGAGCTCGTCTACTTCGGTGACTTCCAGGCCGCCAGCGGCTCGCTGGGAGTGCACGCACTGCTCGAACTGCGCCAGCCGCCCACCGCCCTGCTCGCTGCCGACAGCCCGATGGCCGTGGGCGCGATCGCCATCCTGCACAAGCGCGGAATGCGCATCGGCCGCGACGTGGCCCTGATCGCCTTCGACGATATCGAGTGGTTCGCGCTGCTCGACCCGGCGCTGAGCGTCATCTCACACAGCGTTGAGGAGATGGGCCGCATCGCCGTGAAGATGCTGCTCGAGGTCATCGGCGGAGGCACCCCCGAGTCGGTGGTGCTGCCCAGTGAATTGATCATCCGGGCGTCGTCGGCGATGCCCCTCGCGGGCGCAGCGGGCGCAACGGGCGCACCCGCATCCGTCTCACCCGCATCCGTCTCACCCGAATTCGTTTCACCCGCAGCCGGGCAGAGCCTGAGAAAGAACTGACATGAGTCAACAACCTCTGGTCACCCTGCAGAACGTGGGCAAGACCTTCGGCCCGGTGACAGTCATCAAAGACGTCACCGTCAGCGTCTACGCCGGCAAGGTGCAGGTGCTGCTGGGCGAGAACGGCGCCGGCAAGTCCACCCTGATCAAGATGATGGCGGGGGTGTATCAGCCGGATGCCGGCCACATCGTGGTGGACGGGCAGACGGTCACGCTGCCCACCACCCGCGCGGCGGAAGAACTAGGCATCGCGACGATCCACCAGGAACTGAACCTCGTGCCGACCATGAGCATCGCCGAGAACGTCATGCTCGGGCGGATGCCCACCAAGCGCGGCATGGTTGACCGCAGCGCCCTGCGCAACCGGGCACGTGCCGCCCTCGCCCTGATCGGCCTTGACGTCGACGTCGACACTCTGGTCGGCGACCTCGGCATCGCCCGGCAGCAGCTGGTTGAAATCGCCAAGGCGCTGAGCATCAACGCCCGCATCCTGATCCTGGACGAGCCCACCGCGGCCCTGACCCGCCACGAGACGGAGAGCCTGTTCGCCGTGATGGCCGACCTGCGCCGCCGCGGCGTTGGCATGCTGTTCATCAGCCACCACCTCGACGAAATCGCCGAGGTCGGCGACACCGTCACCGTGCTGCGCGACGGAGAGTTCATCGCCGAGGTGCCAGCCTCCACCCCCGAAGACGACCTCGTGAAGCTCATGGTCGGCCGCAGCATCGAGGACCAGTTCCCGCGGGTGACCGGCGATATGAGCCAGGCATCCGAGATCCTCACGGTCGACCGGCTCACCGCGGCCGGCTCGTTCGACGACATCAGCTTCACCGTCAAGGCCGGCGAGGTGCTCGGCATCGCCGGGCTGGTCGGCGCCGGTCGCACCGAACTGATCCGCGCCATCGCCGGCGTCGACAGATACACTTCCGGCACGGTCGCCGTGCGCGGCCGGTACCTGCCCAACGGCAGCATCTCGGCGGCAATCGCCGCGGGCATCGGGCACGTTCCCGAAGACCGCAAGGGGCAGGGGCTGGTGCTTGACGCATCCGTCAATGACAACCTCGGCTATGCCACGCTGGCGTCCACCGCGAAGCTGGGCCTGGTCGACTTCGCCGGTCAGCGCAGCCGCGCCGGCGAGGTTGCGAAGAAACTGCGCATCCGGATGCACACCATCGACCAGCCGATCGGTGCACTCTCCGGAGGCAACCAGCAAAAAGCCGTGTTCGGCCGCTGGATCATCGCCGCCTCGACGGTGCTGCTGCTCGACGAACCCACCCGCGGCGTCGACGTGGGTGCCAAGGTCGAGATCTACGAACTGATGAACGCGATCACGGCGGCCGGGGGAGCGATTCTCATGGTCTCCAGCGAACTGCCCGAGATTCTCGGCATGAGCGACCGCATTCTGGTGATGCGCGACGGCCGACTCGCCGGCGAGCTCACCGCCGCCGAGGCCACCCAAGACGCAGTCATGACACTCGCCGCCCGCGATGTCGACGAGAAGCACGAACAGAGATAGGGAAATCACCATGTCCACCACAACTCTGCCGGCGAAACGCCGCGGCATCGACTACAAGAAGTTCCTCGCCAACAACGGCGCCCTGGTCGGCCTCGTCGTTCTCTGCCTCGCCCTGTTCATCGCGACCCCGGACTTCCTGACCGCGCAGAACCTGCTCAACATCGGCATCCAGGTCTCCACTGTGGCCGTGCTGGCCTTCGGCATGACCTTCGTCATCGTCGCCGGCGGGATCGACCTGTCGGTCGGCGCAGTTGCGGCGCTGTCAGCCATGTCGTCGGGCTGGATGTTCGCCAGCGCCGGCCTCCCGGGCTGGCTCGCCCTCCTTGGCGGCCTCTTCGTCGGAGCCCTGGCCGGAACCATCAACGGCCTGGCCAACGCCTACGGCAAACTGCCCTCCTTCATCGCCACCCTCGCCATGCTCAGCGTGGCCCGCGGACTGACCCTGGTCATCTCCGACGGCCGCCCGATCTCGACGCCGGCCGAGGTCTCCTTCCTCGGCGGCAACCTGGGCCCCGTACCGATGCCCATCGTCATCCTCGTGCTCTCCGCACTGGCGGCCTCCTTCCTGCTCAACCGCACCGTCATCGGCCGCTCGATGTACGCGGTCGGCGGCAACGCCGAGGCCGCACGCCTCTCGGGTCTGCCGGTCAAGCGCATCCTCGTCACCGTCTTCGCGCTGGCCGGACTGTTCGCCGCCCTCGCAGGGCTGCTGCTCGCCGGACGCCTCGACTCCGCGCAGCCGCAGGCCGCAGCCGGCTACGAACTCGACGCGATCGCGGCCGTCGTGATCGGCGGCGCCTCTCTCTCCGGGGGCCTCGGCAAGATCTCCGGCACCTTCGTTGGTGCACTGGTCCTGGTCGTCATCCGCAACGGCCTGAACCTGCTCAACGTCACCTCGTTCTGGCAGCAGGTCGTGATCGGCCTCGTGATCGCCCTCGCCGTTGGGGTCGACGTGCTGCGCCGCAAGACCCGCAGCAGCTGATCCGGCTGCCGACCGGCATCCGCTGCACCTGCCCACTTTTTCGACCACCATCCACAACCATAAGGAACACACAATGAAGTCCTCCTCGTTTCGCAAAATTGCGGCCCTGACCGCCACCGCCGCCCTCATCCTGGTGGGCACCACGGCCTGTGGCCGCGGCGGCGGGGCCGAGGCGTCCGGCACGAAGATCGTGATGGCCGTCTCCACCCTGAACAACCCGTTCTTCGTCGAACTGCGTGACGGCGCACAGGCCGCTGCCGACGAGGCCGGCGTGAAGCTGAGCATCGTCGACGCCCAAAACGACTCGGCCACGCAGGCCAACCAACTCGCCACCGCCGCATCGGGCAGCACGAAGGCCGTCATCGTGAACCCGGTCGACTCGGATGCCGCGGCATCCGCCGTCAACGACCTGCTGAACGCGAAGATACCGGTCATCGGGGTCGACCGCACGGTCAATGGCGCCGAGCTGAACTCGCTGGTGGCCAGCGACAACGTGGCCGGAGGCCGTCAGGCCGCCGACGCCCTCGCCGAGTCGATGGGCGAGACGGGCACCGTCATCCACCTGCAGGGTGTCTCGGGAACCTCCGCCAGCCGTGACCGTGGCGCCGGATTCGAAGAGGGCATGAAGGCCTACCCGAACATCACCGTCGTCGCCAAGCAGACCGCCAACTTCGACCGCGCCGCAGCGCTCGACGTGACCACCAACCTGCTGCAGGCTAATCCCGGTGTGACCGGCCTCTTCGCCGAGAACGATGAAATGGCGCTCGGCGCCATCCAGGCTCTCGGCTCCCGTGCCGGCACCGAGGTCTCCGTCGTCGGCTTCGACGGCACCTCCGACGGACTCGCCGCCATCGAGGCTGGCACCCTGGTCGCCACCGTCGCGCAGCAGCCGGCCGAACTCGGCCGACTCGCCGTTGAGCTGGCCATCAAGGCCATCGCGGGCGACACCATCGAGAAGACCGTCCCGGTTGAGGTCGTCTCCGTCACGAAGACGAATGTCGGCGACTTCACCAAATGAGTGGCACTGCCAGCACGGTCGTCGTCGTCGGGTCGATCAACGTCGATCAGCTGATCACCATCGAACGCCACCCGCTGCCCGGTGAGACCCTCATCGGAACGTCGATGGAGTTCCTCCCCGGAGGGAAAGGGGCCAACCAGGCCGTCGCGGCCGCCCAGCTGGGCGCCACGGTGCTCATGGTCGGTCGCGTGGGCCGGGACCCGCAGGCTGAGGTCGCGACAGCGATCCTCGCCCGCGCCGGAGCGGACCTGTCGAATGTGCACGCGGTGGACGGCCCGACCGGGCTGGCACTGGTCACCGTGGACGCCAATGGGGAGAACACCATCGTGATCATCCCGGGCGCCAACGCCCAGCTGAACGCGGAGGCCGTCGAGGCCAGCGCGTCCGTCATCGCCGAGGCCGCCGTAGTGGTACTCCAGGGGGAGATCCCCGCAGCCGGCATTCTGGCGGCCATGAAGTTGGCCACGGGGCGGGTGGTGCTGAACCTGGCGCCCGTGATCGAACTGGATGCCGCGAGCATCCGTCGGGCCGACCCGCTCGTCGTCAACGAGCACGAGGCTGCCCTCGTGCTCGCCCAACTCGCGCCGAACACCGTCATCCCTGCCGAGGACGCCGAGCTCGTCGCCCGGCTCCTCGAATGGGGCGTTCCCTCAGTCGTGCTCACCCGCGGCGCGAAGGGCGCCATCTGCGGCGACCGGGACGGCACGCATAGTATGGCGTCGCCCCAGGTCGTCGCCGTGGACAGCTCCGGAGCCGGCGACGCGTTCGTCGGCGCCCTGAGCGCGCAGCTCGCCGCAGGGTCAAGCCTCTCCGAGGCCGTTCGCCGGGCCGTGCGCGTGGGTGCGTTTGCGGTGCAGGGGCGCGGTACGCAAACGTCCTACCCTTCTCTGGACGACCAACTGCCGCTGGTGCACGCATGAAGCGACGCGGCATTCTGAACGCCGACCTTTCCGGCGCCCTGGCCCGCCTCGGGCACACGGATGTCGTTCTCCTCGCAGATTGCGGCATGCCGATCCCGGCCGGCGTTCCCGTGATCGACTTGGCGTTGGTGCACGGTGTTCCGCGCTTCGAGCAGGTGCTAGACGCCCTGCTCGGGGAGATGGTGTTTCAGCACTGCGTGGCTGCGGAGGAGGCGAAGTCCGCGCCCGCGGGCACCTGGCTGGCCGACCGTTTCGACGCGATCGAGTACATCAGCCACTCCGAGCTCAAGGACCTCGCGGCATCGGCCAAGCTGTTCATCCGCTCGGGTGAGGCGACGCCGTTCGCGAACGCAGCGCTGGTCTGCGGCGTCTCGTTTTAGACGATTCGTTCTGGTCGTTTCATTCGGGACGTCTGGTTCGGGACGTTTCGTTCCCGAACCGGTGCGGCGTCAGCTACGGGTGTCGTATGCCGCCACCCGCCAACACGGCCCGGTAGCCCTCGCGGTAGGTCGGGTAGCTGAACGTGAAACCCGTGTCGAGCAACAGCCGGTTGCGGAGACGCTTGTCACCTCCGCGCCGGCTTTCGCGCGTGGCAGGGGGCTCACCCGCGGGCCGCGGTTTCGGCCCCGGCGTCGGTTCCGCCGCCGGTGCCGGCAGACCGAGTTCCTCGGCTAGGAAGACCAGCACTTCGTTGCTGCGTACCGGTGCACTGTCGACGCCGAGATAGAGGGGGGCGGGCTCCTCCTCCCGCAGCATCAGGTGCACGATCGCGGCCGCGGCGTCGTCCCGGTGGATGCGGTTGGTGTGCCGGGCCGAGGCGGACAGAGTGGCGCGGCCGGCCCGCACCTGGGTGATCAGCCGCTCCCGGCCGGGACCGTAGATTCCTGACAGGCGGAATATGACGGCGTGAGGGATGCGCGCGTGCAGCAGCTGTTCGGCCTCGACCAGGATGGCGTCGGTCCCGGGCTTCGGATTCGCTGGGGTCTGTTCGTCGACCCAGCTTTCATCCGTCACGTTGTAGACGGCGGTCGAAGACACCAGCAGCACGCGCCGGGGCATGACGTGGACTTCGTCGAAGGCGTCGAGCAGGTTTCGCACGCCGTCGACGTAGGCGGCCCGGTAAGCCACGGGGTCACGGTTACCCGCGGCGATCGCCACGATCACGATCTCCGTGTCGGCAGGCACGACCGGCTTGTGCGCGCTGAGGTCGACGGACTGGCCCTGGATTGCGGCGGGGAGCACGGCCGCGTTGCGACGCAGCCCCACCACCGTGTGCCCGAGCGCCGCGAAACGCAGGCCGACCTCTGTGCCGAGGTCGCCGCATCCCGCAATGAGTACCGTCATCTCGCTCCTCTGATCACCGTCAACGCTAGCGGGCATTTCTGTGCGCTGACAGTCGGGGCAGTAGGCTCGCGGCGTGAGCGAATCATTCCGCAGCATGCTGCGTGCCCTGCCGGACTTCCCCGCCGATCTACCGGTCTTCGACCCGGCTTCCGCGCCGCAAGACCCCGCCGAGCTGTTCCGGAGCTGGCTAGACGAGGCCCTCGCGGCCGGGGTTCCCCAGCCGCACTCGTTCAGCCTCGCGACCGTCGGAGCCGACGGCATGCCGTCGTCGCGAATGCTCATCCTGAAGAACCTCGACGCCGAGGGCTGGCACTTCGCCACCTCGCTGGCGTCACGCAAGGGCCGGGAGCTGACGCAGCATCCACTGGCCGCGATGAACTTCTTCTGGTCGGCGCTCGGCCGTCAGGTGCGCGTGGTCGGCCCGGTCGTGGAGTTGTCGGCGGAGGCCTCGGCGGCCGACTGGTCCGAACGGCCCAGCACCGACGGCACACCCAACCCGACCTGGCAGCTGTACGCCCTGCGCCCGGTCGAGGTCGAGTTCTGGCAGGCCGATCCCGGCCGCAAGCACGTGCGTCACCGCTACTCGATTCCAGCCGGCTGAGTTCCCGCGGGCTGATCGCGGCGCCAGAGTGCGCCTACTTCCAGCGGCGCGCGGGCTTCCGTGAATCACCAGCGTGATCGGGAGCACGGTCAGCGCTCAGGCCGGGACAACGTCCATGGTGCCGAACGCGACGAACAGCGCCAGGGTGCCCTGCTCCAGCAGCCTCCAGATCATCACGATGTCTTCGCCGATGGCATCCGGCCAACCGCCGATGGCCGTGACTTCCCGGTGCGGTAGACCGAGAACGCGCTCGGGGCCACGAGCGAGGACCGCCACAGCCCCCGCATGCGCCTCACCGCAGCGATGCCGAGGCGGGAGTCCCACTTCTGCATGCGGGTGACCAGATTGATGCGGGAGTCGCGCACGAGCAGGGTGCCGTCCACGGCCCCTTATCGGCGTTCACGGTGACCCCAGACGGCGTGGTCACCTCGTGCGGTGCCGTATTCAACGCATGTGAGGTGCCGAGGGCAGGTTCCCGCACCGGCAGCAACACGCCCGTCTCCGTGGCGGCCAGGGGGACGAACGGGGCCGTGACTCAACGAAACCGTTGTCGGCGCGGACCGCTGCCACGGGCCCGGCACGAAGGCTCCGAAGACACTCATTCGAGGTTTATCGAGGAGATCGCCTCAGAAGTCCTCGTAGGTGAAGGCCTCGTCTGCGAGGAGCTGAGGCCACGGTTCAGGACGTGGGGGGCGGACCCGCTGCAGTGTGACTGTCGAGTTCGGGGTGATCAGCAGAGTGGTCAGGAACCCGGTGGAATTGGTCACGTTGATGAATCCGCCGCCGGCCCGCACAGCGTCGGCGACGGAGGTTTTCCATGCCGCCAGGTCATCGTCGGTGTCGACGACGTAGCGGTCGCCATTCACGGTCAGGCGGTATTCGTTCATGGATGCAGGCCCTGTCTCTCAGCAGACCCTGAAGCGCCATGCGGTGGCCCAGCAGGGATCGGACGATGCCGCTCGGAATCAGCGTCGGGAAGTAATATATAGCGATTAGTTTGAATTTCAAACTATTCAAGACACGTAATCTTCTGTGTTGGAATAATAGAGGAGTCGTCGTTAGGGTAGAGGCGGAATTGCCGGCGATTCGGCTGGGTTCGCGTTGTTAATCTCGGGAGAAACCATGTTCAAGGAAAGTGGCACTGTCCAGGTTCTTGAGGGTGTTACCGCTGCCGTGATCGTTCTGCTGCGAGCCTTGGACAAGACCCGTGCGGGGATGGCGGCGGCGGCAGGTTTGACGGGGTCGGAGATTCGCGTGCTCGTTCGGATTTCGGAGGCGGGCCGGGTGACGCCGAAGATGCTGGCCGGGTCCACAGGCCTCTCGATGGGGGCGGTCACCGCGATCTGTGACCGGTTGGTCGCTCGGGACGTTGTGCGTCGAGTCGCCAACCCGGTTGACCGGCGAAGTCTGTTCCTGGAGCTGACGGCGACGGGCGAGACGCTGATGAGCAGCATTTACGGCGATTTTCGGGCGAGGATCGGCACTGTCCTGGAACAGCAGTCCTTCGCCGAACAATCGCTTCTCGAGGCGCAGTTGCTCAGTATCGCGGCGGCGCTTGGCTACGACCTGGAAGAAGGACTTGCCGGAACTCAGATTCCAGCAGCGAACAGCGCGTGACGGATGCCGCAGAATCGCCCGTTTCCGGCACGGCGGAGTACGTTCGGACTATGAAGTGGGCAGTTCTCAATCGAAGCAGCAGCCGGAAGCGCAGGTGCGAGTGCCATGCGTGATCGATTTGAGGCAGCCGAAGGAGCGTTGACCGCGTTGGCCGGTGATGAATCGCGGTTGTATGAGCCCCTGTTGGGGGTGCTGCCGGTGGACGGGCTGTCCATCTCGACGTTCGGCGATTTTCTTCCTGCCGAGACGATCTCGGCCAGCGATGCGCAATCGATTCGACTGGACGAGTTGCAATTGGATCTTGGCGAGGGTCCCTGTTGGGATGCGCTGGCGACCCGGGCCCCGATTCTTGAACCGAACATCCGTCACCGACCGACACGGGTGTGGCCGGCGTTCTCGGAGGCCATCATCGCCGAAGGCCTGGGTGCGCTGTTCGCCTTTCCCCTGCTGCTGGGCCCCCTGCGAATCGGGGCCATTGATTTGTACACAAACAGGCCGGGACGCCTCAGCGATCTGAGTATCCGGCAGACCTCCGGTCTCGCGACCGTTGTCAGCCGCCTCGTCCTCGCTCGCGCCATCCGGCTGGCCGAGGGCGACATCGAGGGCGACGCTGACGCCCGCCGACAGTTCTCCCGGCGCGAGGTGCATCAGGCCACGGGCATGGTGTTGGCCCAACTGGGGATTCCCGCCACAGACGCGCTCCTGGTCATCCAGGGCCACGCGTTTGCCGCCGGCCGGCCCATGCAGGAGGTCGCGCAGGAGATCATCGACCGGCGCCTGAGTTTTGCGGTGAATGAGAACCAGATCGAGGGCTCTCATGATTGATGCAACGAGAGAAGACCGCTTGATCGATACGTTCGCGACCTTGGCGGACACCCTTGTTGCCGGTTACGACGTGGTGGATCTCCTGCAAACGCTGGTGGAGAGCTGCGCCGCCCTCTTCGACATTGCGGCAGCAGGCATCCTTCTGGCCGACGGAGACGGCGAGCTCGAAGTCGTCGCCTCGACCAGCGAAGCCAGCCGGCTGGTTGAGGTGATGCAACTCAGCGCCCGTGCGGGCCCGTGCGTGGAGTGCTTCGCCACCGGCGCGGTCGTCTCACTGTCTGACGTGGAGAACAGCCCGCCCGCGTGGCAGCGTTTTCGTGACAGCGCCAGGGAACAGGGTTTCGCTGCGGTCCATGCCATCCCGTTGCGGCTGCGGGAGACGACAATCGGCGCCCTGAACCTGCTGTCCACTGTTCCCGGCACCCTTCGGCAACAGGATGTGCGGGCAGCCCAGGCGTTGGCCGATGTGGCCACGATCGGGATTCTGCAGGAACGCACCCTCCGAGAGAGCAATTCGGTGCGGGAGCAACTGACGAACGCGTTGACCTCTCGAGTCGTGATTGAGCAAGCCAAGGGAGTGATTTCGCATTCCCGCGGAGTCTCGATGGAGGAGGCCTTCGTTCTGCTTCGGAATTACGCTCGCAGCAACCGCGTGATGCTGTCCCAGGTTGCCCAGGAACTCGTGGACCAGACTCTCGTTATCTGACCCGGGAACGAATCGACCGAGTCGACACACACGCCGTGGCGAAGATGCGCGTACCGGCCCTCGAGCTCTATGTCGGAGACCCAGGCTCGTCGGCTAACCCGCGAGCCGGTGTCGGGCAGCTCCTGGGAGCAATACTGCTCCCGGGGCGCGGCCGATCGCGCCGATCACATTGCCGGAGACGCTTCCGGGAACGCCGGTGGGCGGGTTTAGATTCGCCCAGCCCTTTCCGCACTCTCACCATCACACCCAGCCAACGAAAAAAGACAGCAATGGCTCGCCTGCTCAAATACATCCCCGTCGTCGTGACCCTGGTCACCAAATACCTGCGCAGCCGGCAGGGCAAGGCCGCGATCCAGAAAGTGCGGTCATCGCGGCGCCGACCGAGGCCCGCAGGCGCCACCCGACCGAGGTCCTGACGGAGTCGTCGAGGGCGTGGGGTGGTGGGCTCTGTGGAGGATGGGCGCGTAATATTGGCAGAGGAGTTCGGCGAATCGGGCATCGCCACACCCGCCGACGTCGTCTCGACGTCGCAAGGCACCCCGAACTCGTCACGAACGAAGGACGCACCACAATGACATCCACCATCTCCCTCGACTCCGCACGGTCCCTAGACGCCGCAGGCGTCGCCCGTTACATCGACCACACCCTCCTCAAGCCTGAGGTCACCGACGCCGAGGTGACTGCGCTCATTGCAGAGGCCGTCGAGCTCGGCGCCTACTCCATCTGTGTTTCCCCGTCGATGCTGCCGCTGAGCATCCCGACCGGCACCGACCTGAAGGTCGCGGTTGTCTGCGGTTTCCCCAGTGGCAAGCACCACAGCATCATCAAAGCCGCAGAAGCCGCACTCGCCATCGAGCAGGGCGCGGACGAGGTGGACATGGTCATCGATATCGGGGCTCTCAAGGGCGGCCGATTCGCCGATGTGCAGGCCGACATCGCGGCCGTGCGCGCCGGCGTCCCCGCGCCGGGTGTGCTCAAGGTGATCATCGAATCCGCTGCGCTGACCGATGCCGAAATCGTCGCCGCGTGTGAGGCATCCGTTGCCGCCGGAGCCGACTTCGTCAAGACCTCCACCGGCTTCCACCCCGCTGGTGGGGCCACCGTGCACGCGGTGCGCCTGATGAAGCAGACCGTGGGTGACCAGGCCGAGGTGAAGGCGTCGGGCGGGGTGCGCAGCTTCGATGACGCCCTGGCCATGATCGAAGCCGGTGCTACCCGCCTCGGCGTCTCCGGCAGCGCCGCTCTGCTCTCCGGTGCCACTCCGGCCGAATCGGCCGGCAGCTACTAACCGTCTTGAGCCCCTCCGGGCTGAGCCCGGAGGGGTGCAGAGCCGCCGACATCGACACGCTCAACCCAGGGCTGACTCCACGACGGCGGCCCTCCTGAGGAAGTTCGGTGGCCCTGAAGCGCTGGCTCTGACCCGCGACTGCCCCCGGGAGGCAGGCGGAGGTCGGCTTCGATCTGTACGCTGAGGCTGGCGGCAGCGCCTGTTCGGTGCCTGCGACGGGGGGATGATTCGCGTGAATACCGTCGTACCGGGGCTGCCTCCGCTCGAATGGGTAAACGGTGATGGTCTGGCTGAGACGTCCGCACCGGATGTCCTCCACCTGACTGCCGCTGCCGGCGTTGATTGGACCAATGATGCCTTCGGCGGGGCGCAACAGCACGCCGCGACCCTGCTCGGTTTCGTGCCGACGGAGGACTTCTCGCTGTCGGCACGCGTACGGGTCAGGGGTGCACGAACAACGTTCGACGCTGCCGTCCTGGCGATCTGGGGCGACAATGACCACTGGGCCAAGCTCTGCTTCGAGAATTCGCCCCAGGGTCACGCCATGGTCGTTTCAGTGGTGACGAACGGGTTCTCGGATGACTGCAACTCGGTGCTGGTCGCTGAGGAGGTGGTCTATCTCCGCATTGTTCGATCAGGTGCCGGCTGGGCTTTCCACTCGTCCGCCGATGGTCGCGACTGGGCATTCGTCCGTGTCTTCCGGCTTGATTTCGCCGGTCCCGTGCGTGTCGGCTTCCTCGCACAGGCACCGATGGGCGACCGGTGTGACGCTGAGTTCGACAGCATCGGCTACAGCACCGACGTTCCGGCAGACTTCCGGAATGGGAGCTGACCTCCCGTGCAGGCGTCGTCAGCTGCGCCCGCAGTGGCGTCGTCGCTGCCCCCGGGCAAGTCAGGCCTCGGTCACCTGGCCGTTCTCGACCTGCCAGTGCCGGTCCGTGTGCACGTTGGTCAGCATCCGTCGGTCGTGCGTGACCAGCAGCAGTGTGCCCGAGTAGGACTCTAGAGCCTGCTCGAGCTGCTCGATGGCGGCCAGGTCGAGGTGGTTCGTGGGCTCGTCGAGCACGAGCAGGTTGATGCCGCGCGCCTGCAACAGCGCCAGTCCGGCGCGCGTGCGCTCGCCGGGGGAAAGGTCGGCGGCCGGACGGTTGACATGGTCGGCCTTCAGCCCGAACTTCGCGAGCAGAGTGCGCACCTCGGCCGTAGACAGATCGGGCACGAGCTCCTCGAAGCTGGACGCGAGGGCCCGGGTGCCGTCGAGCTGGGCCCGGGCCTGATCGATTTCGCCGATACTGACGCTGGCGCCGAGGCCGGCCAGGCCGGCATCCGGAACCTGGCGACCGAGAAGCGCGCGCAACAGCGTGGACTTGCCGGCCCCGTTAGGACCGGTGATGCCGATGCGTTCGCCCGCGTTGACCTGCAACGACACCGGCCCAAGGGTGAAGTCGCCCTGGCGGAACACCGCGTTGCTCAGCGTGGACACCACCGAGCTCGACCGGGGCGCGGAGCCGATCGTGAACTCCAGCTGCCACTCCTTGCGCGGCTCGTCGACCTCCTCGAGGCGCGCGATGCGGCTCTCCATCTGGCGCACCTTCTGCGCCTGCTTCTCGCTGGATTCGGCGGATGCCTTGCGCCGGATTTTGTCGTTGTCTGGCGCCTTCTTGAGGGCGTTCCGCACGCCCTGGCTCGACCATTCGCGCTGGGTGCGGGCCCGGCCCACCAGGTCGGCCTTCTTCTCGGCGAACTCGTCGTAGTGTTCGCGCTTGTGCCGGCGGGTCGTCTCGCGCTCCTCCAGGTAGGAGTCGTAGCCGCCGCCGAAGATCCGGTTCGCGCCCTGCGCGAGGTCGAGTTCGAGCACCCGCGTCACGCAGCGGGCCAGGAACTCGCGGTCGTGGCTGACGAGAACGACCCCGCCGCGCAGGCCCGTGACGAATGACTCCAAACGCTCCAGGCCGTCGAGGTCGAGGTCGTTGGTGGGCTCGTCGAGCAGCACGATGTCGAAGCGGGACAGCAGTAGGGCACCCAACCCGACCCGGGCGGCCTGGCCGCCGGACAGTGCGGTCATCAGGGTGGCGTCGGCAGCGCCGAGCGTGAGGCCGAGGTCGGCGAGCACCACGGGCATCCGCTCATCGAGGTCGGCGGCGCCGCTGGCCAGCCAGCGTTCGAGGGCGGCGGAGTAGACGTCGGCGGGGTCGAGGCCGTTCGGGTGGGGGGTGGGCGAGAGGTCTCCAAGAGCGGATGCCGCAGCATCCATCTCGAGGGTCGCCTGGGTGCAACCGGTTCGGCGGGCGATGTAGCCGGCCACGGTCTCGCCGGGAATGCGCTCGTGCTCCTGCGGTAGCCAGCCGACGAAGGCATCGGCCGGCGCGAGGCTCACGGTGCCGGACTGCGGCTCGGCCAGGCCGGCGAGCAGGCTCAGCAGGGTGGATTTGCCCGATCCGTTCACGCCGACGACGCCCACGACGTCGCCGGGCGCGACGGTGAGATCGAGTGACTCGAAGAGGGTGCGGTGCGCGTACCCGCCGGCCAGGCCCTTGGCCACGAGTGTTGCGGTCATCCGTCCATTTTCTCAGACTCGCGCCGCGCCCGCTTGCGCGCTCCGCCGTCGCACCGCGGTGCGCAGTCCTCCGGCGGTTTGCGCGCGCGGCGCACCCTGTGGAGGCGGGCGCACGCTCGACCGTGCGCCCGTCTCCACAACCTGCGCCGCGAGCCCTGGCCATGGCGTTCAGGCCGACGGATTCCTGCGGGCACTCAGGCAGGGACCGGTTCCGCCTGCCGCCGCGCGAGAGCGGGCGCTCGGCCTAGCGGGCTGGTGGAAGGAGTGAGCACGGGGCTCGCAGCGGCAGCAGCGGGGACGGACGCCCGCGCGGGTGCAGGAACGGACTGGCGGGCGGGTGTCAGCGCGAGGGTGAGGATCCGCTCCAGGAGCACGGGCGCCGCGTTGTGCCGGAAGGACAGAACGACGCGGGCCTCGTGGGGGTTCTGTCCGGGCGCCCCGGGGTTTCCGGCACGGTGGGCCGCGGCAGCCGCCGCGCGACCTGCACTACCTGCGGCAGCCGCCGCGCGACCACCACCGCCAGCAGAGCTTCCCGCCGGGCCGGCTGCCCCCTCCAGCTTGGCGAAGTGGGTCTGGCCGCGGCGCGGGCCGGCGCTCGTGTCCACGCAGACGCGCAGGGTCGGCGCGCGTTCCGGATCGATATCACCGGTCGCGAACGCGACGGCGAGCGAGTTGGGTAGGGCGAAGCGCCGGGTGTTGAACTGCTTCCCGCACTGCGACAGGCAGGTATCGAGCATGGCGGCCAGCGCCTGCTGAGTCAGCCCAGACGCCGAGACCAGTTCGCGCCGGTGGGTTTCGCCGAAGGCGTGCTCTGCGCCAACATCGAGCGGCACGAGGGTGACCGGCCAGCTGGCGGCAAACACGTCGGCGGCGGCCGTGGGATCGGCGGCGATATTGGCCTCGGCGAACTTGCCCGCGTTGCCGGGCGCGAAAACGGTGCCGCCCATGATGGTCACCCGGCGCACGAGGCGGGGCAGTTCCGGGTCAAGGTAGAGCGCTTCCGCGAGGTTCGTCAGCGGGCCGACCGCGATGATCTCAAGCCGGCCCTGGTGCTCGTGCGCGAGGCGAATCAGCAGTTCCGTCGCGGTCCCCGCCACCGGATTCCGCCGCGACCGGGGCAGCACGACGTCCCCGATCCCGTTGCGGCCGTGCATATGAGTGGCCCCGCGTCGGGACACCCCGCTCACGGGCTCACAGGCTCCGACCGCCACCGGCACGTCGTCGCGCCCGGCGGTCGCGAGCAGGCTGAGGGTGTTCGCCGCGGCGACGGCCGGGTTGACGCATCCGTTCACCGTGCCGATTCCGACCAGACGGATGCCCGGCGTCGCCAGCAGGAACGCGATCGCCAAGGCGTCGTCGATCCCGGTATCGCAATCGAGGTAGATCGGCCGGGGCTGCGGAGCCAGTGTGGGAGTCATCGTCGACCATCCATCTCATCGTTCGGGTGTGGAAAAGAAGTGCGGGTGATCATGCGCCGATTTTCGCTGCGGGGCGCAGAGCAAGGGAGGTGAGGAACGAAGCCAGGGTGAGGCCCACGGAGATCCAGAGGGCCGACTGGAATCCGGCGGCCGTGCCCGCGGCCACGACTGGCGCGACGAGGGCGATGCCGACGCCGATTCCGATCCCGAAGCAGGCGCCGTTCAGGCCCGGGAGGGCCCCACGGGCCTCGGGCGGGGAGTTGAGCACGGAAACGCCGTTGACTGAGCTCTGGAACAGGCCGAGGTAGAAGACGCCCATCACGATCAGCAGGCCGAAGATCACCCAACGGTCCAATGCGAACACGGCGATGGCCACCGAGATCAGCGCGATGACGCCGCTGCTCAGCCGCAGGGCGGTGATCCAGCCGATCCGCACGGCAATCCAGCCGGAGAAGATCGCCGCCGTGACGCCGAAGAAAGCGGTGGGGGTGAGGTAGAGCAGGGCTGACATCGACGCGGAGAGCCCGTAGCCCACCTGCGCGTTCTGGCTGAGCAGCACCAGGGTGAAGTTGACCGCGGAGTAGACGCCCGCGAGCGTGAAGACGGTAGAGAGCAGGAGCGGCCACACCTGACGCGAGCGCAGCGCGTGGATGGGGATCAGCGGTTGACGCGTGCGGGTTTCGATCATCACGAAGACGACGCCGCTCACGACCGCGCCGAGAAGATAGGCCGTCGTCAGCGCGTTGGACCAGCCGGCGGCGGAGATCTGCGCGATCAGGCTCGTCAGCAAGACCAGGAAGAGAGAGAGGATGCCCGCGCCCCACCAGTCCATCGACCCCTGCTGGGTGCGCGGCTCATCCCGCGGCACGAAGAGGGCGACGCAGCTGATCGCGACCAGCCCGAGGGCGAGGGTGATCACGAACAGGAATCGCCAGCCGATGGTGTCGGTCACGAATCCGCCGACGAAGCCGTCGACCCCGAACAGGCCGCCGTTGACCGACGTGATGATGCCCACCGACACGCCGAACAGGCGGCTGTTGAGTCGTTCCGACAGCAGGAGGAAAGAAATGGTGAAGGTGGCATTGGCAGCACCTTGGAGCACCCGCCCGATCAGCAGCAGCGGCAGGCTCGGGGCGAGCGCGCAGATCACGGTGCCGACCAACACCATGGTCAGCACGATCACGAGGCTGCGCTTACGGCCGAGGAAGTCGCTCCAGCGGGAGAAGACCATGCTGAAGACCGCGCCGGCGAGGAAGAACACCGACTGCACGCGCGCGACGTCCTGCATGCTCTCGCCCAGCTGCCGACCCACGGCCGGCAGTGCGGCGGAGAGGAGAGTGGCGTTCAGCTGGAAGGTCAGGATCGCCAAGACCAGTGTGCCGATCAGCACCGCGGCCGACCGGGGAGCCCGCGCGCGCACCGCAACCGGAGCTATTTCGGGGGGAAGCACGAGCATGACAAGACTCCTTCATTGGAGCAACCACAAGGTCGACACGCTTAGTGTACATGCTTGTTATACAAGTGCGTGCGATGGCAGGATATGCTCATCCCACCGACCTGGGGAGAAAAATGGATCGACGCACCGAAGCGGCCCTGGCAGGTCCGCTGGAGACGAACGGAAGCCTGCCGCTGCGGGTGGCCGTGTACTCCCGTATCACGGAGGCAATTCGCAACGGGTCCCTGCCGGTCGCATCCCTGCTCCCCTCGGAGTCCGAGCTCGGCACGGCCATGGGAGTCAGCCGCACCGTGGTGCGGGAGGCCCTCATGCTGCTGGAGGAGGACCGTTTCGTGCGCTCCCGCCGGGGCATCGGACGCTTCGTGGCTGACCGGATGCCGCACCTCGGGTTGCAGAGGATCCGTCCGATCGAGGACCTCCTGGGCGAGACCGGCCCCGCCGTGCTTGTGCGGCGCACCCAGAACGCGCTGCAGTCCGAGTCGCCCGCGTTCACCGCCGACGCCATCGGTATCCGTACCGAGGAGCCGTCGTGGTTCCTGGAGAGCGTCATCTCGAGGGACGGCGCCCCCATCGCCCTGATCCAGGAGCACGTTCCGGCCGGTCGGCTGAGTGGGCTCGGCGAGGCGGCGGTGGCGGCGGTGGCGGCGGTGTCCGAGGGCTCGGAGCGCAGCGCGCTCGCCGCGCTCATCGCGGTGCTCGGACCCACCTTCGGACCCGGCGAAACCGACCTCACGCTCGGCGTCCCCGGTGCCACGCGCGGCAAGCTGCTCGGGCTGCCGGCCAGCAGTCCGGTGCTCATTCTCACCCAGACCCTCGAGCTGAGGGGCCAGCCGTTCTACCTCTCGAAAGCCTTGATCAACACGGACTTCGTGCAGCTGACAATCAGCCACGCTGCGCAATCCTGAGCAGCGCGGCCTCGAGCGCCGCCACGCAGCGCCGCCACGCAGCGCCGCTACCGCAGCGCCGCCACGCAGCGCCGCTACCGCAGCGCCGCTACCGCAGCGCCGCTACCGCAGCGCCGACACGTTCAGCGCGATCGCCTTGAAGTTGGCGATCCGCTGCTCGTAGCGGGCGGCCAGAACGATGAGCAGGATGCCTCCGGCCCCCAGCCACAGCCACCACGGGACCGCGCCGTAGGCCCGCGAGATCCAGGGCCAGAGCTGCGCCACCCCATGGATGAGCAGCACCACGGCACCGATCACGAACGGTGCCTGCAGCTTGCGCATCAGCCCGACGACGATCACAAGCGTGGCGACCAGGCCCAGCACAACGATCCGCCAGAGCGCGCCCTCGGTGACGTCCTGTAGCAGTGAGGGCACCAGGAGCACCAGCAGGCCAGGGGCGAGCCACGGCCAGCTGCGGGAGTGCGGCACCGCGTCGAGGTGTAGCCGGCCGCTGGCGAGCAGGGCGATCGCGAGCGGAACGCTGACGATCTCGATTGTGTCTGGTGCGCCCCAGGCAGCTCCGGCAGCCACGGCCACAGCGCCGGCCCCGATGGATCCCCAGGCAACAAGGCGGCCCGGCCGGCTGGCGTCGAACCAGAAGGCCGCGAGGTGCAGTGCGGAGAAGGTGAAGACCAGCAGGATCACGCGGATGGTCGCCAGCGGCACGTAGCCGAGAGCGAACACCTCGGCCGCGAGGGTGCCCAGGATCGCCAGGACGAACAGGCCGTAGCCGGTGCGGCGGGCGGCATCCGTCGAAGGGGCGATTTCGTCGTGCGGGGTGCGGCGGGCGGCGGTCACCAGAGCGGTGGCCGCCGCGACCACGATGAGCAGGGTGGGCAGTAGCCAGGCCTCGAGTCGGGCGTCCGGGCCGAGCGGCGTCTGCCGCAGCAGCGGCAGGATGCGGGCCCCGGTCGTCAGGGCCACAGCCACCAATCCCACTCCGACGGCCGGCCAGCAGCCGGCCGAGCACGAGGGCGACGCCCACCGGAACGGTCACGAGTTCGATCGGCTCGGGGAAGACTGCGGTCAGTGCGGCGAGCACGGCGACACCGGCTGCGGCGATCGCGACCCCACCGAGGGAGCGACCCTCACCGCTGCGGTCGAAGCGCACCACGAGGACGTGCGCGGCGGCGAAGGTCCAGGCGAGCAGGATCACGCGGGGCTCGGCGAGCGGCGCGAAGTCGAGCGCGAGCACCTCGGTGAGGAGGCCCGCGACGAGGGTAGACACGAGCACGCCGTAGCCGAACCGACGCCCGCGGGCTGCGGTCGGTGCGGATGCGGCTGCTCCGGTGCCGGGCGTTCCCGGCCCGTTCGCGACCGCCGCGATGGCGCCTGCTCCGATGCCGAGCAGCAGCAACACGGCGGGTAGCAGCCAGGCTTCGAGCCGGGTGTCCGGGCCCACCGGGTCCGTGCCGAGCAGCGAACGGATGCGCGTCCAGGCGACTACCGCAACCGTGAGGGCACCTACGCCGAGCGCGGGCCAGGCCAGGGCTGTCCAGCGTGGGCGGGACAGCAGGAATGCGCCGCCGAGGCCCAGGGCCCCGCCGAGCGCCAGGGCGACGATCGGGCGGAGGAGCCCGCCGCCGGTGCCGCCGACGAGGGCGCTGGGCAGCAGCGCCAGGGCGAGGCCGGCCGCGATGCGCCGGGCCGCCGCGGAGCTCAGTCGTTGGGCGGACTCGGTCGTTGCACTGGGCAGAACCGGTCGGGAGAGCACCTGGCCCACGACCACGGCCAGGGCAAGCGGCATGGTCCCAAGCTCGAAGGGCTCGGTGGCTCCCGTCAGCACGGAGCTCAGCGCGGCCACGGCGGCCAGGCCGGCGGCGGTCCAGCCGACGCCCACCGTGAGCGGCGCGCGCGGGCGCCACAGGGCGAGCACGTGCGTCAGGGACAGGGCCAGCACGAGCACGGATGCCCGCAGGCCGGTCACGACGTCGCTCCCGCTCCCGGCACCCCAGGTCAGGCCCTCGTCCCGGATGCGGGATCCGGCCCAGCCGAGGGTGCTGATCTCGGCGATGGTCAGGAGGGTGAGGGCGAGAAGCAACAGGGCGATCGCGGCGAGACGGCGGGACGACCGGGTGGCGGCATCCGTCTGCCTGGACAGCAGGAAGGCCCCGGCGATGACCGCCGCGAGCGGCAGGAGCCAGTATTCCAATCGGGCATCGGGCACCCCCGGGTCGCTGAGCGCCGCGGTGGCCTGCACGACGCTGGTCAGCACGAGTCCGGTGGTGCCGGCTGCTGCCGCGGCCGCGAGGTAGGCGGAGCGCGGCGGCGCCCAGCGCGGTACGCCGGCCCCGAGCAGTAGCACGGCGGAGACCGACGACACCAGTACCGCACGCAGGAGCGATCCGGTCGCCGAGGCCAGTGCGAGCGGCGCGATCGCCACGAGAAGGCCGGCCAGGGTGAGCAGGGCTGCCACCGGGCTGGCTGCTGCCGTGTGTTCGACCCGGCCGAACCGGCGGATCAGCACGGCCAGCAGCAGGAGAATCCCCGCAACCGGCAGCACGTAGGGCTCGGGTGCCAGGGTCCCGGCCCGGGCCAGGCCCAGCCACAGGCCGGCGATGCCGAGCGCGAGGGCCGCCCAGCCCAGATGGCGGCGAGGAGAGAGTGAGCCGAACAGGCCGTCCGGGGTGATGGCGGTGAGGAGGGTGGCCACGGCGGCCAGGAGCAGCATCAACCAGCCGAGCGGATGCGCCGTGCCGAGTGCCCAGACTGTGCCGGGCCCGAGAATGAGCAGAGCCCCGGACTCCAGCCCGATCCGGTCGCGGCTGCGGCCGCTCAGCACGCCGAGCGCGAGGGCGAGACCGCAACCGAAGAGTGCGGCCGCGGGAACCAGGAGGATTCGGGCATCCGTCGTCGTCGTGAGGGCCCGGGCGATGCTCCCGAGCAGAAGCAGCAGAACCGGAGCCACACCGATGGCGGCAATCACGCGCGGGACGGCCAGGATCTCGCAGCTGGCCGCAGTGCCTGCGGCCCGGTTGCCGCGCAGGAGCAGCCAGAGCAGGAGAGCGGCGAACAGCACGGCCGAGTGCGCGATGCCGGCGACCGGCCCGCCCTGGAGGAGAGTGGCGCGTTCGAGCGCGGAGAGGTCCTCGGCGATCGCCGCGATCGGCAGGGAGAACGCCACCACGGTCGGGGTGAGCAGGGTGAGGAACGCCCAGTTCCGGTCGGGCCGGGTGAGCAGGCGCAGCGGGAGTGCCACGAGCAACTGCGCCAGGGCGGTGGCCAGGGTGAGGGCGCGCGCGGCCTCCGCCACCAGGCCGGTGCCGGACCGTGATTCATGGAGGGAGAGCATGCCCGGCAGGGCGACGGATGCGATCAGGCTGAGCACGATTGCCCCGGACAGCAGCAGGCCGCGGGCCGAGGTCGCGCCGGCGGCGATGGTGCGGGCAATGAGCAGCCGGGAGCCGAGAAGCACTGCGATCGCAGCCACGGAGCCTATCCACCAGGTGGTGCTGCTCTGCCAGCTGATCACGTAGCCGAGGCCGATGGTGACCACCAGGAACGTGCGCACCACGACCCGGAACGAACCGAGCGAGAGCCGGCCCCCACGCTCGAGCAGCAGGGCGCCGAGCGAGAGGAACCCGAGCAGAACGTAGATCAGGGTGACGGGCAGCACCGGGCCGGAGAACGGCACGGCGAGCACCGCGATGGCCAGGAACAGCCAGGCGAGAACCCGGCGACGTCCGGTCAGGACGCGTCCGATCTTCCAGGCGAGTCCGACCAGGAGCCCGACGGCGGCCAGTGTTCCGAGCGCCCAGACGCTGTTCGCCCGCACCGGGGCCGGCGCTGCCTCGCCTGTGAGGCCGTGGCCGAGCAGGACGAGCAGGGGGAGTGCGGCGAACGAGACGACGAGCACGGCGAGGGAAGCGGCGATGAGCGTGGCCGTGCTGCCGCCCACGATGAACGCGGTACGGGCCGGTCCGGTGCTGCGGCGGCGCGCCAGGAACTCGGCGCCGAGGGTGATCAGGGTCGCGATCAGGAGCGGAACGATGATCGCCAGCGTCAGATCGTCGGCGCGGTAGGCCACCAGGGGAACGACCGTGGTGAGTGTCAGGGATACCAGGCCGGCGCAGAAGTAGGCGAAGCCCGCATAGACCGCACCGGTCTCCGCGCGGCGCAGCACGAGGAGAAGGTGCAGCACGGCCGTGACCGTGACAGTGCAAAGGGTGAGGAACGGTGCGACGGTCGAGTCCGGGCTGACGAACGCGCTCGTGAGGGTGGCGAGCACGAGTGCCAGCCCGCCGAGGGTGAGCACGGTGATGCGTTCGGGGACCCGGTCGGCCGAGGGCCAGAAGTGGCGCGCCGGGGTCGACAGGGGATCGGCGGCATCCGTAACTGCGGAGTTTTTCGCGACCCGCGGCATCCACTGCCCCGGGATGCGGCGTGTCGCCGAATTCTCCTCAATTGCGTCGTCCGCGGGGTCGCCGGTGGTGCCTGCGACGGCGCTGGCGGTGGTGCCGGAAGCGGAACCTCGCCGCGGCAGGGTGAGCGGATGCAGCAGTGCGCCGACGGCGGCTCCGAGGAAGCCGACGAAGAGGCGCAGTGGCTCGTCCTGACCGGAGGCGAGGCCGGCGGCCAGCAGCCCGAGGCCCGGGGCCGCGGCGGCGAATCCGGCCACGCTGGCGACGCGCAGCCCGGACAGGGCGTGCCAGAGGAGGAAAAGTGCCGTGCAGGTCACCAGCGTCGTGCCCCAGTAGGTCGGCCAATCGGCCGAGGCGAGACCGAACAGGTCGTTCTGTCGCAGTGCCCAGGCGTCCAGAAGCACGAGCACCACGGCCAGCACGCCGATTCCCTCGGCGGTGGCGACGAGGCGTTTACGGCGCAGGACGCCGGCCGTGATGAGTGCGGCACCGGTGGTTGCGGCGACGATCGCCGAGCGCACCTCGAGTCCGGCGAAGATCCAGGTCACCGTGAGGAAGAAGATCGCCGCCACCGAAACCAGGGTCACGCCGACCAGAAGGAGCAACACCTGGACGCTCGACCGTTTGGGTGCTCCGGGAACGGATGCCGCAGCGGCCGGCACCATCACTGCAGGTGGTGCTGCGGGCGGTGCTGCGGGTGGTGCTGCAGGTGGTGCTGCGGGCGGTGCTGCAGGCGTTGCGACCAGAGGCGCAACGCGCTGCGCCGCCATCTGCGCTTCGGCGACCTCGAAACGGATGCGTCCGATCAACTCGCGGCGGCGGTCGAGGGAGGCGGCGGCATCCGTGGACGCGGTCAGCAGCAGTGCCGAGGCCGGGTGTCGCAAGTCGAGGTCGCAGGTCGAGCAGACGGGGGAGCGCAGCACGGTTCGGCAGGCGGGGCACCGGGTGGTGTCGGTGAGCTCGACGGTGTTGCGCGGCCAGATGACGGTGCCGGCGAACTCCGCATAGGAGTCACCTGAATCGGTTCGTGACATCGTGGCCCCTCGCTGGATGTGAACGTCCCCAAGGCTACTGGGTAGTCCGTCCAGCCTCTGCCCGCGCAGTCAGCCGGTGGAAGGCGGGCCGCGCCTGCCTGCGCACACGCCTGCCTGCCTGCGTGTCCGAGCCTTCCCCGGTCAGAGTCGGTGCTCGGCCAACCAGTCCACGAGCACGCGTTCGAACTCTTTCGGCCGTTCCAGGTTGGGCAGGTGCGCGGTGTCGCGGAAGGTGCAGCCCGTGACATCAGGGAGCGTCGACAGAAGGTATTCGTATTCGGCCAGGTGTGGGGTGAGGTCGAACTCGCCGACCGTCACGAGCGCGGGCACCTCAATGTCGCTGACCTGGTCGAAGGCGGGTGGCTCGAGCGGAATCGGCGTCGGGGACTCCTCCCCATGCGCGGCGTTGACGCGGCCCAGCGCATAGGCCGCGGCCGCGAATTCTGGGTCGAGGTCGGCCTCTTTGCGCAGCGGGCCGAACGCCCAGAGCGCCACCTCGAGGCGCGCCAACCGGTGCCAGTCCTGGGCGTGGAACGCGGCATCCATCTCGTCGAACCTTATGTCCTCGAGATCGGTCAGCTCAATTTCGGGGAACCCGCTGGGTCCTGCTCCCACGGTCACCAGGCCGTTCACGCGGTTGGGGCTCTCCGCCGCCAGGTCGATGGCGGTGCACCCGCCGCGCGAGCACCCGATCAGTGTTGCCGACGCCACCCCCAGGTGGTCGAGAACCGCGCGGGCGTCGGCGCGGGCGGCGAACTCAACGTTCTCGCTGGTCGTCTGGCCGCATCCGCGGCTGTCGAAACGGATGACGAAATGGTCGGCGGCCAGCGCGTCGATCTGCGGGTCCCACATCCGCAGGTTCGCGATGCCGGCGTGCAACAGAAGGAGCGCCGGTGACGATACGTGGCCTGCCGTCTCGTAGTAGAGCGACGCGCCTGGAACGGTGAGGTGAGGCATGATTCAGCGTAGGCGTGCGGTGGTCGCCGCGGCAAGGGAAAACCCCTGAGCAGACGAATCGTCGATCATTGAATGCTGCCGGCGGTGACCGCGGTGACGTTGTGCGATCAGACAAATTGACATCCGTTGGGGCAGGAGTCAGACTCTATAGATCGATATCGATCGATGAGTTGGTTGACGGCCGCTTTGGGCCACGACGTGGACCCACGACCGGGACCAGCGGATCAGCCCAATGGCGCTCGCCCCAGAGTTGCGCGACGCCCCCATCAACGCCCCGTCGACTGCGCCGTGACTGAGTGGGTATGTACCGTGGACTTGTGTGTCCCGGCTTTCCCGCGAACTCTGGCTCGTTCCGCGCGGCCGAAAAATCCGAGGAGCACCATGAACGCTTTCATCACGACTACCACCACCAACTCGGTCCGAATTGTCGGCACCTACGTCAGCGAATCACGCGCCCACATCCTCGTGCCGAACGGGTACGTGAGCAACGTCCGGTCAGACCAGACCGCTGGTCGATACGTGTCTCACAGCTGACTGGAACCGTACGGTCTCCGGGGCAGGTCCGGGTGCCTCATTGCTGTCGCCGAGACCAGCCGGATGACCCTGGTCGGTTTGCTCGTTGAGGTGCGCCCGACCGACCACGCCGCTCCAGATGTTTCATCTCCATTCTCCTCGCGGCGATGGCATGGGCGTAGTTCCACTGGGAGGGCGTTGGAGGAGGTCGAGCCTCAGCCCTGGCCGCCACGGCAGTTTGGGCAGGCCTATGGCCCATCCGGCAGGATGGGCCATAGGCTGATTCCGCCCCAGAGTCTCTCTGGGGGTGGTGTCTATTCCAAGATGCCGCAGGCGGCCGGATCCGTTGCTTCTGCCGGCAGGTTCGGGTCGAGTTCGCTTGCACCTCGGCTGAAGTCATACTCGCCGTTGCCGTTGTAGTCGACGCCATGGATTACAACAACGCCTTCGCCCTCGCGGATGGAGTCAGCGATTTCCTTTGCCGTTCCTGTTCCGCTGGGGCCGGGGTATCCGGTTCCCGCCACCTTGGTGATGTGGAGATTGTCGCGGCTGTAGTGGTAGCTGCCGCTTTCAGATACCGGGAAGCGGGTGACGTCCAGGAAGCTGGCCGGTGAGGTGTCCCCTGTCGTCGTGAGTGAGACGACGACCGGTCCGTAGGCGGGAATCCCTTCCACGGTGTTCAGCCGGCCATCACCGTTGCGGTCCAGCGCGATGGTGGGGCACTCGTTCAGGGCTTGGTTGCCATAGTGAATATGTTGAGCGTGCGGGGCGTCGGGCGTCAGTCCGGAGGCGTGCACTTCTATGTGCTTGATCTTCTGGTTACGGACTGTCGCGGTTGCAGTGCCGGATGCCCCCGAGCCGTTGAGTTCCGCAAGGTTCGCGGTCAACGTCACCGTCTTGGGGGTGCGTTCGAGTTGCGTGGTCTGCGCTTGAGCTGCTCCGGATCCAAGTACGGCTGCGGCGAACAACGCAACAGTCGAAACTCCGAGAATCCCAATGGAATGTCGTTTCACGATTTACTCCTTGGTCAGCGGTCAACGAGGAGTTCCCGTTGATCATAGGTGGTTCGGAGCGGACAGTAATGAGGTTTGGTCATGGAATCAAGGCCAGTTGCGCGACCGGCGTCCGTGTCGGTCTCGGTCAGATGACTTTTTCGGCGAGGAATCGATCATCGCGGCTGGAGCCGAGCCGGCCGGGCTCCGGCACATATCGCAGCGTCGCCCTGTCATTCCGCCGGCGCCAGCGATGCCGAGCGCAAGCCCGAACCGATCGGTGTGGTTCCCACCTGCCGGCAGAACGACCGGTCGCAGTTTTCCCAGTCCATCCGGAGCCATATTGAACTAAGGTTAGGCTTGCCTCAGTAGGACTGCGGGTGAGAAATTCGACCAGAGACAGCCGTGCGCACCGACAAAACAGATGATGCATTCCCACCCGCAAGGACACGCGCGGTGAACCCATCGACGAGGACCCAACGTGTCCCGGCGAGCGGTATTGATGGCCTCCAACTCCTCTACGGAGATCCGACCGCGACTGCTCTTGTGACCTCGACTGGAACCGTCAGCTACGCCGAACTGGACGAACTGGTCCGTGGCCGACGGGAATTACTGGGAAACGGCCGCCGACTCGTCATGGTGTCGTGCGCGAACGCCCTGGAGCCCTTGGTGACGTATCTCGCCGCGCTGGCGGCGGGCCATCCAGTTCTCCTCGTGGCCGGCGACGGGGACGAGCCGAGCCAGGAGCGCAACAGGAACGGGCTCCTTGAGCGTTATGACCCCGACGTGGTTTTGGCACCCGTCGGCGGCGAATGGCGCCTGGATGAGCGACGTGAGGGAAGCAGACATACGTTGCACCCCGAACTGGCACTGCTGCTGAGCACCTCGGGTTCGACCGGTTCGCCGAAACTCGTTCGGCTGTCACGCGAGAATGTGCGCAGCAACGCGAGAAGCATCGCCGACTACCTCGCCCTGACCGCGCAAGACCGGGCAGTCACAACCCTGCCGATGCACTACTGCTATGGGCTCTCAGTCGTGAACAGCCACCTGATCTCCGGGGCGAGCCTGCTACTCACCGAGCGTTCGGTGGTCGAGTCTGAATTCTGGAATGAGTTTGAAGCGGCAGGGGCCACTTCCTTCGCCGGCGTTCCCTATACCTTCGACCTTCTCGATGCGACCGGATTCGCTGGGCGCCAATATTCGAGTCTGCGCTACATCACTCAGGCCGGCGGCCGACTCGGCCCCGACCGGGTGCGCGATTACGCCCGGCTGGGGCAGGCACGTGGGTTCGATTTCGTCGTCATGTACGGACAGACGGAGGCGACCGCACGGATGGCCTACCTGCCGCCGGAGTTGGCGGCGACCCGGCCTGAATCCATCGGAATCCCGATACCGGGCGGGCAGTTCCGCATCGATGACGCCGACAAGGACTCGATCGGTAACCTCGTGTACTCCGGGCCGAACGTCATGATGGGGTACGCGGAGGGCCCGGAGGAACTCGCGGCCGGACCGATCGTGAGGGAGTTGCGCACCGGCGACCTTGCCCGTCAGCACGACGACGGACTCTTCGAAATCGTTGGGCGAAGCAGTCGTTTCGTCAAGATCTACGGCCTGCGGATCGACCTCGACCGGGTCGAGCAGCTCCTCGACGACGAGGGTGTCACAGCCCGGGTGGTCAACCTTGAGGAACGCCTCGTGGTCTTCGTGCGAGAGCGGTGGGCCCTCGGGCTTGCCGCGCCGATCGCCGCGGAGGCGCTTGGTGTGCCCGAGCACATCGTGCGAGTGCATCTTGTCGATGAGTTCCCCCTGACGTCCAGCGGTAAGCCAGACACCGCGAGTCTGCTTCGGAAGGCGGCGGTCCTCGAGCGAGAAGTCCCGTCGGTGGATGGCGCAGGGAGCGGGACGGCGGAAAATATTAGGGCGCTCTACTCGACCCTCCTCGACCGCCCGGATGCGGTCGTAGACGACAGCTTCGTCGCGCTGCACGGCGACTCGCTCAGTTACGTCGAAGTCTCGGTGCGGCTCGAGCAGATGCTCGGCACGCTACCCAGGGACTGGCCCGCGAAATCGGCTCGGGAGTTGGCCAGCCACCGAACCGCACCGTCCGGGGCGCGCCCCCGACGGTCACTGGCGCGCGTGGAGACGTCCGTCTTGCTGCGGGCTATCGCCATCGCGCTCATCACGGGGACGCACGCCAACCTCTTTCACGTGCAGGGTGGTGCCCACCTGCTGCTCGGGATACTGGGCTACAACCTGGCCCGATTCCAGTTCGCCGATGTACCTCGGCCAGTGCGTCTCGGGAAGCTTGTTCGCAGCGCCGTCCAGATCTTCGTCCCGGCCGTGCTGTGGATCGGCGGAGTGGCCCTGATCGGCGGGATGTACGAACCCGCAACGGTCTTCATGCTGCACAACCTTCTTGGCGGCGATGAACGCTGGACCGTGCAATGGCAGTACTGGTTCCTGGAATCGGTCGTGTGGACGATCCTCGGCCTGGCGCTTCTGTTCTGTGTGCCCCAGCTCGACCGGATCGAACGCCGATACCCCTTCGTTTTCGCGGCGTTCTTCTGTGCGGGGGCGCTTTTTCTGCGCCTTCTGTTGACCGGAGGGGTCGAGGCAGGGCCGACCGAACGGTATTCGCTGCCGATCGTGCTCTGGCTCATCGCTCTCGGATGGCTCATCGCGCGTTCCACGGACGTCAAGCTGCGGGTGCTGAGCTCGGCGGTCGTCGTGCTCTCCGTTCCGGGTTTCTTCGGCGACCCGGCCCGCGAGGCGATCACGATCGCGGGACTGCTCCTCCTCCTCTGGATTCCGGCCGTGCCCCTCCCTCGGCTGGTGGTGCCGGTGCTGAGTGTCGTGGCCTCGGCATCGTTGTTCGTCTATCTCGTCCATTGGCAGGTCTTCCCGCTTCTCGGGGACGACGTACCACTGCTTGCCACCCTTGCCTCTTTCGCGGTGGGAATTCTCGCCTGGCGAGGGTATTCCGCACTGAGCGCTTGGTGGACCCGTCATCCCGCGGCCGCAACCCGCACGCTAGTGAGCAATGTGATCGCGACAAGAGCGGCGGCCAGTCGCGACCGGAGGGGCGAACATTGACGGCTGGATGGTTCGGCCGATCGGTGTGGGGGTCGCAGCGCAGCGAGGTTTTGTCGATCCGGTGTCGATCCGATTGCAGGGGACGCATGGGAGTTGAGTGGTCAACCCGGCCCACACGGTCGTAATTCAAATCAACGGTGAAGATGTCGGATTGATCGCCGTCAGAACTGAAACCGACTCTCATTGGATTGAGCATTTCTCCCTGGAGCCCGATTACCAGGGCCGGGGGATTGGCGGCGCGGTTCTCCGTCAGGCACTGGACAAGCATCGGGACCACCGACCCTCCCGCCTGAACGTGTTACGGGCCGGCCCTGCGCGAGTCCTCTCCGAGCGGCACGGCTTCGGTTTCGACCACGAGGATGCGGTTGACGTCTTTCTGGTCACGGCTGATTGACGACGAGGGCAACGGATTGATTTCAGGTCCCAACCATTCCCGAGCGGCGATCACGAGGGCCTCGACGCCGGTGTCGAGAGTGGGTTGGATGACCGGGGCGTAGTTCGGTGCGTGATTCGAGGGTTGCCGGGCAACGGTTTCAATGATGTCGGTAACCGATCTCGCGGTAGCGAAGAGAGCAGGGTTGCTGCCTCCCAGCAACCAGAAGCAGCATCGCGCGCCGGCTGCTGAGGCGAGGATGCCTACATCTTCGCTGCCGGTGACGGCCCCCGGTTCGATGACATTCTGCTCACCGAAATAGTCCTTGAAGACGGAACTGGTGCGTCTGGCCGCGTCCAGGTCGTTGGTGACGCTGGGAAAGCTCTCATAGACGTCGATAGTCGCCTCGCGCGGCGCGCCGGCGGTCATGGACTCACCTCGAACAATGCGCCGGATCGACGTGATCGCTGCCTCCCGTACGGAAGGGTCGAAGGAACGAAGACTGATCAGGATTTCGGCTGAGTCCGGGATGATGTTGTTCTTCGTTCCCGCGTGGAGGGAGCCGATCGTCAACACGAGGGTGGCGTTGGCGGCTGTTTCCCGAGAGACGATCGTGTGGAGCCGCAGCACGGTCCCGGCCGCCATGACGATGGGATCAATGGTGGTTTCCGGTCGAGAGCCATGACCGCCTTGCCCGTAGAGCACGATTCTGATGCCGTCTGCAGCAGCGAAGGCGGGTCCGGGCTGGAGTGCGACAACGCCGGCGGGGAGTGGTGAGACGTGCTGCCCCAAAACGATCTCTGGACGCGGGATACGGTCGAAGAGGCCGTCATTCACCATGGCCGTTGCTCCCGTGCCCAGTTCTTCGGCCGGTTGAAAGAGGACTTCCAGGGTGCCGTTCCAGGAGTCGGTTTCGGATGCAAGCCGCCGCGCAGCGCCGATCAGGCAGGTCACATGCATGTCGTGACCGCATGCGTGCATCACCGGAAGCTCGCGACCCTCCTGGTCGGTTCCGCGCGTGTCGCTGGCGTAGTCGAGTCCGGTTCGCTCCTGAACGGGTAGAGCGTCCATGTCGGCGCGGACCATGACTGTCGGGCCGGCACCGTTCCGGAGGATGCCGACAACCCCGGTGCCCCCGATTCCGGTAAGAACGTCGTATCCCAATCCTCGGAGCTCGGTCTCAACCAACGCCGCAGTCCGATGCTCCTGAAAAGACAGCTCCGGGTTCCGATGCAAATTCCGATAGATCGCGTCGAGGTTGGAGTCTGGGTCCGACATTTCATGCCCCTCCGATCGGGTGTGGTGACTGTGATCCAGGCCGCGGGGCCACCTGCCTGCACTCTGGCACCGTATCCGGATGCGGTGGCCCTGTCCCGATGTATCCGCTGCCTTTCGACGATTGATGATTATGAGCGCGGGAGGCGCCTGCCCCCGATGAGCAGCCAGAAGATCATGGCGGTCTCACCGACGAATCCGAAGAGGCCGAAGGTCGGGGTGAAGCCGGGCACGATGACGAGGCCGATGAGGTCGGCGATGTAGCCGACTCCGGCGATGCCGATCAGGATTCCGAAGATCTTCGGAATGAAGCCCGAGCGGATCGACAGGTAGGCGATCAGGAGGAGGGCAACCCCGAACAGGCCCAGGGCCGTGTTCCAGATCGACCCGAACGACTCGATGGCAGTCAACGCGGCCTCGGGGGAGCCGAGGTTGTTGAAGGCGAGAACGAGCTGACTGAGTGCGACCGTCAAAAACAGGGCGTACGTGGTTCTCATCAACCCCGCAACAGCGGAGACAACCCTGTTGACGGGCCTGAAGAGGGCGAAGGTGCCGGCGGCGGCGACAACATCCAGCACCACAACGACGCACATCGCGCCGATTCCGGCCAGCCACAGCGCCGGCGAGGCGGTGATCGCAGCGGCCGTCTTCGTCGCATCGTTGACGGTCACGAGCCCGTTGATGGCGATGAGATAGCCGAAGATCGACAGGAACACCATGGCAGTGAGGGCGATGCCCGCGACGAGGGCGCCGGTGCGTTGGGACCAGCGGAGGGGGTTCAGGGTGAACGCCTGTTCGGTAGCGCTGGGCGAGGGGTGCACTTGAGTGGACATGACTCACTTCCTTACGGTGTCAATGGAGATAACTTACGGCGTATGTTTATCTTGTAAGTCATTTTTATGTACGTGGTAAGCTTTGTCAACAGGCACGAGTGCGGGAGGAAAGAATGGCATCAGCGCGCAAAGCGGCAGTCGAGCCCCGAATCCGGTTGAACCGCGAACGAGTGATCGCTGCTGCCGTGCTCCTCGCCGATGCTGGGGGGCTAGAGGCTCTCACCATGCGGCGGTTGGGCGAGCACCTGAACGTTGAGGCCATGTCGATCTATAACCACGTGGCCAACAAGGAGGACCTCATCACTGGCATGGCGGATGAAGTCTTCGGCGAGATCGGATTGCCGTCCCACGGCGACGAGTGGAAGACGGCCATTCGCAAACGCTCGATCTCATTCAGGGATGCCTTGGCCCGTCATCCGTGGGCCACGACTGTTCGCGACTCCGGAACCAATCCAGGGCCGGCCACCCTCCGGCACCACGACCGGGTGATCGGAACCTTCCGCAACGGTGGGTTCTCGGTCGAGAAGACGGCCCACGCGTTTTCTGCGGTCGATAGCTATATTTACGGGTTCGCGATGCAGGAGAAGAGCCTGCCCTTCAGCACGCCCGAAGAGACGGCAGCGATGGCCGCGATCATGCTGGCGCAGCTGCCCCCGAACGAATATCCCTACCTGGCCGAGCTCACGGCCGACCACGTCCTGAAGCCCGGTTACTCCTACGGGGACGAGTTCCTGATCGGGCTCGATCTCGTGCTCGACGGTCTGGAATCCATGCGCGACACCGACTAGCTGCAGCGAGTCGAGCCGCCGTTCAGAACGGTGCGGGTTCGGGCGTTTCGTCAGACTTGGGCTCCGGCGTTGGTTCCGCTGATGGCGCCTCCGGTTTCACGGCGGGCGATGCCGAACGGATGACCGTGGCCGGCTCGCTCACGAAGGCGAGCCCCGTCGGCGACGTCCACTCGAGCA
>NZ_SOGJ01000004.1 GCF_004402375.1 Cryobacterium breve
CCGCACCTGTGGGGTACGTTTGAATACATTACGGTCCCCACACCAAGCCGTCAAAACCAGAAACACCCCGGGCGTGTCACACCCGAAAACCAAAACAACCAAGCAACATCCGTCGCCGGTCTACTTCCTGACCGACCCTTCACTGCTGGGATTGACCGGCTCGGACACCTCGTCGGCCCGGGAGTGCACCGGACCCAAATTGCCCCGGTATTTCCACAAGCCGATGCCAACGACGACACTCGCCAGAAGCATCGACATCAGGAGTTCCTGACGCGTGCGTTCCAGTAACGCCATGCCCATGAGCAAGGCGACGATCGCGGCGATGGCAACCCAGGTGAGATATGGGAATGCCCACATCTTCAAAGAGAGCCGGCTCGCGGCATCCGTGCCCATGCGACGGCGCAGAATGAGCTGCGAAACGGCGATGACCAACCAGACGAGAAGCGCGATCGCACCTGAGGTATTGACCAGGAAGAGGAAGACGGTGTCGGGAAACAGGTAGTTCATCCCCACCGTGATGAAGCCGACCACCGTTGAGGACAGGACAGCACCGCGCGGAACACCACGGACGGAGATCGTGGACCACACCTGGGGAGCATCGCCGCGTTCGGAGAGGGAGAAGAGCATGCGACTCGCGGTGTAGAGACCCGAGTTCAGGCAGGAGAGCACGCTGGTCAGAACGATGATGTCCATGATCGTGCCCGCGCCGGGGATTCCGTAGAGCTCGATCACGGCGACATAGGGGCTCTTGGCCACCGAGGCACTGTTCCAGGGAAGCAGCGTGACAACGATGGCGATGGAACCGATGTAGAAGACCAGGATGCGCCACACCGTGGACTTGACAGCCTTCTTCACGGCGTCGACGGGGTTCTCAGACTCACCGGCGGCGATAGTTGCGATCTCAGCTCCGAAGAACGAGAACACGACCACGAGCACACCACCGAGCACAGCGCCACTGCCACTCGGAAAGAACCCGCCGTTGCCGGTGAGGTTGCTCATGCCCGGTGCCTCGACCCCGGGCATCAGGCCGATGATGGCCACGACGCCCAGCAGCAGGAAGACCGCGATCGCGGCCACCTTGATCGACGCGAACCAGAACTCGAATTCACCGAACATCTTGACGGAGGCGACGTTGGTGAGCGTAAGGAGCACCATCAGGATGAGAGCCCAGACCCACTGGTCCACTTCGGGGACCCAGCGGTGCACGATCGCGGCGCCGGCCGTGGCCTCGATGCCGAGGACGATGATCCAGAACCAGGCGTACAGCCAGCCGATGCTCAGCCCGGCCCAGCGACCGAGGGCCTTGTCGGCGTAGCTGGAGAACGATCCGGTTTCCGGATGCGCCGCAGCCATTTCACCCAGCATCCGCATGACCAGGATGACGAGCAGTCCCGCGGCGGCGTAGGCCACCAGGATGCCGGGACCTGCCTGCTGGATCGCGGCGCCCGAGCCCACGAAGAGCCCGGCCCCGATCACACCCGCGATGGCGATCATCGAGAGGTGACGTGGCTTAAGGGTCTGGGCCAATTGCTGACCTCCCCCGCTCTTCTTCGCGGTGGTGGGTTCTGTGTCCGTCAGATTGGCCATGTCACTCCTGTTTCAGTGGGAACCAGCCACCGCGACGGTGCGGTCTGCTTGGATCCGTTGGGGATGCGTGAGTCAGCGTATGTCACCCGAACAAGGGCGTCGAAACCGACACGAGGGCTGAAATGTGCTCGTAACCAGACCTTTCGACCTGGTTTCTTGGAGAGCAGGCGCGCCTACCCACCCTGCATGAGTGCCAGGGCTTCGTCGCGGATTCGCACCATCACCTCGGGGGTGGCAGCCTCAACGGTCACGTGCAGAACCGACTCCGCCGTCGGCTGCTGTCCCGCTTCCGGGGCATCCTCCGACTGTGCCGGGCGCACGTTCAACCACCAGAACGCTTCGTCCGCGCTCGTCAGCCCGGTGACCGTGAGACCATCGAACTCCTCGAAATCGGCGGCGCCCATCCAGGTGTCGACGATGCGCGCGTAGACCCCGGGCACGCTCTCGACCGAGCAGCTGATCTCGCCGGAATGGGAGTAGGGCGTGGCATCCGTCGCCAGTTCTGACAACGGGCGGGACGCAGAGCCGATTTCCGCGAGGATCTGCAGAGCCGCGAGCAGGCCGCTGTCGGCAGACCAGAACGACGGGAAATAGAAGTCACCCGAGTGACCGCAGCCGAAGATGGCGCCGGTGGCGCGCAGCTCGGCCCGCATCAGCGCGCCGCCGACCGAAGTGGGCAAAGCCATGGCGCCCGCAGCCTCGATCATTTCCGGAACCGCGCGGGAGACGGTGTGGTCGTACAGCACCGACAGATCCTGGACAGGGTTCCCGGCGCGCGCCTGCTCGATCTGCCGCCGACAGAGGATTGCCCCGATCGTGGACGGGGATACGACGGACCCGGTTTCGTCGACCACGACGCAGCGGCCGGCGTCGGTGTCGAACCCAAGACCGAGGTCGGCATCGTGCTGAATCACGGCGTTCTTCAGATCGGCCAACGTTGCCGGAAAGGCAGGGTCGACCGGGTGCGGCGGGAGATCCGGGTCGGCGGTGAAAAACAGGGGAATGAGGGTGTGGCGCGTCGTGGGTGTCGGCGCGGCGGGTGCTGCTGGTGCGGTCGCGTTCGGGTCACCGAGCACGGCCGGCACGGTGGTCGCGGCGGCCCCTCCTCCCGCGTCGACCACGACGATGAGAGGGCGGATGCCACTGAGCCCGACCAGCGCGCGCACGGCCGCCGTGTAATCAGGCAGCAGATCGAACTCACGGTGGCCACCGGGCACGGTCACCGGGGTCGGTCCGTCGCTCAGGTACACGGCGGCGCGGTCACGGATGGCCCCGAGCCCGTGTTCCAGGCTGACCTCCAGTGCCCCCGCGCGCAGCACGGTCAGCGCTGCTTCGGCCCCCGGCGGAACAGAGATGAGGGCGGCCGGGGCGTTCAGGGTGCCTGAGCCAAACCGGATCTGGTCGGTGCTGCACGGGCCGAGGTCGACAACGGTCGCCCCGCGGGACTGAGCGCCGCGCGTGAAGGCGGCCACGAGCTCCACCGGCTCGCTCCCGGCGTGCCCGATGAGCACCTCGCGGCTCTGCGCGCCGACCTCGTCGACGAAGGCGGCGGCCAGTGCTGCCACCAGGTCGGCGGTCAGGGGTGCAGCAGCAGTGCCGCGCACCTGGTGAGGGCCGACGACGGCGGCGAGGCGAGCGGCGGCATCCGTCAGGGGCGTCACGCGTCGGCTCCTGATTCGGATTCGGCCGCCTGCTCGCCCGCTGGGCGGAGCCGCACCAACTGCCAGCCCTGCGGGGCAGTGGTGAGTCGGGCGTGGCGGGCACACAGGTCGAACGTGTGCGGCTCCCGCTGAATGGCCAACGGACCGAGAACAGCCATCGCGTCGATGTAGTCGAAAGTGAGTGTCGCGGCGGATTCCTCCGGGCAGGCGACGCGGGAACAGGGCCTGAATGACATTGCATACAGGATACCCGTTCGACCAGCCGAACTAGGATGTGTTCATGTCTCGAGCACGCCCCTCCGCAGCGCCGACCCCCGCCCCCATTCAGCGTGGTCGCGGCCGCGACCGGCACGGCCGAGGCATC
Source organism: Cryobacterium breve (assembly GCF_004402375.1). Classification (GTDB taxonomy): domain Bacteria; phylum Actinomycetota; class Actinomycetes; order Actinomycetales; family Microbacteriaceae; genus Cryobacterium; species Cryobacterium breve. Next base: position 3,613 of record NZ_SOGJ01000004.1, read on the forward strand.
CGCAGCTCGGTCACCGGCCCGTATCTTCCCCCGTTGCAGACCCGGATCGACACCTTCGACATGGCCGTGGCCTCCACCGTCGACTACCTGCGTTCGGTTTTGCCGGACCAGCTCTCGGATGTGACGTTCGAGGTGGCCGCGGGGCCGTCCTCGGTGCTCGCGGGGATCGGTGTCGAACGATGGACCGTTTACCCCGCCGAGCGTCGGGTGCTGTTCTACCGCCTCCCGATCCAGCGCCTGACCCGGTTGCACGGCGACGATGATCTACACCTCCGGATGGTGATTGAGAGTTGCGTATTCCGTGCTATCGCCGAACTGCTCGGTAAGGACCCGTGGGACCTGGCGCCGGATCGGTTCCGACACTTCTAGGCCTGCCTTCCACTGCACCAGGACGTCCCCCTCACGCGCGACCGGGTTTCCCGGTCGCTTTTTTTTGTCCGGAAACCGCGGAATCACGGGCTTCCCGACAGGGTTTGCAACAAATTTAATCTAATTCCAAACCGTTTGGCGGAGGGGACCGAACCTCATTCAGCACCAAGAACCGCTAAATCCCAACCACAGACACGAAGGATTTCCCCATGCGCAAGTTCACCAAGACCACGCTCAGCCTCGCCACTGCAGGCCTTCTCATCGCCGGCCTCGCCGCCTGCTCGACCACAGCCGATGAGACCGCACCGGCAGAGAGCAACTCCTCCTCCTCTTCCGAGGAATCAACCCCCAAGGCCGTCGCCTCGATCCCCGCACTCTCGGGCGTCGACACCTCCGTTCTCCTCGACGCCGACTTCGCCGCGGCTCTGACCAGCCTTGGTCTCACCCCCGGCACCGTGGGAACCGCGACGCTGACCGACGGTAGCCTGCACTTCCCGATCACCGGCGGAAACGTGGACTACTACGACCCCGAAGAGGACTACCGTCCCTTCGTGCAGGGCTCGATCGAGCACGAGGGTTCCGGCTTCTCCCTGACCGCCGGCGAGACCGTCGTCGAGCTGACCAACTTCACGATCGACCCCGGGACCAGCAAGCTGTTCGGCGACGTCACCGTCAACGGCGAGTCGGCTGCCACCCAGGTCCTCCTCTTCAACCTGTACGGCGGAACGCTCAAGCCGCTGCAGATGGACGGCGACAACGCCATCCTCGAAGGCACCACCGTTCACATCTCCGCCGAGGCTGCCGGCCTGCTCAACGACACGTTCATGACGGATGCCGTCGCTGACCAGCTCCTGGTGGGCATCGCGAAGATCACGGTCGCCACCAAGTAGTAACTCACTTCTGAAGGGCCCGCTGCGCAGTCGCGCAGCGGGCCCTTTGGCGTTGCTCCGCGGTGTTCGAGCGTGTCGAGATCAGGTGTGGCAACGTGCGGATGCTGGCCCGGGGCATCCGTCGTTACCGCGCCAAATGCGGAGATTTTCACCACACGCCGCACACACCTGCGGCGACAACCGTCGGTTTGCAAATTTCTCCTCAGTCGCGTGACGACGGATGCCCGTTGCGGGCCTGGTGACGGATGCCCCGTTCGCCGGCGTTCCACTGGCCCGGTGGGATGCCGCAGGAATCGCAGAAGGGGGTTGTGGCCGTGCGCTGGCTGCCGGCGACGGCGGTCGGCGGAGACTCTGATCTCCGAGAGCCACCCCCTAACGGTGACCCCCGGCGACCCGCGCTGCCCCGCTCGATGAGTCGATCACGGCCCGGCACCAGAATGCGTGGCCGGCCGGAGGGTGGTCGTCGACCCCGAAGCCGACGAAACGGTGTCGCTAGTCTGGTTCGACTCCGCGGAGAAGGTGAAGGCCGGGCGAACGGCTCACCGTGATGGAGATCGGCTTCCTGGCGCCGGACGAACGAATCGTCGCCCAGCGGCGGTCCGTGGCGGGCCGCCGGGTTCGCCGGGCTTAACCGACGGTTTGGTCGCCGGGTTCCGGCACTTTCGACCAACCGGGCCTGAGCACACGCTGCGCGATGCCGGGACGGGCGCGGTGGATCGACATGACCACGATCACGACGATGGCGGTGGCGATCGCCACCCGAGTCAGCGGGATCGACGGCACCAGCAGACGGAGGGTGAGCGCCATCGGAACGAGCAGCCACTCCCACCGCCCGCTGAGGGCGATGAACGGCAACAGCAGCAGGGCATACCAGGAGTAGCGGGGGCTCAGAATGAGCAGAGCGCTTCCGATCATGACGAGCTGTCCCAGCCAGGGCTGGTCGGGGTCCGTCTTCCAGATCACCAGAACGGCGATGACGGCGAGGAGCACGGCCGCGACGATCACGGCCGAACCGCCTGGGGCGATCAGCGAAATCAAGGCAAAGCGGGTGCCGTCCTCATAGCCTTCTTCGGAGAGGTAGCCAGGCAGATAGCCCAGCACGCCAATGCCGGTGGACAGCACATACGGAACGTAGAGGATGAGGAACGTCGCCACGGCCCCGACCGTGACCTTCCAGCCCTGGCGGCGCAGCATCGCGGGGGCCGCGAGCACGGGGATCAGCTTGGTGGCGATCGCGGCACCGAGTACGAACCCGCCGCTCCAGTACCGTCGGCCGGTAACCAGGAAAACGGCTGCCAGCGTGAAGACCACGCCGAGCATGTCCACATGGGAATTGGTGATCGCCTCGGTGGCCACGAGCGGACACCAGGCCCAGAGCGCGGCGAAGCGCTGGTCGATGCCCCGGCGACGCATGCCGACCAGCAGCATCCCCGTTGTGCCCACACTGAGCAGGAGGCCCGTGAGCTGCAACGGCCAATACTCTGCGTTCGGGCCGGTCAGTGCGCGCACTCCGGCGAAGTAGATCTCGGCGGCCGGCGGATAGATCGTCGGCACGCCGGTGCGATTCAGTGCCGAGCAGAGCAGGTCTCCCGACTCGGTCTTCTGCGCGGTCTGGATGCGTTCGCCGACGCATTCGCGCTTGCCGGACTCGGTCAGCTCCGGGGCCGGGAACAGCCAATCAGGCCTCAGGGCGTCGAGACGGTCATCCGCCGGTGTGTACGCATACGGTGAGATCCCCGCAGTGGACACGATTCCGTCCCAGGCGTAGCGGGCAGAATCCGTGCTGGTGTTGGGCGGCCCGACCATAGCCGCGGCCCCGATTCCGACGGACCCGGCCAGGACGAGCACCACGACGGCTCGGCCCCGCACCCCCCGCAGCAGCAGCACGGCGAGGGCGAAGAGCAGCCACAACCCGGCGGTGCACAGGACGAGGGGCACCGTGTCCCGACCCGGTTTGAACAGGTCGTAGGCGAGCACGCTGAAGGCCGTCAGGGCAGCACTCGCGGCGAGGAGGAGGGAGACAACAGCGATTCGCACTCTGCCATCCTGACGGACCCCACGCATGCGGCCCCCATCGACTCGGGTGCGCGTCACCGGACCGTAAGGATTGAACAGCCCTCCGGAGACTCCTGGATGATGCAATGGAACCATGAGGCGAATGATGTACGAGGCACAGCGCGCGCTGGCGTCCCCGGCGCGCAATCCCCGGATGGCCGTGGTGATCGGCCGCCTGCTCGGCATCGCCTTCATCGTCTGTTTCGGCACTGGACTGTACAGCCACTTCCTGCAGGAGCCCCTGCCGTGGATGCGCTTCCCGACCCGGCCCGCCCTGCTCTACCAGTTCAGCCAGGGTACCCACATCATCGCCGGCATCGCCTGCTTCCCACTGCTGCTCGCCAAGCTCTACATCGTGTTCCCCGACCTGTTCCAGTACCCGCCGGTGAAATCATTCCTGCATCTTCTCGAACGCGCGTCGATCGCCCTCTTCGTCGGCGCATCCCTGGTGCAGATCACCATCGGGCTACTCAACACGTACCAGTGGTACCCCTGGCCCTTCCCCTTTCGCGAGGTGCACTACGCCCTCGGCTGGGTGCTGATAGGACTGCTCGTGCTGCACATCGGCATCAAGCTGCCGATCATCACCCGGTTCTGGAACCGCCGTGGAGACGCCGAGCGCGATGACGACGAGCACGATGCAACGGTTGCCGAGGACGAGGCCGTGCGACTCTGGGGCAGCCGTCGACCGTCTGGAGTGACGGGCCGGTTGATCGCCTGGATCGACGCCACGCCCGCGCTCAAGCCGACCGCGACGCCGGCCGTGAGCCGCCGGGGCTTCCTCACCACCGTCGGAGTCGCCTGCGCAGCCGTCGTGGGGCTGACCGCAGGGCAAACGTTCGCGCCGCTCGACGCGCTGAACGTGTTCGGGCCGCGCAAGAAGGGCGTGGGCCAGCAGGGAGTGCCGGTGAACCGCACCGCCGAGGAAGCGAAGGTCACCGCGAGCGCCCTCGCGACCGGCTGGGTGCTCACGCTCACTGCCGGCGACGTGGAACGCAGCTTCAGCCGGACCGAGCTCGAGTCCATGCCGCAGACCGAGGTTGAACTGCCGATCGCCTGCGTCGAGGGTTGGAGCCAGCTCGCGGTCTGGCGCGGGGTTCGCCTGTCGGATCTGGCCGACCTGGTCGCTGCCGACACCCAGGCATCCTTTCGCCTGACCAGCCTCGAGGAGCGCGGCAGCTTCCGGCAGACCGAGATGGGGCCGGAGTACGTGCGAGACCCGTTGACCCTGGTGGCGCTCGAACTGAACGGCGAGACGCTCGACGTGCAGCACGGCTATCCGGCGCGCATGATCGCCCCGGGACGACCGGGAGTGCTGCAAACCAAATGGCTGAGCCGGATTGAGGCGATCACCGCATGAACACCGCAGGCGTCAAGACGGCAAGCGCCGCCCTCCCCCGCACCGACGATGAGCGACGGATGCGCGTGGCGCGCAGGGCGCTGATCCTGATCGGCTCGGCCGGCTTGCTATTCGGCCTCTTCATTCTGTTCGACAGCGTGCGGGTCACTCGTTTGCCCGGGCTGGCGCTCTGGGTCGGCGCGGCGATCGTGCTGCACGATGCCGTGCTGGCGCCCCTGGTCTTCCTCTGCGGCATTCTGCTGCGCCGCGCGGGGCGACGGGTCACGGGCACGATCGTGCTGGTCGTGCAGGGTGCCATCGTGGTGGGTTCGATCATGACGCTGATCGTGGTTCCCGCAATCGTCGCTCAGGGCATCACCCCGAACAATCCGAGCATCCTGCCTCACGACTACGGACGGAACCTGGCCCTGTTCTGGCTGGGCGTGGCCCTCGTCGCGACGTTCTGGTCGATCGCTCTCTACGCGCGCAGCAGGCGCGCGAACCAACGGCCGTCCAGCCGCCAGTCCTGAGCCACGACCAGGCCGGCCGCTCCGGCACGGTCACGCAGACCATTGATGCCGATTTCTGCCCAGGGGAACACGGCGCTGCGGCTACCTGCGGAGTCCTCGATCGTGCCGAGGTAACTGTCGTCCCGGGCCGCATCGTGGCTCAACTCCACCAGGAGCACGCCACTCGGCGCCAGCAACTCGGCGCAGCGAGCGAGCAGAGCGGATGCGTCGCCGCCGATTCCGATGTTGCCGTCCACGAGTAGCGCCGCCGCCCAGCCACCCTCTCGCGGCAACGGGTCGAAGACGCTGCCCTGCAGCACGCTGAGGCCGGCGTCGGCGGCCATCCGCACCGCCGTCTCCGAAACATCGAGGCCGAGCGCGGTCAGGCCGCGGCCCATGGCCGCCCGCACCATCCGCCCGGGACCGCACCCGATGTCGAGCACCGGTCCGGTAATCCCGTCGAGCAGGCGCAGGTCGGTGTCGTCGGCATCCGCGCTCCAGCGGCCGGCGTCGATCGTGGCCGGCTCGCCGGAGACCGCGCGGCGCAGGTAGAGCACGTTGTCGGAGTTCCGCAGCGCAGCGGCATAGGGTTCTGCCCCTCCGGCACCGAAAGTGGTCGGTTCCGGGGTCCACTCCCCCTCGAGTTGGGCGGCCAGCGCGGTCATCGCGGGCCGTCCTGAGTGCTCGGCTCCATCATGGCCGCCAGGGTCCTGGCGAATCCGCCGTCGGGCGCAATCGCCGCGACCCGCTGGGCGTCGTCGATTGTGTCCACGTCGGTGAGCGTCGGCAGCAGACTCACCCGGAGCCCGGCATCCGTCAACCGTTGCAGCTGAATCGTGCCGGTGTCGCTCTGGGACATCGGCACTCCGCGGATCAGGTCGCCGGTCGGTTCGTTCAGGGCAAGGGTCCAGAAACCGCCGTCGTTCGCGAAGCCGAACCAGGCATCGACGTCGTCGGTCCAGTCGGTGAACAGGGGTTCGAGCAGGGACGACGTCAACTGCGGGGTGTCCATTCCGACCAGCACGGTCGGCCCCGTGCAGGCGTCGAATACGGCGGCGAGACGCAGGTCGAGGGTGCCCTCCACCTGCGGCAGGACCTCATAGCCGGCCGCGGCGAGCGGCGGGATATCGCCGTCGAAAGCCAGGATGCGGCGGGTCGCCGGGAGGGCTGCAAGCGCCCCGAGGGTGTCGTCGAGGCTGGCCGCCGCCAGTTCGGCAGCCTGCACGAGGCTCAGGGGCGGGTGCAGCCGGGTCTTCACCCGGCCGGGCAGGCATTCCTTGGCGATCACCACGATGGTCGTCATCGGCGCGTCTCCCGAAGGAGGGCTGACATGTCCTTGACGGCGGTGAGTGTTCCGCGCACCGTGCCGGTGACCTTGCTGCGGCCGACCCGCGGGGAGTAGGAGGTGTCCACCTCGAGGATGCGCCAATTCGCCTCCGCTGCCTTGAGGAACATCTCCAGCGGGTAGCCGCTGCGGCGATCCCGAAGGTTGAGGTTCAGCAGGTCGATGCGGCGTGCGGCCCGCATGGGGCCCAGATCATGGATGTTCACGCCTGTTATTCGGCGCAAACGCCAAGACAGACTGGAATTGGCGATGCGGGCGTGCAGTGGCCACGATTTCGCGATCGCGGGTCGGCGGCGGCCGAGCACGAGATCGGCTGTTCCTGCCAGCACCGGTCCCACCAGAACCGGGAGCTCGGCCGGGTCCATCGACGCATCCGCGTCGCAGAACGCGACGATCGGCGCGGTGGCGGCCTCGAGGCCCGCGTGCGCGGCGGCACCGAACCCGCGGCGGCTTTCATGCACGACTAGGGCTCCGGCTGCGGCGGCGATCTCCGCCGAACCGTCTGTAGAGCCGTTGTCGACGACTATGGCCCGTGATCCCGGTGGCAGACGCGACAGCACCCAGGGCAGGGCTCCGGCCTCGTTCAGGCACGGCAGCACGAGGTCAACCTGGATAGGAGTGGTCACACGCGGCTCTGGTGATCGAAGTCATGAATCGACACTATGGGGGCCAGACCGGCCAAAATGCCGGAAGAGATTACGGAGTAAGGAAGGATTGCAGCGCCCGGCCCTGCCCGGGCACTCCCGACGGTGTCAGCTCTATCCTGAACTCGTGCCTACTTCCCTATCCCCGGGCGATTCGCGCCCGACCGCCGACCGCCGCATCCTCGTCGTCGACGACGACCCGACGGTGTCCGAAATCGTCTGCCGCTACCTGCGGGCCGCCGGCTTCCTGGTCGACGAGGCCTCGGATGGACAGGCGGGGCTCGACATGGCTGAGCGGCTTCGACCGGATCTTGTGGTGTTGGACCGGATGCTGCCGCTGCAGGACGGGATCGAAGTGTGCCGCCGCATCCGCGGAGACTGGGAGATCCCGGTGATCATGCTGACCGCCCTCAATCAGGAAGAGGACCGCATCGACGGCCTCGAGGCCGGCGCCGACGACTATCTCACCAAACCGTTCTCCCCCCGCGAGCTCGTGCTGCGCGTTCAGTCGGTGCTGCGGCGCAGTGCCTCAGCGGTGGTGCCGGCCGGCCTGATCACCGCCGGCGAGTTCAGCCTGGACGCCCTGGCGCACGAGGTGAGATTGCGCGGAGAGCCGTTGGTTCTCACCACGCGCGAATTCGACCTGTTGGCTTACCTGATCGGACGCCCGCACCACGTGCTCAGCCGGGAGGATCTGCTCCGCTCCGTCTGGGGATGGGAGTTCGGCGACCTCTCCACGGTGACCGTGCACGTGCGCCGGCTGCGCGAGAAGATCGAAGCCGACCCGGCACAGCCACGGATGCTCAACACGGTCTGGGGGGTTGGCTACCGGTTCGACCCGGTTCCCCTGTCCCCGGCGGGACGATCCTGATGAGCACGGACGTACTCCTCGCCGTGTCGCTGTTCGCGCTGGCCTGCGCGGTGGTCGTCGGCGGCGCCGGCCTGCTCACCCTGCGGCTGCTCTCCCGCACCTCCCTGGTGCTGCAACTCATGGTCATAGCCCTCGCCACGGTTGTATCGGTCGTCGGTGGGATGGCGGCGGTCGCCTCGCAGATGTACGTCTCCCGGCACGACCTAACGGTCTTCTACTCCGTGGCCTGTGTCGCCGGGCTGGTATCGCTGGCCATGGCGGCAGTGCTCGGCCGCCAACTCGCTCGCGACAGCCGCACCCTCCGCTCGGCCGCCGCCAGCATCGGACGCGGGGAGCGGGTCGCGTCGACCGACCGCCACAGCAACAACGAATTCACGGCCCTGGCCGGGGAACTGGCCGCAACCGGGGAACGGCTGGCCGAATCACGCGCCCGCGAGAATCAGATCGAGGAGTCACGGCGCGAACTGATCGCCTGGATCTCGCACGACCTGCGTACGCCGCTCGCCGGCATCCGGGCCATGGCCGAAGCCCTCGAAGACGGGATGGTCGAGGACCCTCAGCGGTACTACACGCAGATGCGCGGGCAGGTGGACCGGCTCACGGGCATGGTCGACGACCTGTTCGAGCTGTCGAAGATCCACTCGGGCACACTTCGCCTGACCTTGCAGCCCGTGTCGCTCTACGACCTGATCAGCGACACGGTGGCCGGTCTTTGGCCGATCGCCCAGACCAAATCGCTCGATCTGCGCTTCGCCGGAGAGACCGGCCTGACCATCCTCGCCGATCCGCGCGAGCTGTCCCGCGTGGTCGGCAATCTCGTGATGAACGCCATCCAGCATTCACCGGCCGGCAGCCCGATCGTGGTCTCGGTCACATCAAGTGCCGGTGCCGGTTCGGGTTCCAGTGCCGGTGCCGGTGCCGGTTCGGGTGCCGGTTCGGGTTTCGCCGCAGCCGAGCACGCCGTGATCTCGGTGACGGATGCCGCGGGCGGTATCCCCGAGCAGGACCTGGGGCGGGTCTTCGAGGCCGGTTGGCGGGCAAGCGGGCCGCGCACCCCGTCGGTCGACCCTCTGGGCAGCGGCGGCGCCGGGCTCGGGCTCGCGATTGTGCAGGGAATCGTGCGGGCGCACCACGGCGAGGTGCGGGTCTTGAACGTTGCCGGTGGATGCCGGTTCGAGGTGCTGTTGCCGCAGCATCCGGTCGCGGCCGGCTGATCTCGCGCCGGATGCGCCGAACGAATTCGATGGAGAGATTTTGCCCGAATCGGCGCAATAAGCGACGAATAAGGCGATTCACACGGGAATATCCGTCGAATTGGTTCAACGACGGGGTGGGCGACGGGGGCCCGGCGCGTGGGGCTACCGGGTTACGGCTGCACGCAGGGGCGCGGTCGCGAAGGATCGCATGCCGTCGTCGAACGTGACGGCGGGCGCCCAATCGAGCTCGCGGCGCAGCCGCTCGGACGATGCCGTGATGTGCCGCACATCGCCGAGCCGGAATTGCCCGGTCACGACGGGGGCAGGTCCGTCGGTGGCCTGGCTGAGGGCCGCGGCCATCTCCCCGATGGTGTGCACGACACCACTGCCCACGTTGAACGGGCGGAACGTAGACGGCCCGGCACCCGCGGTCCAGTCGAGGGCGGCGAGGTTCGCCGAGGCGACGTCGGCGACGTGCACGAAGTCACGACGTTGTCGGCCGTCCTCGTAGACGCGCGGGGCCTCACCACGTTCCAGGGCCGAGCGGAACAGCGACGCGACGCCTGCGTAGGGCGTGTTCTGCGGCATCCCCGGTCCGTAGACGTTGTGGTAGCGGAGGGCAACGGCCCGACCGCCGGTGGAACGCGCCCACGCCGACGCGAGGTACTCCTGCCCCAGTTTGGTGCTCGCGTAGACGTTGCGCGGGTCGAGCGGGTCGTCTTCGGAGACCAGCAACGGCTCGAGCGCCTCGCCCGTTGCCTCGTCGACGGGATCGAACACCCCCCGGAGCAGATCGGCCTCCCGGCGCGGACCCGGACGGGTGAAACCCTCGGGTCCGCGATAGCTGCCCTCCCCGTAGACCACCATCGACGACGCCAAAACGAGCCGGTCGATGCCGGCCGAGGTCATCGCCGCGAGCAGCACGGCCGTGCCGACCTCGTTGCTGTGCACGTAGTCGGGGGCGTCGGCGAAGTCCACGCCGAGGCCGACCTTCGCGGCCTGGTGACAGACGACATCCGTGTCGCGCAGGGCGAGGGCGACGACGGATGCGTCGGTCACGTCTCCGACAATCACGTCGACACCCGCGGGCAGCACGGGAAGACCGCCGTGCACGTCACTGCGGAGGGAATCGAGCACCCGCACCTGCCAGCCGCGGGCGAGCGCGCCGGCGACGACGGCTCCGCCGATGAAGCCGGCCCCGCCCGTGACGAGCAGACGCCGGGTCACCTAGGGTCTCCGGCGGTGCCCACGGCGTGGGCTGCGTCGGCGGAAAGCGGCGGGCGGCCGAGCACAGCGCGCACGTGCTCAGGGGCGATCAGCACGCGAGGAGCGAATTCAGCCGGCAGGGCGTGCAGAATTCCGTCGATCGCGGCAAGGATGCGCGGTTGAGCGGCCCGAAGGCGCTCAAAGACCAAGTCGGCGGAGACCGCGTCCGGGTCGGCGGCGTCATCGAGGACGGGAGCCAGCCCCGCGTCGGAGTCAGTGACGAAGGAGAGGTTGACGGTGCCCATATTGAGTTCGGCAGCGAGAACGACCTCCGGGTACTGCGTCATGTTGACGGTGTGCGCCCCGGCGGCCCGGTACCACAGCGATTCCGCCCGGGTCGAGAACCTCGGCCCCTGGATCACGACGCAGGTGCCGGTCGGCGCAAAGTTTTCGTCCAGCGCCTCGAGCGCTCCGATGGCCAGACGGCGCAAGGCCGGATCGAACGGATCGGCCGCCGCCAAGTGGGCGACGGTTCCCCGGTCGAAGAAGGTGTCGGCACGCGCCGACGTGCGGTCGATGAATTGGTCGGTCACGACCAGGCGCCCCGGCGGGTAATCGGGGCTGACGCCGCCGACCGCCGACGAGGAGATCACAGCCGTGACCCCCAGCGAGGCCAGCGCCCAGATATTGGCCCGGTAGTTGATCAAGTGCGGCGCCACGGAGTGGTCGCCGCCGTGCCGCGGCAGGAAAGCGACCCGGCGCCCAGCCCGCAGGCCGATGGTGATCGGCGCCGAGGTAGGTCCGTAAGGTGTGTCCACGTCGACGGATGCTTCAATTCCCGCGTCGAACAGGCGGTACAGCCCGGATCCGCCGATGACGGCGATTCTGACGTCAGCGCTGGTCATCAGCGCGGGTAGACGCGGATCGGGGCCGCCAGAGGACCGGCCTGACTGACCGCGAACGCGGACAGCAGTCCGTCTCCCGAGAAAGCAACGGAGGCAACGGTCGTCTCACCGCCGGAGACGAGGTACCGCTCTGCCGCGGCGATCGCAAGGGTAGCGGCGCCGCCGGCCTGAACCGTCACCGTGAAGGATTCGCCCTGTTCCGGCGCGACCGTGTACGTCGCGCCCGTGCTGCCGGTGTTGACCAGGTTGAGTTGCGGGGAGGGGCCGTCGGCTGTCGCCACCAGGAACTCGTCGGTGAGGGAATCCGACGACGCGAACCAGGAGAAGTCGCGGCCGGCGGAACCTGCCGCAGAACTCTGCGCCGCCGCCACGATCGGTTCGTCCGAGGTCAGCTTCAGCGAATAGGTGCCGGAAGCGAGCCCGGTCAGGGGCACTTCAGTCGCCACGCCGGGCTGGATATCGACCTCGAGCGACGAGCCATTGGCCTGGCCGGAGGCATCCGTCACGCCGACCTGCACGGTGGCCGCCGCCGTGCCGGGCACGAGCACCCGCACGGTCGTCACGTCGTCGGCGAGGCCACCGACTTCGGTCGCAGCCTCCGCCCCGGTTCCCGCCGTCACGATCACACCCGCGATGAACTGCGATTCGGCCGGGCCGCTCGAGGCGCCGATGAGGTCGACGCCGCCGGGTTCGAGCCCGCGCACGATGCTCTGCTGGAGCGTGGCCGCAACCTGGCCGCCGTGCGATTGCATGTGCACCACGGGCGATCGGAGGTTGGGCGCCAGCCCCGCGAGGGACACGACGCGCTGCGAGCCGGGCTGCACGAGAATGCCGGTCGAACCGGGTGCATCCACCTCGCCGGTCTCGCCGAACACGGTCAGGTCGACGGTGGCCACGACCGTAGTGGGGTTGCTGAGCAGCACCAGGCTGGTGCGTCCCACGTCGGTGGAGCCGCCGACGAGCCAACTGTCGCCGGCCGCCTCGCCGCAACCTGCAACGGCCAGCCCACCCAGCGTTTCACCGGCCGCGATCTGGGACTGGCTCCCGGTTACCAGTGGAGCCGCCGCAGACCCGGGTGGCGTCGGCACGCGCAGGAGAAGCGGAGCGCCGGAGGAGTTCGCATTGTCGGGGGCAGCCAGGTCAGTGGATTCCGGCTGGATCCAGTCGGAATCGGCCGCTGCCGGGCGGGCGCCGAAGACGGCTGCGGCCGCTCCGACCGAGCTCACCGACTGCGCCTGGCTCGAGTCCTCGGCCAGGGTGAGGAGCGGGCCCGGGCACACCCGCTGCTGCTCGCTTGGAGTCGGAGAGACGACGACGGACGTCGGTGCGGCTTCCACGGTGGGCCAGGCGATCAGCCCGGCCGCGCCGACGGATGCGACGATGACGCCGAGACCGGCCAGCCCGGCGACGGCCCGTGCACCGAACAGGGCGGCTGCGCGTTTACTGGGCATGATCGTGTTCCTCCGAACGGGATGCGGGGGCGTCAGGGTCTGCGGGGCTGTCGTCGGCTGAAGCGACTGTCGCTGCACCGTCTGTCGCTGCGGCATCGGCTTCTGCTGCGTCTGTCGCTGCGTCGGCCGTGTCGGTGCCGGCCGCAGGGCCTGTCGGTCGGGGGTCGGTTGGTGCGGGGTCAGTCGCGCCGACATCGGTCACGTCTGCGGGCACGGCAGGTTCCGGGTTCGCTTTCTTGCGGGCCGCCGCCTTCGCGAGGCGCTTGGTTTCCTTGGTGCGGGCCTTCGCCGTATTCCGAATGGCATCCCGGCTGGCCTGCCGCACCGCTTCCGGTCCGGCTCCGGTCGGGAGCGACAGAAGCACGGTGGCGCCGAGCACGAACACGGCTATCAGGAAGAACACGAACCCGAGGGTGCCACCGGCGTTCGCCGGGATGGCGCCGTTCTCGGCCGTGGCGACCTGGGCATCCGTCACCTCGTACTGCCAAAGCCGGCCGAAGACCGTGTCGCCCACGGGGGCGAGGGCCGCGTTGCCGTCGAGGGCGGTTGTGGTGCGGCCGAGGGTTTCGGCGGCGGCCGGAGTGGCCGCGTCCGCGGCGCCGGGGCCGGTGACGGTGACGGTGGCCGGGCGAAGCAGCACGAATCGGATGCCGAAGTCGGCCAGTCCCGCCGCACCGTCGAGCCCGCTGCGCGACGCGAGATTACCGGCCAGCGTGGCGAGCTCCTCTTCGCGTCCGGACAGGGACGAGTCGGTGCTGCTGAGAGTGGACTGGGCGTTCAGGGTGGCTCCGGATCCACGCACGATGGTGGCGAGAATGCCGCCGTCGGGCTGCGGCACGATGTGCAGGGTGCCGACGCGGGCATCCGTCTGCGCCTCTGCGCTGACGAACGCGGGCTGCGTGCGGTCGATACCCTCCCGCACGACGCTGGTGCCGAGGGGCAGGGCGGCGACGAGCGGGGCCACCACGATCACGAGCGCGACGATCGCGGTGACCGCGGGGGCGATGGCGAAACGGCGCATCCCGCGGAGAGCGAAGACCACCGCGCCGACCAGACCGAGCCAGTAGAGGCTGAGCCCGGCCCCGGCCCAGCCGGCGGCCGTCTGGCCGCCGATCGCGGTGAGGTGCAGTTGGCTGGCGGCGATGGCCGTGGCCGCACCGAGCAGCGCGGTCAGCAGCGAGAAGCTCGCACCGCGGGCACCAGGCAGGAACAGAGAGAGCACGCCGAGCACTGCGAGCGGCACCAGCAGCACCGGAACAAGCACGAACGCGTCGACGCCAGGCAAGCCGAGCGTTTCGAGCAGAGGCGTCCAACCGCCGAGCTCCCCGGTCGGGAAACCGAGCAGAAGCTGCCACACCGACACGTCGGGTCCCGGCAGGGGCACGCCCGGGTCGGCCAGCAGGGCGAGCCAGTTGCCCCTCAGTCCCTGATCCCAGATCAGGGGCGCTGCGAGGGCGAGGGCGGGCAGTGGGATGCCGATGAACCGCATACCGCTGCGGCCGCTGACGAGCATGGCGATGAGCCAGACCACCAGGAGTGCGGGCGTGAGCGACGGTGCGGCGGCCGCGATAGCCGCGAACAGGAGGGCGGCGGCGGCGGATGCCGACCAGGAGCGAGCGGCCATGAACCCGGCGAAGAACAGCCACGGCAGCAGCAGGTGCACGAGGATCGCGGCCGGACGACCGGCGGCGAGCGCGCTGAGGAAGGTGGGTGCGAGCATCCAGAGCACGGCGGCGATGGCACGGATGGAGGCGCGCTCGGAAAGCCTGGTCGCAGCCAGCCAGGCGCCGAGGGCTGCCAGTGGCAGGGCCAGGAAGTAGAGCAGCACGAGGGAGAAGGAAGGTGCCCAGAAGGTGAGCGAGCCGATCACGGCCAGCACGGCGGCGAATGGGTCGGCGCCGCCGACGAAGCCGAGGCCGATGTCGCGCCAACCGTAGCCGATGCTCTGCCAGAGTTCGGCGGGGGTGGCGGCGAGGGGCAAGAGGCCGCCGCCGGTGAGAGTGCGGGCACCGATCAGGGGCGCCAGGACAATGAGTCCGGCGACCAGGGCGGCGAGAACGGTCCAGGCGCCGCCACCGGAGAGGAAGCGAATCTCAGGCACCTCACCGTTCACACCGGTCAGGCTGGCCTCACGCCGGAGAGCCTGACGTCGACGCACCTCGGCCGCGGGAACGCGCAACGATGCGACCGAGCTCCAGCCCAGCGATCGGGTGGCCCCGAATCGGCGGCGGGCGGCACGCACCCGAACCCCGCTGAAGGCGGTGGCGAACGCGGCGGAGTACTCTCCCAAGATCGCGCCGGGTTCCTTCTGCAGCAGCTGCACGACCGAGCGCAGCAGCGCGAGCGGAACCATCGCCAGCCAGTGGAAGGGGACCATCCAGCTCGGGGAGTAGACCAGGCGACGATGTAGTTGCGCAGCCCGCATGGTGCGCAGCCTTTTGCGGCGCGCCCGACCCCGGGAAGAGCCACTCGCGCCGGCCACGCCGTCACCGGCCGTGGCCACCTGGGCCGCGGCGACACCGGAGACGCGGTAGCCGGCCATCCGCACCCGAACGCAGAAGTCGAGGGAGTCGTCGGCAGACGGGAGCGCAGGGTCGAAACCACCCAGTTGCTGCCAAACGATGTGACGCACCAGCATTCCGCCGGCACTGACGCCGAGCACATCGCTCATGCCGTCGTGCTGACCCTGGTCGAGTTCGCTCTCCACCAGGGTGACGGTCGCGCCACCGGGCGTCAACGACTGCCCGAAGTCGTGGATGTAGTCGCCGGCGTCCCAGTGCATGACCTTCGGTCCGGCCACGGCGACGGATGGCGCGATCTCCAGTTCGCCGAGGAGGGCCGCCAGGGCACCGGGCTCGGGTGCGCTGTCCTGAGCGAGGAGCCACAGCATCTCGCGGTCGGATTCGGGTGGAGTTACGACCCGCACGGCCGTGGCGATGGCCTCGCCGAAGCTGAGTCCGGCATCCGCTGAGATGAAGTGAGTCGGCCCATAGGCAGCCAGAAGCGCCGCTGTGTTGTCGGTCGAACCACAGTCGACCATGATCACAACGTCGGGCTGGCGCGTCTGGCGACTCAGCGCCTCGAGAGTTCTCTTGAGGTGTTTCGCGCCGTTACGGGCGACAAGGATGGTCGTGACTCTGGCATGCATATGGGGAACAGCCTAGGTTGGATCGGGCCGGATAGGGGCAATCTTGAGGGTGAGCCTCGAAATTGCTGAAGATCCGGCTTAGCTCGCCCGCTTGCGCAGTTTGCGACGTTCTCGTTCGGAGAGCCCGCCCCAGATGCCGAACCGCTCGTCGTTGGCCAGGGCGTACTGCAGACACTGGGTTCGCACCTCGCACGAGGAACAGATTTTCTTGGCATCGCGGGTCGATCCGCCCTTTTCGGGGAAGAACGCCTCAGGGTCAGTCTGCGCACACAGCGAATCCGACTGCCACGACAGAGGATCGCCGTCGCCCACATCTTTTCGAACACCAGGAACGCCAAGACGAACTGGGTCTACGAACCAGTCCTCCGGTACCCCGGCACCAGACTCTGATAGCGCCATATCGTCATCCACCCCACTGCAAAATGTGCCCCAAAATTACGCGTCAGCCCTAATTACAGCCGTGTAATTCCCTGCCGTCAAGTCGCAGATAGTAAACCCTCAATATTCGCTAGAGGGTTTCGACTCGCCCAAGAGCGAAAATCGTTCGGAATTGTTTAGTCGCCGAAGCTACGGGGTGAGGGATGCCGCCTGTCGCGATTCCCAGGCGCTGTGCACCATATCGCTCAAGGTGTGGCGCATGACCCAGTCCAGATCGCGGGCGGCGAGGTCACCGGAGGCAACGATCCGGTCGGGATCCCCCGCCCGGCGCGGGCCGATCACGGGCTTGAAGTCGATCCCGGTCACGGCGGACACGGTCGACATGATCTCGCCCACCGACACTCCGTCGCCGCTGCCGAGGTTGTAGACGGGCAGCACGGGTGTGCCGGCATCCAGTCGGCGAGCCGCGGCAACATGCGAGACGGCGAGGTCGACCACGTGAATGTAGTCGCGAACGCAAGTTCCGTCGGGGGTGGCGTAGTCGTTGCCGTTGATGCTCGGGGTGCGCCCCTCCATCAGAGCGTCGAAGACCAAAGGGAACAGGTTGTGCGGGCTGGTGTCGCGCAGGTCGAGGGCACCGGAGCCGACCACGTTGAAGTAGCGCAGCGCGGTGTAGCTCAGGCCGGCGGCGACGGCCTGATCGCGCAGCAGCCACTCGCCGATCAACTTCGACTCCCCATAGGGGGATTCGGGGTTCTTCGGGGTGTCCTCGGTGACCAGATCGGTGTGCGGGGTGCCGTAGACGGCCGCACTCGAGGAGAACACCATCCGTCCGACCTGGGATTCCTGCATGGCCGACAGCAGCGTGGCCATGGCCGTGACGTTTTGCTCGTAGGTGTGCAGCGGGCGCTGCACCGAGACGCCGGCGTACTTGTAGCCGGCCACGTGAACGACCCCGGTGATGGTGTGCTCTGCGAAGGTGCGCATCAGCAGGTCGCGGTCAAGGATCGTGCCCCGCACGAAGGGGACGTCGGCAGGCACGAAATCGGCGTGGCCGCTGGAGAGGTCGTCGATGACGACCACCTCGATTCCTTCCTTGCGGAACGCACGAACGATGTGGGAGCCGATGTAACCGGCACCTCCGGTGACAAGCCAAGCCATCTGAACCTCGCAGGATCTGACGGCAATCGAGCATTGCCGCGCCACAAGCCTAGCCTTGGGCCGACGGAGCGATCAGGTAGGTCGTCAGCGTGGCAGGTCGTCGGGGCGGATGTTTCGCCGCGCGACTTCCAGGCGACCGTACCCGTCGGTGCCCAGACCCCGGAGCGTCGCCAGAACGCCCCACAGCGCAAGGGAGCCGAAAGAAAGAAGAAGAATGATAATGGTCATGGCAGAAACTCTAAGTATTGAGACTTCCTGCCGAAAGTGGCAGGATTGCCAGTGACCGACGTGTTCCTGCCAATTCCAACGTGAGGGCTTTTTCATGCTGCGCAAAGTTGTCTGCGTCGCCCTCCCGGGGCTGGCGCCCTTCGAATTCGGTGTCATCTGCGAGGTCTTCGGCATCGACCGCAGCGAACATGGCGGCCCGGTGTTCGACTTCCACGTGAGCGCGGCGGAGCCAGGCCCGATCCACACCAAGCTCGGTTTCGACATCGTCGTCACCGAAGACCTATCAACCGCAGCGAACGCAGATCTGATCGCGATCCCGGCCTACGAGGCCGGCGAGCCGGTCCACCCTGAGATTCTGCGCGTCGTGCGCGCGGCGGAGGCCCGAGGGGCCTGGGTGCTCAGCGTGTGCAGCGGGGCGTTCGTGCTCGGCGCTGCGGGCATCCTGAACGGTCGTCGCAGCACGACCCACTGGATGTACACGGATGCGCTCGCGCGCGCCTACCCGGAAACCGATGTCGACCCGAATGTTCTGTTCGTCGAGGACCGGAGGGTGGTCACGGGCGCCGGCACCGCGGCGGGCATCGATGCGGCGCTGCACATCGTGCGCAAGGAACTTGGCGCAGCGGCGGCGAACGTCATCGC
Organism: Cryobacterium breve; assembly: GCF_004402375.1. GTDB lineage: Bacteria > Actinomycetota > Actinomycetes > Actinomycetales > Microbacteriaceae > Cryobacterium > Cryobacterium breve. The sequence continues at coordinate 21,950 of NZ_SOGJ01000004.1, forward strand.
CCGGCGCATGGTTGTCGCGCCGCAGCGGGACGGTGGGCAGTCTCAGTTCATCTCGGCGCCCATGCCTGAGTGCCGCAGCGACTCGTTCGCGGCCGTGACCGAGTGGATGCTGCAGAACCTCGACCAGGACCTCACGGTCGACCAGCTCGCGCGGCGGTCGCTGATGTCGCCGCGCACCTTTGCCCGCCGGTTTCGGGCAGATCTGGGAACAACGCCGACCGCGTGGCTCAACCGGCAGCGGCTGTTGCGGGCCCAGCAAATGCTCGAGGAGACAACACTCGGCCTCGAGGAGATCGCCGCCGAGACCGGTTTCGGCGTGGCGGCCGTGATGCGCCACCACTTCGTGAAGGTGCTGCAAACCTCTCCTACGGCCTACCGCCGTACCTTCGGCGCCCGCCGCGTCGGCTGACCGCCCCTCGCCACCCCCGCCGAACCCGACCGCTAGCCGACGCGGCGTCGGACCCGCGTCAGCCGTTCGGGGAATGGCGGGAACGCCGTCGAGGGTGTGCGCAGGTAGTCGTCCTCAAGCGCCGTGACCATCGCGTTTAGACACAACCCCCACCGTTTACGGAAGAACGCAGAGCTGAACCTCAGGGTGCGTCCGTTCTTGATCGCCACCAACAGATCACGTTCCCGGTCGGTTTCGAACGCAAGCGGATCGTCATGCCAGTCCTTGCCATCAATCTCGACAAAGGTGGACGGCCCGATCTGGCCATCGAGACGCCCGACACCGCAGACGAATGGTTGCGGCACGAATGGGACCCTTGAATACCGGGTTCTAGAGCAAAATCTCCGTCGAATTGGTGAGGGGCGACGACTCTGGGGTCGTAGCCAGGAAGACCTCGCCAACCCCGGCGAAGGTGAGCGTGCCCTCGTCGGGCGTGATGTAGACCGACTCTCCGCGTTTGAGGGCGACGGATGCCCCCGCACCGGCCACGAGGAATCCCCCGGCCGTGCAGATGGCGATTGCGGGCCCCGTCAGCGTGAACTGCCTCATCGGCACTGCGCCGTCGGCGCCCGGAGCACCACCCTCAGCCTCCGCCGCGATATGCACCAGCGCGAAGTCGTCGACGTCGGGCCGGAACTCCGAGACGCCCGGGGACGACACCACTGGCGACAGATATGGCACGGGAAGTGGCGTGAATTCAAGCACCTCGAGCAGCTCGTCGACGTCGATGTGCTTGGGGCTCAGCCCGCCGCGCAACACGTTGTCCGACGCGGCCATCAGCTCCACGCCGAGACCGGACAGGTAGGCGTGGATGTTGCCGGCCGGCAGATACAGAACCTCGCCGCGTTTGAGTGACACCCGATTCGTCAGCAGCGAAATCACGATGCCGGGGTCGCGCGGGTAGGCGTGCGCGAGGTCCCGCACGGTGGCGAGTTCCAGTGGGTAGTCGAGGATCGCGCCGTCTTCGGCCAGCTCAGCCGCGCCATCGGCGAGCGCGACGACCCGTTCCACCAGCCAGGCCACCTCACCGGAGTCTCCGCCGCGCCCGTCGCGCAGCAGCCAGTCCACAGTGTCCCGCAGCGCGTCGTCGCCCAGCAGGCGGCGCTCGAGCGCGTCGAGCGCGCCGGACTGCGGGTTGTCCGAGGCCACGTCGAGAGCCCGCAGTTCGCCGAGGATGCCGCGGATATCGGTCAGTTCACGGAACCCGCACAGCGCCTCGAAGGTCTCGCTGAGGGCGAAGATGACTTCGGGCTTGTGGAACGGGTCGCGGTAGTTGCGGTCTGCGGCATCCGTCGGGATGTCGGCCTCATTCTCCAGGGCAAATCCCGTGCGCGCGCGTTCCGAGGTCGGGTGCGCCTGCAGCGAGAGCGGGCTCTGGGCCGCGAGAACTTTCAAGAGGAACGGCAACCGTGGCGCGGCCGGCGAAGACGTTGCGCCGAGCGCGGCACCCAGGGCGACCTCCGGCGAGGCCGCGATCCAGTCCAGCAGAGTGGCGTGGCCGCCAACCTGTCCAGGGTCCTTGATAACACTCGGCGATCCCGGATGCGCACCGAGCCACAGTTCGGCCTCGGCCTTGCCCGACGCAACGTAGCCGAGCAGACCCGCGATGGCGGTGGTCGAACCCCAGGCATAGTCCCGCGGTGAATTGGTGATGCCCACAAACATGGCGCTCTCCTGCACTCTTAGGTTTAGACCAAACTACCAACCGCTTTCAGCGAGTCGACCCAGCGATCTAGGCTGCAAAGATTAGACGACCGCCGCAAGCGAGGCCGTCGCCACCCCTGCAATGGAGCACCTGATGACCTTCGAGCTACTGCCCAGCGACTTCTACGGCTACGAGAACCTGCTGACCGATCTGGAGAAAACCGCGCTCAGCAATCTGCGCGCCTACCTCGAGTCCGACGTTCGCCCGATCGTGAACGGATGCTGGGAGCGCGCTGAGTTCCCGTCCGAGGTTGTTCGGCCGCTGGCGCAGCTCGGGGCATACTCCTTCGGCTGGCCCGAGACCCGCCCGTTCGAGAACTCCGCGGTGTTCCGCGGATTCGTTGCCCTCGAGGTCGCGCGCGTGGACGCATCCGTCGCCACGTTCGTCGGGGTGCAGAATGGGCTCGCCTGCGGCACCATCTCGGCGACGGGGTCGCAGGAGCAGCGCGACGAGTGGCTGCCGCGCCTGGCGAGCGGCGAGCTCGTGGGCGCGTTCGGACTGACTGAGCCGCTCTCCGGCTCGGATGCCGCGCAGGGCCTGCGCACGACGGCCACCCGCACGGGCGATACCTGGGTACTGAACGGCGCCAAGCGCTGGATCGGCAACGCCACTTTTTCCGACCTGACCATCATCTGGGCCAAGGACACCGCCGACGGTATGGTCAAGGGCTTCATCGTGACCACCGACACCCCCGGTTACAGCGCTACGCGGATCGAAGGCAAGATCAGCCTGCGCTCGGTGCAGAACGCCGACATCGTGCTGGAGAACGTGGTCGTTCCGGAGAAGAACCGCCTACAGAACGCGAACTCGTTCAAGGACACCGCCAAGGTGCTGCGTCTGACGCGGGCCGAGGTGGCCTGGGCTGCCGTGGGCACCTCGATCGGCGCTTACGAGGCCGCCGTCGCCTACGCCAAGGAGCGTGTGCAGTTTGGCAAGGAGATCGGCGGTCATCAGCTCGTGCAAGACCTGCTGGTGAAGTCCCTCGGCAACATCACGGCCAGCCTGGGCATGGTGGTGCGGGTCTCACAGATGCTCGACGAGGGCACCCAGCGCGATGAGCACGCTGCCCTGGCCAAGCTCTACACCACGGCGCGGATGCGCGAAACGGTCGCCTGGTGCCGTGAGCTTTTCGGCGGCAACGGAATCGTGCTCGACTACGATGTGGCCCGCTTCTTCTCCGACGCCGAAGCCATCTACTCCTACGAGGGCACCCGCGAGATGAACACCCTGATCGTGGGCCGCAGCATCACCGGCCAAGCGGCTTTCGTCTAGCCGAGCCGGCGACTGCGACGGATGTCGCGGCGCAGGTTGTGGAGCGCGGCGCACGTTCCAGCGTGCGCCCGCTTCCGCAACCTGCGCCGCGAGGCTATGCGAGGGTCAGGAAGAGCTTCTCCAGCTCCTCGACGGTGAGGGAGTTCTCCCCCTCCGGATTGTCGAGGCACTCGCGCATGGCCGTGGAGACGATGACAAACCCGGCCTTGTCGAGGGCGCTCGACACCGCGGCGAGCTGGGTGACGACATCCTTGCAGCTGCCGCCGGCCTCGACGGCGGTGATGACCGCCGCGAGCTGGCCCTGAGCCCGTCGCAGCCGGTTGAGGATCTTCTTCTGGTTCTGTTCGGTCGGACCAGGGGTGATTTCGATCATGCGGGAATCCTCTCAGAGTTCGAGTCGCGGGTGGGCATCAGGCTGAGCGAGGTAACACCTGCGGTCCAGGTGCGGTAGCCACCGTCGAGGTTTCGCACGTCGAGCCCGCCCTGGCTCAGGATGCGGGCGGCAGTGTGGCCGCGCTGGCCCACCTGGCAGTGCACGATCAGCGGGCCGTCGGGCAGATCGGGCAGTCGTTCGCGGATTTCGTCCAGTGGCACGTTGATGGCGCCCGGGATGTTGCCGGCCGCGAACTCCCCCGCCGAGCGCACGTCCACAAGCACCGCGCCCGCGTCTCTGGCCGCGGCAAGCTCGTGCCATTGCAGCGCGCGGGTCGTGCCTGCGGCAAGGTTTTCGGCCACGTACCCGAGCTGGTTGATCGGGTCCTTCGCCGACGAGTACTGCGGCGCGTAGGCCAGTTCGAGGCGGGTCAGCGCGGATGCCGTCAGCCCGCCGGTCATGGCCGTCGCCAGGATGTCGATGCGCTTGTCGACGCCGCTGCCGCCGACGATCTGGGCGCCGAGAATGGCATCCGTCACCGGGTCGATCAGGAGCTTCATGGACATGCCCTCTGCGCCCGGATAGTAAGTGGCGTGGGAGGCCGGGTGGGTGTGCACGACCCGGTGCGCGCGTCCCTGCCCCAGGATGCGTTTCTCACTCCAGCCGACCATGGCAGCCGTCAGACCGAAGAGGCCGAGAATGGCGGTTCCGAGGGCCGGCGAGGCCTCCCCGGGCTCGCCGGCGATGCTGTCAGCGGTCGCCCGGCCGTGCCGGTTCGCGAGGCCGGCCATGGTGATCAGGACACCGCTGCCGTCGATGGCGTCGATTTTCTCGACACCGTCGCCGACCGCGTAGATCGACGGGTCGTTGGTCTGCTGGCTGCCGTCGACCTGGATGCCGCCGCTCGCCCCGATCGTGATGCCCGCCCGGGCGGCGAGCGAGGTGTCCGGAAGTACGCCGACGGAGTCGATGACGAGGTCGGCCGGAACGACGGATCCGTCGCTGAGTTCGACTCCCCCGTCGGCGGAAGCGACCACGGTCGTGTTCAAGCGCACGTCGACGCCGTGCACGAGCAGCTCGTCGAAGATGGGCGCGGCCATCTCGGCGTCGAACGGCCCGAAGACCTGAGAGCCGAACTCGACCAGGGTGACGTGCACGCCGCGGTGCACGAGATTCTCGACGGCTTCGAGGCCGATGAAGCCGGCACCGATGACGACGGCGGAGGCCTGGCCCGTGACGCCGGCCAGAAGCGCGGTGATGTGGTCGACGTCGTCGACCGTGCGCAGGGTGCGGGTGGCGAGGCCGGCCGGCGTGATGCCCGTGCGAGCCAGGGCCCCGGCTGCCAGGATGAGGCGATCGTAGCTTTCAGTCGTCTCGGCCCCGGACCGGGTCTGCCGCACGGTGACAGTCTTCGCGTCGCGGTCGATCGCGGTGACCTCGTGGTCGACGCGCACGTCGAGGCGGAACCGGGCGGCTAGGGATTCGGGCGTCTGGAGCAGGAGGTCGCCGCGGTCGGAGATTACGCCGCCCACGTAATAGGGGAGTCCGCAGTTTGCGAACGAGACGTAGTGGCCTCGTTCAAATACACTGATGTCGGCCGTCTCGTCCAACCTCCGCAACCGCGTCGCCGCCGACATTCCGCCCGCAACTCCACCGACAATGATCGTTTTCATTTCAAACCTCCGGGATTAGTATACCCCAGGGGGTATGAAAAGTGACCGATGACCACCCTGGCACGCTCTAGCCTTAGACACATGCCAGCCGTCCAGAGCCGCTTCGTCGTTCGCGCCTTCGCGACGCTCGTCTTCTTCTCCGCCCTGGCCGGGCAATTCTGGCGCAGCCTGTTCGGCTGGTGGGGCTACGGCGCCATCGCCCTGGTCGTCGTCGCGGGCGGCATCGTCGCCCTGGTGAAGCTGAAGCCCGACTGGATGTGGCCACGGTTCCCCCCGTCGCTCGTGGCGTTCCTCGGTCTTGCGACCCTGTCGCTCGCCTGGTCGTTCTACCTCGGCGCCTCGCTGATCGGGGTCACCCTGCAGTGGGCGACGACGCTGACCGCGCTCTTCCTGGCCCTGTGCCTGAGTTGGGCGGAGCTGCTCCGCACCCTTTCCGCCGCGCTGCGCTGGATCCTGGCCCTGTCCCTGGTCTTCGAACTGATCGTCGCCGTCTTCGTGCGCCGCGCCGTACTCCCGTTCTGGGTCGACTACTCCGGCCAGGATGTGCCGCAATCGTTCTACTGGTCCCGCGGCATCCTGCTGCAGGGCGGCCCGATCGAAGGCATCGTCGCCAACCGCAACCTGCTCGGCTTCGTGGCACTGATCGCCGTGATCGTGTTCGCCGTGCAGCTCACCGCCGGTACCGTGGGGCGCGGCTGGGGCTGGGCCTGGCTGGGCACCGGGGTGCTTGTGCTCCTGCTGACCCGGTCCGCGACCGTAGCCCTCGCTGCCGCCGCCGTGGCCCTCGCCCTGGTCTTCGCCCTCTGGACCCGCCGCCGGGAACCCGAGAGGCGTCGAGTGGTCTACGGTGTTGCCGCGGCATCCGTCGTCGTCAGCGGCACGGGCCTGGCCCTTCTCACTCCGCAACTCCTCACGCTGCTCGGCAAGTCGGCCGACCTCACCGGCCGCCTCGACATCTGGCGCAGCGTGGCAGGGCTGGCCGCCGAGCGCCCGGTCTTCGGCTGGGGCTGGGTGAGCTATTGGGCTCCCTGGGTCGAACCGTTCCAGGGGCTCGCTGTGCGCCGCGGAGTCACCTATCTGCAGGCGCACAACGCTTGGCTCGACGTGTGGCTGCAACTGGGCGTCCTCGGGCTGATCGTCTTCGCCGCCCTCGTCTTCTCCACGCTCTGGCGGTGCTGGTTCCTCGCGGTCGACCGACCGCGGCGCGGGCTCGCCGATACCGAACCGTTCGCGGCTTCCGCCCTACTGCCGCTGCTCCTGTTGGTGGCCCTGATCGCCCAGAGCCTGGCCGAGAGCCGCATCCTGATCGAGTCCGGCTGGCTGTTACTGGTCGTGCTCGCCGTCACCACGAAGCGCCAACAGGCCACCAATGAACGGATGCCGTAGGCGTAGCGTGGATACCAGATGACCTACCGCGCGAATCCCCCCGCAGTGCCGGCGCCGCTCTCGCGGCTGTTCGCCTCACCCCGGTTCGCGTCCGCGCTGACACTGGTCATCATCGGCTTCGCCTTCGGCGCCACCGCGCTGCGGGCCGTGATCGGCCCGCCCGGCGTGGTCGGTGTGCTCGTGGGGCTCGTGGTGCTGGCGGCGTTCTCGCTCACCGCCCGCCGGGCCGGCGTCGACTGGCACGGGCTCTTGCCGATCTCGATTATGGTCTTCGTGGGCTGGTGCGCCCTGTCGGTGATCTGGTCCGGCTACCCCGTGCACACCATCAGCGCCTCGCTCTATCAGCTCGCATTCACCTTCCTGGCGATCTACATCGCCCTGGCCCGGGACACAATCCAGGTGGTGCGGGCCACCGGCGACGTGCTGCGTCTACTGCTCGGGGTGTCCCTGGCGCTGGAGGTCGTGTCAGGCCTGCTGCTCGACATGCCCATCGCCTTCCTCGGCATCCAGGGCAACATCGCCGACCTCGGGCCCGTGCAGGGCATCTTCGGCTCCCGCAATGTGTTCGGGCTCGTGTCGCTGATCGCGGCAGTCACCTTCACGGTCGAGCTGCTCTCCCGGTCGGTTCGGCGCGGGCTCGGCGTCGGCTCCGTCGCACTCGCCGTATTCGGCCTGCTCCTCACTCGCTCCCCCGTCATTCTCGTGGTGGCCCTGTTCGTGGGCCTCGCCGCCCTGGCACTCACGTTGCTGCGCCGCACGCCCGCGGAGAGCCGGAAGCTGCTTCAGATCACCCTGCTCGGCGCCACCGTGCTCGCCGGGATCACGGTGTTCGCGGCCCGGGAACGCATCGTCGAACAACTCAACGCTGGCAGCGAGTTCGAGGCCCGCTACTCGCTGTGGGGGGAAATGTTGCGCTTGGCCACGCTCAACCCGCTCGAGGGCTGGGGGTGGGCCGGCCTCTGGCCCGTCGGTGTCACCCCGTACGGCTGGCTCAGCTTCGTCACCGAGCGCCTGCAGACCTCCGGCCTGAACGCGTTCATCGACGTATACCTCCAGGTCGGACTGGTCGGCCTGCTGTCCTTCCTCGCGCTCGTGCTGCTCGCCTTCTGGCGGTCATGGCTGCTCGCCTCCGACAAGCGCTCCCTGGTCTACGTGTGGTCGCCTTTGGTGCTGGTGATCCTGCTGGTCACCTCGGCGGCGGAAAGCAATGTGCTGGTGGACTTCGGCTGGCTGTTGCTGCTGATCTGCGCGGTCAAGGCAGCCCAGGGCAAGAGCTGGCGAAGCCTGCTGCAGCCCAGCCCGCGCCGCTACCAGGAGTAGCGGCGCCGCAACCGGAGTTACCCGGGCGGCGGCTCAGACCGGCTGCGCCAGATCGCGCACAACGTCTTGCAGGCCGAGGCCGAAACGGCGGTAGTCGCCGGCACGCCAGCTGGCGAAAACGGAAGCGACCCGGGCCGCGCGCAGGGGCGGGAGGGTGCTGCGTCGGCGTTCGTGGGCCAGCTTGGCGTCGATCAGGGCGAGGGTGTCGGCTGAAGGTGACGGCTGCAGCTGCGCGGCCCGCGCCTGCAACGCCTGGGCGCGGGCCAGGAGTCGGGCGTTGCGGGCCGTGCGCGGCGCGCGCAGCCGGCCCAGCTTGCCCGCGGCGTCGAGGCTGGAGGCGCCGATCTGGTTGCCCGCGTGCTGGCGGTAGTCCAGCAGCGGCAGGGCGAGCAGGTCCACCTCCCCCGTCGCGGCGGCCACGATTGCAAGCCACTCGTCGTGCACCCAGGCGGCCGGAAACGGGCAGGCGCGTTGCACCAGCCCTCGACGCAGCATCGCTGTGGCACCGGTGACGATGTTGCGGCGCAGCAGGAGGTCAAAGGCGTGCCCCTCATGCTCCGCAGCCTGCTCGGCGGCGGACACTCCGAGAGTGGCCAGCAGGGTGCGGCCCGTCGGTCGGCCGATCTCGTCGACGAGTCGGGCATCCGTGTGGAGCAATTGCAGGCCGGGTCGGGCCCGGAACTCGGCGCGCAGCAGGGCCAGCCTTTCCGGTGGCCACACGTCGTCCTGGTCGCTCAGCGCGATCAACTCGCCCGCGCACGCGGCGAGCGCCTGCTCAAAATTCGCGGTGACGCCGAGCGGCGCCGGGTTGCGGATGACACGCAGGGTCACGGGTTGGCCCGGATGTTCGCCCTGCCACGCTGCGAAGATTCGGTCCACAGCCTCCGGGGTGCCGTCAGTTGAGCCGTCGTCGGAGACGACGATCTCGCCGGCGGGCTCGGTCTGACCGAGGATGCTGCGCAGCTGTTCCTCGATGAACGCGAAGCCGTTGTAGGTGCAGAGGGCCACGGACACGCGCGGCACGGATGCCCCGGGCGAGCGAGCGGAGGAAGCGCTGGAGCGAACCATCAGCGTCGTTTCAGGCCGACCGACAGGACGCCGAGGAAGAGGCCACCCATGACCGTCTGCGAGCCCAGCATCATCAGCAGGGCCGAGGGGATTGCCACCCGCACGGTGGCGCCGGCCTCGAGTGCGCCATAGCCGCCGGCCGCCCAGCCGATCAGCTGCGACAGGGCGATGCCCAGGCCGATCAGGAACAGCACGACCCCGAGGATCGCTCCGCTCTCGAGGCTGATGCGTTTCTCGAGTCGTTCGAAGTTGCGGCTGCGGGGGATGCGGAACCCTTCGTGCTGCGCGTAGATCTTGGTGAGCAGGGCGAACAGGAAGGCCTGGTAGCCGACGACCGCCAGGGCGGCCAGGTAGATCTGGCTGGAGTAGGTGAAGCCCACCTCCCCGACCACGACGGGCCCGAAGCCGAGCAGCACGGTGCCGACGAGGCCGATCAGGAACGCGGAGATGCCGGGGATCAGGAACAGCCAGCGCGGGCTGAAGATGAGCAGGAAGCGCAGGTGACGCCAGCCGTCACGCCAGCTTCGCAGGTGCGGCGGCCGGCTGCGGCCGTCTTTTTTGAGCGTGGTGGGCACCTCGCTCACCCGGGACCCACCCAGGGTGGACTTGACGACCATCTCGCTGGCGAACTCCATGCCCGAGGTCTGCAGGTGCAGGGCGAGCATCGACTGGCGATTGAAGCCGCGGAGGCCGCAGTGGAAGTCTTTGATCGGGGAGCGGAACAGGGAGCGCCCGATCCAGGACAGCACCGGGTTGCCGAGGTACTTGTGCAGCGGCGGCATGGCACCGGGTTCGATCCCGCCGCGGAAGCGGTTGCCCATCACCAGTTCGTCGCCCGCCCGCAGCCGTTCCACGAAACCGTCGAGCTCGCTGAAGTCGTAGCTGTCGTCGGCGTCGCCCATGATCACGTAGGCGCCGCGGGCGGCCTCGATGCCGCCGATCAGGGCGCTGCCGTAACCCTTTTCCGCGACGTCGACGACGCGGGCCCCGTGGGCCTCGGCGATCAGCTGGGAGCCGTCGGTGCTGCCGTTGTCGGCGATCAGGACCTCACCGATGATGCCGCTGCGCCGCAGGTACCCGTGGGCCTTGTCGATGCAGATCGCGAGCGTCTCGGCCTCGTTGAGGCACGGCATCAGGATCGAGAGTTCAATGCTTTCGGTGATTGTCATGCGTTGTGCAAGTCCCGTCATTGTTGGTCCAGCCACCTCATCGTACAGAATGTCCTGTGTGGACCTTGGACTGGTGGTGTCAACGCTCGGCCGTGTCGAGAGCCTGAAGCGACTCTTCGATTCCCTGTCCGACCAGCTCTTCGCCAATGACACCCTCGTTGTGGTCGCCCAGCGCGACCTGCCCGCCGTGGAGGCCCTCGCATCCGGCTACCGCTCCGAGAGCATGCGGATCATCGTGACCACGTCGCCGCCCGGGGCGGCCCGGGGCCGGAACGCGGGCGTCGCCGTCCTCCCGGCCGACCGAGACCTGCTGCTCAATTTTCCCAACGACACCACCTGGTACCCACCCGGAGCGCTGCAACGGATGCGGCTCCTCGCTGAGGACTTCCGGGCTGGCGCCCTCACGGTGGTCGACGAGAACGGGCCCAAGTTCGTGCTGCCTGAGCCGGGCGCGACCCTGAACCGCTGGTCGGTCTGGAGCGTCATCGAAATGGGCATCCTGATCCGGCGCAGCGTGTTCGACCGCATCGGCGGCTTCGACCCGGAGATAGGCACCGGTGCCCTGACGCCGTGGCAGGCCGGGGAGGCCACGGACCTGCTCCTGAAACTGATCCGCGCAGGGGAACACCCCGGATTCGCCTGGCAACCGCCCGCGCTCACGGTGGGCGGGATCAGCGATCCGAGCGGGCTCAGCAGCGCGGAACGCCGCCACAAACTGCGCGGCTACGGCCGTGGGCTCGGGCGCCTCGTGACCCGCTGGCGGTATCCGTTATGGTGGCGGTTTGCGTTCCTCGGCGGCGGCCTGTTCTTCGGCGTTCGAAATCGCGGCACGAACGCCCTCCTCGACGGTTGGTGGGTGTTCCTTGGCCGGCTCGAGGGAATGCTCGGGCGCACCATCGGCCCAGCCGGCACGCTCACCGCGGTGTCTCGGTGACGGCCGACCTGCCGTCCCCCCTGCGGCTGCGGCGGGCCACGCTCAGCCTGATCACCTTGCTCGGGGGTGTGTCGCTGGCTGTCATCCCCGCAGCAACGGTCGCCATCTCGTCCCGGCTGTTCAGCCGGCCGGAGCAGGGCATCATCGCCGTGGCGGTGATGGTGGCCACCTTCGCCGGCCAGCTCACCTTCGCGGTCGTGCTGGAGTCCCGACTCAGTTCGGCGGCCACCGAACGCCGGGTGGTGTTCCCGCTCTGGCTGGCCGGCCTCGCCCTGATTGCCGCCATCGTGATCGCCCTCAACGCCACGAACCCGTTTGTGCTCTGCCTCGGACTGCCTGTGCTGATCGCCGCCCTGGAGGTTGGCCGAGGCGTCTCGGTCGCCGAGCGTCTGGATCTGCGAGAGATCTGGGCATCCGTTTTCGTGGGCCTGGGCGCCCTGGCCGGAGTGCTGGCCGCGTTCACCGGTCGGGACTGGGCGCTGATCGCCCTCGTGGCCGGGATCGCCCTGGCGACCCTTACCCGCTGCCTGCCGGTGACCCACCGGGCCAGCCGCCCCGAGCCGGCCGTCATGGGCTGGGTGGTGGCCGACACGGCGATCACCGGGGTGATCTACCCGCTACTGAACACCATGATTTTGACGCTGATCGGACCGGGCGAGGCGGTGCTGTTCACGGCCATCGCGACTGTGTCCGGCCTGCTCGCGATCCCCCTGAACTTCATGCGGCTGCGCCTGCTCAAGGAGCACTCCCGTCTCGATATCGCGGTGTCGGCAGGTTCGGTGCTCGCGGCCGTGGTGGTGCTGGTCGTGCTCGAACTCACGGGTGTGCTCGGCTTCATCTTCGGCGGAGTCTGGACCAGCTCAGCCGCCATCGTGCCGCTTGTGCTCGCCTGCGGCTGGCGAGCCGCGTCGCTCGCCACGACCATTCCGTTCGCCGCGCTACGCCGGATGGGCGAGGTGCGGCTGCTCACCGGTCTACGCGCCGCCGTCTCGGTGATGGCGTTCGCCCTCGCCGGGGTCGGCCTGGCGCTGCACAGCCTGTCCGCCGTGTTCCTGGGTCTGCTCATCGCGGAGCTGGTGTCGGCCGTGGTGTACGAGCTCGCGCGACGCCGCCGAGTGCGCGCGGCCGCACTGGTCGTGGCGGCCGCCGCATGAAGCGCGTCCTCGTCGACCTGCTCTTCTTCACCGGGCGCAAGGGCGGCATGGAGTCGTATGTGCGGGAGGTTTACGGACGGATCGAGCCGGAGGCCGACGGGCTCGAGTTCATCGGCTTCGCCTCGAGCGAGCTGGCCGGCTCGGACACGACCTGGTTCCCAGGCGAAATTGTCGACTCGGGCATCAGCGGCGAGGACCGGATCGCCTGGGCCCGCGGTGAACTCTTCTCCGTCGCCCGGGCGGCCCGGCGGCTACGCGCCGATCTGGTGCACTGTCCGGCGAACCTCGGCCCGGTCTGGTCGCGGGTGCCTGTGGTGCTCACGGTGCACGACCTGCTCCCGTTCCGGCATCCGGAGTACGTGCCCGGGGCCTACTCGCGAATTCTCCGCTCCATGATCCGGGTGGCGGCGCACGGCGCCCGCCGGGTGCTCACCGTCAGCGCCGCCTCGGCAGGCGACATTGTGCGCTACCTGCGGGTGCCGGTGGGCCGCATAGACGTGGTGCCACTTGCTGGCCAGGACACGGATGCGCGCCCGCCCGCGGCACCCCTCCCCCGATTGCCACGCCACGTGCTGGCCGTGGGCAACCGGATGCCGCACAAGAACTTCCCGTTGCTGCTGGAGGCCATCGCCCTGATCCCCGCCGCGTGCCGGCCGCACCTGACGGTCACCGGCAGCCACGGTGATGACCCACTCGCCCCCGTTGTAGCCAGGCTTGATCTGGAGGCGTGGGTGTCACTGCGGGGCTGGCTGAGCGCTGAGGAACTTGACCGGCTCTACGCCGAGTCGAGCCTGATCGTGTTCCCGACCCTGTTCGAGGGCTTCGGCCTGCCGGTGCTGGAGGCCATGTCCCGAGGCTGCCCCATGGTCTGCTCCGATATCCCGGTGCTGCACGAGGTCGCCGGCGACGCGGCCGTGTACGTGGCGCCGCAGGATACCGCCGCCCTCGCGGCGACGATGCGCCGCCTGCTCGACGACCCGGCCGAGCTGGCCCGCCGGTCAGGGCAGGGCCGGGAGCGCGCCCGCACCTTCTCGTGGGCGCGGACCGCCCGGCACACCGTGGCGTCGTTTCAGCGGGCCCTCGCCGAGCGATAGCGCGCCAGAATCTGGTCGACCGAGGCGCTCAGGCCGTGACTGACCCGCTCGCGCCGGAACCAGTCCAGGGTGGTGCGGCGCAACGGCTCACCGGCCTCGACGGCCCGCACGATGGCCGCGCCGAGTTCGGCGGGGCCCACGGAGACGGACACGAAGCCGTTGACGCCGTCTACGACCAGCTCCGCGGCGGCGTTGTCGGGGCCCGCCACCACCACGCTGGGCGTGCCGAATGCCGCCGCCTCGGCGATGACGAGCCCGAAGCCCTCCCGGATCGATGGGTTGACCAGCACCCGAGCGCCTTGCACGAGCTCCCGGAGTTCCTCGTCGCTCACCCGCCCGCGCAGCTCGACGGCGGAGGCCAGGCCGAGTTCGCCCACCCGCGCGGCCACGCGGGGCGTTTCAGGGCCGGAGCCCACAATGACCGCACGCAGGGTTGGCTCCTGGTGACGTGCCTCTCGCAGGGCCGGAATGAGCTCGATCAGGCGTTTGTCGGCGATGTGCCGGCCCACAAAGATCAGGTAGGGGTCGACCGGCCGCTCGGTCGTGGCATCGGTCTCGGCGCCGACGAGATCGACCAGTCCCAGCGTGACCGGCTGGGCGCTGCGCCGATAGCGGCGCAACCGGGCGCCGGTGAACTCGCTGTTGACGGTGTGAACGTCACCGAGACGGATGCCCACGGTCTGCAGCAGGAACGCGATCGTTCCCGGCAGCGCGCCGGCGTACTCCCGCCACTTCGGCCACGGCCAGACCTCGAGCCAGTCGGCGACCACGAGCGCGGGCGTGCCGAGCAGGGCCAGCCGCACCGCGAACAGGTTCAGCACCGGGAGGGTGCTCACGACCACGATGTCGTGGTCTCCGCGCCGGCGGAGGAAGTGACGGAACAGCGCCCAGGCGAAAGCGACAGCGCTCCGGGGCGTGCGGGTGCCGCCGGCGTCGTAGATGTCACCGCGCCAGACCGGAACGATGGCGAAAGACGCCGACGGGGGCGCATCCGCCGGCCACTGCCCACGGGTCACGTAGTCGACCGGGCACCCGCGTTCCACGAAGAGTTCCGCCAGGCGGCGGTACACGCGTTCACCGCCGCCTGTATTGACCGGGAACAGGCAGTCGAAGGCGACTGCGACCCGCGGTTCAGGCACGGACGGTCTCAGGCTCCGGCAGGGCGGATGCCCCGGTGGCCGTGACGGCTTCGGCTTCGGCTTCGGCTTCGGCTTCGGCTTCGGCTTCGGCTTCGGCTTCGGCTTCGGCTTCGGCTTCATCGTCGGCCCGAGCAGACCGCGCAGCCAGCCACCCCGACCACAGCAGAAAGGCGAGGGAGACGAAGCCGTAGAGTGCGACCAGGGTCATAGCCCCCAGCGGGGGTTCCCAGCTTGGGTTTTCCCACATTGTACTGAATGATTCGTCCGTACCTACGACGTAGCGCCGCAGCACCAGGAAGAACGCCCCTAAGCCGTAGGCAGCCATGAGGCTGAGGCCGATCCAGGTCAGGCGGATGGAGAGGAACGCGAGACTCCGCCCTGCGCGCTCGGACAGGAGCCACGCGGCCACGAGCGACACCCCCACGTAGAGGAAGAGCCCGTAGCGCCCCTGCCAGATGATGCCTGTCTGCTTCACGCTGTAGCCCTGCACAAGAGCGGGGACCAGCACCGCGGCAGCCACAACAACACCCATGGTCATGACGCTGCGCCGGTCCAGCCCGGTGAAGGCAAGCGTCACCAGGAGGGCCAGGGCGGCCACGAACGGCCAGTAGGTGGGACCTGAAAGAGGCGTGTCCAGCCAGCCGAAGAACCCAATGGCCTGCTGAAAATAGTCGGGCGTCAGACTGATGACATAGGCGAAGCCTCGCACGAAGGATGCCCCCACTTGGGGAGCATCCGAGGCCTCCGCCTGGCCGGAGAGGCTGCCACCGCGGAGGGTCCAGAACATCGAGAACAGCCCGCCGGCCGCCACGAAAGCCAGCCCGACGTAGGACGAGCCCGTCGTGAAGAGCTTCTTCACCGCCCGCCAGCCCGTGGCCGTGAAGCACAGAACCACCACGACCACGAGCCACAGCGGTCCCGTCGCGCGGGCGGTCGCCAGCACGATCGACGCGACCGTCACGATGAGCCAGAGGTAGCGGCGGGACAGCGACGACACAGTTCCCGTGTCACGACCGTCAAAGTGCTGCAGCAATCGGAGCAGGGAGATCCAGAGCGCTCCGGCCGCAGCGATCTCGATGCCGTTGGGGTTCACGGCACCGAAGAGGTACACGACCATGGGCGCGGCAAGGAAGGCCAACCCGAACGGCAGCCACCGGGAACGCCGTACCGACATTGCGGTTTGGAAGGACCAAGCCACGAAGACCGAGCACAGCAGGCCGCTGACGATGCGCATGACGTAGATCCCGGCCGACCCGTCGAGCAGAAGCGTCGGCCACCCGACGAGGTAGTAGTAGATCGGGTTGTACGCGCTCACCCAGGTGTTGAACGAATCGTTGCCGCCCTCGTCCCCGAGCTCGAAGCCGCAGTCTGCGGTCATCTCCGAGTGGAACAGGTAGCAGACGATCTGCTGGCTGTAGGAATACTCCTCCGGCAGGTCGACGACGGAATGCTTAACCCCCTCAACGGCGTGCCCGGTGAGGTCACCACGCACCTGTGCGATGGCTTTTGTTGCATGGGCGTTCTCGTCGGGAACGGAGAAGATCGGGCTGGCCAGCGACCACAGGGTGGTGAGCATCGCCATCAGGGCGAAGGCCGTCCAGAAGACGGAACGGGTGCGAGGAGGGACCGTGGCTGACATCGGTTCCACCGCCGTGAGGCTTGGTTTCGGCACGAACTCGCATTTCCTGTCGTGAGTTGCTGTTGTGAGAGAAGTCGTGCAGGCCGGTGCCGCACCCTGCGCTGGATACCCGCGCTTTGCCACAGGCTACCGCACCCCGGATGCGGTCGAGAATGCGCTTCTCCTGAGCCGTTGCGCCGAAACCGTTGCGCCTCAATGCGGGGATCGGTCTGCATGCTGTCGAACCGGATATCCCCCTCGAGGCGATCCCCTCTTCTGATACCGGCTCGAGAACCAACTACCATGAACGAGGCGATAGAGCCATCTTTATG
Source organism: Cryobacterium breve (assembly GCF_004402375.1). Classification (GTDB taxonomy): domain Bacteria; phylum Actinomycetota; class Actinomycetes; order Actinomycetales; family Microbacteriaceae; genus Cryobacterium; species Cryobacterium breve. Next base: position 38,635 of record NZ_SOGJ01000004.1, read on the forward strand.
ACAATCGGAGTGGCAGTGTGAGTTCTCAATACCAGGATGAAACCCAGTACGGTCTGTCTGTCGTCATCCCCACCTTCAACTCTTCGCGGTGGCTCCCCTCAACCATCGAGGCACTCGTCAAGGCGTTGGCACTCACGTCTTGGAACGTCGAGATCATCGTCGTAGATGATGGATCTACAGACGGTTCGGACCGGGTGTTGCTTGAGATCGCTGACGCGATTCCCTATCCTCTCCGCGTGCTGCATCAGAGCAATCAAGGACGATTTCTCGCCCGCTGGAACGGCGTCAATGAGGCGCGCCACGAGGATGTCCTCATCATGGATTCACGCATGCTCGTCCATGAACGAACCTTCCAACATCTGAGCCAGGAGCTCGCCCGTCCAGAGCCACCACTCGCTTGGAACGGCCACGTCGTGACGGACGAGACAGCACCGCTTGTAGGCCGATTCTGGGAAGTTCCGACGTATGCCTTTTGGGGCGATTACCTTTCGGACCCACGCCCAACATCTATAACGGCGGCAAATTTCGACCGCGTCCCCAAGGGCACGAGCTTCCTCCTCATCCGCAAGGAAATTTTCAAGCGCGCTTGTCTGGATTCCTGGCCCGAAGGAAATGCGCACCTCGTGTCTGACGACACCAAAATCCTTCGTTTCGTTGCCGAGCAGACTCCCATCCGGCTGGACCCGGGTTTTTCGGCAACTTATCGACCGCGCACAAATTTAAAGCAATTTCTGGGGCACAGTTGGATCCGAGGCACCCTCTTCGTGGACAGCTATGCGGGCACTAGCGCGTTGCGCAATACAATCCTGATCGCTCTGTCGGCGCTGCCTCCTACCACACTGATCTGTGCACTGGTGCTGCTATCACAGGGCGCCTGGACGCTCCTGTGGGCGGTTCTCGGGCTGGGAGTTCTCTTGCTACTCACACCGGCATTCATTGCCACAGCACGGCGGTGCCCGCCGCGAGCCACTCTCTCCTACCTCACATTTGTTCTCCCATTCGGCTTTGCTTTTTGGGCTGGTCTCACTCGGGGCATCGTTGTCCATCGAAGGTCTTTCCTCCGGCACCGTGAATTGAAGGAAGAGACACGTCCATGATCATTTTCATTTTCGGTACGACCGCAGAAGCGATCAAGTTGGCACCCATCGCGAGGCGGCTGGATGAGCGCCAGGTCCCTTATGAGTACTGGCTCACCCTGCAGCACACATCGGGTCTAATCGAGACCCTGCCAAAACTCGGCTTCCGCGAACCCGAGCACATCATCGCCAACACTGTCAATGGAAAGCCCCTCAAGAGCTACGGCGATGTCTTGCGATGGACTGTGCAGATCGGGAAGTGGCTGCTGATGAATTCCCGAAACCTACGCCGCTCGATTCCTAGGGACTCCATCATTCTGGTTCATGGCGACACCATGACCAGCGTCGTGGGAGCCGTAATCGCAAAATGGCTGAGGGTGGATTCTGCTCATGTAGAAGCCGGTCTCAGATCCGGCAACTGGCGCCACCCCTTTCCGGAAGAACTGGACCGACGGATCGTCGGCAAGCTGGCGAAGGTGCACTACTCCCCGTCGCCCGAGTCGACGGCGAACCTCGCACCACGGAAGAACGTCGTCTTCACTCGTGGCAATACGGCAATCGACGCAGTCCTGGACCAGGACGAAAGGCCGCTCTCGAACGGAGAGAAGTACGGCGTCGTTCTCTTGCACAGGTTCGAGCTTCTTGCAAACCCAAACCTCGTCTCCCAGACAATGACGACGCTGGCCGCGCAGAGCCCTCTGCCGTTCCACCTCTTCGTGAACGACTATTCCGAAAAAGCCCTGACATCTGCCCTCCCGCTGCTCGACCCAACGAAGATCTACGTGAAAAAAAAGGTGGGCCATGAAGACTTCGTCAACTATATGAAGAATGCCGAGTTCATTGTGACCGACTCCGGCGGGATCCAGGAGGAAGCGGCGCTCCTCGGGGTGCCGACTCTGGTACACCGTATTGCGACGGAACGCGGCGAGGGGCTCGGCCACAATGTTGTGCTTTCAGAGTGGCGAATCGACACCCTGTCGATTTTCCTGCAGAGCTTTGAGAGCCTCAGACGCCCAGTCTCAGTGCCCGCTTCCTCTCCGTCGGACATCATCGTTAACGATTTGACCGAACGCGGCTACGCGCGGTGATCGATGCGCCCACACGACCTAGCGTGAGTCTGAGATGAGAATTGGCATGTTGAACAAAGGCCTGTTCGCCCAGCACGGGAAGGCCCTGCTTGAGATCGGCGTGGTCAGCGCCTTCGGTGTCTTCGCAACCGCCGGGTTTCAGATCGTCGCCAGCAGGGGGCTCGGACCGAGTGGATTCGGCTTGTTGGCCTCCTTCCTCGCGATCATCAACGTGGCCGCAGTCGGGAGCGCTGCGCTTCGCAGTTCCATTGCCGTCGTGACGTCAGAGGGTGTTGCCCTCGGTGCAGTTGCTCCCCAAGCACGCAGGCGACTGGACGCTTCCATGGTCGAGGCACTCATCCTCGGCGGCCTCTGTACTGTAGCCCTTCTGGCGGCCTCCCCGTGGCTGACGACCTCATTGGAGACAAACTCTCTCGCGCTGATTCTGACGGCCGCAACAGTGCTTCCCTACTTCCTCTTTTCCCGAGCCCAGGGCTTGCTCCAGGGCACCGGGGACTCACGCTCCGTCGTGTTGTGGACCTCAGGGTCGCAAATCGCCCAGCTCGCGCTAACCGTAATTGCTCTGGCCATGGGGCTCGGAGCAGTGGGGATTCTCAGCGTGATCCTACTGATCGCCGTTCTGGGAACCGTCGGTTCGTCATACCAGGCCCGACGGTTCACCGTCCCCGCATCACGACGGCCGTTCTCTGTCGACAGCTCGGTAGTCCTTCTGTTGACGATCTCGTTCGCGTGGCTGACCAACGCGGATGTTATCTTGGTCCGGTCTGGCACCTCGGAACTCGTTGCCGGCTCTTTCGCGGCGGCCGCCGTTCTCGTGAAAACGACGCTTATTCTGCCGGCCACTCTCTCTCTCTATCTCCTACCCCGCTTTGTCAGCCGGCGTGAAGATGCCTCCATGACGAAGCTGGGAGTCAATGTGACGCTTGCCCTGACTTTCTTGAGCGGCGTCGCCATGTTCCTGCTCGTCCTGGTCGCCGGCGAACCTCTGGTGGGTATCCTGTTCGGTGCCGGCTACGAACTCGCCGTTGCGTATTTGCCGTGGTTGGCACTCATGTGGCTGCCTTGGGCTATGGCGCTGGCAGTACTTGTCCGGGTCACGGCAGCGGCGTCTAAGGCGGGACTGATTGTGCTCCTCGTCGCGGCGGTGGCGCAGTGGGTGGGGGCGACTTCCCTGTTGCCCAGTGTGCCTGCGATGATGATCTTCAATGGCTCGCTGGGTGCACTAACGTTGGCAGCGCTCTTCCTGATCCACTTGGCGCGCACACGGCCTGAAATAAGGGGCATCTGACGCCCCTCCATCGTCCCCCATCGGGTAATCAAACGGCTGCTTGCTAGACTCGACAGATGCGAATCTGTCATGCACACGCCTCCGAGGTCGCACCGAAATGGCAAATGGGGACCTCCGCGTGAGTTTGACTACCTATGTCTTTGGCATAGTTTCGGCGTTGCTCGTCCTAATCGTCGTCATCGAATTATTGAGACGGCGTCATCTGCGGGAGCGCCACGCGATCTGGTGGCTGATCGCTGGGGTTCTCGCCTTGGTGGCGGGTGTTTTTCCCGACACTCTCACTTGGACTGCCGCATTGATCGGTGTCGAGGTGCCGATCAACCTCGTTTTCTTCGGCAGCATCGCGATTCTTTTTCTCGTGAGCCTTCAATACAGTTCCGAGTTGACGCAGTTGGAGAGCAAGACCCGCACCCTCGCAGAACGGGTGGCATTGATCGAACTCGAGATGCTCAGACAGTCGACTGAAGACCGCGACAACTAGCTGTAGGTTGCCGTCACGATCGGTTACCGGTCAGACGGCTCGTTCGGTTATGACGAGGGACGGTTCGCTAGCGGATACTTCTCCGAAGTCTCTTGACCAGATCGCGGGCGAAAGCGCGGCAAGCGCTGTAGCAAATGAGACAGTCCCAACGATCCAAACGGCCATTGGCGAGAATGAAATTCCCCACCACCACTCGACATCGGAGTCAAGGTTCCAACTTGTAACGTTAAGGCCCGTTACATAGCGGCGAATGTTGTAGTGCAACGCTACCGAATTGGCCCCGGTCAGCGCTGTTGCGACGATGACGGACTGACCTCGGACAAGGTCCATGAGCCTGCCTCTGGGTTGGAGGAGAGTCACGCCCGCCAGCAGGATGATCAGCGGTAACAAGTAGCGCGGCTGCACCTCGAACCTATGGTAGCCCGCGATTGAAACAGGAGGTAGATCGGATGTTAACGCCGACTGAAAACAGGGCCACTTCCCCGGCGGCCGGCCTTGGCGGCCTTGATCCCGATGCCGACTGCGAGGCGTGTTTTCCCGGTTCCGGGTGGTCCAAGGAGGACGACATTCTTCGCTTCGGTGGGGAACACGCTCGTGCCCAGGTGCGCGATCAGGTTTCGGTCGGCGGAGGGCTGATGGTCGAAGTTGAAGTCCTCGAGGATCTTGTGACCCGGGAACCGGGCGGCCTTGATCCGCAGCGCAGCCCCGGAGGCTTCGCGTTCGAAGACCTCCTTGGAGAGCACCGCGGCGAGGTATTCCTCGTGAGACCAGCCCGCGTCGCGGGCCTGGTCGCCCAGGCGTCGGAAGGCTTCGCTGATCCGTGGCGCCCGCAGCGCGCGGGCGTAGTACTCGATCTGCGAGGCCACTTCCGAGCCGGTCATGACGCGACCGCCAACACGGTCGGCGCGGCGTCGATGTCAACGCTGAAGAGCTCGTCGTAGCGGGCCAGTGAGGCCATCTCGACGACGGCCGTGATCGTGGGCCGGCGGGCGCGTTGGGCTTGGAACTGGGCGCGCAGCTCGGCCGCGCGGAGGACGTGTGCCGGATCGGTGACGGTCAGTTGCCGAGCCCACTTCCGGCGATGCTCGGCGATGCGGACCCTGTCGTGGTGGACGGTCACGCGCTCGAGGCTCGCCGCCACGTCAACAACCCGGCCGATCATGGTCGGGTCGACGGAGTAGTCGTTGCTGAGCGCGCGAACGTAGTAATCCCTTGGGAGCCGGACGCTGTTGCGGAACATCACCTCCGGCACCATTGGCGGCAGTCCGCGCATCGCCGCCCGATCGATGCGGACCAGGTCTCCTAATCGCCTTCTCCTCGACCGGGAGAGACGGTTGTTCGCGATGGGGAGCCAGCCGGCCAGCTGCTGATTGAAGTCATCGGGAGAAGTGAAGGCGCGACCAGACATGAAGCGGCTGCGGAAGAAGCGGTTCATCCGCTCGACCATGCCCTTGGACTCGGGATCGCGGGCCTTGAGAAGCTTGATCTGCGTTCCAAGGGTGCCGGCGAACGCGGCGGCGGGATCGGTGAGTTTCCCGCGCCCGATGCCGGTCTCGTTGTCCCAGGTCAGCCGGGTGGGAACAGCCTCGGCCTCCTGCAGCAACGACTACATCCCGCCCAGCAGATCCGGCGTCGTCCGCGAGGGCAACATGCGGGCCTGGATGAGTCCGGAAAACGTCGACGTCATCGCCGATACCGGCGGCGTAGCAGCCTGGTCATGGCCAAGCGGCAGGTCCTCGTGTGGGAACCAGAGGTCACACTGGACCTGGAATCCGGGCGGGTGCACCAGCCGATCCGCGGGATCCGGCACTGCCTACTCCGGTCGGAGCTCGGCGATCTTGGCCCGAAACAGCGACGGAGACCCCGACCAGCCCACCCGCTCAGCGGCGGTCGCGGCCGGCATCGTTGGCGTTGCCGCGAGCAACACCCGCACCTGGCCGGCGAACGCGTCGAAACTCGACCCCGTCGGCTCACGCTGATACGTCGGCGACCGATCCACCGCCAAGGCCCGATCTACGGTTCCCCGGGACACTCCGACCAGCCGCCCTATCTCCCGCTTCGAATGCTTCCCCGTCGAATGCAGGTGGCGAATCTCTGCCCTATCATCCAATTTGATCACCTTCCATGATGGTTGGTGGCCCTGTTTTCAGTTGGCGTTAACATCGGAATGAGCCAGACTGCACCGAAGACGGCGACGACGATTGTTTTTCTCCACCCTAGAAACCTCAGCCCGGTGAAGGTCATGGTACAGAAAACAGCGAGTTTGCTCACCCAGACTATGAAGGGAAGAGTGGTGTCAAGCCATCCCAGCCCCCAAAGGCCGAGAGCACCCGCCCACAACGTTGGAACGTTCATGAGATTCGGGATGAAAAGGTGCTCCCAATCGGTGACCTGAGCGACATAGGAGGGCAGGCCGGACGAAGCAATAGATGAACCGCCTGTCGAGCGTGAAGGAATGCGCGACAAACGCACAAACCGCGAGAATAGAGTAAGGCACGGCATCCGCACGGGCGCCAACTCCGATCACGGTAGATACTACAGCCAGAGTACCGAGCCCAAACTTTCGCCGCCCGCTTGTTTCCAAAAAGCCCAGAAGCGAGATCCAGAGGGTTCCAGTTGAGATCACCGCCCAACTGCTGGGGTTCGTCGACGGAATGATGAACATTTCAAGTGGGACGAGCGCGATGGCGAAACCCCAGGTCAGCGATGGGCGCCGGCTCTGCGTCAGCAGGATGAAAATGGCAATTGAGAGCCCAACGAACAGGCACACGTCGAAAACCCGCATGAGGAGTACTGAGAGTAAGACTTCGGTACCTGCAAAGAGTCCCATGACGACGTAGAAGACTGGCGGATAGTCCCACGTCCAGTTTCCGCGATCAGCTGCAACCATCTGGGGGGTCTCCGTTTTGAAGCCCGCGCCCTGACAGGATGCACTCTGCTCCGATATAAAGGCATAGCAAACAGGAGAACCAACGGGAGTGGGAACTAACCGCTGGTCTTCGCTTGAACCCATCTCGCAGAGCCCACTGCGCAGACCGTCACCACTCGTCGTCAGGGCTTGCGCCGACGGGCGATACCAGTGACCAGCTCAGGAGCCCAGAAAGGATGAATAGCGGAGTCAGTATCATCCCAAGTATTTTTGGCCGGTTGGGGAGTGACTTCACTTGCCGGTCCCATCGGGCCGGGACTTGATGCTGGATGGAGCCTGTTGGTGGGAGAGACGTAGTCCCATCGCCAGGATCAGTGCGCCGCTGCAGAAGGCACCCACCACATATCCAACGACAGCGGCCCAAACGCCGAGTGTTATCCCACCAATCAGAATGATGACAACAGTCGCGCAGAACCCTGTTGCTGCGGCAGCTGCATATCGACGCTCTCGACCCATGGCGACGAGCGCCGCGGCTGGTACCAACGACACTGAGTAGGCGAATACTCCCCCGAGGAGCCACCGCATGTGTGGCGTGGCGGGAACGAATTCCTGTCCATAGAACAACTTGAGAAGAACCGGCGCTAGCACGATCAGCCCGGTGAAGAGGATCCCAAATCCAACCACTCCGAAGAGGGTCAGCCGTTGGCTCACTCGATGGATTTGTTCGTGGCCATCCTGATGCAGACGCGCAAAGTGCGGAACAAGAACCTGGTTGAGCGACAGAGCAAGCATGGACGTCGGCGTCGCCAACGAGAACGCCGCGGCAAAAAGGCCTGCTTCTACGGGTGTGTCATAGACGCGCGCAGCCACCATCGCAACTTGAAGCGCTCCTCCGGTGGCAAGCTGTGCTAGGGAGTTGAAGAAGATGAATCTCGTGATCTCGTCGTTGGACCGACGTGTTGGCCTGCCGCCCACCGGCCAGCACGCCCAAGCAAAGATGGCGTAACCGAGCACGAGTGGTAAAAGAATCATTGGGGGAAAGCCAGCAACCACAACACCTAGGAGAAGCGCGATCGACAGCGCGGACGTCCCTGCATCCGCGACGGCGATTCGCAGAAAGCGAACCTGACCGAGCGCAGCGCCTCGCGTGAAGGCATACGCAGAGAAGGCGAGGGCGAGGGTCGCCGCCGCCAAGGCGGTGACGGCGTCCGGCACGATTACAAGGGCCGCCACGAACGTCCCGACTGCGAGGAAAGGCACTGAGATCAGGAATTCACGGACGATGTATGGCAGCGACGAATCGTCGCCCGCCAGGGTTGCCGCGTCTCTGGGGACAAACCGCGAGGCAGCGACCCCAGCACCCGTCGGCCAGAAAAGCGAGACGAAGACCGAGAGAGCAATCAACCCGCTGACTTGTCCCAGGGTCTCGGCCCCAAAAGCACGCCCGACCATGATCGTGTAGGCGAAGCGGGAGAGCCCTTGGACCAAGGTTCCGACGGTAGCGAGTCCGGCGTTCTTCATCAGTTTTGAGGCCACCCGAGAATGGTAGCTGACGAGGTCCCAGGGCCAACGGGTGATGGCTGATGGCTGATGGCTGATGGCTGATGGCTGATGATTAGAATCGATCAGGACCGAACTCACGGAGAATATTGGCAGCGGAAGTGACGCTAGCGTGTCCGGACCGTGTGCACATCGCCATCATCGTGAACAGTTATCGTCCGAGGCTGGGGGGTGCCCGTATGTTTTTGTCAAGCCGCAATTTGATGGTCGGTTTGATAGATGGTGCTGTCGCGCAGCATGGCATAGAGGACGTCTCAGCGTCGTCGGGCGAGGGCTATCAGGGCTTGGTTGTGGCGCTTGCCCTGGGCGATCTTGCGGTCGTAGTAGGCCCGTGAGACCGGGTCGCGGAGGGCGGCGAAAGCGGAGAGAAATATCGCCCGTTTGAGGATCTTGTTGCCTCGCCCGGAGGGATGTTCGCCGCGGATGGAGCTGCCGGAGCGCCTGGTCACCGGGGCGAGGCCAGCGTAGGCGGCGAGGTGGTTGGCGGTCGCGAAGTCCTTGCCGGAGACTTCGGTGAGGAGTCTGGCTGCGGTCCCGACCCCGACTCCAGGCCTGCTGATCAGGACGGGGTGAAGAGGGTGCGCCTCCACGAGCCGCTCGACTTCGACGGCGATCTCGTCCCGTTGCCGGCGGAGCGCGGCGAGCTGTTCGGCAAGCTTGGGGAGCACGATGCTGGTCGCGTTCGTGCCCGTCACCACGACGGTCTGCTCGCCCAGCGCCCGGGTGAGCAGGCCCCGAATACGGTTGCTCGTGGCCGTGATCTGGCCGAGGACATCGTCGTCGAAACCGCAAAGCATCGAGAGCTCAGCGACCTGCTCATCGGCCAGCTGCAGTGAACGCAAAGCATGCGGGAGGCTCCTCGCGGCTTCGGCGATGATCGCCGCGTCGCGGGCGTCGGTCTTGGCTTCGCCCCCGTGCAGATCCGCGATGCGCCTCATTGCCCGCCCGGGGAGACAGCCCACGAGAACATTTTCCGATTGCGCGACGGCGATCGGCAGGGCGCCGATGGTCGCGGGCTGATCGACGACGAACAAGACCAGGCCGTGTCGTTTCAGCTGCCCGATCAGCTCGCGGAGCTTCGCTTCGTCATTGGGCAGTGCCTTGTCGAAGAGTTGCCTGCCAGCCCGGTCAAGGGCGACCGCGTGGTGTTCTCCCTTACCGACATCCACGCCAATGAAGACGTCGACGCTGTCGTAGCTCTCGATCATGAATCCTCCGTCTCAGGTTCCACAAGTCGGCCTGAACCGCGGCATCAAGTCTCGACATCCACGTTACGAACGGCCTGGGACACGTCCCGGTCCAGCCCCTATCAGCGATCACCTGATGCCAGTCAGACCCAGTGACAACACCCCCCGGATCATGGGCGACTGGGGGCAAGAACCATACCGGGCCTGACAGGCCAACACCCTCACATAACTACACGAACAAGGGCTACGAAGAAAGTAACGGGGGCTGGAGAGTCACGTATTCGAGATGGCCAATGAACTCCCCAGTCTTGGCGCAACTGTCACGGTCAGCTGCTTGGCCTCGCAGGCGTCCGAGGGTGTCGAAGAGGGCATCTAGGTGATCCGACTTCGCATGCATCTCAAGATCGCGTCTGTCATCTCGTCCCCAGCATGGGGAACAAGTCGGCGCCTGAGTAAGCTACTAGCGGCCGAGGGCGTGGATGTCGTCTCAACTCACACCCGGTTCGTCCCAATGTCCTACGTTGGCCTCCGCGCCGCGCAACGCCGGCACGTCCCTGTCATACACACGTAACTCGGTGCTGGATTCGTGAATTCTCCATCCATGCTCATTCGTTTTGCCGTCCGAATGGTCAACCTGACTATTGGTCGCACTGTTCTTCGGGAAGCCTCGCGAGTATTCGCGGTTTAGCAGCCCGGCGTGCAATTCGTCGCAGAACTCGAACACGTTGACGCGGACGTATTCCACAACGCCCTTCGGTTCGAGGACTGACCGGTCGACTTCGACGTTCATCCGCGTGAAGGGATCGCCTGCCCAGGGCGACTCGTCGGCGGCAAGGGCTGGGAGGTTTTCGTCGACATGGCCACCGAACTCATCTGCACACGTGGTTTCGAACAATTCGCGGTGCAAATATTAGGTTATGGCCCGGACTTCGACGCTATGCGCGCACGCATACGTTCACGCGGCATTGCGAAGTCGGTTCGCGTCTACGGGCACGCAGACGTGCAAACCATCAGGAGCGCCCTCCATGATTCGGTCCTGGTCAGTCGCAGCCGGTTGCCCAAGGGGTTCCAAATCACCCTCCTCGAGGCCGCGGCGGCCGGGGCTCAGATCGTTTCGTTTCCGGTACCTAAAGTTCACTACCTCAGTTCCGACGGTTGCCCATCCGTGAAGTTTCTGATATGAGTCTCCGCTCCCTCGTTGATGCTGTGGCTGATGCCTTGAAGAATCCACTCCCGCCCATGAGCCGAGGAATTTTAGAGGCCCGGTGGTCGTGGTCAGCACGTGCAGGTGAGTATCCGAAAATCGTCAGCACGGTTCTGGTGCCGAGATGCGAGGGCCGCCCGCGGCAGCGGTCCGAATCCCGACCGACCCTCACTAATGATTGACACCTGACGCCGCAGCTCTTTCGGGACGGGCATGCACACCCAGGTGAGCTAGCGAAGCCTGTGCGACGAAACGTTTCCAGGACGAACGTCTTGGGTGGCGGGCTTGAGAGCCGACGCATCGCTCTGCGCTGCGGCGCTCACCCAACTGTATACAACGAGTCCGACCGCAACCGAAACGAATGCGACTGTTCCAATCGCCCAAATGCCCAAGGGAGTGAACGGAGATATCGGCGGGAGCGGGAATACCCACCACCATTCCACCTTGTCGTTGAGGTTCAGGTTGTCAACATCCAGGCCCGTGACGTACCGCCGGATATTGATGTGGAGCGCCACCGAATTGGCCAAGCCGACCAGGCCGGCCACTATTAGCAGCTGGGGTCGGGACAGATGCAAGTCGTCGCGCCCAAGCCAGAGGAGCGCGATTCCGGCCAGAATAATGACCAGCGGATATATATAACGAGGCTGAACATAAGCGCCTACATAGACGCGATCGTGCACGAGAATGTACATCGGAACGACGATGAGACTCCCGAAAACCATCGTGAACGCGACGGCTTTTCGCCATGGCAGCTTTTGCAGGCCCCAGAACACCAACGCGGAAAACACGCCCAGCATGGTGACCCACACGCTTCCCGGCAAGTCCGTATCCAGCCAGCCGAGGCCCCACGTGCCCAATACTCCCGCCCAGAGTTCGGGAAGTAGACGGAAGTTGGTCACTGTCAGCGCCCAAATGGCGTCTCTGTTGGTGTCGGCCAGAGCGTTCGGGTCCAGGACCGCGGCCTGACCGGCGCTCAGGAAGAGAACAACCGAGAAGACAGAGAGAACCAGCGGAAGGAGTAACTTGAGCGCATAGACCCGGCTCGTATCAAATGCCAGCACTGCCACGACCAGCATGGCCAACACGCCGTAAACAGCAGAGTCGCTGCGGGCCCCTGCACCAACAAGAGTCATCAAACTTGCAATCGCGCCTAGTGCCATGCGCCGCGTCCGCTCAGTTGCTGTGAAGTATCCCAGGAGAGATATCCACAAGGTCGCGGCAGACAAGACCGCCCAGCTACTGGGATTGACGCTTGGAATCAGAAACATACCCAGCGGAACAATTGAAATCAGCGTTCCCCAGGCCAGTGGGGCACGGGTCGAGCGCGGCAGAAGAAGAAACAGCGCAGTCACAGTGCTCACAAAAAGGAATGCGTTGAAAATCCGCATCAGGAGAATGGAGGTAGCCACGCTTTCACCCACGAAGACGCTCATGACCGCATAGAAATAGGGAGGGTAAGCGCCTCCATTGAAATTGCCTCGATCTGTGTTCTCCAAGATCGCGGCCGATGTCTGCGCGCAGGAAGCGTTGTGCGTAGGGTCATACGCGAAGCACCGCGGATATTCCGTAAGAACCGCCGGAACACGCCTCTCGGTAGCGCTGTTACCTTCCTCGCAGAACCCCTCACGAATCCCCTGCCCGCACCAGATGCTGGCCATGTGATAGTCATCGTCCGGGCTAGAACCGACGGGAGAAGACAGACCCCAGCTAACCAACGCGATGAACAGCGCGGCTGGAATGAGCGCGGAAAGGAATACCTTTGTCAAACTCGTTCGTGTCTTCATGACCCACTCCGTCATCGCTTGCCGCCGCTGCCTCACCAGATCGGCACCTCCAATAGCTTAGTTTCATCCGACCGGGCAAATGCATCGACATGCGGCACGGCGGCAGAAGACCGGGCACCGAAGCCTTCCCGACGCCCGACCAAACGGCAGGACTCAGCGGCCGCCTTGATAGAGTCAGGGGATGGTCACTGCACTCAAAAGCACGCTTGTCGTGATGCCTGCGTACAACGAGGAAGGCTCAGTAGGAGACGTAGTGCGGGAGGTTTTCGCCAAGGCTCCCGGCGTCACCATCCTCGTCGTTGACGACGGTTCGGCGGATGCGACCAGTCAGGTGGCGCGAACAGCAGGTGCGCGGGTGGCAAGGCTGCCATTCAACCTTGGTGTGGGTGGTGCGATGCGGGTCGGATTCCGCTACGCGCTTGAAAACGACTTTCATAACGTTGTTCAGATCGACTCCGACGGCCAGCATGACCCAGAGAGCATCCCGGCACTATTGGCTGCGCTCCAAAGCGCGGACCTGGTCCTCGGAGCTCGATTCGCCGGTGAGGGCAACTACACGGTTAGCGGGCCCCGGCAATGGGCAATGCTCGCCCTCTCAATGGCGCTCAGCAAGGTCGCCGGAACCCGTCTGACCGATACAACCTCAGGGTTCAGAGCATCCGGTCCTCGCGCCGTTGCGCTTTTTGCGGAGCACTACCCTGCCGAATATTTAGGCGACACCATCGAAACCTTGGTGATCGCAGCCAGAGTCGGCCTCACCGTCCACCAAGTGCCCGTGGCTATGCGTCCGCGGGCTGCGGGAACTCCCTCCCACAACCCGTTTCGATCGGCCACGTACCTTGGACGAGCAGTCCTGGCCCTCGTCTTTGCACTGATTCGCCCCTCAGCGGTGTACCGAGGCCGGCCACGGGATGACAGTGGGATCGCTCAGCGGAATCAGCTAGCTAGCTAAGACTCTGCCTTCCTCCCGCCGAGGAGGGGCGAGCTGTACGACTAGGAGGGGTGCGCCGGGCTCGTCGTGTTCGCAACTCCGCCCCACCTCGCCCGACCGCACGATTGTGCGGGCGGGTGGAGGAGTCACTCACATGTCGGGCCCATTGCCGCATGGTGTCCTTAGGCCACCGGTCCCGTAGGTAAAGCACCTGCAAACGAGGGCAATACGCTCAACCAACCGACCGATCCCCCAAGTTCTGCGAACCGGGCCATTGAATTCACGACGCGCTTCTGACCGGCATCCAGCAAGTAGATCGAGCCATCCGGCGTGCGGATGAACTTGGTTGCAGGTGAACCAATCGTTGTGTTCTGGCAGGAGAAATTGTCGAGAGCGGTGAATTTGAATGGATATAGCGGTGCAATCTCTTCCGTCAAAGGATGCAGGCTTCCCCCAGCCGCGACGTAGTTCTTGGAGTCACAAGTGATTCCGAAGCTCATATTCTCCGGAGCCAGCGGGTATGCCGCGAGCCGCTCGCTTGACACGAAGGCGAAAGTCTTGAAACCCGCTTCGTTGGGTATGTCAAAGCTGCTGAATGGAATGCGGTTTGTAACTCCATTAATTAGGTAGACCGTCGCATCATTTGCGGAGCGAACCAAGGCCCCCGGGTACAGGGCAACGACGCCCTGAGGAAGTGCTGCAACGAATCCGCTAGACACCGTGGAGATAACGGGCGAGCCTCCCCCGGGTGTCAGAGCCAGCAGGGCGGCCCAGGAATCAATCGGCCGAATATCCTGCTGCATGACAAGGAAAACCGTGCCACTGTCCGGAGACTTGATTAGCGATCCGACGTCGATTTTGCCCAACGGAGCGTAGGAATCGACGAACTCTTGACTCACGGCGGTCGAAGGAAGAGATCCAGACCCACCTGCCCCCGGTGTCAACTCAAAGCGTCCGGAACCGGAGACGATCTGTGCGGACGATGAGCCGGGCGACCGCAGCACGCCATTGAAGTCGGCACCCGAAGAAGGCACCATGTTCAGGCTGGATGCGTACAAGCTCCCGGCGCTCCGACCAGGCAGCCCAGCTGAGGCCTTACCCGAGCCTGAAACGGCGGACCGTTGGCCCGAAGCCACGATGCTGTAGTCAGATGTGGATCGAGCCTGCACGAAAACAGAATCCCGAACGATCGGAGCTGCCAGCGTAAGGTGAGCGACCGCATTTTCAGTCAGGACGTTCATGCCAAGGGGAACGCCCGCTTCGATCTGCGATCGATCGTCAAGGATTTCGCGCCTAGTCCCGGCCGAGATGTAGTAACGGCTTCCCTCGACGGTGCCGAGGACCGGGCCCAGCACTGGGCCGGGGTGGAATGCGTCGATTTGAGGCTGCGTGAGTTGAACGTAACCATCGGCAGCACAGGATGCTCCGTAGTCGGCCGCCTGAGTGCAGGAGGTAAACGGGAGCTTGATGCCCGCGTCATAAAAGTAGATCGTTCCTCCTGGCGCGCGGAGGCTTCTCCCGACAACATGCTTCGTGGTGAATGAATCCAAGTAAGACTGGGAGACATACCCGACCTGACCCAGCGGGCTCAGGGCATTCAGTACTCCCATGGAAGCGATTGGGTACTTATTGCTGCCCGAGACCAGGTAGACCGAAGCGTTCGAGTTGGTTCGCAGCAGACTGCTCGCGTTGATGGGAGACCCGAACCAGTCGGAATACATCCGCCAGAAGTTACGGTTGCCATAGGAGCTGCACCCATCCCCCGATCCGTACAGGTTCCCGAGCGCCGCCGAATTCGGCTGGTACGGAGTGTAGTTGTAGAGACCCGCAGTCGCCTGGTTCTGAATGAAGACTTGGCTCGTTCCGCAGCCCGCATTCGGGTGGAACCGAATGTTGTTCACGCGCCCCGCGATGTGATTCCAACGGGTGGGGTTGGCTGCGTAGTACTTGAACTGAAGTGCCGCAGCATAGACCTGATTGAAGAAGCCGTAATAGGCCGTGTCACAATCGGCTGTGTCTGGGCAGCCGTAGCCCGTGGCGCTCCTGTATTGCCGATCCGACGGCCAATCATCGGTAATCAGGCCTTGCTCTTTCTCAATCAGAACGATCAGGGCCTTCTGGCTGATCCCACAGGCCACGCCGACACGCGCGATGATGTCCGCGGCACTTTCGGACGACCTGCCCCCGTACGCGGCGCATGCCCCGGATACGCCTGCTCTGGTGGGGGTTGCCTGTCGGTAGTCCTTCAGGCAGGTGTATCCCGACCGGCAGGTCGAAACCTTGGAATTGAGAAAAGCTTGGACATCATTTGAGTTCATGATGCCGCCGTCGAAGAACACGGCGTCACTGATGATGTTCCCCGGGTCGAACTGGCGGCCGTCTGCTGCCTGAGCGCTCGTCGTTCCCACGAAGCCGAGAAGCGAACCCAACAGGGTCGCGACAATTGTCATTCCGATGAAGCGCCGGCGTTTCATGGAATCTCCAGACTCATGGGCTGCGACGTGGTCGCAACGGTAACTGACTTGTATTCAAGGCTCGCGGTCCAGCTGCCGCGGGAGAAGTCCGCGCTGGGGATCTGGATGGTCCCGCACGAGGTGCTCAAGCGGTCCAACGAGGATTCGCTCACAGCACTGAGGACGGAATCACCCTGGGCGAATATGAAGGTGCACTCCCCGCCTGACTCGATGACGCCGGACACGTATCCAGAGGCGGACACGTTCGTGCCGTCGACATCGACGCCGGCCACGACAATGACCGCTTCTGGGGGCGCCGGGGTCGAGGGTTCCGAATTCCCCTTGGCCTCCGTGCCCCGTGTCTCCGGATCGCTGCCAGACGAGGAAGAGGTCCTGCCGGCGATGGTCGCGTCTGTGCATCCCAGCAAACCCACCGCAATGAGCGCAGCGAGTGCGACCGCATTCAAACGAAGCCCAAGGGTCCCCATTGCGCTTCCCCCGTAGCTTCTGGCCGATTGTTCGGCTTGCATAAGAATACTGGGCAGCACTCACGTTTCTCGTCAACCACTCGCACGTATATTTCCAATCCTTGGATATTTTCGCGTCGGCCTGAATGTCTTGCTTGGCAGGGCCCCGCGAGCGATGTGCACGCGGTCAGTCATAACAGGCCGAGGTCGGACCCATTAACCAACGTCTGGCCCACTAAATTTTTCTGCCACCCGCCCCGGCACCACTCTCAGCAATATCGCCTAGACTCGACGGATTCCTAATATCAACATGAACGAAAGTTGTCTATGATCAGGGCCAGCGCCCAAGAACGTGCTTTGCGCATTGAGCAGGAGCCACTTGTACCGGTTGGTCAGTCCACTGGATTCGTGACAGGTACCTTCTCCTCTGTGCGGGACGTTTGGGCACACAGAGAACTCCTGTCCCTGCTTGTGAAGCGTGAAATCAGGGCCCGGTACAAGGACAGTTCACTGGGCGTGTTGTGGAGCTTAGTCAGGCCTTTGGTCCAGCTCCTCGTCTACTACTTTGCTATCGGGCAGGTCCTGGGCGTTGCTCGGAACATTCCAAGTTTTGCAATTTTCGTTTTTGTCGGCCTCACTGTGTGGGGCCTGTTCACTGAGATCGTGTCGAGCGGCACCATGTCGATTGTCAACAACTCTGGTCTCGTCAAGAAGGTCTACTTGCCCCGAGAGATATTCCCTCTCGCTAGCGTTGGTGGGGCCCTTTTCAATTTCTCACTGCAGCTCGTCATCCTGATTCTGGCGACTCTTGTCCTTGGCAAGTTTCCGTGGACGACTGATCTTGCCTACGCCCCACTGGCCCTCGCGAACGTCATAGTATTCGGGACTGCGGTGGCCATCGTGCTGGCTGCTTCAACGGTATATTTGCGCGACCTTCAGCACCTTGTCGAGGTAGCACTCACCGTGGCGTTCTGGGCGTCACCCATTGTTTACTCGTTCTCCTTCGTTCACAAAGCAATCGGTGGAACATTTCTGGAGCAGGTCTACTTGGCGAACCCCGTCACCCTCAGTGTGCTCGGCATGCAGAAGGCATTCTGGATCGACGGCACAGCACAGACAACTGAGACGAATTGGCCGCCGGATCTTGCACTTCGCCTGTGGATTTCGCTCGCCATCAGCATCGCGCTGCTGTGGGTCGGGCAGCGCGTATTCTCGCGGCTGCAGGGTAATTTTGCGCAGGAGTTGTAGCTATGAGTAATCCCCCAAGAGTTGCCAGCATGCACGATCTCCCCACTATCGTGAGGGTGCAAGATGTTTCCAAGCGCTTCGTTCTGCACAAGGACAAGTCAGTCAAGGAACGGTTGACCACGTTTGGTCGCTCACGTCGGCACGTCCGGGATTTTTGGGCGCTCCGCGAAATGAACCTTGATATTGTCAGCGGGTCGACTGTCGGCCTCGTTGGGCATAACGGTTCCGGGAAATCCACACTGCTGAAGGTGATTGGTGGGATTATCCAGCCGACGACGGGCACGGTTGTCCGCCGCGGTCGCATGGCCGCACTGCTCGAGCTGGGCGCGGGATTCCACCCCGACCTGACGGGCCGCGAAAATGTGTACCTCAATGCGGCCATCCTCGGACTCAACAAGTTCGAGACGGATAGAAACTTTGACGACATCGTCGAGTTCTCTGGCATCTCAGATTTCATTGATACCCAGGTCAAGTTCTACAGCTCCGGCATGTACGTTCGGCTGGCTTTTTCGGTGGCGGTGCACGTGGATCCTGATCTTCTGCTCGTCGACGAAGTACTGGCAGTCGGTGACGAGCCATTCCAGCGGAAGTGTATGGATAAGATTGCGGAGTTCCAGGCAGAAGGTCGCACAATCGTCCTGGTCAGCCACTCCTCGGACCAGGTAGGTCGCCTCTGTGACCGGGTCGTTGTTCTGCACGCAGGCTCCATGGTTCACGACGGGGATCCGGCCGAGGGCATCCGAATCTTGCGCGATGGCTATGAAGCGGATCGAATCAACAAGATTCGGTCGCTGCCCACCGCCACGGCGACCGCACGTTTGAATATCGCCTCAGTGGAAGCCGAAACCAACACCGACGATGGTCACACCAATGTCGTTGTCAAGGTGTTGGTGAATGTAGTGGAATCCATTACCGGATGGGGCGTAGGGATATCCATCGAGACCACTCTGGGGATGACCCTCTACGCGATGGACAGCTTCGGTATGGACGTGACACTGCCGACGAGTGTCGGTCAACACGTGATCGAACTTACTCTGCCCGACATTCGCCTCGGCTCTGGGAAATATCTGGTCAGTGTCGGCCTCGGCCTGCCCACCGGCGAGAACTTCGACCGGAAGAACAGCGCAGCCTCATTCGACATACCTACGGATGACTATGGCATGGGCCTGATCAGGTTGAAACCAACGCTCACGCTCGCGCCCCTGGTTCAGTGACTCCCCTGACTGGTAACTTACTTTTCGATTCCATCAGTCTCAACACTGGGGACATTGCAATCGGAATCGCCTCTGCCCAGGTCCTCGCCCGGCGTGGGATATCAGCGAAGATCGTTGATCCACTCGGCGAACGGATGCCCGAACAGATGATAATCGGGGGCGGCGAGCTCATCCGCCCAGCCGGAGACCGTCTCTACGACGTCTTTCGTCAAACCGGTGCCCACATTCTGAACAGCGCCGGCGTGTGGGGCACTGCGGGCGGACTGGACTATTTGAAGGACTACGCCTACGTGTCCGCGCGGTCGTCACGTGAAGTTGAGGTGCTGCGCAGGTGGGTGCCTGAGGCGGAAATCGTCCCGTGCGCAACCACACTGCTCCAGAGCAACCACTACGAGATTCCGGGGGTCGACCCCGGTGACCTCCTCGTGGGGATTCACATGGTCCCCCACTCGCTACGTCAGATCGAGAATTTGATTCCACTGCTCAACTCCATCCCGCACAAGAAGGTCTACATCCCGTTCACGCACTACAACGGTGATGCCACTTTTATGCGCCACCTCCCGTTCGACAAAGCGAATTCGATCTTTCTCGATACTCTCGATCCCCTCCAACTGCATTCAGTTATAGGGCAGATGGACCGTGTCATCGTTTCGTCTCTGCATGCTTCGATTTTCGCCTACAGCCAGAACATCCCATTTGCTTCGATTTTCCAGCAGAAGGTTCAGAACTATTTCGAGGATCGAGGCCTGGCGGCGCATGTGGTTGCTGACCGCAGTCAACTCCGGGACATGATCGAACGGATGGATACCGAGGTCTTCGACTTCACGGGGGCCATTGAGAACGATTCCGCGGCGCTCTCGCGGGCCTTTGACCGCTACGAAGGCATCTTGAGCCGGAACCAGGGGCAATCAGGTGCGCCAAGCACATTTGAGGGTCCTTCGACATCACTGATCCGCGAACAAGTCCTTCTCGCGCAAGCACAGCAGGTCATCGGCGATCGCGACCTGACCCTGGCCGGCAGTGAATCGGCTCGACTCGCAATGATGACGCAAACTGAGGCACAGACCCATGAGGCGCAGGAGGCGTCAGAGGCCGCGGCTTGTCGGGAGGATGCACAGGAAGCCCGGATCGCCGACCTTGAGTCCCGACTGGCTCAGAGCGAAGATTCCCTGACCGCCGTTACCGGTTCCCTGTGGTGGAGCCTCGGCCTAGCCGTGCCCGCTCCCCTGCGCAGAGCGCTACGCAGACTTACGCAGATGCTCCAGCGACCCTGACCGCAGTGCCTCTTCGTCAGCCAAGTCCACGAGCGTCGAGGCTCGATAGCTGTTCCACTTCTGCACCTGATAGACCGGATTCACCAGGAGCCAGTACAGCTTTCGCTTCCAACTGAAGTCACGATCGCGCAGTATTCTCAAAGTGTCGCCCACGACTCCACGGGCGACCAATCGTGACCGGTTTGCGCGCGTCAGAACCGGGATATCGAACCCGATCTGGCGAAGCCCGACCGTCTCGTCGAAGATCCGGCGCCGATATTCAGCGAGAGTTAGGTCGTTGGAATGCTCCACCGCGGCGCGACCCGAGTACGCCTTGCGATATCCCGCCTCAATCAAATCCTTGCCGAAGAGCTGATCCTCTGCATACCGAACGTCGCGATAGGGCAAGGTGTTGACGAGAAAATCACGGCGGGTCGCCGAATTGACGTCGGAGTAGAAGCTGATCGCGTTCAGCACCCCTTCGCTCTGGACGAAGTCATCCTTGTAGAATATCGACGTGCCGAAATCGGGGCCGAATCCGGCAAACACCCCCTGAATCTCGTACTTGAGCAGCGGAAAACAGCCGGCGCGCGGTATCTGCTTACCCATGACGGCGACGATTCGCGGATCGAAAGCGAAGGGCGCCAAAAGCTCTTTCAGCCAGTGCGCCGACGCGGGAATCGCGTCGTGGGTGAGGAAGGCAATGAACTCACCCTGCGCCAGACGAGCGGCCAGATTCCTTGTCTTACCATGACCGAATTCTGAGTTCGCTATCTCGTGCAGGCGTACCGACGGGAACTTGCGGACTATTTCGAGCGTCGAGTCCGTCGACCCTGAATCGACAACTAGCACTTCGACGTCACCATCGATGTGTTGAGTTGTGACCTGCTGAAGTATGCGCTCAAGGTATACCTCGCCGTTGTATGTCAGGATCGCGACCGTGACGAGTGGCTGATCAGTCATGGGTCTGAGCTCTTATCTCTTCGAATGTGAATCGAACGCCGTCGTCAAGCGCGGTGAGGCGCGACGCACCGAACTCGGACCGGTACCGGTCAGTGTTGAGAACGACTCGATCGACGAACGTTGGAGGGATCGGGAGTTCCGTGATGCCAAAATCGATTTGAGTCACCCGGCGCAGAGAGTCGATGATCTCACTGACGGAATGCCCCACCCCACTGCCGATGTTGTAGAGATCGAACTCCGTTTCGACACCAACCATCGGGGTGAGCATCTGAACAAGATCCTCGACGAAGACGTAGTCCCGCACCATGGACCCGTCACCCATCCGGATCACGGGACGCCCCAGAACGATTTGCCGAAGCGCGATCGGAATCAAGCCTTGCTTCTTGTTCGCCTTTTGCCGAGTCCCATAGGGGTTCGAGATCCGCAGCGCCGTGGACTTCAGGTCGTGTTTGATCCTGAAGTAGTGGAGATAGTGTTCGATCGACAGCTTCCCGATGCCGTATGGCGAAATCGGCAATGCGCGATCCGTCTCAGCGTAATCAGCCTTGCCCTGTGGGCCGTAGATTGCACCCCCGGTCGACGCGTAATAGAAACGTTTGACTCCCGCAGCCACGCACGACTCGAGCAATTCGACCGTTTGCGCGATATTCGTGCGAATGTCCAGTGTCGGGTCACTCTCCGCAGTCGCCGGAGTCGTCGTTGAAAGAAAATGGAGGACGTAGTCCTGACCCCGAACAGCAGAGTCCAGGTCCGCCCGGCTCAGGAACTCACCTGGCAACACCGCGACGTTTTTTGCCGAGAACACCGGATCCGACGCACTGAACCGATCAAATGCCGTCACGTCGTGACCGGCCAACGACAGGGCATCGACGAGGTGTGATCCGATGAACCCGTTCCCACCGATCACCAGGGTCTTAGCCACGCATGACCCTCTCAAACGCTTCCATGAACTGGATGCCGGAATCTGCCCAATCATTCTGCGCAACCGATTCGGACATCGCGATCGACCGCGCCACGGCATCCGGATGGTCGAAGACCTCAGCCATCTTGCGGGCAATCGCAAGCGGTGACGCCGGGACGTATTCAATGAACGGGTTCTCCGACACCATCCGGTTGTTGGGGCCGTCGTTGACGATGGGTGTGACTCCGCTCGACAGCAACTCAAGCGGGAGAAGAGACATGTTCGACAGGGACATCACCAGGCCCGCCGCGCAGCGGTTGTAGACCGAGTTGAGTTCGGAGATATCTAGGCTCGAGAGATTGGTATAGGCGAACGGAATCTCCCAGTTCGAGACGTCCCAGCCGGCGAGATTGATGCGCACGTCTGGTTTTATACGAGCGAATTCGGCCAGCGCGAGCAATCCGAACTCGAACGCACGACGAGGCGTGACAGGTCGAGCGTAGAAGAATACTTCTGAGCGGCGACTCAGGTTTGTCACGCTGTAATGCGTCTTGTCCACAGCGAAATCAAAGTGATCCGTGGCCATGCCGAAGTCCGTCGAGAGCTTGTGGGCAAGCCAGCCGCCTGCGGTAATCCCATGGAACCCGAAGTGGTACGTGTTTTCGGCGAGCAGAGATTCCGTACCAAGGGGGTAGAAGCTCGCTTCGTAGTCCTGGACGAAGTAGAAGCGCCGTGCATTCGACGTGTCGAGGTAAGCCGGGTACGCGGTCTCCCATCCGGTCGCGAAGATGGCCTGCGTCCCGGCCTTCACTCCAGCCTTCGGATTGTACATTTTGATGCTCGCGGACACTTCGGGGTAGGCGGCAGCGGACCGCAGCATCCCCCGGATTTCCGGAATACTTACGGGGTGGTTACTAGTCGTATACAGGTAGATCGAACACCTGTGCCCGGCCTTCTCCGCGAGGTCGATGAAGCGGAAGAGGTTTTGATGACCGCCGCTTTCCAACCCGGGGGGCGACATGATCCACGCTATTTCAACTGGTCCGTCCTGAACCGAGATCGGGTTTGCCTGCCAATCAGCTGGCTGCGTCCAATCAACTTTCGCTGCATCATCGTTGCTCACGAGGATGACCGGCTTGTGCCTCGTGAGCCGCTGACTGGCCTTTGCGAGGCTCCGTGCCGCGAACGACCGCGGACCTTCTGCCGCAATCACTCGCACCGGGCGGAGCACGATGTTCGTGGCCCTGCTCGCAAAGACCCGTGGTCCGTGCTCGCGAAGGATGCGAATACTTCTGCCGAACACGTTCAAAAAGACTCTCCTAGATTGCAGTCACAAAAACCATCGTCATCAGATCCCGGGTATCGACTTCAGCCTATCAAGTGACGATTGCCGGGTATGGACATGCGCTGCAGCCACGGTGATTGCCACGAGTATGATTGGCATTCATGTCTAAATCTCCTCTCGATGCCACAGTTGTGGTTACCGTCAGTTACAACTCCAGCATGCAGCTGACGGGCTTTCTCGAGTCGGTCAAGCTGAGCGAGGAAGACGACCTCATCGTCATTGTGGCCGACAACATGTCGGCAGACCTCGATTCCACGTCGCAAATTGCCCAGTCCCACGGTGCCCGTTTGCTCGCACTTCCTGAGAATCGCGGCTACGGCGGTGCCATCAATGCGGCAGTGGCATCCCTGCCGGCGAGTTTCGAATACGTGCTGATCTCCAACCCCGACGTCGAGCTTGGGCTGGGGACCGTCACCGCACTGCTCGCAGAACTGGACGGAGACCCCCACGTTGGAGCGGTGGGGCCCCGCGTTCTCAACGCGGACGGCAGCACCTACCCGTCGGGTCGGCAACTTCCCTCGCTCCGAAACGGAGTGGGGCATGCGCTCTTCGCCCGCATCTGGCCCGACAACCCGTGGAGCCGTTCGTACCGAGCCGAGAGCCAGGGGTCCGACGTGCGCCGCCCGGTCGGCTGGTTGTCCGGAGCCTGTCTTCTCGTGCGCCGCACCGCGTTCGAGGAGCTCAACGGTTTCGACGAGGGCTTTTTCATGTACTTCGAAGACGTCGATCTGGGCTACCGGATGGGCAAGGCCGGGTGGACGAACGTTTACACCCCCGCGGCATCCGTAGTACACACCGGTGCGCACTCGACCAGCACCGAGTCCGGCAAGATGGTGCGCGCCCACCATGACAGCGCCTACCGTTACCTCGAGAAGAAGTACTCGGCTTCCTACCTGGCCCCCGTGCGCTGGGCGCTCAAACTCGGCCTGACAGTGCGGGCCCGCGTCTTGGCCCGCACCGGCCGGCTCGGCTGATCAGTCGTTCGTGGCGATGAGCCCGGTCAGGTAACGCCCGTATCCGCTCTTCTGGAGGGGCTCCGCCAGCCTTTCGAGTTCGGCACTCGAGATCCAGCCGGCCCGCCAGGCGATCTCCTCGATGCAGCCGACCTTGAAACCCTGACGGTCTTCGATCACGCGCACGTACTCGGACGCCTGCATCATGGACTCGAACGTGCCCGTGTCGAGCCACGCGGTGCCTCGGTCGAGAACCTGCACATTCAGGTTGCCCTGGGCCAGGTAGCGCTCGTTGACGGTGCTGATCTCAAGCTCACCGCGGGCGCTGGGCTCAATGGTCTTCGCGATCTCGACGACCGAATTGTCGTAGAAGTAGAGGCCCGGAACCGCGTAATTGCTCTTCGGCTTCGTCGGCTTCTCCTCGATCGACAGCGCGGTCATGCTGTCGTCGAATTCCACCACTCCGTAGGCCGTGGGATTGCTCACGTGGTAGGCGAAGATCCGGGCTCCCACCAGGTCGGCGTTGCCGCGCAGGGCCGAACCCAGGCCGGCGCCGTGGAAGATGTTGTCGCCGAGCACGAGAGCGACACTCTGGTCCCCGATGAATTCTTCACCGATGATGAACGCCTGGGCGAGCCCGTCCGGGGACGGCTGCGAGGCGTACTCGATCCGCAGGCCGAGATGCGACCCGTCACCGAGCAGCGCCCGAAACTGGTCGTTGTACTCGGGCGTGGTGATGATCAGGATCTCGTTGATGTCCGCCATCATCAGCGTCGACAGAGGGTAATAGATCATCGGCTTGTCGTAGATGGGCATCAGCTGCTTGGAGATGGCCTTGGTGATGGGCCACAGCCGGGTACCGGAGCCGCCGGCGAGGATGATTCCGCGCATTGTTACTTTCCTTCGTTGAGGGACGTATAGAACGCCCGGGCATCAGCCCAGGTGGGCAGAATGCCGCTGGCAGCGGCTTCGGTCAGGCTCGGGGCATCCGTGTCTTTCGGGGACAACAGCAGTTCGCCGGCTTCGGGCGGGAAGACCAGTCCGATGTCGGCGTCGAGCGGGTTGATGCCGTGCTCGCGGCCCGGGTTGAATGGCGCGGTGACGAGGTAGCTGACCGTGGCGTTGTCGGTGAGCGCCACGAAGCAGTGGCCGAGGCCCTCGGCGATGTAGATCGCCCGTCGGTCGGTGTCGTCGAGCAGAACGCTGTCCCACTGGCCGAAGGTCGGGGAGCCCACCCGGATGTCGATGACGAAGTCGAGCACAGCGCCGTGCGTGGCCGTGACGTACTTGGCCTGGCTCGGCGGGATGTCGGCGAAGTGGATGCCGCGCACGGAACCGCGCTTGGATACCGACGTGTTCGCCTGGGCGATGTCGAGGCGATGCCCGATCGTCTCCTCGAGGCGGTCGAAACGGTACCACTCGAGGAAAACCCCCCGGTCGTCCCCAAACTGCTGAGGAGTGATTTCGTAGGAATCAGGGATGGAGAGTTCACGGATCTTCACGCGAGGAAGTCTACCAAGCGCGTACCGGTAGAATCGCGGGGGCACTTTCATCAAACGGAACGGTTACCTCCATATGAAGATCCTCGTCACCGGCGGAGCCGGTTTCATCGGCTCGAACTTTGTTCGACGCACCCTCGAAGACGCCTACCCTGGCCTCGAAGGAGCCGAGGTCGTCGTGCTCGACGCCCTCACCTACTCGGGCAACCTCGAGAACCTGGCCCCGGTGGCCGGTTCCCCGCGCTACTCGTTCGTGCACGGCGATATCCGTGACGCCACACTGCTCGACCAGCTTTTTCCCTCCCTGGACGCGGTCGTGCACTTCGCCGCCGAATCCCACGTTGACCGCTCCGTGCGCGACGCGTCGATCTTTGTCGAGACGAACGTGCTCGGCACTCAGCAGCTGCTCGACGCGGCCCTGCGCCACAATCTGGCCCGGTTCGTGCACGTCTCCACCGACGAGGTCTACGGTTCCATCGCCGAGGGCTCGTGGAACGAAGAGCGCGCACTCGAGCCGAACTCCCCCTACTCGGCCTCCAAGGCCGGCAGCGACCTGCTCGCCCGCAGCTACCACCGCACGCACGGTCTGAACATTTCGATCACTCGCTGCTCGAACAACTACGGGCCGTACCACTTTCCGGAGAAGGTCATCCCGCTCTTCGTCACCAACCTGATCGACGACCTGCACGTTCCCCTCTACGGCGAGGGCAACAACATCCGTGACTGGTTGCACGTTGACGACCACACGCGCGCCATCGCCATGGTGCTCGTCGGCGGCCGCGCCGGTGAGATCTACAACATCGGCGGCGGCACCGAGCTGACCAACAAGGAGCTCACCGAGATGCTGCTCGAGTCGACCGGCAAGGACTGGTCCTACGTCGACCGCGTCGCCGATCGTCTAGGCCACGACCTGCGTTACTCCGTGGACATCTCGAAGATCCAGGCCGAACTCGGCTACGCACCCCTCGTGCAGTTCGAGCAGGGGCTCGCGGATGTCGTGCAGTGGTACCGCGACAACCGCACCTGGTGGGAGCCGCTCAAGGCCCGTGCGGCATTGAGCTGATGACCCGCTACCTGATCACCGGCGCGGCCGGGATGCTCGGCCGCGACCTGCAGGCGGCTCTCGCCGGCCGCGTCGTCACGGCGTTCGACCGCGCCGAACTGGACATCACCGACCGGGACGCCGTTCTGGCGGCGGTCACCGGCTACGACGTCGTGATCAACGCCGCCGCGTACACCAAGGTGGACGATGCGGAGACGAACGAGGATGCCGCGTACTCGATCAACGCGACCGGCCCGCGGAACCTGGCGCTGGCGGCATCCGCCACCGGGGCCAAGCTCGTGCAGGTCTCAACCGACTACGTCTTCGACGGCAGCGCCACCGAGCCCTACGCCGAGGACACGGAGATCAACCCGATCTCCGCCTACGGCCGCACCAAGGCCGCTGGTGAGGCGTTCGTGCTGCAGGAACACCCGGCGGGCAGCTATATCGTGCGCACGGCCTGGCTCTACGGTCAGCACGGCCCGAACTTCCCCAAGACCATGCTGAAGCTGGCCGCGGCCCGCGACACCCTCAGCGTCGTCGACGACCAGGTCGGCCAGCCCACCTGGACCGCCGACCTGGCCGCCCAGATCGTCGCCCTGCTCGATTCCGGCGCCCCCGCCGGCATTTACCACGGCACCAGCTCGGGCGTGACGAGCTGGTTCGGCTTCGCCAGGGCCGTCTTCGCCACAGCCGGCCTCGACCCGGAGCGGGTCACCCCCACCGACAGCTCGCAGTTCGTGCGCCCGGCTCCGCGTCCCTCGTATTCGGTGCTCGGGCACGACACCTGGGCTGACGCGGGCCTTGCCCCCATCCGTGACTGGCGCGAAGCGCTGGCCGCGGCAGCCGAGCAGGGGATCTTCGCGGACCGATGACCACACTGAGAGTCGTCCTGGACCAGATGATCGCGCCGGTCCCGGGCGGCATCGGTCGCTATACCGAAGAACTGACCCGAGCCCTGATCGCAACGGCTCCGGCGGACTGCGACGTCGAGGGTATTGTGTCGTCGTCTCCAGCGGAGCACTACGCCCGAATCGAGGCGAGTTTGCCGGGTTTGGGCAGCCTGCACACGACCACGCTCCCCCGGCGGGAGCTGGCCCGGGCCTGGCAGCTGGGCCTCGCCAACACCTCCGGTTCAGGCATGATCCACGCCCCGTCGCTGCTGGCGCCGTTGCGCCGGCACGACATCGTCAAGGACGGCAGCCAGGTGGCCGTCACCATCCACGACGTGCTCGCCTGGACGCATCCGGAGGCGCTGACCCCCACCACAGTCGCCTGGACGAAGGTCATGGTCAAACGCGCGCGCAAACACGCGGATGCGGTCGTGGTGCCTAGCCATGCCGTGGCCCACCAACTCGCGGACATCATCGACCTCGGCGACCGCGTGCGTGTGATCGGCGGCGGTGTCGGTGCAGGCCTGCGCCTGCCGTCGAACTCCTCCGCCACCGAGATCATCGCGGAACGTCTGGCGCTGCCGTCCGACTACATCGTCGCCGTCGGCACGCTTGAGCCGCGCAAGGCGATCACGGCGCTGATCACGGCCTTCGGTCTACCGGAGGGCCCGGATCTGCCGCTGATCGTGCTCGGGCCTGCCGCCTGGGGTGAACTCGACATGGCCTCCGTGGCCGACGAGGCCGGCCTCCCCTGGGGTCGGGTTCGCGCTATGAGCGGGCTGACCGACGAGGAGCTGGCCGTGGTCATCTCCCGGGCATCCGTCTTCGTCTACCCCAGCCTGGAAGAGGGCTTCGCCGGCCCGATGATCCAGGCGTTCCACCTGGGCACCCCGGTGGTGCACTCGGACGCCCCTGCCCTGATCGAAGCCTCCGGCGACGCAGGCCTGGCCGTGGAACGAGAGGATGCCGCGGGGTACCCCGAGCGGCTGGCCGCGGCCGTGAACCGGGTGCTGACCGACGCCACCCTCGCCAACCGGCTGCGCATCGTCGGCAGCGACCGGGCCAGGGCCTTCACCTGGCGCGATTCCGCCGAGCGGGTCTGGCTGCTGCACGCCGACCTGTAGCGACGCCCCGTGCTACGGTGCCGGTTCCTCCGTCACGGGCGGAGCCAGGGCGGCGCTGATCAGACTACGGATGACGTCGAAGTCGGGATCCTCCGGGTCGACGTCGTTCTCCGGGATCAGCTCGACCGACTGGATCGGAAGCGCTTTCGTCTTCGACGCGAGGTGGGTGAAGTAGCCGAGCATGCCCTGGGGGATGTCGGTCTTCACAACCTCGGTCCCGGCCGATGCCACGGCCTGGAACTTGGTCAGCACGTTCGCGGGGCTCGCCTGAGCCAGGATCGCCTCCTGCACCTGCCGCTGACGCACCATCCGGTCGTAGTCGCTCGTATCGTGGCGTGAGCGGGCGTACCAGAGGGCGTGGTAACCGTCCATGTGTTGCATGCCGGGTTCGAACCAGAAGGCCACCTCGGTGAACGTCTCATCGGTGTGCACGGGCACGCGGTGGTCGACGTTGATGTCAACCCCTCCGAGCGCGTCCACGAGGTCGGAGAAGCCCTGCATGTCGATCAGCACGTAGTACTGAATCGTCAGCCCGGTCACGCCCTGGGCGGCGTCGCGCATGCCCTCGATGCCAGGCTCGCTGCCCTGGGCCACCGCATCCGGGTACATCTCCGGGCTCTTCACCTCCACCTCGGTGAAGACCGAGTTAAGCATGCAGGCGGAGACCTCGCAGCCGTCGATGGCGCCATACCCTTCCGGGTACAGGTCGGCGAGCGGCCCCGGCGAGAACGGCACGTCCTCGAGGTTGCGCGGCAGTCCGATCATGCTGGCCTGGCCGGTCTCCGCGTCGATGCTGACCACGGAAATACTGTCGGGGCGCAGACCGTCGCGGGTCGGTCCGGCGTCGCCGCCGAGCAGCAGGATGTTGTAACGACCATCCACGGGCGGCTCGGTCGGGCCGGCCACGAAGACCGACGACAGGAGTCCGCTGGCCGTGGTCGCCAGGTAGGCACCGTAGCCGGCCGCGCCGACCACGCCGACCATGAGCACGGTCGTGAAGGCGGCGATCACGGGCCGGGCCCGGGGAGCGGCCCGCACAAGGCGCGCGAGACGGAGGGTGTCAAGGCTGAGGATGAGCCAGGCAACGCCGAGGAACACGAGCAGCGCAGCGGCGGCCCAGAGCCCGATCGAGTTCGTGAGGACCGTGAGCACGGCGGCCGGCCAGAGCGTGAAGACCACGCCGACAACGACCGCGAGGGCGACCAGTGTGAAGGTCGTCCGCAGACCGAACCGGCCGAGCCTCCGGTTGCCGGCCAGCACCTGGGCGGAGCCGGGCAGCACGAAATTGAGCACGACGAGCCACCAGGCCCGCTTGGTCATGACCGAGACGGACCCGACATCCGGATGCCGGATCGGCGTGCGTGCGCTACTCATAGTTTGTTCTGAAGGTCCCGGTTCTTCTGCTCGACCTGGGCGGCGAGCATCTCCATGTAGCCGAGCAGCTTGACCCGCAGGGAGTCGTCGGCGATGGCCAGCACCTTGACGGCGATCAGGCCGGCGTTGCGCGCGCCGCCGATGGAGACGGTGGCAACGGGCACCCCGGCCGGCATCTGCACGATGGAGAGCAGCGAATCCAGGCCGTCGAGCCGGCCGAGCGGCACGGGAACGCCCACCACCGGCAGCGTCGTCACGGCCGCAAGCATCCCGGGCAGGTGGGCGGCGCCGCCCGCACCGGCGATGATCACCCGGAGTCCGCGCGCGTGGGCACTCTGGCCGTAGGCGATCATCTTCTCCGGGGTGCGGTGCGCCGAGACGACCTGCACCTCGAACGGAACGCCGAAGTCACGCAGCAGCTGAGCCGCGTCACTCATCACGGGCCAGTCGGAGTCGGAGCCCATCACCACACCCACAAGCGGCGTCGCAGCGGCTTCCAGCGGAGCAAATTCGGGCACAGGGTTGTCTGTCACGGGTTCGATCCTATTTGGTCAGTCCTGAAAGATTGCCGCTGCGGCCCGCGCCTGATAGGCGGCGAGGTCCAAATCGTCGCCGCCGACGGTCACATGGCCGACCTTTCGGCCCGGCCGAGGATCCTTGCCGTAGGTGTGCACCTTGGCTGCCGGATAGGCCTCGAACACGGCCGGGTAGCGAGCGGACAAGGAACCCTCGGCCGGTCCGCCGAGGATGTTGACCATGACCGTCCATGGGTCTCTGGCGTCGGTCGCGCCGAGGGGAAGATCGAGCACGGCCCGGAGGTGCTGCTCGAACTGGCTCGTCGTGGATCCTTCGATCGACCAGTGACCGCTGTTATGCGGGCGCATCGCCAACTCATTGACCAGGATGCGCTCATCCGTCGTCTCGAACAGCTCGACAGCCAGCATGCCGGTGGCCCCGATGCCCTCGGCGATGCGCACGGCGATGTCGGCCGCGGCCTGGGCCAGGCGACCCGCCGACGACGGCGCCGGCGCAATGACCTCGGCGCACACGCCACCCTGCTGCACGGTTTCCACCACGGGCCACACCGCGATCTGCCCGGACGGGCGGCGCGCGACCAGCTGGGCCAACTCGCGGCGGAACTCGACGAGCTCCTCCACCAGGAGGGCACCGTCATTGCCGTCTTCGGCGAGCGCGGCGAACCAGTCGTCCACCTCGTGCTCGTGGGTGACCAGGCGCACCCCCTTGCCGTCGTAGCCGCCGCGGGCCGTCTTGACCACCGCACGGTTGTTGTGCGCGGCCAGGAAAACGCCCAGTTCGGCGGCGTTCTCCACGCGCGACCAGTCGGGCACGGGCAGCCCCAGCTCGGTCAGGCGCTGCCGCATCAGCAGTTTGTCCTGCGCGTAGAGCAGGGCGTCGGGCCCCGGATGCACAGCCACGCCCCGGGCCACGAGCTCGCGCAAAATCTCTTGGGGAACGTGCTCATGGTCGAACGTGACGACGTCGACGGTGTCGGCGAAGGCCAGCACCACGTCGCGGTCGCGGTAGTCGCCCACCTGCACCGCCGCCAGATCCGCCGACATACCCTCGTTCTCGGCCAGCACTCGGATGTCTATGCCCAGATTGACCGCCGCCGGAATCATCATTCTGGCCAGCTGGCCACCGCCGATCACGCCCACAGTCGTATTCATCGCTCCACCACAATCCTTGCGACCGGTCATTCTCCGGTACGGGTTCTCTCAGGCGGCAGGCTGGGCCTCGCCGTAGACTCGGGTTCTCGACTTCTATCTTTGCCCATCATCCGGAGGGATGCATGCCGAGTTCTCCTCACACGTCCGCACGCCTGATGGCCTTCGCCAGCCAGCTCGGCAAGTTCGGCGCCGTAGGTCTGGTCGGCTTCATCGTGGATTTCGCCGTGTTCAACCTGCTGCGCACGACGGTCTTCGACCCGGCGCTGATGCACGCCGGGCCGATCTACGCCAAGGTCGTATCGACCACGCTGGCCATCCTCGTGAACTGGCTCGGCAATCGGTACTGGACCTTCGGTGCGCACCGGCAGTCGCGCACATTGCGCGAGGGGGCCGAGTTCTTCGCCGTCAGTCTGGTTGGAATGGGCATCGGCCTCGCCTGCCTGTGGGTCAGCCATTACCTGCTCGGCTACACCAGCCTGCTGGCTGACAACATCTCGTCGAACGTGATCGGCCTGTTCCTCGGTTCGACCTTCCGCTTCGTGCTCTACCGCCATTGGGTGTTCTCCCCGAAGCGCAAGGCGGCGGCCGCCCTGGATAGGGCCCTCGCCGCTTAGCGGGATCCCCAGCGCGTGGTCTCTCCGGTGATCGCCGCCTGTTCCTGCCGGCGTGAGCCGATCAGGGTGCGTGAGGACTCCATCAGGTCGTGCAGCACCTGCTGCACCAGGTCGGCGCTCGGCACGTCCTTCAGCACGAGTGGCTGCTCCAGCCCAGCGTTGATCAGCACGTCACCCGAGTGGGCCATCGACTGCAACCAGTTTTTGCGCACGGTCACGTCGTAGCCGCGGCTGTGCAGCAGTTCCTGGCGGGTGCGCACGAAGAACCCATGCCGGAAGATGATGCGCCGGGTGGTGATCGTGTAACGGTTGTTCAGCCACGACGCGAGCGGCAGCAGCCAGAGCAGCAGCACCAGCACGATCGCCACGACCAGCAGCGCTGTGTTCTGCCACGGCTCCGGCAGGGAACCGAAGAAGTATGCGGTGGCCCCGACAACCGCTAGCAGCGCCAGAGTGGGCCAGAACAGCACCCTGGCGTGCGGCCGGAGCCCGGCCACGACCAGTTCGGCCGGGGGAAGCACTTCGGCTGTGCCGAAGCCCGCTGTATTTGTCATAGTCCATTAATACCGCAGGTGGGTCACATCCCCGGCGGCGACGGCCTGCAGTTCGCCATTCGACTGGTCTTCGACGATCAGTCGACCACTGGCGTCGAGAGCGACCGCGGTACCCACCAGATCAGTGCCGCCGGGCAGTTCCACCCGCACGACCCCGCCGAGGGTGCCGCACAGCTCGGTCACCGTCTGAAGAAGCCCGCTCTTCACCGGATCGCCGCCGGCCGCGAGGAAATCCTCGGTGAGGGTTCGCAGTTCGGAGAGGTAGCGGGCGAGCACGGCGTCCGGGTCGGGGGCCGCGCCGGTCACGAGCATCAGCGAGGTGGACGTGAGGGTGGGCAGGTCGTGCTCGTCGAGGGTGACGTTCAGTCCGGTGCCGATGACCAGCCCGCGCGCGTCGGGCAGCAGCTCCGAGAGGATGCCGGACACCTTGTAGCCATCGATGAGCACGTCGTTGGGCCACTTCAGGGTGACCTCGTGCCGCGGTGCGTCCTCGCCCAGCTCGGTCACCCGGGCCACCAGGCTCGCCTCGACGACCTCGCGCACTGCCCGGGTCATCGCCGCCCCGGCGAGCAGGGGGAACCAGCCGAAGCGCGGAATCGGGAGCGGGACGTCCCCGGTCCTGGGCCGGAGCAGCACCGAGATCGCGAGCGACTTGCCGGTGGGGGCGAGCCAGGTTCGACCCATTCG
Source organism: Cryobacterium breve (assembly GCF_004402375.1). GTDB lineage: Bacteria > Actinomycetota > Actinomycetes > Actinomycetales > Microbacteriaceae > Cryobacterium > Cryobacterium breve. The sequence continues at coordinate 72,375 of NZ_SOGJ01000004.1, forward strand.
GCCGCGACCGCGCGTCTGGTTGTCGGTGACGACCGTCGACAGGTCGGGCCAGGCCGCAGCATCCTCGCCCGTCGCATGGGCGACTAGAACGTCGTTCGTCGACCCGGTCTCGGCCAGGTACTCGAAACGCGGCACGACCTCGCGGCTGAGCGGAAACTCCATGTGACTCTCTCCCTGTGGCTAACTCCTGTAATTCTCCCGAATACCGGCTCGAATGGCACAATTGCAGCCCGAATCCGAGAATTCTCCGGAGTTAGCCACACGGAGTGGGGAAGCCGACCAGCAAACCGGCCGGTTTTTGTAGAGAATCGTCAACGATCGGGGGCAGGGACTGGCCGGTAGAGTGAACCGCGTGACTGAGAACTCGCCCCTCACGGGCCCCGACCTGTACACGACGGCTGGAAAGCTCGCCGACCTCAAGCTGCGCTATCACGAAGCCGTGACCGCGAGCGGAGAGGCGGCGATCAAAAAACAGCACGCCAAGGGCAAGATGACGGCCAGGGAGCGCATCGATCTTCTGCTCGACCAGGGCTCCTTCGTCGAGCTCGACGAGTTCGTGCGGCACCGCACCCACGCCTTCGGCATGGAGAAGAAACGGCCCTACGGCGACGCCGTCGTCACCGGCACCGGCACAATCCACGGTCGCCAGGTGGCCGTGTACTCGCAGGACTTCACCATCTTCGGCGGTTCGCTCGGTGAGGTTGCCGGCGAGAAGATCATCAAGGTGATGGACCTCGCCTTGAAGACCGGGGTGCCCATCGTCGGCATCCTCGACTCCGGCGGAGCGCGCATCCAGGAGGGCGTCGTCGCCCTCGGTAAGTACGGCGAGATCTTCCGCCGCAACACGGCCGCCTCCGGCGTCATTCCGCAGATCTCGATCATCTGCGGCCCGGCCGCCGGCGGCGCGGTCTACTCTCCCGCCCTGACCGACTTCGTCATCATGGTCGACAAGACCAGCCAGATGTTCGTCACCGGCCCCGACGTGATCAAGACCGTCACCGGCGAAGACGTCGGCATGGAGGAGCTTGGCGGCGCGCTCACCCACAACACCATTTCCGGGGTGGCACACTATCTGGCCAGCGACGAACCCGACGCCCTCGACTACGCCCGCACCCTGCTGAGCTTCCTGCCGGATAACAACCTGGCCGACCTGCCCGTCTTCGACAGCGATATCGAGCTGGAGACGACGGATGCCGACCTCAAGCTGAACACGATCATCCCCGATTCCCCGAACCAGCCCTACGACGTGAAGACAGTGATCGAGCACATCGTCGACCACGGAGACTTCCTCGAGACGCAGCCGCTGTTCGCACCGAACATCGTCGTGGGCTTCGCCCGGGTCGAGGGACGGTCCATCGGCATTGTCGCCAACCAGCCCAGCGCCATGGCCGGCACGCTCAACATCCCGGCCGGCGAAAAGGCGGCCCGATTCGTGCGCTTCTGCGACGCGTTCTCGATTCCCATCCTCACCCTGGTCGACGTGCCTGGCTTCCTGCCCGGCACCGACCAGGAGTGGACCGGAATCATCCGCCGCGGTGCCAAGCTGCTCTACGCCTACGCGGAGGCGACCGTGCCTCTGGTCACGGTCATCCTGCGCAAGGCCTACGGCGGCGCGTACATCGTGATGGGCTCCAAGCAGCTCGGCGCCGACATCAACCTGGCCTGGCCGACGGCGGAAATCGCCGTCATGGGCGGCCAGGGTGCCGTGAACATCCTGTACCGCGCCGAGATCAAGAAAGCCGAAGCCGCCGACGAGGATGTCGCCGCCGTGCGCACCCGCCTGGCCAACGAGTACACCTACAACGTGGCCAGCCCTTTCCTGGCAGCCGAGCGCGGCGAGCTCGACGGCATCATCGAGCCCGCCACGACACGGGTGGCGGTCACCAAGGCGCTCCGCGCGCTGCGCACCAAGCGAGCCAGCCTCCCGCCCAAGAAGCACGGGAACATTCCGCTGTAGGCGGCGCCATGACCCACGTGATGAATTCCTCCTTGAACCACCCGGCGGATGCCGCGGCGAACGCCGCCGAGAACGCCACCGCGGATCCCTCCCAGCAGGCTGTGCCCGGGCTGCGCTTCGTCACCCGCAGCGTCACGCCCACCGAGGCGGCCGCAGTGTCGGCCGTGCTGCACGGCCTGGTCCGCGAAGAGTCCGACAACCTCCGGCTGGCCCCGGCGCGCGGCCAGAGCGCGTGGCAGCGTAGCCAGCGGGGCATCCGTCCGCCCGTGACGGCCGGCAACGGCCGCTGGCGCGGGTTCCAGGGCTGACCCCGCATCGAGACGGCCGGTCCCCCTAAATGCCGACTTTTTATGGCGACCCGGTTCGAGGAGTATTACCTATGCCGGGTGAAACTCTCTGAGATTCACGACCGCGGCCCGTCGACTAGGGTAAGCAGTCGGGTTGTGGGGGCGCGTCAGGGTGACATTCGGGTTGTCGCCCTGGCACGGAGTCGAAAGGGACCAACCTCACGGTTGGTCCCTTTCGCATTTCCGGGGCAACCGGTTCAGTTCGGCACTGACGAGACCAGTGCCGGGTTGCGCGGGATCTCCAGCCAGAGGTCGACCTCCGGTTCGGGCGATTCCTGGCCGAGCGCGCTCAGTCGCGCATCCGCGCTGCTGAGGCCGACCACCGTGACGGCCGTCGCGGATCCGTCGCCGGCTGTGCGGGCGATGATCGTGTCGGCCAGGGTGCCGCCGATGGCCACCGCCAGCGCGTTGAGCACCGATTCAAGTTCTGCCCCGCGGATGTCGTCGATACTGCCCTCGTCGAGCAGGGTGACGATGGCACCGCGACGGCGGGCGGCCATGACCGCGTCGCGCACGGCGTCGTTGAGCAGCTTGCGGCCGCGGATCTCATCCCGCACGGCGGCCTCGAGGTAGCGGGACTCCTGACGCTGCTCCGCGTTCAGTTCCCCGTGCTGATCGATGATCCGGCGCAGCATGGGGGCGGCGAGCCGGATGGTCTGGGCGAGCCGCACCTGCCGCTCGTACAGGTGCGCCTCCTGGGCTGCCTGCCACTCGGTGGCCTCCTGCTCGGCCAGCGCGTACTGCCGCGCATCGCGGCCCGCCTTCGCCAGGGCCCGCGCCAGGATGACCGCGACGGCCACCCAGACCACGCTACCGATGACACCCATCGAGCCCAGGGCGGCCGGGCCAGCCCAGAAGATCGTGTGCGCGACCAGGATCGCGGCCCCGACCCAGGCCAACCCCGAACGTCGCCGGGTGGCGGTGACGGTCATCAGAGTGCCGACGGCGGCGACGTACCAGGTGGCGTAGCCGTTGTCGACGGAACCGTCGAGTTGGCTCCCCACCAGCAGGGGCAGCATCGCGCACACGGCGACGTTGAAGAACGCCAGCCACACGGGCATCCGGATCGGGCTGGTCGGCCACAGACTGACCACCGTTGCGATTGCGTAGACGATGATCGCAAGGATGGCCGGCAGCGGCGTTCGCGGCTGGCCCAGCGAGTAGAACCCGAGCACCACATGATAAGCCGAGAACATGGCTGCCAGGGAGAGCACGAGCCCACGCGGGACGGTGATCATGCGCGGTCTCCCCCATCGGCCGGCCATTCAATGCTGATGGTCGTGCCGCGGCCGATGGCGGCGGACACCGTGACGGAACCGCCGGCGCTGGCCACCCGGTCCTGGATGGAGATGCGCAGCCCCAGCCGTTCGGCCGGCACCGCGTCGGGGTCGAAGCCCACCCCGGAGTCGGCGATCACGATGGTGCAGCCGCCCTGCGGGTTCGCGCTCATCGTGAGGGTGCGTTCGGGCTCGCTGTCCGGCGTGCCGGCGTGCTGGGCGCTATTCACCATGGCCTGCCCGCTGGCGGCGAGGATCGCGTCCCGCGCGTGCGCTGGAAGGCGGAGCCCGTCGATCGTGCACTCGACGATGGTGAACGGCACCGGCAAACGTGCCGCGGCGGCACGGATCTGCGCGCTGAGCTCGCAGAAGGGCACCGTGCTGTCGTCGCCGGCCGGAACGACGGCCGCGTCGTTGAGGCGCGTGAGGGCATCCGCCGCCATGCCCGATGCCAGCTCGGCCGCCTTCGGACTGCCGGCAGCGGCCGCGGCGAGGAAGGTGGCCAGCACGCTGTCGTGAACGATCGAGTCGACCTGCACGCGCTCAACCTCGGTGGCGTGCTGGCGCACGGCGTTGCCGTACTGGTGCAGCGCGTTGGTCTGGGCATTGTCGACCGCCGCCGCCGTCTGCCGGAGCATGAAGATGATGATCAGGATGACCTGACCGAGGAGGATCGCATAGACGGCGTCAAGGGAGGACAGCAGCAGGTCAGCGTCGCCGCCGGACGGCGTCGACCGCACCACACCGTAGACGATCGGCGCGGCGAAGGTGTAGATCGCGGCCCAGAGCACAGGGAAGGCAAGGGCGGCGCAAGCTGTCGCGACCGTGCACATGTACCAGAGCCACGGTTTGCCGTCGAGCACGGCCGTCGGATCACGCATCAGCAGCGGCCAGGCCAGCAGTGCCGCCAGGTAGATGAGCGCCACAATGCCGGCGGATGCGCGCACGCCGACCTTGGTCACCGCGGCCACCACGACAGCCGCCAGCGACAGTCCGAGCAGCAGGGGTGCGAGAGACCCCATCACGGGCAGCCGCACCGGGGCCTGCTCGAGCATGATCGGCATCGCCTGAAGGGCGAAGACCACGCCGACGCCGGCGACGGATCGCGACGCCACCACTTCGATCCGGGTGCGGCTGATCGGGTTGCGCGGCTGCTTGGGTCCACCGATCAGATCGGCGTCCAGTCGATCTCCGCCCGGGTCCTTCCCGGCGAGCGGCGGCGGGACGGCCACCGCGGACTCAGCCGCGGCCATCTCCACCATCCGGGTCGAGGCCCGGCAGGATTCCGTCTTCGACGGCGCGCCGGAGCAGGTCGACCTTCGTGGGTGCCGGTCGGCCGACCTCCACGTATTTCACCCGGATCCGGTCGAGGTACTCGCGCGCAGTCGAGTGGGCGATGCCGAGCTGCATCGCAACCATCTTGAGCGGCAGGCCCGACGCATACAGGTGCAGCACGTCGCGTTCACGGCGGCCGAGCTGCGCTTTGGCGAAGTCGCGGTCGGCATCAATGGCCGTGGCCCATTCGAGGTTGTTGAGCACGTCGCCCCGGGCCACGGATGCGACGGCGGCCATGACCGTGGTGGTGGGGGAGGATTTCGGGATGACGCCAGACGCGCCCGCGGCGAGCGCCTCACGCACCAAGGCGACCCGGTCGGCGATGCTGTGCACGAGCACCGACGCTCCCGTGCTCTGGGCGCGGTGCACGTTGTCGGTGACGCGGGACCCGTCACCGAGCGAGAGGTCGAGCACGATGACGTCCACGGCGCGGCCGTCGATGCCGTCCACGAGTTCCTGCACCGTGGGGGCCGTGAAGACGACCTCGTAGCCCACGTTCTCGCAGGCCGCTTTGATGCCGAGGCGCACCGACTCGTGATCGTCGGCGATGCCGACGCGCACGGGGTGGCCCAGGTCGGCGGTATCGACGGGATCAGTGGTCGAAGGCAGAGCTGCTATCGGGTGATTCACGGTTTCCTACATTCTCACGGTGTCTACAGGTCAACGATAGCTAGCGGGACAGGAGTGCGACGGCTTCGACATGGTGGGTATTCGGGAACAGGTCGAAAGCGCGCAGCCGCCGCAGCGTGTAGCCGTGCCCGGCGAGCAGGGCGATATCGCGGGCCAGGGCCACCGGGTCGCACGCCACGTAGACGATCTGGGCCGGCCCGAGGGCGCCGAGCAGGTCGATGACCTCCTTGCCCGCCCCGGAGCGCGGCGGGTCGAGGATCACCGTCGCGGCCGCCTGGCGGGCCCGGTCGGCGGCGCTCGAATCGCGCACCAGCGCGTTCAGGAAGCGGTCGACGCGGGAGGTCTGCACACTGGCGCCGACCCACTCGGCGAGGTTCTCGGCCGCGAAATCGGTGGCTTGCGGGTCGCTCTCGACGCTGGTCATGCGCACGGTGCTGCCGAACCGGTCGCCAACGGCGGCGGCGAGCAGGCCCACCCCGCCGTAAAGGTCCAGGTTGGCAGCCCGCGGATCGAACGCATCCGCGTCGATGGTGTCCTGCACCGCACGGTAGAGGGTCTCGGCGGCACTGGTGTGCACCTGCCAGAACCCGGCGGCGTCGAGGCGGAACTCGCGCTCGCCGACGACCTCGCGGATCAGGGTCTTGGGGGTGTGCCGGCGGCGACCCTTGTCGTCCTGCTCCGCCACAAGGATCTGCACCGTGCCGAGGCTCGGGGCGACGATGTCGACGGATGCGGCGCCGGGGAACATCTTGTCCAGGGGCGCGGCCGCTTCCAACAGGCGATCCGCCAGCGGCAGGTCCCCGACCGGGATGACCCGATGCGAACGGGCGGCATACGGGCCCACCGAGCCGTCCTCATCGACGTGCAGCCGCACGCGGGTGCGCCAGCCGGTGCCGTCGGCGGCGTCGCCGGGCGATGCGTTGCGGCCGACCGGAACCGGCTCGACCGTGACCGGGGAGTCGACGCCGGCCATCCGCTTCAGTGCGTCGGCCAGAACCTGGCGCTTCAACTCGCGCTGGTAGCCGAGTTCGATGTGGCCGAACTCGGCACCGCCGGCGCGGTCAACCGGGTCGCGGTCAAGGGCTGCTGCTGCCCAGATGTGCGGCTGGCGCTCGGGTGCCGGAGTGAGCACCTCCACGGTCTCAGCGCGCCAGAAGCTCTTGTGGCTGGCCGAGGTCAACCGGGCGCGCACGCGCTCCCCCGGAAGGGTGTCGCTCACGAAGACCACGCGGCCCTCGTGCCGGGCGATGAAGATGCCGCCGTGAGCTACGTTGGTGACGTCGAGTTCGAGCTCTGCGCCTACTTGTGCGGAGTGCCCGCTCGAATCTGCCTGAATGTCATTGCTGGTGCCCATCCTCCGATGATCCCACACCGCTTACACCCCCATCGAAGGAAACCCATGCGCTTGTACCTGGCGTCCACGTCTCCGGCGCGGCTGATGCTGTTGCGCTCGGCCGGGATCGAGCCCGTCACGGTCGCCCCGGACGTCGACGAGGATGCCGTAGCTGGTGAGGCCGCCCGGGCCACCGGCGTACCGCTCACGCCGCATCGCGTCGTTGAACTGCTCGCGAGGGCCAAGGCGGAGGCCGTGTCCCGCGCGCTGAGCGGCAGCGGCGACATCATCGACGGCCTGGTGCTCGGCGGCGACTCGGTCTTCGTGATCGACGACGTCATCTACGGCAAGCCGCACACCGCCGCGAAGGCCCGCGAGCGCTGGCAGCTGCAGCGCGGCCGCACCGGTCAGCTCTATTCGGGCCACTGGCTGATCGACCACGCCGACGGTGTCGCCGGGCGGGCGGTCGGCGCCGTCGCCGTGGCCGATGTCACCTTCGCCGACGACATCGGCGACGAGGAACTCGACGCCTACATCAATACCGGAGAGCCCCTCTTCGTCGCGGGCGCTTTCACCATCGATAGCCTCGGGGCGCCGTTCATCACACATATCAGCGGGGATCCGTCCACCGTGGTCGGCCTGTCGCTGCCGACGCTGCGTCGGCTCGTGACCGGGCTCGGGCACGCGTGGCCGAGCCTGTGGAATCGCGGCAACGCCTGACCGACAGCTCATTTCGGAGGCCGATTGTAGGCATCCGCACCTTTATCGTCCGTGTTTTTGTGGGACAGAACCAAAAGCAGTGCGGCTCTGCCCCATAAGCTAGGGCACTGTGCCCCCAATAACGAAGGTCCTCATCGCAAACCGGGGCGAAATCGCCGTCCGGGTGATCCGAGCCGCCAAAGACAACGGCATCCTCTCGGTTGCCGTCTACGCCGACCAGGATCGCGACTCGATGCATTCGCATCTGGCCGACGAGGCCTACGGCCTGGACGGAACCACGAGCGCGGAAACCTACCTCGTCATTGAAAAGCTTCTTTCTGTAGCCCGACGGTCCGGCGCCGATGCCGTGCACCCTGGCTACGGGTTCCTCGCCGAGAATGCCGACTTTGCCCGGGCCGTGATCGGCGCCGGCCTGATCTGGATCGGCCCATCCCCCGATGCCATCGAGAAACTCGGAGACAAGGTGTCCGCCCGTCACGTGGCCGAGAAGGTGAACGCCCCGATGGCGCCGGGCACCCTCAACCCCGTGGTGGATGCCGCGGAGGTGCTTGATTTCGTCGACCTCCACGGTCTGCCGGTCGCGATCAAGGCGGCCTTCGGCGGCGGCGGACGCGGCCTGAAGGTCGCCCGAACCCGCGAGGAGGTTCCCGAGCTCTTCGACTCCGCCACTCGGGAGGCCGTCGCCGCGTTCGGTCGCGGCGAGTGCTTCGTGGAGAAGTACCTGGACAAGCCGCGCCATGTCGAGACCCAGTGCCTCGCCGACGCCTACGGCACCGTGGTGGTCGTTTCCACCCGCGACTGCTCGCTGCAGCGCCGCCACCAGAAGCTGGTCGAGGAGGCCCCCGCGCCGTTCCTCACCGACGCGCAGCAGAGCGAGATGTACCGCGCTTCCAAGGCGATCCTCGCGGAGGTCGGCTACGTCGGCGCCGGCACCTGCGAATTCCTGATCGGCCAGGACGGCACCGTCTCTTTCCTGGAGGTCAACACCCGGCTGCAGGTCGAGCATCCGGTGTCCGAGGAAGTGACCGGAATCGACCTGGTCCGCGAGCAGTTCCGCCTGGCCGAGGGCGGCCGCCTCGACTACGACGACCCGAAGCCGATCGGGCATTCCTTCGAGTTCCGCATCAACGGCGAGGATGCCGGCCGCGGTTTCATGCCGGCCCCCGGCCCCGTGCACGTCTTCAAACCCTCCGGCGGCCCCGGCGTGCGTGTGGACAGCGGCGTCACGGCCGGGGACGTCATCTCCGGTTCCTTCGACTCCCTGCTCGCGAAGCTCGTCGTCACCGGGGCCACCCGCGAGGAGGCGCTCGAGCGTTCCCGCCGGGCCCTCGACGAGTTCGAGGTTGCGGGTCTCCCCACCGTGCTCCCCTTCCACCGCCGGATCGTGCGCGACCCCGCGTTCGCACCCGCGAACGGTCAACCGTTCTCCATTTACACCCGCTGGATCGAAACCGAGTTCGTCAACGACATCGAGCCCTGGAACGGGTCACCGGAAGAACTGACCGGCCCGGCGAAGCGCCACAACGTTGTCGTCGAGGTGGAGGGGCGCCGGATCGAGGTCAGCCTGCCGGTTCGCCTTCTGCCCGGCGCGACCTCCGAGAACACGGGTGGCCCCGCTCCCCGGCGCCGCACCGGCTCACACGCGGTCAGCGCGGCCACCGGCGACGCCGTGCACGCCCCCATGCAGGCGACGATCGTGAAGCTCGCCGTGGCCGAGGGCGACCTGGTCGTCAAAGGCGACCTGCTGCTCGTGCTCGAGGCCATGAAGATGGAACAGCCGCTGACCTCTCATAAGGACGGCGTCATCGGCAACATCGGGGCGACCGTCGGCGCCACCGTGGCTTCTGGTTTCGTGCTGATGGCCGTCGTCGACCCTGAGGTCGTCACCGTCTGAGGCCTGACCCCGCGTCATCTGCACCACGACACCACCCTCGTTCGCTGAACGAGGGTGTTGTCGTGTGTCGTGATGGCGAGCCGCAGGGTCAGAGCACGATGTGCATGGCGCGCGCGGCATCCGTGATCGAACCGGTCAGCGATGGGTACACCGGGAACGCCTGAGCGACCTCGTCGACCGTGAGCCGGTGCTCGACCGCGAGGGCGAGCGGGAAGATCAGCTCGCTCGCCTTGGGCGCCACGATAACGCCCCCGATCACGGTGCCGGTGGTGGTGGTGGCGAACAGCTTCACGAAACCGTCCTTGATGCCCATCATCTTGGCGCGTGGGTTAGAGGCGAGCGGAAGCTTGTAGATGCTGCCGCGGGTGAGGCCGTCTTCGATCTGCTTCTGGCTCCAGCCGACCGTGGCGATCTCCGGCTGAGTGAAGATATTCGCCGCCACGTTGCGGATCTCGATCGGGTTGACGGCGTCGCCCATGGCGTGGAACACGGCGGTGCGTCCCATCATCGAGGCGACGGATGCCAGCGGCAGCTCGGTCGTGCAGTCCCCGGCCGCGTAGATGCTCGGCATCGACGTGCGCGCCACCCGGTTGACCCGGATGTGGCCTGATTCGGTCAGCTGCACGCCGGCCTCCTCGAGTCCGAGCCCCTTGGTGTTCGGCACTGAGCCCACCGCGATGAGGCAGTGGCTGCCCTCGACCGTGCGACCGTCGGAAAGGGTGGCGAGCACACCGGACTCGGTGCGCACCACGGATTCGGCGCGGGACTTGCTGAGCACGACCATGCCGTTGCGCTTGAAGACGTTCTCGATCACGGCGGCGGCGTCGGCGTCCTCGCCGGGCAGCACCTGGTCGCGGCTGGAGATCAGTGTCACCTTCGCACCGAGCGCTCGGTAGGCGGAGGCGAACTCAGCCCCGGTCACACCGGAACCGACGACGATGAGGTGTTCGGGGACCGCACGCAGGTTGTACAGCTCGGTCCAGCTGAGGATGCGCTCGCCGTCGGGGATGGCGGTGGGCAGGATGCGCGGGGTCGCCCCGACGGACACCACGATCGTGTCGGCCTCGATCCGGTCGAAGTCGATGCCGGAGCCGTCTTCGGCGGTGGCCACGATCACGCCGCTGGCACCGTCGAGCCGGCCGTGGCCGTGCACCAGGTTCACGCCCGCGCGCAGCAGGGTGGCCTTCATGTCCTCGGACTGCTGCCGAGCCAGGGCCAGGAGCCGCTTGTTGACCGCCGCCAGGTTGATGGCCACCTCGGGGCGGGCGGGCTTGTCCTTCTCCCCGCGCACGAACAGCTGCACACCGAGCTCGGTGGCGTCGTGGATCGAGTTCGTGGCCTCGGCTGTGGCGATCAGGGACTTGGAGGGAACGACATCCGTGATCACGGCGGAACCGCCGACACCGACGCGCTCGACCAGAGTGACCTCGGCACCCTGCTGGGCGCCGGCCAGGGCCGCCTCGTAACCGCCGGGACCTCCACCGAGGATAGCGATGCGCTGCTTGCGTTCGAAGTCGTAGGCCATGGTCATATTCTCCCGCCCCGCGCACCTGCCGCCAAACCCCGGGCATCCCGCCCGCCTCCGGCCCACCAATTCGACGGAGATTCTGCCGAAAATGGACGTTCACACCCCCTTTCGGCTGCTCATTCGCAGATTCTCCGTCGAATTGGCCAACGGAACATCTTCGAAATGGGCAGGCAATTAGAGTAGAGGGATGCTGAAGACCGACATTAATCCGCTCGACGCGCGAGAAACGGACCCGTTCGAAGTTGCACGGACCGCCGCTTCCGAGATCGCCGAGGCCACGGGCGTAGCCCGCCACGATATCGCCCTGACTCTGGGCAGTGGATGGGGCAAGGCCGCCGATTTGATCGGCGAGACCACGCACACCCTCGACGCGCAGTACATCACCGGGTTCAGCGCACCCGCCCTGGCCGGCCACGCCGGAACGTTGCGCTCGGTGCTGCTGCCCAGCGGCAAGCGCGCGCTGCTCATCGGAGCCCGCACACACTATTACGAGGGCCACGGCGTGCGCCGGGTCGTGCACAGCGTACGCACCGCGGCCGCCACCGGCGCGACGACCATGATCCTCACCAACGGTGCCGGCGGCATCCGTGAGACCTGGAAGCCCGGCACCCCCGTGCTGATCAGCGACCACATCAACCTGACGGCCGACTCACCCCTCGAGGGCGCCACCTTCGTCGACCTGACCGACCTCTATTCGCGCCGCCTGCGCGACTTGGCGCGCAGCATCGACCCGTCGCTCGACGAGGGCGTGTACTGCCAGTTCCGCGGCCCGCACTACGAGACGCCCGCCGAGGTGCAGATGGCCAAGGTCATCGGCGGCCACATCGTGGGCATGTCGACGGCGCTCGAGGCCATCGCCGCCCGCCAGTCCGGCATGGAGATCCTCGGCCTGTCACTGATCACCAACCTTGCGGCCGGCATCCAACAGGAGCCGCTCAGCCACTCGGAGGTGCTCGAGGCCGGCAAACTCGCCGAGCCCGTCATCAGCGCACTGCTGGCCCGGATCGTGGCCGCACTGTGAGCCTCGACACCACCGGCCCGGAGAACACCGGCACGGAGAACACCAACACGGATGCCGCCGCACGCGGCCGCCACTCGTCCGCGGACGACTCCGCCCCAGGCAAGGTTGTGCTCCCCGACACCATGGTGATCGACACCGTAACCGTGGACCCAGCCGGCGGTACCGCCGACGCCACGCCCACGGATGCCGCCTCCACCGTGATCGCCGCCGCCAACGCCTGGCTCGGCCAGGACCCTGACCCCGAAACGCAGGCTGAACTGCGCCTGCTGCTGCGCGGAGCCGCCGACGAAGACGCCGCCGCCCTCGCCGAGCTGCACGCCCGGTTCGACGACCGCCTCGCCTTCGGCACGGCCGGACTGCGCGGCGCCATCGCCGCCGGCTCCAACCGGATGAACCGCGTACTCGTCTGTCAGGCTGCTGCCGGGCTTGCCGCGTTCCTGATCAAGAACACCGAACCGGGCCAGGTTCCGTCGGTCGTCATCGGCTACGACGGGCGTAAGAACTCGCAGGTCTTCGCCACCGACTCCGCGGCGATCATGGCCGGAGCCGGGGTGCGCGCCATCCTGCTGCCCCGCCTGCTTCCGACTCCCGTGCTCGCATTTGCCGTGCGCCACCTCAACGTCGGTGCCGGCATCATGGTCACCGCGTCGCACAACCCGCCCAACGACAACGGCTACAAGGTCTACCTGGGCGGAGCCAGCCAGGGCTCTCAGATCGTCTCCCCCGACGACGTCGCGATCGCGGACGAAATTCTGCGCGTCGCCGCCGAGGAGCACGTTCCCGACCTGCCACGGGCCGCCTATGAGACCGCACCCGAGTCGGTCGTGCAGGCCTACATCGACGCGACCGCGAGCCTGGCCCACCGCCCGCGCGCTCAGGTCAACACCGTCTATACGGCCCTGCACGGCGTCGGCTGGGACACCGCCCGTCGCGTTCTGGAGTCGGCCGGCTTCGACCTGCCCACGCTCGTTGACGCCCAGATCGCTCCGGATGCCGCATTCCCCACGGTCTCCTTCCCTAACCCCGAGGAACCCGGGGCGATGGATCTCGCGTACCAAACGGCACGGGAGGCCGGCGCCGAGCTGATCATCGCCAACGACCCCGACGCCGACCGCCTCGCGATCGCGATCCCGCACGAGGGCTCGCCGAGCGGCTACCGACGTCTCTCCGGCAACGAGGTCGGTGCCATCCTCGGCTGGCGCGCTGCGGAGCTCGCCGCGCAGGTCAGCGGAGACGGCGGCGCGACAGGCACCCTCGCCTGCTCCATCGTCTCCACCCCGGCACTGGAGGCCGTGGCCAAGGCCTACGGGCTGCGCTTCACCGACACCCTGACCGGCTTCAAGTGGGTGTCGCGTGCCCCCGGCCTGATCTTCGGTTTCGAGGAAGCCCTCGGCTACCTCGTGAATCCCGTCACCGTGCGCGACAAGGACGGCATCTCCGCCGCCGTGGCACTGCTCTCCCTGGTCAGCGACCTCAAGGCCGAGGGCGTCACGCTTGCGGAACACCTCGACCGGTTCAGCGCCCGGTTCGGCCACTTCGCCTCGGGCCAGATCTCCGTGCGGGTGACCGACCTGACCGAGATCGAGCGGGTGATGGCCCGGTTGCGCGAGACGCCCCCGGCGTTCGTCGGCCACCTGGCCGTCGACCACATCGACGATCTCTCGGCCGGTTTCAATGGCCTCCCGCCCAGCGACGTGCTGCGGATTCGGCTGGCCGACGGCTCGCGAGTGATGGTGCGCCCGAGCGGCACCGAGCCGAAGCTCAAGGTCTACCTCGACACGAGCAGCACCGTCGGCACGGTCGCCGAGCGCCAGGCCGCCGCCGAGGCGACCCTCGCGGACTTGGACCGAGGCATGCGCGACCTGATCGCGTAGCCGGCGTCACCGGGCGCCGGCCCTTGCTCGCGGGGCCCCGCGGGGCCCCGCGCCCGGGCCCGCGCGCGAGTGCTGCGCCGCTGCGCGGGTGGCGTGCCA
>NZ_SOGJ01000019.1 GCF_004402375.1 Cryobacterium breve
CCGCCGGACTTAACTTAGAAACACCAGGAAAGCCACCCCACGGGGTGGCTTTCCTGCTTTAACCACCACCCGCCAACGGTAGAAGGCCACCCCACGAGGTGGCCTTCTACCGTTAAGCGGCACCGCCTGTCACCCCCATATCCGCACCGGGCGCCACATCCGTACAGGGTGCCACGTCCGCACAGGCTGTCATATCCGCACAGGGCGCCATATCCGCACAGGGTGCCATATCCGCACCGGGTGCCATCTCCGCACAGGGCGCCATATCCGCACAGGGTGCCATCTCCGCACCGGGAGGAAGGGCAGCGCAGGTGGCGGCACACCCTACGGAAGCAGGCGCACCCTCTGCGCTTCTCCCACTCCCACATCCTGCGCCTAGAGCCTCCTGCACGAAACGGGTGAGTTTGAGAGCCGGCACACCTGTTGTCGTCCACTGTGCTGTGCTTCCAGAGGTCGTTGTGGCTAACTCAGGAGATCCCGCCGGCCCGGTCGGGACATCCGGGCTGCTTCCGCATTGGTTAGCGGCGGCCGGTGCTTGTGGACGACGGATGTCCTGAGTTGGCCACGGGCTTGGGTCCGGCCGCACTCTCGACCGGTTCGGGAACAAGCGTGCGCCGCCGCGACTCCGTGCTGGGCATCCGGCAGGTGTTGTGGCTAACTCAGGAGATCTGCCGGGCCGGGACGGGCATCCGCATCTGTGCCGCATCTGTCCGCGGCCGTCGCTCGCTGTCATATACGGATGTCCTGAGTTAGCCACACCCGCAGGCATGGTGCGAGGGCGCGCACCTGCACCAACAACAGAGAGTTGCCCGCTCGGTGGGGCATCCACCGCTAAAGAATGGCGACAATTCCCGGTGTCGGTCGAGAGTCCCCGCCGGAACGCCCATAATCGACCGGCACTAGCGCCGGCACGGGTACCCGCGTCGGTACGGGTACCGACATCGGTACGGGTACCGACATCGGTACGGTCACCGGCACGGCTTCCGACACCGGGCACCGGCACGGGCTCCGGCATTCGCACGGACACTGGCCAAGGAACGGGCACGGGCCCCAAGGGAAGGGGCGTGGGTCAGGCGAACGTCATGACCGGAGGGCTACCGCTCAGGGAAGTTGTGCGGCAGAGTGTGCAGGATGGGCTGCAGACGGTCCAGTCGTTCCCGCTCGAGTTGCAGCGCGGTGGACTCCCGGTCGCGTCGCACGGCGGCGACGCCGGCCAAGAAAGCCTCCGGGGGAACCCCGGGCTTCGGTGACACGAACGGGGCGGCCTCCTCAGCCAGGCTGGCGGCGAGGCGCAAACGAGTCTCCGGATTCAGTTTGCCGGCCTGCATCAAGAACTGGGCAATTCTGCGCGAAAGCCGGTCGGGCAGCCGCAGAATATCGACAGTTTGGGCCCACGCCGCCAGCTCGGGCGGGAGGATGACCGTGCGGTCCGGCACCCGCGGAACCCGTTCGTGCTGGCTATACGTGCCGGCCAACAGATCGCCGAGGCGTTTGGACTTGCCATTCAGCAATGCCGTGGTCGCGGCAAGGCCACCGAAGGTCAGGTAGATCTCGATCACGCCTACAAGCGCACGGATGAACGCATGGCGCAGCTGGATAGCACCACCGTCATCGCGCACGATGCGCGCACCGATCGCGAGCTTTCCCAACGAGCGACCGCCGGTGGCCGCTTCGACGGACATGGGCACGATGAGAATGCAGACGACTAGGCCCGCAATTCCGAGCGCCCGGCCGAGAGTGTCGTCGATCGCCACTCCCGTAAGCGAGGTGACGAGAAACGCCATGGCCAGGAACAGGAGCAGATACGTGATCCAGTCGATGATCGTTCCCGCGGCACGCAGGATGATGCTGGCTGGGCGCACATCAAGGGCCACGGCTTCTCCCGTGACCAATTCCTGCTCACTCCACGAATATTGGCCATGATCGGCCACCTTGCCAGGCTGGTCCATGTCTACTATTAGATCAGATGGACCTTGACGCATATTCAGCGGCGCACCGCGCCGAGTGGGACCGCCTGGCTGTGCTCGGCAAGCGGCGGCGGCTCTCCGGCGCGCAGGCAGACGAGCTGATCGAACGCTACCAATCAGGGGCGACCCAGCTGTCGGCCATCAAATCGACGGCAGGGTCGACCCTCGAGGGGGACCGCCTGTCGGTAGGGCTGTCCCGGGCCCGACTCAAATTCACGGGTGCCAGCGCCAACGTGATCTCCCAGATTCCCCGGTTCTTCATCCTGCAGCTTCCGGCTGCGCTCTATCGCCTCCGCTGGCTCACCCTCGCCGTGGCGGTGGTGACCGTCGCGGTCGCCGCCCTCTACGGGTTCTGGATAACGGGCAACCCGAAGGTTTTGGCGGCCGTGGGTTCTGACGCGGAACTTCAGAAATTGGTGAACGAAGACTTCGTGAACTACTACTCGGAGAATCCAGCGGCATCTTTCACCGGGTTGGTCTGGACAAACAACGCCTGGATCGCGGCCCAGTGCATCGCCTTCGGCATCCTCGGCGTCTACGTTCCCTACATTGTGTTGCAGAACGCGCAAAACGTGGGCATCACAGCTGCCGTGATGTTCGCCTACGGCAAGGGCGATGTGTTCTTCTTGTACATCCTGCCGCACGGCATGCTCGAACTGACCGCGATCTTCGTGGCCGCTGCCGGAGGACTGCGCATCTTCTGGGCCTGGATCGCACCCGGAGCCCGCACCCGCGCTCAGGCCCTGGCCGAGGATGCCCGCGCTCTCTCGACGGTTGCGATCGGGCTGGTATTCGTGCTCTTCGTCTCCGGGGTGATCGAAGGCTTCGTCACGCCGGCACCCTGGCCTTGGCCCGTCAAGATCGGGATCGGTGCGGCGGCACTGCTCGTCTTCCTCGCCTACATGCTCGTGCTCGGTGGCAAGGCCGTGCGGGCTGGCGAAACGGGTGATCTGGCGGAATTCGAAGCGGGCAGCACCCGGATCTACTCGGCCTGAGGCAGGTCAGAGCCGTCCGGCAGCCTTGAGCGCGATGTAGCGGTCGGCCAGAGCAGGCGGCAGATCGGCGGGGGAACCGGTGACGACCTCAGCGCCCTGCCGACGGATGGCGGCGGATACTCGGGCCACGTCAAGCAAGGCACGCTCCGCCGCAGCTGCACGGTAGACCTCCTCGCGGTTGCCACGCTCGTGGGTGGCGGCCAGCGTCGTCGGGTCGGTGACGGATGCCACGATCACGGTGTGGCGCCGGGTCAGCTGGGGTAACACCGATAGGAGCGCGCTCGACGCTCCTGCTGCGTCGATTGAGGTGATCAGAACGACGAGTGCCTGGCGGCTCGTCACCGCGCGCACCTGCCCGGGAACGGCGGACCAATCAGTTTCGATCAGCTCCGGTTCGATCAGTGCCATGGTGTCGACCATCCGCGAGAGCAGTTCCGCCCCCTGCGCGCCCTTCACCCGTCCGCGCACCCGACGGTCGTAGGCGATGAAGTCGACGTGGTCCCCTGCCGTGGAGGCCAGCGCGGCCAGCAGCAGTGATGCTTCGAAGGCCGTGTCGAGGCGAGGCTCGTCGTCGACGCGGGCAGCCGACGTGCGGCCGCTGTCGATCAGCACCACCACACGTCGGTCCCGTTCGGGGCGCCAGGTACGCACCATGACGTCGTTGTGCCGGGCCGTGGCCCGCCAGTCGATCGACCGCACGTCGTCGCCGCGCACGTATTCCCGCAGCGAATCGAACTCGGTGCCCTGGCCGCGTACCATCAGGCTGGTGCGCCCGTCGAGCTCCTTGAGTCTCGTGATGCGCGAGGGCAGGTGCTTGCGCGCATTGAAGGGAGGCAGCACTCGGATCTGTCCGGGGGCCTGCAGAGTGGCCTGCCGCGCCCACAGTCCGAGCGGCCCGAACGAGCGCACTGTGACGCGGTCAACGCGACGTTCCCCGCGACGGTGGGGTGTCAGCCGCAGTGACACCACACGCCGCTCCCCGGGGGGCAGGGCCAGCTTCGTGCGGTTGTTGCCGGCACCGGCCGACGGTTGCCAGGCATCCCGGACCACCATGTTCAGGCGCCGGGTGCCGGTGTTGGTCAGGTACAGGTCGCTCGTCACGGTTTCGCCGAGGCGCACCCGAGAGGGAAGGCTGCGGGCAAGTGCCACCCGCCGGGGTGAGCCAGCCAGAATGAGATCCAGGATACCGAGGGCCAGTACGGCCACCACCCACAGTCCCAACACGGTGGCCGCCGTCTCCGACGCGCGCCCGAACAGCACGATCGGCACGACGCCGAGCGCGAGGAGGGCAACGAACCGGCCGGTGAGCGTCACTTAGATCGGCACCTGCACCTGTGCGAGGACTGCCCGCAGGATCGCGTCCACGGAGACGCCTTCGAGTTCGGCCTCCGGGCGCAACTGCACGCGGTGCCGCCAGACCGGGAGCACCATCGCCTGGACATGGTCGGGGGTGATCGAGTCGTAACCGCTCAGCCAGGCCCAGGCCTTCGCCGTGGCGAGCAACGCGGTTGTGCCGCGCGGGCTCACACCCAGTTTGACCGATGGGCTGCTCCGCGTGGCCCGGGCCAGGTCGACGATGTACGCGAGGACGTCGGGGCTTGAACCCACGGATGCCACGGACGACTGCGCCGCCAGCAGTTCGTCTGCTCCGAGCACCGCCGTTACCCCCGCGCCCGCGAGATCGCGGGGGTTGAATCCTTCGGCGTGACGCCGCAGCACCTCGAACTCCGCGTCGCGTTCGGGCACGTCGAGCACAAGCTTGAGCAGGAAACGGTCGAGCTGGGCCTCCGGCAGCGTGTACGTGCCTTCATATTCGATCGGGTTCATGGTCGCGGCGACGATGAACGGGTCCGGCAGGGGGAGTGACAGTCCATCGACGCTGACCTGGCGTTCCTCCATGGCCTCGAGCAAGGCGGACTGCGTCTTCGGTGGGGTGCGGTTGATCTCGTCGGCCAACAGGATGTTCGTGAAGACTGGTCCCTTGCGGAACTCAAAGTCGCCCACCCTGGCGTCATAGATGAGGGAGCCGGTCACATCGCCGGGCATCAGGTCCGGAGTGAACTGCACCCGTTTCGTCTCCAGGCTGAGCGCGTGACTCAGGGAACGCACCAGGAGCGTCTTCGCAACGCCCGGCACCCCCTCGAGTAGCACATGGCCGCGGGCGAGCAGCGCGATGATCAGCCCGGTCACGGCGCCATCCTGTCCGACGACGGCCTTGCCGACCTCGGTGCGCACCTGGGCGAGGGATTCGCGCAGGGTATCGACAGCGGTATGAGTGCTCATGAGTCCATTCTTCCGGGTGGCAGGGGCGTCGTCGCGCGGGCCGTGGCCCGTTCAAGTTCCAGGAGGCGGTCGGACAGGGCGACCAGGGCGGCATCGGATGCCGGAATGGCGTCGACGAGCACCGATCTCACGTCCGCGGAGGGCCGATCGGTCATGGTGGCGACCATCACGATCACCTCGTCCAGCGCAGCGAGACGGGAGAGCCCGACGTGGCCGGCGAGGCGCTGCACGGCTCCGACCCGCAGCGCGTCGAGGGCGCGCAGTCGGGCGTTGCTGCGAGCGTAGAGCCGGGCGCGGCCCTCCATCGTCTCGCTGGCACGCACGGTGACCGGCAGGTTCTCGGCCACAAGAGGGCCGAAGCGACGTCCACGCCAGACCGCCGCGGCCACCGTGACCAGAACCAGCAGCACCAGTGTGGGGGTGACCCAGCCGGGAGTGAGCTCGCCGAGCGACGCTGATCCGGTTCCCGGCACGTCGGCGATGGTCGGCAGGTACCAGATGAGCTCGTCGCCGGCCCCGAGTAGGTTGAGCGCGAGGGCGGCATTGCCGGCCTCGATGATCCGTTCGTTGTTGAGAAGGGTTCCGTCGGCCAGCAAGGTGAGGGACCGGTCGAACGCGACCGTCTGGATCAGGGCGTAGGCGTCGCCTCCCGATGGGAAGCATCCGGTCAGTCCGTCGGCCGCCGCCGGAATGGAGAGAGTCGGTCCGCCAGGCGAAAGCGTCTCGGCATTGACCGCGGCTGGGAGTGTGCAGCGGGCGGACGTGACCTTGGCCTGGGACACTCCACCGAAGCCCACGGCGGGGGCCAGCGTCTGCAGGGTCAGGAAATCCGGGGACGCCACGATTGTTCGCGGGGCGAGCTGTGCCATCGAGGTGAGCTGCTCGGCGCTGAGGAGCCCGTCAGGGTCGAAGAAGAAGACGGTGGGGTCACCGGCGGCGGATGCCAGGGTGCCAGCTTCGTCGAGGCTGGCGGCGGCCGTGACGCTGACACCCTGCTGGTGGAGCACCTCGACCAGCGCACGCGCTCCGATCGGCGTCGCGCTGTCAGCTGCAAGGGGTCCACCATCCGCCGCACCAACGGTGAGGACGGTGCTGATTACGGCGACGAGCACGGCTCCGGCACCGGCCAGAACCCAGAACCGTGCGCGGCGGCCCGCGGAACGCAGAGTGGGTGTGGTGGAAACGGCGTCTTCTGCCGGAGGCTTGGACGGTGCGTGCGTCGGGAGACTCATGGTTGTCTCGTCGGAGTCAGGTCCTCGTGGAGGATGGGCCGGGCGGTGCGGAGATCGCTCTCCAGAGCTGCCAGGGCCAGGAAACGCTGCTCGGTTCCTTCCGCCCCCAGGTAGCGCACGCCGTCGAACAGCTCGGCGGCCTCGGCCAAACGAACCCGCTCGCCGGGGAAGGGCTCGGCCGCCCGGGCGGCGAAGGAGTGCGCGGTCATGCCCGGCGTCACGACGAGGATCGTGCGCTCGGACATGCCCCGCGCCAGGGCGCGGAACATCTCGGCGCTGGCCTGGCTCCAGTCCAGGTGGGAGGCCGCGGCGAGGGCTGCGCGGCGCAGGTCAGCCGCGGACCGCCGTTCGTCTACCCCGAAGAGGTCGGTCGCGAGCCGGCTGCGCCGGTTCAGCCGGGGCAGCCCGAAGATGAGGATGGCGGCACCGACCAGAACCACAACGGCCACGGTGGCCAGCAGTGGGACCCAGGCGGCGAACCCGTCTGCGGATGGCGCCGTGAGCGAGGCGAACCAATCGAGGATCGCCGTCGACAGGCGGTCGAACCAGGTCGGCCGGGCGGCCTCGTAGGGAGGCTTGGCCAGTTCTGCCCGCAACCAGTCCCGGGCCTCGGGCGCGTCGGGTTCGACCGGTATCGCCCCCCGGAGCGCCGCGTGAATGTACAAACCCCCGATCATGCCCAGGCAGTGTCCGGAGCGACTGCCGGCGTCGTCAGGTAGGGGTCGTCACTGCTGCCGGGCGCGGATTCGACGAATCGCGCCAGCTCGAGGTCGAGGCCTTCCTTGCGCATCCGAAGGTCGATGTAGATGAGTGCGGTGACGGATGACTGCACCACAGCGGCGACGGCGCCCAGCACCAGGCCGAGCAGGATCGTCAGCACGTACAGGAGGATGGACGGAAGATACGCCTCGAAGGACCCGTTCGGGTCGATAAGGGTGGTGGCGACGCCGAAGAGCAGCGACAGGGGCGTCGTCACGATCTGCGAGACGATGTTCACGACCAGTGCCACTAGAAACTGGGCGCCGAGCGTGCGCCAGAAGTAGCCCTGGGTCAGCGACCAGGACCGGGCCACAGCGGCACGGATGCCGAGCCGTTCGAGCACGATGACGCTCGGTACGAGCGACGTTTTCGTGATCAGCCACGCGCCGAGCGCGATGAGTGCGATCGAACCGAGGACGCCGGTGAGCACCGCGAACGCGACACCCGCACCGCCCAGGGAGACGAGGAGGACGACAAGCCCGACCACCAGTGCGAGCGCGGCGATCAGCGCGGCGCTCAGCAGGATGGTCCACAGCAGCAGTGGCCAGAGGCGGGGCAGGACCGCACGCCAGAGGGCACTGAGGCGCATTTTCTCGCCCAGGGTCGCGCGGGCAACCTCGATCACAATGATGCCCTGAAGCATGGCGGAGGCGAGAACCGCCAACGCCACCGGAACGAGCGCGGAGAGCACGATGCTCAGGGTTGCGCCGGCTTCGAGCGCGGCGCGGTCCTCCAACGGAGCATTGTCCACGCGTCCGAGTGCGAAGTACGTGACCAGGCCGACCATCACGATGGCAACCAGGGCGACGACGCCCTGAACGATCAGAGCGCTGCCGAAGGTGGCCTTCGGGTTGCGGCGCAACACCTGGAACGGCGCCCAGAGAAGGGTTCCGAAACCGAGCGGACGCAGCGGGATCAATCCCGGTCGGGGTGGGGGCGTCCAGGCCGGCGGAGCACCCCAGACGGGCGGGTTCTGCCCGTCTCCCTCCGGCTTGCTGCGCGCGTCATCGGCCGGGGAGTGCCAGTTCTGCGGGTCCGTCACGAGTTCTATGCTGGCATACCTCGGACACTAATGAGCACGTTGAGCAATCAGACGGTGTCGTCGACTACTCTTAGGCCAGTGATTGCATGACTCACCGGGGTATTTTTGGGTGACTGAGTGGAAAACGGTTTGATGAACGCACGCATTCTTGTCGTCGACGATGACACCGCGCTGGCCGAGATGATCGGCATCGTCCTGCACGCTGAGGGCTTCGATCCGGTCTTCTGCGCCGACGGTTCCCTGGCGCTGGAAGCCTTTCGCGCCGTCAAGCCGGACCTCGTCCTGCTCGACCTTATGCTGCCCGGCCTCGATGGCATCGAGGTGTGCAGTCTGATCCGCGCCGAGTCCGGAACGCCCATCATCATGCTGACGGCGCGAACCGACACCACGGATGTCGTCAAGGGCCTCGAATCCGGGGCCGACGACTACATGGTCAAGCCGTTCAACCCCAAGGAGTTGGTCGCGCGCATCCGCACCCGGCTACGCCCGGTTCCAACGGAGATGCCGGCCAGCCTGCAGATCGGTGACCTGGTCGTGGATGCCGCCGGGCACGAGGTGCGGCGCGGCACACGGCAGATCAACCTCACTCCGCTCGAATTCGATCTGCTGCTCGCGCTCGCGTCCAAGCCCCAGCAGGTCTTCACCAGGGAAATGCTCCTCGAGCAGGTCTGGGGCTACCACTACAAGGCCGACACCCGCCTCGTCAACGTGCATGTCCAGCGTCTGCGCGCCAAGGTCGAAGACGACCCGGACAACCCTCGCATCGTGATGACGGTGCGCGGGGTCGGCTATCGGGCCGGCGCGGCCGGCTAGGTTTCAGATGGTCGGGCGTACCGGGTTCAACCGCGGCATCTGGCGGGATTGGCGTTCCTGGCCCGCCAGAGTCGCTGGTCTGTGGCGTTCCTCGCTGCAGTTCCGCACCGTGACGATCACGGTCGCGCTCTCCGGAGTCGCCATCATGGTGGTCGGGGTCTACGTGTCCGTCAGTGTGGGCAACGACCTGTTCCAGTCCCGGCTGAACCAGGTTCTCGTCGAATCGAACCGGGCCACGACCGCCGCTCAGGGCATCTTCGACGCCTCGGACGCAGCCGACCGGGTAGAGGTGCAGACCCTGGTGGGTTCGGCCCGCACCCTGATCACCGCGGCATCTTCGTCTCAGCTGATCGCCATCTTCCGGGCGCCCGGGCAGGACGCCTCCACAGTGGCCCCCCAGGACTCCTCGTCGTTCGGCGCCTCCACCGGCGTGATCACGTCCGATTTGCGCGTGCAGGTGCAGGAGAACCGGGGCGAGCAGTTCTGGCAGTCGGTGACTCTGGCAACGGATGACGGCGGCCAGGTCCCCGGGATCGTCGTCGGCTCGCAGCTCACCGTCCCGGTCGCCGGGCACTACGAGCTCTACATCGGCTATAGCCTGGCTGACGCCGAGGCGACCCTGGGCTTCGTGCAGCGCACCCTCGGTATCGCCGGCCTGGTGCTGGTCCTGCTGGTCGGGGCGGTGACCTGGATCGTGGTGCGCTTCGTGGTCACCCCCATCCGCGTCGCGGCGGCCACCAGTCAGCGGCTCGCCTCCGGCGATCTCGGCGTGCGCATCCCCGAGAAGGGCGAGGACGTCATCGCGACGCTGGCCCGATCCTTCAACGGCATGGCGGACAGCCTGCAGAGCCAAATCAAGGAACTCGCGGACCTGTCCGAGGTTCAGCAGCGCTTCGTGTCCGACGTCTCGCACGAGCTCCGCACCCCCTTGACGACGATCCGGCTCGCCGGCGACGTGCTCTTCGACCACCGGTCCACGTTCCCGCCGGCGGTGGAGCGCACGGCCGAACTCCTGCACGCCCAAGTCGAGCGATTCGAACTCCTGCTCAGCGACCTGCTCGAGATCAGTAAGTACGACGCCGGTTCGGTGCAGTTGGAGACCGAACCGACCAACCTCGTCCACCTGGCCGAGGACGCCATCGATGGTTTGCGCTCCCTCGGAGATTCGAAGGGAACGGTGCTGACCCTCGTGGCCCCGGGCGGGCACCTCGACGCGGACGTGGACCCCCGCCGCATCCGTCGGATCATGCACAATCTGATCGGCAACGCCATTGAGCACGGGGAAGGCAAGCCGATCATCGTGTCCGTCGACAGCAACGAGAGCGCGGTTGCCCTGTCGGTCCGCGACTACGGCCTGGGCATGAGCCAAGCGGAGATAGCCCACGTTTTCGACCGGTTCTGGCGGGCCGACCCGTCGCGCAAGCGCACCATCGGCGGCACCGGCCTCGGACTCTCCATTTCCCTCGAGGACGCAGCCGTGCACGGCGGGTGGCTGCAGGTCTGGTCGCACCCAGGGGAGGGTTCCTGTTTCCGGCTGACCCTTCCTCGCACGGCACGCGGAACTCTGACGAGCTCGCCCAGCCCCTTGCCGCCGGCAGACGCGGCCGGTGGCACGGGTCGCTCCGAGACGGGGGGACACTATGCGTAGACGCGCCCGGATGGTCGCGGGGCTGGTCGCACTCGCGGTGGCATTGACCGGATGTTCCGGAATCCCGCGTGACGGGGGAGTGCGGGAGGGGCAGACCGTGCAGCCCGGCACCACCCCGGCACCTGTCTTCTTGCCGTCGCGACCCCAGAAAGACGCCACCCCGGAGGCGATCCTGCGCGGTTTCATCGACGCCGCGACGAGCCCAGACGACGACTACGCGATCGCCCGGGAATTCCTGGCTCCCAGCTTCAGCACCAGCTGGGAGCCAGACTCCGGTGTGACGGTCGACGACGCGACCGGGCGCAGCATCGTGGCCGTCGGCGAAGAGCAGATGCAGTTCTCGGTGAACCCGGTCGCCGAAGTGGATGCCCGCGGCGAGTACCGCGAGGTCGAGTCGTCCACCGCGGTTGCGCTGCGCTACCAGTTCGTGAAGGTCGGCGGCCAGTGGCGCATCGGCGCAGCACCCAACGGAACCGTCATCGACCGCAATATCTTCCAGGATGTCTTCACCTCCCAGGCGCTGTACTTCTTCGACCCGGGATACAGCTATCTCGTGCCGGACCTGCGCTGGTACCCACGCGGCGGGGCCACCCTGACCAAAATCGTCAATGGTCTGCTCGAGGGCCCGAGTCCCTGGCTCGCCGGGGCCGTTGTGACAGCCTTTCCCGAAGGCACAACGCTCACCGCGGACGCCGTGCAGGTCATCGCCCGCGACGCCAAGGTCGATCTCAACAGCGAAGCCCTGAACGCCGACAGGGTCACCCTGCAGCGGATGAAGGCCCAGCTATCGGCCAGCCTCCCGGCCGGCCTGTCCGCGACCGTCACCATCAACCGCAATATGCAGGACATCGGCGAGCTCACCGCGAACGCCCCGGCCGTGAACCCCCGCGTCGACGCTCGGGCGCTGATCCTGCGGGATGGAGAGTTCGGCTTTCTCGCGGCGAGCGGCTCGTCGGTCACGCCGATCGCTGGACTGTCCGGTTCGGTCTCCGACCTGAGCCCGCTCTCAGTCACACTGTCACCCGGCCAGACGGCGGCCGCCGTGCTGACCGGAGCCGGTGTCTTCGGTGTGCGCGTCGGCGACGACCCGGTGCTGCTCGATCCGCGGCAGGGTTTGATCGGGCCCTCCATCGACAACTACGGCTTCGTCTGGTCACTCCCCGCCGACCGTCCGGGGGAATTGTTCGTCTACGGTCCGAACGGTGACGCGACTGCCGTGCCCACCCCGTGGCCGGAAGCATCCGCGATCCGGTCTCTGCGCGTGTCCCGCGACGGCGCCCGGCTGATCGCCCTGCTCCAGTCCGGCGCCGACAGCCGATTCGTCGTCGCCGCGATCACCCGGGACGAGACCACGCCGGTTGCCCTGGGTGACGCGGTACTGCTGAGTCAGACCGCGGGCGTCGCGGTGGACGCGGCCTGGATCGACGAGCTCACCGTGGCCTCCCTGACCCTGCTGCCCACGGGCGAAGAACGTATCGTGGCCCTGCAACTCGGAGGCCTCAGCTCGCGCCTCGAGTCGGCTCCGAACAGTCTCACCATCGTGGGCAGCAACAACCTGCGGGACCTGCGCGCCCTCTCCTCCACGGGTGGTCTTCTCGTGCAGCGCGGAGCGGGCTGGCAGGAACGCCTCGGGGGAGTCGGGCTTCTGGCCACGCAACAGGGCATCGGCGGTTAGCTCCTCCACCGTCCCCCCGGACGCCGGTTCTGCACCGGCTGGCTGCCCGGCCCCGGACGCGGCCGACAAAAGTCCACGCTGGCAGGATGCGCACCCCAGACGCACTCTCCCGGGCCGCCCTCGACGCGTGGTCGGTGGTGATGCCCACCGAGTGCAGCGGCTGTGGTGCGCCCGACCGTGCCCTGTGCCAGGCCTGCCTGGCCGCGCTCATACCCCGGGTGCACAGCTCCGAACGATCGGGCGTTCTGGTGTGGTCGGCTCTGGACTACTCCGGCGTGGCCAGACGGGTTTTGGGGGCCTTCAAGGACGGAGGTCGAACGGATGCCGCGGGCGCGCTCGCCGGGCCGCTGCGCATCGTCGTGGCAGCAACCCTCGCCCATGTGGAGCAGGCAGGACCGGGCATCCACCTCGTGACGGTTCCCTCCTCGCGCCGGGCGTGGCGCATCCGTGGCTACCACCCCGTAGATCTGCTGCTTGGGCGTGCAGGTTTCCGGGCCACCCGGGTGCTCCGCACTCTGGCCGAGACGCAGGATCAGGTGGGCCTGGGGTTCGAGGCCAGAGGCCGGAACCGTGCCGGCTCCCTGGTGGCCCTGCGTCGACTCGACGGCTTCCGCGCCCTGATCGTCGACGACATCCTGACGACCGGCGCCACCGTGCTTGAGGCACGACGCGCCGTGCTGCACGCGGGCGGTGAAGTCGTCGGCGTCGCAACAGTGGCGGAAACACGGCGTCGTTTCCCGGCCCTCCAAAGTTCATCGGAAACTGATTGACAAAAGGCTGTGACTTATCCGGCCTGCACGGCTACGGTGGTCCTAAAGGCGCGTAATAATCGCCCGGATATGGGCGGTTCGCCAGATCTGGAGGTCGTCATGGAAACAAACATCGTTGGACGAAACCTAGGGATCACTGATCGTTTCCGGGAGTATGCCACCGAGAAGGCCGAAAAGGTCGCCGGTCTCGCGGACAAGGCGTTGGCTCTCGAAATCAAGCTCAGTCGTCACCGTGAGAAGAACGGTGCCACGGGCAATGACCGGGTCGAATTGACCCTGATCGGCAAGGGCCCGGTGGTACGGGCCGAGGCCGACGGCTCCGATAAGTACGCGGCGTTCGACGTCGCCCTGGGACGGCTGCTCGAGCGCGTGCGCCGGGCCAAGGACCGTCAGAAGCTGCACCGCGGCGGAGCCCACCGTCCTATTTCGCTGCACGACGCGGCATCCGTCGACTTCAGCGTGGTGGATATCAAGCCGGCCGACGCTGAGGTTCTCGAGCGGGTGCGCACCGGCGCGATCCCCGTCGTGACCTCGGAAACGCCCGCGGCCGAAGAACCGGAAGACGTCTACAACCCCGTCGTCATCCGACGCAAGGTTTTCGCGGCGGCTCCGATGACCGTCGACGACGCGCTGTACTTCATGGAACTCGTCGGCCACGACTTCTACCTGTTCCAGGATGCGGAGACGAAGCGTCCGAGCGTCGTCTACCGGCGCAAGGGCTGGGACTACGGCGTGATCGAACTGGACGAGAATGCCGCTGACCGCGGGGAGGTCGCGCAGTCCGCCCGCGAGCGCAGCAACTGACCATCTAGCCTTGTTATAGTTGCCGCATGCCGGACGCTGTGAGCGTGCGGCAACGACGACAGGCGTGTGCACACGCCGTGACGACTAGTGGAGTGCATTCGTGGCCTCAATTCTGGAAAAAGTTCTTCGTGTTGGTGAAGGGCGCCTGCTGCGCCGTCTCGAGCAGTACGCGAAGGCCACCAATGCGCTGGAAGACGACTTCAGCCACCTCACCGATGAGGAACTGAAGAACGAGACTGTGTTGCTGCGTGAGCGTTACTCGGGCGGTGAGTCGCTGGACGACTTGCTGCCCGAGGCGTTCGCCGCCGTGCGAGAGGCCTCGACCCGAACCCTCGGGCTTCGCCACTTCGACGTGCAGCTGATGGGTGGGGCGGCTCTACACCTCGGCAATATCTCTGAGATGAAGACCGGCGAGGGAAAGACCCTCGTGGCCACGACCGCGGCATACCTGAACGCGATCACCAGCCGCGGCGTTCACATCATCACAGTCAACGACTACCTCGCCAGCTACCAGAGCGAGCTGATGGGGCGCGTGTTCCGCGCCCTCGGCATGACCACCGGCTGCATCCTGTCCGGTCAGACGCCAGCCCAGCGCCACGAGCAGTACCTGGCCGACATCACCTACGGCACCAACAACGAGTTCGGGTTCGACTACCTGCGCGACAACATGGCTTGGCAGGCATCCGACATGGTGCAGCGTGGGCACTACTTCGCCATCGTTGACGAGGTCGACTCGATCTTGATCGACGAGGCGCGCACGCCGCTGATCATCTCGGGCCCGGCATCCGGTGAGGCGAACCGCTGGTTCACCGAATTCGCCAGCCTGTCGACCAAGCTCATTCCGGATGTCGATTTCGAGGTCGACGAGAAGAAGCGCACCGTGGGTGTGCTCGAACCCGGCATCGAAAAGGTCGAAGACTACCTCGGCATCGACAACCTGTACGAGTCCGCGAACACCCCGCTGATCTCCTTCCTGAACAATGCGATCAAGGCCAACGCCCTGTTCAAGAAGGACAAGGACTACGTCGTCATGAACGGCGAAGTCATGATCGTCGACGAGCACACCGGGCGCATCCTGATGGGCCGTCGCTACAACGAGGGCATCCACCAGGCGATCGAGGCCAAGGAGGGCGTGGCCGTCAAGGCGGAGAACCAGACGCTCGCGACCGTCACCCTGCAGAACTACTTCCGGCTCTACTCGAAGCTCTCGGGCATGACGGGTACGGCCGAGACCGAAGCGGCTGAGTTCATGAGCACCTACAAGCTCGGCGTGGTGTCCATCCCCACGAACAAGCCCATGAAGCGCATCGACCAGTCCGACCTCATCTACAAGAACGAAGAGGCCAAGTTCGGCCAGGTCGTCGAGGACATCGTGGACCGGCATGAGAAGGGCCAGCCGGTCCTGGTCGGCACGACGAGCGTGGAGAAGAGCGAGTACCTGTCGCGCCTGCTCGCCAAGAAGGGCGTTCGGCACGAGGTGCTCAACGCCAAGAACCACGCGCGTGAAGCAGCCATCGTGGCGCAGGCCGGACGCTTGGGCTCGGTGACCGTCGCCACCAACATGGCCGGACGAGGCACGGACGTCATGCTCGGCGGCAACGCTGAATTCCTCGCCGTGGCACAGATGAACGCCAAGGGCCTGAGCCCGGTCGAAACGCCGGAGGATTACGAGGCCGCCTGGGACGACGTGTTCAACGCCGTCAAGGAGGAGGTCGCCGTGGAAGCCGCGAAGGTCGTCGAGGCGGGCGGCCTCTACGTGCTGGGCACCGAACGGCACGAGTCCCGCCGCATTGACAACCAGTTGCGTGGACGCAGCGGGCGCCAGGGTGACCCGGGTGAGAGCCGGTTCTACCTGTCCTTGACCGACGACCTCATGCGTCTTTTCAACGCGGGCGCTGCCGAAAGCCTGATGGGCCGCCAGGGAATTCCCGACGACATGGCCATCGAGTCCAAGGTCGTCAGCCGGGCCATCCGCAGCGCCCAGGCGCAGGTCGAGGGACGCAACGCTGAAATTCGGAAGAATGTTCTCAAATACGACGATGTGCTGAACCGCCAGCGCGAGGCGATCTACGGCGACCGCCGCCACATCCTGGAGGGCGATGACCTGCACGAGCGCACACAGCGCTTCCTTGAAGACGTCATCGACGAGGTCCTCGAGGTTCACACGGGCGATGGCAACGGTGACGATTGGGACTTCGACGCACTGTGGACCGAGCTCAAGACCCTCTACCCGGTGGGGCTGACCATCGACGAGGTCGTTGCCGAGGCTGGCAACCGTGGCAAGATCAACCGCGATTTCATGCGTCGCGAAATCGTCTCGGATGCCAAGGTTGCCTACAAGAACCGTGAAGACTCGCTGGGGACCCCGGCGATGCGCGAACTCGAACGTCGCGTGGTGCTGTCGGTCATCGATCGCCGGTGGCGGGAACACCTCTATGAGATGGACTACCTCAAGGATGGCATCGGGTTGCGTGCCATGGCCCAGCGCGACCCGTTGGTGGAGTACCAGCGCGAAGGCTTCGTCATGTTCCAGCAGATGATGGGCCAGATTCGCGAAGAGACCGTCGGATTCCTGTTCAACCTCGAAGTCGAGGTCAGCCAGGCGCCAGGTGCCGTTGCCGGCCCCGTCGTAGCGGCCAAGGGCCTCGCGCCCGCTCCGACCGCCGATGAGAAGCTCAGCTACACCGCTCCGAGCGATTCGGGTGGAGTCGAGGTGCGAAACCAGCGTGGTCAGCTCCAGCAGGCGGCTACGGACCGTGCCCGACGGGCCACCGCCGCCCCCGTCACGGAGTCGGAGGCAGAGATTGCAGCCGGGCCACCCCAGCGCGGAGCCTTCGGACAGCGTGACGACGCGTCGAAGCCCGCCCCGGCGAACCGCTCCGAGCGGCGCGCCCAGGGCAAGAAGTAACCTGCGGGACACAAACGGGCGCCCTCTCCCTCGGGAGCGGGCGCCCGTTTGCGTCTCGGTGTCCCACCGGTCACGGCACCGACGGCGGGTGCCCGTTCAGTCCTCCAGCGACTCGCCCCGCTTCTCCGGTAGCCCGAGCGCACCGAGTGCCGCGATCACGAAGAACAGTGCGAAGACCGCGAACAGAAGCGCTGTCCCGCCCGTCTCGCGCAGCAGGGGCACGGCCAGTGGAGCCACGATTGCGGCGATCCGTCCGATGCCGGCGGCCCAGCCGGCGCCCGTGGCACGGATTCGAGTGGGGTACAGCTCCGGGGTCACCGCGTACAGCGCTCCCCATGCACCGAGGTTGAAGAATGAGAGCAGCATGCCAGCACCGATCACCTGAGTGGCATCGCCGGCGGCTCCGAAAAGCGCCGCCGAGACTGCCGAGCCGATCAGGAAGACGGCCAGGGTTCTGCGTCGACCCCACCGCTCGATGAGGAATGCCGAGGCGGCATAGCCCGGCAGTTGTGCGACGGTGATGATCAGCGTGTACGCGAATGAGCGAACGAGCGAGTATCCCGAGGCAACCAGAATGGTCGGGAGCCAGATGAAGGCCCCGTAGTAGGAGAAGTTCACGCAGAACCAGACCAGCCACAACGCCCCGGTTCGGCGACGCAGGCCAGGCGACCACAGTGCGGTGACGCCCGTCCGAAAATCGGACAGACGTGTCCTCTGACCCGTCGTTGCGGGGGGAACGGGATTATTCACCTCGGTGTACGAGATCCCGGCGGACGTTTCGAAGCGTCTGACGGTCGATTCCGCCTCGAGGAGGCGGCCGCGGGACTCCAGGAAGCGAACCGACTCCGGCAGCCTCAGACGCACGACCACCGCGTAGACAGCCGGGGCTGCTCCGACAGCCAGAGCCCAGCGCCATCCGTCGGACGAAGCCGGAATGATCAGGAACCCGATGACTGCGGACACGGTCCAACCGATGGCCCAGAACGATTCGAGGATGACGATAATGCGGCCACGAATACGTGGCGGCGCGAATTCGCTCACGAGTGTCGAGGCGACCGGAAGCTCACCACCGAGCCCGAGTCCGACGACGAATCTCCACGCGATGAGAACGGCCACAGTCTCGGACAATGCCGAGGCTCCTGTGGCAAGTCCATAGACGAGGAGGGTGAGTGCGAAGACCTGGCGCCGACCGATGCGATCGGCCAGCAGGCCACCGAGAACGGCCCCAATGGCCATGCCGATGAACCCGGCTGATGCGATCCAGGACAGTTCCACGTCGCTGGCCGACCATTGCACCGCCAGTTGCGCGAGGACGAACGAGATGAGTCCAACGTCCATCGCATCCAAAGCCCAGCCCAGACCGGACCCGACGAGCACACCGCGATGCTCCCGAGTGAAAGGGAGTGCATCCAATCGCTCGGACCGGCTCGGGCGTGCGCGAATTTCTGCCATCAGGTTTCCAATTCAGCATTAGCGATTAGAAGGTGAACTGAGAATGAAGCGTCCACTGGATAATCGAACTTTACTGCAGCGACGAAGACGTCCGGGGTGAACCCTTCGTGCGTGCGGGGCAGGGATGTCCGCCGCGAGGCCATCGTCGTTCCTGAGGGAGAGCGTGGGTTGGGGTCTCTACGTGGTGACCCGGATCGTGCTCAGCGTGGTTCGGGAACAGATCCGGCCGGGCTCCGCAACCGCCCTGTCGGTCGCCGTGTTGACCACCCTCGCTGTTACCGGGCCCGTTGCGTTGTCTTGCCGTCGGACACGTGTCCTGAGCGCTCTCGTCATGGTGCTTTCAAGTTCGGACTCGGGCACTTCGGCCTTTTCCAGCTTCACTCACTCAGCGGTACGGTGGGAGCGCTGGCTTTCACAATGCCAGGGTGGGATCTCGCCAGCAACAGCCTCATCGCCGGGCTCGGCTTGTTTTTCACCGCGGCAGCGATCTGGTGGTGGCCGGAAAGTCGCGCCGCCCCTGCCGGCACCGGCACGTGGCTCAAGACACGTGAAGAGATGACTCCATGAAGAGATAACTCGCGCTCGGGATCGGCTTGATCGGCGCGGGGGTCCTCACTTTCTCGCTGGTTGTCTTCGGGCTGGGTGCGGCGGAGACGTTGAATCCCGAAGTCCCGGGGTCGCCATCCACCCACATGGCTGCAGCCGCCGTTGTTCCCACCGACGATCTGCCCCCGTCACCAACCGATACCCCGGCAACGTTGAATGTGTCGGGAACGTGGGAAACGGCCGCGATCGAGCCGACCGACAGCGTCGATCCAATGGCGTCCGACGCCTGTGACACCGGAGGTGGCGCCGACTACCACTGGGACGACGCTGGATGCTCGTGCTCGTGCTCGGCTTGTCGATTCTCTCGCAGGTGCTGCTCATTCCGGTGAGTCAGATGCTCAGATCAATCGGCTGGCTCAGCACCTACCAGGGCCTCATTATCTCTAACGTCGCCTTCTACGTTCCCTGTGCCGTACTGATCTTCTCGCAATTCGTACGACGCATTCCCGTCGAGCTGGACGAGGCTGCGGCGATCGATGGGGCCGGAGCCCTGCGCACGTACGTCACCATCATCGTCCCGCTGATGCGCCGGCGGCGGCGAGCGTCACAATGTTCGTGAGAATCTGGATCTGGATCTGGGAAGACTCCGTGAATCCGCGTCGCCCGCGTCAGCTCCAACCGCCGAGGTATGCCTCCAGGTCGGGTTCCTGGTCGAGTGCGATCACCCAGTCAGCGACGACCTCAACGGTAGGGAACAGCCCGTCGCGCTGCCAGCGCGCGCTGCGCCGGCGCGCCCGCACCGAGCGTATTTCACAGAGGATGCTGCCAGAGGAGTCCCGCACGACGACATCGGCAGCGTCACCGGAACCCGATGCCACCCGCTCAACCTCCCGGCGGAAAACTTCCGGATCAACTCGCACTGCACGGGGAAACGCCACCGTCGCCCGCACGAGGGGACGCTCGCCGGCGTCGGCTCGCCTCACAACGCGTGGGTCGTTGAAGTGCGAATCGAGGCAATTGCCGGGCACGACGACAACGGCGTGCGGAAGGGACTCTAGGACGCTGTCCACACAGATGAAGAGCGCTGCCGAGCTCGTGCTCGATTGGATCTCCACCAGAAGGTCTGCGGTTGGAGGCCGAACTCCCCGGCCGGCACTGCCCCGAGCGGGGATGAACTGGGTGAGCTTCAGCGTCTCGGCATTTTTTCGGCGTTGACGCGAGGCATCCGCATCTGTCCGCTCCGACCACTCAGGGCCGTCGTGCCAGGCCACCGCGTTTCGCACGTGCGCGAAGACCGCCCCTGCCAGCCACGCACGATATCCCCACTCCCAGTCCTCACCGCCGTATTCGGTGAATGACTCGTCGAACCCTCCCGTCTCGGCAAAAAAGTCACGGCTGCAGGCGAGCACGGCGCCAATGAGGAAACGGTAGGAGCGGTGATCGACCTCGAGCAGATCGGAGGAACGTTCGTATTCACGGGTGAGCCAGGCGGGAGCCGGCAGCTCGTGGTTGGGTGCAATCAGCTCTATCCGGCCGTCGGCGGAAGTGGCGGAAAGGTCGGCATGACGTCGCATCCCGACGGTGACCGCGTCAGCAGCGAGTGAGGGGAGGCGAGTCAGCTCCCGCACGTAGTCAGGCTCTGGCGTCGTGTCCGCGTCGAGAAAACAGAGGATGCTGCCACGGGCCGCCCGCGCACCGGCATTGCGGGCCGCCGCGAGGCGGAATCCCCGATCCTCCTGGCGAATCAGGCGCACCTTTGCCGGCACCGAAGGTGCCGCCCGCGAGCCATCGTCTACCACGATCATGTCGAGGAAGTCGTTCGGATAGGTCTGGCGTTCAAGCGCGAGCAAAGTTCGATCGAGCTGCGATTGCTGTTCGAAGTGCGCGATGACAACTGACACCACGGGCAGCGGTTTTGGCCACAGACCGCCCAGGATGTCCCAACGGTTTGCGGTGACGGCGTGGCTCGTGCGTGGCGTGTTGTCGGTCACCAGGCGAGACCGTTCCACCACTCGCGATACGACGTCACAACGTGGGGTAGGTGCGGAGCCGTGTCGATATCGGTGGGAAGGATCGTCGATCGAGGATCTGAGAGCGCAGCCACGATCGCGGCCTCCATCGCGTTCGCCGCGTACAGCGTCATCGAGCCGGGTCTGAGTGCCTGCATTTCACGGGCGTAGCGAGAATCGGCGACGAGTGGGCGTCGACCCGCCGCGAGCCAGGCGAGGATGGAGCCCGAAGCCGACAGGTGCTGATGGGCCGCGATGGGCACCGCAGCCAGGCGACACAGACGAAAGAGCTCGTCGTCGGAGATGTAGCCCGTTGCGGTGAACGTGATGCCCAGGGATTCGGCATGGCTGGCGAGGGCGATGAGGTCAGCCTCATGACCCGCCGAGGCAGCCCCGAGGGCGGCTACGTCGAGAACGGCGCCCATCCGCGCAACGGCGTCGATGACTTCACGGTGACCCTTGCCGGGATAAACGAATCCCACAAGCGCGGCCATTGCATCAAGATTGTCGGGGTCTACTGCTTCTCGCTGCGCCTGATGAGCCGGGAGGGGAATTACAGCCGGTCGACCACCTGCCGTCATGACGCCCAGTTCCTGCAGGAGGGCGACTTCGTGAAAACTGTTGCACACCACTCCACGAGCGGCAGCGATCACCCGGCGGTAACATTCCCGTCGTCGAGGCAGGTTGGTCACTCCATCCGACGGCTGGGGTACGTCGTGAAGGGTGACCGAAACCGGAGTGAGTGCGGCGATGCGCTCGAAATTGGCGGCCGCCTCCTCGGGCGACGCGCCGAACAACCGATCCGTGAAGTGCAGGTGCAGAGGGTGACCTGATCGTGACTCCTGAGATGATTCCAGCAATCGGGGTGGTGGCCCGCGCCGACCCTGGGCCGCAACCGCCCCGATGCTCGCGTGGGCCAGTTCCCGCGCGTAACGAACGACTCCATGCCGAGACGGACCAGGGGCGAGGAAGTCGGGTTGCTGCACGCTCACCGCAGCCCGAGTCCGTGGAGGGTGTCGGCGTGGCGGGCCAGTCCGGCATCCACGGCATCCGGGTGATCCTCGTACCACCGTAGGTGGGCATCTTCGACCTCACCGCAGCTCACCCGATGCCCGTTGACAAGCCACGAATCGGTTGGGGAATCGGGTAGGCCATAGGTGTCAGCGACTATCGGCAATCGGGGTGCGTGCACGCTGTCGAGCAAGGGGTGATCGAGCATGGCAGGGATTTCGGCAAGGTGGAGCGCTCGTCGAAGTCGTGCTGCAACAACCAGCCACACCGGGTTGCCAGGGTGATTGATCGTGCGCATCTGCGGAAACGACGGGGAGGTGAACAGATCGGAGACCAGGACGGTGGAGTGTCGTTGCTCACGCTGCTGCAACTCCGCGATTGAGCGAAGCCCTACAGTCATCACCTGTTCGGTTGTAAGGTCAACGCGACGCACGGGGGAGCGTGGGTCGAAGCGTCGATCGAAGGCCGTGCGCAACAATCTCGCATCGTGATAGGCGACCAGGGGCGGCGTTGCACCAAGGTCACTCGGTGGCCGCACAATGAGGTGGAAGGGGTAGAGCCCCGCGAATCGGATGACCGGAAACATGACCGTTGTGGAATGAGCAGGCATCTGTGCGGCGAGTTGTCGGGTTCCGATGGCGAGCCCCCGATAGTCGTCCCGCACCGGTTGACTGATGAAAAATCTGGCCCGCGCCAGCAAACGGTTGAGATGCGGGAGATCGTCGGCGGCAAGTTCGTGCGCCGGCGGAATACGCACGGTGGCGACATCCGATGCGGCGACTGCACGGCGCACCGACTCGGCCTGGCAGTTTCCGTGTGTCACGATCAGCGGCCTGTCGCTGCCGGGTTCGACCCCGCGCCAATCCGCATGCTGGTTCGCCACTCCGACTCCGTTCCTGGGCTGTCGACGCCCGAAGGTAAAATTATTCACGCGTCCAACTTCGAACGCCGCCTTCTGCTATGAATCATAGAGCCGCGAGTAAGCGGCGCCCGGAGTCCTCCTCACCGTGAAGGTTGTTACCAAACACCGTGTTTCCTGTCCGCGTCGCTCACGTACCTGGCTCGCACTCCTACGTGCGCAATCTGTCAGCAGGGTCGTCAGGCGGTTCACCGGCGTTCGTGAGCCTGCCCGACGTGATCCCGGCCAGTAGGACGGCCGGCGAATGGTGGCCACCGGTCATGCTCGATCCCGTCTGGATAACAGCGAATGCCGGGCTTTTCGATCTCATGCATGTGCACTTCGGGTTTGAGTCGTTCTCCGTCGGTCATCTCACCTCATGCGTGGAGGCTCTGGCATCGGTGGGCCGACCGCTGGTTTTCACCGTGCACGATCTACAGAACCCGCAGCTGTTCGACCAGACCCGACATGAGCAGCACCTTGATGTGCTCATAGCCGGTGCGACGGTCGTGACGACACTCACCACTGGTGCCGCGCGAGAGATTTCGCAGCGGTGGGGGCGGGAGGCCGTGGTGATCCGGCATCCGCATCTCCTTGATTTCAACAGCGTGTCGGCAGAGAGCGTCCCCGATCCTGGCGAGCGTTCGACCGCCGTCGTTGGCATGCATCTGGGCGACATCCGCGCGGGCACGGACGCACGCCGAGCCACGATGAACCTGGTCGGCGCCGTTCGAATGCTTCGCGCTGGCGGATTGGACGTGCAGGCTGAAGTGCACGTGAGCACGAGAGTTCGCGATGAGGCCGCCCGCGACGCTGTTGCGCAGGCGTGTCGCGAGGCCGAGGGAGTGACCATGTTCGAGCATCCCCGGCTGTCCGATGACGAGCTCGTGCGTGCTCTCGCCGCCCTCGACGCCAACGTTTTGCCGTATCGGCATGGCACGCACTCCGGTTGGCTTGAACTCTGCTACGACCTGGGTGTTCCGGTGGTCGCCCCCTCGATCGGACATTGGCTCGACCAGCACGATGAACCGGGCGCGGTCGTCGGGTTCGATCCCGGCTCGGTCGGATCGCTGGCGGCTGCCCTGTCGCAGACCCTCAGGCATCCCCAGACGATGTCGCGACGGGCAGTCCGGGCGGAGCGCCGCGCCCAACGATGGGCTCACCGCGGTGTCATCGCGACTGCACACGCTGAGGTGTACCGGACAGCCCTCACAGCCGTCGGCTCGGCAGACGTGACCTCCAGCGGCGTGCGTCGCCGCGACCGCGATATGCCCGACCATCAGAAGCTGCGGCCGCCTGTGACGGGCAACACGGCGCCGGAAACGTAGGACGCCTCGGGCGAGGCCAGGAACACGTAGGCGGCGGCCAGCTCTGCCGGCTGTCCGGCCCGTCCCAACGGGGTCTCCAGACCGAAGGTGGGCAGCTTGTCCGGCCATGAGGTCGCAGGAATGAGCGGCGTCCAGATGGGACCGGGCGCAACGGCGTTGACCCGAACCCCGGCCGGGCCGAGTTGTTGGGCGAGCGCTTGAGTGAACGCGACGAGCGCGGCCTTGGTCATGGCGTAGTCGATCAACGCCTGGGAGGGGCTCGATGCCTGAATCGATGACGTGGAGATGATGGACGCTCCCGGCGAGAGGTGAGGGATTGCTGTGCGCGCGATCCACAGCGTCGCGTAGAGATTGGTTTTGAATACTCGATCGAACTCTGGCGTGGACAGATTTTCGAGGCCGTTGCGGTTTTCTTGGTAGGCGGCATTGAGCACCAGAATGTCCAACCCTCCGAGTGTTTCCACGGTGTCCTCCACGAGTTTCACGCAGTGGGCTTCCTCGCGAATGTCGCCCGGCAGGAGCAAAGCGGTGCGACCGGCGGCCCGAATCAGATCGGCCGTATCTTCGGCATCCGTCTGCTCCTCAGGCAGGTAGGAGATGGCGACATCGGCGCCTTCTCTGGCGTAGGCGATGGCCACCGCGCGGCCGATGCCTGAGTCGCCACCGGTGATGAGTGCCCGCCTCCCGGTGAGCTTGCCGGCGCCACGGTAGGTGGTTTCGCCGTGGTCCGGGCGAGGCATGGTTGCCTCGGTAAGGCCGGGCTGATCCTGCTCCTGCTTGGGGAAGCCGCCGGTGTGGTACATGGTCGTGGGGTTGTCGTCGTGGTTCGGCATGGTGTGGCTCCGTATCTGAAATCGGTGGTCGTCGTCGGTGAATCGAGAACGGATGTCAGCCTTCGACGGATCTCCCTGCGCCGGGAGGGGTTAGCGTCGGGGAACGTCAGTGAAGGCGGGCACCCTGTGAGGTGCGAGCGCGGAAGCCGCCGCTGATCTGCACGAGAGCGGGCACCCGCAGGCCGAGAAGATCATCGAACGAGCTGAGCACTTCGTCGACAATGTTGCTGGCTGCTCTGGGTGAGATGCCGCGCCGGCAGGTGATGGCTACCTTCAACGTTGGTCGATGTCTGACGAGATAGGTGGAGACGTGTGAATCGACAAGTTCCGGGCGTTTGGCGAGAGCATCCTGAATGGCCTGTTCCGCCACCTTCGTCTCGATAGCGACCGCGCCGTTGTTCCCGTTCACGGAGGCGAGCCGGCCGGTGTGGCCATGGCCCTGCCGCAGGCTGAAGACGGCTAGCGCGGCGATGAGCGACACGCCCGCCGCGATAGCTATCAGCCATAGCCAACTGCCGGTGAGCGGGGCGACGAAGTCGGGCATCGGAGTGGCTTGCAGCCACCGGGTCACCGTGTCGACGCCGGCACTGGTCGCAGCAGCCCAGCGCTCACGCACGACCGGAACGGCCGCCACGATGGTCAGGGTCGCGCCGACGACCAGAATGAGCAATCCGACCAGGAAGATGAAGCCGCGGTTGAGCACGCGGTTAGTGGAATTCATCCGCCCACCTTTCCGTTGGGGGCAACAGTGATGATCGCTCGGAGGGATCGCAGCAAACCGAAGGTGTCGATTTGATGGCGTACGGCCGCGAGCACCGCCTGCTGGTCGATCTCGGTTCCCGAGGCGGGGGTGAGATGCACGGTTGCTCGCCCGGGGCTCACGGTGACCCTGGCGTTGTCCGGCGCCAATCCAGCCGCGCGGGCGGCTTCCCGTGCCAACGAGGATGCGATCACCTCGTTGTCGACGATGGTCGCGGCCCGTTGGGTTTTGAGCACGTGGCGCGACCGCCGGCCCGGGGTGACAGCTATGACAAGGAGAAGTACCCCGACAAGGACGCCGACTACGCCGAGCCCTCCAACCAGCACCGGCGGTGCGGATGGGATGCCCGCGACTGCACCGGCCATGTCGGCGGGGTTGGCAAGCAGGCCCGGCCGGCCGAGCAGATTCAACGTGATCTCGGCCAGGAGCCACATGCAGCAGGCTATGGCCAGGATCGCGAGAGTGATCGCTGCGACCGATCGCGGCGAGTGCAGCTCGCGCCGGCTGATGCGTTGGTAGGTCGAACGATACGTGCTCATTTGACGCGGCCCTCTGGTTGAATGTCGGCGCCGGTGAGCCGCACGGTCACCCTGGAAAGAGTGGAACCGGTCAGTTCGCCCACGCGATGTTGAATGTGCTGCCTCGCCTGCTCGGCCCTGGCCACGATCGTGCCCCCCGTGCGCGAAACAATCGAGGGGTCTCCCTGCACACGGGTGAGCGAGGCGATTCGGATGGGGGCGCTCACCGTGAGCGCGAGCTTGCCGAGGTCGTCCGTGAGCTCCGCACCGACTGTCGTCGGGCTGACGCCGAGAGCGTCAGCCGCAACCGCGCACACCAGGCGGTTCAAGGCCCGAGGTGAGACAGTGGTCCGACCGCGGTTAGGGGCCGTTGACACAGGCCCAGGGCGGGCCGGTGGCGTCGGAGTGGTACCTGTCATGATGACGAGCGCTTGCCCCGGAAGGCCTCTACGAGGTTCGAAACGCTCAGCTTTCCGTCCATGATGCGACCGCCGAGCGCACCGACCACCATGGCCGCGGCTACGAACACAAACGGCCAGAAGCCAAGAACCATCCAGGTCAAGGCCAGGACGGCGCCGAACACGGCGCCCGATTTCGTGGCGGTGCTCATTGAACTCGAGCCTCGGCCTTCTCGGTTTTCTCATCCTTGTCATCGGTCGGCAGGTGAACATCGTTGATGTTCACGTTCACCTCGGTGACCTCCATGCCGACCAAGTCCTCGATGACACGGATCACCGCGGAACGCACCCGCTCGGCCACATCCTGCAGGGCCACGGGATACTCCGCGACGATGGTGATGTCGGCTGCAACCTGGGTCTCGCCGACCTCGACGCTGATGCCCTGGCTGGCATCCGAGGTGTTCAAGGCTTCACGGATGGCGCCGAGCGCCCGGGCCGCGCCGCCGCCGAGGGCGTGCACCCCGCTAACTTCACTGGCGGCGATGCCGGCCACCTTCGCCACCACGGCGTTGTTGATCACGGTCTTGCCTCGGCTGGTGGCCGTTGTGGCGGTGGTTGGTGCGGCAGTCGGTGCTGACGAAGTGGGAATGGTCATTAGTGACGCTCCTTGGTGATCCGCCCTCGGAGGGGCGCGATTGGGTGGTTATGATGTAGTCGCATGCCACGACGAGTTCGTCACACCCGGCGCCACAGTTTCCTGCGAATCGAGGGCAACCATTCCAGACGGCAAAAGCAGGGCGCTGCTCGAGTACGCCGATGATCACACCCTGGTGGACCGCGCCGTCGATGGCGACGTTCGGGCATTCGAAGTGCTCGTGCGCCGCCACGGCCCGTTAGTGCGCGCCTACGCCACCCGCATCCTCGGATCCAGCCATGACGCGGACGATGTCGTACAGGAAACCTTCATCACGGCGTGGGCGAAACTGTCGACTCTGGAGAACCCCGCGATGGCCAAGAGCTGGCTGATGCGCATTGCCAATCACAAGAGCATCGATCGGATCCGCGCGCGGCGAAATCATTCCAACCTCGACGACGTCGACGTGCCGGCTTCTGAGGATCACTCCCCGACGCGGTTGGCGGAGGCACGCTCACGTAGCGAGGCACTTTCCCAGGTGCTCACGGCGCTTCCGGAGGATCAGCGACGATGCTGGGAACTGAAAGAGTTCGCAGACTACAGTTACGTCAAGATCGCCGAAGAGCTCGACCTGCCGGTCTCGACCGTGCGCGGCCTTCTGGCTCGAGCGCGCAAAACCCTGATTCGTGAAATGGAGGTGTGGCGATGACCCCCTCCCACACGCCCGACTCCACCGCACCATGGTTCGCGGCCGACGACGAGCCTGACCACCTCGACGGCCATACCATCGAAGAGCTCAGCGACTACCTCGACCGCGGCAAAGAGCCAGCGGACCCCTCGGTCGACGAGTCTGCGGCCTGCCGGATCGCGCTGGCCTCCTTGGAACGGCTGCATGGGGCAATGGGCTCGATGGTTCAGGAAGAGGCCGACCGCGCGCCGGCGCGCGACGACAGCTGGGTAACCACCATATTGGACGGGATAGTTCGAGACTCCCGGTCGGGGCGAGACATCCCCATTTCGCATCCGGCGCCAACAGCCCGGCTCTCGGTCACCGAAGGTGCCGTGCGCGGACTCCTCCGCGCGGCCGGCGATAGCGTCGACAACATCATCGTCGGTCGATGCCGGCTCGACGGGGATGTCACCACGCCGGGGGTCCCGGTCACGGTCACCGTCGACGCCAACGTCTACAGGGGCGAGAACATCCCCACCCTCGCCGATAATCTACGATCCGCCCTCCTGGACGCACTCCACAGCCACACAGAACTCACCATCGCGGGCATCGACGTCACCATTCGCGACATCTTCCTGATCAAGCCCGAGCCCGAAGGCGGAGTCCAAAACCATGACTGATCTCGCCGAATTCGCAAGAGAAATGGAATCTGTGGTGAGGTCCGTGCCGGGGGTGACCGCTGTGTACCCGGCCACGCCTGTCGTCGTCACAGTCGTTGCCACCGTCGTCGCAACGGTCGCCTCCACGGTCTCCACGGCCGTTTCCGCTGTCGTCGGGGCTGGCGGGGAGGCCGCCGCTGAGCTTGCCAAGACTCCTGCCCTGGTTTCCGTGTCCACCGGGAAGGACGGACTCAGGGTCGCTGCGAGCATCGGCGTCGCCAGCGGCGATTCATCCACTGAGGTGTGTCGGCGCGTACATGACTCGATTGCCGAGAGTGGCGGCATCACGGAGTTCACTGCCATCGACACCATCACCGTGACGGTAGCCAGCATCGACTGAACATGCCGATCGGTTGACCGGCTCTGACGCTACGATCTGCGTGGTTTCAACGAGCTGGTCATCGCAACGGTGGGCGAGCCTGCCCCGGAGGTCGAACCTGTCGAGACCGGAGCACCGGGATATCGACAGGCTCGACCAACACGCGGGCTCAACCACCGCGGCAGGCTCGAACTCCGAGCCGTATTGGTCAGCGGGAGTGTGGAGCGAACCGAGCCAGCCACCTGGCGGCCGGGCGCTGCTGCTCCCCCTGCTGGGCGGCGAGAACGATCAAGACGGCGGTCACCGCGGGCGTCACCCACTGCATCACGCGCTGCCGGCGCTGAAGCGCCTCGAGCTCCGCCGACGTGCTGACCCCGGCCTCGGTGGTACCGTCGGTGGGCTCTCCCGAGTGCTCGGCCATCTTCTTGCCGAGGATGCCGGAGTACAGGGTCGTTCCTGCTGCGACGCCCGTGAGGGCAAGCTTCACGATCGTGTTCGCACGACCTTCGGGCTGACCGGCCAGACGTGCCTTGTTGCCAAGGATCAGACCTGCCCCGCCCACGCCGTGGGCGACGAGCGCAGCCACCTGAACAGGTGCCCACCTCTTCCACCCCTCGCTGGCCAGAGCCACACGTTCGCGGGGATTTTTTGCGCTCGACGCGCTCCCGTTAAGGCCGACGGCACCCATCAGCGCGCCGCCAGACCACGCGGCCAAGCCCAGGTCATGCAGGCTTCG
This sequence comes from Cryobacterium breve, assembly GCF_004402375.1. Taxonomy (GTDB): domain Bacteria; phylum Actinomycetota; class Actinomycetes; order Actinomycetales; family Microbacteriaceae; genus Cryobacterium; species Cryobacterium breve. Next base: position 29,728 of record NZ_SOGJ01000019.1, read on the forward strand.
AACAAAAGTATTGCGTCCAGTCACAGTGAACTCCTCATCGATGCGATACCGTCCCGCACGGGAATGCGCGAGACAGATACTCCTTATGACGGACCTTGATACTCGTATCTCATGCCCGGCAAAGGTTTCCCTTGACCGTCACAGGAATTTCTCAGGGAGCCTCGCGGCTGATGGTCGACGCCTCGGGTCGGGAGACGTCGACGTGCTCTTTCCGGCGCTCGAGGCTTACGTCTTCGTCCACGGTGACGATGCTCTTCACGAGGGTGACCCGCTCGACCGGCACGACCGACTTGGTGACTGTCACCTGCTCTTCGCGCAGCAGCATCGTGTGATCGGCGTACTGGTCGAGGCCCGGTGCCGACACGGCCTGTTCCTGCTCGTCCGGAAGAATCGGCTCACGAACCAAGCGCACCTCTTCTCGGTGGATGACGACGGTGATCGTTCGTTCTTCCGACACGATGTACCGTTCGAGCCGCACCCGCTCGACGGGGACGCTCGCCAGGTGAATGCGCAGCTGCTCTTCCGAGCGAGTCACGGTGACGGGAAAGGAGGCGACGGGTGTCCCGTCGTTGTTTGGTTGCGGGTCGTGCTCGCCGGCACCCATTTTCGGACTCAGAACCTGCGACGGGTCGTACGAGCGTTTTTCGTCTTCTGGCGCGCGGACCGCATCTTGTGGAGCGCGGCCTTCCCCTGCGGGCTGCGCAGGTACTTGGTGACCAGGGTCACGATGACAGGGAGAAATTTGAGGAGGCGGGCCATGGTGGTCTCATTTCGACTTCAGTTGGGGGAGGTGAGCACAGAAGATGGCTGGGCTGGACTGGTCCTGCCCAGCCACCCTCTGTGCTGGTGATTCGGTGGTGGTGTTGTGTGTGCGCTGGCGTGTTGGTGGTGGTGCCGGTGCTGGTGCGGGAGCTCGGTGCTACTCCGAGGCCCGCGGGTCGCGTGGTTCGCGGCCATCGGTGTCGGCCGAGGTTCCAATGCCGGTGGGGTCGACGAGCTCGACCTGTTCCGTGCGCACCTCTTCGGTGATCTGCTGCTGCTCGGTCACCGTTTCAGAGCCCAGGCTGATGCGTTCGACCGGCACTACCTCCTTGTCGACGACGACCTGATCGGCGGTGAGAACGATCTCGTGCTCCTCTTCGCTGATTTCGGGACCGTCGAGGGCATCGCCCACGTTGGCATCGGTGACGGGCTCCCGAACAAGGCGCACCTCGTCGTGACTGACCGGTACGGTGACGGTCTGCTGCTCGGTGACGACGAATTTGCGCAGTCGTGCCCGGCCGGCCTCGACCGAGCGCGTGCCGACGTTCAATTCCTCTTCCGAACGGGTCATCGCGTCGTCCGTGGTGGGGCCTGACGTGTCGTAGCCCTCCGTCTCCGTGCTCGCCGCGGTGGAAGGTGCGTGGGCGGCGTCGGACGCAGACTGCGAGCCGTTGCCGTAGTACGTGTAGAGGGCCTTCTCGTTCTCTTCGCTGAGAGCACCGTCTGCCTCGACTCGGGGCGCGTTCTTCACGAACTCCTTCTCGAACGGGACCGTAAGGGTGTCGTCGTCCCAGGTGGCGTGCTCGAGGGGAGCGAAGGTTTCCGAGGTGCCGAAGAGCCCGGTCTTCACGGTTACCCAGGTGGCCTGGTCCGTGTCGGGGTCGACGTAGATCTGGCCAACGGTGCCGATCTTGTCGCCATCGGCATCCGTGATCGGTGCGCCGAGCAGGGAATTCAAGTTGCTGTTGTCAAGCATGCGAGTGTCCTTTCTTGCCGGACCAGGTGTCCGAACGCGGGTGGGGTTGGTGCGTCGGCGGGCTAGCGGCCGAGACCTTCACGGTCAACGCGACGGTGGAAACGCATTCCGGCGAGGCCGCCGACGATCGCGCCGGCAAGGCTGACCAGCACGACGACGAGCGCGGTGATGATGCTGCCTGCGGTCAGGTCTCCCCCGGTGAGCGGGATGCTCGGCAAGCTGTTCACGTTTTCCAGCATGTTGATCTGGCTACCGGCAATGGCGCCGATGATCGCGGTGACGAAGGCGATGATGAGCGCCCAGACCCACACCGCGACGCCTTGCTTGACGCCGTTGAAGCGCGCCATCCGGCCGGCGACATAGCCGCCGCAGAAATAGGAGACGAACACTACGACCGCGAGAGCGATAGCGCCGACCAACGCGAGAGTGCCGGCATTGTCAGCGGCAACTCCGGCAGCCTGATCGGCTGAATCCGTTGTATTGAAACCGACAACCGTTCCGATGCCGGCGAACAGGGCGGTGAGGATGACGGCGGTGCCGGTGGCGGTGAGCCAGCCGAAGAAAGCGGATCCCCATTTGATCCCGCCGAAGCGCGCCTTCTCACGGTCGACGACATCGTCGCGGACCGAGCGCCCGTTGTCGGCGGGCACCGCAGCGACGGACGCATCGCGGTCGTTGGTTTCGCGACTACGGTCAGAATTGGGTGAGTCGTATGTGGCCATGGCATGAGCTCCTCAAATTGTGCGGGTGTGGCATCGGGACTTCGGATGATCTCTGATTGCGCCCATCTACTGTTTCGAAAAGGGGCGCGCCGGAAGCGAACCTCGCGGGGTTGTTTCCCGGCGTGATTCCCTTACGATGTAGTCGCATCTCGGGGCGTGTCCGTCACAGAACGAGGTCATTAATCTCGCGACAACCGGCGAATTCCACGCTTCACTCGCAGAACTTTGAAAATCTCGGGAGTTCGCCTACTTTCGAAGAATGTCAAATTCGATTTCGGCTCAGGTTCCATGATCGGGTACTACGTTCACCATCGTGGATCGGGTCATCTTCACCGAGCCATGGCCGTTTCCGGTGCCCTAGCCGAGCCGGTCACAATCCTGTCCTCGCTGAGTCGGCCGGCTTCGTGGACCGGCGGCTGGGTTGACTTGCCCCTGGACACCGATGTGGTTCCGGTCGATCCGGGTGCCGGAGGCGATTTCCACTGGGCTCCGCTGGGTTCCGACGGTTTGCGCGATCGCATGGCCGCTGTGTCGACCTGGATTCGAGACGCCAAACCGAGTGTCATCGTCGTTGACGTGTCGGTGGAGGTATCCGTTCTGGCACGGCTTCACGGGGTGAGAGTTGTGACCTACGCTCAGCCGGGAGATCGATCAGATGCAGCCCACACTGTGGGCTATCGAGTGGCGTCGGCGATCATTGCGCCTTGGCCAGCCGGCATTAAGCCAACCGTCGTCGAGCCGACGGTAGAAGCCCGATTCCACCATGTCGGGGCAATCAGTCGAATCCCGGTTGCACCAGATCTTCCACGCCAGAGCAATCGAATCGCCATTCTCAATGGATCGGGTGGCCTTGGTGTCAGCACGCTGGATGCCTTCGTCGCCCAGTGCGTCGAGGCCCTGCCCGATCGTGAGTGGGTGCGACTCGAGGGCCAGTCGGCGGCGACGGTGGAGCGCACGCTGCGGGAGTGTTCGTTGGTGCTGGCTCACTGCGGTCAGAATGCGGTGGCGGAGATTGCCGCCTGTAGAACGCCGGCGATTCTGGTGCCCGAGGATCGCCCACATGGAGAGCAAGAGGCCCTGGGACGAGCCCTGAACCAAAGTGAATTCCCAGTTGTCGTCTCCTCGCCACGTGTCGGCGCCCCTCGTGCTTCTCTCATTGACGAGGCGCTCCGCAGTGGGGGACAGGCATGGAGCGAATGGGTGGACGGAAACGCTTCGTTGCGCGCAGCATCCGTGATCGAGGCGGTCGCTTCCGGTGCGCCGGCCGACCGGGGAATGCCAACGGCATGAAGACCTTCGTGATCGTCACCGTGTCGAATCGGCGGGCTCACCTGGTCAATCAACATCGCGCTCTGGGGAACAGCGAGACCAGTCCCGACGGCTACGTCGTGGTCGCAATGAACGAACCCGACGTGAATGCTTGGTTACCCTCGACTGCCCCCGAGGCGCAGATCGTCAACGTTCACACGTCGCCAGGTCGCCTTCCCCTGGCGACTGCGCGAAATCTCGGCGCACACCATGCCATCGAGCAGGGAGCCGAGCTGCTGGTCTTTCTCGACGTCGATTGTGTTCCCTCTGCTTCCTTGCTTTCGGCCTACGCCAGCGCGGCTCGGTTGCATCCTGAGGCCATTCTGAGCGGCGCCGTCGGCTATCTGCCAGAGGGCACGGATGTCTGGGGAACCGGACGCGCCGCTGACGCACACTTCCACGATTTCCGCCCTCGCCTATTGCCAGGGGAGACCGCCCCTGCAGACCCCTCGTTGTTCTGGTCCCTGTCTTTCGCCGTGACGACTCCGGTGTGGCAGCGGGTCGGAGGCTTTTGCGAAGAATACGTGGGCTATGGCGCGGAAGACACCGATTTCGCCCGGCTTGCCTCCCGAGCCGGGACTCCCTTTCGTTGGGTGGGCGGTGCGGAGGCCTTCCACCAGTACCACTCGATTGAGTCACCCCCGATCAGGCATCTCGAGGACATACTTCGAAACGGCAGGCTGTTCGCGAGTCGCTGGGGATTCTGGCCGATGACGGGATGGCTGGAAGCCTTTCAGGTTCGTGGTCTCGTCACCTTCGACGAAGCCACCGGTGACTGGCTCAAAGTGAGGGAATGCTCGTGAAGCTGGCGATTCTCAGTCACATGCATCATCCGATTGCCGAACCGTTCGAGGGCGGCACGGAGGCGCACACGGCCATGCTCGCGAACGCTCTGGTCGAACGCGGCCACGAGGTGACCCTCTTCGCCAAGGAGGGATCTGTGACGAAGGCGATCACCCATCAGCTTGTGCCGAAGGATTTCGAATTCATTCGAACGGCAACCCCGTGGGTGCGCGTGCAACAAGCGGGTTTTCTTGCCGAGGCGGTGCACCACAGCATCGGGGTGATCCAAGCATCGAACTTCGACGCGGTCATCAACAGTTCACTCAGCGCACTTCCGTTCTCTTTCATGCCGTCCCTTCCGATGATGACCATCCTGCACACCCCTCCGACTCTGTCCGACGTCAACGCGGTGATCAGTGACCCCGATTGGATCCCCAGCCACCGCCACGAGTATGTGACCGTTTCCACTACCAACGCCGAGGCCTGGCGGGCGTTCTTGCCTCGGGTGGAGGTCGTGCGTAACGGAATCCACATCGATCAGTGGACTCCCGGGATTGAAGCCACTCCGGGGCTTGCGGTGTGGGCGGCACGAATAACACCCGAAAAGGGCCTGCACCTCGCGATCGACGCCGTGCGAGCAGCGGGACTCGACTTTGAGTTCGCCGGGCCCAGATCGCACGCCGACTATTTTCAGTCGGAGATTGTCCCCCGACTGGGACCGCGAGTACGGTATCGAGGCCACCTCGCCCATCGGGATCTTCGTTCGTTCTTCGCCTCCGGAGCCGTTTTCGTGGCCTCCCCACTCTGGGCGGAACCGTTCGGGCTTACCGTGGTGGAGGCACTGGCAAGCGGCACGCCCGTTGCCGCACTGCCGAATGGCGCCATGCGGGAACTGATCGGCCCTCTAGCCGGAGCAGTGGCAACCCAAACGAGTGTAGTGGCCCTGGCCGATGCCATCCGTGCAGCGCTCGAGTGCGATAGTGGGGAAGTGCGTCGATCGGCTATGCGCTTCTCGTTTGAGACGATGATTGGCCGCTATGAGGAGATCCTCGCCCGTGTCGCCGCCACGCCGATGTCTCGCAGCGGGAGATGGTGTGCTCCGATTCACAAGGCGAACGTGGGAACTAAACCGGTGGGAACGGCCCGCCAGAGCGGTGTTGACGCCGCTCAAGAGGGCGCCCGATAGTGACGTCAGGTGGGTGAGAGCCGACTGAGCGCCCGGTTCAACTACCCTGCACGTGAGGGGGCCGGGCTTCGTGGTGCGGCATCCCGTGACTGCGCCGATCTTCTTTCATTTCCGCCTCGTAGAGGTGCTTTTTGCCCTCGGCCAGCGTTTGCCGCGCTTCTCGTTCCGCGGCCACGAATGTGGTGTAGTAGTTGCTGTCGTAGTCCTCGATGATCTGGAATGTCCATCGGCCGTCAATCACATTTCGGCCGATCAACGTTTTCTCCAGGCCGTCAGCAATAGCACCATGGCCTGCCACGCGCATCAGCTCCGCAGCCTCCCCGAGAGCGAGATCTGCCTTCCCCGTGAGACGGTGAAATCCGTACAGAAGGCCGCGAGCGTGCTCGACGACTTCCAACGCTTCGGAAAGTTTGCCGAGCGCCGCGATCGTTTCATCGGAAACGTTCTCTGGCCTGCGGTGTGCCTGATCGGGCGCATCCGGTGCGGTCATGTGCGTTCCTCCGTGTGTATGCGGACCGGCTAGGTCGGGCCAGTGTAGACCATCTGTCGGTGATCCACGCCATGGTCACTTACTGGTCGACGCCCGCTCAACCTCAACCTACCGACCGGCTGAGGCTGGGCGTCGTCTCCTGAAAGGACGGCCCTGCTGCTAACAACGTGATGACTCTGTGCCTTGGTCGCCCGCGCCGCCGAATTCCAATTCCGAAAGGTGGATTGAGGTTGAAGCCAAGGCCACCGCTCCTTCCCGCATGAGCGCGCGGGACTCGATCAGTTGTCTATCGCGGTGAGCTCCTCGAGCGCCTGGCGTGCCCGCATCACCCGCGCTTCCTCAGGTTCGTCCCACCAGTAGGGCCCTCGCTCCCCGAGACCGTGTTTGGCAATGCCCACGCGCCGGCGCGCCAGCGCCACGGCTTCGTCGTCTCCGGCCGCCTTAGCCGAGCGAACGCTCGATCTTCCCCGACCCAGCTGCGATTGCAGCAGCGTGACGACATCGGCGGGCAGGCACGGATCCGTGCGGCGCCACCGGCGACCGTTGATGACGAGCCACCGTTCATCCTCTGAACGTGCCGGCTTATCGTGGGGCGCAGGTGTCATAACATTCCTGTGTATCCGAAAGCGCCGAGAAAACCCTGACCCTCGGCGCGGACACTTCCTAGGCAGCGCGCGTGACGGATGCGTCATCGGTCACGTCGAGTTGTACGAAGCGTGCGCCGAGGGCCACGGCAGCGACCCGGCCCTTCTCAGGGTCGCGCGCCGTGAGGTAGACGGTGTGTCCGAGCGCCACGAGGCGGCGGGCGGCCTCGAAGCCGAGACCTGTGTTGGAGCCGGTGATCAGTGTGATTGTCATATATCGATGGTGCGAGCCGTCCGGCCAGAGTGCGAGGCACAGGTTGTCCATGGGACTGGCCGTACCACCCTGAGTTGACGTGAGCGGGGAGACTGGAGTGATGACCTCAGAACTTGGATCCGTGCTGCGGGGATGGCGCAATCGGGTCTCCCCGGCGGCGGTAGGAATGCCGGGCGGTGCCGGGCGTCGAACTTCGGGGCTGCGCCGCGAAGAGCTCGCGACCCTCGCCGGGCTCTCGGTCGACTACATCGTGCGCCTCGAACAGGGACGTGCGCGTGCGCCCTCCGCGCCGGTGCTGGGCTCCCTGGCGCGAGCGCTTCGCCTCACGCACGACGAGCGCGACCACCTTTACCGCGTCGCCGGCGCCGTGGTGCCAACGGACAGGGATCTCCCGCGCCACATCACGCCCAGTCTCCAACGCAACGTTGATCGACTTTCCGACACCCCTGCAAGCGTCTACTCGGCCGCCTGGGACATCGTGGCGTGGAACCCGCTGTGGGCGGCGCTTCTAGGGGACCCATCGACGCTCGCGCCGCGGAACCGGAACCTCGTCCGGCTCCTCTTCGCCGAGGGTGAGGCACCCATTGTGCGCGACGCCGCATCCCGCCTCGTCTTCGCGCGCGACATCGCCGCCGACCTCCGGATCGCGTTCGGCCGGTATCTGGACGACTCGCGCCTCGCCCGACTTGTTGACGACCTCCGTTCGTCAAACTCTGAGTTTGCCGCACTGAGGACCGAAACAGCCGTCAGTCGGCACGTTGCCGAGCGCAAGACGATTGCGTCGGCCCTCGTCGGCACGATCACCCTTGACTGCGACGTGCTCACCGTGCCCGGTAGCGACCTGCGCCTGGTCATCTACACCGCAGAGCCGGGCTCAGCGGATGCCGGCAAGCTCGACGTGCTCCGCGTCGCCGGACTGCAGACGTTCGCCACGGCAGCGCAGGCTTGCTAGTCATCGGCCACCGCTATCGGCCCTGATGACGTGTTCGCCGGAAACGGGTCCGTGCGTAATTCATGAGGCGGTGAAGGTCTCCCCGTTCCTCGGAAGCCAGTTGCCACCATCGACCTGAAGGCGCTCAAAGACGATCGGCCTGCCGCGGGCCGTCGGCCAAATAGTTGAGTCAGTGACTTGCACGTGTACGTGAGGCTGCGTGCTGTTGCCCGAATTGCCGCATGATCCAATAGGCTCGCCGACCTTGACCACTGATCCAATCTCCACTCTCAGCGATCCGCGCTGGAGATGGGCGATGAGCACGAAAGGCCCGGTCGGCTCCAGCGCGATGACCACGTGATTCCCCGCAATCGAGCGCACGCCCTCTCGGATGCGGCGAGCTTGGGACAGCGCGTACGGAATCAGCGCCACTTGCGAGCGGCGAGCCTCGTGATCGCGCTCGCCGTCGATCGTGGCAACGACAATGCCCGATGCCGGCGCCAGGATCGGTGCGCCGAACCCGACAAAGACCTCCGGGGACTCTGTTGCCAGCACCGACCGCCAACCGCGTTTCGCCGAATGACCGAGTTCATCTACGGCGAGGAAGTCGATCGCAAATGTCGTGCCGTACAGATGAGTTCCATGGCTGGGAATACGGTTAGCCGGGCTGTTCCCTGCTCTCCACCGGCCCTGAAATGGCAAGCGCAGCACAAGTGAAGCGGTGTTCAACGGACACGACCCTCCGACCACGCCTAGAGTCGTCCGGACCGCCCGAGCGACACGCCCATTGTAACGAGAGGCATGAGTCCACCGAGCCCGACCAGACGGCCCCGCTCGCCCGATGCTTACCGAGCGTGGATTTGCTCGTTTGGCTCGATCTCCCCTTTGTGGGAGGCGATTGCGGCTGCTTAGACGACGGCAACGACCGAAGCGGCACGGTGGCTTCCAGCCTCAGCGCGGGCCGGCAGTCACCATTTCAGCCTCGTAGCGATGGGGAGGCAGACCGATGAGGAGTGCGACGACCAGTGCGGTTTGGCCGACTACGCCTATGGCTGGCCCGCTGATGGCTGCGTCGCCACCACCGGTCATAAAGGTGTCCGCGAGGGACATGCCCATGTTGAACCCTGCGAACCAATGGAAAGATGCGGTCGCTCCGACCGTGAGCAGACCCACCACGATGATTCGGCGATAGGTGAAAAACCACGCGATTCCTCGACTGCCGCAGAGGATTGGCAGCGTCAGGGCCACGGCTCCCCAGAAGATGGCCCATGCCATCAAGAAGGTGCTCATCGGCGACTCACCGGCGGCGGACATCGCCGAGTAGATTTCGTCCAGGTTGAGGCCTGGCACCTTTGCGAGAGGGTTCCACACGGAGATGTGCAGCACGCCGGCGGCCACAATCAGTAGGGCGAGCGCTGTGAAGGGAAGAGCCACCAGGACTCGGCTCCACCTTGACAGGGGCCTCGAGCTGGCCGGCTTTCTCGTGCGGCTGACGGCAACAATGATGGCGCCCAGGGACGCCGGGACCGCGAGGATGCCGAGGAAGGGCATCACCATCACCACGGCCATGAGTGCGCAGACCGCGGCGACACCGGCAGCAAGCACGAGACCTGTGCGTCTGCTGCCAGAGTGGAAAGCGATGACCAGTGTTCCCACGCACGCGAAGAGTCCGAGCGTTGCGAGGAAAATGGAGACGACCTGTATCCCCCGTCCCAGCGGAGCAAGTCCGATCATTTCGTACCTGCCCCAGATAAACAACCCGAAGCGCAAGACTGCAGCGCTTCCAAGCAACGCGGCAGCCCAGCGCATCCGGTTGACCACCAAATTCGTTCTCGTGATTCCGGTCACGCTTGGGTTCGTGCGGTCGATCGTGATCGCGGTCACTAGCGCACCACCGACGATTGACCAATGCGATAGCTCCAGATCGCGGGCACCGCCCACGTCGCCCAGCCACTCCTCGCGATAACGCTGTCGGGCGAGCCCGGGAAGCGTCCAGGCCACCGCGGCTACCAACGTGTCTGCGAGGCTCATGCTCGTGCCGCCGCTGCATGTGCGGACAACCGAGCCTGTCTATCCCGAACTCCGGCTACGACAGTAAGGGCAGACGCTCTTGCCTCGTCCGAGAGCAGATAGAGCCGACGACGCGGTCCAGCGCGATCATTGTCCTCATCCCACTGCGACGTAGTCCATCCCAATCGTTCCAGCCTCTCCAAGATGGGGTACACACTCCCCGCGGGCCGTCTTGTCACCTTCACGATTTTCAATCCCCAAACCGGTTCGCCGGCGTCCAAGAGCACCTCGAGTACGTCTGCTGTGGCGGGGGTCATCCGACCGAGGAGCTCCATGACGCTAATCTAGCTATATAGATTTGGGTGAGTCAAGGTCATGCTCCCTAAGCGCTCCATCAGGGCAAACCGGCAACGTCCTGTCACCCTGCCCGCAAGACGGACGACCAGCGGACGCGACTCGACGAATGCGCGATTGTGCGACCTGCCCGGGAGAGCCTCGCGGACAATTCTCGAAAGCTGTGCGGACGTATACGGGCGGACAGAACCGTTTGTCACAACACGTTGATGGCGCTGGCCCGCCATCGTTGGTCCATGCCCTCGAGGCGGAGCGCGACAGCACGCACACGAACCTTGCTGTGCACCATCACCACGGCCTCGATTACACCGTCCCGAGGTTCAGTCATCGTGACCCGGCCGATCGTGATGGCCGGCCGTTGGGCACGCTGGCCCTTGACTGCGCGGGCCCGTGCCGACAGCACGACCCGCTTGAGCAGGTGTCGGTAGACGTCGTCGCTGACCCACCGGGCCAGCTGGTCGAGCTCGCGTGCACCGGCGAGGACCTCGATCACGCAGCGGGTGAGGTTGATCAGGAGCGGCTCCGGATCTGGCAGTTGCTCGCGTGTGCTGGGCTGTTGGCCGAAGAAGTCGTCTTCGACGAACTTGTCGCCCCGCGTTCGGGAACCGCGTGCCGGGTTTTCGGCTGGATCGCTCATGACTCCTCCGAGGTGCGTGAATCCCATTGCTCCGCCGATATATCTACCGGTGCCGTGGGTCGGTCAAGGGTTCGGCTGGTTCAATTTCGGTGTGGTCCACGGGTTCCGGCAGTTCGCGGTTGCCAGGGACCCGACGTGCGGTGGTACTGCGGCACCCCCGAGTGGGGGGTTGTCTGTGAACGACACTCAATCAGCCGGGAACGACGATGTCGAGTGCTTTTAAGGCCTGTGGATAACGCGGGCGGAGTATGGACGGGGAAGACTAACTTCAGGGTGTGCGCTGGGACAATCTGTTCGATGACCTCGAGGGGCAGCTCGAACACGAGCTGAACGCCGAGGAGACCGAGCTGCGCGCCGAGGAGGAACGGCTGCGGCTGGGGCGGCTGTCGCTGCGCAACCGGTTGACCAGTCTCGTGCGAGCCTCAGGCTCCGGATCGAGACACGGCACCAGTACGGGCATGCGCAGCGTCACCGGCGTTCTCCGGATCGTGATCGGGATGGGGGCGACTATTACGGTTCGGCCGACCACGTTCGGGAGGGACTGGCTGGCGGGGGACCTCCTGGATTCAGGTGCGGCCGGGTCCCAGTGCGTCCTCCCGCTTGCGGCCGTGGCGGGGGTCGTGCTGCGCCGGGAGGAGATCCCGGGATCGCTGGGCACCGAGCCGGAGTCGGCGGCCAGGGTCGTGGATCGCATCGGCCTGGTCTTCGTCCTGAGAGATCTGTGCCGGCGGCGCGCGAACGTGGAGGTGCACACCCGGACCGGCGTGCTGCTCGGCACCATCGACCGGGTGGGTAGGGACCACGTCGATCTAGCCCTGCACGCGGCCGGCACACTGCGCCGCGAGGCGGAGGTTCACGACTATCGCATCGTGCCCGTGGCGGAGATCCAGCTCGTGCGATTGCCCTGATCGCTGCAGAGCAGTCGGCTTCGCGTCACTCGTCTGGACGGATGATGGTGCCGCCGGACAACTCGGGGATGTTCGCGAAGTCGGACTGCTCCCACAGCGACAGGCGCCGGGCCTCTTCGTACTTCGCTTCGATGAAGGACTCGAGCACGATGCGTTCGACCCGCCAGACGCCGGCGGCGGCGGTCGAACCGGCCGCGGGGGCACTCGCGCCGTGGGTGCCGATCCGGATGGCTGGCAGCTCGCCCGTGCGCACCAGCTCCATCACCTCCGCCGTCGTCAGTGCAAGAATCTCGGCGGTGTCGGCGAGGGTGAGGAACCGACCCACGCCGGAGAGTGCCTCGGAATCGTTCATGGATCGATTATCCGTCTCCCAGCGTCCCGGCGTCCGGTCGAGGCGTGGCTGTGGATAACTTTCCCGCGTGGAGGCGCGGACGGCAACGATGGAGTCCGGAGACGAGGCAGCACGGCTTTTGGGAGAGCACCGGGGAGGTAGCGGATTGTGAAGACGCCCGCGCAGAGTTCGCGCCGCAGATTTTGGTTCGACCCTCGATTCGCGATCGGTCTGGGCCTGGTCGTCGCCGCCGTCGGAGGCGTCTACCTGATCGTCTCCGGCAGCGACCAGACCACGGCTGTGTTTGCCGCCCGCTCGGCGCTCGCCGTGGGGGACAGGGTCGAGGTCGGCGACCTCGTGGCCACCCAGGTGCGGCTCGGCGGCACGGGCGATCTGTATGTGACCCCCGACCGGTTGCCCGACGACGGGCTCGTCGTCACACGCACAATCGCCGCCGGCGAGCTGGTGCCGGCTTCCGCGGTCGGCCGCTCCTCGGGCACGAAGACAACGAGCGTGGTCGTGGAGCTGACCAGCGCCCTCCCCGCGAATATCGGGCCGGGCGTCACAGTCGACCTCTGGGCTGCCCGCAAAACCGACCAGAACACCTACGGACCCCCGACCGTTCTGGTCGGACAGGCCTCGGTCGTGCTCCTGCTCGAACCCACGGGGCTGTCGGTGGGAACCGGCGTCCGTGCGCTGGAACTCCTAGTGCCCAAAGACAACGTCGCCGAGGTGCTCGAGTCCATCGCGAATCGAGACGCCCTCGCCGTCGTGCCCGTCAACGAACCCCTGGAGCGGTAGCCGTGGCCACTCTCACCCTGGCCCTCGACCGGAACACGGAAGACCGACTGTTGATCGACATCATCGAGCAGGGACATGTGATCGTGGCGCGCGCCGCGACCGCGGGCGAGGTTATCCTGGCCCTCCGTCAGAGCGCTCCGGAGTTCGTCATCGTTGGAGCCGGCCGCAGCACGCTCACGGCCGAGCTGATCACCGCGTGCGACGCGCACGGCGCCCGGGTGATCGCGCTCGCCGCCAACGACCAGGAGCGGCGAAATGCGGCGGGGCTCGGGCTGTTCGACGTGGTGGACGCCGCCGCGGATTGGGCCGAGACAGAGTCGTTGATCAGCTGCGCGGTCGCGATTCCGTTGCGGGTCGGCGACTCCGGGGAATCGTCCGGTGCCAGGCGTCAGGGGAGTGTCATCGCCGTCTGGGGGCCCGCGGGCGCTCCGGGCCGCACAACCCTGGCGATCAACATCGCGGCGGAGATCGCCGCCGTCGGGCATACGGTCGCCCTAGCGGACATCGACACCTACAGCGGATCCGTGGCACCGACCCTAGGGATGCTCGATGAGGCACCCGGGTTCGCCGCCGCGTGCCGTCTGGCGGGTTCGGACAGCCTGACCCGGCCGGAATTCGAGCGCATCGCACAGCGCTACAACTCCCCGCAGGGCGCATTCTGGGTGCTCACCGGCATCGGACGCCCGTCACGCTGGCCCGAGCTCTCCGCCGAGCGGGTGACGCGCACCATCGATGCGCTCCGCAACTGGGTCGACTACGTCGTACTCGACACCGGCTTCAACCTCGAGAGCGATGAGGAGATCTCCAGCGATCTGTTCGCCCCGCGCCGCAACGCGGCCACCCTCACTGCACTCGCCTGCGCCGACCATGTCGTCGCCTGCGGGCTAGCAGACCCGGTTGGCATGGCCCGGTTCCTTCGTGCCTGGGTGGACCTGGCTGACGTGGTCACGACCGACCGGGTCAGCGTCGTCATGAACCGGGTGCGGGCCAGCGCCGTCGGGCTCGACCCCAATGGGCAGGTGCTGTCAGCGCTGCGCCGGTTCGGCGGGATCGAGTCGCCGATCCTGGTGCCCCAGGACCAGCAGGCGACCGATGCGGCGGTTGTCGCCGGGCGCACCCTGCGGGACACGGCGCCGAAGTCACCGGCGCGCATCAGCATCCGTCACTTCGTGCGCACTGAGCTGCTGCCGGCGCCGGCTCCGGCCACCGGGCGCCGCCGGAAGGAATCGAAATGGCGCCGGCGCGTCGTTGACCCGGTGGCCACCTGAGACTCGGGTTTGCGCTGTCAGTCCTGAAGCGAGATCACCTCCACCCGGTCACCGGGCCCGGTGACCACCAGAACGCGTTTGCCGGTCACGCCGCGGAGAGCCTGGCTGAGCTGCTCCGCCGACGCCGAGCAGCCCGCCGCGTCGGAGCGCCGCAGCACGGAGACTGACGCGCCGGTTGCGAGGTGGATCGACTGGATGAGGGGTTGCGGTTCGGCATCCGTGACCAGGATCACGGATGTGATGGCGCGCGCCGGCTGGGGAGTCTGCCCCATGGCGGAACGGTCACGCCGCCATACGGCGAAGTGGTAGCCGGCGGCCAGGCCGGTGGCCACCAGCAGTCCCAGCGGGGCCCGCACGCGATCGACCAGGCTGCCCCCGGTGACGTCGGCCAGGGCGAATTCGAAAAGCCGGTAGCCGATCACGAGCAGCGTGACGATGGCCACGACCGCGCTCACCCCGAACACCAGGATGAGGTAGACGCGTCGGCCGGTGGAGCGGATCTCGACCGGCTCGACCGGCTGGGCCGGATGCCACGCCGCCCACCAGGCCGGGCCGCCGACCACCAGCCCGCTGATCCCGCCGAGCAGCAGCGTTCGGGTATCCGACCCGGCGAGCGGTGTGGTGGCGGCGGCGAGGATCGCGTTGACGACGACGCCCAGCCCGGATGCGGCGGCGATCAGGCCCACGCCGGAGGTCACCAGCTTTGTGGCCAGCTGCGCCGCATCTGACCGGTCGCGAACGAGGTTGCGATGGTACCGCCAGACCAGCGCGCCGACGATCGCGGCGGAGGTGCCGAAACCCAGGAGGCCGAGAAGATCGTTGATCGGATCGGTACGGTCGAAGGCCAGCCGGAGAAGCAGAAACAGCACGATCCCAGCCCCGACCAGTGTCAGGATGGCCGCTCCGGTCACACCGACGGTCACGAGTGCAAGTTCCGCGAGGCCGCCGCGGAGGTCGCGGGCCCCGCCTCGAATCCAGTGCCACCACCAGATGAGGCTGCCGCCCGCGCACCAGATGAGTGCCTGGAAAGTCAACGTCCACCAGGGTTCGCCCAGGGTGAGGGTCGGCTCGAGGGCGTCAACGGCGGCGTCGAGTAGGGAGCTGAGAGCCGCGACGGCGCCACCGACCGCGATCGCGAGACCGTAGACGGAGGCGAGCACGGGAGCCACGCTGACGAGCTGGGTCGGTCTTTTCTCCCGGTGACGGGACATCCACAGGTGCCAGACCCACACGCCGGCCCAGACCAAACCGGTGGCGAAGAGGCGCGGTTGCCACTCCTCGCGCACGAGCACCGCCGCCGTGGTGAGCAGGGCGACCGAGAAGGTGACGAGCGAGACGGCGTACAGGCCGGCCAGATAGAGCCCCCAGGCGATCGATGACCGTTCCGTGCTGTCCATCCGGCGCCACAGCACCCACCAGAGCAGTGCCGCGAACGGACCGGCGATCAGGGTGAAGGCGAGTGAGCGGGCGAGCCCGGTCACGTCGCCGGCGACGAGCGCGTTGCCGGCGTCGAGCAGGCGCCCGAGAAGGCCGCTCAGACCGATGGCCGCGATCACGACCAGGGTGAAGAGCAAGATGAACACGATCACCCGGCGCGCCGTGGGCTGGGCGGTGCTCTCCCCATTCGGGGAGGATCTGCGCACGGCGACCACGATGCCGGCGACGCCCGCTCCGATCACCAGGACGGCGACCAGCAGAACTACGCTGACCATCATGAGTCCGATTTCGGATTCGGGCAGATGGCGAGCTCATACGGCGCACCGTCGATCAACCAGCCGCCGTTGTCGGCCACCAGGTCGAAGACGCCCTCGGTCTCATATTCGTCGGCGCCGAAGGGCCCGCTGCCGTAGGACGTGACGATGGACACTTTCACGTCGGCGGATTGGGCTCGCTCGGTCGTCGACACCAGGGTGACTTGGATGTTGTCGGTCGGCCCCCGGTCGAAGTTCTCGCAGTCCGTGAACGCGCTTGCGGTGAGGTACTCACCCGCTGCCTGCTCATCACCGTCGATGACGGCGGCAGAATACGCCTGGACGACTCCTGCCGGGGTGTCTGCGTCCAATTGCTCTGGTTCGCCGCCGGTGAAGACGACGATGAGGGCGACGACGACCAGGGCCCCGATCACGGAGAGGAGGACAATCAGCGTCCGATCGGGCTTTCCACTTACTGTGCTCATCTGCTCAGCATGGCCCAATCAGCGAGGCGACACCACAGCGACGTTGGCGCGCGTTCGGGGGACCTAGGCTATTGCTGTGTCGACGCTCAGTAATCTCGTACTTGCCCAGGGCCGCAGCAGCGCGGAGGATGTGGACTGGCTCCATATGCTCGTCGCGGACGGCCAGCTCTTGGCCGACCTTGCCTTTGCCGACATTGTGGTGTGGGTGCCCAGCAGCACCGGAAGCTTCGTTGCCGTGGCACACGCCCGTCCGTCGAGCGCCGCCACCCTGTTCTACCGTGACTTCGTCGGGCAGAGCATCAAGGTCGAATGGCGCCAGCAGGTCACCGAGGCCTTCGAGACGGCGAAGATCGTCGACACCACGGCCCCTGACTGGTACGAGGAAACCCCGACCCGGGTGCGCGCGATCCCGGTGCGGCGGCGGCTCAGCTCCACGGGCTCGAAAATCTCGGACACCCCGGTGGCGGTGCTGACCCGGCACACCAACCTGAGTGAGGCGCGCACGCCGAGCCGGCAGGAGCTCACCTTCAACGACTGCGCGAACGACCTGTTCGCCATGATCGCGAGCGGCGACTTTCCCGATCTGGGCGCGCCCACGGGCCCTCGACGCGGCGCCCCGCGCGCGTCGGACGGGCTCATCCGTCTCGATGTGGATGGCGTGACCACGTTTGCCAGCCCGAACGCCCTCTCGGCCTTCAACCGGATGGGGTTCGCCGACGAGCTCGAGGGCGAGTCGCTGGCCGAGGTGACCACCAGCCTTCTCACCGGGACCGCCGTCGTCGACGAGACCCTGCCGCTCGTGGTCACCGGCCGCGCGCCGTGGCGCACCGATGTCGAGGCGCGCGGGGTGACGGTCTCGTTGCGGGCCATCCCGATCCGCAACCGGGGCGAACGGATCGGGGCCATCGTGCTCTGCCGGGACGTGACCGAGCTGCGGCACCAGGAGCGTGAGTTGATCACGAAGGATGCCACCATCCGCGAGATCCACCACCGGGTGAAGAACAACCTGCAGACGGTGGCCTCCCTACTGCGGATCCAGGCCCGCCGCACGCACTCCGACACCGCCAGGGAAGCGCTCAATCAGGCGATGCGGCGCGTGGCCGCCATCGCCGTCGTGCACGACACGCTGTCCGAGGGGCTCAGCCAGAAGGTGGACTTCGACGTGGTCTTCGACCGCGTTCTGCTACTGATCATGGAGGTGGCAAGCGCGCACAACACGACGGCGCATCCGAAATCATCCGGCAGCTTTGGAATCCTGCCCAGTTCCTACGCCACGCCGCTCGCCCTCGCCCTGACCGAGCTGGTGACCAACGCCGTCGAACACGGCCTAGCGGGACGCGAAGGGGAGGTGTCGATCGAGGCCGAGCGCAATGAGGAAACACTCACCGTGCGCGTTCGCGACAATGGCACGGGCCTTCCTGAGGGCAAGGTCGGGTCAGGTCTGGGGACCCAGATCGTGCGCACCCTGATCCAGGGCGAACTCAGTGGCAGCATCGACTGGCACACGATGATGGGCAGCGGC
This sequence comes from Cryobacterium breve, assembly GCF_004402375.1. Classification (GTDB taxonomy): domain Bacteria; phylum Actinomycetota; class Actinomycetes; order Actinomycetales; family Microbacteriaceae; genus Cryobacterium; species Cryobacterium breve. The sequence continues at coordinate 47,751 of NZ_SOGJ01000019.1, forward strand.
ACCGAGGTCACCATTGAGATCCCCCTGCGCTACATGCGAGAGGCGTAATCGGTCACATTCTTCTGACGCCAGAACACCAGAAAGGCCCGGCTGGTCAGCCGGGCCTTTCTGGTATCAGTGGGGGTTGCTTTGCTAGGACGCGCGCCGAGCCCGGGCGGCGCGACGCTTGAGGGCGCGACGCTCATCTTCGCTCAGGCCGCCCCAGACGCCGGAGTCCTGTCCGGTTTCGAGGGCATACTGCAGGCACACCTCGGTGACGTTGCAGCGGGCGCAGACGGACTTCGCCTTCTCGATCTGGTCCACAGCGGGGCCAGTGTTACCAACCGGGAAGAAGAGTTCCGGGTCAGCGGTGAGGCAGGCAGCTTTGTCGCGCCAGTCCATAGGGGTGCTCCTTGATTGCGGGGATGCCTGGCCGATTGGCCGAAGATGTGAGGCTGCCGGTTGCAGGAAGGGTAGTGGATCTACTCGTTCAGATCGACTCACGTCGTTCAGATCGACTCACGTCCCTGTGAGCGTCAACCGGGCCTTAAATATGGTCGCATAATGGTGGAGTCAAATCAATAGTTTTGAATGGGATATCTCTGTGAATGCACGGTCAGACCACAGCGGCAACGACGAGAACGAGGCCGGCACGGCGCACCGGCCTCGGGCCTTACTGCTCCTCGCCACGATCCTGTTCGCCGAGGCAGGGCTCCTCTGGGCTGCCGTCGTGTGGCTCATTCTGGAGCTGCTGACCGCGACGCCGACCTCTCTGACGAGTGCGTTGGCCATCCTCGTGCTGGTGCTCATCGCTGCGACCTGGGTGACCGCCATCGCGATCAACTCGCTGCGGCGTCGATCCTGGATCCGCGGCGCCGCCGTCACCTGGCAGTTGGTGCAAATCGCGGTCGCCGTCGGCTGCTTCCAGGGCTTCTACGCCCGACCCGACCTGGGCTGGGCATTGCTGCTGCCTTCGCTCGTGGTGCTCGTTTTACTTTTCCAGCGTCCCGTCATCGCCGCGACGACGTCGGGCCCCGAGGTGCACGGCTCGCAGCAGTAAGGAAGCGTCACACGGCGGTAGACGCCGCCGGAGACGTTGGACGGGGCGAGGCCGGGTCCGGCGATGCCAAGCCGCTCACAGGCATCCTGCGGCCGGAGACGACCGCGCGGATCAGGTCGGCAGGCCGAGTTTTTTGCGCAGACTCGCGACATGGCCGGTCGCTTTCACGTTGTAGAGAGCCACATCGATCCGGCCAGACTCGTCGATCACGAAGGTGGAGCGCAGCACGCCCGTGACGGTCTTGCCATAGAGGTTCTTCTCGCCCCAGGTACCGTACGCCCTGTGAACCGCGAGGTCGGTGTCACTGAGCAGTGGGAAAGTAAGTTGCTCGGTCTCTTGGAACTTCTTCAATTTGGCCGGGGAATCTTTGGAGATTCCGAGCACCTGGTAACCGGCGGAAGCCATCGAGCCGACGTTGTCGCGAAAATCACAGGCCTGCTTCGTGCAGCCGGGCGTCATCGCAGCCGGGTAGAAGTAGATGACGACCTTCGAGCCCGCATAGGAGGCCAGCGAAACGGTGTTGCTGTCCTGGTCGTTCAGGGTGAACTGGGGAGCCTGGTCGCCGGTTGCGAGCCGCGGGGAATCGGTCATGCCCCCACGCTACCGGCCCGGCCGAGCGACCGCGTGTGGCTAACTCAGGACATCCGTCGCTAGGGTGGCCCTGCCGTCGCGGACCAGGGCCGGACCAGAGCAGATTCCCGGCTAGGCCGGACGGATCTCCTGAGTTGGCCACAATGCGCGCCGGGCCCATCTGCGCCGGCGTTGCTCGACTATCCGTCCCGCGCTCCGCCCGCGGCGCGAACCACTTCGACGGAGATTCTGATGCTGTTACGGGTTATCAGCCTGTTGCAGGCGGACCGGGGAGAATCTCCGTCGAAGTGGTTCGACATTGCACACGGTATCTTGCCTGACGCTCCGCGTCCACGCGGTCCAGGGGGAGTTGGCGGCCGATGCCGATAGACCCGAACTCACCCGCTAGTGGGTGGGGGCGGCGGCGAAGGTGGCGAGGAGACGTTGCAGGGAATCGAGGCGCACCTTGCCGGTCTCACCGAGCTTTCCGGCCGCGACGGCCTCATTGATCGCGCAATCGGGCGAGCTCGGCAGGTGGGTGCAGCCGCGCGGGCACTTCAGGGCGATCAGGGCCAGGTCGGTGAACGCCTTCAGGATGTTGTCGGTGTTGATGTGGCCGAGACCGAAGGAGCGCACGCCGGGGGTGTCGATGACCCAGCCGCGTCCAGCATCCGTCTGAAGGCGCAGGGAGATGGTCGACGACGAAGTGTGCCGTCCACGCCCGGTAACCGTGTTGACGACGCCGACGGCGCGGTGGGCGTCAGGCACGAGCGCGTTGACGAGGGTTGACTTGCCGACCCCGGAGTGGCCGACGAAGACCGTGTCGTGCCCGACCAGGGCGGTGGAGATCTCCGCCAGCGGCATGGCATCGTCGCGACTTTGGAAAACGGGCAGGTCCAGGCCGGCGAAGTTGCGCAGGAACGCCGCCGGGTCGGCCAGGTCGGTCTTGGTGATGCAGAGGATAGGCTTCACGCCCGCATCGTAGGCGGCGACGAGGTAGCGGTCGACGAGGCGGATGCGCGGCTCCGGGTTGGCCGCGGCCACCACGATCAGCATCTGGTCGGCGTTGGCGACGATCACGCGCTCCACGGCGTCGGTGTCGTCCGCGCTGCGACGGAGCAGCGTCGTTCGGGGCACGATGCGCACAATGCGAGAGAGGCTGCCCGCCGCCCCGGTCGTATCGCCGACGATGTCGACGTTGTCGCCCGTGACGACGGCCTGCTTGCGTAGCTCGCTCGCCCGGGCGGCGGTCACCCGGCGTTCGTCGGGCAGATTCTCGTCGAGCATGACGGTGTACCGGCCACGGTCGACCGACAGGATGCGTCCGGTCAGCGCATTCTCGTGGTCGGGACGGGTCTTGGTGCGTGGTTTGCTGCCCTTGCGGTTGGGCCGCATGCGCACGCTCGACTCGTCGAACTCGGGCTCATCGTCGTCGGCGCTCGCCCACCAGGTCACGACCGGACCCCGGAGACGAGCGTCTGCCAGAGGTCCGTGAACTGGGGGAGGGTCTTCGCGGTCGTGCCGATGTTCTCGATCAGCACCCCGGGGACGCGCAGTCCGATCAGCGCGCCGGCGGTGGCCATGCGGTGGTCGTCGTAGGTGTTCCACGGCCCGCCCTGCAGCGGGCGCGGGTCGATTTGCAATCCGTCGGGCAGCTCGGTGACGGCGCCGCCGAGCCGATTGATCTCGGTGGCCAACGCGGCCAAGCGGTCCGTTTCGTGATGACGGATGTGACCGATGCCGGTGATCGTGCTGGGGGTGTCCGCGAGAGCGGCGAGGGCGACGAGGGTGGGCGCGAGCTCCCCGCCGGTGGACAGGTCGAGCTGCACGCCACGGATGCTGCCGGTGCCGGTGACCGTGAGCCGGTCGCCCTCCCGGGAAACCTCCGCGCCGAACAGCGGTAGCAAGTCGGCGAGGTCGGCGCCGACCTGGGTGGTGGTCGCCGGCCAGCCGGTGATGGTCACGCTCCCGCCGGCGACCAGGGCCGCGGCGAGGAACGGTGCAGCGTTCGACAGGTCAGGCTCGATGTCGATGTCCGCCCCGCCGATCCGGCCGGGAGCAACGACCCACTCGCCAACGGCGGGGCTGTGCACCGTGATACCGCGGCGGGCGAGGGTGGCGATGGTCATCTCGATATGAGGCAGGCTCGGTAGGCGCTCGCCGGAATGGCGCAGGTGCAGGCCCTGCTCGAAATTCGGGGCGGCCAGAAGTAGGCCTGAGACAAACTGGCTCGAGGCGGAGGCATCGATGGTGATCTCGCCGCCGGGCAGAGTTCCCGTGCCGTGCACGGTGAACGGCAAAGCGCCGCGGCCGTCGTCGTTGATGTCGGCGCCGAGGGCGCGCAGGGACGAGATGGTCGTGCTCATCGGTCGTCGGCGGGCGCCGGCGTCGCCGTCGAAGGTGGTGGGACCGAGACCGAGAGCGGCGACCGGTGGCAGGAAGCGCATCACGGTGCCGGCCAGACCGCAGTCGATGGTCGTCGACCCGACCAGCTCACCCGGGATGACCTGCAGGTCGGGACCGAACTCGCCGTCACCGTCGACCTCGTTGACGATGCAGCCCAGCTGAACCAGCGCGGCCACCATCAGGTCGGTGTCGCGTGAGTGCAGTGGGGCACGGAGCAGGGACGGATGCGTGGCGAGGGCGCTGAGGACGAGCTCCCGGTTGGTCAGCGACTTCGAGCCCGGCAGAGCCACGGATGCGGAGAGGGAACCGGACCCTGTGGGCGCGGGCCAACGGGCATCCGTCTCCTCGGGCGACGTGTCGCCGTATGGATCGAACTCCGGCTTGGAATATCTCGAGATCAACATCGGTTATCAGAATAGTCGGTGATCGAAGAGAGAGGGAGGCCCGAGTGACGATGTCCATGGTGCTCGAGCGACCAGAGGCCGCGCAGCGCGACGGCTTAGGATTGTCGGTGATGACAACCGATGCGATTGAAATGCGAGACCTGTTCGAAGAGCAGGCACTGCCCTTTATCGACCAGCTCTACGCCGCGGCCATGCGCATGACGCGCAATCCCTCCGACGCCCAGGACCTGGTTCAGGAGACGTTCGTTAAGGCGTTCGCCGCGTTCAAGCAGTTCGAGCAGGGCACCAATCTCAAGGCTTGGCTGTATCGCATCCTGACCAACACCTTCATCAACACCTACCGCAAGAAGCAGCGCGAACCGTTCCAGGGCACCATCGACGACCTCGAGGACTGGCAGCTCGGCGGCGCGGAATCCCGCACCGCCATGTCGAACCGGTCGGCAGAGGCTGAGGCCATCGACCACCTGCCGGACAGCGCCGTGAAGAACGCGCTGCAGTCGATCCCGGAAGACTTCCGGCTGGCTGTCTACTTCGCCGACGTCGAGGGGTTCTCCTACCAGGAGATCGCCGAGATCATGAAAACACCCATTGGCACCGTAATGAGCCGCCTGCATCGTGGCCGGCGTCTCCTGCGCGACCTGTTGGCCGGCTACGCCCAGGAGCGCGGCCTGGGAACAGCGGCAGCGGACCAGACTCATACCGGGAGCACACCAGCATGACCGATTGTGGATGCGAGAAGGCCAAGGCCGAACTCGAAGAGTACCTGCACAATGAACTCTGCGGAGAGGACGCTGCCGACATTCAGGAGCACCTCGCGAACTGCAGCGACTGCAACAATGAGCACCTCGTCGGGCGAACCCTGACCGAGGCCGTGCAGCGGGCCTGCCGTGAAATGGCGCCCGAAGACCTGCGCGATCAGGTTCTGCTCACATTGCGCACCATCCAGTCCGGGCACTGACCGGGCATCAGCCGATCGGCAGGTCCGCGTCGGGCTCCACGGCGTTTTCATCCGCGTTCGCCTGCTCGTCGACCGAGCCGAGCACGAACAGGGCGCCGGTCGGGTCGGTGACCAGGGAGAAGGTGCCGAACTCCGCCGTCCACGGCTCACGGATGACCGTGCCGCCGAGTTCCGTCACGGTCACGGTGGCGGCGTGCACGTCTTTCACCCCGAGGTAGAGCTGCCAATGCGACGGCGTGCTGTCGGGCAGGTGATCCGCGGCATCGAAGACGCCCGCCACCATGGTGCCCTCAGCGCCGATCGTGCTGTAGCGGAAATCGTCGGTATCGCTCAGGACCACCGGTTTCCAGCCGAACACTTGGGTGTAGAAGTCGATGGCACGGGCGAAGTCGCGGGTGTTCAGCTCGTGCCAGACCGGCGCGCCGGCTGCGTCCACCAGCCCGAACCCGGTGAATTCGTGCGCCTCCCAGATGCCGATCGGTGCACCCGTCGGATCCATCAGGATGGCCATCCGCCCGATGGCGCCCACATCCATCGGTTCGGCCAGCACCTCTGCACCCGCCGCGCGGGCGGCGGCGACGGTGGCATCGGCGTCCGTCACCGCCAGGTAGGTCGTCCACGCGTCGGGCAGCGTCGAATCAGGCTCCTGGGCGCCCATGCCTGCGACGTCTTCGCCGCCCATCTGGAAGGTCACGTAGTCGCCGTATTCCGGACCGGATTCTTGGGTCGTCCAGCCGAACAGCCGCGTGTAGAACTCGCGAGCACGCGGAAGGTCAGAGGTCATCAGGTCGGCCCAGCAGGGTTCGCCCGCTCGGTTCGCGTCGGAAATGGGCATGAGGGGCTCCTTGTCTGTGGGCTATGTCGTCAGCCTAGGACGAGCCACCGACGCCGACAATGACCAACGCCGGACAGACGCCCCACGGCGCGCAGACGCCGAACGGGCCACACCGAGAAGTGCGGCCCGTTCGGCGTGCTGACGTGTCGTCGCGCCGCTCTACAAGGTGAGTGCCTGGCGCAACAGCTCTGCCTGCTCGGCGGCGTGCCGCTTAGCCGACCCGGCCGCCGGTGACGCCGACGCCGTGCGGGAGAAGAGGCGCACCGGGCGCGGGCCCAGCTTGTTCGTCTCGAGGTAGAAGAACGGCCAGGCACCCTGATTCTCCGGCTCATCCTGCACCCAGGCGAGTTCGGCGTCGGGGTACTGGTCGGCGACGAGCTTCAGCTCGATGGCGGGCAGCGGGTAGAACTGCTCCATCCGCACCAGCGCGATCTCCGGGTTCGGGTTCTTGTCGAGTTCGGCCAGCAGGTCGTAGTAGAGCTTGCCGGCCATGAACAGCACCCGCTTGACCCGCGACTTGTCGGTGATCCGGGCGTCGTCTATGACCGGTTCGAACCGGCCGGAGGTGAAGTCGGCAACCGCGCTGGTCGCTCCGCGCAGGCGCAGCATCGACTTCGGGGTGAACACGATCAATGGACGACGCGGACGCATGTATGCCTGGCGGCGCAGCAGGTGGAAGTACGAGGCTGGCGTCGACGGCCGGGCGACGGTCATGTTGTCTTCCGCGCACAGCTGTAGGTATCGCTCGATGCGGGCCGACGAGTGGTCGGGGCCCTGGCCCTCATAGCCGTGCGGCAGCAGCAACACGACGGATGACCGTTGGCCCCACTTCTGCTCGGCCGAGGAGACGAACTCGTCGATGACCGTCTGGGCGCCGTTGGCGAAGTCCCCGAACTGGGCCTCCCAGAGTACGAGAGCGTCGGCACGTTCCACCGAATAGCCGTACTCGAAGCCCATGGCCGCGTATTCGCTGAGCAGCGAGTCGTAGATCCAGAACCGGGCCTGGTCCTCGCTGAGGTTGGCCAGCGGCAGCCATTCCTGGCCGTTCACCCGGTCGTGGAGCACAGCGTGACGCTGAACGAACGTGCCCCGACGGGCATCCTGGCCCGCGAAGCGCACCGGGGTGCGCTCGACCAGCAGGGAGCCGAGGGCGAGAAGCTCACCGAAGCTCCAATCGATGTTGCCGTTGCGGCTCATGTCGAGGCGCTTCTGCATGAGCTGCTGCAGCTTGTTGTGCACCGTGAAGCCGGCGGGCTTGTTCATGAACGCGTCCCCGATCAGATGCACGACGGCCTCGGGAACCCCGGTGGTGGCCGGTTCGCCAACCGGGTCGTCGTTGCGGCCGGCACCGTTGTTTCCGGCACCGAGGCCCTGCGGCGCGGCGCCGACGATCGGGATGGAGGAGGACTGCGCCGCGTGCGTCTCCATGAACGCACGCTCGAGGCGGTCCTGGAAGTCTGCATGTGAGGCTTCGTATTCCTCCTGCGTGATGTCGCCGCGACCGACGAGAGCCTCCGTGTACAGCTTCCGGACGGAGCGCTTGGCCTCGATCAGGTTGTACATCAGCGGCTGGGTCATCGAGGGGTCGTCGCCCTCGTTGTGACCGCGTCGGCGGTAGCAGACGAGGTCGATGACGACGTCCCGCTTGAATTCCTGGCGGTAGGCGAATGCGAGCTCGGCCACCCGCACCACGGCTTCGGGGTCGTCCCCGTTGACGTGGAAGATGGGTGCCTGGATCGTCTTCGCAACATCCGTCGAGTACACCGAGGTGCGACCGTCGCCGGGCAGGGTGGTGAAGCCGACCTGGTTGTTGACGACCAGGTGGATGGTGCCGCCGGTGCGGAAACCGCGCAACTGGGACATCTGCAGCGTCTCCAGGACGATGCCCTGGCCGGCCATGGCGGCGTCGCCGTGCACGAGGACCGGGAGGGTGGAGAAAGTGCCGATGGGCTTGCGGTCCTGTTTGGCGCGCACGATGCCCTCGAGGACGCCGTCGACGGCTTCCAGATGCGACGGGTTCGCGGCCAGGTAGACCGGCATCTCGGTGCCGTCGGTGGCGCGGAAGGTTCCTTCGGTGCCCAGATGATACTTGACGTCGCCCGAGCCCTGCACGGTACGGGGATCCTGCGTGCCCTCGAACTCGCGGAAGATCTGGCCGTAGGTCTTGCCGGCGATGTTGGTGAGCACGTTCAGACGGCCACGGTGGGCCATACCGATGCAGACCTCGTCGAGGCCGGCATCCGCTGCACCCTGCAGGATGGAGTCGAGCAGGGCAATGGTGGACTCGCCACCCTCGAGACTGAACCGTTTCTGGCCGACGTATTTGGTCTGCAAGAAGGTCTCGAAGGCCTCGGCCTCGTTGAGCTTGCCGAGGATGCGCATCTGCTCGTCATGAGTGGGCTTGACGTAGCTCTTCTCCATTTTTTCCTGCATCCACTTGCGCTGGGCAGGGTCCTGGATGTGCATGTACTCGATGCCCGTTGTGCGGCAATAGGAGTCGCGGAGGACGCCCAGGATGTCGCGGAGCAGCATCAGGCGCTTGTCACCGAATCCGCCGGTCACGAACTGGCGGTCCAGGTCCCAGAAGGTCAGCCCGTGGTTGGAGATATCGAGGTCGGGGTGGGTGCGCTGGGTGTACTCCAGCGGGTCGATGTCGGCCATCAGATGGCCGCGCACGCGGTAGGCGTTGATCAATTCCTGCACGCGAGCGGTCTTGTCTACCGCGCTGGCCAGGTCGACGCTGATGTCGGGAGCCCAGTGGATCGGGTCGTACGGGATGCGCAGGGCCGAGAAGATGTCCTCGTAGAAGTTGTGCTGGCCGATCAGCAGCTCGTGCACGATCTTCAGGAACTCGCCGGAGCCAGCACCCTGAATGACCCGGTGGTCGTAGGTGCTGGTCAGAGTGATGGTCTTGGAGATGGCCAGGCCGGTGAGGGTCTTGACACTGGAACCCTGGAACTCGGCCGGGTAGTCGAGGGCGCCGGCGCCGATGATGCAGCCCTGGCCCTTCATCAGACGTGGCACCGAGTGCACCGTGCCGATGCCGCCGGGGTTAGTGAGCGAGACCGTCGCGCCGGAGAAGTCATCCGCCGACAGCTTGCCCTTCCTGGCCCGGGTGACGAGGTCTTCGTAGGAGGAGAGGTATTCGCCGAAGGTCATGGTGTCCGCGCGCTTGATGGCCGGGACCATGAGCGAACGGGTGCCGTCGGGCTTGGGAAGGTCGATAGCGATGCCGAGGCCGACATGGGCAGGGGCGATGACCGAGGGCTTGCCGTCGACCTCGTTGTAGTAGACGTTCTGGCTGGGGAACATCTTCAACGCCTGGATCAAAGCCCAGCCGATCAGGTGCGTGAACGACACCTTGCCGCCGCGTGAACGCTTCATGTGGTTGTTCATCACGATGCGGTTGTCGATGAGGAGCTTTGCCGGGATGGTGCGCACGCTGGTGGCCGTGGGGACTGTCAGGCTGGTCGCCATGTTCGCCGCGAGGCTCTTGGACATGCCGCGGAGCGGGGTGACGACGTCGACCTCTGCCTCGGCGGCGGTCGGCTGCGGGGTTGCGATCGGCATGTCGGCCGGAACGGGGACCGGCTTGGGGGCGCTGGAGGTCGTGCGCGCGGTGCGCTGCCCGCCGACGACGGGGATGGGCGCCGTGATCGGGTTCGGCTCGGTGGTTTCCGCTGCGGCCGGGGCCTGCGGGTTCACAGGGGTTTCACTCTCGGGTGCTTCGCCGACGGGAGCAGTACCTGCCGGAGCACCGGAATCGGCGTTGCGGCCGTTCGCGGTCTGGTGGTAGCTCTCCAGGACGGGCCACCAGGACTCGTCCACCAGCTTCTTGTCGACGAGGTACCGCTCGTACAGTTCGTCGACGAGCCACTCATTCGCTCCGAATTCACCCGACGTGGTTTCGTCGGATCCACTACCGGTCAACTGGCTTGACACAGCCGGTTCCCACTCTCTACGTTGATTTTGAATGTCCCGAGCATTCTGGATACCCGGTGCGGTCTGCCCATCCAGCCTAATCCCATCGGGCATGGCTGCGGGCATCCGCGCGGGGCGCTAGCGTTATTTGCATGCAGTTCTATGGAGCGGTTCCCAGCCACGACCTCACGTACTCCGACGTCTTCCTGGTGCCCAGCCAGTCGGAAGTCAGCAGCCGTCTCGATGTCTCCCTCGCCCCGGGTGACGGGAGCGGTGCCACGATCCCGATCGTGTCGGCGAACATGAACTCGGTGACCGGCCCGCGGCTGGCGGCCGCTCTCTCCCGACGCGGAGGCCTCGGCGTGCTGCCGCAGGACATGCGCCTGCAGGACCTCGACGCCGCGATCCGCTGGGTCAAGGCCCAATCGACCCGCTTCGACACACCCTTCACCTTCGCGCCAGGGGACACCGTGGCTCTCGCGCTGCGGCAGGTGCCGCCCGTGGCCGGACAGGGTCTGGTCATCACCGATCCGAACGGCGACTATCTGGGCGCCATCGACGCGTCCCGGCTGGCAACCGCCCTGCCCGACGCGCTCCTCGGGGACCTCCTGCATGGCGCGATGACCTCCCTCGACGTCGACGACATCGACGGCCCGCGCCGCGCGTTCGACGTGATGACGGAGGCCGAGCTCGACTTCGTCACCGTGCAGCATCACGGCCGGGTGATCGGCACCCTCAGCCGAAAGAGCGCGCTGCGCTCCACCCTGTACCAGCCTGCCCTCGACGCACAGGGCCGCCTGCGCGTGGCTGCGGCGGTCGGTATCAATGGCGATGTCGCGGCCAAAGCCACGGCGCTCGTCGCCGCGGGGGTCGACGTGCTCGTGATCGACACCGCGCACGGCCACCAGGGCGGCATGACGCGGGCGATCAGGACCGTCGCGGACCTGGGGCTCGGCATTCCCATCGTGGCCGGCAACGTCGTGACCGCGGATGCCGTGGGCGATCTCGTGCACGCCGGCGCCACCATCGTGAAGGTCGGGGTCGGTCCCGGCGCCATGTGCACGACGCGCATGATGACGGCCGTGGGTCGGCCGCAGTTCTCCGCCGTGCTGGAGACCGCGGCCGCGGCCCGCGAACTCGGGGCGCACGTCTGGGCCGACGGTGGGGTGCGCTACCCGCGCGACGTGGCGCTCGCACTGGCCGCCGGTGCGGCATCCGTCATGATCGGGTCGTGGTTCGCCGGAACGATCGAGGCACCCGGGCTGCTCGACAGGGACGCGTCGGGCGGCGTCTACAAGGAGAGCTGGGGAATGGCCTCGACCAAGGCCGTGCGACAGCGGTTCGACCGACTCGACGCCTACGAGCTGGCCCGTAAGACTCTCTTCGCCGAGGGGATCTCCAGCTCGAAGATCTACCTCGACCCGCTGCGGCCGTCGGTCGAGGACCTGCTCGACATGATCACCTCCGGGGTGCGCAGCTCATTCACCTACGCCGGCGCGACCTCGGTCGCGGAATTCCACACCCGTTCGCTGGTCGGCGTTCAGTCGGCGGCCGGCTACGAGGAGGGCAAGGCGCTGCCAGTCTCCTGGTAGCGGGAACGAACGCCAGGGAGGCTCGGTCTGACGCGCACTGTCGGTGCCGAGCGGTAGACTTGGCGGAATAATGGACGACCCTCCTCCTGCCTATTCGCCCAGCCTGCCCTCCCGTCATCCGAACGGCTTGTCGCCTATGACCGCCGCCGCCTCATCGGCCTGTGATGACACCCATGTTTGAGTGGATCATGCTCTCCGTGGGGCTTCTGCTCACCGTGGGCACGGGGCTCTTCGTCGCCAGTGAGTTCGCACTGGTCAACCTGGACCGCTCCGAGCTCGAGGCGCGTCGCGACCGCGGGGAAACTCGCCTCGGTCTGACCATCTCCGCACTCCGGATCACGTCGACCCATCTCTCCAGCGCCCAGCTCGGCATCACCCTCACCACGCTGCTCACCGGGTACACCATGGAGCCGGCGCTGACGGGCCTGCTGTCCCCGCCGCTGACCACCCTGGGGCTGTCCCCGGCGGTCGTTCCCGTCGTCGCGGTCGCGACCGCAATCATCGTCGCCACCCTCGCCTCGATGATCATCGGCGAGTTGGTGCCGAAGAACTTCGCGCTCGCGCTTCCGGTGCAGACCGCGAAGCTGGTCATCCCGTTCCAGACGCTCTTCACGACCGTGTTCAAACCGGCCGTCGTCGTCCTCAACGGCAGCGCCAACGCGGTGCTGCGGTCGATCGGGATCGAACCGAAAGAGGAACTGTCCGGCGCGCGCACCGCCGAGGAACTTTCCTCCCTCGTGCGTCGCTCGGCCAGTGCCGGGTTGCTGGAGAAGGACACCGCAACTCTGCTCCACCGCACACTTCTGTTCTCCGGGCACACGGCGTCGGACGTGATGACGCCCCGCCCGCGGGTGGCCAGCATCCAGCGCACCGATTCCGCCCAGGCCGTCATCGACCTCACCCGCCAGACCGGATACTCCCGTTTTCCCGTCGTCGACGAGGGCGTCGATGACATTGTCGGCGTCGTGCACGTGAAGCAGGCGGTCGCGGTGCCCCGTCGCCGCCGGGCGGATGTCCCGGTGTCGGCCCTCCAATCGGAGGCCATCCGCGTTCCCGAAACCATGAAACTCGACGGTCTGCTGACCGAGCTGCGCGGCCGCGGCTACCAGATGGCGATCGTCGTCGACGAATACGGCGGTACGGCAGGCGTGGCCACCCTCGAAGACCTGGTCGAGGAGCTCGTCGGCGAGGTGGCCGACGAACACGACCGTGCCCGGGCCGGCGTGGTGCTGTCCACGGACTCGATGACGTTCCCCGGCATGCTCCGGCCGGACGAACTCCTCGAACGCGCCGGCGTCTCCATTCCGGAGGACGGCCCGTATGAGACTGTGGCCGGGTTCGTGATGAGCGAGCTGGGCCGCCTGCCCGTGGTCGGTGACACCGTGCAGCTGCCCGCCGGACTGTTGGCCGTGGAACGCCTCGACGGTCGTCGGATCGATCGACTGCGGTTCACGCCCGCGTTCGAACCGGCTGAGGCCGCGGCTGACGTCGCCGACTTCGATGAGACCCGCACCGACCACCGGAAAGCCACCCGCACCGTGCACCGCAAGAACGACCACCGCAAGATCGACCACAGCAAGAACGACGAGCAGCGCGGGGTGAGCGAGCATGAGTGACTGGGCGGGGCTGGTCTGGCTCGTGGTGCTGCTCGCGGCCAACGCCTTCTTCGTCGCCGCGGAATTCGCCGTCATCTCCGCGCGTCGCTCGCAGATTGAACCGCTCGCCGAGGCCGGCAAGAAGAGCGCCGTCACCGCCCTCTGGGCGATGGAACACGCCACCCTCATGCTGGCAACCACCCAGCTGGGCATCACGGTCTGCTCGCTGCTCATCCTGAACGTCTCCGAGCCGGCGATCCACCACCTCCTCGAGATTCCGCTGGGACTCACCCCGTTGCCGGTCGAAGCCATCGGGGCTATCGCATTCGTCATCACACTGCTGCTGGTCTCCTACCTGCACGTCGTGTTCGGCGAGATGGTGCCGAAGAACCTGTCGTTCTCCATCCCCGACCGTGCCGTGCTCGTCCTGGCCCCGCCGCTGGTGTTCTTCGGGCGCCTGGTCAAGCCCGTGATCGTGGTTCTGAACGCCACGGCCAACCTGGTGCTGCGCCTGTTCGGGGTGGCACCCAAGGAGGAGGCCACCAGCACCTACACGCTGGACGAGGTGGCGACCATTGTCACCCAGTCCACACGGGAGGGTGTGCTGCGCGACGGCACCGGGGCGCTCAGCGCCACGTTCGAATTCACCACCCGCAAGGTGCGCGACGTTGCGGTGAACCTCGCCGGCCTGATCAGCCTGCCGGAGGCGGCGACGCCCGCCGACGTGGAAAAGGCGGTCACCAAGCACGGCTTCTCCCGGTATGTGATGGTGAACGAATCCGGCGAACCGACCGGGTACGTGCACCTCAAGGACGTCATCGACCTCGACGGCGATGCGCCCAACTCGGCCGGGCAGGGCAGCTACGCGGAACCGATCCCGGGCAAACGCATCCGTCAGCTGGTGTCGATCTTCGAAGACACCGACCTCGAAGACGCCCTGGCCACCATGCGCCGGTCGGGTGCGCACCTGGCCCGGTCGTTCACCGCGGCCGGTGAGACGGTGGGGGTGCTGTTCCTGGAAGACATCATCGAGGAACTCGTCGGCGAAGTGCAGGACGCAACGCGGCGCCTGTAGCCCTTCCCGTCCGACGCAGGCAAAACGACCTATCGTGAGTGCATGAACGATTCGCGGGCATGGCTGGAATGGGACTCCGCTCGGGCACGCGACTGGATCGCGGTACCCCGGGCGGGCGACGACAAGTACAGTCGCGGGGTGCTGGGCGTGCGCACCGGATCAGACGAGTATCCGGGGGCAGCCGTGCTCGGTGTCGAGGCGGCCGCGCGCGCCGGCGTCGGCATGGTGCGTTACCTCGGCCCGAGGCGGGCGTCCGATCTGGTGCTGCAGCGCCGGCCCGAAGCCGTCACCGTCGCCGGGCAGGCGCAGGCCTGGCTGCTCGGCTCCGGTCAGGACGCGGCAGCCCGCGACCGTGTGACGGAGGCCGCGCTGCTCGGCGCCCTGGCCGAGGGGCTCCCTACGGTCTGCGACGCCGGGGCCCTGGACCTGATCGGCCGGGCGGTCGGGCCGGTCGTGATCACCCCGCACTACCGCGAACTCGCGCGGCTGCTCACCCGGCTGCTCTCCCCGCGGGGAGAGTCGGTGGCCGGCTCCGAGGTGGCCTCGGACCCGGGGGAGTGGGCGGTGCGCGCCGCGACCGGCCTCGGCGTAACGGTGCTGCTCAAGGGCAGCATCACCTGGATCGCGTCGCCCGACGGCACCCGACTGACGGTGTCACAGGGGCCGGCCTGGCTGGCGACGGCCGGCTCCGGGGACGTGCTCGGCGGCATCCTCGGCGCCTTCCTGGCCACGCACGCCCGGGCGATCCAGACTGATGCCGCGGCCCTGCCGAGCCTCGCCGCGACGGCGGCCCTGGTGCACGCGCAGGCCGCGGATCGGGCATCGGCCGGCGGTCCGATCACAGCGCTGGACATCGCCGAAGCCGTGCCGGCCACGATCTCGGCCCTGATCGCGCGGAGTTGAGCGGGAGCTGATTCGGCCGGAGGGGACGATGCCGGGCGGTCGCCCGCCTCCCCGGCCGGGTGTGGGACAGTGGAGCGTGCTCGCATCCGCCGTTGATCCGTTCGCCGCCGCTCCCGGCCTGCGGGCGCCGCGGGCGCTGCTGTGGGGTTGTTTCATCTTGGTGCATGGGGTGCTGATCTGGCTGTGTTTCGTGTCCGACGGCTGGCCGCTGGGCGATGTGGAGGGCGTCTACCTCGGCTGGGCTGTCGATGCCGCATCCGGTTCCGACGTGGTCGGGATCACCACGGGCTTCGTCTATCCCGTTCTCGCACTCCTGCCGATCCTCGCGGCGCTCTCCTTCGGTCCCGGCGCCTACTCCGCCACCTGGCTCGGCCTGGTCACCCTGCTGAACGCGGGGGCCTTCGCCCTGCTTCTCGGGCGGGGTCGCCGCCGGGCTGCACTGCTCGCGGCCGTCTGGTGGCTGGTCTTCTTGCTGCTCCTCGGGCCCGTCGCCCTCGCCCGCATCGACGCGGTCACTGTGCCCGTGGCGATCGTCGCCCTGCTGCTCGTGCGAACCCGGCCGGTGTGGGGCACGGTGTTGTTGACGCTGGCCACCTGGGTCAAAATCTGGCCGGTAGCCCTGATCGCCGCGCTGTTCACGGTGTCGAAATACCGGTGGCAGGTGGCGGGCGCGGCCGTGGCGACCAGCCTGGGCGTCGTTCTCGTTGCGCTCGGCCTCGGCAGTGGCCTGAACGTGCTCAGCTTCGTGACCGAGCAGACGAACCGCGGAATCCAGATCGAGTCTCCGGTCGCCGCGGGCTGGATGTGGCAGATCGCGTGGGGGACCCCGGGCAGTCACCTCTACTACGACCAGGAGATCCTGACCTTCCAGATCATCGGTCCCGGAGCGAACGCCACCATCGCGGCGATGACCCCGCTGCTCGTGGTCTGTGCGGCGGCCGTTCTGACGCTCGCCGGGTACCGGACGCGGTCGGGCGCCGACCCGGTGCGTCTGTTCCCGCCGCTGGTGCTGGCCCTGGTACTCACCCTGATCGTCGTCAACAAAGTAGGTTCGCCTCAGTTCACGGCCTGGCTGGCTGCACCCGTCATCGTCGGACTGCTCGTGCAGGGGCGCGCCTGGCGGTTCCCGGCCGTGCTCGTGCTCCTGATCGCGGGGCTTACCCAGCTGATCTACCCGCACCTCTACGACTTGCTGCTCCTGGCCGACCCGGCCATGGTTCTGGTGCTGACCGTGCGCAACACCCTCGAGCTCGTGCTACTCGGCTGGGCCGTGTGGCAGCTCCTTTCCCCTCCCGCCCCCAACAGAAGGAGTAACCATGCTGGTTGCATTCTCCGTCGCCCCGTCCGGCTCCCACGATGACGAGGGCTCCGTGCACGATGCGGTCGCCGCGGCCGTGCGCATTGTGCGCGCCTCCGGCCTGCCCAATCACACCGACTCGATGTTCACCACGATCGAGGGCGACTGGGATGAGGTGTTCGCGGTGATCAAGACCGCCACGGACGCCGTGGGCGCGTGGGGGCCGCGGGTGTCCCTGGTGCTCAAGGCGGACATCCGGGCCGGTCGTACCGGGGAGCTGACGGGCAAGGTCGAGCGCCTCGAAACGGCGCTGGCCGAGGGCACGCCGCCGGCGGCCACAGCCGCCCCATAGCCTGGCTCAACTCCGCGGAAGCGCTCGTGGTCGGCGGGTGCCCCGACCATCGCCGCAGCTCAATCGGTCTGGAGCAGGATGCCGTCGTGGATGGCACGCTTGCGCAGGGCCACCTTGGTGCCCACGTCGAATCCGGCGAGGCGGTACTTCTCGCGGATCCGCTTGAGATAGGACTTGGCGGTCTCCTCGGAGATGCCGAGCTGGTGGGCGACGGCCTTGACCGGCTCGCCCGCCCCGTAGAGGGCCATCACCCGACGCTCCTGGGCGCTGAGGCGCGGCGAGCCGCCGTTGGCGCCGTTGTTCAGCGCCTCATCCAGTTCGGCCGAGATGAAGGACTCACCGCTGTACGCGGCGCGGATCGCCTCGACGATCATGGTGGCCTCTTCGCTCTTGACCAGGTAGCCGAGCGCACCGGCGGCCAGGGCCTCGCGCACGAGCCCGGCCTCGGAGTAGGTGCTCATCAGAACGGTTTTCACACCGGCCGTCTTGAGGGTGGAGATCTTCAGGGACACCGGGATGTTGTCTTTGAGGTCGAGGTCCAGGAGGACGACGTCCACGGGGAATTCAGGGTGCGTGAGCAGTTCGGGCCAGGTCGTGACCGCGGCGACCATGTGGATGTCGTCGGCGGCCCCGCGGATCCACTCGGTGAGGGCGCCCAGCAGCATGCGGTGGTCATCGACCAGCGCCAACCGGATGGGGTTGGCCTTGCTCGGCGTCTCGGTGCTCAACGTTGATATGTTCGTCACTTCTGTCTCCTCATGCCTTCGCCCCCGAATGAGAAGCTCGACGCCATTGTGTTCAGACCCTAAGCATCCGCAGGATTATCGATACTGCATTCGATTTCCACGTTCAGACTGCCGTCTCGGCTGGAATCGACGTGGGGACCGACTATTCGCATAGCTTCCCACGTCTCGGGGTCCACTCGACGCCGTGGCACACCCGTCGTGGTCAATTCGATCGGAAATCGCAATTTCTGGCGCGCGGTGACACCGGGCGTGGGCCGGATCGGGCCGAGAGAGAGCGAAACGGATGCCTCGGCGCGAGTTGTGTCGCTGATCAACAGCCAGATTGTGCGCAGCAGCGCGTCGCGCTGAGCCGGGTCGAGCATGCCGGCCAGGCCCGACGGGTCGTTGAGATTGACCGACGGGCCGAGAAACTCGGACTCCGTGATGGCGTGGTAGAGCCAGGTCTCGCGGCGTCCCCGGATCAGATGCAGGCGCAGCTGGGTGGCGAGGGAGGCCGCCGTCGTGGACTTCTCGGTGCTGAGCGGCAGCGCCGTTCGGCCCTTGGCGACGTCGTCCAGCAGGGTCTCCGCGTCCAGGTCTATTCGGGCGAGCTCCTCGGAAGCCAGCATGCCCACCGCGAATTGCGGTTGGGAGATCGTGCTCTGCACCAGCACCAGGTCGAGTTCGCGCTGAGCCATCCGCCGGAATGCGCGCACGGTGGCCACGCCGAGCAGGGGCGGTAGAACGGCGAGGCTGATGGTCAGTAGGACCGGCGCGAAGGTGAGCGGGTCGGGGCGTTCCTCGGTGAGAGCCGCGAGGACGAGAAGCAGGGCGAGCACCAGGGCGGCTGAGACGAGGTCCCGGCCGCGGCGCACGGTGGCGAGGGAGATGAGCAGGGTTCCGACGGCGGCGGCGGCGGTGGGCTGCACGACGGAGCCGGGCTCTCCCCATGACCCGATCAGGTCCAGCACCACGACGGCCGCGCCGGAGGCGAGTGCCGCGGCGAAGAGCCAGTCCGGCATCCGCGCCGACAGACGCTGAACCGTGATCAGGGACAAGATCGTGGCCGACATCAGGAGGACCCAGGCAAGAAGGCTCGGTATCGGCGTGGGGTAGTCGAACCACTGAACCATGAACTGGCCGAGCAGGAAGATGGCGATGAAGCCGCCGCTGAAGGACAGGCCGATGCCGAGGTGCCGGCCGCCGAGGCTGCTCTGGTTCGCCTGGGCGGTCTGCTCCGTTCGCTCGGGACGGCGGAAGCTGCGGCGGCGTTCCCGACGCTCCTGTTTGTCGAGATGCTCGGTGCCGCCGGGGCGGTCCCTGCTCCCGAGGCGACGGCGCTGGTCTCGGCGGGGGACGTCGCCAGGGACGGTGTCGCCCGGGTGGGCGTCCAGGATGCCGGATCCACTCACTTGGGCACCTCGAGCACGACCGTGGTGCCTGAGCCGGGGGAGGAGAAGAGGCGGGCGTTGCCGCCGACGTCCCGCAGCCGTGCCACCACGGATTCGGCGAAACCGAGGCGTTCGGCGCTGACGCCGCTGAGGTCGAAGCCGACCCCCGCGTCGGTGACCATGGCGCGCACGGTCGTGTCGTCATCCGTGATCGTCACGTCGGCGCGGGCGACGCCGGCGTGACGGCGCACGTTTTCGAGGCACTCGCCGAGGGCGAGCAGGAAAGAATCGAGTACGTCGCTGGGGAGGAGGACTTGCCCGCTGCCATGCCAGTCCACGTCGAGGCCCATCCGGCCGAACCGTTGTTTGACTGATTCGAGGGTGCTGCCGAGGGTTGACTCGGTGGCCGGCTCGAGGGTGTACACCCCGGACCGGCGGGGCGTGGGCAGGCCGCCGAGGCGCAGCTGCCGGAGCAGCCGTGCGTCGTCGCCGGACTGGTCGCGCAGCGCCGCCGGACTGACGCCGACGCCCGAATGCGCGAGGAGGGTGAGGGTGGCCAGCACGGTGTCGTGCAGCAGCCGAGCGTCCTGGCGGCGTTGCGCTTCGAGTTCGCTGGCATGGCGTTCGGCCAGGTGTGCACGGCCGATCTCGTCGATGCGCTGCATGACGCGGGGAACGCTCTGGGCCAGCCACCAGGCGATCACGCCGATGGCGGTCCAGCAGCTGAGGGCGAGCAGGAGGGGAACGATGGCGGTCTCGGTGGCGCGGGTGGCGGCGAGGACGCTCGCGACGGTCGTGCCGAACGCGGCGAGCAGAACCAGCACGCGAGGGCCACTGACCACGAGCACGAGGGCGACGCAGCTGAGGGCCCCAGCCGCGACGGCGCCGATCACGGCCTCCTCCACCAGGTTCAGCCCGGAGGCGCGTTGGCCGGACAGCCCGACCAGCAGGATGAGGGAGTCGCCGGTGAGCAGGATCAGGGCGACCCAGATCATCCGCCCGGAGCGTCCGAGAAGGTACTGGCCGGTGACGAGGAGGAGCAGGAGCGGCAGGCACCCGATCAGGACGCTCACGCTCAGCCCGTCGGGGACGAACATTACGAGCAGCACAGCGGATGAGCCGGCGAGGCCGCTCAGGCGAGCGGCTTTGCGCAGCAGACGGTCACGTTCCTTGTAGATACGTTGCATGCCGGCTGAGTCACCCCTCGTTGTGCTCCTTACTGAACCTTACCGGCCCGGTGCAGGTTCCCCGCTAGTCCGCTGCGTCCGCGGGTGTTGGACCAGGGCGTCGGCGCCGCCCTGGTCCAGCCGGAACGGCGGGGACTCGTCGCGCAACAGCGCCGTGTACACGACCACCCGGAAGATCCAGCGGTGGATGCCGAGGATCAGGTCGAGCAGAGCAGCTCGATTCCGGCCGGTGAAGGCGGCGACGATCAGCAGGTGCGGGATCGCGAGCAGCCCGACGGCCAGCGGGCCGAGAAGGCCGAGGCGCACTCCGGCCTGCAGTGCGACGGAAACGCCCGGACTCGCATCCGCGTTCGACATGACGATCGACCAGCTGCCGCTGGTCAGGTCCCACTCGATCTCCTGCGTTCCCGGGCCCTGCGCGGCCGCGACCCAGAAGGTCTGTTCGCCGGGGACCTGGGGCGTGTGGCTTCCCGGGATCTTCCGGTAGTCCGCGCGGAAGGGGGTGACGGTCACGCTCCGCAGCTCGGTGCGCCTGACCCCCGCCAGGTACCGGTCTACGTCGGCCTGCCGCGCGATTCCGACGAAGACGTCGCTTCCCGTCGTGGAGACGGCTCGGAGCCGAAGGCTGGGCAGATTGACCGGGACACTGCGACCTCGACCCCGCTCCTGCGCGGCGAGGTGAGCGCGAACGATTGCACGGAGAACGAGCGCGCCGGGCTGGTCAGGTAGCCGTCGCCACCGCGGGCGGTGACCACGGCGGCGGTACCGCCGGCCAGAGTCAGCATGAGCCCGCGCATGGAGAGGACTGTGCCGAGGATCAGCATGATGATGGACCCGGGTTTCATGACAGATTCCTTCGGCCTGGTGAGATTGATTCTCAAAGTTGTCCCGAACCGGGACCGTGTCAAGTCCGACGCGGGGGAGCCGGCTGGGTCAGGACTCGGGTCAGCTGGACGCCGACCGCCTCGTTCTCGATCAGAAAACCGTCATGGCCGAAGCCGGAATGGAGCACTACGGCATCCGTGCCGTCGAGATTTGCCTGCAGATGCGCGGCGATGCGCAGCTGGCCTTCGACCGGGAACAGCCGGTCGCTGTCGATGCCGACGACGACGCTGACCGCCGTGATCCGGGCCAGGGCGGAATCGACGCCGCCGCGGCCGCGGCCGATGTCATGCGAGTTCATGGCCTCGACCAGGACGATATAGCTGTTCGCGTCGAACCGTCGGGTGAACTTGTTGCCGTGGAAGTCGAGGTAGGACTCGACGGCGAATCGGCCGCTCGCGCCCAGGGGGCTGATCTCGCTCTGCCAGCCGCGTTCGAAGCGCAGGTTGAGTTCTTCCGGGCTGCGGTAGTTCAGCAGCGCCATGCGCCGGGCCAGGGCGAGTCCCCGGGTCGGGCCGTCGCCGTCCGCGGCGTCGTAGTAGTCACCGGAGTGGAAGAGAGGGTCACAACGGATGGCTTCGATCTGCACCGAGTTCAGGGCGATCTGATCGGCGGTCGTGACCGGCGGGGCCGCGAGAATGGCCAGCCGCGCCACCCTCGACGGATGCTCGACCGCCCACTCGAGCGCATGCATTCCGCCCATCGAACCTCCGACGACGGCGGCCCAGCGGTCGATTCCGAGCCGGTCCGAGAACGCGACCTGGGCGGCAACCTGGTCGCGGATGGTCAGAAAGGGAAAGCGGATGCCCCATTCGGAGCCGTCGGGGGCGAGTGACGCGGGACCGGTGCTGCCCTGGCAGCCGCCGATCATGTTCGGTGCCACCACGAACCAGCGGTCGGTGTCGATGGCCAGGCCCGGGCCGACGATTCCGCTCCACCAGCCGGCGGTCGGGTGGCCCGGGCCGGCCGGGCCGGTCAGGTGGCTATCACCGGTGAGGGCGTGCAGCACGAGAACGGCGTTGTCGCCGCTCGGGGACAGCTCGCCCCAGGTCTCGTACGCAATGCGTACGGCCCCCAGGCTGCCGCCGGCTTCGAAGGTAAGGGGACCGATGTCCCGGAATCGGCGGTGGCCGACCGGGTCGCCGTCGCGCCACGCGCCGGTCGCCGGGGGCTTGCCGAGCAGCGACCGCGCCTGGGCTTCGGTGACGAAGCTTGACGGGACGGTGTCTGCCGAATATTGCCAGTCCATAGGCCCCCTATTCTGCCGGGTGAACAGCCGTTCCGGTACTTTGTTACTCCGCCTGATGAATTCGACGGTGATTCTGCCGGTATCGGCCTGACTGGGGCCGAAACCGTGGGTGGAGAGCAGAATCTCCGTCGAATTGGTGAGGTAGGGGGGGGTGAGGCGGGGTGGTCTAGGCGTTGGCTCGGGATGCCTGCACGACCGCGAGCGCGGCCGCGAGGCCGGTCTCGAGGTCGGCCTTCAGATCGGCTATGTTCTCGATGCCGACGGAGAGGCGCACCAAGCCGGGCGTCACGCCGGCGGTGAGCTGCTGCTCCGGAGTGAGCTGCGCGTGCGTGGTGGAGGCCGGGTGGATGACGAGCGAGCGCACGTCGCCGATGTTGGCCAGGTGGCTGAACAGCGAGAGGTTGTCGACCAGCGCGCGGCCGGCATCCACCCCGCCCTTCAATTCGAAGGACAGCACAGCTCCGACACCCTTGGGCGCGTAGGTGTTCGCGGCGGCGTACCAGGGGCTCGACGGCAGCCCGGCGTAGTTGACCGAGGCGATGTCGGGGTGGTTCTCGAGCCATTCGGCGATGTCCTGGGCGTTCTGAACATGGCGTTCGATGCGCAGGCTGAGCGTCTCGATGCCCTGGATCAGCTGCCAGGCGCTCGCCGGGGCGATCGCGGAACCGAGGTCACGCAGCAGCTGCACGCGCGCCTTGATGATGTAGGCGATGCCGTCGCCGACCGCGCCCGTGTAGCTGACGCCGTGGTACGACGGGTCCGGCAGCGTGAGGCCGGGGAACTTCTCGACGTTCTTGGACCATTCGAACGTGCCGCCGTCAACGATGACGCCGCCGATGACGGCGCCGTGGCCGCCGAGGAACTTCGTGGCCGAGTGGACGACGATGTCCGCGCCGTGCTCGAACGGCCGGATCAGGTAGGGGGTGGCAATGGTGCTGTCGACGATGAGGGGCACCCCGCCGGCGTGGGCCACGTCGGCCACGAGGCGGATGTCGAGCACGTTGATCTTGGGGTTGCCGATTGTCTCGGCGAAGAAGAGCTTGGTGTTCGGGCGCAGTGCCCGACGCCACTCCTCGGGGTCGTCCTGGTTCTCGACGAAGGTCGTCTCGATGCCCAGCTTGGCCAGCGTGTACTTGAACAGGTTGTAGGTTCCGCCGTAGATCGAGCTGGACGACACGATGTGGTCGCCGGCCTGGGCGATGTTCAGCACGGCGAACGTGGAGGCCGCCTGGCCGGAGGCCAGGAGCAGGGCCGCGGTGCCGCCTTCGAGCGCGGCGACGCGCTCTTCGACGACGGCCTGGGTCGGGTTCATGATGCGCGTGTAGATGTTGCCGAATTCGGCCAGCGCGAACAGGTTCTGGGCGTGCTGGGCGTTGTTGAACACGTAGGACGTGGTCTGGTAGATGGGGGTGGCCCTGGCGTTTGTAGTTGGGTCGGGCTGGGCACCGGAGTGCACCTGCTTGGTTTCGAACTTCCAGTCGGCAGCGTTGTCGCTCATGAGGTGATCTCCCTGATTATCCTCGACGAGCGTGGACCCTCCAGCGCTCTGACTGCGAGTTTAGGCAGGGGCACACGGGCGCTGCAACGGTTCTGCAACACGGCGTCACGAAGGGAATCAGCGCAGTTCGGCCGGCGGTTCCCCGGGCGGTGCGGGCTGCGCGCTGGGCGCGTCCAGGTGTGGCAGGACGATCGTGCCGGTGTCGGTGCGCGCCTTCTTGCGGAACAGCCAACGGGCGCGCAGCTCGATCAGCGGATGGACCACCTTCCGCACGGCCCGCTGCGAGAGCACGACCGAGATCAGCACGCTGAGCAGGATCATCGCCGGCAGCACCCAGCCCGGTTGCGGGCCCTCTAGCACCCCGGTCTCCCGCAGGGGGAACAACACGAAGGAGTGCAGCAGGTAGATGTACATGGTGGCCGCGCCATACGCCGTGAACGGGGTACGTCGCCGAGGCATGAGCAGGAGGAACGCCACGATCAGGGCGAAGGCCAACAGCATCAGGCCCAAACGGATGCCCCCGGCCCAGAACTCGTCGTAGCCGAACGTCGGGTAGGCCTCGTTGTAGAGCAGGAACTGGCGCACCTGCGCCTCCCGCAGGGTGTCGATGTTAGCCACGATGACGCCCAGCAGACCGGTGAACAGCGTGATCGCGCCGACCCGCCACCGCCAGACCGCCGCGGCGTGGAGATCGAGCCAACGGGTGGTGAGCTGCCACTGCCGCAGCTGCCAGCCGAAGACGAAGAACGGCAGCAGGCCGAGGGTGCGCGAGAGCGCGAACGTTGCATCGATCGAGGCGAAGTACCCGGCCCCGACCGAGACGATCACGCTGATCAGCAGCGGGTAGCGCAGCAGGACGAGGAAGGGGAGCGCGAGGCGCCACACCAGCAGCGCGATCAGGAACCACAGGGTCCAGGACGGCGTCGAGTAGTCCAGGCGGAATTCCCCGCCGAGCAGCCAGCGAATAGTGGTCCAGATCGTCTCGAAGATCAGGTAGGGCAGCACGATGTCGGTGACCAGTCGGTGCAGCTGACGCGTGCCGAGCGGGCCCGACCGGGCGAAGTACCCGCTGACGGCGACGAAGAGGGGAACGTGGAAGGCGTAGATGAACAGGTAGAACTCGTACGCGACATCCGATGCGGCGATCAGTTTCAGGATGGCGTGCCCGACCACCACCAGGGTGATGGCGATCCAGCGCGCGTTGTCCCAGAGCGGCACCCGGCGTTTCTGCGGGTGCGGTGTATGCGGTGCTCCGGCGGCGCGTGGAGCCATCACAGGGCGGCACCGACCAGAATGTAGTCATGGGAACACACAGAGTCGTTGTAACCGGGGCGAGTTCGGGAATCGGAGCGGCCACAGTGCGCCTGTTCCGCCAGCGAGGCTGGGACGTGGTGGGGGTGGCCCGCCGCGCCGACCGGCTGGCGGACCTGCACGCCCAGACCGGGGCGGAAGTCTTCACAGCCGACCTCACCCGGCAATCCGACGTCGATGCGCTGCGCGACTACCTGGCTGCGTCCGGACCGGTGCACGCGCTGGTGAACAACGCTGGCGGCGCGATCGGGCTGGATTCCGTGGAGGACTCGTTGATCGAGGACTGGTCGTGGATGTTCGAGATCAACGTGCTCGCCGTCAAACGGGTCACAAGCGCCGTGCTGCCGCTGCTGCGGGCGACGATCCGCGCGGAGGGTGGCTCCGCCGACATCGTCACGGTCACGTCGATCGCCGGTCATGTCGCCTATCTCGGTGGTGGGGGCTACAACGCGGCGAAGTTCGCCGCGCATGCCCTGATGGAAGTGTTGCGCCTGGAATTGAACGGAGAGCCGATCCGGGTGATCGAGGTAGCCCCAGGCATGGTGCAGACCGAGGAATTCGGGCTGGTGCGGTTCAACGGTGATGCGGAGAAAGCGGCCGCGGCCTACGCCGGGGTGCCTGATCCGCTCACCGCCGAGGATATTGCGGAAACGATCGTGTCGAGCGTGGAACGCCCGGCGCACGTCAATCTGGACCTGATCGTGATCAAGCCGGTCGCGCAGGCGGCCCCCACCCGAATCGCGCGGGGGCCGCTGGCACCGACAGGCTGACGCGCTCACGCATGGTCCCTAGGGGTGGACCAGGATCTTCACTGCGGTGTCGTTGTGGTTGACCAGGGTGTCGAAACCCTCGGTCACGAGGTCGTCGAGCGCGATCCGGCCGGTGATGAACGGCTTGAGGTCGATCTTGCCGCTCGTCACCAGGGAGATCGTCTCCTCGTGGTCGCGCACGTACGCGATGGTGCCGCGCAGGTCGATCTCCTTGAGCACGAGCTTCTGCATGTCCAGCGTGGCCGGGTGTCCCCAGATGGAGACGTTGACGAGCACGCCGGCCGGGCGCAGGGCGTCGAGCAGCGTGTCGAGAACGATGTTGACGCCGGCGCATTCGAACGCGACATCCGCGCCGACGCCGCCGGTGAGCTCGAGCACCCGTGCCTTGACGTCCTCCGTGGTCGGGTCGATGACGTAGTCAGCGGCGCCGCTCGAGAGGGACTTCTCCTTGCGGGCGGTGCTCAGCTCGGAGATGATCGTCGTTACGCCGTTCCCCTTGAGGATAGCGGCCGTCAGCAGGCCGATGGGCCCGGCGCCGCCGATGATGGCGACGTCTCCGGACTTCGCACCGCTGCGGACCACGGCGTGGTGTGCAACGGATAGCGGCTCGATCAGCGCGGCCTCGTCGAGGGGAATGTCACCGATCGGGTGCACCCAACGCTGGTCGACGACGACTTTCTCACTCAGACCGCCGCCACCGCCGGCGAGTCCGATGAAGCCCATCTTCTCGCAGAGGTGGTAGTTGCCCGCCGCGCAGGGCGGGCACTCGTTGCAGACGAA
Organism: Cryobacterium breve; assembly: GCF_004402375.1. GTDB lineage: Bacteria > Actinomycetota > Actinomycetes > Actinomycetales > Microbacteriaceae > Cryobacterium > Cryobacterium breve. The sequence goes on from NZ_SOGJ01000019.1 coordinate 74,491, forward strand.
GTAGGGCTCCACGACGACGTTGTCGCCGACCTTGAGGTTCTCGACGCCGTCGCCGACCTCTTCGATGGTGCCGGAGAACTCATGGCCCATGGTGACCGGGAGGGATTCGTGGGACAGCGGATGCGGGTGGCCGGGCTCCGAGATGAAGATGGGGCCGTCCAGGTACTCGTGCAGGTCGGTACCGCAGATTCCGCACCAGGCGACGGCGATCTTCACTGTGCCGCTGCGGGTCTCTGGCTCGTCGATGTCTTCAATGCGGACATCTTTGCGGCCATGGAAACGTGCTGCTTTCATTCGGAATCTTCTCCAGTATTGCGTCGTGGGCTCGGCACAGGCGAATGGCCTGGCCCTCTAGCTCGCGGACGACACTACTCCCCCCGACTGGGGTGCAGCCGAGGGGAGTAGGGGTCATACCGGTTGTGCCGGTGTGTTCAGTGCTGCGTGAGTCAGTGCTCGGAGGCCTTCTCGGCGCCGAAGCCGGTCATGGACCGAACGGACATCTCCGCGGCCAGCAGCGGGTCTTCCTTGCGGGTGCTGGTGACCGAGCCGAGCCAGCCGAGGAAGAACCCGACCGGGATGGAGATGATGCCGGGGTTACTCAGCGGGAACCAGGCGAAGTCGACGCCGGCGCCGAACATCGACGTCTCCGTGCCGGAGAAGACCGGAGAGAAGATGATCAGTCCGACGGTGACGCCGAGGCCGCCGTACATGCTCCACACGGCGCCGCGGGTGGTGAAGCCGCGCCAGAAGAGGGAGTACAGGATGGTCGGCAGGTTGGCGCTCGCCGCGACGGCGAAGGCCAGGGCGACCAGGAAGGCGATGTTCTGCCCCTGTACGCCGATGCCGCCGGCGATCGAGAGGATTCCGATCACGACGACGGTGCGACGGGCGACCTTGACCTCCGCGTCGGGGTCACCCTTACCCTTCTTGATCACGCTCATGTAGATGTCGTGCGCGAACGAGGTGGCGGCGGTGATCGTGATCCCGGCCACGACGGCCAGGATGGTGGCGAATGCGATGGCGGAGATGAAGCCGAGCAACAGCGGACCGCCGAGGGCGAGCGACAGCAGCGGTGCGGCCGAGTTCACGCCGCCGGGAGCGGCCAGGATGGTGTCGGCGCCCACGAGCGCGGCGGCACCGAAGCCGAGCACCAGGGTGAACAGGTAGAACGCGCCGATCAGCCAGATCGCCCAGACCACCGAGCGGCGGGCCTCCTTGGCACTGGGTACCGTGTAGAAGCGCATCAGCACGTGCGGCAGTCCCGCGGTGCCGAGCACCAGGGCGATGGCCAGCGAGACGAAGTCGAGCGGGTTCTCGCCGTACTTCAGGCCCGGCACCAGGATGGCGTCAGCCGGCACGCTCGTGGAGGCAGCGATGGCCGAGTCCAGCAGTGCCGAGAAGTTGAAGCCGTTGATGGCCAGCACCCAGATCGTCATCGCGAATGCGCCGATGATGAGCAGGAAGGCCTTGATGATCTGCACCCAGGTCGTGCCCTTCATGCCGCCGATGAGCACGTACATGATCATCAGGCCGCCGACGACCGTGACGACCACCGATTGACCGAGCTTGTCGTTGATGCCGAGGAGCAGCGACACGAGGCCACCGGCTCCGGCCATCTGGGCAAGGAGGTAGAAGAAGCAGACGGCCAGGGTGGTGGTCGCCGCCGCCACGCGCACGGGGCCTTGCCGCAGGCGGAAGGAGAGCACGTCGGCCATGGTGTACTTGCCGGTGTTGCGCATCAGCTCGGCCACGAGCAGCAGGGCGACGAGCCAGGCCACGAGGAAACCGATCGAGTACAGGAAGCCGTCATAGCCGCTGACCGCGATCGCCCCGACGATGCCGAGGAAGGATGCCGCGGAGAGGTAGTCGCCGGCGATGGCGAAACCGTTCTGCGGGCCGGTGAAGGAGCGGCCGCCGGTGTAGTAGTCCGCGGCGGTCTTGTTGTTGCGTCCGGCACGGATGACGACGATCAGGGTCACCGCCACGAAGGCGAGGAAGATCGAGATGTTGAGTACGGGATTGTTCTCCGTGGTCTCGACGGCCTGGGCCAGTCGGCCCGGCAGCGCCTGCAGGATGCTGGGTGCGATCATTTCTTGTCCATCCCCTCAAGCTCGGCGCGCAGCTCTGCCCCGAGAGGGTCCAGGCGGCGGTTCGAGTACGACACGTACCACATGGTGATCGCGAAGGTGGTGACGAACTGGCCGAGGCCGAGCACCAGTCCGAGGTTGAATCGTCCGAAGACGGGAATCGCCATCACGTCGGGCAGATAGGCCGCGACGAGCACGAAGGCGAAGTACCAGAGGAAGAAGAACGCGGCCAACGGCAGCACGAACCTACGGCGCTGTTTCTTCAGCTGGATGAACTTCGGTGTCTTCTCATACGCAATGTAGTCGATGGCGGACGGCGTTACTCCGTCCGAAAGTGTGTCTTTCAGTGATTCCGTCATGCGGGCTCCTTTGCTCCGGTGAGGGGATGTGACTGTGGCGGATGGTGCTGGGGTGATCTATGGGTCAGGGGCGCGGGCTGACGCCGTGCACGGCCTGCTTCAGAGCGTCGAGGACCGTGGGATCTTCGATCGTGGGCGGCACCGTGCAGGGCTCGCCGTCGACGATTTGGCGGATGGTCTTGCGGAGGATCTTTCCCGATCGGGTCTTGGGCAGCCGGTCCAGGATGGTCACATCGCGGAACGCGGCCACCGGTCCGACATGCTCCCGCACCAGCGCGATGAGTTCCGCGGCGAGGGTGTCATGGTCGATCGACGCACCGGCCTTGAGCGTGACGAATCCGGCCGCGCGCTGACCCTTGAGCGGGTCATGCACACCCAGCACGGCACACTCGGCGACCGCGGGGTGCAGCGTGAGCACCTCCTCCAGCGAACCGGTGGACAGGCGGTGCCCCGCCACGTTGATCACATCGTCGGTGCGGCCCATCACATAGAGGTAGCCGTCATCGTCGAAGTGGCCGGAATCACCGGTGGCGTAGTACCCGGGGAAGGCCGACAGGTAGGCGCTGGCGTAACGGTCCTCGCTGTCCCAGATCCCGAGCAGTGTGCCGGGCGGCAGTGGCAGTCGGATGGCGATGTTGCCGTCCTTGCCGGCCCGCTTGACCGGCTTGCCCTTCGAATCGAGGATGGCAATGTCATAGCCGGGAACCGGGAAGGTGGCCGAGCCCGGCTTCGTTTCGATGTCGGCGATTCCGCGCGGGTTCGCGCAGATCGCCCAGCCGGTCTCGGTCTGCCACCAGTGGTCGACCACGGGGCAATGCAACCCGTCGTTGGCCCAGTGGTAGGTTTCCGGGTCGAGGCGTTCGCCGGCCACGAACAGCCCGTGCAGGCTGGACACATCGTGCCGGTCCAGTTCGAGCAGGTCGGGATCGACCCGGCGGATGGCGCGGATGGCCGTGGGCGCCGTGAACAGGACCGACACCCGGTAGTCCTCCACCACGCGCCAGAACGCACCGGCATCCGGTGTTCCGACCGGCTTGCCCTCGAAGATCACGGTGGTGGCGCCGGCGAGTAGCGGAGCATAGACGATATAGGAGTGGCCGACCACCCAGCCGACGTCGGACGCGGCCCAGAAGACGTCGCCGGCCTTCACGTTGTAGATGTTGGCCATCGACCAGGCCAGCGCGACGGCGTGACCGCCGGTGTCGCGCACGATGCCCTTCGGGTTCCCCGTCGTACCGGAGGTGTAGAGGATGTAGAGCGGGTCTTCGGAGCGCAGGCTGACCGGCCCTGCTGCGATGGCCTCGTTCTCCTCGTGGGCCCAGTCCAGCCAGGCCACGTCGCTCGTGCCGGCGTAGTCGGCGGCGCAGCCGGGGATCATCTCGCGGTCGCGCACGATCACGGCGCGCACCGAGCCCTTGCTGCGGGCGAGTGCCTTCTCCACCAAAGGTAGGTACTCGATCGCGCGCCCCGGTTCCAGGCCGCCGGAAGCCGTGACGATGACGGTGGGCCGGGCATCGTCGATCCGGACCGCGAGCTCGCTGGCGGCGAAGCCGCCGAAGACGACGGAGTGGATGGCGCCGATGCGGGCACAGGCCAGCATCGCCACGATGGCCTCGGGGATCATCGGCAGGTAGACGATCACCCGGTCCCCCTTACCGACCCCGTTGGCGAGGAGCACCCCGGCGAAGCGTTCGACGCGGCCGAGCAGCTCCCGGTAGCTCAGGCGCACCCTGGTGCCCGACATGGCGGAGTCGTAGATGACGGCCGTCTGCTCGCCGCGGCCCGCGAGCACGTGCCGGTCGAGGGCGTTGTAGCTGGTGTTCAGCTCGCCGTCCGGGAACCAGCGCCAGGTGCCCGGGGAGCGTTCCTCCAGCGCCACCTGCGGTGGTGTGACCCAGTCGATGGCCTGCGCGGCCTCCAGCCAGAACGCCGAACGCGTGTCGGCGTCGACGCTTCGTTTCCACAGGTCGTGATACCCCGCTGCCGCTTCCCCTGACATTCGAACCTCCCCGTTGAAGTTCCTATGTATACATAGAATTCGTGAAGTCTGGCACATATCACTCTCAAAGGGAATAACATGTCGTCTGTGTATACAGAAACCCCAACGACGGGGAACACGACCCCGGTTCGCGCCAGTGAGCGCGCCTACCGTCAGCTGCGCGTCGAGATCCTCGACGGCTTCCTCGCGCCCGGAACAGTGCTGCTCGAGGTGGAGCAGTCGGCCCGGATCGGAGTGTCGCGCACCCCGCTGCGCGCGGCCGTCGCGCGGCTGATCGCCGACGGCCTGGTGGCCGGCCGGCCCGGCCGGGGCTTCATGGTGACCGAGATGAGCCTGGACAGCATCCGTGAGCTCTACGAGGTGCGCCGCGCCCTGGAGGAACACGCCGCTCGCATCGCCGCCGAGCGCCGGGACCCGGCGGTCTTCGACGCCCTGCGCACACAGTTCCTCGCAGCCCCCGAACTGCTCCAGCACGGCGAGGCGGGACTGCGCCGCTACTACGACCTGATCGACGAGTTCGACCAGGCCCTCGACGACGCCGTGGCGAACCCCTTCCTCGTGGGGGCGCTCGCCGGAGTGCGCACGCACCTCGCCCGCATCCGTCGCCTGGCCCGGGACAACCCGGCCCGGCTCCGAGCGGCTGCCGTGGAGCACCTGCTCATCGTCGAGGCCGTCGCGGCCGGCGATTCGTCGTTGGCCGCCCACGCCACCCATGTCCACCTCAACCAGAGCCTGCGGAGCGTCCTTGCGGCGATCCAGGCGTCCGCGGCCGAACCGGTCGACTAACCGAAAGGACCCATCGTGCAGCTTCACCACGTTCGAGTGCATCGCAGCGACGAGAACCTCGCCCGCACCGACCAGCTCGCCTGGAAGATCGCGGAGGTCGCCGCTGACCCCGTCGCGGTGAGCGACGAGGTGACCGAGATGATCATCAACCGGGTCATCGACAACGCCGCGGTCGCCGCGGCGTCGCTGACCCGGCAGCCGGTGGTGGCCGCCCGCTCGCAGGCGCTGGCCCATCCGCGCTCGTTCAACGGGGTCGGGGCGACGGTGTTCGGCGAACAGCGCTCCCGCCGGGTGTCACCGGAGTGGGCAGCTTGGGCCAACGGCGTGGCGGTGCGCGAGCTCGACTACCACGACACCTTCCTCGCCGCCGAGTACTCCCACCCGGGCGACAACATCCCGCCGGTCGTTGCCGTCGCCCAGCACCTCGCCACCGCGCGCGGACTGACCGGGCGTGAGCTGGTGCGCGGCATCGCCACGGGTTACGAGATCCAGATCGACCTCGTCAAGGCAATCAGCCTGCACGCGCACAAGATCGACCACGTGGCGCACCTCGGCCCGTCGGCCGCCGCCGGCATCGGCACCCTGCTCGGCCTCGACGCCGAGACCATCTTCCAGGCGGTGGGGCAGGCACTGCACACCACGACGGCCACCCGCCAGTCGAGGAAGGGCGAGATCTCCAGCTGGAAGGCGCACGCGCCGGCCTTCGCCGGCAAGATGGCGGTGGAAGCGGTCGACCGCGCGATGCGCGGCGAAACCAGCCCCACCCCGATCTACGAGGGCGAAGACGGCGTGATCGCCTGGCTGCTCGACGGTCCGGATGCCGCCTACGAGGTGTCGTTGCCCGCGAACGGCGAGACGAAGCGTGCCATCCTCGACAGCTATACCAAGGAGCATTCTGCCGAGTACCAGGCGCAGGCCTGGATCGACCTGGCCCGCAAACTCCACCGCGAGCACCCGCAGCTGGTGGATCCCGCCAACGTCGCATCCGTCCTCATCCACACCAGCCACCACACCCACTATGTGATCGGTTCGGGCGCGAACGACCCGCAGAAGTACGACCCCACGGCCAGCAGGGAGACCCTCGACCACTCGATTCCCTATATTTTCACGGTCGCCCTGCAGGACGGCCGCTGGCACCACGTTGACTCCTACCGGCCCGAGCGCGCCGGCCGTGCCGACACGATCGACCTGTGGAACAAGGTGACCACCACGGAGGACCCGGAATGGACCCGACGGTACCACTCGCTCGACCCTGCGGAGAAAGCATTCGGCGGCCGCGTCGAGATCGAGCTCACCGACGGCAGCCGGATCGTCGACGAGATCGCCGTGGCCGACGCCCACCCGCTGGGTGCGAAGCCGTTCGGTCGGGCCGAATACGTGAACAAGTTCCGCACTCTGGCGCAGGACGTCGTGGAGGAGGGCGAGATCGTGCGCTTCCTCAGCGCGGCCGAGCGTCTCCCACGTCTCGGTGCCGGCGAGCTCGGCCAGCTCACCATCGTGGCCCACAACGGCCTGCTCGCCTCACTCCCCACTCCGAACGGAATCTTTTGATGCTGTACTCGCAAGTCACTCCTGCCGACAAGCGGGCCGCGTTCCGCGAGGACCTCGCGAGCGGCCGTCTCCTGCGCTTCCCCGGAGCGTTCAACCCGCTCTCTGCCCGATTGATCGCGGCCAAGGGTTTCGAGGGCGTGTACGTGTCGGGCGCAGTGCTCTCGGCCGACCTCGGCCTGCCCGACATCGGCCTGACCACACTCACCGAGGTTGCCGGCCGCAGCCAGCAGATCGCCCGGATGAGCGACTTGCCCACGATCGTGGACGCCGACACCGGCTTTGGCGAGCCGATGAACGTGGCGCGCACCATCCAGACCCTTGAGGATGCCGGACTGGCAGGCATGCACATCGAGGACCAGGTCAATCCGAAACGCTGCGGGCACCTCGACGGCAAGCAGGTCGTCGACGAGTCCACGGCAGCCAAGCGCATCCGCGCGGCGGTGGACGCCCGGCGCGACCCGAACTTCCTGATCATGGCGCGCACGGACATCCGTGCCGTCGACGGTCTGGCCGCCGCCGTCGACCGGGCGAAAATGCTCGTCGACGCGGGCGCCGACGCGATCTTCCCCGAGGCGATGGCGTCGCTGGGCGAGTTCGCCGCGATCCGCGCGGCCGTGGACGTGCCGGTGCTGGCCAACATGACCGAGTTCGGAAAGGGGGAGCTCTACACCACCACGCAGCTCGCGGATGTCGGCATGAACATCGTCATCTTCCCGGTGTCGCTGCTGCGGCTGGCAATGGGGGCCGCCGAGCGCGGCCTCGACACCATCGAGACGGAGGGGTCGCTGACCTCGCTGCTGCCCGAGATGCAGCACCGGGCACGGCTCTACGAACTGCTCGACTACGAGTCGTACAGCCACTTCGATTCGGGCGTCTTCAATTTCACCCTCAACCCGGACGTCGCCTCCTAAGCAACGACGTCCCGCAACCGGCACACTTCCACAACGCAAAGGAGCGACATGAGTCAGAACGAACCGACGGTCTTCAAGGGTCTGGCCGGCGTCGTGGTCGACCGCACCCAGGTGTCCAAGGTCAACCCCGAATCGAACTCACTGCTGTACCGCGGATACCCGGTGCAGGAGCTAGCGGCGCAGAAGAGCTTCGAGGAGGTGGCCTACCTGCTCTGGCACGGCGAGCTGCCGACCGACGCCGAACTGGGCGAATTCGAAGAGCAGGAGCGCTCGCTCCGGCATCTCGCGCCCGCTGTGAAGCGTCTCATCGACGAGTTGCCGATGTCGGCGCATCCGATGGATGTGGTGCGCACGGCGGTCAGCCTGATCGGCGCGAACGATCCCGAGGCGGCCGATGCGTCGCCGGCGGCCAACCGGGCCAAGGGCCTGCGGCTCTGGGCGCAGATGCCGTCGATCGTGGCCTACGATCAACGCCGCCGCCACGGCCTCGACCTGATCGAACCGCGGAGCGACTTGGGCTACTCGGCCAACTTCCTCTTCATGACGTTCGGCGAGGTGCCCGAGCTGGTGGTCGTGAACGCGTTCGACGTGTCGATGATCATGTACGCGGAGCACTCCTTCAACGCGTCCACGTTCACCGCCCGAGTGATCACGTCCACCCTGTCCGACCTGCATTCCGCGGTCACGGGTGCCATCGGCGCCCTCAAGGGCGCCCTGCACGGCGGTGCGAACGAGGCCGTGATGCACATCTTCGACGAGATCGGGCTCGGGCTGGGTGCGGGGGAGCGCGCTGAGGCCTGGCTCAACGAGACCCTCGCAGCCAAGCGCAAGGTGATGGGCTTCGGCCACCGCGTGTACAAGCACGGCGACTCGCGGGTTCCGACCATGCGCACCGCGTTGGTCACCCTGGTCGAACACTACGAGCGGCCCGATCTGCTCGAGCTTTACGAATCCTTGGAGGAAGGGATGACGACGCGCACCGGCATCCTGCCGAATCTCGACTATCCGTCGGGACCGGCGTACCACCTGATGGGCTTCGACACCCTCACGTTCACGCCGATCTTCGTCGCGGCCCGGTTGACCGGGTGGACCGCGCACATCATCGAGCAGGCGGCGTCGAATGCCCTGATCCGGCCGCTCTCGCTGTACGACGGTCACGACGAGCGGCACCTCGCCTGACCGGGCGGTGGCCGTGTCGTGACCTACCATTGGGAAATGGGATTCGACGCGGACGACGCTGCTAGTGATGTGACCGGTATTGAGCGGGAAGTGTTGGGCTGGGACGTGTTCGCGGACGCGTCCCGCCAGCTGTCCTCGGCGGTGCTGTCGAGCGGCTTCCGGCCGGATGTCGTGATCGCCATCGCCCGTGGCGGGCTGCTGCTCGCCGGCGCGATGTCGTACGCGCTGGGCACCAAGAACTGCGGCAGCATCAACGTGCAGTTCTACACGGGCGTGGATGAGCGCCTGCCCGAGCCGATCCTGTCCGGACCGATGCTCGACGCTCCGTCGCTGACCGGCCTGCGCGTGCTGCTGGTGGACGACGTGTCAGACTCCGGGCACACGCTCGCGATGGTCGTCGCGTTGTTGCGGGAGACCGCCTGCGAGGTGCGAACCGCCACCCTCTACACGAAGCCCCGCACGGTTCTGGTTCCCGATTTCACCTGGTGCGAGACGGATGCCTGGATCGTGTTCCCCTGGTCGTCGCTGCCGCCCGTGGCCGAGAGCCTCGCGGGGGCGAGCCTGCCCGCCGACACTCTGCCGGCCGCGAGCCTGCTTGCCGCCAGCCTGCCCCTCGTCGCCCGGCGCGCGGCGGGCGCCGCGCTGTGAGCGTGCACCTGGTCGGCGGCGGCTGGAACGCCCAGACCGACGCGGGCGTCTACGGCGCCTTCCTGGCCGAGGCCGCGGCGCGCGGCGCCGCCCTCGGTCGCACCGAGCCGGTCCTCGCGGTCCTCGTCGTGCGCGACGGGGACGGGGCCGAACACTCCGCCAACCTGGTCGCTGCGGTGTCCGCGGCCGGCGTATTCGATGCCAGGATCACCGTTATTGCCCCGGGTGACGAGTTTGCCCTGACGGCTGTGGCGGAGGTCGATGGCATTCTCATCGGCGGTGGGGTCACCCCCGCCTACCTCGCAGCGGTGGCCCCGGTCGCCGGCGAGATCCGGCGCCAGGTGGCGGCCGGCATCCCGTATCTCGGATTCTCGGCCGGCGCGATGATCGCAGCCGAACGTGCCCTGATCGGCGGTTGGCGGATGGGCGGGGTCGAGGTCAGTGGACAGAACGCCGCCGAGGGTCTCGACGAGATCACCATCGAACCCGGCATCGGACTGCTCGACGTGACCGTGGAGGTGCACGCCGCCCAGTGGGGCACGCTGTCCCGGCTGGTTGCGGCCACCGAGGCCGGCCTGATCGACGGCGGACTCGCCATCGACGAGAACACCGCGCTGGTTGTCGGTGAGGGTGCTCTCGGCGTCGTCGGGGCCGGTAGTGTCTGGCGGGTCAGCCAGGCCGACGGCGGCGTTCTCGTGAGCACCTTCGGAGCCTGACGCCGACATGCCCTTCACCGCCGAAGATCTGGCCCGCAGCGGAGCCGTCGACGCGGGCTGGGCTGCGGCGCTCGCGCCCATCGGGCCGCAGATCGACGCGATGGGGGAGTTCCTCGACGCCGAGACCCGGAGTGGCCGCCTCTGGCTGCCCGAGCCGCAAAACGTGTTCCGCGCCTTCACCCAGCCGTTCGAGGCGGTGCGCGTGCTCATTGTCGGCCAAGACCCGTATCCGACTCCGGGGCATCCGATCGGGCTGGCTTTCGCGGCAGAGGCCCACGTGCGCCCACTTCCGCGGAGCCTCGCCAACATCTACCGGGAACTGCGTGACGATGTGGGCGTCACGGCCGCCGACGGCGACCTCACCCTGTGGTCGAACCAGGGGGTGCTGCTGCTGAACCGCGTGCTCACGGTGCAGACCGGACTGGCCGGCTCACACCGGCGCCGCGGCTGGGAGACCGTGACCGAGCAGGCCATCCTGGCCCTCGTGGCCCGCGACCGGCCACTGGTGGCGATCCTGTGGGGGAAGGATGCCGGCACGCTGCGGCCCCTGCTCGGTGACACTCCGGTAATCGAATCCGCGCACCCGAGCCCGCTGTCGGCCAGGCGTGGGTTCTTTGGTTCGAAGCCGTTCAGCCGGGCCAACGAATACCTCGTCCGCGCCGGGGCGACCCCGGTGGACTGGTCTCTCGGGTAATCTGGACTTCTCTGGAGGAGTTAGCTGTGCTTGAAGAGGAATACCAGCCGCGACGGCAATTGCCCCGGCACCTGCGACCGACGCCCGCCGAAGAGGCGCCGTTCGGGTTCACCATGCGTGAGGCCCAAATTACGGACCTGCCGTATATCCGGGAGATCTACAACTACTACGTCGCCAACAGCACGGTCACCTTCGACGTCGACCCGATGACGCTGGCCGAATGGCGCAGCAAGTTCTACTACCTCGGTAAGCTCGGGATGCCGTTCATCGTGGCGGTCTCCCCGGCCGACCAACTGCTCGGCTACGCTCTGGTCGGCCCCTGGAAGCAGAAACGCGCCTACCGGTTCACGGTCGAGAACTCGATCTACCTCGGCGCGGCGTCGACGGGAAAGGGCCTGGGTCGGATGCTGCTCGGCGAGCTGATCGAGCGCTCCAAGGCGGCCGGGCTGAAGGAGGTCATCGCGGTCGTCGCCGACCAGGGAGCGGATGCGTCGATCAAGCTGCACCGCGACTTCGGCTTCGAGGAGATCGGCAGGATGGGCAAGGTCGGCTTCAAGTTCGACCGTTGGCTCGGCACCGTCCTCATGCAGAAGAGCCTGAAATAGCGTCCCGGCGGTGAACTGACACGGCGGGGAGTGTGCGGAGATCCGTACACCTTTTTTCGTCGGTTCGAGGGGGCGAGCGGGCTAGCCGGTGGTGCGGTTCAGGTGGCCGGCCACAGTCACGACCACGCGGTGCGGCAGCCGGCCGCCGATACCGGCGAGCAGCGCATTGCGGCGCCCGCTGACGGCATGCGGCGGGGTGGACGCCCGGTCGAGCGCGGCGAAGCTGGTGCGCATGACGTTGTCGACCGTGAGCATGCCGCGCAACGACGAGGCGGAGCGTCCGGCGACGGCGAAGAACTCCGTGCTCACCGGGCCGGGGCAGATGGCCGTCACCTTGAGCCCGGTAGCCCGGGTCTCGTACCAGAGCGCCTCGGTGTAGCTGAGTACATAGGCCTTCGTGGCCGCGTAGACGGCCATCAGCGGCACCGGCTGGAACGACGCCGTGCTGGCCAGGTTGACCAGGGCAGCACTGCCCTTGCTCGTCCGGGCGGTGCTGATGAGCCCGGGCAGCAGCGCGTGCGTGAGCGCGGTCAGCGCCTGCACGTTCAGCGTCACCTGCTGCGCTTCACGCGTCGGGTCGGAGCCCAGCACGGTGCCGTAGGTGCCGAAACCGGCATTGTTGACGAGGGTGCCGACGGTGATTTGGCGCGTTTCAAGGTCGGCGACCAGCTCGCCGACGGCCCCGGGGCGGGCCAGATCGAGCGGGATGACCGTGGCCAGCGTGCCGTACTTCTCGGCCAGCTCCGCGGCGAGGTCTTCCAGGAGTTCCCGGCGGCGGGCGGTGAGAACGAGGTCGGCCCCGCGCCGAGCCAATTCGTGTGCGTAGCCGGCTCCCAGGCCGCTCGAGGCACCCGTGATGAGGGCGGTGGTTCCGATGGGATTGAAGACGGCAGGGGGCATGGAGTCAGGCTACTGGGCGTTTGGCGCGTAAAATCAAGGAATGACGGATGTCCTTCCAGCCCTGCCCGAGCGCCACACCGTGCTGCGCTCCTTCGCGGGCCACCTCGAGGCCGGCCCCGATGCCGTTTTCAACCGGCTCGTGGCCGCCATGGCTGCCGGCGCGTCCGGGGGCGGAAACGTGCAGACCGACCGCGCCCGGCGCATGCTCGTGCTGCGGCGCGGCTGGTGGTACCGCGGCGAGTTCCAGGTGCTGCCCGAGGACGAGACCGGGTCGCTCGTCCAGTACGAGATCGTCAACGTGGCACAGGTGCTGCCGTGGGCCGGCGCGTGGGCGGCGGCATCCTTTCTGCGCGCCGCGCCGCGGGCGTTCCAGGCGCTTCTGACCGGGCTGTCCCACCCCTGACCAGGCCCCCCGCAGGCCGCCGGCGCGCCGCCTGCCGGCCACCCGGCTGACTAGGCTCGAGGAATGGCCGCCCCACACGAATTGACTGCGCTCGAACAATGGCAGGCGCTGCAGAGCGGCGAAATCAGCCCGATCGAGCTGACCGAGCACTATCTCGGCCGGATCGAGGCGCTCGCCCCTGCGCTGGGTGCATTCGTGACCGTGACCTCGGATGCCGCCAGGGAGCGCGCCCGCTTCGTCGGGGAGCACGTGCCGCGCACCATGCCGCTGTGGGGCCTGCCGTTCGCCGACAAGGACCTGCAGCGCCGGGCCGGCGTGCCTGCCCGGTTCGGTTCGCGGCTCATGGCCGACTACGTTCCGACCGAGTCTGACGACCTCGTGCGTGCGCTCGATGAGGCCGGCGGCGTGAGCCTGGGCAAGACCAGCACACCCGAGTTCGGGTTGCCGTCGTATACCGAGACCCTGGCCGGGCCGCCGGCCCGCAACCCCTGGGACCGTTCCCGCGGTGCCGGTGGATCCAGTGGCGGGGCCGCCGTCGCTGTAGCGGCCCGGCTGCTTCCCTTCGCTCCCGGCTCCGACGGCGGCGGCTCGGTGCGGATCCCCGCCGCGGCATGCGGCCTCGTCGGCGTGAAACCGTCCCGCGGTCGGGTGCCCTCCGCGTCGGGCATCGACGCGCTCGGCGGCCTCAGTGTGGCCGGTCCGCTGGCACGGACGGTGGCGGATGCCGCCCTGCTGCTGGACGCGATGATCGTGCCTCGGGGCGGACATCCGCAGCACCTCTTCTCCCTGCGTGCGCCCGGAGACGACGCGCCCCTGCTAGCCGCAGCCGTGCGGGGTGAAGGGCGTTTCCAGCTCGGGGTGATGACGACCTCCGCCTGGGACACGTCCTATCCGATCGAGATCGCTCCGGAGGCCCTAGCCGCCCTCGCGGTAGCCGTCGACGGGTTAGCTGCCCTCGGCCACGGCCTGGAGGAGACCGCGCTGGAACCTGACGACACGTATGCGCCGGCCTTCCGCACCATGTGGCAGGCAGGCGCCGCGGGCATCCCCGCCGATACCCCGGAGCAGGAAGAACTACTCGAACCGCTCACCCGCTGGCTGATGCACCGGGGCCGGGACCTGTCGGCCCGGGATCTCGGTCAGGCGCTCACCGCCCTGTCGGCCTACGAGCGGTCGTTCATCCGTCAGCTATCCTGTTTCGACGCCGTGCTGACCCCGGCGCTCGCGCTCACTCCTCGCCCGCTGGGCTGGTACGACGCCTTCGACGGGGAGCGCAACTTCGCCCAGCAGGTTCAATACACCCCGTTCACATCGATGGTCAATGTGAGCGGGTTGCCCGCGATCGTGCTGCCCGTGGCCGAAACCGCAGCGGGGCTGCCGATGGGCGTTCAACTGATTGGGCGGCCGGGCGGCGAGGCCACGCTGCTGGCACTCGGTGCCCAGCTAGAGCGCCGGCTGCGCTGGCAGCATCGCACGCCGCCCGAGGCCGGCGCTACGCCCGCGGTGCCTTCGCTGCCGGACGGGACGGCCACCAGAAGCGGTCACCGGTGAGGAACACCAGGGCTGGAACCACGAGCGTGCGAACGACGAGCGTGTCGAGCAGCACGCCGATGCAGACGATGACGCCGATCTGCGTCAGTGCCACGACGGGGAGAACGCCCAGCACGGCGAATACCGCCGCGATCAGGATGCCAGCGCTCGTGATGACCGCGCCCGTCGACGACAGGGCCCGCACCATGCCCTCCCTGGTTCCGTAGTGGATGCTCTCCTCCCGGGCCCGGGTGGTGAGGAAGATGTTGTAGTCCACACCAAGGGCCACCAGGAACAGGAACGCGAACAGCACCACGTTGGTATTGAAAGCAGGGAATCCCATCAGGTTCTGGAAGATCCAGTTGGAGGCGCCGAGGCTGGCGAAGAAGGTCGCCAGCACGCTCAGGATCAGCAGCACGGGTGCGACCAGGGAACGCAGCAACAGTGCCAGGATGGCGAACACGATCGCCAGGATCATCGGGATGATCAGGGTCTGGTCGGCCTGGGCGCTCGTCTTGTTATCGAACGCTGTGGCGTCGCTGCCGCCGACCAATGCCTCAGACACGTCGCCCGATGCCTCGGCGTAGGTGCCGCGCAGGGTGTCGATGACGGCGAAGGTCTCATCGCTGCCCGGCTCACTGGCCAGTGACAGGTTCAGCCGAGTGAGCCCGTTCGCGCTCTCCCCGGGCAGCACAGACTCGATGCCGGGCGTCTCGGTGGCAAGCATTGTGGCCTCGGCGACCGCGGCATCCGGAACCAGCACGATGGTCTGGCTGGTCAGCCCGGCCGAGAATGACTCCTCCACGACGGCCTGCGCCTGCACCGACTCGGGCTTGCCGAGCAGCTGGTCGGCCTGCGACAGACCCACGGAGGCGCCGATCAGGCCGAGGCTGAGGGCGCCGATCGCGGCGACGGATGCGGCGGTGACCACGATCGGACGACGCTGCACGCCGCGGCCGAGGCGGGTCCAGAAGCCGGGGCGCAGCTCGGCACCGGCCCCGGGAAGGTAACGGGGGATGAATGGCCAGAACAGGCCGCGGCCGCAGACCACGAGGGCGGCGGGCAGCACGATCAGGGCGAAGATGATGGCGATGACGACGCCGATGGCGCAGGCGAAGCCGAGGGCCCGGTTGCCCGACAGCTCGGCGAACAGCAGGGTGAGCAGGCTGAGCGCGACCGTGCCGCCACTGGCTGCGATGGCTGGGCCGGCGCCGCTCACAGCGGCCAGCATGGCGTCGTTGCGGTTCTCGGTGCGCAGGAGTTCCTCGCGGTAGCGGGCCACGAGCAGCAGGGCGTAGTTCGTGCCGGCGCCGAAGACCAGAACGGATTGGATGCCGGCGACGGAGGGGTCGAGGGTGATGCCGAACGGCTCGGCGAGGGCGCCGACGACGACCGAGGAGAGGCCGTCCGCGATGCCCACGACGACGAGCGGGACGATCCAGAGTACGGGGCTGCGGTAGGTGACGATCAGGAGCACGGCGACGACAATCACGGTGACGAGCAGGAGCCGGAAGTCGGCGCCGGCGAACGCATTCGTGATGTCGGACTGGAAGCCGACGGCGCCGGTGACGTAGGCGTCCAGGCCCTTCGGGAGTCCGTCGGACGCGGCGGCACGGATGTCGGCGGCCGTCTGGCCGATATCGGCATTGGCCTGGTCGGCATCCAACGGAACGATGCTGATGGCCGCCTGACCGTCGTCACTGAATCGCGGCATGGTGGCCGGCGGCGCGATCGACTGGTCCGCCAGGGCGGTAGCGCTCTGGGCGATGGCCGTCTTGTCCGCCGCGGTCAGTCCGGTGCCGTCCCTGGTCCAGACGACGATCGCTGAGGTCTGCTCGGCGGACGGAAACTCGGCGAGAAGTGCGTCGACCTGTGCGGCCTGGCTGGTGGAGGGCAACCCGGAGGTCGGGAACTCCTCGGAGTCGTCTGAGGGGAGGAGGGAGAACATCAAGCCGACGGCGATGATCGTGCCGACCAAAACGATCCAGGCCGTTCGATGACCGGTGATGAACCGCTGAATCGCGAGCAAGATTTCCTCCAATAAGCCTGATTGCTAGGCGGCCTAGCAATGTCCGTAATAGTATGTCTCGTATGGGAGAGCGTCGCAAGTTCGGTCCCGGCCCCGAGGTCGGGTCGATGGGTGCGCCCGGGGGTGGTCCCGAGATGGATTCCGGCCTGCCCGAATCCGCTCGAATCGGCTTCCAGCTCCATGAGATTGTGCATCTGTCGCGTGCCTTCGAGCGCCAGGTCGGTCACGCGCTCGACGTGAATTCCACCGACCTGTCCGCTATGGAGCACCTGATCCAGGAGGGGTCGTTGACCCCCGGTGAGCTTGCCCGACGCCTGGACATCTCCACCGCGGCGACCACTCTCGTGGTTGACCGCCTGGTGGCCCTCGGTCACGCGCAGCGTAATCCGCACGCGTCGGACCGGCGGAAGGTCGTCGTCGTCCCGGCTCCGGAATCGGTTGCCCGCGCTTTCCATGAACTCCTCCCGGTGATCGGGGGAGTGGCCTCGGTCACCGATGAACTCACTGACGACGAACGTCGCGTGATCGAGGCGTTCCTTGACCGGGTCGTCGGCGTCTACTACTCCGCGCTGCGCGCGCCCGCCTGACCTGCCGACGACCAGCCCATTCGCACCGTGTTTTGATTGATTCAAAACAACTGATAGCGTGAGGGCATGACGGAAATCGAACGGATGCGGGCGGCTGAGCCGTCCGACCTGCTCACCGACAGCATCCGCGCCTCGGGTCTCAAGGTCACCGTTCCCCGCTTGGCGGTGTTGCGGGCGCTCGACCAGGCCCCGCACTCGACCGCGGAACGCCTCTTCACCGCGGTGCGCGCCGAGCTTCCAGGCACCTCGCTACAAGCCGTCTATGGCGTGCTCGCCGCGTTCACCGGAGCCGGCATCGCCCGCAAGATCGAACCGGCCGGTTCCCCGGCCCTGTTCGAGCGCCGGGTCGGCGACAATCACCACCACATCGTCTGCACCCGGTGCAGCGCTGTGCACGACGTGGACTGCGCCGTGGGCGAGGCACCCTGCCTGAGGCCGGCGGATGCCTCTGGTTTCGCCGTGCACACCGCCGAGGTCACGTACTGGGGCCTCTGCCCCGGCTGCCAGGCCGCCATGGCCTCATCATCTTCCCCACTCTCCGCACTTATACCGCCGACGAACAAAGGAGCACGATGACTATCAAGCCCACCACCACGCAGACGGGAACGCCCGTCGCCAGCGACGAGCACTCCCTGACCGTCGGAACCGAGGGAGTCACTGCCCTGCACGACGTCTACCTGGTCGAGAAGCTCGCCCAGTTCAACCGTGAGCGCATCCCGGAGCGTGTCGTGCACGCCAAGGGTGGCGGAGCGCACGGCGTCTTCCAGGTCACCGGGGATGTGTCCGCGTACACCCGCGCGGCCGTCTTCCAGCCGGGAGCAACCACCGAGACCCTGCAGCGCTTCTCCAGCGTCGCCGGCGAGCAGGGCAGCCCCGACACCTGGCGGGACGTGCGCGGCTTCTCGGTCAAGTTCTACACGGCCGAGGGCAACTACGACATTGTGGGCAACAACACCCCGGTGTTCTTCATCCGCGACGGCATCAAGTTCCCCGACTTCATCCACTCGCAGAAGCGCCTGCCGGGCTCCGGCCTTCGCGACGCGACCATGCAGTGGGACTTCTGGACTCTGTCCCCGGAATCCGCGCACCAGGTGACCTACCTGATGGGCGACCGCGGTCTGCCGCGCTCATGGCGCGAAATGCCCGGTTTCGGCTCGCACACCTACCAGTGGATCAACGCCGCCGGCGAGCGTTTCTGGGTGAAGTACCACTTCACCTCCAACCAGGGCAACATCGAGATGGAGGGCTCGGAAGCCGAGCTCATCGCCGGCGCCGACGCCGACTACTACCGTCGGGACCTGCACGACGCGATCGAGGCCGGAAACTTCCCGTCCTGGGATGTCTCGGTGCAGATCATGCCGTACGAGGACGCCAAGACCTACCGGTTCAACCCGTTCGACCTCACCAAGGTGTGGCCGCACGCGGACTATCCGCTGGTCAAGGTCGGCACGCACACGCTGAACCGCAACCCGGCGAACTTCTTCGCGGAGATCGAGCAGGCCGCGTTCTCCCCGGCCAACTTCGTGCCCGGAATTGGGGCGAGCCCCGACAAGATGCTGATGGCGCGCATCTTCTCCTACCCGGACGCCCAGCGCTACCGCGTCGGCACGAACTTCACTCAGCTGCCGGTGAACGCCGCGAAGGCCCCCGTGAACAACTACTCGCAGGATGGCGCCGCCCGCTATCACTTCAACGCGACGGAAGCCCCGAACTACGCTCCGAACTCGCTCGGCGGCCCCGCGGCCGACCCGCAGGCGGCAACCGACGGCAGTTGGGAGAACGACGGTGAACTCGTGCGTGCCGCCGCGGCGCTGCGCAGTGAGGACAGCGACTTCGGTCAGGCCGGAACGTTGTACCGCGATGTCTTCGACGACGCTGCCAAGGCGCGCTTCCTCGATACCATCACCGGTGCCATCAGCGGGGTGCAGCGCCCCGAGGTGACGGAGCGCGCGATCGCCTACTGGAGCAGCGTGGACGCCGACCTCGGCGTGAAGCTGCGCGCGAACCTCGCCAGCTGGGCCGAAGCCGACCTACTGGTCGAGGCCGCCGCCGGCTACGCCGCGGAGTAGCAGTAACGCTGCACCCGCAGCATCCGGCATATCAAGAACGCCCGGCCTCTGTCGAGGTCGGGCGTTCTCGCGCCCGTGGCGTCTTTGCGATGATCCCAGTGGATTGGCGAGTCTCAGACGGAGCGTCGCGGGTGCTGTCGAACCAATTCGACGGAGATTTTCAGGAAAATGCGGGTTTTCGGGCGATGTCAAGCTGACTGGAGTCACTTGGGTTAGTTTGTGGCGGTTTCGTCGGCGAGGTGATTGATCCCGACGAGGCTGGCTGGTGCGGGTGTTGTTGGTCGTTCACGGAATCG
>NZ_SOGJ01000037.1 GCF_004402375.1 Cryobacterium breve
CGATTCCGTGAACGACCAACAACACCCGCACCAGCCAGCCTCGTCGGGATCAATCACCTCGCCGACGAAACCGCCACAAACTAACCCAAGTGACTCCAGTCAGCTTGACATCGCCCGAATACCGCGTTTTAGTGCAAAATCTCCGTCGAATTGGTCCGGGCCGTCGGGGCAGTGGATCGCGCGTTGGGAGAGAGGCAAGCGTTGGAAGGCGACGACGTTCAGGCGGTGGGAGGCACGTAGCGGTAGTACTCGATGCCCTGGTCGTAGAAGTCGGGGCCGTTCGCGGTGCCGAGGTGGTCCACGACGAACTGGTCGTCGGCCGGGGCAGGCACAAGGTCGCCGGGGCTGCCCTCGTGCAGCGCGATGTACTGCGCCTCGGTCAAGTCGACCGGGTCCTGTAGCGCGGTCTCAACGTTGATCCGGGCGGCGGCGGCCTGCCAGCCCGCTGCGACCCGCATCGGCAGAGCCTCGGCGGCATCGCCGCTGCCGTAGCCGAGGGCCAGCCATTCCTGGCCGGCGAGCTCGAGACCATCCGTCAGGCCATGCTTGAGGCCGGATGCGAGCCAGGCCGGCAGGGCCGCCGTGTAGAGGTTGCCCAGGTCTCGCATGGTGTCGGAGCCGAGACCGAGCTTTTCGCTGACCAGGGTGTTCCAGAGCTCCGTGCTGCGCAGGTGCTGGCGCAGCCGGCGGGACAGCGGGAACACGTCGCCGGTGATCTCGCCGATGTCGGCACCGTTGCCGTGGAAAGGCGAGGGGGCGCAGAGCTCGGCGAGCAAGAGGTCGGCGT
This sequence comes from Cryobacterium breve, assembly GCF_004402375.1. Classification (GTDB taxonomy): domain Bacteria; phylum Actinomycetota; class Actinomycetes; order Actinomycetales; family Microbacteriaceae; genus Cryobacterium; species Cryobacterium breve. The sequence continues at coordinate 788 of NZ_SOGJ01000037.1, forward strand.
CGATTCCGGCATCCGCGCAGTGCGTTCGCAGCTGGTCCCGGCCCGTTTCCTCGTCGGCCGCGAGCGTGAACAGGTAGGCCATCACCCATCCGGTCGCCGGCATCTGGTGGTACGGGCGGTGCATGAACACGCGGTCGACCTCGGTGAAGTAGTCGAGGGACTTTCCGGGGCGCTTGCCCAGCATGGCGGTCATCGCGTGGTGGGTGGCATCGATGTAGCAGCTGGTGGAGTAGCGGCCGTTGAACACGGGCAGGTCTTGCATTTGTCCGTCGTCGCGAGGCGGCTGACCGCGAAAGCGCGCGAACGGTTTGCGGAAGTCCGCGACGCGGTAGTCGGAGTCACTGCCGGACCCGGCCAGGTTGACTTCCAACAGACGCGCCTCGCTCTCCAGGAGCACGGCGACGGCGCCCGCACCCTGGGTGGGCTCACCGCTGCCCCCGCGGGCGTACTCGGCGATGTCGGCGGAGACGACGATGGCCTGGCGGCCCACACCATCCGTCGCCAGATAGCGCAGGGCGGCCTTGATGCCATAGACGCCGGCGAGGCAGGCCTGCTTGAACTCTGGCACCTCGCAGTCGCGGGCGAGCAGGGGCATGTCGTGGGCACTGAGGGCGTCGTTGACCATGCCCTTGACGATGACCGCGCCTGCCGAGTTATCACTGCTGGACTCGGTGCCGAGGGCCAAGAGGCCGACCTGACCCGGGTCGATGTCGTAGTCGCGGATTAGACGCCACACCGCGTTCGCCGCCAGCGTGTAGACGCTCTGGCCAGGGCCGCGCATGCGGAAGCTCCGGCCGACGACGTTCTTGACCTTCCCCCACGGCTGGTCGTTCCACTCGCACCAGTCTTCAAGCTGCACGCGGTAAGGCGGCACGAACAGGGAGAATCCACTAATTCCAGGCGTCAACAGTTCCCTCTTCAGGTTTGGCGTGGTTGTTCACCCACACCGGGTCTCAAACGCACCATTCCATTATCAACGGATCGGTTGGTGAAAGTGGTGACCAGAAGCGGATCGTCAGGCGCAACCGACCCGTGGTGCCGATACGGAGCCCCGGGAAGCGACTAAAATCGAGGGAACCCGATCGGAGCACCACTGTGGACCAACCCATCGATGGTGGAGCCACCGCCGTGGCCCGCGCACACAGCAACATCGCCCTCGTCAAGTACTGGGGCAAGCGCGACGCCGCCCTGAACACACCCGCGGTCGGCTCGATCTCCGTCACGCTCGACGCGCTCTACACCGACACCCGCGTCACCTTCACGCCCGGCCTGGCCGCCGACGAGTTCTGGCTTGCCGGATGCCGAGGCCCGGTCACGCGCGTCAGCCACGTTCTCGATCTGGTGCGCGGGCATGCCGCCAGCCTGGGTCTCCCCGCCTCGGGGCTGAACGCCATCGTGTCGTCGACGAACAACTTCCCGACGGGGGCCGGCCTCGCCTCGTCGGCGTCCGGTTTCGCGGCCCTCGCTGTGGCTGCCACCGGAGCCGCCGGGCTCACCTTGCTGAGCCGGGAGCTGTCGATTCTGGCCCGCTACGGCTCCGGCTCGGCCGCCCGGTCTATTTTCGGCGGTTTCGCCGAGATGCACGCCGGCACCGCCGCCGACGGCTCGGACGCCTACGCGGAGGAGTTGCTCGACCAGGGCGCCTGGCCTCTCGCCGTGGTCGTAGCGATTACCGAGCACGGCGAGAAATCGATAAATTCCACAATCGGCATGAACGAGAGCAAGGCCACCTCGCCGTTCTACCCTGCCTGGCTGGACTCGGCCGACGACGACCTCGCGGAGATGCGTGCGGCCATCCGGGACCGCGATTTCACCCGGCTCGGGGAGCTGTCCGAGTACAACTGTCTCAAGCTGCACGCCCTGATGCTCACAACCCGACCCGCGCTGATCTACTGGAACGCGGCCACCGTCGCCGCCATGCACGCCGTGCGGGCCCTGCGTGCCCAGGGCGTGCCGGCCTACTTCACCATCGACGCCGGCCCGCAGGTCAAGGTGCTCTGCCTGCCGGGTGACGCCGCCGCTGTGCAGCAGGCGATGACGCTCGTGCCCGGCGTGCACGAGGCCCGGATCAGCGCGCTCGGCCCGGCCGCCTACCGGCTGGAATGATGGCGATGACGCTTCCGACCATTCCGTCATTGCCGACGATCCGGGCCTCCGCGCCCGGCAAGCTCTTCCTGCTGGGCGAGTATGCCGTGCTCGAGGGCGCACCCGCGTTGGTCACCGCCGTCGACCGGCGGGTGGAGGTGACGATCGACGAGTCCTCCACAGTCACCTGGCAGGTCAGCGCACCCAATCTCGGTATCCGCAATCTGACCTTGGCAACGGACGGCGCCCTTCCGACCGGCCTCACCGCCACGCAGCGTGCCCATCTCCGCGTCTTCGACGAGGTGCGCGCGACGGTGCAGGCCGCGGCGCTGCAGGCCCGGGGCCGCCCGTTGCTCACCGTACCCCCGCTCGCGATCACCATCGACAGCAGCGCACTCTCCCGGGGTGACCACAAGCTGGGCCTCGGCTCCAGCGCGGCCACCGCCGCCGCCTTGACCGACGCCCTGGCCCGCGCCCTGGGCCTGACCCTCGACCGGCGCGAGCTCTTTCGGCTGGCCCACGCCGCCCACCGGAACGCGCAGAACGGTGCCGGCAGTGGCGGCGACGTCGCCGCGAGCGTGCACGGTGGGCTGATCCGCTACACCCCGGACGTCGCAGTCGTGCCGCTCCGCTGGCCGGAGGAACTCCGCATCTCAGCCGTCGTCACCGGCGAGGGCGCACTGACGACCCGCTTGGTGGGCCGCGTGGGTGACTACGCCGCCGAGAGCCCTGCCCGGCATCGGGCCGACCTCGATCGGCTTGCGCACCTGGCCGAGCAGGCCGAGACAGCGCTGGCCAGCCCGGCCGCCTTCCTGCGCTTGGCCTCCGACTACTTCGCCGCCCTGTCCCAGCTCGATGACCACGCCCGGGCCGGCATTGTGAGTGAGCGGCACCGTGAACTGCACGCCCTCGCCCGGCGCGAAGGCAGCGTCTTCAAGACCAGCGGCGCCGGCGGTGGCGACGTCGGCCTGGCTTTCAGCTACGCCGGAGAACCCACCGAGCGCCTCGCCGGGGCATTCGCCCGAGCCGGCGCCGCCATCGTCCCGCTCGGCTTTTTCGCCGCCGGCCTACAGGGAGGCACCACGTCATGAGCCGGTCCCGGATCCCCCGCTTCTACCAGCTGACGGTCAGCGAGCGCATCGCACTCCTGCAGCAACGAGGTGTTTTGACCGAGGATGCCGCGGCGCACCTCGCCGGCGGAACATCCGCCCTCGACGTGGCGGCGGCCGACCGGTTGATCGAGAACGTGATCGGCGTGTTCTCGATGCCGATGGGGCTCGGCCTGAATTTCCAGATCAACGGCCGGGACTACCTGGTGCCGATGGTGGTCGAAGAGCCGTCCATCGTCGCCGCGGTCAGTTCCACGGCCCGGCTGGTGCGCCAGGCCGGAGGGTTCACGAGCGTCGCCGAGGATCCGCTGCTGATCGGCCAGATCCAGGTCGTCGACCTTATCGACCCCGATCGCGCCCGAACTGACCTTCTCGCGCGCGGCGACGAGCTCGTCGCTCTGGCCAACAGCGGGCATCCGAACATGGCGGCGCGCGGCGGCGGGGCCCGCGGCATCGAGGTCTTCCTGCGCGGGGCGACCACGCAGAACGGCGAGCTGCTCGTCGTGCACCTAGTGGTAGACACCCGCGATGCCATGGGCGCCAACCTGGTCAACTCGATGTGCGAGCGGCTCGCCCCCCTGGTCGAGGAGATCAGCGGCGGCCGCGTGTTCCTGCGAATCCTCTCCAACCTCACCGACCGGGCCCTGGTGCGCGCCCGTGCCGTGATCCCGCACGCGCTGCTCGAGACCGCCGATTTCCCCGGCGCACGCGTGCGCGACGGTATCGTGCTCGCGAACGAGTTCGCCGCCATGGATCCCTACCGGGCCACCACGCACAACAAGGGCATTATGAACGGGATCGACGCCGTTGCCCTGGCCACCGGCAACGACTGGAGGGCGATCGAGGCGGCCGCCCACGCCTACGCCGGACGGGGTGACGGGTACGGCCCGCTCACCACCTGGAGCGTGAACGGATCCGGCGATCTGGTGGGCGAACTGACCCTTCCGTTGAAGGTCGGGACTGTCGGCGGCCAGGTGGAGTCGAATCCGGCCGTGCGACTCGCGCACACGATCCTTGGGGTGTCCGGGGCGCCCGAGCTGGCCGAGGTGATGGCCGCCGTGGGGCTGGCCCAGAACCTCGCCGCGCTCAAGGCCCTGTCCACCAACGGCATCCAGCACGGCCATATGCGTCTGCACGCGCGGGCCGTCGCCGCGGCCGCGGGGGCCAGCGGAGCTCGGTTCGAGGAGGTCGTCGAGAGGCTCATCGCCGACGGCGAGATCAAGGTGTGGAAGGCGCGCCAGATCATGCAGTCCCTCGACGGGGGCAGCGACGGCGACCCGGCCAGTGATTCGGCCGCCCCGGATGCCGGGCCTCGCGCCGCGGCATCCGTCGCGGCGCCCCTGCCACACCCCGCGCCCACGACCTCGGCCACCCTCACGCCACCACCCGCCACCACGCCCGGCGCTGCCCTCGCCCCGAGCGCCCCCGGAGCGGACGCCCACCTCGGCTACGGCAAGATCATCCTGATGGGCGAGCATTCCGTCGTCTACGGCTACCACGCGATCGCCGCCCCGATCGGGCTTTCCGTGCGCGCGCAGGTCACCCGCCATGCATCGATCCGCAAACCGGTCATCGCCGACTGGGACATCGACGGCTCGGTGCGCGAACCCATCCGCGCGGACCTCTCGCACCGGGTCGCGGCGCTGATTGCGTCCCGGCTCGGCGTCACCGCCGCGGGCGTGCGGGTTGACGTGTTCTCGCACCTGCCGCGGGCCAGCGGCCTGGGCGCCTCCGCCGCGTTCGCAGTGGCGGTGATCCGCGCCGTCGCCGACAGCTTCCAGCTCACGATCAGCGACGCCGAGGTCTCGGGCCTCGCCTTCGAATGTGAACAGATCGTGCATGGAACCCCGTCGGGCATTGACAACACCGTCGCCACCTTCGGCCGGTCGGTTCTGTTCCAGAAAACGGATGCCCCGGGCGGTCACACGATCCGCGACATCTTCACTCCCCACCCGATCCCCATCGTGATTGGGCTGTCCGGGGTTGAATCGCTCACCGCCCAGACCGTCGGCCTCGTGCGCAGTGCCTGGCAGCGCAACCCGGCGCGGTACGAGGGCATCTTCAGCCAGATCGACGGCCTGGTCTTGGCCGGGGTAGATGCGCTGCGCCGCGGCGACATCGCCGAGCTCGGCGAGCTGATGAACATCAACCAGGGTCTGCTCAACGCACTGCAGGTGTCGAGTCCGGAGATCGAATCGCTCGTGGCGATCGCTCGGCGGGCCGGCGCCCTCGGGGCGAAGCTGACCGGCGGTGGAGGCGGGGGCGCAATGATCGCCATCGCCGAGCCCGGCGGAACCGAGCCGATCATGGCCGCAATGCGCAGCGCCGGGTACACCACGTATCTCACCGAAATTCGCTAGACACGCGCATTCCGAACCTGTATTCGAGGTATTCACAACCAGGCATCCGCTGAATCGAGCTGAGGACAACCGGCGTTCCGGTTCGGAATCCACAGCTTTTACACGGAGTTATCCACACCCGCATTCGCAGTCATTCAGCGGGATACAGACAGTTTTCATGCTGCTGTCCACAGGTTTTTCCACATCCCTGTGCACAGATGTATCTTCGACGTCCGCCGGGTGGTGCGCTCACCTCCCCGAAGTCGCGCGACTCGCAACTCACGACTCGCGGCGCAGGTTGTGGAAGTGGGCGCACGTTCTACCGTGCGCCCACTTCCACAAGGTGCGCCGCGACGGGCGACGGACGCGCGCGGCGCCGACCGGTCAGCGCACCGGGTACTCCAGGTATTCCGTGGGCGCCGCGTATACCCAAGCGCACTCGCGTTCCTGACGCCCCCGGGGCCTGCACGCGCGCGAGCGGATAGGGGCCCCGGGGGCGCGGGCCGGCTGCTACTCGTAGCGAAGCGACTCGATCGGGTCCTGCCGCGCTGCGCGCAGAGCCGGGATCGTTCCGGCCAGGAATGCCAGCCCCATCACCACGAGGATGATCGTGGCCAGTGCGGCGGGATCGAAAGCCACCAGGGTGAGCCCGGGCAGGTCGGCCAGGAGCGTGTCGGCCAACACCGCGTTGGCGCCCATCCCCGCGAGCATGCCGACGCCGACACCGAGTGCGCTTCCCATCAGGCCGATGAACACGGCTTCCAGGCTGAACAGGCCGAAGATCTTGCCGCCGCCGAGGCCCATCGCCTTCATCAGGCCGATCTCCCGGGTGCGTTCCTGCACGCTCATCAACAGCGTGTTGACGATGCCGAAACCGGCCGCCAGCAGTGCGATCACGGCGAAGGCGTTCAATACCAGCACGATGCCGTCGATGACGGCCTTGAACGAGCCGATCTGGTCTTCCACCGTGGTGCCGGTGTAGCCCAGGTCGGACAGGTCGGACTTGAGAGTGGTCAGGTCCGCCTCGGCGCCGGTCGGATCGAACCGGACCACAGCCTGGGCATAGCTGTCCTTGCTGCTCTCCGACAGTCCACCGCTTTGGGCGTCGTAGAGGGCCTCGGTGAGCACCTTGTTGGCCGTGAACGCCGTCGATCCCGCCAAGCCTTCCTCGGAGACGCCGACGATGGTGGCCCTCAGCTCGGACTGGGTGCCCGTGACGTCGGTGATGGCGAGGGTGAGCATGGCACCCAGGGCGGCGGCGTCATCCGTGAAGCCCAGGGGCGTGACGAACGAGACCGGCACGGCAACCTCGTAGTCGCTGCTCGCCGCGTCGGGCTCGGCGCCCGCAGCGAGGTCCAGCTCCATGCCGGGGATGAAGCTTCCCACATTGGCCTCGTAGGCGGTGCCGTCGGCGACCTGCACGTAATCCGGGCTCACGCTCAGCTGCGGTTGCACGGAAAGAACGCCGTCAATGGCGCCGATCGAGTCGAGGTCGTCCGTGGTCAGGGCGATGAGGCTGAACCCGGGAGCACCGGGTGGCGAGTTCGGGGAATCGACCGCCACCGCGGTGGGATCGTACTCGACCGGACCATCCGTGCCGTCTTCAGCCGCCTTGGTGACAGTGATGACGTCGTCGGCGCCGATCGAGGCCACCGTCGTGTCGATGTACTGGTTGATGCCGGTGCCGACCCCGCTGGTGAGGGTGAGGGTGAAGGCGCCGATGAAGATCGAGAGCACCGTGAGGATGGTGCGGGTCTTGCTGCGCAGGCTGTTTTTAACGGCCGAGCGGATCAGGTCGAAGGCATTCATGCGCGCACCTCCTGAGCGGTCGCGATCGTAGCAGCGGTCGCGGCCGGCACCGCGTGCAGGCTGTCGGTGATCAGGCCGTCGCGGATGTACACCCGCCGGTCGCAGCGCGCCGCGAGGTCTTCGTCGTGCGTCACGATGATCAGGGTGATGCCCTTTTCCTCTTGCAGCGAGAACAGGATGTCCTCGACCACCTTGCCGGTGGCGGAGTCGAGGTTGCCGGTGGGTTCGTCGGCGAAGATGACGCTGGGGTTGTTCACCAGCGCCCGCGCGATCACCACCCGCTGCTTCTGGCCGCCGGACAGGTCGGTGGCCTTGTTGCGGGCCTTGTCGGCCAGGTCCAGCTGCTCGAGCACCGCCATCCCGCGCCGCTTGCGTTCGGCGCCGCCGATGCCGGCAATTTGCAGCGGCAGCGTCACGTTGTCGAGCACGCTCGTGTTGGGCGTGAGGAAGAACTGCTGGAACACGAAACCGAAGGTCTCGTTGCGGGTCTGGTTGACGACCCGGCCGGAGAGCCCGCTGGCGTCGCGGCCGCTGAGCTCGACGGAACCGGTGGTGGGGTTGTCGAGCAGCGCGAGCAGGTGCATGAGGGTGGACTTGCCTGACCCGCTCTTGCCCACGATGGCGACGGATTCACCCTGCTGGATGTCGACGGAGACGCCCTTGAGGGCGTCGAACCGGGTGGCGCCACGGCCATACGACTTGTGGATGTCGCGGGCGGCGAGAACGGGGATGGACATGGTTGAGGTCTCCTGGTTATTGCGTGAGGGAGGTTGCGTGACGGTGGTTGCGTGACGGTGGTTAGCGTGCCGGCCGGACCGGCTCACGTCGAACCGGTCCAGCGGCACACCTCCAGTGTCGCCAGACACGCGGCGCAGGTCGTCCTCCCCTCGTGGCAACCTGGCCGTACCGCGCTGGGCCCGGTTTGACCGGCTGTGGCGTCCGGCCTACCACCACCGCAGTACGCCGGGCACCCACGCCCGCGGGAGGACAGCGTGCGGCTCGGTTGGCAGAATGGTGTCGAGTCCGATCCACGGGCGGGAGGACAACATGCTGATCCAGCGCGACCACGTCTCGGAGGGCGACCGCAACTTCACCCCGCTGTCCCGGCTGCCCGTTTGGCTGCGCGACACCATCCTGGTGGTGTTCGTGCTCGGTCCGAGCTTCGCCACCCACGACTTCGGAGGCGCCGCGACGTCGAGCGTCGGTGCAGCATTGCTGGTGCTCGTCTCGGCCGGTTCGGTCCTGCTGCGTCAGCGCGCGCCGCTCGTCGGGGCATCCGTTGCGGTTGTCGCCTGCATGCTCGGCCTCGCCATCGACGGGTCCATTGTCACCCAACTATTAGCGGTGCTGATCGGCGTTTTCGGTATGGCCCGCTGGTTGAGGCGGGGCACCTCGCTGTTCTTCTCCGGCGTGACGGTGATCCTGCTGTCGATAGCCACGGTGTCCTTCCTGGACACCCCGTGGAACGACATCCGCACACTCTTGCAGCTGGCGGCTTTCGTGGGTTTCGCCACCGCCGCCGGCGACGCGAATCGCTCGCACGCTGCGTACATCCGGTCGATCACCGACCGGGCCCGCCATGCCGAGGAAACCAAGGAGTCCGAGGCGCTGCGCCGCGTGGCGGAGGAGCGCCTGCGTATCGCCCGCGACCTGCACGACCTGCTCGCCCATCAGATCGCGGTGATCAATCTGCACTCCAGCGTCGCTTCGCAGGCACTCCCTGACCGACCGGACGACGCCGAGAAGTCGTTGGCGACCATCCGTGAGGCAGCCCGCGGCGTGCTGGGTGAGATCGGCAGCCTGCTCAACGTGCTGCGAGCAGCGGATGCCAGTGGCCCCGGCGCCGGTACGGCGCCCGTCGCCGGGCTCGCCGACCTCGAAGCGTTGCTCACCGACTTCGAGCGCAGCGGGCTGAACGTGGAGCACCGGGTCGTTGGCACGCCTCGGTCGCTTCCCGGCGCCGTCGACATGGTGGCCTTCCGCGTGGTGCAGGAGGCCCTGACCAACGCCCACAAGCACGGCGCCGACCACTCCGCACTGCTGCACCTTGACTACCAGGCGGCGGGGGTGGAAATCGCGGTGACCAACACGGTGGCCATGACCGGGCGCGCCGGATCGGCGGGCGCGGCGAGCCGAACGCCGGTTGGTTCCGGCCACGGTCTGCTCGGCGCACGTGAACGCGTGGGATCGGTCGCCGGCCGCCTGACCGCGGCCAGGGGGCCTGGCCCGGTCTTCCGGTTCACCGCCTGGTTGCCGACCGACGGAGGCACTGCCACCGATCCGAATTCAGCTTCGGGGCCGGCCGCGGCCGTTGCCGCACCCCGCACGAAAGGTGCTTCATGATCTCCGTGGTTCTCGCCGACGACCAGTCCCTGATTCGCACGGCCGTGGCCGAACTGGTGTCGCACGAAGAGGGCTTCACCGTGGCCGGTCAGGCCGGCAACGGGCGCGATGTCGTGGCCCTGGTGCGGGAACTGCGCCCCGATATCGTGCTGATGGACATCCGGATGCCGGTGATGGACGGCATCCAGGCGACCGCTGCCATCTGCGCCGACCCTACCCTGGCCGGTACTCGGATCATCGTGCTGACCACTTTTGAAGAGGACGAGTACGTGCTGCAGGCGCTGCGAGCCGGAGCCAGCGGATTCGTTGGAAAGGGCACGGAAGCCCACGACCTGATGACCGCCATCCGCACCGTGCACAGCGGTGACGCGCTGCTCTCGCCACGGGCCACCCGAGCGCTCATCGACCGGTACACGGCCCCGGCCGAACGCCCCTCCCTCGTGGCACCGGCCGAGCTGGCGCTTCTTACCGACCGGGAGCGGGAAATTCTTCTGCTCGTGGCCCGCGGCCTTGCCAACACCATGATCGCCGATGAACTCGTGATCTCCCCGCACACCGCCAAGACCCATGTGAACCGCATGATGACCAAGCTGGGCGCACACGATCGCGCTCAGCTGGTGATCATCGCCTACGAATCGGGCCTGCTCGTGCCCGGTGGCAGCGGGATGCTGCGCGGCCCGCTCGACAGGGGGCACCTGTAGCTGGGCGCTAGCGAGCCGCGAGCGCTACCGAATGTCCCTGTGTGTGAAACCGCGATCCGAACGGTCAGTCCTCCTCTTCAGCCCTTGAGAGCCGCTGCGACACGTAGACGGGGATGAACGAGGCAAGGATGATGACGGTCGCGACGACATTGACGACGCTGGCCTCGTTGGGACGGGCCATCTGGTTCATGATCCACAACGGCAACGTGTCCACTCCCGGCGGTGCCGTGAAGATGGTCACCACGACCTCGTCGAAGCTGAGGGCGAAAGCCAGCAGGCCCCCGGCCACGAACGCGGTGCGGAATTGGGGAAAGGTGATGAGCTTGAAGGTCTGCCAGAGCCCGGCCCCGAGGTCCATCGAGGCCTCCTGCAGGTTCGGGCTCATGCGGCGCAGCCGGGCGAGCACGTTGTTGAAGACCATGACCATGCAGAAGGTGGCGTGGGCCACGATCATTCCGAAGTACCCGATCTGAATACCGATCGGTTCGAGGATGTTGTTGTAGGTGTTGCTCAGGGCGACACCCGTGACGATTCCGGGCAGTGCGATCGGGAGCACGATGAGCAGGTTGACGGTCTGCTTGCCGAAGAAGCTGTACCGCTGCAGCGCGAACGCGGTGAGCGTGCCGAGCACCAACGCCAGCACGGTGGCGCCGAGGCCCACGACGATCGAATTGAGCAGGGCGGCACGAATGGGCTCGCTGGTGAAGGCGACGACCCACCAATCGACCGAGAAGTCCGTCACCGGCCAGGTGGCGATCCGGGCGGCGTTGAACGAGTTGAGCACGACGAGGGACAGGGGAATGTACATGAACACGAGCACGACGCCGACGATGGTGCCAAGGCCGATCTTGGCGCTGCGGGTGAGTCTCAGCATGGCGGGCTCCTACATCCGGTCCAGTGCGCCGGTCTTGCGAACGGCGAACAGGTAGACCAGCACGAAAACGATGGGAACGACCGAGAATGCGGCCGCGATGGGCGGGTTGAGGTTGATGTTCGATGCGATCACGCTGCCGATCATCTGGGTGGACCCGCCCACGAATTTGGCGGCGAGGTAGTCGCCGAGGCTGAGCGAGAAGGTGAAGATCGAACCGGCGATGAGGGCGGGCTTGAGCAGCGGCACGACGACGGTGCGGATGGTGGTCCAGCTGCGCGCTCCCAAGTCGGCCGACGCGTCGAAGAGGTTGGCCGGGATCTGGCGCACTGCGGTGTAGACGGGCAGGGCCATGTAGGGGAACCAGAGGTAGGTGAGGGTGAGGACCACGGTCGTGTAGCTGAATCCGGGACCGCTGAGGCCGAGGGGTTCGAGGGCTGAGTTGAAGAAGCCGTTCTCGGTGAACGTGATGCGCATGGCGAGAATCTTCACCAGGTAGCCCGCCCAGAGAGGCAGGGTGATGGCGACGGCCAGGAAGGCACGCAACCAGGGCGACGCCACCTTGGCCATGAAGATGCCCAGCGGGATGGAGAACATGACACTGAGGAGGGTCACCAGCAATGCAATCGACAGTGTGCGCAGCGAGGTCGAGAGGTAGGCCGGGTTTTCGACCAGCCGTACGAAGTTGTCGAGGGTGAAACCTGGGATGACCTTGGAGGTGAATGGGTCGGTGCGCCAGAAAGCGGTGACCAGGAGCATCACGAGGGAGAAGATGTAGACGCCGACGAGCCAGGTCAGGGGCAACGCCAGCAGCCCGAGCAGGCGCAGCCGCGGACTGCGATGCAGCCGGGTCGAGAGGGGCTTTCTGCCGGCGGGCTGGACCCGGCCCTGGCCGGGTGTCGTGACGCGGGGCACTGTGCTGGTCACGGTGATTCCTTAGGTGCGTGCGGATGCGGATGGGGGTCGGTGGGGCCCTGGTCTGGGCCCCACCGAAAGGTGACTAGCTCTTGACGGTGAGCCAGGCATCCGTCCACTGCTGGAAGTTGGTGCAGGTGACGTCGGTACGTCCGTCGATGCACTGCTCGAGCGGAGTGGTCCAGAACCAGACGTTCTCGAAGTACTCCTCGTCGGTGGCGTGGAAGTACTCGCAGTGCGCTGCGGCCTCATCGCTGGTCTCGCAGAACGCACCGTTGGCCGGGGCCATGCCGAAGCCCATCGCGATCGCGCCGTTGACCTCGGCGGAGCTGGTGTAGTCCATCCACAGGTAGCCGCAGTTGGGGTTCTTCGCCTCGGCCGAAATCATCCAGGCGTCCGCCCAGCCGGTCGAGCCCTCTTCGGGCAGCACGCTCTTGAACTTTTCGTCCTCGGTGAGCTTGCGCAGGATCTCCCACGAGGTACCCACGACCGATGTTCCACCGGCGTACGAGGTGATCTGGGCGACCGGGTCGGCCCAGTACTCGCTGACGATTCCGTTCTGCGTCTTCAGCAGCTCGATGGCCGCGTCAAGCTGCTTCTGGTCGAGTGCGTACGGGTTGGTGATACCTAGATCGGGTTCGTGCGTCATCAGGTACACGGCGGCGTCGGCGATGTAGATCGGAGCGTCATAGGCGATGATCTCGCCGGCGTAGGGGCTGTCTTCCTCCCATACGACATCCCAGCTCGTGGGCGCTTCGGTGACGATTTCGCTGTTGTACTGCAGGATGTTCGCACCGCGGCCGATCGGAACGCCATAGCTCTTGCCATTGATCGTGTCGTAGATCTGGCCCTGCATTCCCTTGACCGTGTCGTCGCCGAAGTTGGGGATCAAGTCGATGTTGATCGGCGCGACGTCGCCGCCGGCGATCAGGCGCAGGCTCGCATCGCCGGAGGCCGATACGAGGTCGTAGTCTCCGGTGCGCATAAGCGTGACCATCTCGTCGCTCGTACCTGCGACACGGCGGTTGACGACGCATCCGGTTTCTGCGGTGAACTGGTCGGACCATGCCGGCTCGACGAATCCGCTCCACGCGACGATGTTCACTTCGCCCTCAGCCTTATCCAGCTTGTCCATCATGGGTACGTCAGGAACGTCGATACTGAGGCCGCCGGCAGACGTGTCGCCGTTCTCCGTGTCACCGGTGCCGCTGCAGCCGACGAGCACCAGCGTTGCCGCTGCCATCATCGCGGGAAGCAGCATGTACTTCTTCTTCATGGAACTCTCCTAGTGATTCGTGGTGCAGGGTGGGTGTCGTGAGGGTCGTTCGGCTCAAGGGACGATCGACACGTGGTCGGTCTTCCAGATGGCCCGCACGGCGTCGCCGCGGCCGAAAGCGGCCGCCGCCGTGGGGTGGTGGTCGTTGTGGCGTTCGGCGGTGAGCCGCAGGCCGGCGGCGGTCTCGATGATGTACCGCGTGGCCGGGCCGGTGTAGACGGTTTCGTAGACGGTGCCGAGCACGGAGGTCTCGTCCGCGGCGACGGTAGAAGCCGCATCGGCGAGTCGCACCCGCTCCGGGCGCACGCTGATGAGCTTGTCTATTCCGGTGATCACGCTGGCGTGGGCAGGGGCGATGAGGTTCGAGATCCCCAGGAATCCGGCCACGAACGCGGTCTGAGGAAACTCGTAAACCTCGTTGGGCGTTCCGACCTGCTCGATGCAGCCGTTGTTGAACACAGCGATGCGGTCGCTCAGGGTGAGGGCCTCCTCCTGGTCGTGGGTGACGAAGATGAAGGTGATGCCGACCTCGCGCTGGATCTGCTTGAGCTCAACCTGCATCTCCTCGCGAAGCTGCTTGTCGAGAGCTCCGAGGGGCTCGTCGAGTAGCAACACGCTGGGCTGCAGGATGAGTGCACGGGCCAGCGCAATGCGCTGCCGCTGCCCCCCGGAGAGCTGATGGGGCAGGCGGTCGGCGGTGTGGGCAAGGCGCACCTGCTGGAGGGCCCGCTCGACCCGTTCCGCCGTTTCGGGCTTCCCCATCTTGCGAACCCGCAGGCCGTAGCCGACGTTCTCGGCGATGGTCAGGTGAGGAAACAGCGCGTAGTCCTGGAAGACCGTGTTCACGTTGCGGTCGAACGGCGCCGTGCGGGTGACGTCGACACCGTCGAGTTCGATTGCTCCGCTCGTGACGTCCTCGAAGCCGGCGATCATGCGCAGCACTGTGGTTTTGCCTGACCCGGAGGGCCCGAGCATAGAGAAAAACTCCCCGGCGTGAACTTCCAGGTTGAGTTCTGCGACGGCGACAACATCCCCGAACACTTTGGTGACGGAGTGCAGGCTGACGCCCGTGGGGGTGAATGAAGCGGATGATGCTGCTTCAAGTAATGCGCGGCCAGACTGTGGCATTGGTCGATGACTCCTTGGAACGACGGTGGTCTAAGAGGTTGGCCTAAACATATAGTTCCATAGGTTTTGGCGCAAGCAGATTAATTTCGTGGTCCATTCATCGCGGCAGCCATGGCGGTGTGAGGGAGAATGATGCCGTGCCCGCATCCACGACGACGCCCTCTCGACGGGGCGAGCCCTCGCGTCTGCAGAGCGCCGTGTTCCAGCCCATCGGCGACGCGGGACGAGCGGCGCTGGTTGAGCGGCGCATCGCCGAGGCGATCACCGGTGGCGTCCTCGCTCCCGGCACGAAGCTGCCCGCGGAGTCCGAGTTGGCCAGGCTGTTCGGCGTCGCCCCGGCAACCGCTCGGGAGGCACTCCAATCCCTGCGCGCACGTCGCCTAGTCGTCACCCGTCGCGGGCGCAGTGGTGGAAGTTTCGTCGTCGAAACCGCCAACGCCGCCGAATTCGCCACTCGGGCCCTCTGCGCCATGTCACGGGTCGCCCTCCGCGACTTGGCCGCACACTACCTGGCCGTCACGGGTGCCTGCGTCGCCCTGGCCGCCCAGCGGGCCGACCCGAGCGAGATCCTGCGCATCCGCGGCCGGGTCGATCGCTACACCGGCAACGATCCATTGACGTGGCGACGGCTGGCCGACGACGCGCACCTTGAAATTTCAGCCCTCAGCCAATCGGCCAGGCTCACCCGTGAGCAGATGCGCCTGCAGGCGGAATTCTCGCCATTCCTCGCACTCGTCGACGCGTCAGAGGCCGATCGGGTTCGCAGCCGCAGCCAACTCCTCGCCGTGCTCGACGCCGTCGCCGCCGCGGACTCCACTGCGGCGACCAACCGGGTGCGGGAGTCCATCATGGATGCCGTGGACCGGCTGATCGATCACCGGGCGGAGTTGGCCCGGTCGTGACTGCGGGCGCCCTCCCCCGGTACTGTATATCCCAGTCACCGAGGATCAGCGCCCTGGCGCGACTCGCAACAAGGAGGTTGCCATGACGGCAGGAGTCCCCACGGTCGCGTCCCGCGCGGTCGCAGCCGTCGATGGGTACTTCGCCGACGCCCTTGACGCCTTGGAGGCCTGGCGGCTCGACATCGCGGGCGACATCGCCGCGGCGCGGCGCTCCGGCCCGATCACCACGTCGCGACTCGACGCGCTGGTGGCGCCGTACGCGCGGCAAACCCTCGACACGCCAGGGATGTCCGTCTACGGCGCGGGATTCATCGCCGCCCACGACTCACTCGCCGACGCCCCCAGCCACCTCGCGTGGTGGCAGGGGCCGCAACGCGCCCGGCTGACCCTCGCCAATCAGGCGATCAACAAGGGCAATATCGACTACAGCGAACTCGAGTGGTACCGGGTTCCCCTGCTCACCGGCAAGGCCCACATCGCGGGGCCCTATGTCGACTACCTGTGCAGTGACGAGTACACGATCACCGTGGCCGCACCGGTTCGGATCGACGATGTATTCGTCGGCGTCACCGGACTCGACCTGCTCATCGACACCGTCGAGCGCGACCTCACACCCCGCCTCGCGCTGTTGGGTGCCGACATCACCATCGTCAACACCGCCGGCCGCGTCGTGGTGTCGACGAATCACCGCCTGGCCACCGGGGAGTCCCTCCGCGGTGACGCATACCGGGATGCCGAGCGGGTGCCGTGTTTGCGCACGCCTCTCGAGATCGTGCTCCGCAGGTCGTAGGCAGGGCCCCGCCCACCGACGTCAGCGGCTCAGCATGGCGGGGAGCCTGAGCATCGGGACCGATACAGTCGGGTCGCCAGACCAAATGTCGACGACGTCATCTGCTCCCGATCCGACGACGACGCAGTAATTCATGTGACCAGGTTCTGAACTGAAACGTTCAGTTCTATCCCTGGCGGCAGCGGCACGAACCGGGAATCTGCGACACGTCCGGTAGGTTCAGACTCCGACTCCAGCACATCAGCTACAGAGCCCACACACTGATAGACCGCGCCAATCGCCCGTCGATGCCGGAGATCGGAACAAGAGGCCCGACCGAGGCTGACCTCACAGCGTGATCACTGAAACGACGAGAGGCCCCCGATTCCTCGGGGGCCTCTCTGTCCGACTGGGTTGAAGGCAGTCAACCCATCTTGTTCACTGTGCGCGAGGGGGGACTTGAACCCCCACGTCCTTTCGAACACTGGCACCTGAAGCCAGCGCGTCTGCCAATTCCGCCACTCGCGCGAACTTAGGAAGATTAGCACTTTCCGAGGGCACTACGCCATTCGGGGCCGGGTAGGCCACGCAAACACCGGGGTGGACGGCGTGGCGCGGGCCAGAAAACGCCCCGGGAATCCGCCGCAGAAAGCGTTCCGGGCTCCCTCCCCGTAGGATGACAACCCCGCTGGGTATCGCCCTGCGCGTGAGTTAACACTTGAGACAAGTAACATGCTCATAGCCGAAAGGATCGGATCGGGAGACCTGTGGGCATTCTGGATAGTTTTGAAAAGGGTCTCGAGCGCGCCGTCAACGGTGCGTTCGCCAAGACCTTCAAGTCGGGGCTGCAGCCGGTGGAAATCACCTCAGCGTTGCGTCGCGAACTCGACACAAAAGCAGCGGTTGTGTCCCGCGACCGCATTCTCGCGCCCAATCGCTTCACGGTGCGCATGAGCAACACCGACTTCCAGCGCATGTCCGCCCTCGGTCAGACCCTCCTCGAGGAGCTCACCTCCCTCGTGCAAGAGCACGGTCGAGATCAGCGTTATCAGTTCGCAGGAGGCGTATCCATCAGCCTCTCCGCCGACCGTGGACTCAGCGAGGGAATGGTCCAGATCGACTCCAGCACAATCAAGGGCAGCGTCGCCTGGATTCCCGTGGTCGAAGTCAATGGCAAGCGCTACCCCCTAACCCAGTCGCACACGGTTATCGGCCGCGGCAGCGACGCCGACATCACCATCGATGACTCCGGCACCTCACGCCGTCACGTCGAGATCCTCTGGGACGGCTCCCGCGCCCAGGTGCGCGACCTGGGCTCGACCAACGGCTCCCAGCTCAACGGTTCGCCGGTCACGCAGGCGATCCTGGACCCCGATTCCGTCGTCACCATCGGCCGCACGCGCATCGTTTTCCGCGTCATAGCGCAGGCCTCGTCGTCGTCCGAGCCCGTGAGCGACCGTCGGAGCGACGGCGGCCGCGAGCGTCACGACATGGACGGGTTCTGGGGGCCCAACGCATGAGCGTCAGTGAGCTCACTCTGCTCGTGCTGCGCCTCGGCTTCCTGCTGGTGCTATGGCTCTTCATTTTTGGCATCGTCTACGCGCTCCGCAGCGACCTATTCGGCCAGCGCGCACGCAAGATGCAGGCGGATGTCGCGGCCCCAGCCGGTGCACCCGTCGCGTTCCCGAGCCCCGTGACCCTGCCCCCCGCGGCCGCGGCATCCGCACCCACGGAGCAATTCGCGGCCAGGCCGAGCCCAGCATTCACGGACGTGGACGATAAGGCCACCACCCAAAACGCGACCCGCCTCGTGATCACCTCAGGCCCAAAGGCCGGCACCGAGTTCCCGCTCACCGGCGACTCGATCACCATCGGTCGGTCCGGCGACTCCAGTCTTGTCATCCGTGACGACTACACCTCCACTCACCACGCGCGCCTGATGCTCTGGCACGACAAGTGGATGATCCAGGACCTCGATTCGACCAACGGCACTTTCCTCGATGGGAAGCGCATGGCCGTCCCCACTCCAGTCCCGCTGAACACCACCGTCAAGATCGGCGCAACCAGCTTCGAGCTTCGGCGGTAGCTGCATGGCGACAGTCAGTCACAGCGCGGCCGCGTCCCACGTTGGAAAGATTCGGTCCAACAACCAGGACTCCGGCTACTCCGGGCGTCACCTATTCTTGGTGGCCGATGGGATGGGCGGCCACGCGGGCGGCGACGTCGCCTCTGCGATCGCCACCAAGCGCATCACGGAAGCCGACCGGGACTATCAGTCGCCGCAGGACGCCGAGTTCGCCCTGCAGGCTGCCCTGATCGCCGCCAACTCGCAGTTGGCCGAGACCGTCTTCGAGCACCCTGAGCTCACCGGTATGGGCACCACCGTGAGCGCCCTCGTCGTGCTGCACGATGAGGTGGCGATCGCCCATATCGGCGACTCGCGCATCTATCTGCTCCGTGAGGGCGAGCTGTCGCAGATCACGATCGACCACACCTTCGTTCAGCGCCTCGTCGACAGCGGTCGCATCACCGAAGCGGAGGCCATGGTGCATCCGCGCCGCTCCGTGCTGATGCGGGTGCTCGGCGACGTCGAGTCGTCCCCGGAGATCGACACCTCCATCCTCGCCACGTTCGCCGGCG
The DNA here is from genome assembly GCF_004402375.1 of Cryobacterium breve. Classification (GTDB taxonomy): domain Bacteria; phylum Actinomycetota; class Actinomycetes; order Actinomycetales; family Microbacteriaceae; genus Cryobacterium; species Cryobacterium breve. The sequence goes on from NZ_SOGJ01000037.1 coordinate 19,675, forward strand.
ACCGCTGGCTGATCTGCTCCGACGGGCTCAGCGGCGTCGTTTCCAACACGGGCATCGCCGCGGCCATGCTCAGCCCTCTCGACGCGCAGGGCGTCGCCGACCGCCTGGTGAAGGAAAGCCTCGACGGCGGGGCCCCCGACAACGTCACCATCGTCGTCGTCGACATCGGTTCGCCCGCCGACCGGGTCGACTCCCCCGTCGTGGTCGGGTCGGCAGCCGCCCCCCTGGCGTTTGGCGAGGAGCCCACACGCGGCCGCGCGCTGCGCATGTCCAGCCTGCGCCTGCACCCGGTGCGGGAGACTCACTTCGAGCCCGACTCCCAGGACTACCTCTCCGAATTGATCGAAGAGGACAACCGCCGCGCACGCCGCCGTAAGGTCACCTGGCTGGTCGGCATCATCCTGCTGGTCCTGGCCATCGTCGGCGCCGGCTTCCTCGGTTACCAATGGACCCAGAGCCGCTACTACGTGGGGGTGGAGGGCAGCACGGTCGCCATATACCAGGGCGTGCAGCAGGACCTCGGCCCGCTCTCGCTCTCCTCCGTCTACGAAGACACCGACCTGGAACTGTCCGAACTGCGGGTCTATGACCGGCAACAGGTCGAACAAACCATCAGCGCGACGTCCCTCGCGGACGCAGTGCTCATCGTCGAACGGCTCCAAGATGCCAGCCTCCAGTAACCGGTCAACGACGACGGATGCGCCGGCGCGTCCGTCCCGCGTGCGCCGCCTGCATCTACCGCAGAAGCTGCGCAACCTCGAGTTGTTCCTGCTCCTCATCGCCTGCGGCATCAATGCCGCCAGCGTCGTACTCGTGCAGCTCGGCGCCCTCGGCCGCATCGACACCACCCTCGTACTGCTCGGCGCCGGCCTGTCGGCGCTGGTGCTGGCCATGCACGTGGTGCTGCGCTTCGTCGCCCGCGAAGCTGACCCCTTCATCCTGCCCATCGCCACCCTGCTCAACGGCCTCGGAATCGCCATGATCTACCGCATCGACCTGGCCAATGAGGAAACGGGCCTGGCCAGCGCTTCGGTTCGCCAGACCATGTGGAGTGCCCTGGCCATCGGCTGCGCTATTGCAGTCCTGCTGATCATCCGCAATCACCGGGTGCTGTTCCGCTACACCTACATCGCCGGCTTCGTCGGCGTGGCCTTGCTACTGCTCCCTCTCGTGCCCGGCCTCGGCCGCGAGGTCAGCGGAGCACGCGTGTGGATCGGCATCGGCTCCTTCGCCACCTTCCAGCCAGGTGAGATCGCAAAGATCGCCCTGGCGGTCTTCTTCGCCGGCTACCTCGTGCGCAACCGCGACAGCCTGTCCATGGTGGGCAAGAAATTCCTCTGGATGCGTTTTCCGCGCCTCCGCGACCTCGGCCCGATCCTTGTGGTCTGGGCATTGTCCATGTCCGTGATCATCTTCCAGCGCGACCTCGGCACCGCCCTGCTCTACTTCGGCCTATTCCTGGTCATGCTCTACCTCGCAACGGGCCGGCTCAGCTGGGTGCTTCTCGGAATGTCCCTCTTCCTCGGCGGCGCCATCGTCGCCAGCCAGACCCTGGACTACGTCAACGGCCGGTTCATGAACTGGCTCGATGCTCTGAACCCGGATGTCTACACGGCCGACGGCGGCAGCTACCAGCTGGTGCAGGGCCTCTTCGGGCTCGCCAAAGGCGGCCTCGTCGGTACGGGACTCGGCCAGGGCCGTCCGGAGATCACCCCAGTCCCGCAGAGTGACTACATCATCGCCAGCCTCGGCGAGGAACTCGGCCTGGCCGGCATCTTCGCGATCCTGGCCCTCTACCTTCTCCTCGTCGCACGCGGCTTCCGCATCGGCTTCGCCGGAAACGACGACTTTGGCAAGCTGCTCGGCGTCGGGCTCTCCTTCGTCATCGCCCTGCAGTGCTTCATCGTGATCGGCGGTGTCACCCGGGTGATTCCGCTCACCGGACTGACAACCCCCTTCCTCGCTGCGGGTGGGTCCTCCCTCGTGGCGAACTGGATCATCGTCGCCCTGCTTCTGCGCCTCTCCGACACGGTGCGCAACCAACCCAGGCTGGTGGTCTGATGAATCGTGAACTCAAGCGAGTGAGCTTGGTCGTTCTGCTCATGTTCGTGGCCCTCCTCACCTCGACGACGATCGTGCAGGTGTTCCAGGCGGACAGCCTGTCTGCGGATGCCCGCAACACCCGCACGCTGTACGACAGCTATTCCATCGAGCGCGGTCCGATCCTCGTCGGGGGCGAGCCGATTGCCCAGTCGATGCCCGCTGAGGACGACTACAAGTTCCAGCGCACTTATAGCAACGGACCGCTCTACGCACCGGTCACCGGTTTCCTGCCCCTCAACGGCGCACCCACCGGCCTCGAGCATGCCCTCAACAGCGAACTCAGCGGCACCTCGGACGCTCAGTTCTTCGACAAGATGAACGCACTGATCACGGGCCAGAGCCCGAAGGGGGCATCCGTCGAGGCCACCATCGACCCGGCTGCGCAGCAGGCCGCCTGGGACGCCCTCGGTGACCTCACCGGGTCGGTCGTGGTCACCGAGCCGGCGACCGGTCGCATCCTCGCCATGGTCTCCAAGCCCAGCTACGACCCGAACCTGCTCACGGTGCACGACAACCAGCAGGTCACCGACAACTACCAGGCCCTCCTCAACGACGAGTCCGACCCGCTGATCGACCGCTCCATCAACGCGCTCAACCCTCCGGGTTCGGTGTTCAAGCTGGTTGTGGTGACCGCAGCGCTGGAATCGGGCAAGTTCACCCCGGAGAGCACCTTCCCCAACCCGGCCACCTACCAGCTGCCTGGGTCATCGTCGATCGTCATCAACTCCGGCGGCGGAACCTGCGGCGGCGGCGACACGGTCACCATCGCGACCGCCCTGAAGCAGTCCTGCAACATCCCGCTGGCAGAACTCGGTCTGCAGCTGGGCGATGACGCCATCCGCGAAACGGCAGAGAAGTTCGGTTTCAACAGCGGATATTCGATTCCCCTCGACGTGTCCCAGAGCGCATACCCCACGGCTCTCGACGACGCGCAGACCGCACTGTCGGCCTTCGGCCAGACGGATGTCCGTGCCACGGCCATGCAGATGGCTATGGTTTCGGCCACGATCGCAAACGGCGGCGTGCTGATGGCCCCCAATCTGGTGGATGCGGTGACGGCCCCCGATCTGAGTCCGATTCAGGTCTTTGAGCCGCAGACCGTGGAACGGGTGATGAGCGCCGAAACGGCGGCGACACTGACCCAAATGATGGTCAATGGAGTCCAGGATGGCGCCGCCAGCAATGCAAGAATAGATGGGGTCAACGTGGCAGGTAAAACGGGTACGGCGGAGAACGCCGAAGACGAGCCTTACACGCTGTGGTTTACCGGATTCGCCCCAGCGGAGGATCCGAAATACGCGATCACCGTTCTCGTTGAAGATGGCGGGGGACTTGGCCAGACGGGGTACGGCAATCTGCTTGCCGCACCTATTGCAAAGCAGGTACTAGAGGCGGTGCTGAACAAATGAGACCTACATCAGGGCTCACCTTCGGGGGACGATACGAGCTGCAGTCCCGGATCGCCATTGGCGGGATGGGCGAGGTTTGGAAGTCCGTCGACCTCGTAATCGGTCGCACGGTCGCCATCAAGATCCTCAAGGATGAGTACCTCGGTGACCCTGGGTTCCTCGAGCGTTTCCGCGCCGAGGCCCGGCACGCCGCACTGGTCAACCACGAGGGAATCGCCAACGTGTTCGACTACGGCGAAGAAGACGGCAGCGCCTTCCTGGTGATGGAGCTCGTGCCCGGCGAGGCACTGTCCACGATCCTCGAACGCGACCACGTTCTTCCCGCCGACAAGGTCCTCGACATCGTCTCCCAGACGGCTGCCGCACTGCACGCTGCCCACGCCGCGGGCCTCGTGCATCGCGACATCAAGCCGGGCAACCTGCTGATCACGCCCGAAGGCCGCGTCAAGATCACCGACTTCGGTATCGCCCGCATCGCCGACCAGGTGCCGCTCACGGCGACCGGCCAGGTCATGGGCACTGTGCAGTATCTCTCCCCCGAGCAGGCCAGCGGACGCTCCGCCTCGCCGACGACGGATATCTATTCCCTGGGCATCGTCGCCTACGAGAGCCTCGCCGGCCGCCGCCCCTTCACGGGCGAGTCCCAGGTCGCAATCGCCATGGCCCAGATCAACGAGACCGCTCCCGACCTGCCGGCCACGGTGTCGGAGCCGGTGCGCAACCTGGTGATCTCCTGCCTGGCCAAGAACCCGGCTGACCGACCTGCCTCGGCCGCGCACCTGTCCCGTGCCGCCGCAGCCCTCCGCCGCGGTGACATCGCGGCGGCCGCGGCATCCGTACCCGCCATCATGAACGGCGCCACACCGACCTCAGCGACCATGCTGATGCCCGGTGCCGCCGGCATGGCGGCCACCACCGTGCTGAACACGGGCGCGCCCGCGATGCGCTCGACCACGGTCGCGGCCGATACCGACGAGGAGAAGAAGAAGCGTAGCCCGTGGACTTGGCCGCTGATCGCGCTGATCGCGCTGCTCGCCCTCGTTCTCACCGGCACCCTGATCGCGCTGTTCACGCAGAACGATCCGAGTACTCCGGTCGAGAAGCCCACGTCCAGCGCCACGCCGATTCCGAGCAAGACGCCGACGGCAACACCGAAGCCCACTCAGACTCAGACTCAGGCACCGACGGTCACCACCGTCGAGGTCAGCCTGGCTGATTTCCAGGGTCTGACCAGCGGAGAGGCTCGCGACAAACTGTCCGGACTCGGGCTCGTCGCGGACGTCCAGCCCGGCAACGCCGCAGCCGCCGCGGATCAGATCGTCGACACCGTCTACGAGGTGAACCCGACCGGCCCGGTCACGAAGGGCTCCACCATCACGGTCACGGTCTACACCGCGGCCGAGCCACCGGACGCCCCGACGGGCGCTCCCACGGTCGCCCCGGCAACGGCCGTGGCCGGCACCCAGGTGACGGCCAGCTGGACGGCGCAATCCTGTCCCAGCGGCCAGACCCTGTCGGGCTACGAGGTCGTCGCCGACGGTGCCGCCGAGTCCCCCGGTCCGGTGGGCCCGGACGCCACCTCGACCACGATCACCGCGGGTCCCGACGCCGGCACCTTCACGGTCAAGTTCCGCTACATCTGCGGTCAGGCCTCGTCCGACTACTCCGCGCCGTCGAACCCGGTCGCCGTCACCGCAGCTCCCGCCGGATAGCCGCGGCCCGAGGAGTTACGGCTAAAGTACGAAGATCTGTGTCTGCGACCTGGGAGTAATGCTGTGACTGATGAAGGCCGTCTTCTCGCTGGCCGTTACCGTGTGGGGGCACACATCGGGCGCGGCGGGATGTCCGATGTGCACATCGGCACCGATTCCCGCCTCGGCCGCACGGTCGCGATCAAGTTGCTCAAGTCTTCGCTCGCCGCCGACCCGGCTTTTCGCACCCGCTTCCGTCAGGAGGCGCAGGCAGCCGCCCGCATGGCTCACCCCACCATCGTGCGGGTCTTCGACGCCGGCGAGGAGACCATCACCGAGGGCAGTGGCCACGAGTCGCAGATCCCGTTCATCGTGATGGAGTACGTCGACGGCCGCCTGCTCAAGGACATCATCCGCGAGGGTCCCGTGCAGGCCGACGAGGCCGTGCGCATAATCGACGGCGTCCTGACGGCTCTCGAGTACTCGCACCGCGCCGGCGTCGTGCACCGCGACATCAAGCCGGGCAACATCATGATCACCAAGACCGGCCAGGTCAAGGTCATGGACTTCGGTATCGCCCGGGCCATCTCCGACTCGTCGACGACCGTGGCGCAGACCACGGCCATCCTTGGCACGGCCTCCTATTTCTCTCCCGAGCAGGCCAAGGGCGAATCGGTGGATGCCCGCACCGACCTGTATTCCACCGGAGTCGTCCTGTTCGAAATGCTCGCGGGACGAGCGCCGTTCCGCGGGGAGTCCCCCGTGGCCGTGGCTTACCAGCACGTGAGCGAGACTCCTGTCAAGCCCAGCTCGATCAACCCGAAGGTCTCCCCCGCCCTCGACGCCGTCGTGCTGCACGCGCTTGCGAAGGACCGCTTCGATCGCTACCAGAGCGCCGTCGATTTCCGCGCCGACGTCGATCTGGCCGCGGGCGGGCAGATCCCGGTCTTCCACAGCGCCGACGACACCGGTGGCGGCCTCTTCGCCGCTGCCCCACTGTCCGCCTCCGCCTCTGAACTCGCCCTCAAGCAACTCTCCGAGGACGAGTCCATGGTGCGCACCCAGCGCCGCCCGCCGGTGATCTGGATCTGGGCCGGCATCCTGAGCGTCGTCGTCATCGTGTTGTCCGTGATGATCTGGGCCTTCAGCCTCACCCCGAACAGTGACCTGCCCGACAACTCCCGCCGGGTGCCGTCACTCACCGGACTCAGCTACGACCAGGCGCAGACGTCCCTGCTGGACCAGGACCTCGCCGCCATCCGTGCCGAGGAGCCCAGCGCCACTGTCGCCAAGGACGAGGTCATCCGCACCGACCCTCCTGCCGGAACGATCGCCCAACCGACAGACCTGATCAGGGTGTACATCTCCACCGGGGCTCAGCCGGTCGACGTTCCCGATGTGACGAACCTGCCCCTCGCTGACGCCCAGACGGCGATCACAGACCTGGGTCTCACCCCCGGTTCGGTGACCCGGGAGAACTCTCCGAATGTCGCGGCCGGCCTGGTACTCCGCACCGACCCGGCTGCCGCGACGACGGAGAAGACCGGCGTCACGGTCAACTTCATCGTCTCGAGTGGACTCGTCGCCCTCCCCGACCTGGAGGGCCAGGCCCTGAGCGCTGCCACCGATCTTCTCAACGGATCAGACCTGCAATTGATCAGCATCCCCACCCCCGACGACACGTGCCCGCTGGCGGCCGGCTCGCCCGTCACCCGGCAGTCTCTCGCCCCGGGCGATGTGCCTCAGAAGTCCGAGGTCACGCTGTTCTACTGCGCCGGCTGACGCTCAGTTCAGCTTCAGCAGGGGAGTGAGGGCCTTCGCCGTCTCCTGCGCCTCGGGTAGGCCGGCCAAGGCGAGCCAGTTGGCCACCATGCGGTAGCCGCCCTCGGTCAGAACCGACTCGGGGTGGAACTGCACTCCCAGGATCGGTGCGCTCACGTGCCGGAGGCCCATGATCACTCCTCCCTGGGTGCGGGAGGTCACGATCAGGTCGTTCGGCACCGTGCCGTCGACAACGGCAAGGGAGTGGTAGCGGGTGGCCGTGAAGGGCTGGGGCACACCGTCGTAGAAATCGCTGCCGTCGTGCGTGATCTGGCTGGTCTTGCCGTGCATGAGTTCGTCGGCGTTGGTGACCGTGGCACCGAAGGCCTCCGCGATCGCCTGGTGACCCAGGCAGACGCCGAACAGCGGCAGTCCTGACTCGAGGGCCGCCCTCACGATGGGGATGGAGACGCCGGCGTCAGACGGCTTGCCGGGCCCGGGCGAGATGAGAACGCCGTCGAACTCCGCAATCCGGGTCGCGGCATCCGCGGGCTCGAAGGCGTCGTTGCGCAACACGACAGTTTCGGCGCCGAGCTCCATCAGGTAGCCGTTGAGGGTGTAGACGAAGCTGTCGTAGTTATCGATGACGAGGATGCGGGTCATGGGCTTTCCACCGTGACTTCCTGGTTGTTGACAATGGAATCCACCCACGGGAAAACCCAGGTGGACAGGGCGAGCAGAACGAGGGCCAGGAGAACGAGCACAAGCACGATCCGAAGCCAGAGCGGTCCGGGCAGAACCCGCCAGAGAGCAGCGTACATAGAGGCCTCCTAGCCCTTGGCCTGGGCGTTGATGACGGTCGCAACCTCGGGCGGCGGGCCGGCGGATGTCGGTTGCCACGATTCGAGTACTCCGTAAGCGATGATGCGCTCGGCCGTGGACAGCAGGGGATTGCAGCTGGTCAGGGTGATGAAACGGTCCACTGGGGTGACATCCGCGTTGTGCGGCACCGGCGCGATGACATCCACGGTGGTCGGCGCCACGTACTCGAGGTCGCGGAACCGATAGGTGTAGTAACCGTCGGCGGTCTGCACGTAGATCGCGTCGCCGAGCTGGAGTTCGTTGATCAGGTGCATGCCACCGCCATTGGCGCTGCGATGCGCTGCCACGGCGAAGTTGCCGACCTCGCCCGGCATCTGGGTGCCGGGGTAGTGCCCGATCCCCGACCGGGAACTGTTGAGCACGTCGTTGTTGATCCCCTCGGCAATGGACCGGTTGTATACCGCACCGAAACGCGGCACATAGAGCACGGCGAAAGTTTCGGACTCTGCGGGTGCCACACCGACGAGCGGCTCACCGAAATCGACCACCGCTGCAGCGTCTTCGGGGGCCGTGTCTCGGCTGGAGAGGTCGTCTTCGATCCAGGTCTGACTGATCTCGGCCGCCGCATTCGACTGCTGCCCCGCCATGACCATGTCATTCCACCAGAGCTGCCAGCCCAGAAAGGCGAACACGAGCACCCCCGCAGTGAGGAGCAGCTCGCCGAACACCCCAATGACGCTGATCTGCGCCGGTCGACGCCTGTCGCGCAAGGTTCGGCGGGTCGGCGCTGCGGGAGGCAGATCTACTCGCTCGGACATGTCTCGATTCTAATCGTGACGGTGCGTGTCGCCCGCAGGAAGCCTGCGTGGGATCCAGCCAAAGACGCTAGAATCGCAGTCATGTCACGCTCGAATCCCCGCACGAAGCCCGCCCGCAACGAGGTCGTCCGCTCCGGCGAGGCCGGTCCGAACCCCGTGTGGTTCAAACCGGTGATGTTCGGTTTCATGCTCATCGGCCTGGCTTGGATCATCGTCTTCTACGTGAGCCAGGGCACCCTGCCGGTGGCCAGTTTCGGATCGTGGAACATCATGGTCGGCTTCGGTATCGCCTTCGTGGGCTTCCTGATGACCACCCGCTGGCGCTAGCTCTCCCCCTGGCCCACCCCCGCTCACATCCAGAATGACAACGGTGTAATTATCCCCATGTGGATAACCTGTGGATAACTCTCCGTTCACCTGATTGCCCGGCGTGAACCCGATTGCCGGGCGCATCCGTGGCTAAGCTGCTCTGTAAACCAAACGGGGGGGCACCGACCGAAACGCGGTCGATTGTGTCTCCGTCGTGTGAGAGAGGCGCAACACAATGAAAGCATCAGCACAACTGGGCTCCAACCTGCAGTCCGTCCTCGTCGACCTGATCGAATTGCACGTACAGGGCAAGCAGGCGCACTGGAGCGTCGTGGGCAAGAACTTCCGTGATCTGCACCTGCAGCTCGACGAAATCATCGACGACGCCCGCCTGTTCTCTGACCAGCTGGCCGAGCGGATGCGCGCACTCGATGCCCTGCCGGACGGCCGCAGTGAAACTGTCACCGCGACCACCCACCTGCCCAAGTTCCCGGCCGGAGAGGTGGACACCACGGAGACCGTCGGCCTGGTCACCGACCGCCTCGACGCGACCGTTGACAACATCCGTGCCGTTCACGACGCCATCGACGAGGAAGACCCGACGAGCGCCGACATCCTGCACGCCTTCATCGAGAAGCTGGAGCAGTACTCCTGGATGGTCAGCGCCGAGAACCGTACTCCGCGAAAGCCCACGTCCAAGGCCTCGACCAAACCGGCCGGCAAGGATTGAGCCGGGAGCCGGTCTGGCTGACCGCGCCGGGGAAGCGACCGGCGGACTGCGGCCTGCAGGACACCGCGGCGGCGGCCTTCGCCGTGAACGGAGACGCCGGGCGAGCCCTGGACCTGTCCCGTTCCCTCGGTGGCTCCGTTCCCCGGCCGGGGAACGGACAGACCGTCCGGCTCTTTGAAACCCTGGCCACCCTGGCCGCCGTGGACCTCACAGCGGCCAGGGTGGCCGAGGCGCACCTGGATGCTCTCTCCATCCTCGACCAGGCCGACCTGGATCCGGCCGGGGTCGTCGTGGGCGGCAGCACGGAACCGACCTGGGGCGTCTTCGCCGCCGAAGGCGCGGGCGTCCGGCTCGACGCGCGGCAGACCGGTCACGAACGGTGGCACCTCGACGGCACGAAACCCTGGTGCTCGCTTGCCGGCTCTCTCAGCCACGCGCTGATCACCGCGCACACCTCGGCCACCACCCGGCGGCTGTTCATGGTCGCCCTGACCGACCCCGGGATCACCGTTCGCACGGACCTGTGGGTGAGCCGAGGCCTGCCGGACGTGCCGAGCGGACCGGTCGAGTTTCGAGACGTTTCGGCCCGTCCGGTCGGAAGCGACGGCTGGTACCTCCGCAGGCCAGGCTTCGCCTGGGGTGGAATCGGCGTCGCCGCCTGCTGGTGGGGTGGCGCCGTCGGCCTGGCCAGGCGCGTCTGGGAGTCCGTTCTCGAGCGGAAACCCGACCAGATCGCGCTTTCCCACCTGGGCGCCCTGGACGTCGCACTGACCGCGGCAGGGACCTCCCTGGCTGCCGCCGCCACGGCTATCGACGCCGGTGACGCCGTCGGCGAGCAGGGCGCGCTGCTCGCAGCGCGAGTCCGAGGCCAGATTGCGCGAACGGTCGAGGACGTGGTCGCCCGCACGGGCCATGCGCTCGGCCCGGCGCCGCTCGCTTTCGATCCACGGCACGCCGCGCGCGTGGCCGACCTACAACTCTACGTTCGCCAGCACCACGCCGAACGGGATGATGTTGCCCTCGGCAGTCGTCTGCGCGAGTCCGGGGTGTCCCCGTGGTGAGTTTCCAGCACGGCGAGGCCGGCACACCCGAGACCGTGTGGGCGGCCGCGCATCGCTTGTCGCAACCGCCGACGGAGGCACTGCCCCTCGATGAACTACGCCAGCTCGTCGTGGTCGCAGCGCACCCCGACGATGAAACGCTCGGTGCCGGCGGACTGATCTCCCGAGCCGGACGGGCCGGCCTACCGGTGACGGTGGTGGTGCTCACCAACGGTGAGGCCTCCCATCCCGGGTCCAGCACGCACGATCCCGCGCGGCTCGCGGCGCTGCGCCGGCTCGAGGTGACGGATGCCGTCGCGGCCCTGGCACCCACAGCGCTGGTGCGACTGGCCGAGCTTCCCGACGGTTCCCTCACCGCGTGCCTGGAGGAGGCGTCACGTGCGATTTCCGCCGCTATCGGGGCGGACGGGCCGGGAACCTGGCTGATCACGCCCTGGAGCCTCGACGGACATCCGGACCATACGGCAGCAGCCGACGCAGCCCGCCACGTCGCCCGGGGTCGGAACGTCAGACACTTCGAGTACCCGATCTGGGCCTGGCACTGGTCCACGCCGGACGACCCGGTCTGGTCGAACGTTTCGGTGCGGACCCTGCACCTCGCACCCGAAGACCGACGGCGCAAGTCCAGGGGCATGGCCCTGCATCGCAGCCAGGTGCAGCCACTCTCCGAGCTGCCCGGAGACGAACCGATCCTCCAGGCGGGCTTCAGTGCGCACTTCGACCGCGGCTACGAGACCTTCCTTGAGAGCGAGGCCGCACCGGAAACCCCAGCCCAGACCGAGACGAAACCGAGTTTGACCGGTGCGTTCTTTGAGGATTTCTACGCCGGCAGGCACGACCCGTGGGGTTTCGAGACCCGCTGGTACGAGGAACGCAAGCGATTCCTGACCCTGGCCGCACTGCCGCGCCGACGTTTTCGTGCGGCGCTGGAATTGGGCTGTTCGATCGGCGTGCTCACAGCCGGCCTGGCCGACAGGTGCGACAGCGTCCTCGCGGTCGACATCTCCGAGCAGCCGCTCCTGGTGGCCCGCGCCCGGCTGGCCGAACAACCCAGCGTCAGTTTCACGCGGCGCACGCTGCCGTCCGAATGGCCTGACGGCTCTTTCGACTTGATCGTGCTCTCCGAGGTCGGTTACTACTTCTCCGCGGCAGAACTGATCGGGGTGTTGGAACGGTGCCGCGACAGCCTCGCCGACGGCGGGGCGATCGTGGCCTGCCATTGGCGGCATCCGGTGCCGGAATATCCGTTGAGCGGCGACCAGGTGCACACAGAACTCGGCCGGCTGGCCGGGTTCGAGCGCACGGTCGAACATCGGGAGCGTGACTTCCTGCTCGAGGTGTTCGAACCCGCGCCGACTCGCTCTGTCGCGCAACGCGAGGGCCTGGTGCCGTGACCGGGCACGTTTCGATTGACAGGGTCGTCGTCGTGGTCCCGGCCCGTAACGAGGAGGAGCTCCTGCCGCGCTGCCTATCGGCGCTGGCCGTGGCCGTCGCGGATGTTGGCGGGGCGGCCGGCCAGAAGCAGCCCGTCGTCGATGTGGTGGTTGTGCTCGATCGGTGCACCGATGGCACGGCCGCTATCGCCGAAATCTGGCCTGGAATCGAGAGCATCAGCACGAACAGCGGAGCCGTCGGCGCCGCACGCCGCGCGGGTGTGCGACATCTGCTGCCGACATCTCACCTGTTCACGTCGGCGACCTGGATCGCCTCGACGGATGCCGACTCCGCCGTGCCGCCCAACTGGTTGTCCGCGCAGCTCACATTCGCCCGCAACTCTGTTGATCTCGTGCTGGGAACAGTGGTCCCCGACGAGGGGCTGTCCGACGGCGTCCGGGAACGATGGGACGCCCAGCACCGGCTGGTCGAGGGACACACCCATGTTCACGGCGCGAATCTCGGCGTGCGCGCCGACCGGTACCTTCAGGCCGGGGAATTCGCCCGCGTCGACAGACACGAGGACGTGCGGCTGGTCTCCGACCTGCGTAGTCTCCGGGTGAGCGAGATCCGCACCGAGCTGATCCCGGTGCTCACCTCCGGCCGGCTCACCGGTCGCGCCCCGGCCGGCTTCGCCGGCTATCTGCGCGACCAGGCGGCCGAGGCCCTCTCCTGAACCGAATAGCTAAACCAGGAACATCGACAGGCTGAGCAGCCCCAGCACCGCTCCGAAGACCGTGATCAACACCGTCTGCACCCGCTGTTGCTTGATGCGGCGGGTCTGCACGAAGATCAACCCGATTACGGCGCCGGCCACCAGACCACCCACGTGCGCCTGCCAGGCCACGTTCAACCCCGGCAGGAACCCGATCACCAGGTTGATCCCGACCAATATCAACAGCTGGGTGGCGTTGCCGCCCAGGTGCCGCTGGATGATCAGGAATGCGCCCATCAGACCAAAAATGGCACCGGACGCGCCGACAACCGGAATACGCGGATCGGACAGGAACAGGACGCCCAGAGATCCGGCGAGGCCGCTCAGCCCGTAGAGGGCGAGAAAACGCCCCCGGCCGAGCATTCCCTCGAGGATCTGCCCGAAGATCCACAGGGTGTACATATTCAGCAGAACATGGAAGATGGAGCCGTGCACCAGCACGCTGGTCAGCATTCGCCAGGGCTCGAAGTTGCCGGGATAGGAATAGACGCCCGCGTACCAGAGGATTCTCGTGAAATCGTCACCCAGGACGAACTGCAACAGGTACACAGCCATCGTGACCGCGACGATCGTGGTCGTCACCGGATGCGAGGACCGGGCGAGCCGGGTCAGCACGGCCGGCTTGGTGCGCGGGGCGCTTTTGCGCTGCTCCGCCATGCAGTTGGGGCAGATCACGCCGACGGCGGCCTGCGTCTGGCAGTCCGGGCAGATCGTGCGACCGCAACGCTGACAGAGGATAAAGCTCTGCCTGCCCGGATGCCGGTAGCAGTAGTTAGCGGCGGTTCCGGGCAGGTCTGTCATTGAGGGGAGCCTAGACCTGCTCGACGGTGACGCTCTCGATGACGACTTCCGTCTGCGGACGGTCGCGACCGTCGGTGGGAACCGTCGCGAGCTTCGCGACGATCGCACGTGAATCCTCGTCCTCGACGGCGCCGAAGATGGTGTGCTTACCCTGCAACCAGGTGGTGGGCACGACGGTGATGAAGAACTGAGAGCCATTGGTGCCGCGACCGCCCTGGATGCCAGCATTCGCCATGGCGAGCACGTAGGGCTGGGTGAAGTCGAGGTCGGGGTTGATTTCGTCGTCGAACTGGTAGCCCGGTCCACCGGTGCCCTGTCCGAGCGGGTCGCCCGCCTGGATCATGAAGTCCTTGATGATGCGGTGGAAGACAGTACCGTCGTAAAGCGGGGCGTTGGAGGTCTGCCCGGTGGCGGGGTGCTTCCACTCGATCTCACCGGTCGCGAGACCGACGAAATTCTTGACGGTCTTCGGCGCGTGATTGCCGAAGAGGTTGACCTTGATCGGTCCGAGGGTGGTATTGAGTGTGGCGACAGCAGTGTGCTTAGACATGGAGTAATTCTTGCACAGCCGGATTGGGGCAATCCGATGGACACCCGGGCACCCAGAGCCCTCCCAGACGATTGCGTGGCAAGATGGACAGTGTTCGCCACATGACATCGATGGAGGGTCCAGATGAGCCTGTCACGCAAGCGCCGCAAGGAACTTACTCGGCTGCGTAAGAGCGCAGACGAATTATGGAACAACCAGCAGGAAGTGCTAGAGCGTGCCAACGCCATTGCACGGGAGGCCAGCCGCCAGGCCGGTATCCTCACCCGCGAAGAAGTAGTACCCCGCGTGCGTGAAAGCTACGATCACCTCCTGCGCCCCGGAGTGCAGGCCACTCAGGAAATGGCCGACGGTGTGCGCCACCAGGTGGTCGACCGGATGCTGCCCGGCATCGGCAGCGGCATCGGAACGGCCATCGGGTCCGTAATGAGCGTTGGCGACATCGCGCGTGACGCCCGCGTGCGCGCGGCGCTGAACCGGGTACGGTTCCAGAAGCCCGTTGTGATCGAGAAGAAGGGTCCGGGTGCCGGCTCCTACATCGCACTCGGTATTGCCCTGGCAGCGGCCGCCGGCGTCGCGTACGCGGTCTGGCAGACGTTCCGCGCCGACGACGAACTGTGGGTCGCCGAAGACGAGCCCACCGGCGCCACATCGACCGAGGACTAGTACTGCGCACCAAGTGAGTTCTGCACAGGGGAGGGCCCGTATCCAGTGGATGCGGGCCCTCCCCTTTTGTGCGGGGGAGGAGGGTAGTAACCCCCTCCTCACTGCTGGCGCCCCCGTGCCCGCTGACGGGGCTGTGAGGTGCTCTTCGTTCACCGGTAGTACCCGGGGGCTGTGGCCGGGGCTGGGTGGCCACAGACGGCTTGCGGAGGCACTCTGGGCCTTCGAGCCACGGGGAGCCCTTCCGTTCGCTCCTTCGCCGCTCACTGCGCGTTCGATTCGCGGTGTTCTATGACATGAAGAACGCCCGGCCCCGAAAAGCGGGGCCGGGCGTTCTTCGTTTGTGGAGCCACGGGGAATCGAACCCCGGACCTCCTGCTTGCAAAGCAGGCGCTCTACCAATTGAGCTATGGCCCCGCATGATCACGGGGAGTGTGTGCTGTGGTGGTGAACCAATCTTGCGTGGGGATACCGGGATTTGAACCTGGGACCTCTTCGTTATCAGCGAAGCGCTCTAACCAACTGAGCTATATCCCCCTCTTTGGGCAGGTTTGAGACTACCCGATGCGGCGGGAATCTCCCAATCGGGCCGCCCAGCGGCCCGATTGGGAGAGACCGACGACTAGTTGTTCGTGAAACCGACGAGCAAGCCCCCGGTGATCTTCACACTCAGGTTGTACAGAACCGCATAAACGGCTCCCAATGCGGTGATCACGACAGTGTTCAGGATCGCCACGACGAAGGCGAAACCCATGACGTTACCGATCGACAATATGCTCGCCAGATCTGAGGATGCACCGGCGATATCGGTGTACAGGTCGTCGATCTTGCCGAAGATTCCGGTTCCGTTGAGGATCGTGAAGATCAGGAACGTGGCCACGATCGTGACGATTCCCAGACACAGCGCGATCAAGAAGGACAGTTTGACGGCCGACCAGAAATCCACGTATACGAGCTTGAGCCGGACCTGCTTGGTCGCGGCCGGCTTGCGGCTGGATTTCTTGGCGAGCTTTTCAGCGACACTACTCATTTACAGGCTCTTCCTCTCCCAAGGCGCTTTCCGGTTCAGCCGCGATAATCTCGGCCACCAGGTTGCGCTCGGTGTTTTTCGCGATCGCGATGATTCTGTCTTCATCCGCAAACTTAGCGAAAACGACACCCATTGTGTCTCGTCCCTTTGCGGGGACCTCGGAGACGTCAGAGCGTACCACCTTGCCGCTGGCGAGCACCACGAGCACTTCGTCCTCCTCATCGACGATCAACGACCCGACGAGGTCTCCGCGATCGTCGTTCAGCTTGGCGACCTTTATCCCCAGGCCGCCGCGGTTCTGCAGACGGTATTGGTCGGCAGCGGTGCGCTTGGCGTAGCCGCCCTCGGTGACGACGAACACGAAACCGTCGTCCGAGACCACGGATGCGTCCAGCAGGCTGTCCTCTCCGCGGAAATGCATGCCGATCACGCCGGACGTGCTGCGTCCCATCGGGCGCAACGCCTCATCCGATGCCGTGAACCGGATCGACATTCCCTTTTTGGAGACGAGCAGCAGGTCGGAGTCGTTCTCGACCAGCAGAGCCGAGACGAGTTCGTCGCCCTCGCGGAGCTTGATCGCAATGATGCCGCCCGTGCGGTTCGTGTCGTATTCGCTGAGGGCCGTCTTCTTGATCAGACCCTCGCGGGTGGCGAGCGTCAAATACTGGGCCACACCGTAGTCCCGGATGTCCAGAATCTGGGCGATCTCTTCCCCCGGCTGCAGCGCGAGCAGATTGGCCACATGCTGGCCCTTGGCGTCGCGTCCGGATTCCTGCGCCTCATAGGCCTTGGCCCGGTACACCCGGCCGGTGTTCGTGAAGAACAACAGCCAGTGGTGCGTGGTCGTGACGAAGAAGTGCTCGACCACGTCGTCCGCCCGCAGCTGAGCGCCCTTGACGCCCTTGCCGCCGCGGTGCTGGTTGCGGTAGTTGTCGCTGCGGGTGCGCTTGATGTAGCCGCCGCGGGTGACCGTGACGACCATCTCTTCCTCGGGGATGAGGTCTTCGACCGACATGTCGCCGTCGAAACCGAACATGATCTCGGTGCGCCGGTCATCGCCGAATTTGTCGGTGATCTCGGTGAGCTCGTCGCTGATGATGGTGCGCTGGCGTTCCGGGCTGGCAAGGATCGACTGAAACTCCACAATTTGAAGTTCCAGCTCGGCAGCCTGGTCGATGATCTTCTGTCGTTCCAGGGCAGCCAGTCGGCGCAACTGCATGGTGAGGATGGCGTCGGCCTGGAGTTTGTCCACGTCGAGCAGATCCATCAAGCCGGTGCGGGCGTCGTCGACGGTGGGGGAGCGCCGGATGAGGGCGATCACCTCATCGAGGGCGTCAAGGGCCTTGAGATAGCCGCGCAGGATATGCGCGTCCGCTTCGGCCTTCCTGAGGCGGAACTGGGTGCGACGAACGATGACCTCGACCTGGTGTGCCACCCACGCTGAGATGAAACCGTCGAGGGACAGGGTGCGCGGCACCCCGTCGACGATGGCCAGCATGTTCGCGCCGAAGTTCTCCTGCAGCGGGGTGTGCTTGTAGAGGTTGTTCAGCACGACCTTCGCCACGGCATCGCGCTTGAGCACGATCACGAGGCGCTGGCCCGTTCGACCGCTGGTCTCGTCCCGGATGTCGGCGATGCCGCCGATCTTCCCGTCCTTGACCAGATCGGCGATCTTGATCGCCAGGTTGTCGGGGTTGACCTGGTACGGCAGCTCGGTGATCACCAGGCAGGTACGGCCTTGGAGCTCTTCGATGCTGACCACGGCCCGCATGGTGATGGAACCGCGGCCGGTGCGATAGGCGTCCTGAATGCCCTTGATGCCGAGGATCTGCGCGCCGGTGGGGAAGTCGGGACCCTTGATGCGCTGGATCAGGGCCTCGAGCAGCTCGTCACGAGACGCCTCAGGGTTCTGCAGGTACCAGAGGGCGCCGGCAGCCACCTCGCGCAGGTTGTGCGGCGGGATGTTGGTGGCCATTCCCACAGCGATGCCGACCGAGCCGTTGACCAGCAGGTTCGGGAAACGCGAGGGCAGCACGGTGGGCTCGAGTGTGCGCCCGTCGTAGTTGTCCTGGAAGTCGACGGTGTCCTCGTCGATGTCGCGCACCATCTCGAGGGCGAGTGGGGCCATCTTCGTTTCGGTGTACCGCGGCGCGGCGGCGCCGTCGTTTCCGGGAGAGCCGAAGTTGCCCTGGCCGAGGGCCAGCGGGTAGCGCAGGCTCCAGGGCTGTACGAGACGAACGAGCGCGTCATAAATCGACGAATCGCCGTGAGGGTGGAACTGCCCCATCACGTCGCCGACCACGCGCGCACACTTGGAGAACGCCTTGTCGGGGCGGTAGCCGCCGTCGAACATGGCGTAGATCACGCGGCGATGCACGGGCTTCATGCCGTCACGCACATCGGGAAGTGCGCGTCCGACGATGACGCTCATCGCGTAGTCGAGGTAGGAGCGCTGCATTTCGAGCTGCAGGTCGACCTGGTCAATCTTGCCGTGTTGCACGAAGTGCGCGGCCTTGGCCGCGCTGTCGGCCGCGTCGAACGCGGTGTCGACCTCGGTGGGGTCGGAGCTTTCGCCCGTCGTGCCTCCGGTATTGGTGTCGTCAGATGTCAAGGAAACGCACGTCCTTCGCGTTTTTCTGGATGAAGTTGCGGCGGGACTCGACGTCCTCGCCCATCAGGGTGGAGAAGATTTCATCGGCGGCGGCAGCGTCGTCGAGGGTGACCTGGAGCAGAGTGCGAGACTCGGGGGCCATGGTGGTTTCCCACAGTTCCTTGTAGTCCATCTCTCCCAGACCCTTATAGCGCTGGATCCCGTTGTCCTTGGGGATACGCTTTCCGGCCGCGGCGCCGTCAGCCAGGAGTGCGTCGCGCTCCCGGTCGGAGTACACGTATTCGTGTGCTGAGTTCGCCCATTTGAGGCGATACAGCGGCGGCTGGGCCAGATAGACATATCCGAGGTCGATCAGTGGACGCATATACCGGAACAGCAATGTGAGAAGCAGGGTCGTGATGTGCTGGCCGTCAACATCGGCATCCGCCATCAAAACGATCTTGTGGTAACGAACCTTGTCCGGATTGAACTCTTCGCCCATGCCGGCGCCGAACGCCGTGATCATGGCCTGAACCTCGGCGTTGCCGAGGGCCCGGTCGAGTCGGGCCTTCTCCACGTTCAGGATCTTGCCGCGCAGAGGAAGGATGGCCTGAAACTCAGGGTTGCGGCCCTGCACAGCGGAACCGCCGGCCGAGTCGCCCTCCACGATGAAGATCTCGGAGAGGGACGGGTCCTTGCTCTGGCAGTCCTTGAGCTTGCCAGGCATGCCGCCACCCTCGAGGAGACCTTTGCGCCGCGCCGTCTCCCGCGCCTTGCGGGCGGCCATCCGTGCGTTCGACGCCTGGAGCGCCTTGCGGATGATCTCGCGCGCCGGGTTGGGGTTGCGGTTGAACCAGTCAGACAGCTGGTCATTGGCGACCTTCTGCACGAAGGACTTGGCCTCGGTGTTGCCCAGCTTGGTCTTCGTCTGGCCTTCGAACTGCGGTTCCGCCAACTTGATCGAGACCACGGCGGTCAGACCCTCGCGCACGTCATCGCCGGTGAGGTTGTCATCCTTTTCCTTCAGGATGCCCTTCTCGCGGGCGTACTTGTTGACCAGCGTGGTCAGTGCGGCGCGGAAGCCCTCTTCGTGGGTGCCACCCTCGTGCGTGTTGATTGTGTTCGCATAGGTGTGCACGCTCTCGGTGTATGCGGTGGTCCACTGCATAGCCACCTCGAGGGCCATCTTTCGTTCGTGGTCTTCCCACTCGAACGAGATGATGTCATCGTTGACCAAGTCGGCCTTCTTGGCCTTGTTCAAGTATTCGACGTAGTCGACGAGGCCGTTCTCGTAGAGGAAGTTCTTCGTGACCGGCTTGCCGTCGTCATCAAAGTTCTCTGACCGCTCGTCCGTGAGCGTGAGGCTGAGCCCCTTGTTGAGGAAGCCCATCTGCTGGAAGCGCGCCCGCAGGGTCTCGAAGTCGAAGATGGTCGTTTCGAAGGTCTCCGAGCTGGGCCAGAAGGTGATGGTGGTTCCGGTCTCGTCGGACACCTCATCCATGGTGAGGGGAGCGTTGGGCACGCCGTCATGGAAACTCTGGCGCCAGACGTGCCCCTGACGGCGCACCTCGACCTCGAGCCGGCTCGACAGGGCGTTGACGACAGAACTGCCGACGCCGTGCAGTCCGCCGGACACCGAGTAACCGCCGCCGCCGAACTTGCCGCCGGCGTGCAGAACGGTGAGCACGACCTCCACGGTCGAGCGGCCCTCCGCCTTGTGAATATCCACCGGGATCCCACGGCCGTTGTCGGCAACGCGAACCGCGCCATCGGCCAGGATTCTAATGTCGATGGTGTCGCAATGACCAGCGAGGGCCTCATCGACGGAGTTGTCCACAATTTCGTAGACGAGGTGATGAAGGCCGCGCGGTCCCGTGGAACCGATGTACATTCCGGGTCGTTTGCGAACGGCCTCCAGTCCCTCGAGGACTTGGATATCGTCTGCGCCGTATCCGTGCTCCGGCTCGATCTGTGGGTCGACTGACATCTGAAATTGGGCTCCTGACCGTCGCGCGGGCGACCCTTGAGCTTATCAAACGGGTCAACGGGTCAGGGCCAAATCGGGCATCTGCGGCGTTTATTTCACCGGGTTGACCTGTTTTGTCTATTCACCCGTAGGTATCGCGCGGACCGCGCCCTGGAATTGATCTGGGACCCTTTTTCCAGGAGGGCGCGTTAGGGCCTTGAAAACGGATCGACTCGATCCCAGCATCCGGGTACTGCACGGCGATGTGCGACATGATCTCGACCCTCATCATGCGCAGCTGCGTGGCCCATGCCGTCGACTCGCACTGCACCGTGAGCACACCCTCGTCGATTCCGGCCGGCGTTGAGTGCTTGGACGTCTCCTCACCGGCCAACAGGATCCAGGACGCCAGCAATTCGGATTGGGCAAGCGGCGAGTTCCAGCCGAGTTGCAGGGTCAGGGAATTGATCGTGTCGCCAAGTCCCCGTGGATCGCGTCCCGCGCCGAACGGTACGCTCGACCCGATCTCGGCTCCTGGACGTCGGCGAGCCCGGAAGCGTTTTGCGTTCGGGTCGCCGAAGACGTCCTTGAAGCGCAGGTAGACGCGGGCGGCTTCGCTCGGCTCAGCCATCGACGACAGCCCCGGCGTTGATATGGATGGTGTGGGCCGTGAGATCCTCCGGCACGTCTTCCAGCACTGCGGCGGTGATCAGCACCTGTTCGAAATCGGTGACGGCAGCGGCCAACCGTCGGCGGCGGGACAGATCCAGCTCAGCGAAGACGTCATCAAGGATCAAAACCGGGTCTCCGGTAGCGGAATCGCGGCGCAACAGTTCTGCGGAGGCGAGCTTCAAAGCGAGCGCGAACGACCAGGATTCCCCGTGACTGGCATAGCCCTTGGCCGGCAGGGCATTGAGCATGAAAATCACGTCGTCGCGGTGCGGACCGACCAGGGTCATGCCCCTGTCGAGTTCTTTGCGGCGGAGGGCCGTCAGCGCCATGCGAAATGAGTCCCCGGTGGTTGATCCGGTCGATACCGAGCCGGTGGATACCGGTTCCGTAAAGCCACCAGCCTCGATGGCGGCATCCTCATCGGCACCCAGGATGCTGAGCAAGGGCAGCAGGGCCGGCCCATGGTTTTCGCCGGCGACGGCCTGATAGGCCGCGCCCAACGGTTCGCTCAGCAGACGCACGAGTTCGGCGCGCTCGTCGATGATCTCGGATCCGAGGGCCACCAGCCGGTCGTCCCAAATTTCTAGGGTGCCGAGTTGGGTGGTGCGCAAACCCGAGGCGCGCGCAGATTTCAGCAGGGTGTTGCGCTGCCGCAGCACCCGGTCGTAATCGGCAATCACCCCTGACAGCCTCGGGGTGCGCAGAATCAGGAGCTGGTCGAGGAAGCGGCGGCGACCGGACGGGTCGCCGCGAACGAGCGCCAGGTCTTCGGGGGCGAAGAGAACGCTGGAGAAGTACCGCGTCAGTTCCCGGGTCTTGATCACGGAGCGGTTGACCTGAGCGCGATTCAGGCCTGTGCGGTTGATTTGCACCTCGGCCAGGATCTCGCGCCCGTTGTATTCGAGTCGGGACCGGATGATGCCGGCGTCCTGCCCGGCCCGGATCATGGCCGAGGTATTCGAGACCCGGTGCGAGCTGAGGGTGCTGAGGAAACCGAGCGCCTCAACCAGATTGGTCTTGCCTTGACCGTTACGACCAACGATCAGGTTGGGGCCCGACGCGAACGGAACCTCGACCTGCGCATAGTTGCGAAAGTCGGTCAGGGACAGGTGTGTGACCCGCACCCGATTCAATCAGCCGTTTTTACGGCGTGTCCACCGAACTGATTGCGCAGGGCTGCGACCGCCTTCATCGCGGGGGAATCATCCTGACGGGACACGAACCGGGCGAAGATGGCCGCGCTGATCGTCGGAACGGGAACCGCATTGCTGATGGCCTCCTCGATAGTCCAGCGGCCCTCTCCGGAGTCTTCGACAAAACCCTCGATGTTCGCCAAGTCAGGGTCTTCGTCCAGGGCCCGCACCAGAAGTTCGAGCAACCACGATCGCACCACGGTTCCGCGTTGCCAGGCCTTGAAGACTCCGGGCACGTCCGTGATCAGATCATCGCGCTTTTCCAGCAGTTCATAGCCCTCGGCGTATGACTGCATGAGCGCATATTCGATTCCGTTGTGGACCATCTTCGCGTAGTGCCCGGCCCCGACCCCGCCGGCGTGCACAAAGCTCTCGTCGCGCGGACCTGCCGGGCGCAGGGCATCGAACACGGGCATGGCCCGTTTTACCTGATCTGCCGATCCACCGACCATCAATCCGAAGCCATTGGTGCGTCCCCACACGCCACCGGAAACCCCGGCGTCGATGTAGTGCACGCCCGTGGTGGCCAGTAGCGCCGAGTGGGCGAAGTCATCGGTGAATCGCGAATTCCCGCCGTCGATCACAAGGTCGCCGGCACTCAGAAGCGTGGACAGTTCGGCGATTACGACATCCGTGACGACTCCAGCGGGAACCATGACCCAGACCACGCGCGGGCTCGGAAGTGTGGCAATCAGCTCAGCCAGGCCGTTCACATCCGAGATGACCGGGTTGCGGTCGAAACCGGTAACCGTGATCCCGTTCGCCCGAAGTCGGTCGCGCATATTGGCTCCCATTTTTCCGAGGCCGACGATGCCGATGTGCATGGCTATCCTTCCAAAATTCTCTAGCGCAACAGCAGGTTGGGCTGGAGCAGGTATTTGTAGCTGTCGGCGCCGGCCTGCTCCCGTGAGGTCTGGCTGGTGATCAACACCGGTCCGGGCTTGTTGGGGTTCTCTGTCTTCGTGAAGGAGATGCGCACGAATTCGGAGTGCACTGCCCCCAGTCCGTCGAGCAAGAACTGCGGTTTGAGCGAGACGACAGTGTCGGTTCCGGACAGGATCGCATCGATGGTCTCAGAGGCCTGAGCCTGTTCAGATCCGACCGCTTCAAGGGTGAGGCCGTCCGCGCTAAACGTGAACCTCAGGGCTGCTTCGCGCTCGAGAACCAACTGCACGCGTCGCGTTGCCTCAATCAGATCGGCCGTGTTCATAACCGCGTAGTTGTCCACATTCTCGGGGAAGAGACGCCGTACGGGCGGGTAATTTCCCTTGATCAAAAGCGACGTAACGGTTTTCTTATCGGCCGTGAACGCGATCAGCTCGCGGTCGTCGGTGTTGGTGATCGCGATCGAGATCGTGCCGCTGTGACCGAACGTCTTGCCGACTTCCTGGAGCGTGCGAGCCGGAACCAAAGCCGTCACGGTCTCGGTTGCTGTCGTGCTGCCCTTGTCCCAGTCGATCTCGCGAACTGCGACGCGGTAACGGTCGGTGGCAACGAGGCTGAGGCTGTTCTCGGTGATTTGCAGCTGCACCCCGGTGATGACGGGGGTCACGTCGTCTCGAGACGCAGCGACGGCAACCTGGGCCACGGCGGCGGCGAATTCTTCGGCCGGCACAAGACCGGATTGCGCGCTGACCTGCGGGATGCTCGGGTATTCCTCGACGGGCATGGACAGGAGCGTGAAGCTGGCGCTGCCACAGCTGACCGTGATGCGGGATTCATTGGTCGAAAAGCGCACGGGTGCATTCGGCATCCGGCTCGCGATGTCGGCGAGAAGGCGTCCGGAAACGAGAACCTTGCCGGTTTCTTCCACGTCTGCGGCAATCTCGGTTTGTGCCGAGACCTCGTAGTCGAAGGAGGAGAGAATCAAGCCGGTTGCCGTCGCTTCGATCAGCACACCGCTCAAAATGGGCAGCGTCGTGCGCTGGGGAAGGAGCTTGACAGCGAAAGAGACGGCTTCGCTGAAGACGTCCCGGTTGGCCTGAAATCTCACGAAGTCACTCCTGTTCGGTTTGAGACCTGGATACGGCCTCAATGGTAGTCGTGTTTGGCGGAGCACTTTTTTGTAACCGCTGGGCACTAAAGGTTGTCGGATGGAGAGAGATAGAAGTTAATTGTTAATCTTCATAACCGGTGTGGAAACTGTGGATAACTTTCTGGATGGCGCTTGACGACTGGGAACTACAAACTTGTAACTTGTTGGCAGCCTGTGAGCGTTAATCGCACCTCGGTGCCTGGCCGTCGTTCGGTCCAAAGGAGTTTGCACAAGGACCGGCGGAGTTTCTACAGGTTGTGCCCAGTTGTGTAAACAATTTCCACAGGGTTATCCACAGGTGTGAAAACTGAAGAAAAGACGCTATTTATAGCGGTGGTTCTGCTTGATCCGGTTCGTGAGCTCGGTCACCTGGTTGTAGATCGACCGGCGTTCCTTCATCAGCTCGCTGATCTTCTTGTTCGCGTACATCACCGTGGTGTGGTCCCGATTGCCGAATAACTGGCCGATCTTGGGCAATGACAGGTTGGTCAGCTCCCGGCACAGGTACATCGCGATCTGGCGCGCCGTGGCGATCGCCTGCGACCGAGACGAGCCGTAGAGGTCGTCCACGGAGAGCTTGAAGTAGTCGGCGGTGTTCGTGATGATGTCCACCGGCGCGATCACGTTGTCCTCGTCGAGGGTGATCAGGTCCTTGAGCACCGTTTGCACCAGGTCCATGTCCACCGGCGTGCGGTTGAGACTGGCGAAGGCCGTCACCCGGATCAGGGTTCCCTCGAGTTCACGGATATTCGAGGAGACCTTCGAGGCCATGAACTCGAGAATGTCGTGGGGAACCTGGAGTTTTTCGCTCTGCGCCTTCTTGCGCAGGATGGCGATGCGAGTTTCCAGGTCGGGCGCCTGGACATCAGTGATCAGGCCCCATTCGAAGCGCGACCGCATGCGGTCCTCGAAACCGGTGAGGTGCTTGGGAGGCAGGTCGCTCGTTATCACCACCTGTTTGTTGTGGTCGTGCAGAGTGTTGAAGGTGTGGAAGAAGGCTTCCTGGGTTTCCGCCTTTCCCTGCAGGAATTGAATGTCGTCGATCATCAGGATGTCGATGTTGCGGTACCGCGACTGGAACGCCGAGCCGCGGTTGTTGGCGATTGAGTTGATGAAGTCGTTGGTGAATTCTTCGGAGCTGACATAACGAACGCGGATGCCGGGGTAGAGACTCATGGCGTAGTGGCCGATGGCGTGCAGGAGGTGTGTCTTTCCAAGACCCGAAGATCCGTAGACGAAAAGGGGGTTGTAGGCCTTCGCCGGCGCCTCGGCCACCGCGACCGCTGCAGCATGGGCGAAGCGGTTGGACTGTCCGATCACGAAGTTATCGAAGCTGTACTTCGAATTGAGCCGGGTGTCGTGCGGGCGCTCGGGGGAGCTGCTCTCAAAAACGGACTGCGGTGCTGCCGGGGTTTCGACGTCCGGGGGAGAGGTGGACTCGTGCACGGGCCGAATCGATTCCTTCTCCAGTTCCGGATTGACGACGACATAGAAAGTGGACACCGCGGAGGACTCATCGAGTTGACCCATTGCGGTCAGCAGCGGCACGCGCATCCGTTGATTGAGCATGCTGGCCGTGAACTCGTTGGGAACCTCCAGGTAGAAGGTTCCCGCAGCGATTCCCTTGGGCTCGACCAGGTTGAGAAAGCCGTACAGCATGGGCGTGATGCTGTCGTCGGATTCTAGACTGGTCAGGACCGACCGCCAGGTCTCCGCGATGGGCTGTTCTTCGGTGGCCATGGTTTTTCTCCGCTTTTCTCTCATTGTTGCCTTCTACAACGACGGAGATCGAGGTGCGGCTCGACTCTGAACGCGTGATCCAGCCAAAGCATCCACAAGGTTATCCACCGCCTGTGGGCAAATAAGCCCCAATTCACAGGGTTTGTTGAAAACCTGTGGATAACTTGTCCTCACGGTAGTCAATCACCGCCAGTCAGGCCAAATTCGTTCGCATTTCGTGCGCGTGTCGATGATCCAAGTGAACCAAAGGGTGTGTAGAACGAGGATTTTGGGAGGCCGAGTTTGACCAGCACCGGCCAAAGCCGTAGTTTTAATCAGTTGACCCCAGCCCGAGGGCTACCTCACTCTTTCCCGGCCGCTCAGTTTGGCCTACGGAGATTTAACACGTGGAGACAAAACTATGAGCAAGAGAACTTTTCAGCCGAACAATCGCCGTCGCGCCAAGGTGCACGGCTTCCGCCTTCGCATGAAGACCCGTGCCGGCCGCGCGATCCTCGGTGCTCGCCGTCGCAAGGGTCGCATCGAACTCTCCGCCTAAGCACACTCGTGCTCGCGGGGGCCCATCGCATCACTACCGGTGACGACTACAAGATGGTCGTCCGCCGGGGTGTGCGAGTAGTGGGTCCGCATCTGGTGACCTACCTGCGCCGGAATTCCGATGGAGTCTCGGTGCGGTTCGGGTTCATCGTCGCGAAAAATGTGGGTGACGCCGTGCGGCGCAACCGCGTGCGTCGTCGGTTGAAGGCGGCGAGCTTTGATGTGCTGGCCTCAACTCGGCCCGGCACGGATGTCGTCATCCGGGCTCTGCCCTCGGCGAGGGATGCTTCGTGGTCGACTCTGCATGCGGAGCTGACCGCGGCCCTGGAGAAATTCCAGCGCACCGCGGGTTCTCCTCCTGCCGGTAAGGCCCAGGCGTCGATCCGATCGGCTCGATGACCTATGAACAGGTTTCTGACCACGCTCATACTCCTCCCGCGGAATGCGGGAGTTCTCGTCTTGCGTGCGTACAGAGCCCTGATCTCCCCGCTCTACGGCGATGTCTGCCGGTACTACCCCTCCTGTTCGGCGTATGCACTCGGCGCCGTGCAAGAGTACGGACTCATCGTGGGATCAGCACGGGCCGGGCTCCGGCTGGGCCGATGCCATCCATGGGCCGAAGGCGGGATTGACGACGTTCCCCCCAAGCGGAATCGTCGCTACACCGTGACGTCGTTTGGTTTTGTTATCGCAACGAGCCACGGAAAGGGCTGACGCAAAGATGGACCTCCTAGGTACGATTCTCTGGCCGTTGAAATGGGCAGTTGAGCTTTTGCTCGTCGCATTCCACTCTCTCTTCTCCGTCCTCGGGATGGACACAGACGCCGGCTTGACCTGGGTGCTCTCGATCGTCGGCCTCGTGATCGTCGTGCGGGCGGCCCTGATCCCCATTTTCGTGCGGCAGATCAAGAGCCAGCGCAAGATGCTTGAGGTTGCCCCGCAGCTGAAGAAGATTCAGGACAAGTACAAGGGCAAGAAGGATCAGTTTTCGCGTGAAGCCATGTCCCGCGAGACCATGGATCTGTACAAGCGCACAGGCACCAACCCGCTGAGCTCTTGCCTGCCCCTCCTGCTCCAGATGCCGATCTTCTTCGCGCTGTTCTCCGTATTGAACGACGCACAGCGCAGCCAGGCAGGAGTCGGTCCACTCAACGACGATCTCGCCAAGAGCTTTGGCAGCGCCACCCTCTTCGGCGATGCGCCACTGCATGACTCATTCGCGTCCCAATGGACGAAAATGATCGCTGGTCAGGACTTCAATGCCGTGGTCATGTGGATCGCTGCCATCATGGTCGTTCTGATGACGGCCTCGCAATTCATCACGCAGTTGCAGATCGTCTCTAAGAACATGTCGCCGGAGACTAAGGCGAGCCCCATGTTCAAACAGCAGCGCATCATGTTGTACCTCTTGCCGCTCGTTTTCGCCTTCTCGGGCGTGGCCTTCCCCCTCGGTGTCATGTTCTATTGGCTCACCTCCAACATCTGGACGATGATCCAGCAGTTCCTGGTCATCCGGAACATGCCCACTCCGGGCAGTGAGGCCGCCAAGGCCCGCGAAGAGAGGTTGGCCCGCAAGGGTAAGCTCATCGCCACGGATGGTGACGTGATTGTCGTTGAAGAGCCCAAGAAATCCCAGCGTCAGCAGCCGATCGCCAAAAATCGTGCCAAGAAGCAAACCGGCCCCAAAAAATAAGAAGAGACCCAACGTGACTGAGAACACTGATGTGATCGCCGCGCCTGGACCGGCGGACGAATCCCCCACGCTCGACCAGCTCGAGCAGGAGGGGGATATCGCCGCGGACTACATCGAGGAATTCCTCGACATCTGCGATCTCGACGGGGACATCGACATCGATGCCCGCAATGGACGGGCATATCTGTCGGTCAACTCCTCGGACGTGGTGAACCTGCGGTTGCTCTCCAAGCCGGAGACGGTCAATGCTCTGCAGGAGCTGACTCGTCTAGCCGTGCAGAACAAGACCGGGTCCTTCTCCCGGCTGATCCTTGACATCGGCGGGTCGCGTGACGCCCGCCAGGCCGAGTTGGCTTCACTGGTCGCCCGGGCCGTCGAGCGGATCCAGGCCGGCGCCGCCGAGGCTTCCTTGCCGGCCATGTCGTCCTACGAGCGCAAACTTGTTCACGATCTGGTGTCCGAAGCAGGATTCGTGTCGGAATCCAAGGGCGAGGGCCGGGACCGTCACACGGTCATCTCCCCTGCCTAGTTCGCCCGCCGTGACTGAAATTCTCGAGGCCGAGCCGGCCGTGGCCGCGAATCTCTTCGGAGATCGGGTTGAGGTTGCGCGCGCATTCGTGCGCAACCTGGCTGCGCAGGGCGAGGAACTGGGTTTGATCGGGCCGCTTGAGGTGCCTCGCCTGTGGAGTCGACATATCCTCAACTGTGCTATCGTTGCGCCGCTCCTGCGCCCGGGTCTCGTTGGCGACGTGGGTTCGGGGGCAGGCCTACCGGGTCTGGTGCTCGCGATCGCCCGGCCTGACGTGACTTTTGTGCTGATCGAGCCGATGGAGCGTCGGATTGCGTGGCTCACGGGTCAGATAGCGGCTCTGGGCCTGACAAATGCGAGTGTGCTGCGCGCTCGCGCGGAAGATGTGCGTCTGCCTCGACGCCTCGACCAGGTGACTGCACGCGCCGTGAGTGCGTTCCGCACGCTGATCCCACTGACCGCACCCCTATTGAAGCCGGGTGGCGAGCTGGTGCTGATGAAGGGCGCGGGGGCTCCGGCCGAGGTCGAAGCGGCCGCGAAGGCCATCCGTAAGTTCCGATTGAGCAATGTCGAGGTGATCACCCTCGGTGAGGGTGTGCTGCAGGACGTGACCCGGGTCATAAGGGCTACAGTGGATTAGTCCCCGGTGTCTGCTTATTGTCAGTGGTGAGACACAGCCGGAGCCCCTGTGGGATGGCTCATCGATCGTCGAACGCAAAGGTTTCACGTGAAACAACCTGGCGAAGACCAGCAATTCAGCAAGACGACCACAGGGTTCGACGACACGACTCCGCTCGCACGGGAGATTTCAGACCTAACCCGTCGCCGACAGCGAATTGCGTCCGATCAGCTTCCGAAGCCGGAGAAGACCCGTGTCATCACCATCTCGAACCAGAAGGGCGGCGTCGGCAAGACCACGACTGCGGTCAACCTCGCCGCGGCTCTGGCCCGACAGGGTGCCCGCGTCCTGGTGATCGACCTTGATCCTCAGGGCAATGCCTCAACGGCCCTGGGTGTCGAACATCGTGCCGAGACACCCAGCGTCTACGACGTGATCGTCAACGATCTGGAAATGTCCGCCGTAGTGCAGAACAGCCCCGAGTTCGGATCCCTGTTCTGTGTTCCGGCGACCATTCACCTCGCGGGCGCGGAGATTGAGCTTGTGTCGCTCGTGGCCCGTGAGCAGAGGTTGAATCGCGCACTTGAGATGCACCTGAAGACGATGGACGACCCGTACGACTACGTGCTCATTGACTGCCCTCCCTCCCTGGGTCTCCTCACGATCAACGCGTTCGTCGCGGCGCGTGAGGTGTTGATTCCCATTCAGTGCGAGTACTACGCCCTGGAGGGTTTGAGTCAGCTGCTGAAGAACATCGAGCTGATCGAGAAGCACCTGAACCCGGATCTCGCTGTTTCTACCATCCTGCTCACCATGTACGACAGCCGCACGAACCTGGCCAATCATGTGGCGCAGGATGTGCGCGAACATTTCCCGAAACAGGTACTGAATACCCTCATTCCCCGGTCTGTGCGCGTTTCTGAGGCGCCGAGCTACGGGCAGAGCGTCATCAGCTACGACCTGAATTCCGCAGGATCGCTCTCCTATCTCGAAGCAGCGGCAGAAATCGCCCGTCGGGGCGCACCCAAGACTGGAGTCGCACTGTAATGGCAAAAAGGACCGGGCTCGGCCGTGGCATCGGCGCACTGATTCCCATCCAGGATGACCCGACTCAGGCGCGTCCGGTCGACGTGTTCTTCCCCTATAGCGACGCCGTGCAGCCGAACGAGAGCGTGGGACTGCTGCCCGTTCCCGGGGCCCGACTGGCGCACCTGAACCCGAACGACATCGTTCCCAACCACGTGCAGCCGCGGAATGTCTTCGACGAGGCGGACCTGGCTGAGCTCGTGCGAAGCATCCAGGAAGTAGGCGTTTTACAGCCGATCGTGGTGCGGTCCATCGTGGAGCAGCCGGGCAAATACGAATTGGTGATGGGGGAGCGGCGTCTCCGTGCCACCAAGGAAGCCGGCCTTGGCACCATTCCCGCCATCATCCGCGAAACTGCGGACGTCGACATGCTGCGGGATGCGCTGCTGGAGAATCTGCATCGAGCGCAGTTGAACCCCCTGGAAGAGGCGTCGGCATATCAACAGCTTCTG
The DNA here is from genome assembly GCF_004402375.1 of Cryobacterium breve. Taxonomy (GTDB): domain Bacteria; phylum Actinomycetota; class Actinomycetes; order Actinomycetales; family Microbacteriaceae; genus Cryobacterium; species Cryobacterium breve. Next base: position 50,681 of record NZ_SOGJ01000037.1, read on the forward strand.
GCCGATTTCGGCATAACGCAGGAGGAATTGGCCCTCAAAATCGGTCGTTCGCGCCCGCAGATCACGAACACCATCCGTTTGCTCAAGCTGCCGGAGTCCGTTCAGCTACGTGTCGCAGCCGGTGTACTATCTGCCGGTCACGCTCGTGCCATCCTGTCGGTTGTCGACCCGGTGGGCATGCTGAAGCTGGCCGACAAGATCGTCAATGAGGACCTGTCAGTGCGCGCTGCCGAGGCTGCCGCGGCAACGACGCCTCGCGTAGAGACTGCCAAACCGGTTCGTGGGCGGCGTCAGGGTCATCTCGATGAGATCGCAGAGCATCTTGGGGATCGTCTGGATACCCGGGTGAAGATTCATTTGGGGGCAAGAAAAGGCCAGATCACGGTCGATTTCGCGACCATCGGCGATCTGAACCGCATTCTCGGCGTTCTCGGCGAACCTGGTTTCGGAGCCAATTAGCGCTCGCTACTCACAATTCTGGCGTGTGACTCCGGCGGGACTCGGTGCGCTCGGGACGGGTCGCCGGCAATTCAGCGTGGGTCATCATGCGCGTGTTCGCACCCGTGCTAGAACGTCTGTCGTCGCACGTCGCCACTGATGCACCGCACTTTCGGCATGGCGGGCGCCCCACTCGGACCTTGGCGGAGATGCACGACGCGCTGACACTATGACGGTGGGTCCTGGTTGCGTCTGGGTGCGGCCATTGTGTGGGGAGTTCTCAACACCGGCTTGAGAGATCAATCAGTGAGCACCCATTCCGAATCCAGCTCCACCTGGCACCTGTCGTGTTTCACGTGAAACACGGACGCTGACCCGGGAACCATATTCGGTGGGTGTGCCGCTTCGAGTCGCCAAGGTTTGGTCCGCACGGTCGTGATCTGGGGTGAAATAGTGCTGGCGAAAATTCTCGCGACCGGCGACAAACCTTCTCAGGGCCTCAACTCGAGTCGAATTCGCGGATTAGACGTCACCAGGAGGCATCCTTAGCGATTTTTGGCCGGTGGGAGCAAGACGAAATCTCTACAAATTATGTGAAATTGGGCCCGCGGATGGGCTCAACTCGACGGTGAACGTTGTCTTCACTTTCAATGAGCACTATACGAAAGCGGTGCAGAGGAGCGGGATTGTGTGCTGGGCCTGAGGTTCGGCCCCCGCTCATCCTGTCTGATCGGAGGGCCCACCCCGTCAAGCAGGAAATACCGCAGTTCGATCTCTGAAGCGCGCGGACAACGGCGATGTCGAATCGTGGGAGTAGACGCGACCCGGTCGGAATACGTCGTTTCGACCGAGACAACCGACGCTCACAAAGTGGCAGGCGAGACCCGACGGTATCTGAGCGGGTCGCGGTCTTCGAGCGAAATGACGGCAGTGTGGGCTGGGTGGCGTGGCCACAGTGTGCCGGCGATTCTGTTCGCACCTGTTGGGTCGGGGAGAAGTGTTCCCTGCGCAGGGGGGTCTGGACCGGGACGAACGGGGTTTTGAAACCCGTTCAGCAGACCCGTGACGGAGGTGGTCGCATGTCTTCTGTCTTGCTCAAAGATTGGTCTCCTGCGGTATAGCGAGATCTCACGGTTCCGGGGGAGGAGGGGCGGTTCAGCGGCGCGTCGGATCGAGTGCCATCGGGGGTTTTGCTGGTCGGGAGCCGACCGAGCGCGGCGGTTCTGCCTAGTGACTCCATCACGTTGGGAGCGGTGGACAAGACGCGGAGGCTCGGCACACCTGTCGACGGTAATGGACTAGCAGAGATCCACCGCTAAGACCGGTGGCCACAACGGCCCGACTGTTTCACGTGAAACACGTCTAGGCCGGCGTGCACTAGCGGTGCGGAGCGGATATGTGATGCTGCGGCCGCGAGAAATCGGCGCTGTGTGGAGCCTTGCCGTGGCGCCCGCAGGGCGCCGCGACCGAATTCTCTCGGCGCCGATCAGTCCACATTGGCGGCCATCCAGCATTCGGTTGTGAACACCGAACGTAAACCTTGAACGGACGTTTGGTGTGGGAAGTCGTCATAAAGGGCAGGGCGGATACATGGTCCGTCATCGACGATGTGATCCCTAAGGAAGTGTTTCACGTGAAACACGGCCCACGATGACCGTGGAGCAGGGGCGATGATGACATTTCACTCTGGAATATGTGGGTCACCGGTGGCTGAGGCTGAATCGGAGCTTCGTCGGGCGTGACCTTGGATTGCGTGTGGCCATAGTGTGGGACGCGACAGAGTCGAGTCCGTTGACAGCGGAGGAGCCAGCCCGACGTGAGCCGATCGCCGTCCGGCCATCGGCGGTTGCGTCTCAGGCCGATGCCTCGTGCGTTCCCACCGTCGACCGTATCTATACCGGGGCGCTCACGGAATATCGTTCCGCTGCGAGGTGGCGGCACCTCGTTGGCTGTAGCGGGACGGCGGTTGTGCGACCGGGAGAGTGCGACCGCGAGAGTGCGACCGCGAGAGCGAAGCTGCGAGAGCGTAGCTGCGAGAGCGTAGCTGGCTACGACATCCCGGGGTTCACCAGGTCGAATCGCGGGCCCGTTTGGCGCCGGTGAGACACTGTTCAGGTGATGGTGGGGTGACTGGCCCGACCGTCGCCCTCAGGTATTCCGACAGTTCGCGGCGTATCCGGCGTACAGGTGGTGGTGACAAGGGGCCTGAAGGTGGCCGTTTCACGTGAAACGGTGCGTTCAACGTCACTCAGGAGTGGACCTGCAGAGCGCGGAGCCAACGGAGCCAACGGAGCGCACGGAGCCAACGACGGGCAGGTAAACGTCCGAGAAGAGAGAGAACACGCCGAGCCCAGGCCGAACGGAAGGGTGCGGGGATCAGCCCTCAGCAATGGCGGCGCGAGCAAGCGCGTCGTAGACGGTGCCAAGGGACTGCCCGGAAGCCTCGATGCACTGGGGCACCAGGGAGGTCTCGGTCAGGCCGGGCAGGACGTTCGCCTCCAGGAACCACGGCACACCGTCCGGGTCCACGATCAGGTCGATGCGGGATATGTGCCGCAGCCCGAGCAATGTGTGGATAGCGACCGCGGTCTCGGCCACCAGGTCAGCGACCTGGTCGTGAATCCGAGCGGGCGTGTAGAACAGGGTGTCACCAGCGTTGTATCGGGCTTCGAAACTGTAGACACCGTCGATGGGCACGATTTCAACCGCGGGGAGGGCCATGGGGCCATTGCCGGTGTCAATCACGCTCACTGCGAGTTCGGTGCCCTCAATCTTTTCCTCTACGAGGGCGACGTTGGCGTAGGTGTACGCGTCAACCATTGCACGGGGCAGTCCGGCGGCGGTGTCGATGATACTGACCCCCTGGGCCGATCCTCCTTCGGCGGGCTTTACCACGAGTGGTGTGGGCAGTGCGGTGAGCAGGTGCTCGAGTACACTCGCGGCACCGAGGTCACGGAACGTCTCAGTGGACAGCGCGATCGAGTCCGGAGTCGCGTAGCCGGCACGGCGCACGAGCTCCTTGGCGATGGGCTTGGACCAAGCCAAACGGGCCGGTCCGCCGCGGGAGCCCACGTGTGGGATCCCCGTGGTCTCGAGGAGGGCAAGGAGTGCCCCGTCCTCGCCGGTTGCACCGTGCACGACGGGCCAGATCACATCGGGCTTGCGGCGGGTCAGGTCGGCGAGTAGTCCGGCCTGCGGGTCGATCAGGGTGACGGTGTGACCCAGGCTCGTCAGGGCATCCGCGACGCGTCGTCCCGATCGCAGCGACACGTCGCGTTCGTGCGAGATCCCACCGGCGAGAACAACGATATCTAGGGGCGAAATATCACTCATGATCTGGGGTTTTCCTTGCTCTGGCTGAAAGAGTAACGGGGAATTCGAACTACGAGATGTTCGGCGGAGGGGAATTGAAGCGGTCGTCTTCGCGGAGAGGGTTGAGGGAACCGGTGCCGGCAAAGGTCTCGAGCAGGTCGAGCTCGTCGCGGAGAACGGTCGCGAGGCGACGAACGCCGAGACGGATGTTCTCCGGCGTCGGGTAGCAGAACGAGAGGCGCATGTTTCGTCGCCCATCTCCATCAGCGAAGAACGCTGTACCCGGCGTGTACGCCACGAGTTCCTTGACCGCCCGCGGCAGCATGGCCTTCGAGTCGAGCCCCTCCGGCAGAGTGACCCAGACGTAGAACCCGCCGTTGGGGTTGGTCCAGGTGAGGTCGGGCAGGTACTCGTCAAGGGCATCCAGCAACGCATTCTTGCGCTCGTGGTAGACGCCGCGGAAAGTGTTGATCTGTCCCTTCCAATCGGCCGTCGCCAGGTACTCGGAAATCACCAGCTGGCTGAACGAGCTGGGCGAGAGCACTGCGGCCTCATTGGCGAGCACCAGCTTCTCCCGGATGGCGTGCGGGGCTAGTGCCCAGCCCACCCGGAATCCGGGAGCGAGGGTCTTGGAGAACGTGCCGAGGTAGACGACGCCGTCTTCTTCGACCGAGCGCATCGCCTCCGGCGCCGGCTGGTCGAAGTACAGCAGACCGTAGGGATTGTCTTCCAGCACGAGGATGTCGTTGGTCCGGGCGATCTCGAGGACCTCGAGTCGGCGGGCCCAGCTGAGCGTCACCCCCGCGGGGTTGTGGAAGTTGGGGATCGTGTACAGGAACTTGATGGTCCTGCCGGCGTTCTTCAGGCGCTTGATGTGCTGACGGAGCGCCTCGGGGATTATCCCTTGCTCATCCATGGGTACGTGGTCCACCTCGGCCTGGTAGGACTTGAAGATGACCATGGCGGTGACGTAGCTGGGGCCCTCCGATAGCACGACGTCTCCCGGGTCGAGAAAGAGCTTGCTGACCAGTTCGAGCGCGTGCTGAGAACCGGTCGTCACAACCACATCGTCGGCGTGGGCGCGGATGCCTTCCAGCGCCATGACCTCGAGGATCTGCTCCCGCAGAACGGGGACGCCTTGACCTGAGCCGTATTGCAGGGCCACGGGCCCCTGCTGGCGCATGACCCGGTCCATGGCGCTGACGACGAGGTCGGGCGGCAGGGCGGCCACGAAGGGCATGCCGCCGGCCAGAGAGACGACCTCGGGACGGGACGCCACCGCGAAGAGGGCCCTGACCTCGGAGGCGCGCAACCCCGCGGCTCGCTCGGCGTAGTGGTGGTACCACGGGTCGAGGTTGTTCCCGGTCTGGGGGGAGCGCTGTGCGGTCACGTCACTTCCGATCTGGTGAGGCTCCAATCGTATGGGGTTGACAGCATCCGGCCCGAATCCCAAAAAACCCGTCCGGCGAGTGCCGGACGGGTCAGGGCCTCAGTGGAGGCAGAGCGGACTAGGCGAGGTAGGCGGCAAGATCCTTTTCGAGCGCAACCTTGGGCTTGGCGCCGATGACGGTCTTGACGACCTCACCCTTCTGGAACACCTTCATCGCAGGGATGGACGTGATCTGGTACTTTGCGGCCAGCGCCGGGAAGTCGTCGACGTTCAACTTGACGATGTCGAGCTTGTCAGCGTTTTCGGTGGCGATCTGGTCCAGGATCGGGCTGACTGCGCGACACGGGCCACACCACTCCGCCCAGAAGTCCACCAGAACGGTCTTCTCGTTGTTGATGACTTCCTGATCGAAGGTGGCGTCGGTGACAGCGCGTGCAGACATGTGATTACTCCTTGGTTGAGGGATATGCGAGTTCGGAAGGGATTTACGCGAGTGCGGGTTCGCCGGCGCTGGCCAGGAGTGCCTCCGGCAGCGAGGCCAGGTAGTGCTCCGCGTCGAGGGCGGCCACGGTTCCGGATGCTGCGGCGGTCACGGCCTGGCGATAGGTCGGGTCGATCACGTCTCCGGCGGCGAAAACGCCGGTCTGGCTGGTCTTCGAGCTGCGTCCCGCGACGGCGATGGTGCCCTCGGGGGTCAGGTCGAGCTGGTTGTGCACGAGGTGCGTGCGTGGGTCGTTGCCGATGGCCACGAAAATGCCGCCGAGGGGGAGCGACGTCTCGGCACCGGTGACGGTGTGGCGGAGGACCAGGCCGTCGACGGCATCCGTGCCGGTGATGCCGACAACCTCGGAATTCCAGACGAATTCGATCTTCGGATTGGCGAAGGCGCGTTCCTGCATGATCTTGGAGGCCCGCAGGGAGTCCTTGCGGTGCACAACGTAGACCTTGCTCGCGAAGCGGGTGAGGAAGGTCGCCTCCTCCATGGCGGAGTCGCCGCCGCCGATCACGGCAATGGTCTTCTCCTTGAAGAAGAAGCCGTCGCAGGTGGCACACCAGGACACGCCACGGCCAGACAGGCGTTCTTCATCCTCGAGTCCGAGCTTGCGGTAGGCGGAACCGGTAGCGAAGATCACGGCAAGGGCCTCGTGCGTCTCGCCGTTGCCGAGGGTGACGGTCTTCGTGTCGCCGGTGAGGTCGAGCTCGGTGACGTCGTCGTAGAGCACCTCGGTGCCGAAACGTTCGGCCTGCTCCTGCATCTTGGCCATCAATTCGGGGCCCTGGATGCCTTCGGCGAAGCCCGGGTAGTTCTCCACCTCTGTCGTGTTCATCAATTCGCCGCCGGCTTCGACCGAACTGGCGATCAGAAGCGGCTTCAGATTCGCGCGGGCGGCGTAGATCGCCGCCGTGAAACCGGCCGGTCCGGAGCCGATGATGATGATCTGACGCACGCGTAGACTCCTTCAAGTTGTTGGGGGAAGCGATCTCGATTACCTCGCTGCCGGATACAACACATCCTAATCGGATGCTATTCCGAGCCTCCTGAGGGCAAGGCAGACGGGCAGCAGGACGGACTGCCGGTCAGCGGCGACGGATGCGGTCGACCAACGGGTCGATGAAGCCGCGCAGCTCACTGGTACGCATGAGCAGCAGCAGGCCGAAGTAGACGGCCGACATGACCAGTCCGATGACGATCATGGACAGAACGGCCGGGAGCTTGCCGGACAGGGCGAATCCGGCCTCCTGGGCGCCGCCGAGCAGGAGCAGGAGCAGGAGGCCGGCCAGGATTGCGGGCACAGCCGCCACCGAGTACTTGACGAGGCTGCGCAGGATGCGTCGTCCATCGATACCGTCCAGGCGCCCTCGGAGCAGCCACGCGGCCAGCAGGGCTTGGGCGATGCCGGAGATGGAGACCGTGAGGGCAACGCCGGCGGCGATCCAGGCGCTGGGCAGGAGAGCACAGGCGAGCACTCCGACGACGACCAGGGTCACCTGGAACAGGGTGAAGAAGAAGGGCGTTCGGGTGTCTCCCAGAGCGTAGAAAGTGCGCTGCACGACGAACAACACGCAGAACGCGACAAGACCGAGCACGTAGGCGATGATGACGTTGCCGATGCTTTGCACCTGGTCGAAGGGGGAGACGAAGACCCGGGCGAACGGGTAGGCGCAGACGGCGATGACGGCGGAGGCGAGCATGATGATCAGGGTGGTGCCGCGGATGGCGGAGGAGGCATCCGTTCTCACCAAGGCCAACTTGCCCACTGAGGCGTGCTCGCTCATCCGCGTGAAGTAGGCGGTGGCGACCGAGACGGTGATCACCGAGTGCGGGAGCATGAAGATGAGCCAGGCGGTGTTGAGCGCGGCGACCGAGGCGTCGGAGTCACCGGCGAGCGTGACGACGTTGGTCTCGACGATTCCGGCCAGGGTGGTCAGCAGCAGCATGCCAAAGGTCCAGCTCGCCATACGACCTGCCACGCCGAGCCCGACGCCGCGGAATCGGAAATCGGGGCGGAAGCGCAGGCCGATGCGGTGCCAGAAATAGAACAGCACGACTGCCTGCAGCACGACCCCGAGCGTGGCACTCCCGGCCAGCACCGCGATCATGGCGGGCGTGAAATCGGTAGCCAGCCGGTCACCGTTGGGGTCTGCCCCGTAGAGCGCCGAAAAGACGACCAGGCCGGCGATCGCCACGACGTTGTTGAGTACGGGCACCCAGGTGAACGGGCCGAAGGACTTGCGGGCGTTGAGCACCTCGCCCAGAACCGTGTACAGCCCGTAGAAGAAGATCTGCGGCAGGCACCAGAAGGCGAATGCCGTGGCGAGGGCCAGCGATTCCGGCTTCATGTTCGCCCCGTAGAGGAGGGTCAGAACGGGCGCCAGAACGGTGGCCGCGATGGCCGTCGCGGCGAGGATGACCAGGGCCAGCGTGAGCAGCTTGTTGATATAGGCCGTACCGCCGTCGTCGTGCAGGCTGGCGCGCACGATCTGTGGAACCAGGACGGCCGTCAGCACCCCGCCGGCCACGATGACATAGATCGTGTTCGGAAGTTGGTTGGCCACGGCGAAGGCGTTGGTGCTCTGGCCGACCTGGCCGATCACCCCGGCCAGAACGATCAGCTTCACGAAGCCGAGGATGCGCGAAACGATCGTTCCGGAGGCGAGGAATGCGCTCGCCCGGCCGATGCTGTCGGTCTTAGCCACGGGGCTCCATCGGTGATCGGGGGGCGGACGACTCGGCGTCTGCGGGCTCAGAGCCAGTCGGTCCGGCGTCAGACGGCTCAGGGTCGATTTGCTCGGGATCAGCCCGTTCCCGGCGTCGCCGCAGAATGTTGCGCCACACGCCGAAGCCGAAAAACAACACCACGAATGCCGCGAAAAGCAGGGCTCCGAGGCCTTCCCAGTCTGCGCGCACGTTGATCGGGATCAGGGATGGTTCCTGGATGACCGATCCCGTCGGGGTGAGCAGGGTCACGCGCAGGGTGACGGCACCGTTGCCCACGGCGGCCGTCACCGGAATGGTCACGGTGCGCGCGGACTGCGCTTCAATAGTGGACTCGACGGCGTCGCCGACCAGCAGGCGTCCGTTCGACGGAACAACCTGCACCATGACGGTCACGGCCTGGTCGAGGGCGTTGTCCAGCGTCACCGGTATGTCCACCTGGCTGCCTACCACGTTGATCGGTCCCTTGGTCGCGACCGTGATGGAGTCCAGGAGCTTAGAGGATGCCGCGAGACTGTTGCCGACGGCGTTCGACCAGCTTTTATCCTGCGCGGCCCAGGAGTTGGACAGGAGGGCCATCAGGTCAAGGCGCTGGGTTCCCGTGACGAGCCCGGGGCTGGACAACGCTGCAGAGAAGGCGAGAACGTCGGACTCGCGCTCGAGGAGTCGGGTGGCCTGGTCGACACGGTCGGCAGGTTCGGACAGGCTGTCGAAGGTGACCTCGTCGGCGGGGGCGGATGCCCGCACCTCCGGCAGGCTGGACGGCGCGTACCAGAGAAGGGTGGACAGGGCGTCGATGGTCTGGCCCAGTCGACTGGCGTTCGGCGGCCAGCCGCGATCGAAGGTGGCCAGGAGGGTGCGGGCCGTTCCCGGCCGCTCTGCCGACACCACCGCCAGCTGCGAGCTGACCTCCGCCATGGCCTCGCGCCACGCGTCATCCGATGTCGCCATTGCGGCGGCGCGCAGGGCGTCGGCGATGTCGTCGTCGATGACCAGACCCTGGCCGTTTCCGGCGCCGAGATCGACGGCGGAGTTGGGAGTGAAATCGCTGGCGGCCCCGGAGGTGTTCGCGCCACCCAGGATCGTAGTGCTGAGGCCGCTGGCCGTGAACACGTCCAGGTCGTTCGCGGCGACGTCACCCTCGGCGGGCCAGCCGATATCCGTAGCGCTATATTCCCAGGCGAGTAACTCTTCCATCGTCGGCGGTGTGTTGTTGCTCGGCGTCGCGGGTTCGTCCGTCGGTGTCGGCGTCTCGACGACTGTGGGCGCGTCCGTGGGCGCCCCACTGGGATCGGAGGTATCGGTCGGCGCTGGGTTCTGGTCCGTTGCGGCGAAGAGGGCGGGGTCGATGGCCTGGTCGAATGAGGAGGGTGCAAGAAGAGTGATGGCGCCGGACTGGGCCTGAAGGGACAGGTCCGCATCTGCATAGCTGAGCGGGAATATGTCGTTCGGGGCCTGGTCGAGCCGGTCCAGCCACTCGACAGCGCTAGCCGGCGCCGCGGATCCGAGGATTCGGATGGAAACAATGATCTGAGGGTCGATTGCGATGGTGACGGGTTTCCCGGCGACGCCGTCAAGCTGGCGGCTGAGCACACCGGAAGGGGAGGTGTAGGTCTCGAGCGCCTTGCCGGTGATCAGACCCGTCGACTGGGTCGGAACGGTGATGGGCATGATCACGGCCAGGTTGGCCGGGGTGACCTCCTCATTCGAATACCAGACGAAGGTACCGCGGCCCTCGGCGCGCACGGTGTCACCGGCGGTGAGGGTGGCCGCAATCCCACGGGCGCCCCAGGCGTTGCCACTGGTAAGCCCCACGGAATCAGCAGGCACGGTCAGCGTGAAGATCTCGGTGCTGTCCGGCTGAATGGATGCCGTCAGAGGCTGGGTCAGCATCAGATCGCCGGATTTGCCCGACTTCTCCGGGCTCAACCAGGAGTTGAGCGCGGTGCGGCTGATCAGAGCACGCTCCGCGAGGTAGAGGTCTATCGTTCCCGGGGCGATGGTATCGGACGTCGCGTTGTCAATCGTGACGGTGACCGTGAGGTCCTGGTCGGCCCGGAGCGGTTCCATCGTGGTGTGTGCCACCGTGATGCTCACCTCGTTGGCCGACGCTGCTGCGGCGACCTGCACGGTTTGCGAGGCCTGCGCAGCCGTGGCGACCGTCGCGGCAGACGCGGGCAAGACGATTGCGAGCGGGACCACCCCCGCAAGCAGGGCGGCCAGAACGGCGCGCAGTGGCATCCTGGGCGGCCGTCGGAGGCCCCGAATCGATCCGGGGAGCGCGGGCCGATGCTGAGGAACAGACACGGCCACCATGTAGGGGATTCTACGGCGTACGCGGGTGGGATGACGCTGCGCCGGGCGGTCGGCGCCCCGCGAGCAACTAATATGGGGGCATGCAGAGCGTTGCGACAGCCCTCAAGCGGCTGGGCGACCTGGCTGCCACCCCCACGGTTTCCCGCCTGGCGTCAGCGTTCGCGGACGCCGGCCACGAGTTGGCCCTGGTCGGCGGTCCTGTGCGCGACGCCTTCCTGGATAGACCGATCAATGACCTCGATTTCACGACGGATGCCACGCCGGACCAGATCCTGAAGATCGTGAAGCCGATCTCGGACGCTCACTGGGACATCGGTCGGGCGTTCGGCACGATCGGCGCGCAGGTCTCCGGCGACAAGGTGGAGATCACCACCTACCGGTCCGACAGCTATGACGGTCAGACCCGCAAGCCCGAGGTCGTCTTCGGGCACCGCCTCGAGGACGACCTGCTGCGTCGTGACTTCACGGTCAACGCGCTCGCCCTGCGCCTGCCGGAGCTCACCCTCGTTGACCCCGCGAACGGAATCGACGACCTCCTGGCCGGTGTTCTGCGCACTCCGATCTCCCCGGAGGTCTCTTTCGGCGATGACCCCTTGCGCATGATGCGGGCCGCCCGATTCACGGCCCAGCTCGGATTCTCCCTGGACGTCGACACCGCCGTGGCGCTGGAAGCTATGGCGGACAGCATCCGAAACATCTCGGCCGAACGCATCGGCGACGAGCTCGCAAAGCTGTTGAAGGCTGACAACCCGCACGCCGGGGTCGAACTTCTGGTGGACTCGGGGCTATGCGCCCTGGTGATGCCGGAGATTCCCGCGCTGCGGCTCGAGGTCGACGAGCACCATCACCACAAGGACGTCTACCAGCACACGCTGACCGTGCTGGACCAGGCGATCGGCTACGAGACGTCGCGCGGCAACTTCGACGGCCCTGACCTGATCGTGCGCCTCGCGGCGCTCCTGCACGACATCGGCAAGCCGGCAACCCGCAAGCTCGAGCCGGGCGGCGTGGTCAGTTTCTACCACCACGACTTGGTCGGAGCGAAGCTGGCCCGGAAGCGTCTGCGCGCGCTGCGTTTCGACAATGACACCATTGCGGCCGTCGCGCGTCTGATCGAGCTGCACCTGCGCTTCTTCGGGTACACCGAGGGGGCATGGACCGACTCAGCGGTGCGCCGGTACGTGCGCGATGCCGGTGACCAGCTCGAGCGGCTGCACATTTTGACCCGCGCTGATGTGACCACCCGCAACCGCCGCAAGGCCGACCGTCTCGGATTCGCCTACGACGACCTGGAACAGCGCATCCGGGAACTGAACGAGCAGGAGGAGATGGCGGCCGTGCGCCCCGACCTCGACGGGGAGCAGATCATGGCTGTACTGGGTGTGCGACCGGGCCGCGAGGTCGGCGAGGCCTACCGCTACCTGCTCGAGCAGCGATTGGACGACGGGCCGCTCGGTGAGGAAGAGGCCACCCGCCGTCTGACCGTCTGGTGGGCCGAGCGCGCTCAGTAGCGCATCGCGCCGCCTCAGCCGTGACCGCTGCCCCTGCCTTCGTCCGCTGGAAGCACGGTTCCTCCCCAGGTGGGCGTGGGCGTGGTTGTGCACCGTCAGACTGACGGGCCGGTGTGGGCGGGCGTGCGGGACCAAGATCGTCGGCGTGGACAATCACGATTTCGCCGATGGTGATTCGGAGTCACCCGGGGGGTGGGCGAACCGCGCGAACATCTACGTGAGCGGGAAGCCCGCACCCGAACGACAGGTGGCCTACCCGAGGCCGGGCGGCGTTGATCGAGGTCGCCCTCATGCCGGAATTGTCCAAATCGCGGGAGAAGTGGCAGTTATGCAGGAGAAAGAGGCCGGGAGCGGTGGCGGAGGGCCGCGACATCCGGTAGCCTTGGCAGGTTGTCTGTGCGCCGGATTCCCGGCCTCCGCGTTCAACACATGCACAACCCTCCTGTTGCAGAGATTCTGCAGCCGTTTAGTCCGAAGGAGGTGGGTTAGTCATGCATCAGTACGAGTTGATGGTTATCCTCGATCCCGAGATCGATGAGCGCACCGTAGCTCCCAGCCTTGACAAGTTCCTCAACGTTGTTCGCAACGATGGTGGAACCATTGACAAGGTTGACGTTTGGGGTCGCCGCCGTCTCGCATACGAGATCAATAAGAAGTCCGAAGGCATCTACGCCGTTGTCGACTTCACCGCGAACGCTTCTGCCACGGCCGAGCTCGACCGCCAGCTGAAGCTGTCGGAAGCCGTCATGCGCACCAAGGTTCTTCGCGCAGAAGAGGGCATTGCCCAGGTTGCCGTCGCAAGCAAGCTTGCCGCCGAGAAGGCCGCCCGCAAGGCAGCCAACCCGAAGGTCATCGCTGCGAAGGCTGAAGCCGCCGCTGCCGCTCCGACCGCCAAGGTCGCCGCGTCCGCGAAGCCAGCCTCGGCAGCTGCTGCCGCTGCGGTCAAGGCTGCTCCGGCCAAGGCCGACGCCCCGGTTGCCGACGCTCCTGCCACGGCAGAAGCTGTTGCTCCCGTCGCGGCCGAGTCCGCCGACAAGGCAAGCGACAAGTAGCCCATGGCCGGCGAGACCGTAATTACCGTGGTGGGCAACCTCACCAGCGATCCGGAGCTGCGTTACACGCAGAACGGGCTGGCGGTTGCCAACTTCACCATCGCATCCACTCCGCGCAATTTCGATCGCGCAACGAGTGAGTGGAAAGATGGCGAGTCGCTCTTCCTGCGCGCGAGCGTTTGGCGTGAATTCGCCGAACACGTGGCCGGTTCGCTGACCAAGGGTACCCGTGTCATCGCTACCGGGCGTCTCAAGCAGCGTTCGTATGAGACGAAGGAAGGCGAGAAGCGTACGAGCATGGAGCTCGAGATCGATGAAATCGGTCCTTCGCTGAAATACGCCACCGCTCAGCTCACTCGAGCGCAGTCATCGTCTGGTCCTCGCGGCGGCAGCGCACCTGCCGTTGCCGGAAACGACGAGCCCTGGGCTGCCAGCGCCCCCGCCGCGAACACCGGCGGAGATGTCTGGAACACTCCGGGCAACTTCAGCGACGAGACACCCTTCTAAGCCGAACCTTTCAGGTTCTTGGCTGAAAAACACTTCTTAAGAAAGTAAGGAAATCATGGCTGGAAAGTCGAGCGGCGACCGCCGCAAGCCGCTCCGCGGAGCTAAGGGTGGCAAGAACGCCGCTCCCGCGAAGTCGATCCGGGTTGGTGTCATCGATTACAAGGATGTCCCCACCCTCCGCAAGTTCATCTCCGAGCGTGGAAAGATCCGCGCCCGTCGCATCACCGGTGTTTCCGTTCAGGAGCAGCGTCTCATCGCCCGCGCCGTCAAGAACGCTCGCGAAATGGCGCTGCTGCCCTACGCCGGTTCAGGCAGGTAGGACACCTCATGTCAAAAATCATTCTGACGCACGAGGTCTCCGGCCTCGGTGCACCCGGTGACATCGTCGAGGTCAAGAACGGCTACGCCCGTAACTACCTCTACCCGCAGGGCTTCGCTGTTTCTTGGACCCGCGGTGGCGAGAAGCAGATTCAGCAGATCAAGGCCGCCCGCGTAGCCCGCGAGCATGCCACCCTGGAAGAAGCGCAGGCCCTCAAGGCTGCACTCGAGAACGCCAAGGTCAAGCTGGTCGTCAAGGCCGGCGAAGGCGGACGCCTCTTCGGCTCCGTCAAGACCACGGACGTTGCGGAGGCAGTTGCCGCCGCGGGGCTCGGTGCCATCGACAAGCGCAAGATCGAGCTCAGCCCGATCAAGATGACTGGCGAGCACCAGGCGACGGTTCGTCTTCGTGACGAACTGAGCGCGACCATCACACTGCTGGTGGTAGCCGCAAAGTAAGCCGTACCGCAGGTGTAGCGGCGGACTCCCTCGGGAGTCCGCCGCTACACCTGTTTAAGGAATTCCGCACACCCTATTCAGGGGTGATTTCAGATCTTGAAAATGAGCCTTTGTGCACAGCCTTGCCCACAGCACACCAAGGTTCAATGGATGGTTTAGATTACTTTCCACATCGGGCTGTGAATAATTTTATACCCTGATCAAAAGCGTTTTTAGCATTAAAAATCTTTAGTTTTCCACAAGCGATTGCACAGGTTGTGCACAAGACACGCGGCGTTTCGCCCAGATTTTCCACAGGCTTATCCACAGGGCGTTTTGGAGTCAGTCGAGCGGGGTCCGTACTGTGAGCAGGCGGCCACAATCGAGGTGTGCACAGTGCCGGGGCAGAGATGTCGGAGGGTCCTGATAGAACTTCACCACGAGGAAAAAGGAGGCACAGGTGTCGATCGCTCACTTGGGTCTGGCAGACAAGCGTGGGGCCGACGGCCGCGGCGGACTGGAACCCCGGCACACCGAGCGAACACTTCCGCACGACCTTCTCGCCGAGCAGAGCGCGCTCGGCGGAATGATGCTGAGCAAGGATGCCGTCGCTGACGTCGTCGAGACCGTACGGGCCGCCGACTTCTACATTCCCAAGCACGAGATCATCTTCGATGCGATCCTGTCGCTGTACGCACAGGGTGAGCCCACCGACGTCATCGCCGTCACCGACGAACTCACTAAACTCGGCGAGCTGTCCCGCGCGGGCGGTGCGGACTACCTGCACACGCTCACCAGTCTGGTGCCGACCGCGGCCAACGCCGGCTTCTACTCCTCCATCGTCGCCGAGCGGGCCCTGCTCCGCCGCTTGGTCGAGGCCGGAACCCGCATCGCCCAGATGGGCTACTCGGGCGAGGGCGAGGTGCTCGACCTCGTGAACACCGCCCAGGCTGAGATCTACGCGGTCACCGGCGGCACCGAAACTGAGGACTACGTTCCCCTCACCGACGCCGTCACGGCTGCGATTGAGGAGATCGAGGCCGCGAAACTCAAAGACGGCCAGATGACCGGAGTCCCCACCGGCTTCGCCGACATGGACGAACTCACCAATGGTTTCCATCCCGGCCAGCTCATCATCGTTGCGGCTCGTCCGGCCCTCGGTAAGTCCACCCTGGCGCTTGACTTCGCCCGCGCGGCGTCAATCAAACATGACATGCCCAGCATCTTCTTCTCCCTGGAAATGGGGCGCAGTGAAATCGCGATGCGTCTGCTCGCGGCCGAAGCATCCGTGCCTCTGCAGAGCATGCGCAAGGGGGCCGTCGACGCTCGCGACTGGACCACGATCGCGGCCACCCGCGGCCGGATCAACGACGCGCCGCTCTACATCGACGACAGCCCCAACATGACCCTGGTCGAGATCCGGGCCAAGTGCCGCCGGCTGAAGCAGCGGGTGGGTCTGAAGATGGTCATCATCGACTATCTGCAGCTGATGACCTCGGGCAAGAAGGTCGAATCCCGTCAACAGGAGGTCAGCGAGTTCTCCCGGGCACTGAAACTGATGGCCAAGGAACTTCAGGTTCCCGTCATCGCCCTGTCTCAGCTGAACCGCGGACCCGAGCAGCGAGCCGACAAGATGCCGGCCATCTCCGACCTCCGTGAGTCCGGGTCCCTCGAGCAAGACGCCGACATGGTCATCCTGCTCCACCGCGAGAGCGCATACGAGAAAGACAATCCGCGGGCCGGCGAAGCCGACCTCATTGTCGCCAAACACCGTAACGGCCCCACCCGCACCGTCACGGTCGCGTTCCATGGCCACTACTCACGCTTCGCGGATATGGTCCCGGGCGCCTAGCCATCAGCACTAGACCCGTCATATTCTCCGGACGGCAACCGATCCCCACTACGCTACGTCTGGGGCTGAAAGTGCCGCGCAAGTGTTCGGACCGCTTCGTTCTCGAACTCGTGGCCGCCACGAAGGAGACATGCGCGTGAGAGTCGGAATCGCACGAGAACGCCTGCGAGGTGAGCGTCGCGTCGCGGCGACTCCCGAGACGGTAACCCAACTCAAGGCACTCGGACTTGAGGTCCTGGTCGAGTCCGGCGCTGGCGCCGAATCCGGTCACACCGATGCGTCCTACACGGGCGCGGGCGCGACAGTCGTGCCGCAGCTCACCCCGGGTGACCTCGGGGTCTACTGCCATGTGCGCCCGCTGACGCCCGAGTTCGCCGCCACGCTTCCCGCCGGCACTGTCACGGTCGGCCTGGCATCGCCCGCCTCCGAGCTGGCCACCGTCGCCGCCCTGGCCACGGCCGGGGTGACGGCCTTCGCCCTGGAACTGGTGCCCCGCATCTCCCGCGCCCAGTCGATGGATGCCCTCACCTCCCAGTCGCTTGTCTCCGGCTACCGGGTAGTGCTGGAGGCGGCCATCCGTTTTCCCCGCTTCTTCCCGCTCTACATGACGGCCGCCGGCACGATTCCGCCGGCCCGCGTGCTCGTGCTCGGTGCCGGCGTCGCCGGATTGCAGGCGATTGCCACGGCCAAGCGGCTCGGCGCGCGGGTCTCTGCCTATGACGTGCGCCCGGCATCCGCTGACGAGGTGACGTCGATGGGCGGCACCTTCGTGAACCTCGATCTGGACGCCGTGGAGGGTGCGGGCGGTTATGCCCGCGAACTGAGCGAAGACCGTGCCGTCCGCCAGCGCGAACTACTGGCGCCGTACGTGGCCGCCGCCGACGTGATGATCACCACGGCGGCCATCCCCGGCCGCGCCGCCCCACTGCTGGTCACGCACGACATGGTGACCGCGATGCGCCCCGGCTCGGTCGTGGTCGACCTGGCCGCCGAAACCGGGGGGAACGTCGAGGGTGTCGTCGCCGGTCAGGACACGCTCGTGCCCACCGAGGGCGGTGACGGCACGGTGACTCTGGTCGGCATGAAGGACGCCCCCTCCACCATGCCGGCGGACGCCTCGCGGCTCTATGCCAAGAACGTGGCCAACCTCCTCGCCCTGATGACCGTCGACGGCGCCGTGACGCCCGACTTCACGGATGAGGTGGTTGCCGGGGCATGCCTGACCCACGCCGGCACCATCCGGCACGCGCCCACGGCCGCCGCCGTGACAGGAGGACACTGATGGATCCGATCACCCTGCTGACCGTCGTCGTGCTGGCGGTCTTCGTTGGCTTCGAGGTCGTCTCGAAGGTTTCGAGCACCTTGCACACGCCACTGATGAGCGGTGCGAACGCCATTCACGGCATCATCCTGATCGGCGCCATCATCGTCGCCGGGCAGGCTCTTGAACCGTGGCTGCTGGCAGTCGCACTGCTCGCCGTGGTCATGGCCACCGCCAACCTCGTCGGCGGCTTCGTCGTCACCGACCGGATGCTCAAGATGTTCGCCCCCCGCAAGCCGGCCGGCGCCGATACGAAGAACGACCCGAAGGGCACGACGAAATGAGCCTGCTCAGCGCCGAGTGGACCGGCCTGCTCTACCTGATCGCCGCGGTCTGCTTCATCCTCGCCCTGCGCGGGCTGTCGTCGCCGAAGACCGCCCGGCGCGGCAACCTGATCGGGGCCGCCGGCGCACTGCTGGCCGTGGTCACGGTCTTCCTCTCCGCCCGGATCGAGAACATCCCAGCCATCCTGGTTGCCATCGCGGTGGGTTCGGCGATCGCCGCCCCCATCTCCCGGCGCGTCGAAATGACCCAGATGCCCCAGCTCGTCGCGCTGTTCAATGGCGTGGGTGGCGGCGCCGCCGCTCTGGTCGCCGTGCTGGAACTCAGCAGCAGCGAAAGTCCGTGGAGCAAGGTCGCGGTCGTCTTCACGATGCTCGTCGGGGCGGTCTCGTTCTCCGGTTCCGCGGTCACCGTCGGCAAGCTCCAAGGCCTGATCAGCTCACGTCCGCTCATCTTTCCCGGCCTCGCGATCGTGATGGGCGGCATTGTGCTGGTGGCCCTCGTCGCCGGAGGGTTCGTCGTCGCAACCGGTGCGGCCGGTTGGGCCATCGCCCTGCTCGTGTTGGGCCTCCTCGTCGGGGCGCTGCTCGTACTGCCCGTCGGCGGCGCCGACGTGCCCATTGTGATCTCCCTGCTGAACGCCTTCACCGGGCTGGCCGTCGCGGCCTCCGGTATTGTTCTCGGCAACCTGCTCCTTGTCGTGGCCGGCACCCTTGTGGGCGCCAGCGGCACGATCCTGACGCGCGCGATGGCATCCGCCATGGGCCGCGGCGTGAACGGGATCCTGTTCGGGGCATTCAAGGGCGGGTCCACCGCGGGGTCGACCACGCAGAGCGACCGCCCCGTGCGCAGCTCCAACCCGGAAGACGTCGCCGTGCTGCTCAACTACGCCCAGCGCGTGGTGATAGTGCCCGGCTACGGCCTGGCCGTGGCGCAGGGCCAGCACACCATCGCCGAACTGGCCACGACCCTCGAAGCCCGCGGCGTCGAGGTCGTGTTCGCCATCCACCCGGTGGCCGGCCGCATGCCGGGGCACATGAACGTGCTCCTCGCCGAGGCGAATGTGCCCTACGAGGTGTTGAAGGAGATGGCGGAGGTCAATCCCGAATTCAAGAACACGGATATCGCTCTCGTCGTGGGAGCCAACGACGTGGTCAACCCGGCCGCGAAGACGTCGCCCGGCTCTCCGATCTACGGCATGCCGATTCTCGACGTCGGTGAGGCCCGGCAGGTCGTGTTCCTCAAGCGGTCGATGCGTCCCGGATTCGCCGGCATCGAGAACGAGTTGCTCTACGACCCGAAGACGACGCTCCTGTTCGGCGACGCCAAGGACTCCCTGACGAAGGTGCTGGGCGCGGTCAACGCACTCTGAACTTCACAGCCTCCGCCCTCGGCTCCACGCGCGGCGTTCGCCCGCCCGGACATCCAGGACCGGGCGGTAGAGTAGCGGCACGGACTCGAATAGGGCCGGGGTGTTCCGAGGGAGAAGCCATGGCGAGCAGGTGGGCGCGATTTGTTCGCGGCTGGCTGACGGCATCCGTCGCCATCTTCGTCGCCGCCCTCTCCCACATCGCTGCCGGCGGTAGCGCCCCCGGGCCGCTCAGCGTGGGCCTTGCCCTCGCCTTCGCTGGGATCGCGTCGGTGCTGCTGGCCGGTAAAAGCTTGTCCCTGTTTCGCCTCTCCCTCTCCGTCGGGGTCAGCCAACTGCTCTTGCACGTTCTGTTCGGACTCGGTGGGGCATCGCCCGTCACCATGACCGGGTCGTCGCTTCACCACGGCGCTGGCCTGACTGTGATCACCGACGCGACGGCCCCGTCGTTGGCGGACGCGGCCGGAGCGATGTCCGGCGCAAGCTGGATGTGGGTGGCGCACGCCGTGGCCGCCATCGTCACGATCGCCGCCCTCCACCGCGGCGAGAAGACCTTCTGGGCCCTGCTCGAGGAGACTGCAAACCGTCTCGTCGCGGTTCTGATCGAACGGGTCGCCCCGGTCTCGATCGGCGCGGATGCCGCCGTCGTACGCCCGGTTTCCGGCCGGGTCTTCGTGGCCGCCGACTTCGGCGTTCTCCTCCCGAGCGTGCTCCGTCGCGGTCCGCCGCTCCGTGCCCTGACGCACTGACGTCACGACCCACCCAACGTAGCAACACCTCCACGAACCGGAGCACTTCGATGACCCATGCCTTCCACCGACGCCCGGCAACGGGCGTCCTGCTGACCCTGACCGTGATCGCCCTGTCCGTCCTGGGCCCGATGGCTCCGGCTGCATACGCGCACGACCAAGTGCAGTCAACGCTCCCGGCCGATGGCGAGCACGTCGACAGTGCTCCGTCCGCGGTCACCATCACCTTCACGGACGACATCCTCGAGATCGGCGCCGTCATCTTGGTCGTTGATGACGAGGAGCGCGACTGGGCCGAGGGCGAAATGCGCCTCGACGGGTCCCAGGGCACGCAGGCGGTGGAGCTCGGGATGCCCGATGGCGCCTACCAGGTGCGCTGGCGGGTCGTCTCGGCCGATGGGCATCCGGTGTCGGGGGCTTTCGCCTTCGCCGTCGGTGACGCGGTTCTGCCCGACGCCGGGGCCGGCGCGGGTGCAACCGCGACGCCGGAACCGTCACCCGATGCGCAAGAGTCCGCCGCGGCAGACGACGCCGCCGCTGCCGCGGACACCGGAACCGGACTTCCCCTCGCCGTGGTGGGTCTCATCGGTGCCCTGGGCGGGCTCGCAATCTTCGCCCTGTTCACCGTGTGGAGAGCCAAGCGCCACCGCAACCCGTGAAATAGCTGGAGCAGCTGGACCACCGCACTGTGTCACTCGCACCAAACCCATATCAGGAGAATTCCCCATGAAGCTCACCACCGCTCCCTCCCGCATCGCCGTTGTCGCTGTCGTGTTGATGCTCGGCCTCTCTGGCTGCGCCGACGCGACCGAGACGCCCTCAGCATCCGCTGACCCCGAGACCGCGGCCGATACCCTGACGATGACGGATGCCTGGGTCAAGGCCTCCGAGTCCGGCATGACCGGTGCCTTCGGCCTGGTCGAGAACTCCGGTACGGACGACGTCACCATCGTCTCGGCCGAAACGACGGCGGCCTCCATGATCGAACTGCACGAAACCGTCGCCAACGACGCCGGCGACATGGTCATGCAGGAGAAGCAGGGCGGCTTCGTGGTGCCGGCCGGCGGATCGATCGCGCTCGCGCCCGGCGCGAACCACATGATGCTGATGGGACTCACCGGACCGCTGGCCGCCGGCGAGGAGAACACCTTCACGCTGACCCTGGACGACGGATCGAGCTTCGAGTTCACGGCGCCGGTGAAGGACTACTCGGGTGCCAACGAGACGTATGAGGGTGACACGGAGATGGATATGGACACCGACAACCAGTGAGTTCCGAACCGACGAACGACCGGCGTGAGGAGCCTGCGCCGGCGGCGCACCCGGACCGCCGACTCAGTCGGCGGCACCTTCTCCTCGGGGGGGCCGCCGCCGGGGTCGGTGCCGCCGGTGCCATCGGTGTCGACCTGGTCGCCAAGGCCGGGCTTGGCGGTTCCGCGGCGCCCGCGGTTCCAGCGGTTGCACTCGTCAGCGGCACCGAGGTCGTACCTTTCTTCGGCGTGCACCAGGCCGGAGTCGACACCGAGCCGCAGTCGCGGGCCACATTCGTGGCCCTCAACCTGCTGCCAGGCGTCGACCGGGCGGCGCTCCGCCGGATGATGCGCATCCTGACCGATGACGCGGCCCGGCTCACCCAGGGCGAGGCTGCCCTGGCCGACTCCGAACCGGAGCTTGCCGTCGTTCCGGCTCGGCTCACGGTGACCTTCGGCTTCGGGCCGGACCTCGTCACCGTCGCCGGGGGAGCAGCGCCCGGCTGGCTGCGGCCGCTGCCCGCATTCACGATCGACCGGCTCCAGCCGGAGTGGAACGACGGCGACCTGCTGCTGCAGATCGCCGCCGATGACCCGATGACGGTCGCCCACGCCACCCGGATGCTACTCAAGGACCTGCGCTCTTTCGCGGTGGTGCGTTGGGTGCAATCCGGTTTCCGTCGTGCCGCCGGTTCGGAGAAGCCTGGTGCCACCATGCGCAATCTGTTCGGTCAGGTGGACGGCACCGCGAACCCCGCCGTCGGCACAGCGGACTTCGACGCCCTGGTCTGGGGCCGGGCAGGCAACCCTGGCTGGCTGGCGGGGGGAACCGGCTTCGTGCTGCGTCGGATCAGTATGAACCTGGACAAATGGGACGGGCTCGACCGGTCGGGCCGTGAGTCCACGATGGGCCGCACCCTGGCCAACGGCGCGCCGCTGACGGGAAAGAGGGAGCGCGACGAGCCCGACTTCGAGGCGACGACCGCGCTCGGGTTCCCGGTCATCCCCGAGTTCTCCCACCTGAGACGTGCCCGATCCGAGGACCGGAGCCAACGCATCCATCGTCGTGGCTACAACTACGACGAGGCACCCTCGGGCACCGGAGTCTCCAATTCCGGACTGCTGTTCGCGTGTTTCCAGACGGATGTCGACGCGCAGTTCGTTCCCATCCAGACGCGCCTCGACACCCTGGACCTGCTCAACCAGTGGACGACCCCGATCGGTTCCGCGGTGTTCGCGATTCCCCCGGGCTGCGCGTCCGACGGCTACATCGGCGACACCCTGTTCTGACCCGCTGCGGGCCGCCGGCCCCGCCGGGGGCGCAGGTGCGCCCGCGTAGACTGGATCCGTCTCAACCCGCAACGAAAGAGGTCGCGCGTGGCGAACGCCCAGGCTCCACACTCACGTCAATCCCGGTACTGGCTGGTGCCAGTGCTGCGCGCAGCCATCGCCCTCGTGCCCGCAGCGGCGATCACCTTCAACGCCGACCATTCGGCGGAGTTCGGCCTCGTAGCGTTCGGTGCTTTCGCGCTGGTCAGCGGACTCACGGTGGGTCTGCTCAGCCGGCGCACGCTGGCCGACGCGCGGGAGCGATCCCTCTTCCTGGTGCAGGGGGCAGTCGGGATGATTGCCGGCCTTCTTGCGCTGGTCTTCCACGCGGGCGGGCTTGGGTTCTTCCTCTTTCTGGTCTCGGTCTGGGCAGCGGTGACGGGGTTCCTCGAGCTCTACACCGGCATCCGTGCCCGTCGTCGTGACCCGGCGGACCGCGACTGGCTGCTCGTCGGGGCCGTGACGGCGTTACTGGCCCTGGTTTTCCTGCTCCTGCCGCCTAATGCGGTGGTATCGGTCGGGCTGTTCGGTGCCTACCTCGTGGTGCTCGGCGTCTACCTCGCCATCGCCGGGTTCTCTCTCAAGTGGGCTGCGACGGATGCCGCCCGAAACCTCACGACTTCACCCAACGATTCGGACACCCTGTGACCCAGAACACGCCGCGCAAGCCCACCCGCTCCGAGAAGCTCAAGCCGGCTGAACTCGTCGGCTTCTCGGCCGTTATGGCGCTGTTCCTCGGCCTCGTCGTGCTGATGAGCACGCGGGACGTGGTGCTCTCACTGATCGGCTTCGGCGGCACGTTCATTCTCGTGCTCGTCGTTATCGCGATGCTCGTGCTGAATATGAAGCCGAACGCGATCGAGCGCACGGACATCGACGAGCAGAATCACCCGCTGTCCTGACCTGACCTGTCCTGACCTGAGCGCGGAACGCGGGTGCTGCGCCGTTCCGCGCGTGGCACGCCACCCGCGGAACGGCGCACCGCCAGCGCGGCCGAACTATGGCAGGTAGTCCAGCAGCGGATCCGCGAGACCCACGTAGCTGCTGGGCGTCAGCTCGAGTAAACGAGCCTTTGCGGCGTCGCCGATCTCCAGCCCGGTCACGAAGGCCACCAGATCTTCCCGGTTGATGCGCTTGCCGCGAGTGAGTTCCTTGAGCAGGGCGTAGGGATCCTTGATCGTGGAACGCCCCGCCGACACCTCGGCGCGGATCACGGTCTGGATCGCTTCGCCGAGGATCTCCCAGTTTGCGTCAAGGTCGCGGGCGAGCATGGCACGGTCGATGTCGATCTCACCGAGACCCCGCGCGATGTTGTCGAGGGCGAGCAGGGAGTGGCCGAAGCCCACGCCGATGTTGCGCTGAGTGGTGGAGTCGGTCAGATCCCGCTGCAGGCGCGAGGTGACGAGCGTGGCCGCCAGGGAGTCGAGGATCGCACTGGACAGCTCGAGGTTGGCCTCCGCGTTCTCGAAACGGATGGGGTTGATCTTGTGCGGCATGGTCGATGAGCCTGTGGCCCCGGCTTGCGGGATCTGGCGGAAGTAGCCGAGGGAGATGTAGGTCCAGACATCCGTCGCCAGATTATGCAGCACCCGGTTGGCGTGGGAGACCCGCGAGTAGAGCTCGGCCTGCCAGTCATGGGATTCGATTTGGGTGGTCAACGGGTTCCAGGTGAGCCCGAGGCCCTCGACGAATGTGCGGGACACAGTGGGCCAGTCCACGGCCGGATCGGCGGCGACGTGCGCGGCGAACGTGCCGGTGGCGCCGCTGAACTTGCCCAGGTACTCGCTGTCCTCGACCTGGGTGGCCAGGCGCTCGAGCCGGTAGACGAACACCGCGAGTTCCTTGCCCACCGTAGTGGGCGTCGCCGGTTGGCCGTGCGTGCGGGCCAGCATGGAGTCGGCGCGATATTCGAGGGCCCGCAGGCGCAGAGCGGCGATGACCGCGCGGAACTTGGGCAGCCAGACCTCGCGAACGGCGTCACTCACGGTCAGCGCGTAGGACAGGTTGTTGATGTCTTCACTGGTGGCGGCGAAATGGGTGAGCTCGCTGATGTGGTCGAGGCCCAGCGTGGTCAGCCGGCGGCGCACGAGGTACTCGACGGCCTTCACGTCGTGCCGGGTGGTGGCTTCCAGAACGGCGAGTTCGTCGATTTCGGCCTGGCCGAAGTCGGTGACCAGGGCACGCAGAGCCAGCTTCTGCTCGGTGGCCAGCGGCTCGGATCCGAAGAGGCTGCGATCGGTGAGGGTGATCAACCACTCCACCTCAACCTGCACGCGGGCCCGGTTGAGGCCGGCCTCAGACAGGTATTCTCCCAATTCGGTGACGGCGGCGCGGTAGCGGCCGTCGAGTGGGCTGAGGACCTGGGGCGGTAACGGACTCATCGGACTCCCTGTCTGATTGCGGGTGCAAGTTGCGCGAACAGCGCTTCATTTGCGCTCTCAATCATGCCAAGAACAGTGTCAAAAAAAGCATCGTCCGAATAGTAGGGGTCAGGAACGTCCATCAGGGCGGCCTGGGCCGGGTCGAAACTGAGCAGCAGGCGCACCTTGCTGCGGTCCCGATCGGTCGTTGCCCAGTTGCGCAGGATGCGCTCCTGCGCTCGGTCGAGCACCACGACAAGGTCAAGATCGGCGAACCAGTCCGGGTCGAACTGGCGGGCCCGGTGGTGGCTGCCGTCGTAGCCGCGGGCGCCGAGGGCGGAGATCGTGCGTACGTCGGCCTGCTCCCCGACATGCCAATCGCCCGTGCCGGCGGAGCTCGTCGTGATCAGCCGGCCCAGGCCCGACCGGGTGATCAGGTCGCGCAGCATCACCTCGGCCATCGGAGAACGGCAGATGTTGCCGGTACAGACGAAAATAATGCGGAACGGTGTCGATTCATCGGGAGTGATCGACATTAAGTCCATGCCCCCATTGTGTGGTATCGCGCGCCCCTCCACAGTCGGTGGGCGAACGCACATTTCATGAACACGCGGATTCGGCCCGGCGCGGCCGGCCCGGGGTGGCACGCTCGCAGTGCGCGAACCGTGGCGGCGGCGGCGCAGGAAGGGCAAGCATGGGCGCCCCGGGAGACACATTCCTCTCCGACTATGCGGTGGAAGCGCGACTCGGTGAGCTCCGCCAGCGACGGATGCTGCTGCGCGAGCTCCGAGATGACGTCGCCTTGGCCGCGGCCCGGCTCACGGCCGGCGACCTGACCGGGTCGTGGCGCTCGCCGGCGCAGCAGGGCTACGACGCCCAGCGCGGCGACCTCGCCGGCGACCTGCGTCGTGCCGTCGGTCTCATCGAAGAAGCCCTCGTCGCCGTGGTGACCTCCATCGACGAGATTCGGGCCGCCCGGAACGCGGCGGCCGCCTCGATCCCTGCGTCGGTGTCCGTTCCGGCCCCCGTCTCGGTGCTTTCGCGATGACGGGGGAGCGGCGTGGCGGCCCGGGGGACACCCTGATCGTGTCCGGCGGCGGCATCACGCTCGTGGCCACCGACACGCTGCTGACGGAGGCCGCCCGGCTGCGGGTGCTGCAGGCAGAGGCGGAGGACTGGCTGGATCGGCTGGCCCGTATCCAGTCGCTGGACTCCGACCCGGCAACAGGGCCGGCCTGGGGAGCCGAACCCGCCGCGGGGGCGAGCGTGTACGCGACCCGGCACGCGCTGAGCACCGTTCTGGAGCGCAGCGGCACCCTCGCCGATGCCTTGCTCGCGGCGGCGGAGGGCTACGGCCGGGCCGACCGGATGGTCGGTTGGGGCACCCGCTTGTCCGGGGCCTGGCTGGGCTCCACGATGGGGCTGCTGGCACCCATCCTGGCGCTGGCGGCGGTGCCCGCATTGACGGCTGGGGCGGTGGGGCTGCTGCTCGGACTGCTGGTGACTGGAACCCGTATCCAGGATCCGGCCGCGATGACCGCAGCCTGGCTTCAGGTGCATCCTCGGGCCCTGACCAATCCCTTCCTGGTCGCGGCGGTCCGGGTGCTCGTCTCCTCGGTCGACGATGCCGCCGCGGGTCGTGCCGGGGTGCCGTTCCCGGTGTCGCTCGCCCTCGGCGACCAAGGGGCCGGCGTCTTCGGCGTGACGACCACCGCGGGAGTCGTGGTGGTGCTCGCGCGATCGCTTGGGCTGCTTCGGGAGACGCCCGTCGCGGTGGAGCGGCTCGATTCGCCGACGCGCCCTCTCGGCCCGCCTCACCCGCAGGCGGCGCCCGGCCCACCCGTGCCGGGTGCCGCGGCGCCCGGCGCGGGTGCCCATACCCGACCGGTGGCCCCGCCGACCGGATTCGGCGACCTGGCTGCCCGCATTCCCTCGGTGTCGGCGAACGCTGCCCAGGTGCGGATCGAGCACTACGGCGGCACGGATGACGCATCCTGGATCGTCTACATCGGCGGCACAGCCGCGTGGAGCCCGGTCACCGGTGAACAGCCGTGGGACCTCACCTCCAACCTGGCCGCCGTCGCCGACCAGGGCGCCGGCTCCTACCGTGCGGTCGTGCAGGCCCTGCATGAGGCGGGAGTGGCCCCGGGCGACCCGGTGGTGACGGTGGGGCACTCCCAGGGTGGGCTGGTGGCGGCCGAGCTGGCGGCATCCGATGAGTTCAACACCGTGATGGTCGCAACCTTCGGAGCTCCAGGCGGCCAGGTGACGCTGCCAACCGAGGTATCAGCCGTCACGGTCGAGCACTCCGACGACCTGATCCCCGCCGTGGGCGGGGCGGCGAGTGCCGTCGATGGGCGCCTGATCGTGCGCCGCGAGGCGTTCCTCGATCGGATACCGCCGCCGGACCAGGTGCTTCCGGCGCACGCTCTCACGGAATACCGGGACACCGGTTATTTGATGGACGGCTCCGAAGAGCCGCGGTTGCGACAATTCAGGGACACCCTGAAGGGCGTCACCGGCACGGACGCCGGTGCCGCGTCCCGCTGGCGGGGCATCCGTCTGCTCGGCGGCTCCGCTGGCGGCGCTCTTACGAACGGGGGCTGACCGGTCGGATCAGCACACCGAGAATCCAGCTGAGGATGCCCAGAACCAGGGCGCCAAGCACGCCCCACCAGAAGTCGTCGACCACGAGCCCGAAGCCCATCAGGTCGGAGAACCAGGCCACGATCATCAGTAAGAAACCGTTCACGATCAAGGAGATCAGGCCAAGGGTGAGGATGTAGACCGGGAACGCGACCACGCGCACGAACCCGCCCACCACGCTGTTCACGAAGCCGAAGACCAAGGCGACCAGGAGATAGGTGACCACGAGCTGGACCGTGCCCTCCGCGTAGGGCTGCACACGAACCCCGGTGACGAGCAGGGTCGTGAGCCATAGGGCGAACGAGTTGAGGATCAGTTTGATCAGAAATCTGGCCATGCCACAACTATGGCATCGGGGGCGCCCGACCGCACCGACGCGCCCCCCAGGCCTGGCTATGCGGCCACGTGAATATGCCGCGGCGTAGACTCACCGGGTGAGCCCATCAGACCCGACTTCGGTCCGCCTGCGCCCTGAGATTGTCGCTTTGCCGGCCTATCGGCAGGGACAAGCTGCCGCCGCCAGCGCGTTCAAGCTCTCGAGCAACGAGAACCCCTTCGACCCGCTGCCCGGTGTCATCGCCGCAGTGAACGCCGAAACCGCCTACAACCGCTATCCGGATGCCTCGGCTCTGGCCCTGCGTGAACGATTGGCCACGAGGTTCGGCCTGAGCGTCGACGAGGTGCACATCGGTGCCGGTTCCGTGGCCCTCCTGGCCCAGCTCATCCTCGCCGCCGCCGGTCCGGGGGATGAGGTGCTCTATTCCTGGCGCTCCTTCGAGGCCTACCCGGGTCTGGTCACCGTTGCCGGCGCGACGAGCGTGCAGGTGCCGAATCGGCCGGACCACGGCCACGACCTGCCAGAGATGGCCACCCGCATCACGCCGCAAACCCGTGTCGTCATCATCTGCAGTCCGAACAACCCCACCGGCACCATTGTCACGGCGGACGAGTTCGAATCCTTCATGGCCGTCGTTCCGTCCGATCTTCTCGTCATCCTCGACGAGGCCTACTGCGAGTTCGTCACCGACCCCGAAGCGGTCAACGGCCTTCCGCTGCTGGGCCGGTTCCCGAACCTGGTTGTGCTGCGCACCTTCTCCAAGGCCTACGGCCTGGCCGGCCTCCGCGTCGGTTACGCCATCGGCCCGGTCGCCGTGCTGAACGCGGCCCGGTCCACCGCGATCCCGCTCTCGGTCACCGGTGTGGCCAGCGCGGCCGCGCTCGCGTCGCTCGACGCTGCCGACCAGCTACTGCGCCGAGTGCGTGCCCTGACCGAACGACGCGACCGGGTCCGGCGCCTGCTGGGTGAGCAGGGGTGGAATATCCCGGCACCCCAAGGCAACTTCATCTGGCTGCCCACGGGCGAGGAGACCACCGACATCGCCGACGTTCTGTCGGCCGTGGGCCTTATTGTTCGCCCATTTCCCGAGGGAATCCGAATCTCGATCGGCGAGGAAGAATCTGTGGACAAGCTCCTTGGCATCTGCGCTGACATTGTTGATGATCTACCAACGGGGCACCTCGCCCGGAAGTTAGGTTAGAACGGTGCCAGCGATCCCCACTGCCTCTCCCACGGTGCGACTGCTGTCCCCGGAGGGTGTTTTCGCCCCGAGTGAGTCGGCGGCCGAATTCCTGCCGTACCTCGATCGGCTGACCGAAGCCGACTACCGGCGGTTCTACCGCGACATGGTGGTGGTGCGTCGTTTCGACACCGAGGCTGCGAACCTCCAGCGGCAGGGCCAGCTGGCCCTGTGGGTACCGAGTCACGGCCAGGAGGCCGCACAGGTCGGTTCCGCCTACGCCACCCGGCCGCAGGATCACGTCTTCCCGTCCTACCGGGAGCACGTCGTCGGCATGATCCGTGGCCTCGACCCGGTCGATATCCTGCGGATGCTGCGCGGAGTCACCCTCGGTGGTTGGACCCCCGAAGACCACGGCAACTTCCACCTCTACACTCTGGTGCTGGCCTCGCAGACGTTGCACGCCACGGGGTATGCGATGGGCATGCAGCTCGACGGCGCGACCGCGACCGGCAATCCAGAGACCGACCAGGCCGTCATCGTCTACTACGGCGACGGAGCCTCGTCGCAGGGTGACGCCAACGAGGCGCTCGTTTTCGCCGCCAGTTACCAGACGCCGCAGGTCTTCTTCCTGCAGAACAACCACTGGGCCATCTCGGTACCCGTGACCCGGCAGTCCCGCACTCCGCTGTACCTGCGCGCCGGCGGGTTCGGCATGCCCGGCACCCAGATCGACGGCAACGATGTCCTCGCCAGCTACGCGGTGACGGCCAAGCACCTCGACGACGCGCGCGCCGGCCACGGTCCGGCCCTGATCGAGGCCCTGACCTACCGCGTCGGCGCCCACACCACGGCCGACGACCCCACCAAGTACCGCGACCCCGAGCAGTTGGCCTACTGGGTCGCTCGCGACCCGATCGTGCGCTTCCGCAGCTACCTGCAGGGACTGGGCGTCGAGCAGGAGTTCCTCGACGCCGTCGACGTAGAGGCCGACGACTACGCGGCGGATGTGCGCCGGCGCGCCCTCGACATCCACTCGCCCGACAGGACGGTCATCTTCGATAACGTCTACGCAGAACCGCACCCCCTGATCCAGGAACAGCAGGCCTGGCTCGACGGCTACGAGGCATCCTTCGAAGGAGGCGACGCGTGAGCGACACGATCGTGACGAGCATTCCCGGCCTGGCCACGGCGCACCACGCCGCGGCGCCCGCCGCGCCGGTGACCCCTCCGCGGGCGCTTCCCGGCACGGGCACGGTGAACCTGCCCATGACCAAGGCTCTCAATGCGGGCCTCCGTCAGGCCATGCGAGACGACCCCAAGGTGCTCCTGATGGGTGAGGACATCGGCCCGCTGGGCGGTGTCTTCCGCGTCACCGAGGGTTTGTTCGCCGAATTCGGCGACAAGCGCGTTCTTGACACCCCGCTGGCCGAGTCCGGCATCATCGGCACGGCAATCGGTCTGGCGCTGCGTGGATACCGCCCGGTCTGCGAGATCCAGTTCGACGGTTTCGTGTTCCCCGGCTTCGACCAGATCACCAGCCAGTTGGCGCGCATGCGCAACCGCCACGAGGGCCAGGTCGTCATGCCCGTCGTGATCCGCATCCCCTACGGCGGCCATATCGGCTCGATCGAGCACCATCAGGAAAGCCCGGAGACGTACTTCGCGCACACGCCGGGCCTGCGCGTGGTCAGCCCCTCGAACCCGCACGACGCGTACTGGATGATGCAGGAGGCCATCGCCTCCGACGACCCGGTCATCTTCTTCGAGCCTAAGAGTCGCTACTGGCCCAAGGGTGAGGTGAGTCTCGCCGACAGCGGTGTGCCCCTGCACTCCAGCCGCGTGGTGCGCACCGGCACGGATGCCACGGTCGTCGGCCACGGCGCCATGGTCAGCGTCCTGCTGCAGGCCGCGGAGCTCGCGGCGGCGGAAGGCACCAGCATCGAGGTCATCGACCTGCGCTCGATCTCACCGATCGACTATGGACCCATCCTCGCGTCGGTCGAGAAGACCGGGCACCTGGTGGTCGCCCAGGAGGCGCACGGCTTCGTCAGTGTCGGATCGGAGATCGCGGCCACCGTCATGGAAAAGGCGTTCTACGTGCTCGAGGCTCCCGTGCTGCGCGTCTCCGGCTTCGACACCCCGTTCCCGCCGGCCGCCGTGGAGACGCATTTCTTGCCCAGCCCGGACCGCGTGCTCGAGGCCGTCGACCGCGCCCTCTCCTACTGATGCCTGCACATCTCCACCTCACCAATCGCAAGGAGCGCACTCGATGAGCGTGTTGAAATTCACATTGCCCGACGTCGGCGAGGGTCTCACCGAGGCCGAAATCGTGGAATGGCGGGTCGTCCCCGGCGACGCCGTCTCGATCAATCAGGTCCTGGTCGAGATCGAGACGGCCAAGTCGCTCGTCGAGCTCCCGTCGCCGTTCGTCGGTGTGGTGGGTGAGATCCTGGTGCAGCCCGGCACGACCGTCGATGTCGGAACGGTGATCATCACCATCGTGTCCGAGCCGGCCACCGCCGTGGGGCCGAGCAGCGTGCCCGTCGTCGGCCTCGGTGAGTTGGCCGTCGCGGCAGCGGATACCGGCTCCACTATCACGGACGAGCCGGCCGAGACGCAGGGCGCAGTCCTGGTCGGGCGTGGCGCCGCGGCGACCATGCCAACCCGGCGCACGCGCCACGGTGCCGCCCTGGTCGCCCACGAGACGATTGCGCCGCCGGCCGTGCCGCAACGCCCGGCGGCCCAGCCGTTGCCGCAGCTGCCGCGCGCGGCATCCGCCGGACCTGTCGTCGCCAAGCCGCCGATCCGCAAGCTCGCCAAGGACCTCGGGGTCGATCTTCTCCTGGTCGAGGCGACCGGCCCGGTGGGTGACGTCACCCGCGAGGACGTGTTGCGGGAGGCAACCCAGGCCAGCGTGTTCCGCAACATCCAGACGCCTGAGTGGCCCAGTGACCGCGAGGAACGCATCCCGGTCAAAGGTGTGCGCAAAGCCATCGCCCAGGCCATGGTGTCGAGCGCTTTCTCCGCGCCGCATGTGAGCCTCTTCGTCGATGTGGACGCCACCCGCACCATGGAGTTCGTCAAGCGGCTCAAGGTCTCGACCGACTTTGCCGGCGTGCGCGTGTCTCCGATGCTGATCATGGCCAAGGCCATGATCTGGGCGGTGCGGCGCAACCCCACGGTCAACTCGGTCTTCACCGACGAGGAAATCGTGATCAAGCACTACGTCAACCTGGGCATCGCCGCGGCTACCCCGCGTGGGCTGATCGTGCCGAACGTGAAGGAGGCGCAGGACATGAGCCTGCTCGAGCTGGCCCGGGCGCTCGAGAAGCTCACGATCACGGCCCGCGACGGCAAGACCGCACCGGCCGACATGTCCAACGGCACGATCACGATCACCAACATCGGCGTCTTCGGCATGGACACCGGCACGCCCATCCTCAACTCCGGAGAGGCCGGGATCGTCGCCCTCGGCACGATCAAGCCCAAGCCGTGGGTCGTCGACGGTGAGGTTCGGGTGCGTCAGGTCACGACGATCGGCGCGAGCTTCGACCACCGCGTCGTCGACGGGGATGTCGCGAGCCGCTTCCTGGCGGATGTCGCGAGCATCATCGAGGAGCCTGCGCTGCTGCTCGAATAGCAGACTGATGTAAAGAAAGCCTTACCTCACCAGCTCTTTTGCGTGTCAGTGAGGTAAGGCTCGCCACGCTGGCAGCGAGGCGCCGGCCTGTGTTCTGATGTTCACATGACCTCCCTCGCCACCGCCGGAATCGTTCCCCTCAGCCCG
This sequence comes from Cryobacterium breve, assembly GCF_004402375.1. Lineage (GTDB taxonomy): Bacteria > Actinomycetota > Actinomycetes > Actinomycetales > Microbacteriaceae > Cryobacterium > Cryobacterium breve. The sequence continues at coordinate 83,645 of NZ_SOGJ01000037.1, forward strand.
TCGGTCTCTGCCCCTGCCACTGCCGCAGAACCGAAGCGCACCGAGAGCCATGCCGGCCGGCTGAACTGGCTCCGTGCCGGGGTGCTCGGCGCCAATGACGGCATCGTCTCCGTCGCCGCCCTCGTCGTCGGCGTGGCCGGGGCGACCGGCTCGACCGCTGCCATAGGTGCAGCAGGAACCGCCGGACTTGTCGGAGGCGCCATCTCGATGGCCCTGGGTGAGTACGTCTCGGTCAGCAGCCAGAGCGACAGCCAGCGCACCCTGATCGAGCGCGAGAAGCGCGAGCTCAGGAGCGACCCCGAAGGCGAACTCGATGAACTCGCGCAACTTTACGAAAAGCAGGGACTCGCCCCCGCGACGGCCCGGCAGGTCGCCGTGGAATTCACGGCGATCGACCCGGTGCGCGCCCACCTGCTCGCCGAGCACAACATCGCCGAGGACGACGTCGTCAGCGCCTGGCACGCCGCCTGGGTTTCGGCCGCGGCCTTCACCCTCGGCGCCTTGTTGCCGTTCTTGGCCATCCTGCTCCTGCCCGCGAGCGTGCGCATTCCGATCACGTTCGGAGCCGTGCTCATCGCCCTCGCAGCGCTCGGTGTGACCGGCGCACACCTCGGCGGCAGCCCGAAGCTTCGTGCCAGTATCCGGGTCGTTCTCGGCGGAGCCGCGGCGCTGGTCGTCACCTTCCTGATCGGGTCCCTGCTCGGGACCTCCGGTGTCGTCTGACCCTGCCTGCCACGCACTGAGCGGCCCTATTGGTGTTGACAATCATTATCATTAGGCGTAACGTCACCATGTGATCAAGAAACGTTTCGTGCTTCCGGCCGTGGCCGCAGTTGCCTCCCTGACCCTGGCCGGCTGTGCGCCGGCCGACAGTTCCGCCGATGGCGGCGCCGGTGAGCTCACAGTGGTCGCGACGACCACGCAGGTGGCGGACCTCACCCGCAACGTGGTCGGCGACACCGACGGCATCTCGGTGACCCAGCTCATCCAGCCCAACCAGAGCGCGCACAGCTATGACCCGTCGGTTGCCGATCTGACGGCCCTCGGCGACGCCGATGTGCTCGTAATCAACGGGGTCGGCCTCGAGGAGTGGCTCGACGACGCGATCAGCGCGAGCGGTTTCGACGGCGTGACCATCGACTCCGATGAGGGGATCGAGATCCAGGATGTCGCGGCCGGCGACGAGCACGCCGACGAGGAGGGCCACGCCGACGACGCGACCGAGACGGATGTCGCCGAGCACTCCCACGAGGGCGGCAACCCGCACATCTGGACCGACGTCGCCAACGCCGAGACCATGGTCGGCACCATCGCCGCCGGCCTCAGCGAGGCGAAGCCGGACCTGGCAGCAGACCTCGAGGCCAACGCCAGAACGTACACCGACAAGCTGGAAGCGCTCGACGACTGGATCGAAACGAACATCGATGCCGTCCCGGCAGACCAACGCCTGTTCGTGAGCAACCACGACGCGTTCGGCTACTTCACTGAGTCCTACGACGTGACCTACGTCGGCTCTATCATCCCGAGCTTCGACGACAACGCCGAACCCAGTGCTGCCGCGATCGACGCGCTCGTCGCCGCCATCAGGGCCACCGGGGTCAAGGCCGTCTTCTCCGAGGCCTCAATCAGCCCCAAGGCCGCCGACACCATCGCCAGCGAGGCCGGCGTCACGGTGTACTCCGGCGACGACGCGCTCTACAGCGACTCGCTCGGCAAGGCGGGCAGTGATGGCGCCACCTATATCGGCTCCCAGCTGCACAACGTCACCCTGTTGCTGGAGTCCTGGGGCGCGCTGCCCACCGCGGTGCCCGGAGACCTGCGATAGTTAGTCAGTGATCGAGAATCCTTCTCAAGTACGGCAAGGCACCCCCCTCGCGCTCAGGGTGGCGGGGGCCTCCTTCTCCTACGGCCAGAAGCCGGCCCTGGCCGACATCGACTTCGAGGTGCGCGCCGGCGAGGCCGTGGCGCTGATCGGACCCAACGGCTCCGGAAAGTCCACGTTGCTCAAGGGCATCCTCGGTTTGATCCAGCGGGTGAATGGAACCGTCGAGGTTCTCGGCTCCTCACCGGCCCCGGTCGGCTCGATCGGCTACGTGCCCCAGGCCGACGAGATCGATCAGGAGTTTCCGGTCACCCTCGAACAGGTCGTCATGATGGGCCGATACCGCTCGCTGGGCTGGCTACGCCTGCCCGGCAAGCGCGACCGGCAGGCCGTGGCGCACGCGCTCGAGGCCGTGGGGCTCGCGCACCGCGCCAGGACCCGCTTCGGTGAACTCTCCGGCGGCCAGCAGCAGCGCGGGCTGCTCGCCCGCGCGGTGGCCTCCGGACCCCGACTCCTGTTGCTCGACGAACCGTTCAACGGCCTCGACCAGCAAAACCGCGAGGCACTCGTCGGCACCGTGAACCGGCTGAAGGCCGAGGGCGTGGCGGTGGTGGTGTCCACCCATGACCTCCAGCTCGCCCGCGAGGTCTGCGAGCAGGTGCTGTTGCTCAACGGCACCCAGGTGGCTTTCGGGCCGCGCAACTCCGTACTGATCCTGGAGAACGTGCAGCGCACGTTCCGGGAGGTCGGCGTGGAAATCGACGAGCACACGGTGGTCGTTCCCGGCCACACCGGGCACTGAAGTGGACCTCTTCGCCCCGCTGTTCGACGCCTTCGCCCTGCCGTTCATGGCGCGGGCGCTAATCGTTCTCGCCGCACTCAGCCTGGTGGCCGGCGTGGTCGGCGTGCTGGTGAACCTGCGGGGCCTCGAGTTCATCAGCGACGGCCTCACCCACGCCGTCTTCCCCGGAATTGCGATCGGCTTCGTCTGGGGTGGGCGCGAGGGCCTGTTCGCCGGGGCGATGGTCGCCGCCCTGTTCGCGGCTGTCATCCTCACCCTGATCGTGCGCCAGTCCGTGTCCTCGGATGCCGCGATCGCCATCGTCTTCACCGCCATGTTCAGCATGGGCATTATTTTGGTCTCCCGGGAGACGAACTACGCCGGCCAGCTGGAACAGCTCCTATTCGGCCGTCTCCTCACGGTCAGCCCCACCGAGGTCGTGCAGACCGTGGCCATCTGCCTCGTGGCGCTCCTCCTGATCGGACTCACGCTCAAAGAAGAAGTGTTCCGAGCATTCGACCGAGTCGGTTTCGCCGCCGCCGGCTACCGCACCCTGGTGCTCGACCTCGTGCTCAACGTTGCGATCGCGCTCGTGGTCGTCGCGGCATCCAGTGCCGTCGGCAACCTGCTCGTGCTGGCCGTGCTGATCGTGCCCGGCGCCGTGGCCCGCCTGATCACTACTCGGCTGTGGATTCTGTTCCCGATCGCCGCCGGTTTCGCCGCCATCGGGGCATGGCTCGGACTCGTGCTCGGCTTCCAGGCCTCCGCACAGGCCGGCCTCGACTTGCCCAGCGGCGCCACGGTGGTGTTGGTCCTGGTCGCCGGCTACACCGTGGTGCTCGTGCTCCGCCTTGTCGTCGACGGGCTGCGGAGGATGCGGCAGCGCCGCTTGCCGGGACCCCGACTGCCGGGACGCCAGAACCAGTCGACCCGGAACCCGGCCGTGCGCTGATGGGCTACTTCGAGAGGGCGCTCCTGGCTGCCGCGGTGATCGGTGCTCTGAGCGGGCTGGTCGGCTCGCTCGTCGTGCTGCGTCGCCGCACCTTCTTCGCCCAGGCCCTCACCCACGCCACTTTTCCCGGCGCCGTGGCCGCCACCATCGTCGGTGTGAGCATTCCGCTCGGCGCCGCGTTGGCGAGTGTTCTGATCGTGGGGATCATGACCCTGATCGGCCGGGTCAAGCGGCAGGGCAGCCAGGTGGCGTCGGGCATCCTGCTCACCGCGGGCTTCGCGCTCGGAGTGCTGCTGCAGGCGCTCAATCCGTCCCTGCCGGTGCAGGTCGACTCCTACCTGGTCGGGTCGATCCTCACCGTCACCACCGGCGACCTCGTGCTGGCCGTCAGCGTGTTCGCGCTGGCCGTGGCTGTGATCGTGCTGCTGGGCAAGGAGATCCTGTTCTCCACCTTCGACCCGAGCGGATTCCGTGCCGCCGGATTCCGCGAATGGCCGATCGAGCTGCTCACCCTCGCGCTCATCACGGCCACCGTGGTCACCGCAATGCCGGCCGTCGGCGCGATCCTCGCGATCGCGCTGATCGCTGCACCGGCCGCCGCCGCCCGTCTGGTCATGCGCACCACCACCCAGATCCTCGTGGCGGCGCCGGTGCTGGGCGCGGCCTCCGGCCTCATCGGCGTGCTGCTGTCCCGGGCGATCAACGTGGCGGCGGGGCCGGCGATCGCGCTCACGGCAGCCGCATTCTTCCTGCTGGCCCTCGGCGGTCGCCGGCTGGCCCGAGCGCGGTTACGGTTGACAGCATGAAGCGAAACACCTGGCAGCGCGAGGCTGTGCGCACCGCGCTCAGCGAGACCGAGGGATTCGTGAGCGCCCAGGGCCTGCACGCCGGCCTGCACGCCACTGGTTCGCCCATCGGCCTGGCCACGGTCTACCGGGCCCTGGCCGACCTGGCCGGGGAGGGCGAAGCCGACTCGCTGCAGTCGCCCGACGGTGGCGCGCTCTACCGCGCCTGCAGCACGACCGACCATCACCACCACCTGATCTGCCGCAACTGCGGGCTCACCATCGAGATCGAAGTGGATGCCGTGGAAAGCTGGGCGCACGATGTGGCCGCCGAGCACGGGTTCACCCAGGCTGCCCACGTGGTCGACGTGTTCGGTCTCTGTGCGGCCTGCTCCGCGACATCCGTCGACTAGCGAGTTTGCGCCGGGGAAGCGCACCGCGTAGTGTTGGACGCTGCTGCGCATATCTGTGCGTGCACTGCTGGTTCTCTTCGCCTCCGCCTCCGCCTTCGCGGGAGTGTCGACGTGCCAGCCGACAAGAGATCTTGGGAAGGGCACTCGCCCTTCGGTATTGGAGGAGAACCATGGCAGCTACTTGCCAGGTGACCGGAGCCGTTCCCGGCTTCGGACACAACATTTCACACTCGCACCGACGCACCAAGCGTCGTTTCGACCCGAACGTCCAGACCAAGAAGTACTACGTACCGTCGCTTCGCCGCAACGTCACGCTGACCCTGTCCGTCAAGGGCATCAAGGTCATCGACGCTCGTGGCATTGAATCGGTCGTCAAGGACCTTCTCGCCCGTGGGGAGAAAATCTAATGGCCAAGCAGCATGACGTTCGCCCGATCATCAAGCTCCGTTCGACGGCCGGAACCGGTTACACGTATGTGACCAAGAAGAACCGTCGCAACGACCCCGACCGTCTCGTGCTCAAGAAGTACGACCCCGTAGTGCGCAAGCACGTTGACTTCCGTGAGGAGCGCTAAAAATGGCGAAGAAGAGCATGATTGCCAAGAACAACCAGCGCAAGGTTATCGTCGAGCGTTACGCGGCGAAGCGCCTTGAGCTCAAGAAGGCCCTGGTCGACCCGGCCGGCACCGACGAGTCGCGTGAAGCTGCTCGCCTCGGCCTGCAGAAGCTTCCCCGCAACGCGTCGCCGGTTCGCCTGCGCAACCGCGACGCGGTTGACGGTCGTCCCCGCGGACACCTCAGCAAGTTCGGAATCTCGCGCGTTCGTTTCCGCGACATGGCTCACCGTGGCGAGCTGCCCGGTATCACCAAGTCCAGCTGGTAGCACCGTACTCGGCCGCTTCGGCGGCCAGCCGGAACCTCGGTTCTGAGTGAGAGAGGATGTCGACTTCGGTCGGCATCCTCTCTCTTTTTTCGCGTACAGCGAACATGGGGCCGTTCAGAGAGGCAAACAGGCTCGAAACGCCGCAAATCCGCGGAATTCCGCGGATTTCTGCTAGATTCAACCCGGTCCAACCGGCCAAACGGAGTCGCTCCCCGGAGCGTCGCCCGCAACACGTGAATATCTGTTTTTACAGACAAGGTCCGAGGAGGACACTCAATGGCTGACAAGTCGCTGAACAAGACCGAGCTCGTTGCCAAGGTTGCCGCAGACTCTGGCCAGAGCCAGGCTGCAGTCGACAGCGTTCTGAACGCTTTCTTTGCAACTCTCGCCGACACCGTCGCGAACGACGGCAAGGTCACGATCCCGGGCTGGCTCGGAGTCGAGCGCACCGCTACCGCAGCGCGCACCGGCCGCAACCCGCAGACCGGCGAAGAGATCGCCATCGCCGCGGGCCACCGCGTCAAGCTGACCGCTGGTAGCAAGCTCAAGGCTGCCGCCAAGTAGGTTTCGCACCAATGAGGGCAGGGCGTCGACTTCGGTAGGCGCCCTGCTTTCGTGTATCGAGCCCAGGGTGCAGCCCGCATCCACCGGGCACGGTTAGGCTGAGTCAGTGCCTCGTCTCGTGCGGATTTCCGGTCCGGCAGTGCTCCTGCTGGTGGCGACGCTGACGACGCTCGTCGCGCTGGCCTCCGGAGGAGGCGCTGCGGCGCAACTCCTCGCAGATCCGGGTCCCGTCGTTCGCTGGGGCCTGCCGCTGGCCAAGATGCTGGTCAACATCAGTGCCGCGGGCACCATCGGCGCAGTCGTGCTCACCCTCTTCGCGCTGAGCCCGACGGAGAGAGAATACAACGCGGCCCTCGATTTCGCGGCCGGGTCCGCGGCCGTATTCACAGTTGCTTCCGCCCTCACCGGTTTCTTCACCTTCCTGCAGGTGACCGCGATCCCGCTGAGCTTCGACGACCGGTTCAGCGCCACCGCCGGACAATTCTTCAGCGACATCGCCATCGGGCAAGCCTGGCTGGTCACCACGCTGATCGCCGCCTTCGTCACGGTGCTCTGTTTTGCGGTGCGGTCCCAGACAGGTCTGTTCTTCGTGGCGATCCTGGCCGTCGGAGCCCTCGTGCCGATGGCCCTTCAGGGTCACGCGGCCGGCGCCGAGGGGCACGACGTGGCCATCACCGCGCTGGGCCTGCACCTAGCCTTCGCGGCGGTGTGGCTGGGTGGGCTGTTGACGATCATCGTGCTGCGCAAGCAGCTGGCGGGTGGCCGCATCGACGTGGTGCTCGCCCGATACTCGTCGCTCGCCCTCGTGAGTTTCACCGTTGTCGCCGCGTCCGGCTACGTCGGCGCCGAACTGCGCCTGGGCACCTGGGACCGCCTGCTGACGCCCTACGGCGTCCTCGTGCTGGTGAAGGTGCTCGCCCTCACCGCGCTCGGCGGATTCGGCGTGCTGCAGCGCCGATTCCTGATCGCGCGGATGCTGCGGAGCACCCCCACGCAGACCAAGGGTCCCGCCCCCCGGGCCGGTGTCTGGTTCTGGTGGCTCGTCGTGGCCGAACTGGCATTCATGGGAATCGCCTCCGGTGCCGCTGCCGCTCTGGCCAAGACCGCCACACCGGTGGAACAGATCACGGCGACCGAGGTGCCGACCTCGACGCCGGCACAGATTCTGACCGGGGAGGTGCTGCCGCCACCCCTGACCTTCAGCCGGTACTTCACCGAGTGGAACTTCGACCTGGCCTGGGTTCTGTTCTGCGCGTTCGCGATCTTCTTCTACCTCGCGGGGGTGCGCCGCCTGCGCCTGCGCGGCGACAAGTGGCCGCTCTTCCGCACCGTGCTCTGGGTGATCGGCATGCTCATCCTGTTCTACATCACCAACGGCGGCGCGAACCTGTACGCGAAGTACCTCTTCTCCTCGCACATGCTCATGCACATGGCGCTGACCATGCTCGTTCCGGTCTTCCTGGTACCCGGGGCACCGGTCACCCTGGCTGCGCGCGCCATCCGCAAGCGACAGGACGACAGCCGCGGACCGCGCGAGTGGATCCTGCTGGCCGTGCACTCCCGGTATGCGGGCTTCCTGGCCAACCCGCTCGTCGCGGCCGTGCTTTTCGCCGGGTCACTGTGGGTGTTCTACTACTCGGCGCTGTTCAGCTGGGCGACGACGGACCACATCGGCCACGAGTGGATGATCGTGCACTTCCTGATAACCGGATACCTGTTCGTTCAGTCGCTGATCGGCATCGATCCGGTGCCCTACCGCCTGCCCTACGCCGGTCGTCTGCTGCTCCTGCTCGGCACCATGGCGTTCCACGCGTTCTTCGGTGTCACCATGATGACGGGAACCGGTCTGCTCCTAGCCGACTGGTACGGCGCCATGGGACGGGACTGGGGTCTCAGCGGCATCGAGGACCAGCAGATGGGCGGCGGCATCGCCTGGAGCGTCGGTGAGATCCCGACAATCGCCCTGGCCATTGCCGTGGCCATCCAGTGGAGCCGCAGTGATGCGAAGGAAACCCGCCGCAAGGACCGCAACGCCGACCGCACCGGCGACGCCGAACTGATCCGGTACAACGCCGCGCTGGCCCGGCTCGCCTCACACGACCGCGTGGAGTAGCGGGCGGGCGACCGGGAGCCGTCGAGCGTGACGCTCAGCGCAGCTGGAGGGCGAGCGACCCGTCAGGGTTCACCGTCACGCTGATGGCGACAGAGAAGGCCACGTCTTCGTCCCGCACGATGACGTCGCCGTCGAAGAGCGACTGGACCTTGACCACGATGTGCGCCTGCCCCGGGGTGTCGGGCATGTCGAACGTGGTGTCACCGGCCGCCAGGGTGACCGCCGGGTACTGGGCGATGGACCAGATCGGGTCATCCCGCACCCGGTCGTTGATCTCGATGCCGAACGGACAGTTCGAGGGTTGCAGCACTTGCTGCGTGGTGCAGTCGTCGAGGAAACGGTCCAGCTCGGTCTGGACCTGGCTGAGGAATTGGTCGTTGGGCTGGGCGTCGATGGTGACATCCGTCGCCCCTGAGGCGGCCACCGGCACCGATTGCGGGGCCGCGTCGAGCAAGGGGGAGGTGTGCCCGAACGCGTACACCGCGGGGGCGAAAGCCAGGTACGCCGCCTGGTTCGAGAACGTTGCGGGCGCGTCGTCTGCGGCGTGTGCGCGGGTGTCGAGGGTGAGCCGGTTGACCGAGAACGTCGCCTCGTGCAACACCGTCACCTGCAGCACGGCGAGCGGGCTGGTCTCGAACCGCCAGCTGTCGAAGACGCCGAAGAAGGTGCCTGCGCTCTCCACCTGGAAGGTCATCGTCGCAGGGGTGCCGTCGAGACGGAATTCGTAGCTGACCGTGTGGTGACCCGGCTTCGTCTCGTCGTCGCCGGTGAGACGGATGCCGGTAAGCTCACCGAGCACAGAGTCCCGCAGCAGGGTCTCGGGGAGGTTCTGCGGCAGCGCGTCGGCTTCCAGTTGCGCCTTCGTGGGAGTGACCCCGGGCAGAAGGAGCGCGCTGGCGGTGTCCTTGCGGGCCAGGGCCTCGAGATACTGCCGCACGAGGCCGCTGGCGCTGTAGAGGTCCCGGTTGAGCGAACCGATCGTGGCCGCCAGGGCCGCGCCGAGGAGAGCCGCGATGAGCACCACTGCCACGATCGCGCGCCGCTGGTTACGCTGTCGCCTGCCATCCCGGTTGCTCACTCCCACATCCTACGGGGCGGTTTCTCCACGGACCCGTCAACCGGGGCGGACTCGTGCAGCCGGGCCGGATACAGTGGTATGTCCCGTCCGAACCCATCGAAAGCGCCGCCGTGTCTGAGATTCCGCTGTCGCGTGAGCAGGCCGAAGTGTTCCAGGCCATCGAGGGGACCCGGCAGAACGTGTTCGTCACCGGTCGGGCCGGCACCGGCAAGTCGACGCTGCTCAACCACCTGTCCTGGAACACGAGCAAGCAGATCGTGATTGCCGCGCCCACCGGGGTCGCGGCGTTGAATGTAGGCGGACAGACCATCCACTCGCTGTTCCGCCTGCCGATCGGCGTGATCGCCGACAACGCCATCGACCAGTCCGATCAGGTGCGCAAGCTGCTCAACACCATCGACACGGTGGTCATCGACGAGGTGTCCATGGTGAATGCCGACCTGATGGATGCGATCGACCGCAGCCTGCGCCAAGCCAGGCAGCGGCCGAACGACAGCTTCGGCGGGGCCCAGATCGTGCTGTTCGGCGACCCGTACCAGCTGGCCCCGGTTCCGGGGGACTCCGACGAGCGCGCCTACTTCGCGGACACCTACCGGTCGATGTGGTTCTTCGACGCGAAAGTGTGGCAGGGCGCCGACCTGCGCATCTTCGAGCTCACCGAGGTGCACCGTCAGCGCGACGCCGACTTCAAGCACATGCTCAATGCGGTGCGCCACGGGCAGGTCACGGCCGAGATCGGCGGCGCCCTCAACGCCGCGGGGGCGCGCACGCCGCCCAGCGAGGGCGTGATCACGCTGGCCACCCGCAACGATTCCGTGAACCGCATCAACGCATCCGCTCTCAAACGGCTGTCCGGCAAGGCGCTCACGGCCAAGGCCGACGTCACCGGAGACTTCGGCGGGCGTACGTTCCCGGCCGACGAGGTGCTCGAGTTGAAGGTCGGCGCCCAGGTCATGTTCCTGCGCAATGATTCCAACCAGGATGGCGGACCGCGCTGGGTGAACGGCAGTATCGGCACCGTCACCCGCGTCGATTCCACGGTCTACGTCGACATCGACGGTGAGACGCACGAGGTGGAACCGGCGGTGTGGGAGAAATTCAAGTACACCTACAACCCGACCACGAAGAAGCTTCGCAAAGACGTCGTGGCCGAGTTCACCCAGTTTCCGCTGCGGCTGGCGTGGGCGGTCACCATCCACAAGTCACAAGGCGCCACCTACGAGCGCGCGGTCGTCGACCTCGGAGCGCGCGTGTTCAGCCCCGGCCAGACCTATGTGGCCCTCAGCCGGCTAACCAGCCTCGACGGCCTCTACCTGACCCGTCCGTTGCGCCCGAGCGACATGATCGTCGACGAGAATGTCAAGCGGTTCATGCGCGGCCCGCGTCCGACCGGGACCCCCCGCCCGGTCACCACCGCCTAGCCGACCTGCCCCGGGCACCTGCCCCGGGCAGCCTGTCGGCCGCCCGATCCGACCGAATGGCACCGCATTCGAACCGGCCCGACGATAGGATCTCCGCATGGCAATCATCACGGACACTAAAGACTGGACCTGGGTGCTCGAGCGGTCCTGCCCGGAGTGCGGTTTCGCCGCCGCCGAGGCCGACTTCGATCTGATCCCCCGCCTAGTTCGCGAGAACGCGGCGCGCTGGCAGCCGGTGCTGCAACGAGCGGATGCCGCGGCGCGCCCCGATGACCACACCTGGTCCGCCCTGGAGTACGCGGCCCACGTTCGCGACGTCTTCCGAATGTTCGACCAGCGCCTGGCGATGATGCTGGCCGAGGACGACCCGGCTTTCCCGAACTGGGACCAGGACGCCACGGCGGTGGCCGAGCGGTACAACGAGCAGGATCCGGTGGTCGTGGCCCGCGAACTCGCTGAGGCTGCGGCATCCGTCGCCGACGCCTTCGCCGCCGTTCCGGTGGAGCGGTTGGGGCGCACAGGGCGCCGTAGCGACGGCGCCCGATTCACCGTGGCCACAATGGCGCAGTACTTTGTGCACGATCCGGTGCATCACCTGCACGACGTCGCCGGCGACTGACACCCGGGAAACGCCCCACCGGTCACAGAAATGGGCAAAAAAAAACGGGCGCACCCCCCAATGGTGCGCCCGTTCTTTCGTGTTGCCGTGGCAGAGACCGTGGCTTAGGCCCGGCGACGCCCCGTGAGTGCGCCGTAGATGACCAGAACGATGACGGAGCCGGCGATGGCAAGGAGCCAGGTCGAGATGTCGAAGAAGTTCTCGAGGCCGGTGCCGAAGATGACCGAGCCGAGGAAACCACCGAGGAACGCGCCGAGCACGCCGAGGATGAGGGTGATGACCCAGCCGCCGCCCTGGTTGCCCGGGAGGATGGCCTTGGCGATTGCGCCGGCGATGAGTCCGAGAATGAGGAATCCGATGAAGCCCATGATGTGTCCTTATGTCTTTCTGTTTGTTTAGGTGCTGGTGAGGGGGATGGAAAAAATTGAAGCTGGGTTGGACTAGACGGGCAGCGTTGTCTCTGCCTCGTCGATGTCCGAGTCGGTGTCGTCGTCTGACACCTGGTGCACGTCTCTGACGGTCACCTCGACGTCGCTGACCTGCATGCCGACGATCGTCTCGATCGCGCTCTGTATCGCGGAGCGCACGTCGCCCGACACCTTCTGCAGTTCGTGCGGGTACTCGACCACAATGGAGATGGCGACGGATGCCGAGCCGTCTTTCACCGTGACGCTCACCCCCGGGGAGAGGTCGGTCCCGCTGATCGCCTCGCGAAGTGCCCCGAGGGCCCGCGCCGCGCTGCCGCCGAGCGCGTGCACGCCCGGAACCTCGCGAGCGGCGATGCCGACGATCTTAGCGACGACGCTATCGGTGATGATGGTTTTCCCCGGTCCGGTCCGGGGACCGGATGCTGGTGCGGAGGTGCTCGGGTCAGCCATGTGGGATCCAATCTGTTGCGGCGCGCAGGACTTGCCCGGGCGACACTAGTATGACGCGGGCCGGCCGGAATTCGTCACGCCAATGTCGAAAAAAGTTTAAGAAAGGTGTGCGGCGGGTGGCGAAGGCAGGTCCGGCGGATCAGGCGGAGACCTCGAACATGACGCTCATGGTATGGCTCTGGCCGGCGTCGAGCCGCACCTGATCCCGGCGCACGTTCGCGGTTTCCACGCAGACCATGCCCGGCCACTCGTTGTCGCCGATGTCGCCCATCGCGGCAGCCTTGGCAATCCAGGGGTTCCAGATCACGGTGCTGTCCGACCTGTCGGCTTCGATTGTGACCCTGCGTCCGTTCGGTTCTTCCACGGTGGCGCTGCCGCGGCTGCCCAGGTAGAGGCGGTCCGTCTCGGCGGTGAAGTCCACGGGAGTGCTCTCCGCGGGTTCGGTGAGCCCGGTGACCTGGTTCACGAACGGGATGCCTTCCAACCCGGAGACCGTTGTGACACGCACATCCGTCACGCGCAGATAGGTGTGCAGCGCTTCTTCGAACGTGACGGCATCCATCTCAAGGTTGGTGACCTGCAGAGTGAGGGTCAGCCGGGCGCCGACCGTGACCGTGTACCGGGCCTCGAAGCGGTGCGGCCAGGCCGAGGCGCGCGTGGAGGGGGTGTCGGTGAGGCCAAAGACCAGCACGACGTCGTCGCCGCTCTCGTGGGCGTCGACGAGGTCCCACTCGGTCAGGCGGGCGAAGCCGTGCGAAGGCGCGGCCGGGTCGTGCGCGTTCGCGCCGAACCAGGGGAAGCAGATCGGAACGCCGCCGCGGATCGCGGCGGCGGCTTCGAACCGGCTCGCCGCGCTCAGGAACAGCAGGGGAAGACCGCCGGCGGGCCTGAACCCGGTCACCTGCGCGCCATGCAGGTAGACCTCGGCGGAGCCGCCGCGGCCGGCCACCCGCACCACGGTCAGCCCACCCGTGCCCTCTCCGATTCGAACGGAGGCGGGCAGAGACGCGGGTGCGGAAGGTGTGGAAGACATGGCTCCAGTGTTGCAGTTGCCCTGTCTGCGGGCAGATCAGTCTCGGCCACGGAGTATCGTGCGGCAGTTCATGAGTCGAGAAGTAGAACCGTGCCACAGCGACTGTGTCAGCAGGCGCTCAGTCCCCCCACGGGATCAGTCCCGCAGATACTGTTCCAGGCACGGCACCTTCAGCAGGGCCAGGGCGCGTTTCTCGATCTGGCGAACCCGCTCCCTGGTCACCCCCTGAACGACCGCGATCTGGTCCAGCGTTTGGGGCGCGCCCCCGTCGAGGCCGAACCGGGACATAA
>NZ_SOGJ01000010.1 GCF_004402375.1 Cryobacterium breve
CGCGGTGCCGTGCAGATCATGGCCCCACCCTGGCTCGAGACCGGGGCCCGCACATGGCGGAGCATCACGAAATCCCGCACCCGAATGACGGACGCCATCGGACGCAAAAACATCGCCCGTGACGACCACTAGACGGGTCTACCCCTGGTTCACAGCAGGCTCGATCGCCGAAGGCCTTGTTGCCCTGCACTCGAGGGTCCCCCTCGCCTAGGCTGTAGGCATGGAATTCCGCTATCTCGGTTCATCAGGCCTGAAAATCTCCGAAATCACCTACGGCAACTGGCTCACCCACGGTTCGCAGGTCGAGAACGACATCGCCACGCAATGCGTGCACGCCGCGCTCGACGTGGGGATCACCAGCTTCGACACCGCCGACACCTACGCCAACACGAAAGCGGAGTCCGTACTGGGCGACGCTCTCAAGGGGCAGCGCCGCGAGAGCCTCGAGATCTTCACCAAGGTCTACTGGCCCACCGGCCCCAAGGGCCACAACGATGTAGGGCTGTCGCGCAAGCACATCATGGAGTCGATCAACGGGTCGCTCACCCGCCTGCAGACCGACTACGTCGACCTCTACCAGGCTCACCGTTACGACACCGAGACCCCGCTGGAAGAAACCATGCAGGCCTTCGCCGACATCGTGCGGCAGGGCAAGGCGCTCTACATCGGCGTCAGCGAATGGACCGCCGCGCAGCTACGCGCGGGACACGCCCTCTCGAAAGAACTGGGCTTCAGTCTGATCTCGAGCCAGCCGCAGTACTCGATGCTGTGGCGGGTCATCGAGGATGAGGTCGTTCCGACCTCCCGCGAACTCGGCGTCGGCCAGATCGTCTGGTCCCCCGTGGCTCAGGGCGTGCTCACCGGCAAGTACAAGCCGGGTCAGGCTCCGCCATCCGGCTCACGCGCCACCGATCTCAAGGGCGGCGCCGACATGATCAGCCGCTTCATGAACGACGACGTTCTCAGCCGGGTGCAGAAACTCGAACCGATCGCCGCCGACCTCAACCTGTCGATGGCTCAGCTGGCCGTCGCCTGGGTGCTGCAGAACGACAATGTCTCGGCTGCCCTCGTCGGAGCGTCTCGCCCGGAGCAGGTGCGCGAGAACGTCAAGGCCGCAGGCGTGAAGATCCCGGCCGAGAGCATGAAGGAGATCGACGACACGCTCGGCGACGTCGTGGAACACGACTCGGCGATGACCTCGGCCACCGCGCCGCAGAGTCGTCCGGCGTAGCGCTCGACGCAACAAGCACCCGACGAACATCGCCGTTCCTGCCGAGAGTCCCCCTACCAGCGGGAATTCTCGGCATGAACGGCGACGGTCGGTACGGTCTGGCGTCAGGGCGCGACGACTAGAGAACCTTCGACAGGAACGCCTGCGTGCGCCGGTGCTGCGGGTTCGTCAGGATTTCGTCCGGGTCACCTGCCTCGACCACCACACCGCCGTCCATGAACACGAGCGAGTCGGCGACCTCTTTGGCGAAGCCCATCTCGTGGGTGACCACGATCATGGTCATGCCCGATTTGGCGAGGCCCTTCATCACGTCGAGCACCTCGCCGACGAGCTCCGGGTCGAGCGCGCTGGTCGGCTCGTCGAAGAGCATCAGCTTGGGTTCCATCGCGAGTGCGCGGGCGATCGCCACGCGCTGCTGCTGACCACCCGAGAGGTGCGCCGGATAATAGTTGGCGCGCTCGGCCAGACCCACGCGGGCCAACAGGTCGAGCGCGTTCTGCTCCACCTGCGCCTTCGGCAGTCCCTTCACCCGGATCGGAGCCTCCATCACGTTCTGCAGCGCCGTCATGTGCGGGAACAGGTTGAACCGCTGGAACACCATGCCGATGTCCCGGCGCTGCCGAGCCGCTTCCTTGGGTGCCATCTCGAAGAGCTTGCCGTTGGCCTCCCGGTAGCCGATCAGCTCGCCGTCGACACTGAGTCGACCTGCGGACAGCACCTCCAGGTGGTTGATGCAGCGGAGGAATGTGGACTTCCCCGACCCGCTGGGCCCGACCAGGCACATCACCTCGCCGCGCTTCACCTCCAGTGAGATGCTCTTGAGCACCTCGTTCGAACCGAAGCTCTTCGAGACCTGCTCGGCCAGGACCATGGGCGGGACCGTGACGGATGCCCCGGCCCGCATGTTCACATCGGTCATTTCACGCCTCCGGGGTTGACTGGTGGATCGTCCTGACGCGGCGGCACGATCACTGACGGTTGCCCCGAACCGACGACGGGGACGACCCCGGTGAGGGTTCCCGTTCCGGTGCCCACGGCATCCTTACGGTCCGGCTGCCGGTCACCCACGCCGCGGGCGAACCGCTTCTCGAGGAAGTACTGGCCGACCATCAGGATGGACGTGAAGAAGAGATACCAGATCGACGCGACGATGAGAAGTGGGATCGGGTTGAAGGTCTCCGCGGAGATGTCCCGCGACCGGGTGAAGAGCTCGAAGCTGAACGGCACGGCCGTGACCAGCGACGTGGTCTTGAGCATCGAGATGACCTCGTTGCCCGTGGGCGGGATGATCACGCGCATCGACTGCGGCAGGATCACGCGCGTCATGGTCTGCGACCAGCTCATGCCGAGCGCGGTCGCCGCCTCTTCCTGGCCGCGGTCCACGGCGAGCAACCCGGCGCGCACGATCTCAGCCATATAGGCGGCCTCGTTCAGGGCCAGCCCGATGACGGCGATGGTGAACGTGCTCAGCGCCGCGTTGGTCTCGAAGGAGACCCACGGGTCCATGAACGGGATGCCGACGTCGATGCTCGAGTAGATCAGCGAGATCAGACCCCAGATCGTCAGCTGCACGTAGACCGGGGTGCCGCGAAAGATCCACAGGTAGAACCAGGCCAGGCTCTTCACCACGGGGTTCGGTGAGAGGCGCATGACGGCCAGGACCACCCCGAGGACGATCGCGATCACCATCGAGTACACGGTCAGCTGCAGGGTCACGACGGCCGCCTGCGAGATGCGGCGGTCGAAGAGGTACTTGCCCACGGCCGGCCAGTCGTAGGCCGGCCGGAGCGCGGCGTCGACGACGACGGAGACGAAGATCACGACGAGCAGAACGGCGAACACCATCCGCCACGGATGCCGCAGCTTGATGGCCTTGATGGGCGCCGATCTGGCCGGTTCCACGGCCGGGACAGTTTCCCCGCCCGTGGTCGGAGGAGTTGTGGTGCTCACGCGTTATCCGTTCGACGCCGCGTTGATCGTGATCGTCTCGATCGCACCATCCGCAACGCCCCACTTGTCGAGAATGTCACCGTAGGTGCCGTCATCGACCATTGACTGCAGTGCGGCCTGTACGGCCTTGGTCAGCTCGGAATCCTTCGCGACCACGATGCCGTACGGCGCCACGTCGAAGGTCTCGCCGGCAGCCTGCAGCTTGCCCTCGGTCTGGGCGATTGCGTAGAACGTCACGGGCGAGTCGGCGCTGAGTGCGTCGGCCTGGCCCAGCACGACCGCGTTGGTGGCCTGGTCCTGGGTGTCGTACTTCAGCTTGTCGATCGGCGGCTTGCCGGCCGCGACGCAGGCGTCGCTCTTGGCCGGCACCTCCTCGGTGTCCTCGTAGGTCGTGGCCTGCACGGCGACCTTGAGCCCGCACGCGTTATCGGGGTCGACGTCGTTACCGGTGGCGGAGGCCCACTGAATGCCGGCGACGTAGTAGTTGACGAAGTCGACCTGCTCTTCACGCTCGACCGTGTCGGTGAAGGAGGACGCCCCGATGTCGGCTTTGCCACCGGTGACGCTCGGGATGATGTTGTCGAACTTCGCGACCTGGAATTCCGCGGTCAGGCCCAGCTTGCCCGCGATCGCACTGGCGATCTCAATGCCCCAACCGATCGGCTCACCGGCTTCGTTCTTGAATTCGTTGGGCGCGTACGTAGGGTCAGTGCCGACGACGAGCTGGCCGGAGTCTGCGACCTCGGCCGGCAACAGCGCGGCCGCGGCCTCATCGACGGCGATTTCGCTGCCGGAGCCGGTTGTCGCACCGTCCGTGGCAACCGTGGAGTTGTCCACGCAGCCGGTGAGCAGGAGGACCGTGACGGCGGCGAGAGCCGGGAGCAGGTATTGAGCGCGCATTGCGAAACCTTCTTCGTGGTTGTCGGATGTTGCTGGTTCGTCTTTGAGGTCCGTTAACGGAATTCGACAAATGCGAGCATATAACAGCTCCGAGAAGCCGATTCCGTGCGCAGATAACGTTTTGGGCCAGCCCAACTGAGCGTGGACGGGCATCCTCAGGTCCCAGTATGACCGGAAGCGTGTTTCGCGCGGATTTCACGCCCACGCCTCCGGACGAACATCCGACAACCGGCGTCGGGGCTACCCGAGCGCGTCAGTCGCCGGAGCCGCTTCGGAGAGCAGCGCGTCATAGTCGTCGATGCCCCAGGTGAGAGACAACCCGGTGGGCGGCGAAACCGACGCGATCAACGCGGCACCCACCGGCGATGCGACCGCTCCATTCTGCACCTGCGGCCGGGGCTGCGCGTCGGCCGCCGATAGAAAGGACTCGGATTCTTCCGCAGTCGAACCGAAGTTGACCAGCACGTCGCTGTCGCTCTGCTCGAGCTGCTCGTAGCTCAACGTATGGTTGCAACCGGTACCGGCAGTTCGCGCAGGATCGTGTGGTCGGTCGAAGTCGGATCGGGCGCGAGCAGCGCACTCCAGACGGTCTTCAACGGGATGCCCAGAGCACCGACAGCCAGCGAGGCCACGATCGCCGCGGCCAGAACCAGCAGGGCCGACTGCAGCCCCATCGTCAGCGGGCGTGAGCGCAGGCGAACGCAAAGCCGTCAGGCCGCCGGGCCCCCGGTTTCGACCGGACGATCGGGCAGGTTGGACCACTGCGACCAGGAGCCTGGATACAGAGCCGGCTCGAACCCGGCGATGGCGAGCGCAGCCGCCTCGTGGGCGGCGGTGACACCCGAACCGCAGTAGACGCCCACGGCGCTGTGCGCCGTCAGACCGAGCGCCTCGAATCTGGCGCGCAATTCGTGCGCCGGGCGAAAGCATCCGTCGGCGGTGAGGTTGTCGGAGGTGGGCGCGCTGATCGCACCGGGGATATGACCTGCCCGAGGGTCGATCGGCTCCGCGTCACCGCGGTAGCGCTCCGCGGCGCGGGCGTCGAGGAGCGCGCCGTTGCTCGCCAGGCGGGCGGCGGCATCCGCGTCGAGCACGGGCAGAACTCCGTCCACGAGGCTGACCGTGCCCGGCCGGATCGGTTCCTCGCCGACGGTGACGGGCAGGCCCGCAGCCCGCCAGGCGGCGAGCGCCCCGTCGAGCAGCAGCACGTCGCGCACGCCCGCGTGGCGCAGCAGCCACCACGCGCGGCCGGCCGACACCCCGCCCAGGTCGTCGTAGACCACGACCGTGTCGCCGTCTGCGAGACCCCAGCGGCGCGCGGCGGCCTGCAGCGCCGAGCGGGTCGGCAACGGATGCCGCCCGTCACCCGCATCCCCGCGGGCGGCAAGCTCGGTCTCGAGGTCAACGTAGGCGGCGCCCGGGATGTGGCCGGCCAGATATTCGGCGTGGCCGGGCGGTCCGCCCAGCTTCCAACGCACGTCCAGCACTCGGATGTCGCTTCGCGCCCGGAGCGCCGCTGCCAGTTCGTGGGGCGTGATCAGTATTCGCACGCGCTCACGCTACCTCGGCGGACGTAGACTCGAGTAAGTGAGCAGCTACTGGACCCTCTTGAAGACACCGGGCGTAGCTCGCGTCATCGCCGCGCAACTGACCGCACGTTTCCCGTTCGGGATGCTGTCGCTGGCGTTCTTGATTCATATCGAGCAGGTCTACGATTCCTATGGCGCCGCCGGCCTCGTGCTCGGCGCCATGAGCATCGGCCAGGCCATCGCCGGGCCGCTGACCAGCCGATTGATGGGCCGCTGGGGCATGCGCCCGGTCATCACGGCCACCCTCGTGGTGTGCGCAACCTCCATCGTCACGATGGCCCTGGTCACCATGCCCATCTGGGCGTTGATGGCCATCGGCATGGTTGCCGGGCTGTCCACGCCGCCGATCCAGCCTGCCGTGCGCACCATCTATCCGAAGATCGTCAACTCACGCCAGCTCACGCCGCTTTTCTCGCTGGACGCGTCGGCCCAGGAGATCATTTGGGTGCTGGGCCCGGTGATCGCAACGTTCGTGGCCATCCAGGTCAGCTCGGTCGCCGGCATCCTGCTCGCCGCGGTGTTCCTGATCGGAGGCGGCATCTGGTTCCTGGTGCTGCCCGAGGTCGGCCGCGTGCGCATTCCGCGCAGCCGCCGCAAACTCGGTGTCGTGCTCAAGCGGCCAGCTGTCATGCTCAGCACAATCGTCGGCTTCATGCTGGTGGCCGCCTGCGCCGCGGTCGAGGCCGGCGTGGTAGCTGCGTTCGGCCACGGCAGTTCGGACTCCGGCTGGGTGCTCGGCATCTTCGCAACCGGATCGCTGATCGGCGGCCTCGCCCTCGGGCACGCTCCGATCGGTCCGTGGGCGCTCGCGGGACGCATGCTGATCGTCACCGTCGGCTTGGGCCTCGCCGCCATCGGCAACCTCAGCTTCTGGTGGCTCGCCGCCACTCTGCTGGTGGCGGGCATCGGCATCGCACCCGCGTTCGCCGTGCTGTTCGGCATCGTCTCCGCGAGCGTCAAGTTCAGCGATACCGCGGAAGCCTACGGCTGGGTGGGCACCGGCCAGCTGATGGGGGCAGCCATGGGCTCAGCCATCGCCGGATTCATGATCGACCAGAGCGGTGCCACGGCCGCCATCCTGGTCGCCGCCGGCTTTGCGGCGCTCGGCACGATCATCCCCGCGCTCGGCCGCCGCTGGCACCCTGACCTCCGAGGTCGCGACGCCAGCCCCCTCCCCGACACCGCCCCCATCCAGGTGCAGGTCTCCTGACCGCATCAAGCGCCGCTCGGTGAACTGGCACCTGTGAGTGGTTGGCTACCGGGCCTACCCGTCGAACGTGTCGGTTCATGCCCCGCCGGCGAGATCAACGCGAGGACGAGGTTAGATGGGTACATGACGTTCTCACCGCTGCTCGCCCTCCGTGACGGCCACCGCATCCCCCAGCTCGGGCTCGGCGTCTACAAGATTCCGGATGCCACAGCCGCCGACGCCGTGCAGGTCGCCCTGGAAGCGGGTTACCGCCACATCGACACTGCCGCGCTCTACGACAACGAGGCAGGTGTCGGCCAGGGTGTCGCCCGCTCCGGTCTGCCGCGCGAGGACGTGTTCGTCACCACCAAAGTCTGGAATGACCAGCACGGCTACGACGCCACCCTGCGCGCCTTCGACGTCAGCCTCGGCAAGCTCGGGCTCGATTACGTCGACCTCTACCTGGTCCACTGGCCCGCACCCCGGCAGAACCTCTTCGTCGACACCTGGCGTGCCCTCGAGACCCTTCGTGCCTCGGGTCGCGCCCGGTCCATCGGCGTGTCCAACTTCCATACCCACCATCTGGACCGCCTGCTCGCCGAAACGGATGTCGTTCCGGTCATCAACCAGGTGGAGCTGCACCCGTGGTTGCAGCAGTCCGCCGTGCGCGAGTACGACGCGGCCAACGGCATCCTGACCGAGGCTTGGTCACCGCTGGCCCGAGGCCGCGCGATCGGCAACGAGACCCTCGACGCCATCGGCGCCCGGCACGGGAAGTCGGCCGCGCAGGTGGTGATCCGCTGGCATCTCGAGCTGGGAAATGTGGTGATTCCGAAGTCGGTGACGCCCCTGCGCATCCGGGAGAACTTCGACGTCTTCGACTTCACTCTCACGCCCGCCGACCATGCGGCCATCGCCGCCCTCGATTCCGACGAGCGCACCGGCAAAGACCCCGACGACCTGGACTGACACCGTCACCGGATCGGGCAGGCGGCCGCACGTCGCGGTCGGCTCGTCCCGGTGCGGAGCATCCCGAGCAACGGGCGCTGTCGACCGGAACGATGACAGTCAGGTGCGGTGCTACCAGCGGGGGTGGATCTGGTCGCGCAACATCCGGTCGTAGATGTCCTGCACGCCCGCATTGAAGGCGAGACTGAGCGGGGCGACCGAGGCGGCGGCCGCGTTGCCGCGCGCCTGCTGCACGGAGCGCGCCCCGGGGATGACCGAGCTGACGCCGTCGATCTGGGCCACCCAGGCCAGAGCAGCCTGCGCGGGAGTGACCTCCCCGGGCAGAGAGCCTACGAGCGCCGTGAATTCCGCGGCGGCCGCCAGTCCGGTCTCGTAGTCAACGCCGGAGAAGGTCTCGCCCACGTCGAAGGCGCTGCCGTCGCGGTTGTAGTTGCGGTGGTCGTCCGCCGCGAAGGTGGTCTCTCGGGTGTACTTGCCGGTGAGCAGGCCACTCGCCAGCGGCACGCGGGCGATGATGCCCACCCCTGCGGCGCGTGCAGCAGGCACGACGGCCTCGAGGGGCTTGAGCCGGAATGCGTTCAGGATGATCTGCACACTCGCCAGGCCCGGGCGCTCGATCGCCGCCAGCGCCTGGTCGCAGGTCTCGACGCTCACCCCGTAGGCGGCGATTGCGCCCTCTGCAACAAGCGTGTCGAGTGCGTCGTAGACCTGGTCGGACTCGATCACGTCGGTGGGAGGGCAGTGCAGTTGCACGAGGTGCAGAGTGTCCATGCCGAGGTTCGTGCGCGACCGGTCGGTCCACGCCCGGAAGTTCGCCAGCGTGTAGTTCTCGGCCAGTTGGTCGACCCGGCGGCCCATTTTGGTGGCCACGGTGATCACATCGCCGACGTCCCTTCCGGCGAGGAAGCGGCCGATGATCTGCTCGCTGCGTCCGTCGCCGTAGACGTCGGCGGTGTCGAAGAAGGTGGTTCCGGCGTCGACGGATGCTGCGAGCACCTCGGTCGCGTCGGCCTCCGACACGTCACCCCAGTCCGCGCCCAGCTGCCAAGTTCCGAGCCCGATCACAGAGACGGTTCTGCCGGTTCTTCCGAGGATGCGTGTGTCCATTTACCCAGCCTAGCCACGGAAGCGGCGCCCGGCGGGGTAACGGATACCGTTGCATCCGCGTCGATGACGCGCGCGAGCGCCCGGGCCAATCGTGGGCGGATGAGGTGGTCGTTCGCTTCGACGCGGTGCATGGTGACGTGGCGCATTCGTTCGATCACCGTCATGGTGCCGGCGGCGATGAACGCGTCCAGGGTGCCGTAGACCACGTCGACCGGCACTCGGAGGGTCGCGATGTCGCTGATCACGGTCTGCGATTCGATGCAGTGCTCCAGCGATTTCACGAACGGGGTCCAGGTGCGCTCGGTGAGTTCAAAGATGCCCTTGGGCAGCAGCCGGGCGATGATGGCCGCGTTGGCGAGCGTGAATTCCTTGTTCAGGCGGAGGAAATCGTAGGCGCGCAGGTAGGTGCTCACGCGGGCCCGCACCCACCGGTCTCCGATATCGCTCGGCGACAAGTAGACCGGCGGACCCACGAGAACCACCCGGGACACTCGGGTACGCCGGGATGCGCGGGTGCGCGGCAACGCGGCCAGTCGGGCCGCGATCAGGCTGCCGAGGGAATGACCGACCAGGACGAACGGCTCGCGCAGCTTGAGCGCCCGGATTGTGGCGGCCAACGAGTCCACGTGGTCCTCGAGCCGGTACTCGCAGCCGTCGGGGATCGGCGATTCGCCGAAGCCCAGGATGTCGACGGCAATGACCCGGTGCCGGGGCACGAGCAGAGGCACCAGTTCGCGGAAGGTCTCCGAGGAGGACGCAATGCCGTGCACCAGGATCACCACGGGGCCGGTGCCCTCGTCGGTGGCGATGTGCAACAGCGGCGGGCGCCGCCGGCCTATCCGTTCAGAGAGGGCCGCCCACCAGGTCATGCTTCCAGTATCGCCGCGAAACGTCGCCACGCTCATTCTGCGTCGCCGGCGCAGCACCGCTCGCGCGTCTTGCCGAGACGCGATTGTGATCCAGCGGCTCCGATCGCGGCCGTACAGTGATGCCATGAAGCGATTTTCCCGAGTGACTGCTGTGCTCCTCGGCACACTGCTGCTGGCCGGCTGCTCGGTGCCCGGGGCTTCCATCGGCACCGACTCCGGCGGCTCCGCCACGGCCCCCGGCCTCGCCGAACCCGGCACCGTGAATCCAGGGACCATCGACCCCGGGACCGAGCCGGGCGTTTCCGATGAAGCGCTCGACACGCGCGCCTTCCAGGACGGCAGCACCGGAGAGATCACATCCACCCAGCGCGACGTGATCACCACCGGGATGGTGTCGATCACGGCGGACGACCCGATCGCATCCGTGCAGGATGCAGTCACCATCACCGAGCAGGCCGGCGGACGGATCGACAGCCGCACCGAGAACCCGGCCACGGACAACCAGCCGGCAAGCGCGAATCTCACCCTGCGCATCCCGTCGGACGAACTCGATCGAACGCTGGCGGAGCTCAAGCAGCTCGGCACCGTCAACTTCGTGTCGCTGAACGCGTCGGACATCACCCAGCAGACCCAGGACCTCGACGCCCGGATCACATCGCTGAAGACCTCGGTCGAACGGTTGCTGGCCCTCATGGTGGAGGCCACGACCACCGCCGACCTGATCGCGGTCGAGAACGCACTGTCCGAGCGGCAGAGCGAACTCGAGGGACTGCAGGCGCAGCGGGACTACCTGTCCGACCAGGTTGATTTCTCGACCCTCACGCTCGAGCTGTACTCGACCGGCACGGTGGATCCCGGCACCCCGGATGACTTCTGGGATGCGGTCGCGGCCGGCTGGAACGCCCTCGTGTCCGCCCTCGGCACCGCTATCGTGGGCATCGGCTTCGCGCTGCCCTGGCTGCTCGCCCTCGGACTGGTCGCCGCGATCGTCTACCTGGTGATCTGGTTGGCACGCAAGCGACACACGGCTGCGTAAACTTATTTTGTGCACACGTCTGCCGAACCCTCCCCGCTCGGCGACGAGCTTCTCGAACGCATCCGTTCCCGCGCCGCCGCCCATGACCGGGACAACACATTCCCCACCGACGATCTGGCCGAGCTGGTGGCCTGCGGCTACCTCCGATCGATTGTTCCGGTGGTCTTCGGAGGCCTCGGACGCAGCGCGCAGCAGGTCGCGCGCGACCAGGTCCGGCTCGCCGCCCACGCACCGGCCACCGCACTCGCCGTCAACATGCACCTCGTCTGGACGGGCGTGGCCCGTACCCTGCACGAGCAGGGCGACGACAGCCTGGCCTTCGTGCTGCACGGTGCCGTCACCGGGGAGATCTTCGGCTTCGGCGTCAGCGAACCCGGCAACGACCTCGTGCTCACCGACTCGATCACGACTGCCACCCCGCAGCCGGGTGGCGGCTACCGCTTCACCGGCACGAAGATTTTCACGACGCTGTCCCCGGCCTGGACCCGGCTCGGCACCATGGGCATCGACCGAGTATCAGCTGACGGCCCGAAAATCGTCTGGGCGTTCATCGACCGGGCCGACCCGGGCGTCAGCCAGAAGGATGACTGGGACACCCTGGGCATGCGCGCCAGCCAGAGCCGCAGCACCGTGCTCACCGGCGCATCCGCCCGGCCCGATCAGGTCTTCCGCCGGCTGGATCCCGGACCGAGTCCCGACCCACTGATTTTCGCCATCTTCGCCAATTTCGAGATTCTGCTGGCCGCGGTGTACATCGGCATCGGTCGGCGCGCGGTCGAACTGGCCGTTCTGGCGGCCGGGCGGCGCACCTCGTTGAAGAACGGCGGTCGCACCCTGGGGCAGGACCCGGACATCCGTTGGCGGGTCGCGGAGGCCGCGATGATGATGGATGGCCTGTACCCCCAGATCGACGCGCTGGCGCACGACCTCGACGCCCTGACCGACCACGGCCCGCGGTGGTTCTCCCTGCTGTCGGGTCTGAAACACCGTGCCACCGAGACCGCGCGCCTGGTCGTCGATCAGGCTCTCCGGGTGGGCGGCGGCTCGACCTACTTCGCCGGCGACGAACTCGGGCGCTTGTACCGCGACGTGCTGGCCGGCCTCTTCCACCCGTCCGACGCCGAATCGGCGCACGCCACCGTCGCCGCCGCCTGGCTGGGTCCGACCGATGTCTGACGTCACCCGCACGATCAACGTCTTCGACAGCGCCGCCTACACCCGCTCCGTTCTCGACCTCACCATGCGGCTCGCGGAAGTCATTTTCGCGGCCGGTGCCGGCGCCGAAGACGCCACGGCCGCCATGGAAGCCATCACCCGGGCCTACGGTCTCCGCGGCACCGAGGCCAACGTCACCCACACGATCATCGCACTCACCCACGAGGACCCGGCCACGCACGAGTCCATCACCCGAACCCGCAACGTCAAGTACCGCTCGCTCAACTACGGGAAGCTCACGGCCACCTCCGAGCTGATCGCCGAGATCCTCGACTCGCCGCCCGAGGTCGCCGACGCCCGCAAGCGCCTGGCCACCATCGTCAGCGCCAAGCCGCAGGTGCCCTCCCTCTTCCGCCGGGTGGGCTGGAGCCTCGTCGGGGCCGGGGCAGCCGTGCTCATCGGAGGAGGCGTGGTCGTGTGCATCGCGGCCTTCGTCGCCACGTTCTTCATCGACGCGATCACCACGGCGCTCGACCGGCGCCAGGTTCCCGTTTTCTACCAGAACGTGGTCGGCGGGGCGATCGGGCCGATCGTCGCCGCG
This sequence comes from Cryobacterium breve, assembly GCF_004402375.1. Classification (GTDB taxonomy): domain Bacteria; phylum Actinomycetota; class Actinomycetes; order Actinomycetales; family Microbacteriaceae; genus Cryobacterium; species Cryobacterium breve. The sequence continues at coordinate 12,597 of NZ_SOGJ01000010.1, forward strand.
ATCGTCGCGCTGATCGATCCCTCAGCGAATCCGTCCCTTGTCGTCATCGCGACCATCATCATGCTCCTGGCCGGCGTCACGACGTTCGGCGCGGTGCACGACACCCTGTCGGGCTTCTACCTGACCGGCACGGCCCGGATGATGGAGGCCCTCCTGATCACGGGCGGCCTGGTCACCGGCGTGGCCGGGGCGTCACTGCTGCTGGCCCGCTTCGGGTTCCAACTGCGTGTCGACGCCAACCTCACCCCGACCCTGGCCGATCTGCCGGTGATGCTGGCTGCGGCCATGGTCATCGTCGCCGGATTCGCCCTCGGCGTGCAGGTTCCATGGCGGGCGTTCTGGGTGGTCTGCCTGCTGGGCGCCGTGGCCGAGCTGCTCTACCTGGGCGGCGCGCAAGCCGGCTTCGGGCTGGTCTGGTCGTCGGCGCTCAGCGCCGTGGGCGTGGGTCTGCTGGCCGCGATCGCCGCCCGCATCGTGCGCACTCCCCCACTGGTGATCGTCGTCTCCGCGCTCGTGCCACTGGTGCCGGGGCTGATTCTGTTCCGCGGCCTGCTGCAGCTGTCCGACGGCAACATCGACGGGCTGCTCAGCATGCTGACCGCCGGGGCCGTGGCCGCTGCACTCGCGGCGGGCGCCATCCTCGCCCAATATCTGGTTCAGTTCGTCTGGGGTCCGGCCCGGCGCCTGCAACGCCGGTTCGTGGGACCACTGATGGCCCTGCCGGTGCGGCTCGGCCGCGGGCCCGGAAAGCGTATCTAGCTCGCGCGACCCCGACTTCCCGCTAGCCCCGCCGCGGTGTCCCGACGCATCTCGTGGAGGCGGGCGCACGGTGAAGCGTGTGCCCGCCTCCACAGCGTTCCGCGCGGCGGGAACGCCGGCTAGTTGGGAATGTCAGCCTCGGCCTGGTCGTCCTGCTGGTCCTCGACGAAGCGGTAGGGAATCGGCTCTTCGGTCTCATGCCCGATCTTGAACAGGCGCCGCACGGTCTCCCCGGCCTCCACTGCCTCCAACAGGACCTCTCTCTGGTACTGCCCGTCGACGTACTCGAGTTCGCGTTCCGTTCCGGCGGCGATCACATTGGGTCCGTAGAAGATGGCCTGGTAGGTCGCTTTATCGCTCATAGGGTGTGCCTCTCTGCGCGGTGGAGACGCATGCCTCGAATTCGGGGCGCGTCCGTGCCAGCCTACGGCCGGGCTGGCAGCTTGCACAGGGCCGGGTGCCGGCGAACGCGGGAAGGTGCCGTTTAGCGGCAACCCGCGTAGGGTCGAAGTCACGGTGCCGCTGGGGCTCGGTTCGAAGGAGTACACATGGCTGACAAATCACCCAAAAAGGACGCATCCAAGAAGGTTGCCGGTAAGTCCTTGAAGGAAAAGCGTGCTGACAAGCACGCCAAGGCGAACGAGACGACCGAGAAGGCGCGCAAGGCCTAGCGCCTGCTCCACGATTAAACTCGGGGTGTTGCCGCTCTAACCGCGGCAACACCCTTTTTTTTCGTCCCGAAAGGACCCCTCGATGACCTTGCCCTCCGCGGACACCCGGGTGGAGTACCCGGCTGGTCTGACCCGAACCACCGCTTCGGTGCTGCATGTCCAGCCGCAGTCCGGCGGCCTCGTCGCCGTTCTCCTTGACACCACCCCCGTGCACCCGGTCGACGCAGGCTGGCCCGACCAGGGACCCGACAGGGCCCTGCTCTGCACCGTGGGAACCGAACTGCCGGTGCTGGACTGCATTGTGGGTGCCACCGACGGGTCCGCGCTGTACCTGGGCCGGGACATCCCCGTGCCGAAGGGCATGCCCGGATGGGCCTTCGTCGTCGTTCACCTGGTCCAGGGCGCGGCATTGGACGCAGGCACCGGGCTGGCCGAGGGTCAGACGGTCGAGGTGGTCGTCGACGCCGGCTACCGGCAACGGCTGTCCGCCGGCCACACGGCATGCCACCTCGCCTCCATGGCCCTCAACCGGGCGCTGGCCGACCGGTGGAGGAAGGAGGTGCGCGCCGACTCCCTCGGCAACCCCGATTTCGACGGCACCGCCATCGACGTGTCCCTGATCAGCGAGAACGGATCCGTCGACACGTACCGGCTCGGCAAGTCCCTGCGCCGCAAGGGTTTCGACACCGAGGGCCTGGCCGAGCAGTTGGCTGAGATCGAATCCACGATGAACACGGCCCTTGCCGAGTGGGTGGCCTCGGCCGCGAGCGTGCGCGTCGACCGGGACGGCCCGCTACTCTCCGACCGCCGGTACTGGGTCTGCGAGCTGCCCGCCCACAGCGCGCGTATCCCCTGCGGTGGCACGCACGTGTCCTCGCTGGTCGAACTCGGCGCCGTGCGCGTGGCTCTGTCCACGACCGATGTTGAGGGCACGAGCGTGCTAACCATGGAGACCGTCGTCGGCTGAGCTGTCCCCGCATGCACGCACGCCCACAGGCACGTACGCAGGCAGGCAGGCACCCACGCACGCACTTACGCAGGCACGCAGGCACCCACGCACGCACTTACGCAGGCACGCAGGCACCCACGCCAGCACGCACCCACGCGCGCGCGCACGCCAGCACGCACGCACGCGCTGAATCACTCACTCACTCACTCACTCACTCACTCACTCACTCACTCACTCACTCACTCACTCAAGCGCGTCTCCACCCCTGCCGTACCGCGGATCTCCCCAGCAGCTCCATGATGTGGTCGACGACATTTACCGATATCCCGGGGCACGCGATGCTGTGGGAACCGAGCTCGCTCAAGCCGCCGACCCGAACCCGGATCACCGCCCAGCCAACATCGGCCAGCACAGCGTCTTTCTCGCCCTCTGACGCCTTATTCAGCCCGGATCGGAGCGGTCGTCGCGGTCGGTATCGTCGTATTCCATCACCACCTTCAGGACGGGAATGATGATGTTCGGCCAGGCCTCCGGCATACCGTTCACGGTCTGGCTGATGCACACGGCGTTGACGGTCTACGGCAGAGCACCCGGCGTTGACCTGGTGCGGCTGATGCACCCGGCGTTGACGTGCTCCGGCCGACGGATGCGTTGCCCAGCAGCATCCGCAGCCATTGTTCGGTCATGAATGTGCCCAGCCTCAATCCGGGCTTCATGAATGCCACTCCGCCCTCGAACCGGGCGCTGGGTGCTTCGGCGTTGACCTTGCACTTCGGGCAGCCGAAGCCCACGAGGGCAGCCCGCACTGTGGTGACATAGCGGGAGTGGCCGCGATCGCAGAACCACTCGTAGTCGACTCCGATCTGCGTCTCCTGCCCGAGGTCATCGCGACGCCCCGCGGCCACCGTACGCAAAAGCTGACCTTGGCTGCACTGCGTCTCCGCAAGGAGCGTGCAGATCGGACAGTCGCAGTAGCAAGGCCACGCGGGCATCCGTCGTCGACGCCCCGTGCCCGCAGCGGAAGCACCCGGCCGTGCCACCACCGTCTGCCACACCGGCCACAGTGCCGCCTGCCACACCTGCCGCACCGGCTGCACCGGCCACACCGGCCACACCGGCCACACCGGCCACAATGCCGCCTGCCACACCTGCCGCACCGGCTGCACCGGCCACACCGGCCACACCGGCCACAATGCCGCCTGCCACACCAACAGTCAGGCCAGCCACCCGCACACTCCGCCCTGCGCCTGAGTCGACGCAGGCCCACGCTATCCGCGGCAACTGACACTCGACGATCAGGGGACGCTGTGCGCCAGGGACTTGACCACAGCCCCGCGCGCAAAAGAAGGAGATTTTCGCGACACGCCGGTCGCCCAAGGCACAACACGCCACGACGCCCAAAAAACTCCGCATTTACGTTCGGGCGGAGGCGTTCGGAGGCCAATGCGCGGCCTTCGTGACGGGAGGAAAAAGAAGAAGGCCCCCGGTTTCCCGGGGGCCTTTCAATAATCTATCTCGGTGGAGCTAAGGAGATTCGAACTCCTGACCTTCTCATTGCGAACGAGACGCGCTACCAACTGCGCCATAGCCCCCAACCGCTTATGCAGAATATCACGCGCGGCGACCGAGTTGTGTCAACCCGCTCGGGAGAGCCCGATCCGGTGCGCATTCGTCTGGTGCAGACGCAACCGGTGCAGACGCGACCGGTGCGCATTCGTCTGGTGCAGACGCGACCGGCGCGCATTCGACAACTGCAGATGCGACCGGTGCGGATGCGACTAGCCGACGGCGCGGCGACGGCGCAGCACGTCGTCGAGGTCGCTCATGCCGGGCGCGGTGTCGCCGACGACCCCCATCGACGCGAACCGGCTCGCGGCAGGCGCGGCGAGCGGCGCCGCGGCAGGCGCGGCAGGCGCGGCAGCAGGCGCCGCGACCGTCACACGTTTCAGAGGGGTGACCGCGACCTCGAGGGCCGCGGCGCGGCGGGCGAGTTCAGCCTCGGCGGCAACCCGGCGCAGTTCGGCGGAGGCGTCCACAGATGCCATCGCTGCCTGGGCGACGGATCCGCGCGACAGATGCATCGGCCGTGGCAACGGGAGCGGCGTCCAGCTCGAGGCGACGACGGGCGTCTCATCCAGCTGAACCGGCTCGAACTTCTGACCAACCCGCACGTGAGTCTTGACCCCGGACCCGGCGGCCGCCGCCAACCGGTTGGCCCGGCGTGCCGTGCGCGCCAGTCGGGAGAGGGCGCCGAAAGCGAGGGTGGAAACGACCAAACCGCTGACCAGGGCCGTCCAGGCTCCACCGGTCGCCACCGCGACGATCCCAGTGACGAAGAGCACAGTGCCGACCAGAAGGGTGAGTGAAGTCAGCGCGCGCACCCGACGCAGGCGACGGCCACGCTCGGCCGCCGCAGACAGGGTAGACCCGGACGCCGCGATCTGAGTGCGCACTGTGGCAGCCTGGGCTGCAACGGCCTGTGCGGCGGCGGCACGGTTCGCAGCCGCCAGGGCTGCGGCCGACCGCCGGGCGGCTACCGCGGCATCCGTCACGGCCTTGGCCTCGGCGCGGGCGTCGTCCTCGGCCTGGGCCAGCAGCTTGCGTTGGGTCATCACGGTGCGAGCGTTCGCTTCGAGACGCACCTGCTGCGGCACCTCGGACGTTTCGGCGAGAATGCGCATGGTCTGCTGCAGCCGCACGGCGTTGCGCTCGGTGGCCAGATACTGGCGTCGGCGCGCCCAGGTCGGCATGAGGTAGGTCACCCACAAGGCAGCGGCAACCGCAATCATCACTCCCCCGCCGAGAACCTCGCTACTCATAGTTTCTAAGGTAGGAGGGGCACGGCGTTGCGGGGATGATTACCGAGGGTGTGTCACGGCCAATTACCAGTCTCACCGGTCAGTCACCGTCAACGGATGCGCCGCGGCCGTCCGATCGACGTCCGTCACCCGGGCAGCGTCAGCCGGCACCTGGCCCGACTTCCACCGGCGCAGCACACCCTGACGCACTTCTTCGGCCACCAGACCGAAACAGAAGTGGTCGCGCCAGTCACCGTTGATGTGGATGAACCGGCGGCGCAGGCCCTCGTAGCGAAAGCCGAGCTTTTCCACGACCCGCAGCGACGGCACGTTCTCGGGACGGATGCAGATCTCCATTCGGTGCAGCTCCAACTGGCCGAAGCAGTAGTCGGTGGCCAGCGCCACAGCCGTCGGCGTGATCGCCTTGCCCGCGAATTCCTCGCCCACCCAGTACCCGATGGTGGCCGACGACAGCGAGCCCCAGGTGATCGAGGAGACGTTGAGCTGACCGGCCAGTTCGCCGTCGTATTCGATCACGAACGGCAGCCCGCTGCCGGTGCGCGCGTGCGCGAGCAGGCTTCGGATGCTGGAACGCGTGTCGAAGGACATCGGCGCGTAGGGGCTCGTGGCCTCCCAGGTGCGCAGCCAGCTTCGGTTCTCCATCAGGGAGTGCTCGAGGTTCCTGTCGTCGCGCAACCGGATCGGCCGCAAAGTGACCGGCCCGTCATGAAGCGTCGGTAGTGCGATCGCCACAGTGTGCCCGTCTACTCAATCCCGTAATGGTGTTCCCTTAATGTAGCCGCACACTCCTACTCCAGGGTGGCGACGAACTCGTGCAGCCACGGCCGCAGGTCGGGTCCAAGGTCTTCGCGGTCTACCGCGAGCTGAACGATGGCCTTGATGTAGTCGAGGCGGTCGCCCGTGTCGTAGCGGCGGCCGCGAAAGATGACACCGTACACGCCGCCAGTGGCATCCGGGCTCGCCGCCATCTCTTGCAGCGCGTCGGTGAGCTGGATCTCGTTTCCCTTGCCGGGCAGGGTGTGCTCGAGCACCTCGAACACATCGGGGCGCAGCACGTAGCGGCCGATGATGGCCAAGTTCGACGGGGCATCCGCCGCGTCCGGCTTCTCAACCAGTCCGGTCACCCGAACCACGTCGGGGTCGTCGGTCGGCTCGACTGCGGCGGCGCCGTAGAGGTGGATCTGTGAGGGATCGACTTCCATCAGGGCGATGACGCTCGTGTTGCGGTTGCCCTGCTCGGACAGCATCTTCGCGAGCAGCGGGTCGCGCTCGTCGATGATGTCGTCACCGAGTAGCACGGCGAAGGGCTCGTTGCCCACGTGCATTTTGGCCCGAAGCACCGCGTGCCCGAGACCCAGCGGGTCGCCCTGGCGCACGTAGTGGATGTCGGCGAGGTCGGTGGCGTGGTTGACCTTCGCGAGGCGGCTCTGGTCGCCCTTCTTCTTCAGGATCGCTTCAAGCTCGGTCATCCGGTCGAAATGGTTCTCCAGCGCGTTTTTGTTGCGACCGGTGACCATCAGCACGTCGGTCAGGCCAGCTGACACGGCTTCCTCCACCACGTACTGGATTGCCGGCTTGTCGACGACCGGCAACATTTCCTTCGGCATGGCTTTGGTTGCCGGAAGGAAGCGCGTGCCCAGTCCTGCAGCAGGAATGACGGCCTTGGTAATTGTTGTCCCCATGGTCCCTACGATATCGGCATCTAGGATGAGATATATGGACTCCGACATCGGTCATCGAAAGCGCGCGCTCCGCGCCGAGCTGCGGGAGCGCCGCCAGAACATGACTTCGGTGGAGCGGGATGCAGCCGCAGCCGGCCTCACCCAAAACCTGCAGAGCATCACCCTGGACCTCTCGGCCCGGTCGATTTCCTGTTACCTGTCGAGCCGCAACGAACCGGACACCCGGCCGTTCGTGAACTGGGCGGAGGCCCAGGGAATCCGTGTGCTGTTCCCGGTCTCCCGAGATGATGGCCTGCTCGACTGGACCGTGGGCGAAGACCAAACCGAGTTCGAAGGCCTGTCAGGGGCCCCCGAGGCCGCCGGCAGCCTGCTGGGACCGATCGCGATCAATGACGTCGACCTGATCATCGTGCCCGCCGCCGCCATCGACGCGTCCGGCCTGCGCATGGGCTGGGGTCGCGGCTACTACGACAAGACCCTCGGCTCGATGGATAAGTGCCCTCCGGTGTACGCCGTCGTCTTCGACAACGAGTTCGTCGACGAGGTGCCCCGCGAGGTGCACGACCAGCCGGTCGACGGCCTGGTCACCCCCACGCGCATCATCGCGTTCTAACCTTCACCCACTCCTCTTTTCCACAACTGCCCGTTCCACGAAAGCCATTTCACAATCGGAGATTCCGGCCCTCGAGCCGGTTCCCCCATCGGAGTTCCAGTGCCTACCTATTCCTACCGCTGCACCGAGTGCGACACCGCGTTCGACATCCAGCAAGCCTTCACCGACAACACGCTCACCGATTGCCCCACCTGCGGTGGCAAGCTGCGCAAGGTCTTCTCATCGATCGGCGTGACCTTCAGCGGGTCCGGCTTCTACAGCAACGACGCCCGGTCAGATGCGAAGCGCTCCCTCGAGCGCTCGTCGAAGACGTCGGACACGAAGTCCGAGACCAAGTCGGGCGACGCGGGTTCCAGCTCCTCCAGCTCCTCCAGTTCTTCCAGTGAGAAGTCCGCAGCCCCCACGAAGGACAGCTCGGCCCCCGCGGCGAAGGCCACGGCCAGCAGCAGCACCTCCGCGCCCGCCACGAAGTCTTCATAACCCTCCACTCTCATCCTTCGCCTGTCCCGGCGCCGAAACACCACCGGAGTATCTCCATGATTCAGGGCTTCAAAGAATTCATCATGCGCGGCAATGTCATCGAGCTGGCCGTCGCCGTGGTGATCGGTGCAGCGTTCACGGCGGTGGTCAAAGCCATCGTCACGGGCATTTTCAACCCGCTCATCGCGGCGATCTTCAATTCGGAGAGCCTGGCCGGCACTATGGTCGTTGAGCTTCCGGGCGGCGGGGAGCTGTCGTTCGGGATCGTGCTGGCCGCGGCCATCCAGTTCATGCTGGTCGCGGCCGTCGTCTATTTCGTCTTCGTGATGCCGCTCAACCACGTCAAGCACGCCCAGGAGCGCCGACGTGCAGCCGGGCTTCCCACCCCCACCGAGGCAGCCGCCCCGGAGACCGAACTCGATCTTTTGATGGAGATCCGCGACCTGCTGGCCTCCGGCGCCACCATCGAGCAGGGTCCGAAGCACACCCTTTAGCCGGGCGAGTCCCGACCGCACGGCGGGGCGCTCGCACGCTGATTCCGCCCGGTCCTGTGGACGTGGGACACGACCGAGGCGCGGGCGGGTTGTGGCCAACTCAGGAGATACGTGCGGCCACGCCGAACATCCACTCTGGTTCCGCGCTGGTGCGTGACGGCCGGTGCGGGCGGGCGACGGATGTCCTGAGGTAGCCACACGAGCACGCTCGGCTCAGACCAAGCCGACTCAGTGCAGCCCGAGCCGACTCAATCCGCCCGACCCCCGGGAGAGTCAGGCAGTCGCGCAACGCCTGCGGCCTACTACCAGTGCGGCGGACGGTCCTGTCGAAGCCGGTCGTCGTTGACACCATGGGTTCCCGGTCCACCAGGCTTGGCAGGCACGATACCGCCCTCCTCGCGCAGGACCGGGGGATGTGGATTCGGGTCGGTGTCAGGGGCCGGCGTCAGTCGGGCGCGCCGCGAGATGCCGACCGACTTGACGACCGATTGCCGGGGTACGACGACCGCCGACGTCCGGGCCGCGGCGGATGCCGACGTTCGGGGTTCGGGTTCGGCAGGACCGAGACGCGCGTCAGCCCCCACGGGTTCCCGACGCTCAGACACCAGGTCGGCGCACCGTGCCGGATGGACCAGGCGCGGACGGACCATGCGGTGCCGAACCACGGGGCGCTGAGCCGCCGGCAGCTGGCGGCACCGCCACCCCAGCGAGGGCGGCCACCCGCGCGGCCACCGCATCCGGGTTGCTGAACAGTTCGAAGCTGTGCACACGCAGATAGTGCCAACCGAGACGGCGCAGTACTTCGGGGCGGAGCCTCAGGGACTCGCGCAGGCTCGACCGTCCGACGACGGCATCCGTTTCGACCACGACGGCGCGGCCCGCGTGCGAGCCGGCCAGGGCCAGCTTGCCGCGGTGCCCAAGCGACACGGTGAGGCCGAGCCGCTCGAGCCGGTGCGCCAGGTCGACCAGCATGGCCTCGCTCGCGTCGGGAACCTGTGCCTCGTTGCGGCGGGCCTCGGTCTCGCTGAGCACCTGGGAGAGAGCGAGGATGCCGTGACGCTGGCGGTCCGCATCGATGTCGGATGGGCGGAAGCAGGAGACGATGTCCATGGCACGGCGGGCGCGGGTCATGCCGATGGCGAGGAGCCGTTCACCGCCCGGTTCGCCCAGTGATCCGAAGTTCGTCAAAAGCCGGCCATGCGGGGTGCGGCCGTAGCCGATGGAGAAGATCACGCGGTCGCGGCTCTGCGCCACGGCCTGCTCGAGAGTGAGCACCGTGAACGGCTCGGCGCGGTCTTTCAGGATGAAGTCGGAGAGGTCGGTGCGCTTGGAGAAGGCGGAGAGCACGGCCTGATGCACGCGCACGGAATGGCGCGCGCTGGCCGTGATCACCATGAGCGATTCCTTGGGGCGTTTGACGGCGTGGTCCATGACGAGTTCGACGACCTTGGCGACTTCGGCGTCGACACTCTCCACGGCCCCGGAGTCCGCGTCGGGCATGCCGTGCCCGCCGGCGACGTAGTTGATGGTGAGGCTGCCGTGGCCGAGGTAGCTCCCGGCCCACGGCAGGGAGTCGATCCGCCCGCCATAGAAACGGTGGTTGACCAGTTCCGCGAGGTCTTCGCCGCCGGCGCGGTAGCTGCGGGTGAGCGTGAGGGTCGGCAGCAGCTCGCCGAGCCGGGCGAGGGCCGAGTCGGCGTGCAGAGCGTCGACGTTGGTCTCCTGCGCCGCGCGTTCGTCGGCCGTGGCCGTGATGCCGGTCTCGAACGATGATGGCGTCTGCGTGACCGGGTCGCCGAACGCGACGATCTGTCGGCCGCGACGGATGGCGCCCACGTTCTCGGCCAGGGTTGTCGCACCGGCGTCGACGAGCAGCACGGTATCGAAGCTCATCAGGTCGTCCAGTCCCGCAACCTCATAGGGCGAGGCCAGCCAGACCGGGGCGAGCACGCGGCCCAGATGCGGGGCGGCCTTGTGCAGTCGGGTCGGCGTGGCCCGGTCGGCGCGCAGCAGGCGCCTCAGGTTGTCGGCCTCTTCGGGCCAGTCGACAACACCGATCTTCCAGGTCTCGGAGAGCAGCCAGGCCAGCAGCTGCCCCGTGGTCGAGGCGTGAGCCTCGTCGACCAGGCGGAAGTCCGCTTCGAGCCGGTCGAGCACCTGGGTGTTCGCGTTCAGGAGGGCCTTGTCACCGCTGAGCATGGTTTCGAGAACGGACTGCCACCAGGCGAGCTCGAGCTCGTCGGCGACGTCTTTCTCGGACACATGCCGCTGGGCCAGGTCGGTCATCAGCGGATCGAGATTGTGCTCCCGCAGGGTGGCCAGCAGGGCGGTGCGTTCGTGAAGATTTGCGAGCACCTCACTCTCTGCGGCCAGCCCGGAGATGGCGTGGATCAGTTCCTTGACCGGGCGGTTCGACAGCTGGCGGGTCGTTCCGGCCGCGCCGAGCGGGATGTCGAGGCTCGCGAGGTCTTCGGAGACGCGCTGGTAGGCCACGTGCACATCCGAAATGCCCACCGGAACCTCGGGGGTGACACCAGCCACCACGAACCGCTGCCACAGGGTGCGCTGCTGTTGGATACGACGCAGGCTCTCGTTCATGTCGCTCACGTGCACGCCGGGGCGCAGGTACTCCACGGCGAGTTTGCGCAGGCGGCGGCGGTTGGCGCCTGTCATGTCGGGCGACTCCCGACGGGACGCGGTCGCCGTGATCAGTTCGGTCAGCGACCGGTCGAACACGGCGGGCTGGAACTTGTCGAGCGTTTCCCGGATGTCCAGCAGGAGGCGCAAGTACACACCGAGTTCGGCGATGGTTTCGAACGGGCGCAACCGGGTCTGGCCGACGAGTCCGGCGGCGCGCTCGAGCAGGCGGGGCAACTCGACCTGGTTGACGCGTTTGGCGAGCTGATGGGCTCCCGAGGCGTCGGCCGGGGAGGTGAAGGAGGCTCCGTACCAGGGCGAGTCGCCGGGTCCGTAGCGGAACTCGCCGAGCGCAGCGGCTTTGATCAGAGTGGCGGCGGCGAGTGGCCGGCCCTGGGCCAGACGCTCAAGCGCGTTGCGGTCAAGGCGGGCCGTGGTCGAAGGCGGGGACGGCAGCTGCGCGAGACGCGCCAGCTCGCCGAGGGCGTCGAGCACGGACACCCCGAGGGCCGGGTCGCGCCGGGTGAGCGCCGACCGGTAGTCGAGCAGCACCTTGCGCAGGCGCACGAGCGCGTCATCCACGTCGCCGACCATGGGCTGGGTGGCCTTCTCGTTGCGGGTGATCGACTGGATCAGGTCCCGGCGCAGGGTGCGTGGGGTCACGGCGACCCCGGGCAACCCGACCTGCACCAGGCGGTGTGCGATGCCGTCGAGGCTGGAGCGGCGGGCGCTGACCACGAGCACGCGCTTGTGCTGCGCGATGAGCGAGCCGATCGCGTTCACGATTGTCTGAGTGCCGCCTGTCCCGGGGAGCGTCTTGACGACCAGGGAGTTGCCCGCCGCGATCTGCGCGACAACGTTCTCCTGCTCGGAGTCGGCGTCGAGCAGCAGGGTGTCGGTGGCCGGGGGACGGGAGTCCTGACCGATCGGGACGACGGGGTTGTAGGCGGTCTCGATAGCGCGGCGGGCGTTGTTGTTGCCGGCGACCGCGTCGAGCAGAGGATGGTCCAGCTCGGCTGCATCCGCGGCGAGCGCGCGCCCCACGTCGGCGAACGAGGACGCTACGAGGCGCGGCACCACGTTGAACCAGGGCAGGTGCGAAGTGAGGCCGCGCAGGCGGTCGATCACGGGCTGCGGTTTGAAGGCGCCGTTGGTGACGGCCAGTGCCACGAACGCGTCGGCATCCAGGACGATCTGAAACTGGTCGTTCAGTGCGCGCGCCAACTCCGGGTTCAAAAACGGCTGGCCCTTGAGCTTGAGTTCGAAGTCTCGGCCGTACCGGCGGATCGCGAGCGGGCGCAGCAAAACGGGAGCGCTGTAGTCCACGTCGTTGTGACGCCACTCGGCAAGGCCGATGGCAAGGTTCACCGACTCGATGCCGCGCATGGAGCGCAGTTCGATGCCCTTCTGGGTGATCTCGCCGGCCGCCAACCTGGCGTTCCGCAGGGCGAGCTCGTCGCGGATCAGGTTGGAGAGCAGAGTCGTCTTGCCGGTGATGAACTGGGGCAGGCCGCCCGGGTGCGTGGCACTGAGTTCGATGCGGGTGCGGGGGCCGTCGCTGAAGTGCAACAGCGGGGAACGGCCACCCACCTCGGCGAGTTCGTCGCGCCAGCGCTGCCAGACCGGGTCGGCCACATTGCCCACCGTGAGGGACGGATCGCCCAGGCTGACCGCGTGCGCAGCCACGGAATTGTGCGGGTCGGCAGACGGAGCATCCTGAATCTCCGTCAGGAAGCCGTCGTCATCTAGTTTCTTATCGAGGCGCCACACACTCGACACCATAAGCCAATCACCTCCGATTCCCCGGCAAGCGGCCCGGGATTGCGGGGATTCGGGCCCGAATTGACCTAAATCGGGGCTTCCGGATGCGCGTGTGGCCTCGTTCGATTCCGCTTGCGAGAATGGTGCAATGAAACTACCCCTCGTCGAACTCCACCTGCACATCGAGGGAACTCTGGAACCGGAGTTGCTCTTCGAGCTGGCCGAGCGGAACGCGGTCACGCTGCCGTGGGCCTCGCTGGCGGAACTGCGCGCCCAGTACGATTTCACCGACTTGCAGTCGTTCCTGGATCTCTACTACCGGGCGCTGGACGTGCTGCGGGAACGGGTCGACTTCACCGATCTGACCTGCGCCTACCTCGCCCGGGCGCGCACCGCCGGGGTGCGGCACGCGGAGATCTTCTTCGACCCGCAGGCGCACACGAGCCGGGGAGTGCCGCTCCGGACGGCCCTGGCCGGGGTGCGCGACGCACTGGAGCGGTCAGTCGACGAGTGGGGCATCAGCACACAGCTGATCGTGACGTTCCTGCGCGACCGACCGGCCGACGAGGCGCTGCAGATCCTGCGCGAGATCCTTGCCGGCGAGATTCCGATCGACGGCATCGGCCTGGACTCGGCCGAGGTCGACTATCCCCCCGAGCTGTTCACCGAGGTCTTCGACCTGGCCCGTGCCCACGGTCTACGCCTGGTGGCGCATGCCGGCGAGGAGGGCCCGCCCGACTACGTCTGGCAGGCCCTCGACCTGCTCGGCGTGGAGCGCGTCGACCACGGCATCCGCAGCCTGGAAGACGAGGCGCTCCTCGACCGGCTCGTTCGGGACCGCATCCCGCTCACCGTCTGCCCGTTCTCGAACGTGCGACTGCGCGTGATCGACACCCTCGCCGATCACCCGATCGTGCGGATGATCGACCGCGGGCTGCTCGTCTGCATCAATTCCGACGACCCGGCCTACTTCGGCGGCTACATCGACGACAACCTGGCCGCGCTCGATGCAGAATTCGGCCTGGGCCCGGACCGGCTCGCCCTCCTCGCCCGGAACGGGATCGAGGCGTCGTTCTTGACACCCGCCGCGAAGGCGGCCCTGGCCGACGAGGTCGAGACCTGGCTGGCCACCCAGCGGGAGGCGGCGGGGCCGGCTACAGCCATCCGTTCTTCTTGAACACTCCGTAGAGGCCCACGCCCATCACCAACATCAGGGAGAGGGCGAACGGGTAGCCGAACACCCAGCTGAGCTCCGGCATATGCGTGAAGTTCATGCCGTAGATGGTGCCCACGAGAGTCGGGGCGAAGAGGATAGCCGCCCAGCTGGAGATCTTCTTGACCTCTTCGCTCTGCGCCAGGCTGGTCTCGGACAACCGACGAGTCTCCTCATTCTGGCGCTGGGTGACAAGCGTGCTGTGCACCGTGAGGGCATTGTCGAGGAGCTGGCGGAACGCGTCGCCGCGCTCCACGACCCGCAACGTGTGGTCGAGTACGTCCCGCAGGTGATGGTTGAGTTCCGCGGGGACCTGGTGGGTGGCGAAACCCTTCTGCAGTGACTCGAGCATGCCTACGAGCGGCTGCGTCGCGCGCTGGAACTCGATCACCTCGCGGGAAAGGTCGTAGATGCGCCGCGCCACGGCCTGGTCACCGTCGAAGAGCTGGTCCTCGATCTCGTCGATGTCGTTCTCCAAACCGGCGACGACCGGCCCGTACTCGTCGACGATCTGGTCGAGGATGGCGTAGAGCACGGCCTCCGGCCCGAGGGCCAGCAGCTCCGGCGTCTTCTCCATGCGCTCGCGCACCTTGGCGAGGTCTGGCGACTCGGCGTGGCGGATGGTGGCCACGAAGTCCGGTCCCACGAAGACGTGCAGCTCGCCGAACTCGACCCGTTCTTCCTGATCGAGGTAGCGGGCCGGGCGCAGCACCACGAACAGGATGTCGTCGAATCGCTCCAGCTTCGCCCGCTGATGGCCCTTCAGCGCGTCTTCGACGGAGAGGTGGTGCAGGCTGAATTCGGTCGCGACCGAGCGCACCTCGTCCGGCGAAGGCCGGTACATCCCGATCCAGGCGAAGCCGTGGTGGGCCTTCATCATTTCGAAGGTCTCGTCGAGCGACTCCGGGTTCGCCGCCCGGTGGCCGTTCACATATACAGCGTTGTCGATCAGTGCCACGCGCGCTCTCCTTAGATAACAGCTACCAGTGTCGCACCGGGGGCGTCACCCGCTGACCGGACTCCGGCGGCGGGGAGGTAGGTTGGGGGCGTGAACCCCGACCGAGCCGGCGACGTCGTGGTGGTGGTCGGCGCGCGCAGGACCACGGATGCCGCTGATCGGCTGCTACTGGCCGCCACTGCCGCGTGGGTGCTCGGCGTTGCTCCGCACTCGGTGCAGATCGAGCGCAGCTGCCCGCACTGCGGCGGACGGGACCACGGCCGGCCGCAGGTGGCGCTGTCGTTCGAGACCGGGACCGAGACCGGGACGGGGACCGGCCACCTGACCGCCTCACGACCGCTGCACGTCAGTCTCAGCCGCGCGGGCGGAGTGGTGGCCCTCGCCCTGACATTCCTCGGCCCGGTCGGCGTCGACGTCGAGACCCTGGCGGCCGTGTCCCGAGCCGGGTTCGACGCGGTCGCGTTCGGGACGGCCGAGCTCGCCGCCCTGGCCGGGGTGCCGAGCGCCGACGCCGTGGCAGCCCGGGCCCAGTTGTGGACCGCGAAAGAGGCTGCCCTGAAGTGCACGGGCGACGGGCTCCGGGTGGACCCGCGCGACCTGACCGTCGCACTGCCTGGCAGCGACGGCCCGGGCAACCCCGGCCTGACCGCCTGGCGCGGATCCGCCTTCCCTGTTGACGCCCTGCGATTGCGCGGCTTCGAGCCGGGTGCCGGGCTCGTCGGCACGGTGGCCGTGCTCGCGGAGGACGGGTTCGCCGCGGACGGGCCGACCGTGCGGGTGGTGCCGGCCGCCGACATCCGTCGGTGACACCGAACCGAACGACTCGACGCCGGCTGCGCTCATCCGTCTGCAACGGCGACAACCGTACGGACCGGCCTAGAGCTTGGGCAGCGCCGTCCGGTAGATCCAGCGGTCCACGATGCGGCGGATGTCGCTGCTGTCGGTCTGCACGGTGAAGAACTCGACGAGGTCCTCCGTGGAGACGGAACCGTGGTGGCGTGCCCGCGTGTAGGCGCGCACAGCGCCGAAGAAGACCTCGTCTCCGAGCGACCGGCGCAGCGCGTGCAGGGCCAGCGCGCCGCGCTTGTAGACCCGGTCGTCGAACATGTCGTGCGGGCCCGGGTCGCCCACCACTATGTCGCTCGGCAGCGCCTCGATCTCGGCGCGGTGCACGGCGGCGCTCGCATCCGCGGAGAGTCCCCCGCTGGCCTCCGCCCACAACCACTCGGCATAGCAGGCGAACCCCTCGTGCAGCCAGATGTCCTGCCATCGGGACACGGTGAGACTGTTCCCGAACCACTGGTGGGCCAGCTCATGGGCGATCAGCCGGTCACTGCCGTGCACACCATCGACGTGGTTGCGGCCGAAGATGGCGAGACCGTGCGCCTCGAGCGGGATCTCCAGCTCGTCGTCGGTGACCACGACGGAGTAGCCACCGAAAGGGTAGGTACCAAAGAGCCTGTCGAAGAGGGAGATCATCTCGGGGAGTCGAGCGAAGTCCACGGCCACCTCGCGGGCGAGATTGGCCGGGAAGAAGATGCGCTGGGCCACCGGCGCCGCCACCACGTCGGCACGGCGATACCGACCGATCAGAACCGTGGCCAGGTAGGTGGCCATCGGTTCCTTCACCTCGTAGGTCCAGCTGGTGCGGCCTGACCGGGTTGTGCGGGCGATCAGAGCGCCATTCGACACGACCGTGTACGGGTCTTCGCAGCTGACCCGGATGCGGAACGAGGCCTTGTTGCTCGGGTGGTCGTTGCAGGGGAACCACGACGCCGCGCCAGTGGGCTGCCCGGCAACGAGCACGCCGTCGTCCAGTTCCTCCCAGCCGACCTCACCCCAGATGCTCTTCAACGGATGCGGCGTGCCGCGATACCGCACGGTGACCTCGAACCGCTCCCCCGCTTCGATCGTCGTGGCCACCGTGATCGTGAGCTTGCGCGAGTTCTGGCTGACCTTCTGCGCCCGCACCCCGTCGACGGTGACGCGGTCCACGGTGAGGCCGTCGAAGTCGAGGCAGAATCGGTCCAGGCTCATGGACGCCAAGCCGGTCATGGTCGCCGTTCCGCGCAGCTGGTTGGTCGACACCCGGTAGTCGAGGTCGAGGTCGTAGTGCAGGGCGAGGTACCCGCCGTTGCCGTTGCCCGGCAGGTAAGGGTCGCCCGCCGAGGCAGAGCCGTGGGTCGCGCCGCCCGCGGGCAGCGCCGGCTTGGGCGGCAGGGAGGTGAGACTCTTGGCGGGACTCTTGACAGAAGTCTTGGCGGGACTCTTCGGCGGGGTGCGAGGCATGGGCATCAAGTCTGCCACGGAGGGGCGCGCCAGGGCGAAATCGGGTTGCCCGACCACACTGAGCCGGCCGGCACGCGCTCGCCGCGCATCACCAGCGAGGCAGGTCCCACGGTCGCTCCCTCGCCGATGCCGGCGGCGGGCAGGATCACACTGTGGGGCCCGAGCGTCGCCCCGGCCGCCAGGGTGACCCGGTCAAGCTGCATGATCCGGTCGTGGAACAGATGCGTCTGAACAACGCAGCCCCGGTTGACGGTGGAGCCATCCCCGATGGTCACCAGGTCGGCCTCGGGCAGCCAGTACGACTCGCACCAGACCCCGTGCCCGACGTTGGCGCCGAGGCTGCGCAGCCACACGGCGAGCGCCGGCGTTCCGGCCGCCTTCGCGGCGAACCAGGGTCGGGCGACCATCTCCACGAAGCTGTCCGACACTTCGTTGCGCCAGATGAATGATGACCAGAGCGGATGCTCCGTGGCGTCGATGCGGCCGATCAGCAGCCACTTCGCGACCGTGGTCACAACGGCGGCGACGGCCCCCGCGGCCAGCAGCACCAGGCCCGAGAGCGCAATGGTCCAGCCCACGCCGAGCAGAAGCCAGAGCGCTTCGAGCGCGGCGAGCACCCCCAGGCCGATCAGTGCGGTGACGATGACCGGCACGATGCGCAGTAGCTCCCACAGTGCACGCCAGGTGACGAGCCGGGCCGGCGGGTGGAAGGTGCGGGCTTCGTCGACATCCGTTGCCGTGCGACGCAGCCGTTCGGGTGGGTTGCCCAGCCACGACGACCCGCGCTTCGCTTTGCGCGGGGTGGAGGAGAGCACGGCGACGAGCCCGTTGCGTGGCACGGTGCGCCCGGCACCCGCGATGCCGCTGTTGCCGAGGAAGGCCCGACGACCGACCTTTGCCGGCCCGATGCGCAGCCAGCCGCCGCCGAGTTCGTAGCACGCCACCATGGTGTCGTCGGCCAGGAAGGCGGCCGGCGCGATGGTCGTCAGGGCCGGAATCAGCAGCACGGTGGACGCTTCCACGCCCGCGCCGACCTTCGCGCCGAGCAGGCGCAGCCAGATCGGGGTGAGCAGGCTCGCGTAGACCGGGAACAGCAGCGTCCGGGCGCTGTCCAGAATGCGTTCGGTCATCCAGACCTGCCAGCCGATGCGGCTGCGCACCGGGTAGTACCCCTCACGTAGGCCCACACCGAGCGCGCGCACGGCGAGGAGTACCAGTCCCGCGTAGACGAGGCCGGCGACCGGCACCGCGACCAGGGTCGCCGGGGCGGCCCGGTCGACTGCGTCGGCCAGGGTGGCGGCGTCCCCGATCGCGACGCCAACGAGCAGTGCGCCGACGAGCACCGCGGTCACGGGCAGGGCCGTCATCACGATGGCCCCGGCGGCGAAAGCGGTCAGCCAGCGGCGTCCCCGCGGCGGGCGTTCGGCCGGCCACCCCCCGTGGGCGGCGCCCACCCGGGCGGCCGGGGATCCGGCCCAGCGTTCGCCCGGTGGAATTGGTCCGGACACGGCCGAGCCGGTTTCGATCACGGCACCGGCCCCGATGCGGGCCCCGCCGAACAGGGCGCTTCGTGAGCCGACCGTGGCGCCGGCGCCGATCCGTACCGACCCGATGCGCAACACATCGCCGTCGATCCAGTAGCCCGACAGGTCGGTCTCGGGTTCGATGGCCGCTCCCGAACCGATCGTGAGCATCCCCGTCACCGGCGGCAGGGCGTGCAGGTCGACGTCGGTGCCGATGCGGGCGCCGAGGGCCCGCGCGTAGTAGCTGATCCAGGGGGCACCGGAGAGGCTCACGGCGTCCGAGAGCAGCGCCACCTGTTCGGCCAGCCACAGGCGCAGGTGCACGGAGCCACCCCGGGGATAGTTGCCCGGCTCCACCCCGCGCAGCAGCAGTCGCGCGGCGACGACGGAGACGGCCATCTTGCCGGGCGGCGTGACGAACAGCAGGAACCCGAGAGCCACCCACCACCAGGAGATCGTGGGTGCGAAGGATGCTCCACCCCAGTCGGAGAGCAGGTTGTTCGCCGCCGCAAGGTAGACCAACCATCGCGCGCCAACCAGCACGTGCAGAGGAACCCCCAGCAGGGTGAGGGCCAGCTGGCTGCGCCGGGGCACCGGCAGCACCGTGCGGCCGCTGCTCGGCGCCGTGGGCGCACGCCCGTCGAGTTCGTCGGCGAGGGACCCGATCCGGGGGTAGTCGTAGATGTCGGAGACGCGCGTGTCGGGGAAGCGCTCGCGGATCGTCGACACGAATTGCGCGGCCGAGAGCGAGCCGCCGCCATGGGCGAAGAAGTCAGCGTCCGGGTCGTCGGCCGGCACGCCGAGGATAGCGGCCCAGCCGCCGGCGAGCCAGGCCGCCGTGGGTGTGAGGGCATCCGTTCGCTCGCCGCCCGTGGTCGGCAGCGGCCAGGGCAGGGCAAGGCGATCCACCTTGCCGGAGGTGCGCGTGGGTAGCTCGTCTACGATGTGCAGCAGCGGCACGAGCGCGGCCGGCAATTCCTCGCGCAGGCGGATGTTGGCAGCCGACCGATCGAACACCGCCCCCTCCCCCTGGGCTAGGTAGCCGACCAGAACCTGATTGCCCGCGGGGGTGGTCTGCACGACCGCGGCCGCCCCTGCCACCCCGGGGAGGGCGCGCAGGGCTGCCTCGATCTCGCCCAGTTCGATGCGCCGTCCGCCGAGCTTGACCTGGTCGTCGGCACGCCCGACGAACACGAGTCCCTCACGTTCGTAGCGCACAAGGTCCCCGCTGCGGTAGGCGCGGTGCCAGCCCAGGTCGGCGTGCGGGGCGTACTTCTCGGCGTCTTTGGCGGCGTCGAGGTAGCGGGCCAACCCGACCCCGCCGATGATGAGCTCCCCCGTTTCACCGTGGGCGACGCGGGCGCCGGCGGCATCCACCACGGCCAGGTTCCAGCCGGCGAGGGGAAGCCCGATGCGCACTGGCCCCTCACCGTCGAGCCGGGCCGCGCAGGCAACGACGGTGGCCTCAGTCGGACCGTAGGTGTTCCAGACCTCCCGGCCGCGAACGGCGAGGCGGGCGGCGAGTTCGGGCGGGCAGGCCTCGCCGCCGAAGATCAGCAGACGCACCCGTTCGAGCGATTCCTCCGGCCACAGCGCGGCGAGGGTGGGCACGGTCGACACCACGGTCACCCCATGCTTGATCAGCCACGGTCCGAGGTCGACGCCCGAACGCACGAGCGATCGAGGCGCCGAGACGAGGCAGGCGCCGTTCCGCCAGGCCAGCCACATCTCCTCGCAGGACGCGTCGAAGGCGACCGACAGTCCGGCCAGCACCCGGTCCGCGGGACCGATCGGCTCCGCCTGGAGGAACAGGTCGGCCTCGGCGTCAACGAAGGCGGCGGCCGAGCGGTGCGCCACCGCGACCCCCTTGGGCACGCCCGTGGATCCGGAGGTGAAGATCACCCAGGCGTCGTCGTCGGGGGTGGGCATGGTGCCGATGGTGCCGGCGAGGGCCAGGTCGTCGCCGGGTGCGAGCATCCGTTCTTCGAAGATTTCAGCGTCGATGCCCTCGCGCACGTCGAAAACACCACCGGCTCCGATGACCCCCACGACCCGGGCCTCGCTGAAGACGAGCCGCGCTCGCTCCTCGGGGTCGTCGGCGTCGACCGGCACGTAGGAGGCGCCGACCAGGAGCGTCGCCAGAATGGAAAGGTACAGCTCCCGGGTTCCCGACGGGATCCGGATGCCCACAGTGTCGCCGCGACGCACCCCCCTGCGGCTGAGCTGCTCGGCCTGTTCGGTGACCAGCCGGATCAGGTCGCGATAGTTGACGGCGCCGTCCACGTCTTCCAGAGCCAGGGCGGTCGGATACCGCGCGGCAGTCATGAGCAGGATGTCCACGAGAGTGCGAGCGCGGGGGGTGCGGTCCCCGGCCTCGAGCACGTCCTGGCCGGGCTGAATCGGGGTCAGGGTCACGCAGGCTCCTCAGACGATCGCGGTGCCAGCCACCGCGAGCCACCAGTTTAGAACCCGGAGGTAACGGCAAGGTGTCCTGCTACGTCATCATCAACGACGCATACCGCGGCCTATCGACGCCGTCGTGGTCTGCCCGGCGGCCGGTGTGCCCGGCGGTCAGATCAGACCGTGGCGGCGGAAGGCGTTCCAGACGCCGTCGTGCCGCACCGAGGTGGTGACCTCGTCGGCGTGGGACTTGACGGCATCCGTCGCGTTGCCCATCGCGATGCCCACGCCGCAGACCTGCAGCATCTCGATGTCGTTGCTGCTGTCGCCGATTCCGAGGGCGGATACCGCGTCGAGACCGAGCCTGTCGAGCAACTGCAGAATCGTGGAGCCCTTGTTCACGCCGTTCAGCGTCACCTCGCCACTGCCCCGACCCATGTGCGGGATGGTGCCGGTGATCACATGGAAGTCCGCGCTGAGTGCGGCCGAAACGCGATCGTACGCCCGGAGGTCACCGGCGAGGAACACCGATTTCGCGATGCCCGTGTAGCTGTACGGTCGCACATTGGCAAACGCCTTCAGTTCCGGGTGGTCATCGGTGGCGGTGACGGATTCCGGTATAGCCCCGATTCCGGCCGCACGAACGCTGTCGGCCGCGTAGTACTCCGCGAAACGGTCGCGAACGCCGGGACTCGGGTACAGCTCGTCGAAGGACTGCAGGTAGAAGTCGTACCCTGACTCTTCGTAGAATCCGATCATGCGTGCCACCGCCGCCGCGGGCATGGTGCGTTCGATCACGAGCTCATCGCCGATTTCCGCGAACCCGCCGCCGGAGGTGATGGTGCCGTCGAAGCCGATGTCGCGGATCGCGGGGTAGATCTCGACCGAAGCCCGTCCGGTGCTGAGATAGACCAGATGCCCGTTGCTCCGGGCGGTGCGCACCGCTTCGACGGACGACTCCGCGACCACTGAACCGGTGTCGAGGAGGGTGCCGTCTACGTCAACGAAGGCGATGCGGGGGGAGATCATGGTGCTCCAGACAGGTGTTCTCCGGAACATTGCTTCATCGGAGGCGACCGGAATGGTACGAGCGGCAGTTCGTGTTGGTGCCCCTGGAGGGATTCGAACCCCCAACCGTTTCCTTAGGACGGAACTGCTCTTCCGTTGAGCTACAGAGGCTGGCCAGCCCAGTTTAGCGGTTGTCCGCCAGCGCCGCAGCGCCGCCACCGTGCCGCGGCAGGGGTGGCGGTTACGCCGGCGGGTATAGGAAGAGCGGGACCTCGCTGGGCGAGACAGTGCGCGTGTGGTAGGCGTGACTGCTGTTCCAGTTGTATTCCTCGAGCACAACCGAGCCGTCGCTGTTGACGGATTGCACGTACGCAACGTGGTTGTAGTTGAACCAGGCGACCGCGCCGACGACGGGAGCGTCGCCGGTAGCCCAGCCGTGTTCGGCCCACGCATTGGCCCAGTTGCTCGCGTTGCCGCCACTGGGCGTGAGGTTGCTCCATGTGTAGTTCCATGGGGAGCCGGTCGACCCGGCGTCGCGGTTGAGCCGCCAAGCCACGAAGTCCACGCATTCGCGATAGTAGTAGCCGAGGGGGGACAGCCCGCCGCCCTGATTGTCGGTGGCCTGGTCGAACCAGGGGTAGTCGTCGCCCTCGGCCCGAACGGTGTAGACCGCGAAGTTCGCGGATGCCGACCGGGTCACAGACGCTGCCGCCTCCTCGGCCTGCTTCGCGGAGAGCGCATCGGCGTCCCGCTGGGCCAGCTCTTCGGACGTGGTGGCCGTGAAGCCGTCCCTGGCCACGGTGATGGCGGTGACGCCACTGGCCACCGTGACGCCCTGCGCCTCGCCGGCGACCCGGGTTGAGGTGGCTGCGGCATCGCTTCCGGGCGAGAACGCGTAGGCCGGCAGGCCGGCGGTGAGGAGCATCCCCGGAATGGCGAGAAGGGTCACCGCGATCTTCAACGGGCGTCGGATCCGCGATGTGCGCACCGGACGGCTGATGCCGCGGGGTGCCTGCGACGGAGCCACCGGGTTGAGCCGGCTGGGCCGCGCGACGAACGAGGCGACATCGATTCCCACGGCCTCAGCCCGAGGGACAGCGACCTCTACCGAGAGCAGGGTGTCCCTGCTCACCGGCGTGCTCACGGCGGTGTCGGACTGAGCCTCGGCAGCTTCACGCTGGGCCCGCAGTTCGCGGCGCGAAAGAGGGGAAATCGGGGTCTCTGGCGAACCAGGAGTGCCGGGTACGCCGGAATAGGGCAAGAGAAAATCCTCTGTGGCACCGAGATCGGGGATCGGCGCCTTCCCAACACTAGAGGACGGGAGCGGGGAAGTCACCCTCCCGCGTTACATTTCCGTTACATCCGTCACATTCACAGATCAGGCGGCCGGCGCCAGGAATTCATCCCACTGCGGCAGCGGACGTTCAGCCCCGCGAACCACCCAGGTGGTCCCCGCCGGCAGCCCCGGGTGGAACAAAAGATTCCACCCCATCTCGGCGGGCGTGCGGTCGCTTTTGAGGTTATTGCACCGCAGGCAACAGGCCACGAGGTTGTCCCAGGTGTCCCGACCCCCGCGGGAACGAGGCTGTACGTGGTCGATCGTGCTCGCCGATTTGCCGCAGTACCCGCAGCGGTGTTCGTCGCGGCGCAGCACCCCGCGTCGGCTGACGGGCATGGCACGGGACCGCGGGATGCGCACGTAGCGCGTGAGCAGGATGACGCTGGGTCGATCCCAGGACCCGGAGGCGGCACAGATCGGATGCCCCGAGTCGGCCTGCACGATCGTCGCCTTGTGATTCATGACCAGCACGAGTGCCCGTTTGAAGGACACCACGGCGAGGGGCTCGTAGCCCGCGTTGAGGACCAGTGTGCGCATGCGTTCCCTTTCGAAAAGGGCTGGACGGCTTCCAGCCATTCGAACTACGACGGTCGGCAACAAGGGAGCGAACAGGGAACAAAAAAAGGCGCCGTCACAATGACAACGCCCGACAGGCCACGCAACGTGCTCGACACGCGCAACTCAGATTTGCTCGACTGATCCGCCGCAACGCGAAGCGGCAGCGCACATCCATGGTGTGGATCGTGCGCCGCTCGCGCATTGGCTCTCCCGAAAACTCGCAGAACATCAGAGCATCAGGTTAACCCAGATTCGGCACCCCGCGAAGCGTGGGGCGCCGAATCGGGCGGGTGTTACGAAACATTCACATTCGGATCGGTCGGGCTCAGATGCCGAGGCGAACGATCGTGTACGAGCTGGTCCAGATCGGCTGCACCCGCACCGACGCACCCTCATACGGCGCGTGCAGGATATTGCCGTCGCCAGCGTAGAACCCGTCGTGGCCGTCCATGATGACCAGGTCCCCCGGCTGCGCCTCTGACACGGGAATCTGGGTGCCCGCGGAGCCCTGCCCGGTCGAGGAATGCGGCAGTGAAATGCCGAATTGAGCGTAGACGTACATGATGAATCCGGAGCAGTCGAAGCCCGCCGGGGTGGCCCCGCCGTAGACATACGGAACGCCCTCGTACTGCATGGCGACGCTGAAAACGGATGCGAGGTCGAAACTCGGGTAGGCGGGCGCAGCCAGGTAGTCCGCCGTGGACGGCCCGGAATAGGAGGCGGCGTACGTCGTCATTGCGGCGGCCGCCTCCTGCCGGCGTTCCTCGGCGGCGACAGCCTCGGCGGCGGCTGTAGCCGCGGCCGAGGCCGCAGCGGCCAGTTCCTCGGGCGTCGTGGCCGTGAACCCGTCCCGGGCGACACTGACGGTCGCCGCCTGGGCCGCGACCGCCACGGACTGCGCGCCCGATTGGGTCAACGCGGTCGTGGCGGTGGCACCGTGATCGCCTTCGGAGGGGGCGAACGCATAGGCAGGGATCGCCATGGTCGCGACCAGTCCGCCGGCGAGGGTCATGAACACGATGTTCGCCACCGCGCCACGACGACGGGACCGTTTCGCGGAACGAGGCGGTGACGCTCGATAGTGACTGAGCTCCGCGTGCTGCGAACCGATTGTGATGGAAGCCGAGTTCGGGGCTCGACGGGACAGCTTGTTTCCTGATGCAGCCAAAGTGTTTACCTCCGGCACCTCGACAACACTAGGGAGTTGCCCCGTCCACTGCGCTCATCGCGGGTGAGAAACCGGAGCAAGAGACGGGAGTTAAAGGCGTCTTGATCCGTGCCCGTCGACCGGAATCTGGCCTGTGGGACGATTCCACGCTACGTGACAGTCGGTCGTTTGTCACTCAAAACGCGGTTTTTCCTAACATATTGATAACGAAAACGTGGTCGGCCCGCGCAGTCGGTCGACGAGCGATCAGGCGGATGACGACGGCGTGGCCACGAAGATATGGCCGGCGACCTCACCCGGCAGTTCCAGCCCGTCGGTGAAGCCGTTCACCTGCACGCGCACGTAGGACCCCACGGCGGAGAAGACCCCGGCGGCACCCGGGATTACCCCCGCGCCCTTCAGCTGGGCCAGTAATTCGGGGTCAACCTGCACCGGTTCGCCCAGTCGGCGCACCACGGCCGTGACCGGGGCGCCGGCGCCGGCGACAAGGTCGACCAGGCTGGTGACTCCCGC
This sequence comes from Cryobacterium breve, assembly GCF_004402375.1. Lineage (GTDB taxonomy): Bacteria > Actinomycetota > Actinomycetes > Actinomycetales > Microbacteriaceae > Cryobacterium > Cryobacterium breve. The sequence continues at coordinate 38,431 of NZ_SOGJ01000010.1, forward strand.
CATGAAGGCCATGGCCGGTGAATCGCCGAGCTCATCGAGCCCCGGAATCGGGTTGCCGTACGGCGATTCGGTGGGGTGGCCGAGGATTTCCAGGATTTTCCGCTCGACGCGCTCGCTCATCACATGCTCCCAGCGGCATGCCTCGTCATGCACGAACTCCCATTCGAGGCCGATCACGTCGCTGAGCAGGCGTTCGGCCAGCCGGTGCTTGCGCATCACGTGCACGGCTTTACTGCGCCCGTCCACGGTCAGCTCGAGGTGGCGGTCGCCGGAGACAACCACCAGCCCGTCCCGTTCCATGCGCGCCACCGTTTGGGAGACCGTGGGTCCGGAATGCCCGAGGCGCTCGGAGATGCGCGCTCGAAGGGGCACGATGTCCTCCTCCTCGAGGTCCAGGATCGTGCGGAGGTACATTTCGGTGGTGTCGATCAGATCCGTCATGTCCAGCTTTCCTCTCGGCTCTCCACGTACTGCCCAACCTTATCGCCGTGACAGCGGCCATTAGAATCGCCGTATGTCGAACCTGATAATTCCCCCGGAACTTCTGCCTGCTGATGGACGTTTTGGCTGCGGCCCTTCGAAAGTCCGTCAAGAACAACTCGATCACCTCATTAAATTCGGTACGAGCATCATTGGCACCTCCCATCGCCAAGCACCCGTTAAAAACTTGGTCGGGCGCGTGCGCACCGGCCTCGCGGATCTGCTCCGCGCTCCCGACGGTTATGAAGTAGTCATCGGCAACGGCGGGTCCACCGCGTTCTGGGATGCCGCCGCGTTCTCCCTTATCCTCCGACGCAGCCAGAACCTCGTCTTCGGCGAGTTCGGAGGCAAGTTCGCCGCCGCCGCGGCCGCTCCGTTCCTCGAAACGCCCGATGTGATCAAGGCTCCGGCCGGCTCGCGCAGCGAGTTCGTCGTGACCGAAGGCGTCGACGTCTACGCCTGGCCCCAGAACGAGACCTCGACGGGTGTCATGGCACCGGTCACCCGTGTGGTCGCCGACCCCGGCGCCCTGACCGTGATCGACGCCACCAGCGCGGCGGCCGGCATCGACTACGAGGCCGACCAGGCGGATGTCTACTACTTCGCACCGCAGAAGAACCTCGCCTCCGACGGCGGACTTTGGATGGCCCTCTTCTCCCCGGCCGCGATCGACCGGGTGGAGCAGATCGCTGCGAGCGGTCGTTACATCCCCGAGTTCCTCAGCCTCAAGAACGCGATCGACAACTCGCGCCTCAACCAGACCCTGAATACCCCGGCCGTGGCCACCCTCCTGCTGATCGAGAACCAGCTGGACTGGATCAACGACAACGGCGGCCTGGCCTGGGCGTCCGCTCGCACCCGTGACTCGTCATCCGTTCTCTACGACTGGGCCGAAAGCGTCTCGTTCGCGACGCCGTATGTCGTCAATCCGGAGCACCGGTCACAGGTGGTCGCGACGATCGACTTCGACGACGCGATCGACGCCGCCGCCGTGGCCAAAACGCTGCGCGCCAACGGGATCTCCGACACCGAGCCCTACCGCAAGCTCGGTCGCAACCAGTTGCGCGTGGCCACGTTCACCGCGATCGAACCCGACGACGTGCGCCAGCTGGTTGCGTCCATCGAGTTCGTGGTGCAGAACCTGGGCAAGTAGCTCGGCATGCGGTTCTGGCTGAAGGACAGTGAGCGTCGGCCAGACCCGCTGCCGGCCCGCACGGATGCCCGCATGGCTTTCCTTGCGGGCTCCGCCGCCTGGTCAGTGGCGATCGTCCTCGCGGTCGTCTTCCGCGGCGAGCTCGCCGCCGCGGGGGTCGGCTGGTGGCTCTGGGCTGCCGTCATCGGCCTCGGCCTGGGGCTGGCCGGCCTGGCCTGGGTGGCCCTCCGGCGGCGTTAGGCCTTCACCGAAGTCGATCCCGTCGAGCACGTCTTCGCCGCGGTCGTCGTCGAAGTCCTCGTCGCCGAGGGCTAGCGGGTCGCCGTCCGACTCATGATCGTCGTCGTCATCGTCGTCGTCATCGTCGTCGTCATCGTCATCGTCGTCGTCGTCATCCGTTTCGACGTCATCCGATTCATCGTCCTGAACATCCAGCGCGTCCGCTGCGGCTCCGGCCGCCGCGAGTTCCTGTGCCATGCGGTAGTCGGCGAGGCGGTCAGACCACGGCACCCACTCGGGCGCGATCAGAGCCTCATCGCCCGGCGTGAGCTCAGCTTCCAGCACCGTAGGGTCGTCCGCGTCGACGCGAGCCAGGGTCACCGTCCAGCGCCACCCAGGGTAGCCGGCCAGGGTGCAGTCGAACAGCAGCGAGAGCACCTGCTCGCCTTCGACGATATGCCCGAGGGGTTCGCCGATAGTGTGATCCGGTGTGATTTCCAGGAGCGCCGCGCGCGCTTGGTCGACGGCGGCCAGCAGGCGCTCGTCAGCGATCGACTCATGCATCGAGTTCCTCGGCTACCTTGCGCAGCACTGCCGCGATCTTGTGGCTGTGGGCGCTGTCGGGGTAGCGGCCGCGGCGCAGGCTCGCACCGATTCCGTCGAGCAACTTCACGAGGTCCTCGATGATGATGGCCATGTCGTCGGCCGGCTTGCGGCTGAGTTTGACCAGGCTCGGCGGCGCCTCGAGAACGCGAACGGACAACGCCTGGGCGCCCCGCTTACCGTCGGCAATACCGAATTCGAGCTTCGTTCCCGCCTTGACCGTGACGCCGGCGGGCAGTGCAGAAGCGTGGAGAAAGACCTCATGGCCCTCGTCGGAAGTGATGAAGCCGAAACCCTTCTCCTCGTCGTAGAACTTGACCTTGCCGGTGGGCATCTGGACCTCGCTGAATTCCGGGCGCGCGGAATGCGCGCCAACCAGACCCAGCCTATTCGGTCCTACCGGTTCCCGCCCCGTATCCTTGGGTCTGTGACCAATCAAACTCCACACGCCGCGAGCCGGCTCGAACGCATCCTTGCTTACATGGTTGCGGGTGTGGTGGGTGCGTCCATCCTCGCGTTCTTTGCCGTCATCATCGGCACGGCAGTCGGCGCAGGGGCGGACAACGGTTTCGGCCAGGGGGTCTGGCCGGCGGTGCTTGCTTTGCCGCTGTTTGGATTGCCTCTCGGATTCGTGCTGATCATCGTCCTCATGGTGATGACCGGCATGCGTCGCGCTCGTGAGGCACGACAGAATATGGAGTAGCAATGCTCACTCTCGCTTCGCGCCTTCGGGCGCTGGATGACGCAGCGCTGCGTCGCACGATCGATCTCCGCACGGTCTCAGCCACGGGCATCCGTGATTTCTTCGATCTGGCCGAGGCTCTCCTCGAGCCGGACGCAATCCAACGAGTACTGTCGAGGCTCGACCGGGCCACGCTGGCGGTTCTCGCGGTCGCCGGTGAGTCCAGTCAGGGCACAGATGCCGCGCCCTCCCTGTTCGACCTCGCCGAACGCCTCTCTGAGTTCGCGGGTTCGCCCATGGACGTCGCCGAGGTTGCCGGTCGCGCCGCCGAACTTGACGCGCTCATGCTGGCCCGCCTGGCCGACGGGCGGTTCGCCCCGTACTCCGCGGTGACCACGCAACTCCTGTCCTGGCCGACACTCGGCTTGCCGAACGCGCTGGAACTCGCGTCCACGCCCGCGCCCGCCGCGCTGGCCAGCGTCGACAACACCGACACCCGGTTCACCGACCGGCTCGCGGCCGAGCGTGCCTTCGCCGCGGTGTCGTCAATAGCCGAACTGGTCACCGAACTCGCCCGCGAGCCGGCCCGCGAGCTCAGTCGGGGAGGACTCGGTCTGCCCGACACCAAGCGCCTAGCCGCCGTGATGAACGTGGACCTCGAGGCCGTGCCCTCATTCGTGGCCACCGCGTCCCGCGCGGAACTGATCGCCCACTCCGAGGGCTACTGGAATGCGACGGAGGCCGGCGAAGCCTGGCTGCTCGAAGGCACCGCCCGCCGCTGGGCGACCCTCGCCGAGGCCTGGCACGCGGCCCTGCCACCGGATGTGCGGGGCATCCTCGCCCACCGGCCAGGCGTGTCCTGGGGCGAGGTGCTGCGCAGCTACGTGGCGTGGCTCTACCCGGCCGGCGGCCAGTGGATGGACGACCGGGTCACCGAATTCGCCGATGACGCGGAACTGATCGGCGTCACGGCCCACCAGACCACAAGTCCGGCCGGCGCCGCGGTACTGGCCGGTGACCTCGAGGGTGCCATCTCCACGATGTCGGCCTCGCTGCCGGCCACCGGTGGCGCCGTCTACCTGCAGAACGACTTGTCGATCGTGTCCCCCGGCCCGCTCGCCCCGTCGATCGACACGCGCCTGCGCGGGCTCGCCGACGTCGAGAGCCGGGAGCTGGCCCTCAGCTACCGCATCACCGCCACCTCCGTGAATCGCGCCTTGGCGGCCGGGGAGAGCGCAGAGTCTCTGCTGGAGTTCCTGCGCACGGTTTCCCTGACCGGCATCCCGCAGCCCGTCGACTACCTGATCCGTGAGTCCGCCGCCCGCTACGGGCGGGTGCGCGTCGGTCCGGCCGACCCGGCGGATGCCCCGGCCCAGTCGTATGTCCAGTCCGACGACGCAGCGCTGCTGAGCACCATCGCCGTCGACCAGACCCTCGCCTCCCTCGGGCTCATCGCCGCCTCGGGCAGCCGGTTGACCAGCCGGTTTCCTGCCGATGTGGTGTTCTGGGCGCTCAGCGATGCCCGCTACCCCGTCGCAGCCGAGGACAAAGCTCACGAGATCGTGCACCTGCGCCGCCATCAGAGCGGCGCCCGGGTCGTTCCCGTCGAGACGCCCGACCCGGCCATCGCCCTGGTGGAGAAGCTCCGGGCCGCCGACGGTGGCGAGGGCCAGGCAGCGGATGCCTGGCTGGCCCGCCAGCTCGACTCGGCGATCAAGGCGAAACAGACCGTCGTCGTCAGCATCGCGATGCCCGGCGGCGTGGTGGTCGACTACCTCCTCGAACCGGCGAGCGTGGGCGGCGGGCGATTCCGCGCCCGGGACCGCCGGGCCGACATCGAGCGCACCCTTCCCCTGTCCAGCATCATCAGCATCACGCCGGCTCCGTAAGCGGTGCGAGCCTTCTCGCTGACCGGGCGTAGGATTGACGGCTATGTCTGATGGCCCGCTGATCGTCCAAAGTGACCGCACGGTTTTGCTCGAGGTCGCGCACCCTCTCGCCGAGGATGCGCGCCACGACCTGGCCGTCTTCGCCGAGCTGGAGCGTGCCCCCGAGCACATCCACACCTACCGAATCACCCGGCTCGGCCTGTGGAATGCCCGCGCTGCAGGGCACGACGCCTCCAATATGCTGGCCACGCTCGAGAAGTATTCGAAATTCGCGATCCCGCAGACCGTCAGCGTCGACATCACCGAGACGGTCGGCCGGTATGGCCGGCTCGTCATCGAGCGCGACGTCGAGGGTCAGCTCATCCTGCAGAGCAACGATGAGGCCGTTCTCACCGAGATCGCCGGCGCGCGCCGCATAGCCCCCCTCTTGATCGGGCATCCATCACCGGATTCGTTCCTGGTCGAGCCGTGGGCCCGCGGCCAGCTCAAGCAGGAACTGGTGAAGCTCGGCTGGCCTGCCGAAGACCTCGCCGGGTACACGCCGGGCACGCCGCATCCGATCGCCTTGAAGGAAGACGGCTGGGCACTCCGCGACTACCAGAACAAAGCCATCTCCAGCTTCTTCGAAGGCGGGTCCGGCGTGGTCGTGCTGCCCTGCGGGGCCGGCAAGACCCTGGTCGGCGCCGGAGCCATGGCCACCGCCAAGACCAACACGCTCATTCTCGTCACGAACACTGTCTCGGCCCGCCAGTGGCGCGATGAGCTGCTCAAGCGCACGACGCTGGCCCCCGACGAGATCGGCGAATACTCCGGCCAGGTCAAAGAGGTCAAGCCGGTCACGATCGCGACCTACCAGATCCTCACCGCCAAGCGGAAGGGAGAGTACGCGCACCTCGAGCTTCTGGACGCCATGGACTGGGGTCTGGTCATCTACGACGAGGTGCACCTGCTGCCGGCGCCCGTCTTCAAGCTCACCGCGGAGCTGCAGGCCCGCCGTCGCCTCGGCCTCACGGCCACTCTGGTGCGCGAGGACGGTCGCGAGGGTGACGTCTTCAGCCTGATCGGACCCAAGCGGTTCGACGCGCCGTGGAAGGAGATCGAGGCCCAGGGCTTCATCTCCCCTGCCTCCTGTTACGAGGTGCGGATCGACCTGCCGCAATCCGAGAGGCTCAGCTATGCCGCCGCTGCCGATGACGAACGCTATCGGATGGCCGCCACCGCGCCCGCCAAGCTCGACGTCGTGAGGCGGCTCGTCGCCAAGCACCCCGGGGAACGCATCCTCGTGATCGGCCAGTACCTCGACCAGATCGATGAGCTCGCTGACGCCCTGAATGCCCCCAAGCTCACGGGAGCGACCCCAGTCGACGAACGCGAACGCCTCTACCAGGCGTTCCGGGTCGGCGAGGAGAACCTGCTCGTGGTCTCAAAGGTCGCGAACTTCTCCGTCGACCTGCCGGAGGCCACCGTCGCGATCCAGGTGTCGGGATCGTTCGGCTCGCGCCAGGAGGAGGCCCAGCGCCTCGGCCGACTTCTCCGGCCGAAGGAATCCGGCCTGTCCGCGAACTTCTACACTCTGGTCGCCAGGGACACGGTCGACCAGGATTTCGCCCAGAACCGTCAGCGTTTCCTCGCCGAGCAGGGCTACTCCTACACGATCCTCGACTCCCAGAACCTGGACGCTCAGACCGCAGCCGTCTAGCCCTCTCCCCACAGAGAAAAATGGTGTGTGCGGCGGTCAGGATGCGCGTCGGCGGGCGTAGCGCAGGAAGAGCATGTCGCCGGCGGTCAGTACGTGCAGCAGGGACATGTCCCTGCTTGCGGTGTCTCTGCCCAGGGCGATCCGCCCGGCCGGGCCGCCCTCGAGCACGGGGCTGACGGTCAGGCACAGCTCGTCAATGCAGTCCGCCTCGATCAGTGCGCCGAACAGGTGCGGCCCACCCTCGCAGAGAACCTGCACCAGCCCGCGCTCGGCCAGCGCCGCCACCATTTGGCGCGGGTTTACGGCGTCCTCCCCGCACACCAACACGTCGGCCACTTCGGCCAAATCGCGGCGTCGCTGCAGCGGCGATGCCGCGTGCGTCACGACCAACGGGCGCACCGCGGCGTCGGCGAAGAGCGGATGCGACGGGTCGAGGTCCAGCCTCGAGGAGACCACCGCGACCGGCGGCTGGGCACCGAGCCCGGCACCGACCCGCCAGGCGGCATCCGCCGGATCGAGACGGATACCGCCGTACCCCTCGGCGCGCACCGTTCCCGCACCGACCACGATCACGTCGGTGAGTGTCCGGAGGGTGTCGAAGACGAGCTTGTCGTCGGTGTTCCCCAGCCCGCCGCTCATCCCCGCCCGGGTGGCCGCGCCGTCAAGACTGGCGATGAAGTTCACCCGCAGGTGCGGAACCGCCCGGTCCATCACCGCATAACGGATGATCAGCTCCTCACGCTCGAGCATCGTCAGGCCAGGTTGTGGCGCAGATACGCCGGTTCGCGGAAGCCCAGCATCGCCTCGGTCATCCGCACGGCGTCGACTGCGGCGCTCACGTTATGCATGCGCACGATGCGGGCCCCCTGCAGGATGCTGAACACGGCGGCGGCCAGCGACCCCTCCACGCGGGCCCCGCGTTCCCGGTTCAGCGTCTCCCCGATGAAGTCCTTGTTCGACACGGCCACCAGGGTCGGATAGCCGAGCGCGGTGATTTCGGAGAGCCGGCGCGTCAGCTCCAGCGAGTGGCGGGTGTTCTTGTTCAGGTCGTGACCCGGGTCGACGAGGATCCGAGCTGCCGGCACGCCCCGCCCGAGCGCCAGCTCGACCCGCTCACGCAGGAACGCCCCGACCTCGTCCACGACGTCCCCGTAGGCCGGCGCCGGCCACGGTGTGCGCGGCGGCGCCAGGCTATGGGTGATCACGAGCGTGGCGTCGCTGTCCGCGACCACATCGGCCATGACGGGATCATGCACCCCCGTGGTGTCGTTGATCACGTGGGCGCCGGCAACCAGGCTCGCCCGCGCCACGGCGGGATGGAACGTGTCCACGGAGATGACGGCGCCCGAACCGCGGAGCGCCTTGATCACCGGCACGACCCGATCGATTTCCTCCTCGATCGGGATGGCCGGACCGGGCGCGAACTTCGCACCGCCGATGTCGACCCAGTCGGCGCCGTCGGAGATCGCACGCCGCGCGGCGTTCACAGCTTCATCGAGGGCGAAGGTCGCGCCCCTGTCGTAGAACGAGTCCGGCGTGCGGTTGACGATGGCCATCACGGCGACTTCCCGGGAGAAGTCGAACATGCGCCCGCCGATCAGTCGCTGCGGGTGGATCAGGTAGGGCAGCGACGGGCCGGGCCGGGTGATCGCGTTGTCCATGTCAGGTCCTTCAGTCGGGTGCACCGGCGAGTAGTTCGTCAAGTGCAATGCTCTCATCCGCGAGCCGGGACGCGTCGACCCGCACTCCCGTCCGAATGAAGCGCTGCACGGTCTCGTTGACATTCCAGACATTCACATTCAGGCCGGCGACGACCTGCCCGTCCGCCACCCAGAAGGCCATGAACTCCCGGCCGGCCCGGTCGCCGCGGAACACCACCTCCGCGCCCCGCGCCAGGGTTCCGTACCCCGAGTATTCCATCCCGAGATCGAACTGGTCCGTGTAGAAGTACGGAATGGCGTCGTAGCTCACCGCCTGGTCGAGCATGGACCGCCCCGCGGCAGCGCCGGCCCGCTCGGCGTTGTCCCAGTGTTCGAGGCGCAGGTGGTGCCGGAGCACGGGGTGGAAGACGGATGCGACGTCGCCGACCGCGTAGACATCCGGGTCGATCGACCGGAAGGCCGCGTCGACCACGATGCCGTCGTCGACCGCCATGCCCGCGTCCCGGGCCAGCTCCGTGTTCGGCTCGGCGCCGATGCCCACCACGACGACGTCGGCCGGGACGACCTCTCCGTCGCTGAGCAGCACTCCCGTGACATGCCCCCCAGCCCCCATCAGATCCACGGTCCGAGTGCCCGTACGCAGCTCAACACCATTCACGCGATGCAGCTCGGCGAACACTGACCCAACCTCGGCGCCGATCACGGCGGCCAGCGGAGCACCCTCCCGGCCGAGGACCGTGACGGCGTTCCCATATCCGCGGGCGGCGGCGGCGACCTCCAAGCCGATCCAGCCCGCCCCGACGATCACCACGCGCCGGTTGCCCGGCTCGAGTTCGGCTCGCAGCGCCTGTGACTCCACGACCGTGCGCAGGTGGTGCACACCATCCAGTGCGGCACCCGAGCCGGGGAAGCGCCGGGACGACGCACCGGTGGCCAGGAGCAGCTTGTCGTAGCGCACCGCACGTCCCTCCTCCAGGGTGACCTCGTGGGTGTCCAGGGCCAAGCCGGTCACCCGGTTCCCCAGCCGCACGTCGATGCCGCGGTCCCGGTACCATTCGGCCGGGTGCACGTCGATCGTGTCCCGCGCCGAAGTGCCGGCCAGGTAATCCTTGGACAGGGGCGGCCGCACATAGGGGTGCTCGTCTTCCCCGGCGAGCAGCACGATGCCTCCGTCGAACCCTTCCGAGCGGATGGCCTCGGCCGCCCGGGCCCCGGCCAGCCCGGCCCCCACAATTACAAAGATCGGTACGCGCATCTTGGTCTCCCAACCCCGCATCGGCCTGATTTGCCCACCAATCTACCCACCTCGGCGCACCCTCGCCCTTTTCAGTGAACTTCCAGCTAACACGCAGATACTAGGGTCATGACTGACGGTCCCCGCATCCTTATTGTCGACGACGAGCCCAACATCAGGGATCTCCTCACCACGAGCCTTCGTTTCGCCGGCTTCGCCGTTCGCGCCGTCGGCAACGGCGCCCAGGCGATCTCTGCCGTGCTCGAGGAAGAACCCGACCTCATCATCCTTGACGTCATGCTGCCTGATATGAACGGCTTTGGGGTGACCAAACGCCTGCGTTCCGCCGGCTACACCGCCCCCATCCTCTTCCTCACGGCAAAAGACGACACGGAAGACAAGATCACCGGCCTGACGGTCGGTGGCGACGACTACGTCACCAAGCCGTTCAGCCTCGACGAGATCGTGGCCCGGATCAAGGCGATCCTGCGTCGCACCATGCACGCCGACGAAGACGCGGTCATCCGGGCCGGCGAACTCACCATGGACCAGGACACCCACGAGGTCCTCGTGGGCGAGGCACCCATCGAGCTCAGCCCCACCGAGTTCAAACTGCTGCGTTACCTGATGCTGAACCCGAACCGGGTGCTGTCCAAGGCCCAGATCCTGGACCACGTGTGGGAATACGACTTCAACGGGGACGCCGGCATCGTGGAGTCCTACATCTCATACCTCCGCCGTAAGGTGGACGCGCACTCGACGGAACCCCTCATCCAGACCAAGCGTGGCTTCGGCTACATGCTCAAGGCCACCAAGGCGTAGTCCCAGGCAGCGCCCATACACTGGCAAGCCTGATGCATCAGTCACTTACGGAGCGGTGGAGCCGCGTTTCCCTGCGGTCCAAGATCACGGGTGTCACGGTCCTGATGCTCACCCTCGGACTTCTCGTCTCCGGGATCGGCACCATGGCGATGCTTCGTCAGTATGTGGTCCAGCAGGTCGATTCCCAGCTTCAGGTTGACGCCCAGTCCGCCTCGAACAGCTATTCGGCGGCGGCACTCGGCCAGGGCACCACAGCCGTGGTGTCCTCCGACTACTACGTCGCCCTCTACGACGAGCACGGTCGCCTCAAGGACCACACGTGGCGCGATCGCCCCAGCGACGAGCTCCCCCACGTGACGGGCTCGCTCGACCTGCAGACCGTGATGGAACTCGACGGCAGGACGATGACGCTGACGGGCGCGGCGCACGACACCGAATTCCTCGCGGTCGCCGTCCCTCTCGTGATCTCCCCCCAGGGGACCCTGGGAACCCTCGTCATGGCGGTCTCGCTGAAACCGACCGAGAACACCATGGCCACCTACCTCACCATCTTCCTGGGCTTCGGCCTCGGAGTCGTGCTCGTGGGCGCCCTGCTGACCCGGCTTCTGGTCACCACCACCTTCGCCCCCCTGCGCGAGGTTGAGCGCACGGCCGCCGCCATCGCCGACGGCGACTTCAGCCAGCGCCTCGGCGGCGCCACGCCCAATACCGAGGTCGGGCGTCTCAACCGGTCCCTCAACACCATGTTGAGCCGCATCGACCGTCTGTTCAAGGACCGCGCTCGCACCATCGACCAGATGCGCCGCTTCGTCGGTGATGCCAGCCACGAGCTGCGTACTCCCCTCGTGTCGGTGCGGGGATATGCCGAGCTCTACCGGATGGGCGCCCTCCAGTCGCCTGAGGAGATCGCGCAGGCCATGGAACGGATCGAGAAGGAAGCGATCCGCATGGGGGGGCTGGTCGAAGACCTGCTGGAGCTGGCCCGACTCGATGAGACGAAGCCGCTCGCGCCCGCTCCGGTCGACCTGATCCCGCTTGCCCGCGACGCCGCCCTCGACGCCATGGCCTCCTCCCCCGGTCGCACCATCACGGTCATCACACCTATTCCCGCAGAGTTCGAGGACACTACCGATCGCCCGGCCATCGACCTCGCGCACTCCACGGGCGAGGTTCCCGCAGCAAACGCATCGGGTCCGAAGACCGAGGAGACGAGCCCACCGGCGAGCGGTTCCGTCTCCTTCGCGGGCGCCACCCTGGCCCGGCTGCGCACGCGCAAGCCACGCAAGACGGATGTACCGGCATCCATCCCGGAACCGACAGCCGTCGCCGAGCCTGCCACCGTACAGGCCGTGGTCATGGCCGAGGAGAACAAGATCCGTCAGGTCATCACCAACCTGATGGGCAACGCCCTGCGATTCAGCCCGGCAGACAGTCCGGTTGAACTCGAGGTTGCCGTGGACCGACGCAACCAGCGGGCCTCCATCGCCGTCATCGACCACGGCGAAGGCATCCCACCCCAGATCCGCGACAAGATCTTTCAGCGATTCTGGCGTGCCGACACCTCCCGGGCCCGCGAAACCGGCGGCAGCGGCCTCGGCCTGGCCATCGTCGCCTCGATCGTGGCCAGTCACAACGGCACTGTGCAGGTCGTGGACACCCCCGGCGGCGGTGCGACCTTCCGGGTCTGGTTCCCGCTTGCCTGCTCCCCGAGCGCACCCCAACGCGTCGCCCCTGTCCCCACCTCGTAGGGATCAGTCGTCAGCTCGTGACGATCACGGGTGCGCCGCCCACGGCACTCCTCCCCAAGGTCGTGTCGCGCCACGGATGCGACGTTGCGGAGCCATCCCGGCCGCACGCTCAGGTCGGCTCGTAGTCTGCTCTGCACACCCCTGCCGAAAGGACTCCTCATGACCCGCTACCAGGTCGACAGCGAAGCCGTGCTCCACACCACCGCCGTGGCCCGTGCCTCGATCGGACGCATCCAGAGCGAAGTAGCCGGGCTCATCGCCCAGCTGACCGCCCTGGAGGGGTCGTGGTCGGGGCAGGCAGCGACCGCGTTCCAGACAGCCGTCACCGATTGGCGGGCCACTCAGCAACAGGTGGCCCAGAGCGCCGAGGCTCTCAACATGGCTCTGAACCAGGCCGGCCAGCAGTATGCGGAAATCGAACAGGCGAACGCGCGCCTGTTCCTGCGTTGAAGGCACCTTAAACGACGCAGGGCGCCCCCGAAGGAAGCGCCCTGTGTTGTGGAACGGTGAAACAGTCGAACCGTGAAGCAGTCCGGCGGTGGGGACCTAGAAGTCCATTCCGCCGCCCTGGTCGCCGGCCGGAGCCGGGTTCTTCTCCGGCTTGTCGGCGACGACGGCCTCGGTGGTGAGGAACAGCCCGGCGATCGACGCGGCGTTGAGCAGCGCGGAGCGGGTGACCTTTACCGGGTCATTGATTCCGGCGGCGAGCATGTCGACGTACTCGCCGGTCGCGGCGTTGAGGCCCCAACCGATCGGCAGGTTGCGCACCTTGTCGGCGACAACGCCCGGCTCCATGCCGGCGTTCAGGGCGATCTGCTTGAGCGGAGCGTCGATGGCAACCTTGACGATGTTCGCGCCCGTTGCCTCGTCGCCGACCAGTTCGAGCTTCTCGAACGCGGTCTTGCCGGCCTGGATGAGTGCAACGCCACCACCGGCGACGATGCCTTCTTCGACGGCAGCCTTCGCGTTGCGGACGGCGTCTTCGATGCGGTGCTTGCGCTCCTTGAGCTCAACCTCCGTCGCGGCGCCGGCCTTGATGACGGCAACGCCACCGGCGAGCTTGGCGAGACGCTCCTGGAGCTTCTCACGGTCGTAGTCGCTGTCGGTGTTCTCGATCTCGCTACGGATCTGCTGGACGCGTCCGGCGATCGCCTCGGGGTCGCCGGCACCTTCGACGATGGTCGTCTCGTCCTTGGTGATAACGATCTTGCGGGCGTTGCCGAGAAGGTCGAGCGTGACGTTCTCGAGCTTGAGGCCGACCTCTTCGCTGATGACCTGCCCACCAGTGAGGATGGCGATGTCCTGCAGCTGGGCCTTGCGACGGTCACCGAAGCCGGGAGCCTTGACGGCGACCGACTTGAAGATTCCGCGGATCTTGTTCACAACGAGCGTGGCCAGGGCCTCGCCGTCGACGTCCTCGGCGATGATGAGGAGCTGCTTACCCGTCTGGATGACCTTGTCCACGATGGGGAGCAGGTCCTTGATGTTGGACACCTTGGAGTTGACGATCAGGATGTAGGGGTCTTCGAAGACCGCTTCCTGACGGTCGGGGTCGGTCACGAAGTACGCGGACAGGAAGCCCTTGTCGAAGCGCATGCCCTCGGTGAGCTCCAGCTCGGTGCCGAGAGTGTTCGACTCCTCGACGGTGACAACACCCTCCTTGCCGACCTTGTCGATGGCTTCGGCGATGATCGCGCCGATTTCGGCGTCTCCGGCAGAGATGGACGCGGTGGCCGCGATCTCTTCCTTGGTCTCGACCTCTTTGGCGTTGGCGATGAGTTCGGCGATCACGGCAGCCGTGGCCTTCTCGATGCCGCGCTTGAGGCTGATGGGGTCTGCGCCGGCCGCGACGTTGCGCAGGCCTTCGCGAACGAGCGCCTGAGCCAGGACGGTGGCGGTGGTGGTTCCGTCGCCCGCGACGTCATCGGTCTTCTTGGCGACCTCTTTGACGAGCTCGGCACCGATCTTCTCGTACGGGTCGTCGAGCTCGATCTCTTTGGCGATGGACACGCCGTCGTTGGTGATCGTGGGGGCGCCCCACTTCTTCTCCAGCACCACGTTACGTCCGCGCGGGCCGAGGGTGACCTTGACAGTGTCAGCGAGGATGTTCAGGCCACGCTCAAGGCCGCGACGGGCCTCTTCGTTGAAAGCAATGATCTTTGCCATATGTGTTTCTCGTCCCTCCCGGACGTTACCAAAACGGTGATGGGTTGGCACTCAAACAGAGAGAGTGCCAAGTCGATTCTGGCACTCTGGGGTCGAGAGTGCAAGTGAACGACAGGGGCTACGGCACGAGCACGACCGAGCCCCGGTCCGTCGGGACCAGCTCGATCCACGTGTTGCCGGCAGCGAGTCGGATCGTCACCCCGAAGTCGTCGACCAGACGGATGGGCGCGGTCTGGTCGGCCTTGGACCAGACCGCGTGCAGCGACTTGCCGCCCGACGCGACCCAGGCCTCCCCCGACCCGATCATTGTCGTCTTGGGAACGTCCGGGTAGGTGTCGTCGATGGCGACGCGCAGAACCACCACGTTGGTAGCCCGGAGCTGCGCGCCCGTGGAGTCGAGGTCGGGCGCACCCTCCTGCGAGCGCAGGAACACGGCACTGGGCGCGTCCCACGTCCAGCTGGGCCAGCGGGAGGTTGAGAATGTGGAGTCGATCGCCGAGACGGGGTTACCGTCTACGGCGGCAGAGGAGCCCTGGGCGGTTGCGGCGTAGGAGAACTGTTGTGGCGGCGGCAGCAGGGTGGAGTTGCGCTCCACCAGCTCGGACGCCTCCAGAATGACGTCATGCGGGGCATCCCTGTCGTCCGCTCGGGCGAAGAGGCCGGTGTCATCGTTGTCGAATGCGGCATTGAGCACAGTGGTCGCTCGCATCATGTCGATGAACTGCTGTTGTCCGCCGGAATAGGCGACGATGCCGCCGAAGGGAGCAACGATGTCCGGATCCATCGGACGGATCGAGCGCACAGGACCAACCAGGTCAGGGATATCGGACTGCCACACGGCGACGTACCGGGTCAGGCCACCCTCGACGAGTTCCTCGAAGACGAGGTCCGTGCGCTCCAGCGCCAACTGAGGCCTGGCCTGTTCGTGGTTATCGATCTTCGCGGCGAGTGCCGGGTGCGCCAGGCTGCCGACAGCCACACTCGTTCCTCGCAGCGGCGCCACGTCCGTGGCGGCGGGAGCATCGTAGGTGGAGTCCCACGGAAGGCCTCCTGCGCTCCCCGACGACGTCGGCGCATCATCGCCTCCGGCGCACGCGGTGAGCAGCATGAGGGAGGGAAGCAGTACGGCACCGAGCATCCGGAGGTACCGAGATGCCGGTGCCGCACGACGTCGCTGCGGGTGGATCACAATTCTGGCTGCCACGTGTTTCGATGTCACGCCCCACACACTAACCCGGCTTCAACACCGCGTCGGTTCGACCCGAGGCGCAATCCGAAAATGCTGTTCGAACTGCAACTCACGACACCGAATCGGTGTCGACCGCTGCCTCCCCCCGCTGGATCAGACCGGACGAACTGATTCTGCTTGGGGCCCCTTCGCCCCGGTACCCAGTTCGAAGATGACGTGCTGTCCTTCTTCGAGAACCTTGTAGCCGTGCATGTCGATGGCCGAGTAGTGGACGAAGACATCCTGGCCACCTCCATCAACCGTGATGAAGCCGAAACCCTTTTCAGCGTTGAACCATTTGACGGTTCCGTTCGCCATGTGTAACTCCCTGTTGCTGTGAATTCGTCGACACGCGCCCGCTGGCCGTACCGGGCCTGGCGCAGTGACTGCGTCCATCACGTCCGACCAGTGGAATACGCCTCTTGCGAGGGCGTCAGGATGAACGCATGAGCGACCAATATCCAACTTACGGAAGCCGGGAGAGAACGAAAGGGGGTTGACGTGCGATCGTCGGACGTATAGGCGAAGGGCTATTCGAGAGGCTGATAGTCATTTCCGACGACGACCGTCAGAGGGGCAGCGGAATCGGCGAATTCGCTGGAAAGCAGCACCTCGGATCCGGGGAGAGAGGCGGCGACGCCACGGGCCGCGCCTTCCAGTGTCTCGTCGGCGTAGTACACGATCGTGGTCGGAACATCCTCCGTGCTCGCGTTGTCGAGTTCACCGAGGGTCCAGCCCTCAGCCTCGAGCAGCTCCCCCACCGACCGCGCGACACCTTCACCTGCCGTTCCGTTCAGTACGGTCACGGCCAGGGTCGGGTCCACCGTCGCGGCAGGACCAGGCACGGGCGCCTCTGCGGTGCTCGCGGGGTCACTGGTCTCGGCTGTGCTCGGTGCGGTGCTCGTGCCCGGGAGCTCGAAGTTCAGGCTGCTGTTCAACATGGCCAAGCCGGCGACTCCGGCGCCGACCAGCACCACTGTGGCTCCGAGAGCCCACCAGAAAGCGATCCAGCGACGTCCCTTCTTTCCAGGGGCGCGGTGAGCGCCCACCCGGTCCAGGGGGTGCGGGAGGTGGTCGAAGCGGTCTTTCGCGTAGGAAGTCGGCATCGTCAGGCTGTGTCAATCCTCTGGGAGCTCATCTGGGAGCTGAATGTCAATGTTGGCAGCATGCTGGTCAGGGCGTCACTCGGCGGGGCGCAGCGACCGGTCGGCGCGCGCGCGCGACCGGGCGTCTCGCATCCGTTGCAGGCGTTTCACCAGCATCGGGTCGTGAGCCACCGCGAGCCGAGAATCGATCACAACTCCCAATATTTGATAGTACCGGGCGGCCGAGAGACCGAACTCAGCCCGGATCGCCTGCTCCTTCGCTCCCGCGTGCTTCCACCACCGCCGTTCGAAGGCGAGCATCGACTGGTCGCGAACGGTGAGTGCCGCCGGCTCGGCCGGGTCGGGAATCGAATCAGAACCGGATGTCCCGTCCATCTGCCACCTCCCTCATCCCGCCCAGTCTATTTGCCCTGGTCTCCGCACTCGCTGAGTCCACGGTCACCGCGGTTCGGTCGCCGTGCCCGGGAACGCTTCCGGATCAAGGAATACTGCCACGGCGCGTTGAGTTTAGTGTTGGTACGTACAGATTTCGACCGCTCCCCGGTCGAGCAGGAAGGACGGAACATGGACCACGAGGTCGAGAAGTCGGATGCACAGTGGCGCGCGGAATTGAGCCCCGAGCAGTATGCCGTTTTGCGCGGTGCCGCGACCGAGCGCGCCTGGACCGGTGAGTTGCTTGATGAGGGCCGCTCCGGGATCTACACCTGCGGGGCCTGCAATGCCGAGCTATTCAAGAGCGGCACGAAGTTCGACTCCGGTTGCGGCTGGCCGAGCTTCTACGAGTCGGTGCGCCCCGAAGCGGTCGAACTGCTCGAAGACCGCACGCTCGGTGTCGTGCGCACCGAGGTGCGCTGCGCGAGTTGCGGCTCCCACCTGGGACACGTCTTCGACGATGGATTCGGAACGCCCACCGGCGACCGCTACTGCATGAACTCCATCTCGCTCAACTTCAAGCCGGTCGAGTAAGCGGTGTCAGCGGTCCTCGATGCGGTCGGTCAACGACGGTCCCACTCCAAGGTGACCGCCCAAGCGCCGTCCCACGAGGAACTGCTGCCGCTGGTGAGCATCGCAGCCCGGGTCGCCGACCACGGGGCACTACGCCCATGGCGCTTGATCGAGGTGCGCGGTGACGCTCGTCTCCGTCTGGGCGCCGCGCTGGTGGAGGCCGCCGGGCTGACCGGGGACGAGTCCGCCAAACTCGCCGCCAAACCCCTGCGCGCTGAACTTCTGATCGCCATCGTCGCGAGCCGCCGTGAGAGTGACTCTGTGGCCGTCTGGGAACAGGATGCCGTCGCAGCCGGTGTCGGCCACATGCTGAGTCTCCTCCTGACTGATCAAGGCTGGGGCGTCATGTGGCGCACCGGCCCGCTCACCCGCTCAGAACCCGTGCGCAAGGTCCAGGAGCTCAGCGCATCCGAAGAACTCCTCGGCTGGCTCTATGTCGGCGGCGTACCGGACGGTTGCAAGCAGGGAGTGCGGCGGTTGATCGACCCGTCGGACTACCTCAGAGAACTCTGAGCCGTACCAGTTCTGAGCCGTACCAGTTTGGAGCCGTACGACTTCTGCGCCATTTCGCTACAGGGCCGGCCACGGGACTTGAACCCGTAACCCCCACTTTACAAGAGTGGTGCGCTACCAATTGCGCCAGGCCGGCATGAGGCGAAAGCCGCCTCGACACACCATCCTAAATCACGAAACCTGCCCGTGGGGCCACGCCCCGGCCGGGATCAACCTGCTGGTGCAGGCTCGGGAGTCGGCGTCGAGGTGGAGTAGGTCTCGCCGGCCGCCTGCAGAACGAATGCCGCGAATTCCTTCGGGTCGTCGAGTGCACCGACGTACTGCTTGCCGTTGACGAGCACTGTAGGCGTTCCCGTGATGGCTTCGACCTCGGTCTTGGGAAGCGGTCCGGACACGGCCCGGTCGGTTGAGGCGATCACCCAGGACTTGAAGGTCGTGTCATCGATGCACTCGTTGATCTTCGACACCGCCGAGCTCACGCCAGCCTTCTTCACGAGCCCCTTGATGGCCGCATCGTTGTGACCGACGGTGCCTTCCTCGGGCTGCTCATCGAAGAGTGTGGCGTTGAAGGAGTAAAAATCATTGGGGGCGTAGTTCGCGACGCAGGCAGCGGCGTTGGCGGCCCGAAGCGAATACTTGGATCCGGACGACTTATGGGTCAGGATCGACACCGGGTGAATCTCAACGGTCGCCGCGCCCGACGTGACCCACTGGCTGATCTGGTCACTGTTCGCGGTCTCGAACTGGCTGCAGAACGGGCACAGGTAGTCAGAGTAGATGCGAATGTCGGCAACGGTTCCGGTCGCGTCCGGCTCAGACGGGATCGGTTTGGCGTCGGGCTGGAGAGCTGTCGTGGTGACCGGGGTCATCCCCTCACCGATCAGCACACCGTCGCTGGCCATATTCGCCGGCCCAGGGCCTACCGGGGGGATCGAGTTGATGATGACCAGGGCAATGACGGCGACAACGGCGACCCCCGCCGCGGCGATGACACTTCGAAGGGCGACCCGGTTGCGACGGTCCTTCTTCTTCTGCTGTTCGCGGATCCGTTTGGCTTTGGTGCGTACAGCGTCGCGTCGATGATTCTTAGTGGGACGGCCATCGCCCGATCCGCCAATAGTCATAAATGCTCGCTCCGAAGTAGGTATGTGCAAGGGCAAGCCTTTTGCGAATGCCTCCCAAATAGTAGGTCCCCTTTCTGGGAAACGACCAGACGAGGCCGGTCGGCAGGCCGGGCGCACCTTTTTCCGCTGATCGGGTGCTCTCCCCGCCATGTCATACTGAAGGAGCTGACCTGTAGCCCATGACGCGCTACCGGCATAGCAACCCATCACAACGGATCGTCCGGCACGTACCTGCCGGTGAAGGAGAAAACAACCATGGCTTCAGTCACATTCGACAAGGCAACCCGCTTATATCCGGGTTCCGCCATTCCTGCCGTTGACAAGCTCGACCTGTCGGTCGCCGACGGAGAGTTCCTCGTGTTGGTCGGCCCGTCCGGCTGCGGCAAGTCCACGTCCCTGCGCATGCTCGCCGGCCTCGAAGAGGTCAACGACGGCAACATCTTCATCGGTGAGCGCAACGTGACGGATGTCCCGCCGAAAGACCGCGACATCGCCATGGTCTTCCAGAACTACGCTCTCTACCCCCACATGACGGTTGCGGAGAATATGGGCTTCGCGCTCAAGATCGCCGGCGTCAACAAGGACGAGCGCGCCACCCGCGTTCTCGAAGCCGCGAAGCTGCTCGACCTCGAGCCCTACCTCAGCCGCAAGCCGAAGGCACTCTCCGGGGGGCAGCGCCAGCGCGTCGCCATGGGCCGCGCCATCGTGCGTCAGCCCCAGGTCTTCCTGATGGACGAGCCGCTGTCGAACCTCGACGCCAAGCTGCGCGTGCAGACCCGCACCCAGATCGCCTCACTGCAGCGCCGCCTCGGCGTCACCACGGTGTATGTGACCCACGACCAGACCGAGGCCCTCACCATGGGCGACCGCATTGCGGTGCTCAAGGACGGCGTCCTGCAGCAGGTCGGCACCCCACGAGACCTGTATTCGAAGCCGAACAACGTCTTCGTTGCCGGATTCATCGGCAGCCCGGCCATGAACCTCTTCCTGGCCGACACCGTCGACGGTGGCATCAAATTCGGCACAGCGACGATCCCCGTTCCCCGCGAGACCCTGGCCGGCTCCACCGGCAAGAAGGTCACGATCGGCGTTCGCCCTGAGGACATCCACCTGTCCACAACGCACGGCGAAGGCCTCGAAGTCGCCGTAGACCTCGTCGAGGAGCTCGGCGCCGACGGTTACCTCTACGGGCACTCCACGGTCGAAGGCAAGCGCACCGACATCGTCGCTCGCGTCGATGGCCGTTCGCACCCGTCCGCGGGCGACACCGTCTACCTCACCCCGACGCCGCACCACATGCACGTGTTCGACGCCGAGACCGGCCTCCGCCTCGGTGGTGCAGTCGCCGACTAGTCTTCGACGAAGAGGAACGGCGACTCACAGGAACGGCCGGAGGGAGCATGCTCCCTCCGGCCGTTTTGTCGTTCCCCGACCCGGTAGTCCGCCGGTAAACTCAGGTCATGAGCGGTTCTCTCAACATCACGTCGGCCACGGCCGATCCAGCCCTGCTTGACCTTCCCTGGCACCTCCCGCTCGACGCCTGGCCGAACGAGAACATCGCGGCCCTGCCCAAGGGAATCTCCCGGCACCTGGTGCGCTTCGCGCACCTGAGCGGACGTGTCGTCGCCATCAAGGAAACCACCAGCGAGATGGCTAAGCGCGAGTACGAGATGCTCCGCACCCTACAGGGACTCGAAATCCCCTGCGTCGAACCCCTCGCCGTGATCACCAACCGCACCAACGACGACGCCGAACCTCTGAACTCCGTCCTCGTCACCCGGCACCTCAAATTCTCCCTCCCGTACCGCGCCCTGTACTCGCAGACCCTCCGCCCGGACACGGCGACCCGCCTGGTCGACGCCCTGGCCCTTCTGCTCGTACGCGTGCACATGGCGGGCCTGTTCTGGGGCGATGTCTCCCTGTCCAACACCCTGTTCAGGCGCGATGCCGGCGCGTTCGCCGCCTACCTGGTCGACGCGGAGACCGGGCAGCTCTACCCGGGCGGTCTGTCCAACGGCCAGCGGGAGAATGACCTGGAAATCGCACGCGTCAACATCGCGGGCGAACTGATGGACCTCGAAGCCGGCGGCCGAGCGGCCGACGAGCTCGACCCCATCCGGGTCAGCAACGGAATCGTCGCAGCGTACCGTCTGTTGTGGAAGGAGCTCACCGGTTCGGAGTCGTTCTCCAGCTCCGAGCGCTGGCGCATCACAGAGCGCGTCGAACGTCTCAATGACCTCGGCTTCGACATCGAGGAACTCGCCATCAAGACCGACAACACGGGTACGACCGTGCGCATTCAGCCGAAGGTCGTCGATGCCGGCCACCACCAGCGCCGACTCCTGCGACTGACGGGGCTCGACGCCGAGGAGAACCAGGCCCGGCGCCTGCTCAACGACCTCGATTCCTACCGGGTCTCGTATGGTGACCCTGAGGCCGACGAGGAGATGCTGGCGCACGAGTGGCTGGTGCGCGTCTTCGAACCCGTCATCCGGGCCATCCCCCGCGATCTCAAGGGCAAGCTCGAGCCGGCAGAGGTCTTCCACCAGCTGCTCGACCACCGCTGGTTCATGGCCCAGAACCAGTCCAGGGACATCCCGCTGGCGGAGGCCGTCACCTCCTACGTCAAGGATGTTCTGCGGCACCGCCGCGACGAGGCCACCGTGATCGAGCCGGTCACCGGCGAGATCACGATTCCGATCGACGTCACCGACGACGACACCGCCGCTCTGGCGGACGCCGCCGAGTCCGCCGCAGACGATGAGGCCGACTGGCGCCTCAAGGTCTGACGCAGTCGGGTTCCGCGGGGCTGATTCACCCCGCCGAGACGCGAGGCGTCTTCCGGCAGGGTTAGGACGCGGAGGCGGCTGCGGCCGCGGCTGACTTCGCGACCTTCACGGCCTTGGCTGCCGCGCGCAGGCGGGAGACCTCGTACAGGGTCACTCCGGCCGCAATCCCGGCGTTCAGCGATTCGGCTGAGGCACTGATCGGGATCGATACGATCGCGTCGCAGGTCTCGGTGACGAGGCGGGACAGGCCTTTGCCCTCGCTGCCGACGACGATCACGATCGGGCGCTCGGCGAAACCGATACCGAGCTCAGGCAGTTCGGTATCACCGTCGCCGGCGAGGCCGATCACGAGCACACCGCGTTCCTTGAGCGCCTTGAGCGACTGGGTCAGGTTGGTGGCCATCGCGACCGGCAGGCGAGCTGCGGCACCGGCGGAGGTCTTCCATGCCGATGCGGTCACGCCGACGGAGCGACGCTGAGGCACGATCACGCCGTGACCGCCGAACGCGGCCGTCGAGCGGATGATGGCGCCGAGGTTACGGGGGTCGGTGATGCCGTCGAGGGCGACGAACAGCGGCTTGTGTCCGCGGCTGATCGTCAGCTCCAGCAGCTCCAGCGGCTCCGCGTACTCGTAGGCCGGCACCTTGAGCGCAAGGCCCTGGTGCACCGAGTCCCGGCCGGCCAGGCGGTCGAGTTCCGGACGCATGACCTCGAGCACCGGGATGCCGCGAGTCGTCGCCAGGGTGAGGACCTCTTTCACCCGGACGTCCATCTCAATCCGTGTGGCGATGTACAGAGCCGTGGCGGGGATCTTCGCCCGCAGCGCCTCGAGCACGGAGTTGCGCCCGGTCACGACCTCATGCTCGTCGATCTGCTTCGCCCGGCGGGTGGATGATCCGCCGCCGCCGGTGTTACCGGTGGTGGCAGCGCGCGGCGCGCTCTTGGGGCCCGCGGAGCTGCGGCTGCGACCGCCGCCGGCCGCGACGAAGCGGTCGGCAGCCAGTTTGCGCTTGCCGGCGGGGTGGTACGGACGGTCTTCGGCCTTGGGCGTGGGCTTCTTGCCCTCGAGTGCCTGGCGCCCCTGGCCGCCGGAGCCGACCTGCGGTCCCCGGCTGCCCTTGCGCACTGCCCCAGTACGGGACTTGCGGTCTGTGTTCTTCATCAGTCAAAACTCCAATGGGCACCCGAGGGGGTGTCTTCGATGGTAATTCCGGCGGCGACGAGCTCGTCCCGGATACGGTCTGCGGCCGCATAGTCGCGGCCCTGCCTTGCGATTTCTCGGTCGTCGAGCAGTCGCTCGACAAGGGCGGTCAGTGCGATCATGGCCGGTTCGTCCGTCGATACCGCCCACCCGGGCGATAGCGGGTTGATCCCGAGGACCTCACTCATAGCGAGCACGTGTCCACGCGCGGCGGCCGCGGCGTGCAGGTCTTCGGCGTCCAGCGCCGCGTTGCCCGTGCGCACGGTTTCGTGCAGCACGGCCAGAGCCTGAGGAACTGCCAGGTCATCGTCCATGGCCGTCGCGAATTCGTCCGGGACGATCTCCACGCCGGATCCGGCGAAACGGGTGTCGGCCAGGCGGCGGTCAGCGCGGTCGAGAAAGCTCTCGATCCGCTCGAGGGCCGCTTCGGCCTCCACGAGGGAACCCTCGTGGTAGTCGATGGTGGATCGGTAGTGGGCCGCGCCGAGGTAGTACCGCACGACGATCGAGCGAGCCTGGTCGAGCAGCTCGGCCGCGAAGACCGAGTTGCCGAGCGACTTGGACATCTTCTGCCCGTTCACGTTCACGAGCCCGTTGTGTACCCAGTAGTTCGCGAAACCGTCGCCGGCGGCGGCGGACTGAGCCAGCTCGTTTTCGTGGTGCGGAAAGCGCAGGTCAAGGCCGCCGCCGTGGATGTCGAACCGTGCGCCGAGGTAGCGCGACGCCATGGCCGAGCATTCCACGTGCCAGCCGGGTCGCCCTGCTCCCCAGGGGGACGCCCAGGAGGCCGATTCCGGTTCGTCGGCCTTGCGTCCCTTCCACAGAGCGAAGTCCCGCGGGTCCTTTTTGCCGCGCGGGTCGGCATCCACTGCCGCCTCCATGTCGCCGCGGCGCTGACGGGTCAAATCGCCGTAGCCGGGCCAGCTGGCCGTGTCGAAGTAGACATCGCTGGAGCCGTCGTCGGCCGGATAGGCGTGACCGCGCTCGATCAAGCGGCCGATGAGGTCTTGCATCTGCTGGATACTGGCGGTGGCTCGAGGTTCGTAGCTGGGGGCCAGGATGCCGAGCCGTTGGTAGCCGGCGGTGAACTCCAGCTCGTAGCGATAGGCCAGGGCCCACCACTCCTCGGTGCCGCGAGCGGCGTGGGTGAGAATCTTGTCATCGATGTCGGTGACGTTCCGCACGAACGTGACGTCGAAGCCGCGGTAGGTGAGCCAGCGGCGTAACTGGTCGTAGACGAGTGCGCTGCGCAGGTGGCCGATGTGGGGAGAAGACTGCACGGTGGGTCCGCAGACGTAGATGCCCACCGCGCCGGGCGTGAGGGGAATGAAATCGCGGAGGGCCTGGACCCGGGAATCGTAGAGTCGCATTGTCACGCTTCCCAGCTTAGGTCAGGGTCTGCCGGCTGCCACGGGAGAATGAGCGCTGTCGCAATGGCGGCGATTCCCTCGCCGCGCCCCGTGAAGCCCAGGGCATCCGACGTCGTCGCGGAAACATTGACCGGCGCCTTCAACAGGCCGCTCAGGATCGCCTCCGCTTCGGCACGGCGGGGGCTGAGCTTGGGCCGGTTGCCGATGATCTGCACCGCGACGTTGCCGACCCGGAAGCCGGCCTCGGCTAGCAGGCGCAGTGTCTCCTCCACGAACACGTCACCGTGGGCACCCTCGAAGCGCGGATCGGAGGTGCCGAAGACCCCGCCGATGTCGCCGAGTCCGGCGGCGGACAGCAGGGCGTCGCAGATCGCATGCACGGCGGCGTCACCGTCGCTGTGCCCGGAGAGACCACGCTCCCCCGGCCACATCAGCCCGGCCAGCCACAGTTCCGACTCGTCATCGAAGGCGTGAACGTCGAGGCCGGTGCCGACTCGAGAGGCGGACGCGGCCGGTTCCCGCACGCTGAGTAGGGACTCGGCGCGGCGCAGGTCCCACGGAGTGGTGATCTTGAAAGCCAGGGGGTCTCCGGCGATCACGGTGACCGGGAAGCCCGCGGCGGCCACCACACCCGCATCGTCTGTGGCCGCCGCGGTGGCGCCGGCGGTTGCGGATTCGAGCATGTCCCGCGGGAAGCCCTGGGGGGTCTGGACAGCGGACAGCTCGGCACGGTCCACCGTGCCGAGGATCACTCCGGAGGTCGTGACGTTCTTGATGGTGTCGACCAGAGGCAATCCGGGAACGATCCCGTTCCCGGTGGCCCGCACGGCATCGACGACGGCGTCGCAGAGCGCGGCAGGGGTGAGGGCGCGCGCCGCGTCGTGCACCAACACGATGCGCACGCCGGGCTGCAGGGCTGCCAGCCCGCGGTCAACGGATTCCTGCCGGGTTGTGCCGCCGGCCACCACATCGACGGATGCCGCACCGCCGGCCCGGCCTGCGATCCGACGTGCCTCGGCGAGGTGGCTGTTCGGTGCGACGACGATGACCTGGGCAGGGTCGCGCATGCCGAAAACGGCGAGCAGGGAGCGTTCGAGCAGCGTGCGCCCGGCCACTGTGACGAACGCCTTCGGCTGCGGGTGCCCGAGCCGGTTGCCATTGCCCGCGGCGACGACGATGACCGCAACCTGGGGCACAGGGGAATCATTCATGTCAGGAGGCTATCTGGTGAGGTCGGCGGCGAGTAGACGCGGAATCGGGGCGGTGAGGGGAACGCGAAAGGCGGCACCTTTCGGCGCCGCCTTCCAGCGAAAGCAGTTCAGGATGTTTCAGGGCCTGCTCCGGATCAGGAGGCAAGAACCTCGTCGAGAACCGTGGAGGCCTTCTCTTCGTCGGTCTTCTCGGCCAGGGCGAGCTCGGAGATCAAGATCTGACGAGCCTTGGCCAGCATGCGCTTCTCGCCGGCGGACAAGCCGCGGTCTTGGTCGCGGCGCCACAGGTCGCGAACGACCTCGGATACTTTGATCACGTCACCGGACGCGAGCTTTTCCAGGTTGGCCTTGTACCGACGCGACCAGTTCGTGGGCTCTTCGGTGAAGGGCGCTCGCAAGACCTCGAACACCTTGTCGAGACCCTCTTTGCCGATCACGTCTCGAACGCCGACCAGGTCGACGTTCTCAGCGGGCACCTCAATGGTGAGGTCGCCCTGAGTGACATTGAGCTTCAGGTACAGTTTTTCTTCACCCTTGATCATCCGCGTCTTCACCTCGGTGATCGTCGCGGCTCCATGGTGGGGATAAACGACAGTTTCGCCAACCTCAAAAAGCATGTGTGTATATCCCTTCAGCAACGTCTAGGATACCACAGCTGTCGGTGGTAGGGTTCGCCGCGCCTTCGCACGCGCCGTGCGGCCCGGTGTAAGCCAGTAGGCTGGAGCGAAAGCTAATTTTGCGGCGTTTGGCCATCGGGCAAAACGGTGAACTGTTGTGGAGGCCTTGTGAGAGCTCGAACCATCGTGTCCGTCGTCCTGGCGGCCGGCATCCTGCTGGGGACCAGCGGCTGCAACCTCTTTGCTCCGCAGTCGACGACCGCCAAGTACGACGCGAGCGATGGCGTGAGCGGCGATGTCGGCGACCTCGCCATCCGCAACGCAATCCTGCTGTCCGAGGAGGGCGCGGTCGCCAATCTCGTGGTCACCGTCGTCAACTCGGGCGACACGGCGCAGAGCCTGAACGTTCAGTACGACGACGGCTCCGACAAGGTCAACCAAAAGGTGAACGTGGATGCGAACTCCAGCGTGACCCTCGGCACGGAGGACGCTCCCACGGTCACGGTCACGGCCGACCTGGAACTCGGTTCGCTGTTCCCGGTGTTCTTCCAATACGGCGGCGAAACCGGCGTCGAGGTACTCGTTCCCGTGCTCGACGGCAGCCTCGGCGAGTACTCGACGCTGCTGCCGACGCCCGCCCCGTAGGGCGGGCGCGCGGCGCGCTCAGGCGTCGAAGCGGTAGCCGAGGCCGCGCACGGTGACCAGCATCGTCGGGTTCGACGGCGTGGCCTCGATCCGCGACCGGATCCGTTTGATGTGCACGTCGAGGGTCTTGGTGTCGCCGAAGTAGTCGGTGCCCCAGACCCGGTCGATCAGCTGACCCCTGGTCAACACCCGGCCCGCATTGCGGAGCAGGAATTCCAGCAACTCGAATTCCTTCAGGGGCAGGTTCACAATCTCGCCGGACACTGTGACGGTGTGCCGTTCGGTGTCCATGCGCACGGTACCGGCTGCCAAAACGCTGAGGTCCTCACCGGCTTCGTCGATGCGTCGCCGGGACACGGCCCGGATGCGCGCGAGCAGTTCCCTGGTCGAGTAGGGCTTGGTCACGTAGTCATCGGCACCCAGCTCGAGCCCCACGACGATGTCGACCTCGGAGTCTTTGGCGGTCAGCATGATGATCGGCACCATGGACCGTGTGCGGATTTCCCGGCAGACCTCCGTACCCGGAATGCCGGGCAGCATCAGGTCGAGCAGGATGAGGTCAGCACCCGTACGGTCGAACTCCGTGATGGCGCTCGGACCGTCCTCAGCGACCGTGACCTCGTAGCCTTCACGTTCGAGCAGGAAGCTCAGCGGCTCGCTGAGCGCGCTCTCGTCTTCGACCAGCAGGATGTGGCTCACAGGGTGTCTCCTATCGCCGCCGGAGCGGGGTGCGGCGCCTCGGGGAGGCGGATGGTGAATGTCGATCCGCTGCCGGGCTGGGACCAGACCCGGATATCGCCGCCGTGGATCAGAACGATGTGCTTGACGATCGACAGTCCGAGGCCCGTGCCGCCAGTGTGCCGGGAACGGGCCTGGTCGACGCGGAAGAAGCGCTCGAAGATCCGCTCGAGGTCGGCTTCCTCGATGCCCACGCCCTGGTCCGTGACGCTGATCTCGACGACGCCGTCATGGCGACGCACGCCGACGCCGACCCGGCCGCCCTCGGCGGAGTAGTTCACGGCGTTGGACACCAGATTGTGCACCGCCATCACGAGCAGGCGCTCGTCGCCGTTCACTTCGGCGCCGGACTTCTTCCCAACGGCGATGGTGATCTGTGCCGCGTCGGCAGGGACCCGGTTTTGATCGACCGCGGCCGTCACGATGGCGTCGACGCTCAGGGTCTCGGGTTCAGTGAGGGAATCCTGCGCCTGAAGTCGCGAGAGTTCGATGATCTCCTGGGTCAGCCGAGTGAGCCGTCCCGACTCGGTGGTGAGACGGTTCGCGAAGCGGCGCACCTGCGCCGGTTCGTCCGCGGCCTGATCGAGGGCCTCGGCCAGCAGCCCGACGGCGGCAATGGGGGTCTTCAACTCATGGCTGATATTGGCGACGAAGTCGCGCCGCACCTCGTCAAGGCGGAACGCCTCGGTGCGGTCCTCTGCCAGCAGCAGCACGTAGCGGGTTCCTAGTCGGGCCAGCCGCACTCGCACCCGCATGCTGGCATCGCCGAAGGGCCCGCGGGAGAGGACCAGGTTCTCTGAGATCGGTTCCCCGGTGCGGCGCACCTGGGCGATCAGGTCGAGCACCTCGGTGTGCACCAGCTGGCGGTTCCAGACCAGCCCCATCGACACAGCAGCCTGAGACGCCTTGATCACGTTGTTGGACGGGTCGACCACGGCACCGGCTGTCTCGAGCGCGTCGAGCACCTGGTCGATCCCATCGGGAACGGCCGGGTTCACCACCTCGGCCGCCCGTCGCCCGTGGCGCTCGGCCACGTGCAGAAGTGTCATGAATCCGGCACCGACGGTGAGGCCCAGTGCCAGCGCCAGCAGCACGAGCCCTGTCGATTCCATTTATCCAGATTACTGACACTTATCGGGGGCAGGTGACCCAGTCGCCCCGGCACGCAGACTACTTTAGGTAGTGTTCAAGACCACGGCACCTGCCGTTAACCTCACTCCCCCATGATTACCCGGGGCCCAGGTGGGTCTCACGTGTCTGCGCGTTACGCGCGCCCAGGAAGGACCACACACCATGCGTGAAGTATTCCAGCAGGAACTCGCCGAAGTGCAGGATCGCCTCGTCGAGATCTCGCGCCTCGTGGCGATTTCCATCGACAAGGCGACGCGCGCGTTCAACGAGTCTGACGTGGGCCTCGCCGAAGAAGCGATTTCCGAAGACGAGAAGATCGACGAGCTGACCCTCGAACTCGACGAACTGGCCATCACGATCCTCGCCCGCCAGCAGCCGGTGGCCCGCGACCTCCGGATCGTCGTCAGCGCCCTGCGCATCAGCGCATCGCTCGAGCGGATGGGCGATCTGTCCACGCACATCGCCCAACTCGCCCGCTACCGGTTCCCCGACAAGGTCGTGCCGAAGAGCCTGCGCGGCACGTTTGCGGAGATGGGCTCGCTCGTCACGGCGATCGCGAAGATGCTCACCGAACTCCTCACGAACGAGGACATGCTGCTGGCCGAGACCATCCGCAATGAAGACGACAAGGTCGACGCGCTGCACCTGAGTGTCTTCGACGCCGTGCTCGGCGAGACCTGGAAGGGCCAGGCCATCGACACGGTCGACTCCACCCTCGCCAGCCGCTACCACGAGCGTTTCGCCGACCACGCGGTCTCGATAGCCAAGAAGGTGCAGTATCTCGGCACCGGTGCCTGGCAGCAGAACACAAACGCCTAGCACCGGGCGCTCGCTCGATTCGGCAGCACCCACGAGAAAGCCCCGGAAGCACATGCTTCCGGGGCTTTCTCGTTCGAGGTGGGTGAGGGCGGATGCCCTACTTCTTTTTGCCCTGAGCTGCGACCGCTGCCGCGCCGGCGGCAGCGGCTTCCGGGTCCAGGTATCGTCCGGGGCCGAGCGGCATCATGTCTTCGCCGAGGCGGTACACCAGCGGGATGCCGGTGGGGATGTTCAGCTCGGCGATGTCGGCGTCGCTGACGCCGTCGAGGTGCTTGACCAGGGCGCGCAGCGAGTTGCCGTGGGCGGTGACGAGAACAGTCTTGCCCGCACGCAGGTCGGGCGTGATGTCCGACTCCCAGTAGGGCAGCATCCGGTCGACGACGTCACTCAGGCACTCGGTGCGGGGCAGGTCTTCACCCAGGTTCGCGTAGCGGACGTCGTGCGCCTGGGACCAGGCGGAATCGTCGGCCAGCACGGGCGGCGGCACGTCGAACGAACGACGCCACAGCTGGAACTGCTCCGGACCGAACTTGGCGAGGGTCTCCGCCTTGTCCAGGCCCTGCAGGGCGCCGTAGTGGCGCTCGTTGAGACGCCAGGAACGCTTAACGTCGATCCACAGCCGGTCGGCCTCCTCGAGCGCGATGTTCGCGGTCTGGATGGCGCGGGTAA
Organism: Cryobacterium breve; assembly: GCF_004402375.1. Lineage (GTDB taxonomy): Bacteria > Actinomycetota > Actinomycetes > Actinomycetales > Microbacteriaceae > Cryobacterium > Cryobacterium breve. The sequence continues at coordinate 68,953 of NZ_SOGJ01000010.1, forward strand.
GTAATGAGGTGTGCAGAACGTCGGGCAGCAAGCCTGACTCGGCGAGGAGCTCGCCGGCGCGCTTGGCTTCGCCAGCACCCTGCTCGCTCAGCCTGACATCCACCCAGCCGGTGAAGAGGTTTTCTTGGTTCCATAGGCTTTGGCCGTGACGGAGAAGGATGAGATTGTATGCATCTGACATGCGTCCAACTCTACCGACGTGCCGGGCGTGCCAGTGCTCAGCTCAGTGGCCGGGGGAGCGGATCCCGAGGCGGGGCAGCCGGGGGATGTCCGCGACGGAACCGGCCGACTGGGGCACGATGACCTCCTGGGCGGCCGACACGAGGATGCCCTGGGACGCCACATAGAGTGTGACCGTGGCGGGGACCGTGCGCTTGACGGTGGCGAGCGCGATCGGGCCGAGCTCGTAGTGGATGGCGCTGGAGGTGATCAGGCCGACCCCCCGGTGCTCGGTGCTGCCGTCCGTCAGCTGCCGCACGGCCTGCACCTCGTCACCGTGCGCCGGAAGGACAGCGTCGGAGCCGTCCAGGTGCAGCATGACCAGCCGGCGCGGCGGATGTCCCAGGTTGTGCACCTTCGCCACGGTCTCCTGGCCGCGGTAGCAGCCCTTGTTCAGATGCACGGCGGTACGGAGCCAGTCGAGTTCGTGCGGCAGGCTCTTCTCGTCGACCTCCAGGGCCCGGCGCGGACGCCAGGCAGCGATCCTCAGCGCCTCCAGGGCAAGCAGGCCGGCGACAGCGACCACGCCGTTGCGCACGGCGTCGCGTAGTTCCGGCAGCGAGGCCCGCGGCACGAGGGTCTCCGTCCACTGCCAGGCGGCCCCCGGGTGCGCCGGCGCATCCGCGTACTGGAATCCGCCTGCGGCCACCTGGTTCCAGGGGTCGTGCCACACCAGCGGCACGCCGTTGGGCGCGGCGGGGGTGGCGCTTGACGGCACCGCCGGATCACCCATGCAACCGATCACGGCCCAGGACGCAGTGTGGTCGACAACCTGCACGCGCAGGGTGAAGCGCATCTTGTCGAGCCAGGCATGCAGTCCCGGCAGCTGGGCCGCCTCGACCAGCAGCCAGGTCTCGACCCCGTCGTCGATGACCTCCATGGCGTACTGGACATGCCCGGTCGGGTCGAGCAGGAGCGTCTCGGTGGACTCCCCCGGGGTGAGGCCGCGCAGCTCCTGGCTCGAGATCGAGTTGAGCCAGCTCAGTCGGTCCGGTCCGGCCACGCTGAGCACGCCGTGGTGGGACAGATCGACGATGGTGCCGCCCGCCAGCAGCCGGCGCTGCTCGGCGAGCGGGCCGCCGTAGTGCGCGGCCACACCGGCGTCGATGCCCTCGGCCTGCACCGCGCCGTCGAGTTCGAGCAGCGGGGACGGGACGGCCAGGGGCGACGGAGATTCGATGGTCATGGGAACTCTTTCCAACTGACGGTTCGACGCCGTGGCGTCAGGATGTTCGGCGCTCGTGAGAACCGGGTCATTCGACGCGCTTGAGGCGGCCGGAGGCGTGTGTGCGCAGGCTCTGCCCGAGGGCGGCGATGTCCCAGGCCCAGAGCAGGTGACCGTCGACCAGACCGTAGAGCCTCGTGGCGGCGGAGTAGGGTTTGGCGCCCTGGGTGCGCATCACGGCATCCGTCGCCAGATCGATGCGGGGACCCTTCACCTGGCCCAGGTAGATTTCGGCGACGCCACCGGGATGCACGATAGTCACGTCGATGTCGAAGCCGTCGTCGGCGTTGCGCAGGTTTTCGACCGCCGCGGCGGTGACGAACGGATGCGCGCCAGCGGCCGGCAGCAGTCCCGGCCCGGGATCGCCGGCACCCTGACTACGACTCAACCGCCAGTACCCGGTCTCGGTCATCAGCGGCGTCTTCTCGTCGCTGCCGCTGTCCGGTTCGGGCTCGAGCCAGGTGTAGGAGCTGTAGTTCAGATGCGGCAGACCGTCGTGGCTGAAGCTCAGACGGTGGCCGAACTCGCGGCTGACGGACTCGTCTCCGATCAGGTAGTCGAGGACTCCCGACCCCTCCCACACTCCGAGCAGCCACGACAGCGGCACAACCTCGGACGGGAGCTGAGTGGGGAGCTCAAACATCGGTGGCTACCGCTGCCCCCGGAACAACTTGAACAGGACCATGCCGGACACCCAGGCGATCGACAGGCTCGCCAGCGCGAGCAGCCCCAGGAAAAAGATTTCGAGAGCGAGGATTGACATGTTTCTAACTCTAGTCCGACCGGAGGACTGAACCCCTAAGCAAGGCCGATCAGGGCGAAAAGGCCGGTTGCGGCGGCGAGCACGATCACGGCGCCGACGAGGCTGGCCGTGACCCGGCTGACGTAACCTTCCTTCTGTCCGGTGGCGAGCTGCACGCAGAGCGTGCCGATCGTGCAGCCGGCGAACGAGAGCCCGATCCAGACCAGCTGCTGGCCGGGCAGGGACAGCCACCCGGTCAGAACGGCGCACACGAGCGCGAACAGCCACACCACGACGACGCTCTTCCACTGCCAGCTCACCCTCTCATTCTGCACTGCCGGGCACCCTTTCCGCGGCACGGTAGGATTGTGCGCACAATCCTTGGAGGGTGCGCGTGGCCCAGTTGTTGATCCTGACCTCGGCGGTCAACAGTGACGTTCTACCCGCCCTTGCCCTGCTCTCCCACGGCACGAGGGTCATCCCGGCGCAGCCTGACCAGCTCGTGACGGCGCCCGACGCCGATCTGATGCTCGTTGACGCGCGCTTGAACCTGATGGCGGCCAAGTCGCTGTGCCAAATCCTGCGGAGCACCGGAAGCACTGTTCCGATCCTGCTGGTGATCACGGAGGGTGGCCTCGCCGCCGTCAGCCCGGACTGGGGGGTCGACGATGTCATCCTTGAGACCGCCGGGCCGGCGGAAGTGGACGCGCGCGTCCGTCTCGCCACCGGGCGAGTGCAACGCACGGAGGAATCCGGCACCATCCGGGCCGCCGGGGTCATCATTGACGAGGCCAGCTACTCGGCCAAGGTGCACGGCCGGCCGCTCGACCTCACCTACAAGGAATTCGAACTGCTGCGCTTCCTGACAGCGCACCCGTCGCGGGTCTTCACCCGCGAACAGCTGCTCAGCGAGGTCTGGGGCTACGACTATTTCGGAGGCACGCGCACGGTGGACGTGCACGTGCGACGGCTGCGGGCCAAGCTCGGCGACCAGGAATCCCTGATCGGCACCGTGCGCAATGTGGGCTACCGCTTCAACGTGGCGGAACAGGACGGAACCCGTGGAACTCATCCGGTCCTCCCCTGATCTGTCGGATGCAGGCTTCGCGGCCGAGTTCCACCGGGTCGCCGCCGCCGCCACTCTCGTCGACGGCTACGCCCCCTTCAATGAGCAGGCCCTGTTCGACGTGGCCGCCGGCCACCGCACGCCCGTGCTGATCGAGCATGCGGACACCGTGGTGGGCGCGGGAATCCTCGGGGGCGGCGAGCTCGACCTCGTCGTGGACCCGGCACGTCGCCGGCTCGGGCACGGCGGTGCCGCCCTCGCCGCCCTCATGGCCGACACGCTCGGCGAGCTCCGCATGTGGTCGCACGGTGACCACCCCGCCGCCCGGGTGCTCGCCGACCGGTTCGGCTTCCTGGCGGAGCGCACCCTGTTGCAGCTCAGACTCGACCTGACGGACCCGGACCGCGCCGGCATCCGTGTCGAGAATCCGGCCGACATTCGCATTGACACGTTCCGGCCCGGGCAGGACGATCGGGAGTGGGTGGCGCTCAACGCACTCATTTTTGCCGCTCACCCGGAACAGGGGGCGCTCACCGAGGGCGACCTGGCCGATCGCCGGAGCGAAGCGTGGTTCCAGGCCGGCGACTTCCTGATCGCTCGCGATGCGGGTACCGGGCGCATGGTCGGCTACAACTGGCTGAAGATCGAGGCCGACGCGCCAGTCGGCGAGATCTACGTCATCGGCGTCCATCCGGATGCCGCCGGCCGCGGCCTCGGCAGGCGGCTCATGCTGGCCGGGCTGGACCGTCTCCGGGAGCGCGGCTGCCGGGCCGCGGACCTGTATGTGGAAGCGGACAGCTCCGCCGCGGTGACGCTGTACCGTTCCCTCGGCTTTTGCGATCGCACCGTCGATGTTCAGTACCGCCGGGGCGCGCGTTAGACAGTGTTCATCCAAGATCGTCGCGTTCGCGCGGTCGGCAGTGTCAAGATGGATGAATGGACGGCGACAACATCCAGACCGACTCGGGACTGGGCAGCGACTTTGACGATGATTTCGATCCACTGATCGGCGCGAACGATCCCGCGCTCCCCACCGAGCGTTACCTTGATCGCGAACTGAGCTGGCTGGCCTTCAATCAGCGCGTGCTCGAGTTGGCGGAGGACCCGGACCTGCCGGTGCTCGAGCGAGCGAACTTCCTGGCCATCTTCGCCAGCAACCTGGACGAATTCTTCATGGTTCGCGTCGCCGGGCTCAAACGCCGCATCCTCACCGGGCTGGCCGTGCCGACCAACGTCGGGCGCGCCCCACAGGACGCACTCTCGGACATCTCCACCATGGCCCATGTGCTGCAGGCCCGGCACGCACGAGCCTTCCAGGATCTCGTCATCCCCGCCCTCGCCGACGCGGGCATCGACATCGTTCAGTGGGACACCCTGGACGACGCGGACCGCCGCTCCCTGCGCGACTACTTCTCGAACCAGATTTTCCCCGTGCTGATGCCCCTCGCCGTCGACCCGGTGCATCCGTTCCCGTATATTTCCGGGCTTTCGCTCAACCTCGCGGTCCGGGTGCGTAACTCCAAGACCGGCAAGCAGGAATTCGCCCGGCTCAAGGTGCCCACCATGCTCCCCCGCTTCGTGCGCGTGGACCGCCGCGAGGAGGCGAGCAGCGTGCGCTTCATCACGCTCGAGGACCTGATCGCCAACCACCTCGGAGATCTCTTCCCTGGCATGGACATCCTCGAGCATCACATCTTTCGGGTCACCCGCAACGAAGACGTCGAGATCGAGGAGGACGAGACCGAAAACCTGATCAAGGCCCTCGAGAAGGAGTTACTGCGCCGCCGGTTCGGCCCACCCATCAGGCTGGAGATCACCGAGGACATGGACGAGGTCACCCTCGGCCTGCTCGTGCGCGAGCTCGACGTCACCGACCAGGAGGTCTATCGGCTGCCGGCCCCGCTCGACCTGGGCGGACTGTTCGACCTGCGGATCGACCGTCCGGACCTGCGCTATGTGAAGCACGTGCCGACGACGGCCGTGCAGTTGCTGGCGCCGGAACCGAATGCGGAACCGGACATCTTCAGTGCCATCTCCCGCCAGGACATCCTGCTGCACCACCCATACGAGTCATTCGCGACCAGCGTGCAGGCGTTCCTGGAACAGGCCGCAGCCGACCCTGACGTGCTCGCCATCAAGCAGACCCTGTACCGCACCTCCGGCGACAGCCCCATCGTCGAAGCGCTCATCGCGGCCGCTGAATCGGGCAAGCAGGTGCTTGCCCTGGTGGAGATCAAGGCTCGCTTCGACGAGCAGGCGAACATCACCTGGGCACGAAAGCTGGAGAAGGCCGGCGTGCACGTGGTCTACGGTCTCGTGGGCCTGAAGACGCACTGCAAGCTCGCCCTCGTCGTGCGCAACGAGAACGGTGTCCTGCGCCACTACAGCCACATCGGCACCGGCAACTACAACCCCAAGACCAGCCGGCTCTACGAGGACCTCGGGCTGCTCACAACGGACCCGCAGGTGGGCAAGGACCTCACCCGCCTGTTCAACGAGCTCTCGGGCTACGCGATCGAGAAAAAGTTCAAGCGTCTCCTCGTGGCGCCGTTGCACTTGCGCCGCGGCCTCTTGAAGAGCATCGCGGCGGAAACCGCGGCCGCCAGGGCCGGCAAGCCGTCAGGCATCCGGATCAAGGTGAACTCAATGGTCGACGAGGCCATCATCGACGCGCTCTACCGCGCCAGCCAGGCGCGCGTGCCGATCGAGATCTGGGTGCGCGGCATCTGCAGCCTGAAGCCGGGGGTCCCCGGGATGAGCGAGACCATCAAGGTGCGTTCAATCCTCGGGCGCTACCTCGAGCACTCCCGGATCTTCTCGTTCCACACGAATGGCGACCCGCAGGTCTACATCGGCAGCGCCGATATGATGCACCGCAACCTCGACCGCCGGGTCGAGGCGCTGGTGCGCCTCGTCGCCCCCGACCACCTGGCCGAAATCGACGCCCTCTTCACCCGGGCCATGGACGACCGCACCTCATCGTGGTGGCTGGACAGCTCGGGTGAGTGGACGCGTCACCACCTGGACGGCTCCGGTCTCCCGCTCGACGATATGCAGGACAGGCTCATGCAACAGATTTCCCTCCGCAAACGCCCGACGGGCCGCCGATGAGCGAACCGGCGGTCTACGCCGCGGGCGCCGTCTGTTGGCGCCTGATCGACGGCAAGATCCACGTTCTCCTGATCCACCGCACCGTGTATGGAGATGTCACAATCCCCAAGGGGAAAGTCGATCCCGGCGAGACACTGCCGCAGACGGCCGTGCGCGAGATCGCGGAAGAGACCGGGCTCGCCGTGGCCCTTGGCGTGCCGCTCGGCATCTCCACGTATTCCCTGCTCAACGGCCGCGAGAAGATCGTGCACTACTGGGCTGCAGAGATCACCGCCGAAGCGATCCAGCACTCGACCTTCGTGCCCAATGGCGAGGTCGCGGCGATTGAGTGGGTCAGCATCAAGAAGGCGCGCACCTACCTCAGCTACACGCCCGACGTGGACATCATCGACGCTTTCGCCAAGCTCGTGGACACCGGCGTCACCCGCACCTTCGCCCTGATCGCCCTGCGCCACGGCAAGGCCGTGCAGCCGGGCCAATGGGACGGCCCCGACTGCAGCCGGCCGTTGACCGAGCGCGGCGTCAAGCAGGCCGCGGCCATCGTGCCCACGATCACCGCCTGGCAGCCCCAGCGGATCGTGTCGAGCACGGCGACCCGCTGCGTGACCACCGTGGCGCCGCTCGCGGCGGCCACCGGCATCCAAGTCAAGCGCACCGAGCGCTACAGCCAGGACGCCTTCGAGCAGGGACTGGCGGATGTCCGCTCCGGAATCGGCAAGCGGGTGCGGTCACGCAAAACTGCCGTGATCTGCAGCCACGGGCCGGTCCTCCCCGAGATTCTGCATGAGATCGCCCTCGCCACCGGCACCACCCACGGCGCGTACATCTCCCACGCGGCTGCTCTCGAAACAGGATCCTTCTCCGTGGTGCACCTCTCCGCCGACAATCCAAGCGCGGGAATCGTCGCCATAGAAACGCACTCACCTGCCCTGTGACCGGTTTTTGTCTGAATCGTCGGCTGCGTTCCCTCGGACGCCGCGCCGCGTTCACCCGCCGTTAACCTTTCTGCAGGGGTGTCGTTAACCGCGCCGAATAGGGTCCATTCGAGGCCAGCACCGGTCTTGAACTTGCAGTCACTTTTTTTGAAGTCAACCCTCGAAAGGGATATCTGTGAATTTCACGCGTTTTGGCCGACCCGCGGTCATCGCCGTCGTCGCCGCACTTGCTCTGTCTTCCTGCGCCGCCAACGAAGGAGCCGCACCGGAGTCTGACTCCGCCAGCGCCCTCACCGGCACGATCAACGCCGGCGGAGCTTCCTCGCAGGGCTCGGCCCAGGAAGCCTGGATCGCAGCGTTCCAGACCTCGAACCCGGACGTCACCATCAACTACGACCCCTCCGGTTCCGGCGCGGGTCGCGAGGCGTTCATCGCCGGTGGGCTGGACTTCGCAGGCTCCGACTCCTACTTGAGCGACGAAGAACTCGCCGGCACCTTCGCGGCCTGCGCAGCGGACACCACCGCTGTAGACCTGCCCACGTACATCTCGCCCATCGCCGTGATCTTCAAGGTGGACGGGGTGGACGACCTCAACGTCGACGCCGACACGCTGGCCAAGATCTTCGCTGGCACCATCACCACGTGGAACGACCCGGCCCTGGTCGCCCTGAACGAGGGCGTCACGCTCCCGTCGACCGCGATCACCGCCGTGCACCGCTCGGACGACTCGGGCACCACGAAGAACTTCGCCGACTACCTCGGCCAGAACGCCCCGGACGTGTGGACCGAGAAGGCCTCCGACACATTCCCGTTCCAGACCGGTGAGGGTGCCCAGGGCACCTCGGGCGTCGTCGACGCCGTCACCAACGGCGTGGGCACCATCGGCTACGCCGACGCCTCACGCGCCGGAGACCTCGGGGTCGCCAAGCTCAAGGTCGGTGACGAGTTCGTCGCCTACAGCGCCGAAGCCGCCGCAGCCGTCGTCGACGGTTCTCCCATGGTTGAGGGCCGCGAAGCCAACGACCTCGCGTTCGACCTGAACCGCACGACCACCAACCCGGAAGAGTACCCGCTGGTTCTGGTCAGCTACGCCGTCGTCTGCACCGAATACGCCGACCCTGCCCAGGCGGAGCTCGTCAAGGCCTACGTCGGCTACATGGCCAGCGCCGAAGGCCAGGCCGAGGCGGAAACATCCGCCGGTGCCGCACCGATGACGACCGAACTGCAGGACAAGGTCGCAGCGATTCTCGAGACCGTCAAGTAGCACCCATTTCACCGCACCTCAGCTGCCCGATCGGGAGCTCGCATCGCTTGCGAGCTCCGGGTCGGGCAGACTGGGGTTTGTGGCCCGTGACCTGAACCCCTCTTTCCCCGCTTTCGCCCCAACCCTCCCAGGGAGTTACCCGGCATGACGACCGCACTAGAGCGCCCCTCGCTCAAGGCCAAGGAACGACCTGGCGACCGCATCTTCTCCACGAGCACGATTGTGGCCGGCGGCCTCATCCTGGCGATCCTCGCCGCCGTCGCCGTCTTCCTGCTGGTGCAGAGCCTGCCTGCCTTCATCGCCGATCCGGAGGAGTTCAAGGGCGACGCCACCAATTTCTGGCAGTACGTCTGGCCGCTCGCATTCGGCACGCTCTGGTCGGCCTTCCTCGCGCTGATCATGGCCGTCCCTGTTGCCATCGGCATTGCGCTCTTCATCTCGCACTACGCCCCCCGCAAGCTCGCGCAGGGCCTGGGGTACCTGATCGACCTCCTCGCCGCTGTGCCTTCCGTGGTCTTCGGCCTGTGGGGCATCGGCGTTCTCGCCCCGCTCGTGCAGCCGTTCTATACGAACCTGGTCGAGTGGTTCGGTTGGTTCCCGCTTTTCGCCGGCCCGGTCTCCGGCACCGGTCGTACGACGCTCACGGTGGCCATTGTGCTCGCTGTGATGATTCTGCCGATCATCACCGCGCTGTCCCGCGAGATCTTCCTGCAGACCCCCGTGCTCTACGAGGAGGCGTCGCTAGCCCTCGGCGCCACCCGGTGGGAAATGATCACCATGGCTGTGCTGCCCTTCGGCCGCGCCGGCATCATTTCCGCCTCGATGCTCGGTCTCGGCCGGGCCCTGGGTGAGACCATGGCCGTCGCCATGGTGCTCTCACCGAGCCGGGACGTCATCTTTCAGCTCCTCACCTCGCAGAACCCCACCACCATCGCCGCGAACATTGCATTGAACTTCCCGGAGGCGAACGGCGTCGGCGTCAACATCCTGCTCGCGACGGGCCTTATTCTCTTCGTCATCACACTCGTGGTGAACATGATCGCGCGCGTCATCATCAACCGCCGCAAGGCATTCTCCGGAGCTAACTGATGACCCTGACGAAGTCGGCCACGGCTGCCCCCCTGACGAACTCCCTGACCGCGGGCAAGCTCCCCCGGCGCACCTCGCTCGTCGTTCTCCTGTCCAGCTGGTTGGTGACCGGCGCATTCTTCTTCGTGCTGATGCTCTCCGGCGCCACCGAGGGCTTCAATGGCGTCGCAACGCTCTTCTTCGGAACCATCGTCTACTGCGTCGCCATCTACCTGCTGTCGTACTTCGTCGAGGGCGTACGCAAGGCCAAGGACCGCCTGGTCACAGCACTCGTCACGGTTGCATTCGTTGTCGCCCTGCTGCCACTCTTCTCACTCGTGATCACCACCCTGGTCAACGGGCTGCCGGCGTTCCTCACTCCGAGCTTCTTCACCCAGTCCCAGCGCAACGTCGTCGGCGAGGGCGGCGGAGCATTGCACGCCGTGATCGGCACGCTGATGATCACCGGTATCGCCACGCTCATCTCGGTTCCGATCGGCCTGCTGAGCGCGATCTACCTCACCGAGTACGGCCGCGGCCGGCTTGCGCGGGCCATCACGTTCTTCGTCGACGTCATGACCGGAATCCCGTCGATCGTTGCCGGACTCTTCGCCTTTGCGCTCTTCTCCCTCCTGTTCAACGACCCTGGCATCCGCTTCGGGTTCGGCGGCGCAGTGGCCCTCACGGTGTTGATGATCCCGGTCGTCGTGCGCTCGAGCGAGGAAATGCTCAAACTTGTTCCCAACGAATTGCGCGAGGCGGCCTACGCGCTGGGTGTGCCGAAATGGCTGACCATCCTCAAGGTTGTGCTGCCGACATCCCTTGCCGGAATCGTGACTGGGATCATGATCTCGATTTCGCGTGTGATCGGTGAGACGGCACCCTTGCTGATCATCTCCGGCTTCACGGCCAGCATGAACTACGACCTCTTCAACGAGCGCATGATGACTCTGCCCGTCTTCGTCTACACCCAGTACGCCAATCAGGGCGCGGACACCCAGGCCTACCTCGATCGCGCTTGGGCCGGTGCCCTCACGCTCATCCTGATCGTGATGCTGCTCAACCTCGGCGCGCGCATCATCGCCAGAATCTTCTCTCCCAAGCTCGGCCGCTAGGCTCCACCTCCCGGCCTCCGGCCGTCTGAACCAAAGGATTGCATGTCCAAGCGCATTGAAGTCAACGACCTCAACGTCTACTACAGCAAGTTTCTCGCTGTCGAAGAGGTGTCGTTGGTGATCGAGCCTCGCACTGTGACAGCCCTGATCGGGCCCAGCGGATGCGGCAAGTCCACCTTCCTGCGCACGCTGAACCGCATGCACGAGGTCATCCCCGGGGCGTATGTCACGGGCGACGTACTCATCGACGGCAACAACCTCTACGGACCCGGCGTCGATCCGGTGCTCGTACGCCGGCAGGTCGGCATGGTCTTCCAGCGCCCGAACCCGTTCCCGACCATGTCCATCGGCGACAACGTGCTGGCCGGTGTGAAGCTCAACAATCGCCGCATGGCCAAGGCCGACGCTGACGACCTGATCGAGAAGTCGCTGCAGGGCGCGAACCTCTGGAAAGAGGTCAAGGACCGTCTCGACAAGCCCGGCTCGAGCCTCTCCGGCGGCCAGCAGCAGCGTCTCTGCATCGCACGGGCAATCGCGGTACAGCCCGACGTCATCCTGATGGACGAGCCCTGCTCGGCTCTCGACCCGATCTCGACGCTGGCGATCGAGGACCTGATCGAGGAGATGAAGTCCGATTACACGATTGTGATTGTGACTCACAACATGCAGCAGGCCTCACGGGTCTCGGACCGCACCGGATTCTTCAACATCGCCGGCACCGGCAAGCCCGGCAAACTCATCGAGTACGACGACACGACCACCATCTTCTCCAACCCGAGCATCCAGGCCACCGAGGACTACGTCTCCGGCCGCTTCGGGTAGGCCGGCGCAGCGCCCAGCCCCGCTTCGCCCCGAGCGAATTGGTTGGCCGAGCGGTTTAGCTGGTGCGGGCGAGCAGGGCGGCGTTGAAGGCGCGGGTCAGCTCGGGAACGGCCGGGAACGGCCGTCCGTCGAGTTCGATCACATGCACGGCCAGGCGCACGCTGGACAGCAGCCACACGGCATCCGCCGCCCGCAGCTCGTCGGCCGTCACGTCGCGGTACTCCGTGCGCTCCCCCGCCGCCTGCAGGTGCTCGAACACACTCTGCTGGGTGGTGCCGTGCAGGATGGCGCCACTCGGCGCAGGAGAGACGAAGACGCCGCCCGCGCGAAGCACCACGGTCGAGGTGGGCCCCTCCAGCACGAAGCCGTCGTGCGTGAGAAAGATCGCATCGTCGGCCCCACGGCGGTGCGCCTCCCGGAGCGCGGCCATATTGACCGCGTAGCTGAGCGTCTTGGCCCCCATCAGCAGCCACGGCGTCTGCTCGGCAACTCCGTGCGGGTAGCCGCGGTTCAGGGTGACCGCCCGGATCCCGGATGCACGCACGGTCCCGAAGTCGGGGGCGGCGGTCGCGTGCAGCCACGCGGTGGGAGCCGGGCCCGAGTCGACGCCACGGCTGTAAACGAGCTTGAGCACGATTTCGCCCTGCTCAGGAAGCCGCTCGACGGCATAGGCGATCGCCGCCCGCCACTGGACCTCGTTCGGTGCGGGCAGCTCGCAGATGGCAGCCGAGGTTGCCAGACGAGCAAGGTGCGCGGCTACGGCCTGCGGGTGGCCGTCGACCACGCCGAGGGTCTCGAAGACGCCGTCGCCCCGCTGAGCGCTCAATTCCCCCACGCGCAGTGCCGGGGCGGTCCAATCCACCTCCCGGAACGTGTCGCCGAAGTGCCCGCGCGGTGAATCGGCGGGAAGCGGGTCGATCAGAAGGGTGAAGGGCAGCGTCTGGGACGGAGCAGTCATTTTCCGAGCCTACTCAGTTCCTGAGTTGGATTCTTCCCCGTGCCGGCAACGGATCAGGAACTCTGAATGGCGAGAATCGGGTCACTCGTGGGCTGCTTGGAGCCGCCCTTCGGTTCGACCGTGACACCGATCGTGTCCCCGGCGGTGAGGCTGCCGTCGAGAACGCGCCAGACGGTGCCGGTGCCGGACGAGTCGAAGGTTCCGGCCGGAACCGGGCCGGAGCCGCCGATGTACCAGAGCTGGTAGTCCTGTTCGGCTGACAGGGCCGGCAGATCGTCGATCAAGAGTGCGGAGAGACCGCTTTGTTCGGACCAGACCAGGGTTGCCTCCTGGCCGTCTGTCGTTCGTGCCGATGCGCGCTGCGTGTCGGCCGCCGCCGTGATCTGCACCAGGCCGGCGGCCTGGTCCTGCTCGAACTGACCGGACTCCAAGGACTGGCCGACGAACGTGCCGCCCGCGAACAGGGCGACGGCGGCAGCCGCGGCGGCCAGCACACCCACCGGACGCTGGAACCAGCGCACGCGGGCACGCTCGGCGGCGGCGCCGCGGGTGGGCGCGGCAGCGGCGGAAGGGAGCGCAGGAGCATCCGTGACCACCGCCTGAGTCGGTCCCGGCGTCTCGGAAGGAACGGTCTGAGCGGCGGCCGGCGTGGTGTGCTCGGCCGGGCGGGTGGTCGCGGGCGCGGTCAGCGGCGCCAGCTGGGTGGTGGAGGCGAGCTTGGCCATCAGGGAGACCTTGAGCCCGGCCGAGGGCCGCACGGGGGCGGCGGCGAGGCCCAGTGCCACCGCGGTGTCGCTCAGTTCGGCCGCTTCGATGCGGGCCTGCTCGGATACCGCGAGGTGCGCCTCGTAGGCCGCAGCGTCTTCCACGCCCAGCGCGTTCAGGGCGTACGCCCCGGCAAGCTCGCCGGGGTTGTCCCCTGAGACGGTGCGGGCGTCGTCGTTGCGGGTGTTGTCGCTCATGACGCCACTCCCATCTCGTCGCGCAGGCGGATCAAACCGTCTCTCAGCCTGGTTTTCACGGTTCCGAGAGGGATCTGCAACCGCTCCGCCACTTCACTCTGGCTGAGGCCGCCGTAGTAGGCGAGGCTGATCGCCTGGCGTTGCAGTTCCGTCAATCTGGACATCGCCTTCTCCACCCTTTCGTGCTCGATTCGTACGGCGACCGTCTCGGACACCTCGTCGTAGGCGACCGCAAGATCACGGATGCCGATTTTGACGTCCCGGTCGCGGCTGGCCTGAGACGACCGGATCCGATCGACCGCCCGGCGATGCGCCATGGTCAGGATCCAGGTCGACGCTCCGCCGCGCTGAGCCTCGTACCGCGTGGCCGTCTGCCAGATCTCCAGGAAAATCTCCTGGGTCACCTCTTCCGACTGCGCGGGGTCGACCAGCAAACGCCGAACCAGGCCCAGGACGCGCGGCGCAATCTGGTCATACAGCTCCCCGAATGCGGCTTCGTCTCCCTGGGCCACTCGGCCCAGCAGTTCCTCCTGGGAGTCAGGGACAGTCGACTCCCGGTCGACATCGAATTCAGCACTCATGAGAACAAGCATGTCAGGTCTTGTCCGCGTCCATATTCATCGTTCGACGCACAAGCCGAATCGGATTGGTGCGACGGGAACAAAGACGCGGTGACAGGTCACCCCCGCACGCCCGGACGAGTACAGACGGAGTGAAGGCCGGGCCGCAGAACGCCTCTCGGCGCGAGGCCGCTCAGAGCGGCGAATATTGGAGCCCGGGGTTACTGCGGCCCGACCAGCATCCAGTGTAAACGACACGCATGCGGTTCGCGCACAAACTCGGGCATCATCCGATTGCAGGTGCTGCGGTCGGGCGCTTCGGGGCCTTCTAGTCGAGGGACTCGCTGCGCCAGAGCCGGGCGCAGGAGGCGAATTCCTGGGCTGTCGTGGAAAACCGAAGCGCCCGCGTGGTCAGTTCAGTGGACCGAGCTGGCTCGGTCGTCTCCAGATCGTCGGCGATACTGGTGCACCCCACCGAGATGACGCGGCAGAATGCGGCCGCACGGTCGAGGGCCACGGCGAAGTCACCCGTGAAGATTCCGCGCAGGATCTGGTCGGCCAGGATGATGATCTCGGCCGTTCCGGTGGGCACCGCTGCGCCGGCGATGAGCGGGTCGATGGCCGGCGTGACCTCGCTGCCGCGCTGGTAGAGGAAGGACGTGCCTGCGGGGTCCTGGCGGATGAGCAGCCGCACCAGGTAGAGGCGCCACATCGCGCCGGGCAGGCTGCGCGGCGTCGCCCGCGACCACAGCTCGGCCACGGCGTCGATCCCGTGCTCGTCGGTGTAAGCCACGAGCCGATCGACGATCTCCGGGTCAGGGTCGCTGCGCACCCGGGCGAGCAGCGCATGAGCGGTTTCGTGAGCCACCCGGCTGATCGCCGCGGGGTCGTCGCCGCCCTGAAAGGACTCGAACTTGCTGCCGGAGAACTGGGTCGGCTTGTGAAAGTTTTCGGCCATCGCATCCTCCTGTGGTCGCTGGCGTGGTTCGCCGTTTGTTCGCTGTGGGCACATCCGCGGCCGGCGCGGAAGGCTCCCTTCCACGGTACCTAGAAAAATAGATCCGGAATCCCCTGTACATTATTAACCGCGGGCCTCTAGCTCAGTTGGTAGAGCAAAGGACTTTTAATCCTTGGGTCGTCGGTTCGAGCCCGACGGGGCCCACTCAGAATGAAGTCGGTGCACGCCAGGGCCATGCCTCACGTCTCGCCCGGGCCTGCTCACGACGCTCTTGTTCACGGCTCGCGCTCAGGCTTGTCATCCAACTCCCGGCGGGCGTCCAGCGTTGATTCGGGCGACGCTCGGGTCGGTCCTTCATACTGCGAGGGATGAAGCGGGCATGCCCGATGCCAGCGACAGAATACGGAGGTCGCCATGGGCAGAGTGAATGAAGAAGTCGAAGTCGAGATCGGAGTCGTCTCGCGCTACCGGCGCCACCCGAATGGGCACGGCCTGGTCTCCCCCGGCGCCCGAGTGCACCCCGGCGCGTTCGTGTCCCGAACCGCGTATGTCGAGAGCGGTGCACGCGTGGGACCGGAAACATGGATCGGCCCCGGCAGCTGGATCGACCATGGAGCGGAGATCGGGGCGCGAGTGTTCGTCGGTCAGAACGTGCACATCGGCGAGAACGCGGTGGTCGGCAACGCCGCCCGCCTCGGTAGCTACGTTCGGATCGGACGGGAGGCGGCGATCAACCCCGGGGCGGTGGTCGAGCGCGACGGCCGGGTGCCGGACAAAGCCGTCTTCGGGGCGGCCTCCGGCAGGGGACGGCCGGGCGCGCAGCCGGCATCCGCCCGGCTCGACCACGCCGCATAGGTCCGTCCGTCGCGACTCCTATGCGAGGTCCGGGGGGACGCCGAGTTCGCGCTGCACCATCAGCGCGAGCTCGCGCAGCAACACCAGGTCGACGGATTCCGCCGGGCGTGGTTCCGGGTCGAAGACGCAGAGGGCGCCGATGAACTCCCCCGACGGCGACTCGATCGGAAAGCCCGCATAGAAACGGATACCGCCCTCGGCCACGACGAGAGGGTTGTCCCGAAACCGCTCGTCGAGGCTGGTGTCCGGGATCACCAGCTCCGACGTGCTCTGGATTGTGACGGCGCAGAAGGACACCGCCCGAGGCGACTCGCTCTCCGTCACACCGATACGGGCCTTATGCCACTGCCGGTCGGTGTCGATAACCGTGAGCGCGGCGGACCGGGTGCCGAAGAGCACGCTCGCAAGTGCCACGATGCGATCGAAGCGTTCCTCCGCCGGCGTGTCGAGGATGCCGAGCTGGTCGACCGCGAGCTGACGGCGCATCTCTTTCGCCGCGGCGTGCTCGGGGGAGGGCGGTTCCACGTCGGGGCCTGAGACCCGGTCGGCGTCGAGGAGCGGGGCCATCTGGGCGGCCAGGGTCTCGGCCCAGTGCGCATACGTCTCGGCCGACCGGTATCGACCGGGTGGGGGTGTTGGCGCCGCGATGGACGGGACGAACGTGACCCGGTCCGCGTCGGCACAGAGGTGCTCCGTCACCCGGTTCAGGAGCCGGGCGTGACTGTCAGCCACATTGCCGAGCCTCGAGTCAAAGATCGGAATCGACCGAATGGGCTGGATTCCCGCCACGATGATGCGGGTGCTGCGCGACGATGCGCTTGCCAGAAAGCGAAGCAGGTTCGCCAGATCGCTCCGCCACGCCCGGGTGGGCGTCAGAGTGAGGGCATCGTTCACCCCCAGGAAAACGACGATGGCGTCGAAACGGGACAGCCTCACCCCGTTCAGATCGAGGAGGGCTGAACCGGCGGTCATCCGGGGGTTCGCAATGAGGTCGACGTCGACCCCGCGCCCCGTCTGCGCGGACAGCGCCCGGGCAAGCGAACCGGGCATCGCCAGGTTGTGGCTCACCACTCCGCGGCCGACGGCCAGCCCGGCGCCGAAGATGAGGACGCGGTCGGAGTCGATGCCCGCAGAATGCGCCTGCGGGGCATCCGTGGGCATCGGGATCGCGTCGAGGCTGCGTTCGGATGCCGCGGCCCAGGCACGCATGACGGGGGCAAGTACCCACCGCAGGAGTTCCCGCACTGACGCCCCTGTGCTGCCTGGACACCAGGGTGAATCGACCACAGCTCAAGTATCCCCCATCCGGGGAGCGAATCGCCTATCCCCCATCCGGGGATGTGCCCGTCTCGCTCCCTAGACGAGCGAGACGACCGCCTGGGCGGCCGCGAAGATGAGCAGGCCGGCCAGCGCACCGACGACGGTGCCGTTGATGCGAATGAACTGGAGGTCCTTGCCTACCTGCAGCTCGATCTTCTCGCTTGTCTCGGCGGCATCCCAGCGCGCGACGGTCTCGGTGATCACCCCCGCGATCTCGTGCCGGTAGCGGCGCACGATATAACTCGCCGTGTCCGCCAGCCAACGGTCGATGCGCGCGCTCAGGGCCGGGTCGCTGATCAGCCGCCCACCGACCTCCATGACGGTTGAACGGATGCCGGAGCGCAGCCCGCTCTCGGAGTCGCCCAGCGCCGCCACCAGGGAGATCTTGACCGCCTCCCAGGTCTCGCTCGCGAATTCGCGCAGCCGGGCGCTGTCGAGCAGTTCGAGCTTGAGCGCCTCCACGCGCCCGATCATCGCGGGCTCGTGCTGCAGGTCGTGGGTCAGCTCGCCGAGGTAGCGGTCGATGGCCTCGCGGAGCGGGTGTGCTGCATCCGCCCGCACGGTGGCCATGAAGGCGAGGACCTCCCGGTGCGCCTTGTCGTCGACCAGCTTGTCGACGAAGCCGGGCATCCAACTCGGCAGGCGCTCGGACACGGCCCGCCCGAAGGCCTCAGGATGCGCCAGCAGCCAGGCCTCAGCCCGTTCGAGCAGCAGGTCGACGGCGGCGTGCTGCTGGCCGGATTCGACCAGCCGCTCCCCCACCCGCCCGATCGGCGGCGCCCACTCGGGCTTCAGCAGATTTTCGCGGGCCACGGTTTCGATCAGGTCCTTGATCGCGTCGTCACTGAGCAGATTGAGCAGGCCCGCTCCTGCCACAGCGACCTCGTCGGTGAGTCGGCGGGCGTTGTCCTCCTCGGAGAGCCACGCGCCGAGCCGCCGCGAGGCGCCCATCGACTCGAGCTTGCCGCGGATCACCGATTCGGAGAGGAAGTTCGTCTCGACGAATTCGCCCAGGCTCGACCCGATCTCGTCCTTGCGGCTGGCGATGATATTCGTGTGCGGAATTCGCAGTCCGAGCGGATATCGAAACAGGGCCGTCACGGCGAACCAGTCCGCGATGGCGCCGACCATGCCGCCCTCGGCCGCCGCTCGCACGTACTGCAGCCAGGGATAGCTCTCCTGAAGGGCGAACGCGGCCGCGAAAACCACCGCCATCAGCAGGAGCAGACCGAGGGCGAGCCGCTTCATGCGGATCAGGGCCGTGAGGCGCTCGGCATCCTGCGGGCTCAATGATGACCGGGGCGCCGCTCTCAGCGGAACGGTCTCGGTCAGGTTCTGCCTCAGATTCTCGGCCATCCTCCCAGACTGCCTGATGACCGCTGCCGTGCGAAACCCTCTACCCCGCGGCCACCTCGCCGCGGGTGCCCCGTGGGGCTCTCTCAGCAGTGGCAGTGGTCCTCGTCGACCGGCGTCGACGGCGGCACGTCCAGCACCGGGCTGCGGTCGAAGAAACCATCGGGCTTCAGCTTGAATCCGGCGGTGTCCACCGGCATGATCGGCCAGTCCTCGATGCGCGGATAGTGGGTGAGGCCGAACGTGTGCCAGAGCACGATGTCCTGGCCGTCGATGTCGCGGTCAGCTTCGATATAGGCCGGCAGGCCGGCACCGCCGCCGTGCTGGTTGACGAAATCACCGGTCGGGTAACGCTCCTCCTCGGCGAACCGGGTCACCCACAGATCCTTGGTCGCGAAGGTCGCCCGGCGGGCCACGGAGGAGTTCTCATCGGCGAGGAGCGTCGGCTGTCCCTCCGGGTAGAGCTTGTAGCCGACAGGTTCGCCCAGCCGGTTGAGCACGTTCGGGTTGGACACGAGCCAGGTGCGCCCGCTGCGCATATCGGCCTCGCGCACCCCCTCGGATTCGCGGGCCAACAGCGTGCGCTTGCGGGTGAACGCGTTGCCGCGTTCATTGCCGGGACCCATTGGTACGCGCACGGCCTCCTCCTCTTCGACCCGATTGGCGTTGCCGTCGAGGGCCATGTCCAGCCGGGCGCTGAAGAGGTGCTGGTGGAACGGCGCGCCCAGCCCCGGAGCCAGTTCGGAGGCGTACGGGTAACCCTTGCCGGGGAAGGCGCTGGTGAACACGACGCCGGTTGCCTTCGCCTCGAATTCGATCGTGCCGTCAAGGTAGAGGTACCAGTAGAACCCGTAGTCGTAGTTGCCCACGGTGGTGAAGAAGGAGATCACCAGTCGGCGGTTGCGCCTCGTGTAGTCGATGCCCGACCAGAGGTCGCTGTGTTTGGCGAGGATGCTCCAATCCTCCTCGTGCAGGCAGATGCCGTTCTTGATCGTGCGGGGGTTGCCGAAACCGTCCGTGATGATCGGGCTCAGGTAGGTGATCTCGCCGAGGCAGTCGCAGCCCAGCTCGAGCGAATTGGCGTACTGCCCGACGAGGTACTCTCCCGTGTCGAAATAGTTCTGCCAAGACCGCACCGGGGCCGGATCCCCGTAGGGCACGACCATCTCCGCGATTGAAGCCCGCTTGATGATGGAACGACGGATGCCGTTGTCGTCGAAGCCGATGTTGTGCAGCACGACACCCTCCCGCACGTCGAAGCCCACATCCAGGCTCCATTTCTCCCACTCCACGTGGTTGCCACCGGTCACGGTGAAGCTCGGGCCCTCCGGCTGCGTGATCTCGATCGGCTTGAGTGTCACGCGCAACGGTCCGGTCAGAGTGGGATCGGTGTAGTTGCCGTGCTCGGCCGGAATCGGCACCATCCCGAAGTCGATCACCTGGTCGACGGTCCTGCTGACGATGTCCACGTAGGCGACGAGCCCATCGATGGGGTGAGCCCAGGCGCTGTCCTCAGGGAAATCCTGCCGGAACGCGAGACCGCGCAGGATGCGACGGCCCTTTTCCTCCGGGTACTCGAAGACTCCCGCCGACAGCGGCGCGACCCGAACGTCCACCACGTCGAGACCTCGGTCGGCGAGGGCCTTCAGCCAGCGGTCGTCCTGGGTGAGGAGCGCTTCGACAGCGGCGAATTCCTCCTCGAGCACTGGCAGCTCCCCGGTCTCGGCGGTGTCGAGCACAACCACGGATTCAACCGTCTGCCGCGTTGCCGACACGGTGACGTCCCGCGGCGCGGTGCACCCGGACACGTCGTGCAGGAACACCCGAAACCTACGGTCGGGTTCGGCCGGCGCGCCGCGAGGCGGGTCGAGCAGTCCAAGATAGGCAACCCGGATGCTCTCCCCGAGCAGAGCGGCTTCGGTCAGGATGCCGCGGACGACGAGAATCTCCGTGTCTGTCGCGAGAGCGTAGGCATCGGTGACTGCGAGCGAAACGGAAGTCATGGTTCCCCTTTCCAGGGCTGAAGAAGGCCGGACCCTACGCCCCAGCCGAAATCTTTTTTCTATGGTTGTAGAACCATAGGCGGTCACTAAGCTCGCTGGCAAGGGCTGATTCAGCCGACTTTTCAGCGGGAGGGCAGCATGCCGAAGGTTGTCGACCACGACCAGCGCCGAGTCGAACTCGTCGAGGCCACCTGGCGGATCATCGCCCGCCACGGCATCGAGGGGGCGACGATGCGGGACATCGCCGCCGAGGCCGGCTTCGCCAACGGTGCTCTGAAACCGTACTTCCCGACCAAGGACGACCTGCTCGCCTTCGCGTTCAGCCACGTCTTCAGCCAGACCGGGCGGCGCATGACCGACGCCACAATCGGCCGCTCCGGACTCGGCGCGCTCCGTGCCTACTGCCTGGAGATCCTGCCACTGGACGACATCCGGGTCAGTGAGGCCCGCATCGTCATCCCGTTCTGGCAAAGGGCGCTGACGGATTCAACCAAGGCCGAGCTGCACTCGTCTGCGATGCTCCTGTGGCGGGACACCATGTGCGATCACCTCCGGGAAGCAGACACCGCCGGCGAGCTGCGCACCACCCTTCCGCACGAGGACCTCGCAGGGCTCCTGATGAATCTCGTCCTCGGCGCCCAGATCACCGCGGTGCTGTCGCCGATCGAAAACTCCCCGGACCGGCTCGTGGCCCAGCTGGATGCCTGCATCCGGCTGATGGCCGCCGGCGACTGAACCTCCGGTCTTTTTTCGACGCACGTGGAAAAACCGTGACAATGCCGTGCGGCTGAGCTAAATTACTGGCAATGTGCGCTGTTCACGTTGGCAAAGGAGCTCCCCGTGACTCTGACGACCGTACCTGTCCCGCCCAGCGGCGTCGGCGACCCGGTGACCTGTGCCCGCGCGGACACGTTCGCCGAGTGGCGCACGCTGGTCTCCGACTCCTTTGTTCCGTTGGAGGTGCGTTCAGATGCGACCGACTTCCGGGGAACTCTGCGCTCCCGTGTGCTCGATGAGCTCTCCATCGTGGAGGTCACCGCCAATGGCCACCAGGTGCTTCGCACCCCGGCCCTCATCGCCCGGTCGGCCCGGCACTATTTCAAGCTCAATCTGCAGCTCTCCGGGCACGGCATCCTGATCCAGGACAACCGGGAAGCAACCCTGCGCCCGGGCGACCTCGCTGTCTACGACACCCACCGTCCCTACACCCTCACATTCGAGCAGGACTTCCGGACCCTGGTTCTGATGTTCCCCCACGACGCCCTGGACTTGCCCGCCGAATCGGTGGGCCAGCTCACCGCTCGGCGGATGGCCGGAGACGCCGGCCTCGGCCGGATGATCAGCCCGTTCATGGTGCAGCTCGCCGAGAACCTCGATGCGCTGTCCGGCACGACCGGGCACCGCCTGGCCTACAACGCCGTCGACCTGATCGCCACGATGTTCGAAAGTGAGTTGAGCATCCGCCGTGAACCCGTGGCCGGCACGCACGGCGGCCTACTCACCAGCATCCGCCAATACATCGAGGCCGAACTCGGCGACCC
Source organism: Cryobacterium breve (assembly GCF_004402375.1). Taxonomy (GTDB): domain Bacteria; phylum Actinomycetota; class Actinomycetes; order Actinomycetales; family Microbacteriaceae; genus Cryobacterium; species Cryobacterium breve. The sequence goes on from NZ_SOGJ01000010.1 coordinate 91,030, forward strand.
CGACCTCGTGCCGGCCGGCATCGCCGCCGCACATTTCATCTCCACCCGTCAGCTGCACAAGGTGTTCCACGAAGCCGACACGACGGTCTCCAGCTGGATCCGCGCCCGCCGGCTCGAACGCTGCCGCCGAGACCTGCGCGACCCCATTCTCACGGACCGGTCGGTCGGCGTGATCGCCGCGCGCTGGGGTTTTCTCGACCCTGCCCACTTCAGCCGCATCTTCCGCACGGCGTTCGGCGAACCGCCCAGTACCTATCGGCGCGGCTGAGGGAACGCTAGGAGAGCCGTCGCGCTCCGGCAAGTTCTGTTCGTGGAAAAACAAGACTGCGGCCCGATGCTCGGCGAGAGTCGTGGCACTGGCTCACACAGGCGGAGCCGCTCAACGAGGAGCACCCATGACAACGAAACTATTCATCGACGGCGAGTGGACCAGCGCGACGGGCGGATCGATCGCCACTCTGAACCCGGCGACCGAGGAGATCCTCGAACACGTCGGCTTCGCGAGCAGTGTGGACGTCGATGCCGCCGTCGACGCGGCCCGTGCCGCCTTCAACGGTGCTGAGTGGCGGGACCTGCTCCCGGTGGCCAGAGCCCGGCTCCTCTTCCGGCTCGCCGACCTGATCGAAGCCCATGCTGACGAGCTGGCCGAGCTGGAGACCCGGGACCAGGGCCAACCGCTCGGCGTTTCCCGCAACATCTCCGTGGCCGGCGCGGCCGAGCACTTTCGCTACTACGCCGGCTGGGTCACCAAAATCGAGGGGCGCACGTCCCCGATCTCGTTCCCCGACACCCACCACTACACCCGGCGGGAACCGATCGGGGTCTGCGCCCTGATCACTCCGTGGAACTTCCCGTTGATGATCCTGGCTTGGAAGCTCGCCCCGGCCCTGGCCACGGGCAACACCGTCGTGATCAAGCCGGCCGAGCAGACCCCGCTCACAGCCATCCGTCTGGTCGAACTGGTCGTCGAGGCCGGTTTCCCGGCCGGCGTGGTCAACCTCGTCACGGGCGACGGCAGCACCGGCCAGGCCCTGGTGGACCACCCGCACGTGGACAAGGTGTCGTTCACCGGCTCCACCGCCGTCGGCCGCTCCATCGTGGCCGGCTCGGCCGCCTCCAACCTCAAGAAGATCACTCTCGAGCTGGGTGGCAAGGCTCCCTCGATCATCACCGCGGATGCCGACATCGACGCGGCCGTCGGCGGCAACCTGGCCGGCGGTCTCCTCAACTCGGGCCAGGTCTGCGCCGCCTACACCCGGTTCTATGTCAACAAGAAGCGTGAGGCCGAGTTCGTCGAGAAGATGGCGGCCGGGGTTTCCGGCATGAAGCTCGGCGCCGGGATGGACCCGGCCACCCAGCTGGGTCCGCTGGTCTCGCAGCGACACCTCGACCACGTCGAACGGATGGTCACGGTCGGGCGAGCCGAGGGCGCTGAACTCGTGACCGGCGGATCCCGTTCCGGCGATGTCGGCTATTTCTTCCAGCCGACCGTGTTCGCCGGTGTGCGCGACGACATGGCCATCGCGACCGACGAGGTCTTCGGACCGGTTCTCTCGATCATGTCCTACGACGATGACGACGACCTTCAGGACCTCATCAACCGCGCCAACGACACCGATTACGGGCTCGCGGCCACCGTCTGGACGAAAGACCTCGAGAAAGCGCACCGCCTGGCCAACGGCATCCGCGCCGGGGCGATCTTCGTGAACATGCCGCCGGTGCCGGATATGGCCGCGCCGTGGGGTGGGTTCAAGACCAGCGGCTGGGGCAACGAGATGGGCCCGTATTCGATCGACGCGTACACGCAGGTCAAGGGCGTCTGGATGCATTACGGCAGCTAGTCCCTTCGACGGCGCGGCATCCTTTCGCCCCTGGCCGCGCCATCCGTTCGTCACCCGCAATCGTCTCTTCACGCCATCGTCAACTCATCGAGGAGTAAACCCATGACGACTACCCGCAGCACCTCTCAATCCGATTCCCAGTCCACCCTGCGCACGGGCCGCCTCGGCGTGATCGGCATCGTCTTCTTCGTGGTCGCCGCCGCCGCACCGCTGGTGGGCATGACCGGCGCGGTGCCGGTCGCGATCGTGCTCGGCAACGGCGCCGCCGCACCGGGCGCCTACCTCGTGGTGGGCCTCACCCTGCTGCTGTTCAGTGTGGGCTACGCCGCGATGAGTCAGCGGGTCACCAACGCCGGGGCCTTCTTCGCCTACATCGGCCGGGGACTCGGCCGGCACCTCGGCAGCGCATCGGCCTTCGTCTCGATCCTCGCCTACCTCGCCATCCAGCTGGCCATCTACGGGTTCTTCGGCGGGCTACTCGGTGCTCAGGTCGGCCTGCTGCCCTGGTGGGCCTGGTCGCTCGCCGCCTGGGTTGCCGTCACCCTGCTCTCCCTGCTCAGCGTGGAAGTCGGCGCCAAGGTCCTCGGGGTACTGATGCTGCTCGAGCTTCTGGCCCTGATCGTCACCTCGGTCGCCATCCTCGCGGACGGCGGACCGGAAGGCGTGAACGTGTGGGCCTCATTCAACCCTGCCGCGATCCTCGCCGGCGGGCTCGCCGGTTCAGCTGGGATCGCGTTCGCCTTCGCGTTCGCATCGTTCATCGGGTTCGAGGCCACCGCCATCTACGGCGAGGAATCGAAAGACCCGAAGACCGTGGTGCCCAGGGCCACCTACCTCGCGGTCGGAGTTATCACGGTGTTGTTCGCGCTGACGTCGTTCGCCATGGTCACCGGGATGGGCGCGTCGTCCGTGGTCGAGAAGACCGTGGAGCGCTCGACCCTTGGCGGCGTTCCCCTCGCCGACCCGGCCGCAGTGCTCTTCTCCCTCGCCACCCAGTACGTGGCACCGTGGATGGCGACCGTGATGGGAATCCTGGTGCTCTCCAGTCTGTTCGCCGGGCTGCTCGCATTCCAGAATGCGGCCAGCCGGTACCTCTTCGCGCTCGGCCGTGGCGGGGCCTTGCCTCGGCAGCTCAGCCACGTGAACGGCCGCGGCGCCCCGAGCGCTGCCTCCCTCGCCACCTCGGTGTTGACCGGGCTCGTCATCGCGGCCTTCGCGGTCTTCCAACTGGACCCGGTGCTCAACATGTTCTACTGGTTCAGCGGTCTCGCCGTTGTGGCGATCGTGCTGATCGAGATTCTCGTCTGCGTGGCGGTCATCACGTTCTTCCGCCGGAATCCGGGTCACGAGAACGTCTTCCAGACCGTGATCGCCCCCGTGCTGGCGACCATCGGACTCGTGCTCGGCGAGTACCTGCTGATGAGCCGTTTCGGACTCCTCGCCGGAACGGTCGCCGCGGATGTCGACCCCACGGTAACCCCCTGGGGCCTCAGCCCGATCGGCTGGGTCCTGGTGTTCCTGCCCTTCGTGCTGCTGCTTGCCGGCTACCTGCACTCGATCTGGTCGACGACCGAAAACGAGGATCTGGTCAGGGACGTTCTCTCGTGACCGTTCCGATCGCACCGGCAGTGTCGCGGACCAGGTGTCCGCCGCGAGGCAGGCACCCCGATCCGTGCCCCCCGGTTCATGTCGTGGTCACGGTCACAGGCCGAACCCGGCGTGACGGATGGCCCAGCGCACCGTCCAGGACTCCCCCGGCTCCAGCCGGCGCAGCCCCGCTCCCGAGTTGAACGCGTCGGCCGGGGCGGTCATCGGCTCGATCGCCACCGCCAGCCCCAGAAACGGACCGTCTGGACCCTCGAAGGGGAAGTTGCGCGGGGTGAAGACCTGCACGTTGCGGATGTTCCGGTCACCCCAGATCGCGACGCTGCGGCCGTCGGGAGCGGTCACCGAGGCAACCCTGGTGACAAGCTCCTCGCCGGACACCTCGGGCAATACCTCGGATGACTCGTGCCCCACCCCGCCGAAGCCGTCGTCGAGATCGATGTCACCGATCCGGCGGCCCTGGCGCAGGTCGAAACGCGTGCCGGCGACGGAGGATTCCCCGACGGGGTTCTGCCGGTCGTCGACGTCGATGTGAGTGTGCGCCGCGACCGTGAGCACGAGGTCCGCCGTGGGAACCCCGCCGATCTTGAGGTACGGATGCGCGCCGAGGGCGACAGGGGCCGTCTCCCTGCCGACATTGCGCACCATGTGCGTGACCTCGAGTCCGTCATCGGTCAGTGCGTATCGCACGGTCGTGTCGAGCAAGAACGGATAGCCACCCTGCGGGAAGACAGTGGCCGCTAGGGTGACCGAACTCGGGCTGCGCTCGAGCATGCGGTAGGGCGAATACCTCAGCAGTCCGTGGATGGCGTTGGACAGCTCCGGCTCGGTGAGCGCCAGTCGCTGTACGATTCCCCCGTGCTGCCAGAGTCCGTCCCGGATGCGATTGGGCCACGGCGCCAGAACGATTCCGGCGCCCCACGGCGGAGTGGCGTCAACCGCAAAGGTCTCAACCAGATCTATGCCGTTCAGGGAATACAAGCGGAGGCCGGCCGCGACCTCGGTGACGATCGCGAGGGCCGGCCCGTTCGGCGTGGCCGCCCTCAAGTCATACTGGAAACCCGTTACTGAGCGCATGAGGTCAACCTACTCCGGTTGCAGAACGGTCAGGCCGGCCTCGCGGAGCGGTGCCAGCGCGGCTTCGTCGGCCCCGGCATCCGTCACCAGGGTGTCGAACGCGCCCAGCGGTCCAACCTGCCCGAGATGCACCTGGCCGAGCTTGGAGCCGTCGGCCACGACGACCGCCCGGGTCGCAGCTGCGAGCATGAGCGCCTTCACACCGGCCTCGGGCAAATTGATGTTGGAGACCCCGTGGCCGGCGTCGACGCCGTTGCAGCCGATGAACGCCAGGTCGGCGTGCACCTGGCTGAGCACGGTCCGGGCCAGCGGCTCGACCAGGGAATGCTGCAGGGGGCGGAGCGATCCGCCCGTGACGATCACAGTGAACCGCGGGATGGCGGGTTCGAGGGCGAGAGCGATGCTCAACCCGTTGGTGATGATGACGACGTCGGTCAGTTCGGTGCGGGCCAGCAGGGCGCGGGCGATAGCGAGGGTGGTCGTGCCCACGTCGAGGATGATGCTCTGCCCGCTCGACACCAGGGACGCGGCGAGCGCGCCGATCTGTGCCTTGGGCAGCACGGATGACGCGAGCGCCTCCTCGAACGAGAACTCACGCAGTGGGCGGCCGCTGGTGGACGCGGCCGGAACCGCCCCGCCGTGCACGCGTTGCAGTGAACCGGCGGACTCGAGCAGGTCGAGGTCGGCCCGGGCCGTGACGCCGGACACCCCGAATGCCTCACGTAGCTCCCGAACCCGCACGAAGCCGCGCTCTCCGACGAGGCGCTGGATCTCCTCGCGCCGCTGGTAGGCCGGAAGGGCGTCGCGGTCGCCCGCGGAGTCGGCCGGTGCGGACGTGTCAACGGATGCCATTCGTCCATCTTTGCTTACTTTGCTTTAGTTTTCAATGCGAAACATCTGGTTTCATATACGCAAATCGGCTAGCGTGTTGTGTGCCATGAACACACCAGACTTCGAAGCCGACGCCGGGATCATCCGTCACCGCCACACCCTCGCCGATGGTCGGGACCTCATCTACTTCGATGACCCCCAGACCACCCTGCCGCCCGAACGGGCGGCCGACCTGCGCGAACTCGACCCGCGGCCCGCCACGGCCCGGATGCGCCAGGACCCCCTCAGCGGCGACTGGGTCTCGATCGCCGCCGCCCGCCAGAACCGGGTCTTCCTGCCACCCGCGCACCTGGACCCGCTCGCCCCGTCGACGCCGGGGAACCCGTCCGAGGTGCCCAGCAACTACGACGTCGCCGTGTTTGAGAACAAGTCGCCCTCGTTCGGACCGCTGCTCACCGACGCCGACGCCCCCGCCGGGCTCGACGACCTGAACACCATCGGACTCAACCGCGTCCGCACATCGGTCGGCCGCTGCGAGGTCGTCTGCTTCAGCCCGGAGAACGAAGGTTCGTTCGCGAGCCTGTCGGTCGTGCGCGCCCGCACCGTGATCGAGGCCTGGGCCGAACGCACGTACGCCCTTTCTCAGCTACCCGGCGTGGAACAGGTCTTCCCATTTGAAAACCGCGGCGAGGCGATCGGCGTCACGCTGCACCACCCGCACGGCCAGATCTACTCCTACCCCTACGTCACCCCGCGCACGCAACGGGTCATCGCCTCGCTCGACCAGTACGGGCCGAACCTGTTCGCGGACATCCTCGCCAGCGAGCAGTCCGGCGGCCGGGTCATCCTGACCGGTGAGCACTGGACCGCGTTCGTGCCATTCGCCGCCCGCTGGCCCATCGAGGTGCACATGCTGCCGCACCGCCACGTGCCCGACTTCGCCGCGACCAGCCTCGCCGAACGCGACGAGCTGGCCGTGCTGTACCGGCGTCTGTTGCGCGGCATCGACGCCCTCTATGACACCCCGACGCCGTACATCGCGGCCTGGCACCAGGCCCCGGTCTCGGTGCGCCGCGACGAGATCCGCCTGATGTTGCAGGTGACCAGCCCCCGCCGCGCCGCGGACAAGCTCAAGTTCCTGGCCGGGTCGGAGGCCGCCATGGGCGCCTGGATCGGCGACGTCACGCCCGAGCAGGCAGCCGACAACATTCGCCGCGCGGTCGAACGCTCCGCCGCGGCGGACGCCGCCGAGGAGCTCAACGGCGCCGCCACATCCGCCACCTCCACACTCAGCACAACGCCCGAAGGGCAGGCCCACGCATGAACGACCTCATCACGACCGTGACGGATGGCTTCACGAGCCGCTTCGGCGCGGCCCCGGCCGGACTCTGGTCTGCCCCCGGCCGCGTCAACCTGATCGGCGAGCACACCGACTACAACGACGGCTTCGTGTTCCCCTTCGCGATCAACCGGCGCACGGTCGTCGCGTTCGGCCTGCGCAGTGACCGCCTACTGCGGGTCGCGAGCTCATTCGCCGAGGAGAGCGTCGAACTCTCCCTAGACGACCTGGCCCCGGAGAACCTGGCGGGCTGGTCGGCATACCCGCTCGGCGTGGCCTGGGCGCTCGGCCAGTTCGGCGCGGATCTCGCCCTCGTACCAGGCTTCGACGTGTTCATCGACTCGGATGTGCCGATCGGGGCCGGGCTGTCGTCGTCCGCCGCAATCGAGAGCGCCGTCGCCGTGGCACTGAACGACCTCTGGCAGCTGGGACTCGACCGGCGCGTGCTCGCCCGGGTGGGCCAGCTGGCCGAGAACAGGGCAGTCGGGGCTCCCACCGGCATCATGGACCAGTCCGCGTCACTTCTAGGCGAGGCCGACTCCGCCGTATTCCTGGACTGCCGCACCCTCGAGGCCGAGGTGATCCCCCTCGGGTTCGACGCCGCCGGCCTCGAACTCCTGATCATCGACACCCGGGTGAGCCACGCCCACTCGACCGGGGGGTACGCCTCCCGCCGGGCATCCTGCGAACGGGGTGCACGCATGCTGGGGGTGACCTCCCTGCGCGACCTCACCGTGGACGATCTCGACCGGGCCCTCGACGTACTCGACGACGAGACGTTTCGACGGGTGCGGCACGTCGTCACCGAGAACCGGCGCGTTCAGGACACGGTGCGCACCCTGCGCGAGCACGGCCCGACCGCGATCGGCGCCCTCCTCGACGCCTCGCACCTGTCGATGCGGGACGACTTCGAAATCTCGGTCCCCGAGCTCGATCTCGCCGTGGACACCGCCCGCGGCGCTGGGGCCATCGGCGCCCGGATGACCGGTGGCGGCTTCGGCGGTGCGGCCATCGCCCTGACTCCGAGCGCCCTGATCGCCGCGGTGACCGCCGCGGTGACCGCCGCGTTCGCGGTCCGGGGCTTCACGGCGCCGGACCTGTTCGTGGTGCGCGCCGCCGATGGGGCCGGGCGCCAGCAGTAACGCCGGGCCACGCCCTCGATCCGCTTGGATCTGTTTCGGTCCGGTTCGGTCCGGTTCGGTCAGTCCAGTTCGGTCCAGTCCAGTTCGGTTCGGTTCAGTTCGGTTCAGTCCTGTTCGGTTCGGTTCGGTTCGGTGGCCAACTCAGGAGAAACCGATGGGAGCGTCTGCGGCACCCACGGATTGCGGGGCCGAGGCGACTCCGGACATCCGTTTCTCCTGAGTTGGCCACAAAAAACACCCACAGCCACGTGCGTTCAGGGTGCGACCGCGGTGGATTCGCCTCCGGTGATGCGCACGAGCTCGTCGAACGTGGTCGGGAACACGGTGTGCGCGTGTCCCGCTGCGGCCCAGACGACGGGGAATTCGGCGAGCGCGACATCCACCAGGGTGCGGAGCGGCGACGGATGCCCCAGCGGCGCGACGCCGCCGATCACTTGACCGGTGGCCTGCTTGACGACATCCTTCGAGGCGCGTCCGATCGTGCCGCCCAGCCTGTCCCCCAGCCAGACCGCGTCGACCCGGTGCGCCCCGGAAGTGAGCACGAGCAGCGGCTCGCCGTCGAGGGTGAAGACGAGCGAATTCGCGATGGCGCCGATGTCGACGCCGAGCGCATTCGCGGCGGCGACGGCGGTCGTGGCAGCATCGTCGAACCAGCGAACCTCCGGATCGAGGCCATGGGCGCGAAGTGCCTTTCGAACCCTCTCAACGGACGGATGCGCACTGTTCACCATGCCGAAATCCTACGGCCTGGGCGCGGCACTCCCGATAGGCTGACGCGTATGACTGCCGACAGCGCCGCCCGCATCGTCACCCTGCCCGACCGACCCGGACCGGTCGTCGCCGAGAGCGCCTACGTTGCCCCGGGCGCCGTGCTGGTGGGAAACGTGACCCTGGGCGAGCATGCCAGCGTCTGGTACAACGCCGTGTTGCGGGCAGAGGCGGAGCCCATCCGCATCGGTCCGGGCTCCAATCTGCAGGACAACGTCTCCTGCCATGTGGATCACGGCTTCCCGCTGATCGTCGGCCGCAATGTGTCCGTCGGACACGGCGCCGTTCTGCACGGATGCACGATCGAGGACGGTTCGCTGATCGGCATGATGGCAACCGTGCTGAACGGCGCCGTTATCGGTTCCGGGTCGCTCGTCGCCGCGGGAGCCGTGGTGCTCGAAGGCACCATCGTGCCGCCGCGGTCGCTGGTCGCCGGCGTTCCCGCCAAGGTGCGGCGCCCCCTGACGGATGACGAGGTCGCCGGCCTCGGCCACAACGCCGAGGAGTACCTGCGCCACTCCGCACTGCACGCTTCAGTGGCGGCGCAGCGCGAGGACTGAGCGGCGCAGGTTCAGGCTCGCGGCGCAGGTTGCAACGTGCGCCGGGTTCCGCAACGTGAGCCCCGACGGCATCATCACCGGTCCTCGCGGGTCCCGGTCGCCGAGAGAGGAAGGGCGCCCGTACCGGACTAGCGGATGAGGGAGAGTTCGGCGGCCTTCACCACGTTGCAGAGCAACATGGCACGGGTCATCGGACCTACACCGCGCGGGTTCGGAGACAGGAAACCGGCGACCTCGGCGACATTCGGGTGCACGTCTCCGGTCAGCGTGCCTTTGCCCGTGATCGGATCGGTCACCCGGGTGATGCCCACGTCGAGTACAGCGGCACCGGGCTTGACCCAGTCGGCCTGGATCAGGTGAGGCACGCCGACGGCTGCCACGACGATGTCGGCGCGACGTACCTCGCCGGACAGGTCGACCGTGCGCGAGTGCGTCAGAGTGACGGTGGCATCCAGGCCCTTGCGGGTGAAGAGCAGGCCCAGCGGACGCCCGACTGTGAGACCGCGCCCGACGACAACCACACGCTGGCCCACGATCGGCACATCGTAGCGGCGCAGCAGTTCGACGATGCCGGCCGGGGTGCAGGGCAGCGGCGAGTCCAGCTCGCCCTCGATGCCGAGGACCAGCCGGCCGAGGTTCGTGGGGTGCAGGCCGTCGGCATCCTTCGACGGGTCAATCAATTCGAGCATGGCGTTGTCATTGTGGCCGACCGGCAACGGCAGCTGGATGATGTACCCGGTCACCTCGTGGGCGGAGTTGAGGTCGGCGATGGCAGCGCGCACATCGGCGCTGGTCGCCGACGCGGGAAGGTCGACGCGGATCGACTCGATGCCGACCTCGGCGCAGTCACGGTGCTTACCCGCTACATACGAGCGCGACCCTGGATCGTCGCCGACCAGGAGGGTGCCGAGCCCGGGCACGATGCCGTGCGCACGCAGCTCCGCGATGCGGTCGACGAGCTCGGTCTTGACCGCTGAAGCCGTCTTGACTCCATCGAGGGTGATTGCCGTCATTGTAGATCCATTCAATCGGTCGTTCTCAAGTACTCCGATGCTGCCTACCAATCGATACTGCCCGCTCAGCCGCCGCGGCCGCGTGCGAATTCGACGGAGATGTTATGCGACACGCCGGTGACGGATGCCGTCACCGCGTTCTCAGCGCACAATCCCCGTCGAATTCGTTCACGCAGGGCGCACGGCGCAGTGGGGCCCGCCGCAAGGGGTAGTCGACGGGGCTACTGCTGCAGCCCGGGGTAAAGCGGGAAAGCGTCGGTGAGCACCTTCACGCGGGCGCGCAGACCCTCGATGTCTGCATCGGGTTTGAGGGCCTCGGCGATGACGTCGGCGACGACCGTGAACTCCTCGTCGCCGAAGCCACGGGTGGCCAGGGCCGGCGTTCCGATGCGCAAGCCGCTGGTGACCATCGGCGGGCGCGGGTCGAACGGAACAGAGTTGCGGTTGACCGTGATGCCTACCGCGTGCAGGGCGTCCTCGGCCTGCTGGCCGTTGATGGGCGAGTTGCGGAGGTCGGCGAGCACGAGGTGCACGTCGGTTCCGCCGGTGAGCACGTCGACGCCACCGGCGCGCGAGTCGTCCGCCATCAGACGGTCGGCGAGGATGCTCGCACCTCGCAGGGTGCGCTCCTGGCGCTCCTTGAACTCGGGCTCGGCCGCGAGCTTGAACGCGGTCGCCTTGGCGGCGATCACGTGCATCAGCGGGCCGCCCTGCTGGCCGGGGAACACGTTGGAGTTGAGCTTTTTCGCCAGCGCCATGTCGCGGGAGAGGATCAGACCGGAGCGGGGACCGGCGAGGGTCTTGTGAACCGTGGTTGACACAACATCCGCGTAGGGCACCGGGGACGGGTGCAGGCCTGCTGCGACGAGACCGGCGAAGTGGGCCATGTCGACCCAGAGCATGGCGCCGACCTCGTCGGCGATGCTGCGGAAGGCCGCGAAGTCGAGGTGGCGCGGGTAGGCGGACCAGCCGGCAATGATGACCTTGGGCTTGGTCTCGAGCGCCTTCTCGCGCACGACGTCCATGTCGACCAGGAAGGTGGTCGGGTCGACGCCGTAGGCAACCGGGTTGTAGAGCTTGCCTGAGAAGTTGAGCTTCATGCCGTGGGTGAGGTGGCCGCCGTGGGCAAGTTCAAGGCCGAGGATGGTGTCGCCGGGGGTCGCGATGGCCGAAAGCACTGCGGCGTTCGCGGTGGCTCCGGAGTGGGGCTGCACGTTGGCGTAGGCGGCGCCGAAGAGGGACTTGGCCCGGTCGATGGCGAGCTGCTCGGCCACGTCGACGTACTCGCAGCCGCCGTAGTAGCGGCGTCCCGGGTAGCCCTCGGCGTATTTATTGGTGAGCACAGAACCCTGCGACTGCAGCACCGCGCGGGGAACGAAGTTCTCGCTGGCGATCATTTCGAGGTAGTCGCGCTGGCGTCCGAGCTCCTGCTCGAGGACGGCGGCGATCTCGGGGTCTACGACCTCGAGGGGCTCGTTGAACGTGGACCGCAAGATGGTGGAAGGCACGGAATCGGGCACGGGGTCTCCTCAGACTTTTTGATTACGACGTGATGATCAATCGTCGTGGCCCAGGCGTGCGGTCACTAACCGTGTCAGTCGCTCCCCGATGGTGACCCATCTTTCGTGCTACGCCAGTCGCGACAGGTTTGATCTTATCAGTCGGGCCGGGTGCCCAGCTCATCGATTATGAGCACGTCCACGCGCACATGGCGGGTGTCATAGGCGGCACGGCCCACCATGTGCGCTGCGACCGGGGCGGTCAACGCCTGGAACACGACGATGGCGATGGCGAGGGTGACGGTGCCCACCGTGAAGTTGTTCAGAGCCACGTCGGCCGTGATCGCCATGAGGCCGAAGATCTGCGGCTTGGTAGCCGCGTGCAGCCGCGACAGCACGTCGGGAAAGCGGATGACGCCGACCCCGGCCGCGAAGCACATCACGGCCCCGGCGAGCACCAGGACCGCCGAGATCACGTCGCGCAGTTCGTCGCTCATTCGGTGTTCCGCACGGGCAGGAAGCGGGCGACGCTCAACGAGCCGAGCACCGCGAACAGGGCAAGGACCAGGAGGACCGGCAGAGTGTCGGTATGCCGGTTGAATGCCATCTCCGCGCCCATGGCGCAGATCACGGTGGCAACCAGGACGTCCGAGGCGATCACCCGGTCGAGCACGGTCGGGCCGCGCACGATCCGATACAGGGCGCACAGGGCGCCGGCTCCGAACAGCGCCCCGGCAATAACAGCGACGATCTGCATCAGGAAGTCCCTCCCCGCTTTCGTTTGTCGTGCGCATGCTGATCGCGCGCGCGCTGGTCTTTCTCGCTCCGGTCCTCGCCGCTGACCCGGTGGAGGCGTTCCACGTCTTCCCGGGAGCCCAGGGCCAACACGATCCGGCGCTCCTCGTCCAGGACGCCGTTCCGGAACCGCTCCACCTGTTCCGGGCGCGCCACGTTCAGCACGTGCAGGTAGAGCGTGGACCGCACCCGGTCCACATCGACCACGACGGCCCCGGGAACGATGGACGTCGACACACCGGTGAGAGTCAGGATGAAGTCGCTGCGGGTGCGCAGGTGCACGGCCACGATGGCGTTGCTGGGCGTGTAGCGCGGCGAGAGTGCGACGGCGGCCACCTGCAGCGAGCCGCGAACGATATCGAAACCGAGCCGGATCAGGTAGAGAGCGGTGTACCAGATATTCAGGCGCAGTCCCAGTTGCACCGCGGGCAGGTAGAAGCCCACGGAGACGAGGGTGGCCAGCAGCGTGCCGGTGAGCAGGTTGAGCCAGGAGAAGGAGCCCCAGAGCAGCATCCACAGCAGCACGAGCCCCAGGAACAGGGGCATCTGGTTTAAGAAAGCGGCAAGACGCTGCCTCGGGGTACTCATGGTGCGCCGTTCGGGAAGACGGCATCGATGTACGTTGCGGGGTTCTCGATGTTGGCCGCCGCACGGCCCGTGAACGCGAACACCGGCCCCGCGAACACGGTCAGTGACAGGGTCAGCACCAGCAGCGCGGTCGTCGCGCCGGTCATCAGTGGTGAGATGGTGCGCGTCGTGACCGCGCCCTCGTCGTCCGGGTCGTCCAACAGAGCGTCGAGCATCGGCGACTCGTAGTCCTCGACCTCGCCTGCCTCCCGCCAGAACGCGACATTCCAGGCGCGGGCCAGGGCGTAGAGGGTGAGCAGCGAGGTGGCGGCTCCCGCACCCATCAGGATATAGGTCACCGGTTCGCCGATTTCGGCTCCGGCCTGGAAAAGGGCGATCTTGCCGAGGAAGCCCGAGAAAGGCGGGATGCCGCCGAGGTTGAGCGCGCCCACGAAGAAGAGGAAGGCCACGAACGGTGCCGCCTTCAGCAGTCCGCCGAGACGCGCCAGCGATGTCGTTCCGCCCACCCGTTCGATCAGCCCCGCGCAGAGGAAGAGAGTCGTCTGCACCGTGATGTGGTGCACGACGTAGAAGATGGTGGCCGCGATGGCCAGCGGCGTGCCCATTGCGATGCCGAAAATCATGTAGCCGATGTGGCTCACCAGGGTGAACGACAAAAGCCGTTTGATGTCCGCCTGCGCGAGCGCGCCGAGAATTCCCACGATCATGGTCAGGAACGCCACGACCATCAGAGGCACCGACAGCGGGCTCTCCGGGAAGAGCAGGGTCTGGGTGCGGATGATGGCGTAGATACCGACCTTCGTGAGCAAACCCGCGAACACCGCCGTGACCGGGGCCGGAGCCGTCGGATAGGAGTCGGGCAGCCAGAACGACAGTGGGAACACCGCGGCCTTCACACAGAAGGCCAGCAGGAGCAGCAGGTTCAGGACCAGCTTCACGTCCGGCGGGAGGTCAGCCACACGTTCGGAGATCAGGGCCATGGTCACGGTGCCTGTGGCCCCGTAAATCAGTGCGATCGCACTGAGGAACAGAATGGATGACATCAGGCTCACCACGATGTAGGTGACGCCGACACGGATGCGCGCCCCCGTGCCGCCCAGTGTCAGCAGCACATAACTCGCCGAGAGCAGCATCTCGAATCCCACGTAGAGGTTGAACAGGTCACCCGCGATGAACGCGTTGAACAGTCCGGCCGCCAGCACGAGATAGGTGGGGTGGAAGATCGAGACCGGTGTTTCCCGGTCTCCGTCCACGATGCCCTGCCCCACGGCGAACAGGAGCACACCGAGCAGCATCAGCGCGGAGACCAGAAGCATGATCGCCGAGAGACGGTCGACGACGAGCACGATGCCCCATGGCGCATCCCAACCGCCCACGTTCACCACAGCGGGACCGGTCTGGTCGACCTGCACCAGGAGCACGGCGCTGATGACCGCCACCAGGGTCAGGGCGAGCACGCTGACCACGATCTGCTGGGGACGGCGACGGCCGAAGGCGAGGGTCAGGGCGCTTCCAAGCAGCGGGATGGTGACGACCAGGGGCACGAGGAGGTTCACAGGTTCATCCCCCCGCCGGGAGCGGTGGCCGGGTCGCCGCGCTCACCCGTGTGCGGCTGCTCGTGCGCGTGCTCGCTCCCTCGCTCGTGCGCGTGCTCGCTCCCTCGCTCGCTCGCGTCGAGGTCTTCCTGGCTGGCTGCCTCGTCCTCGGTGACCGAACGGAAGGACTCCTCCGTGCTGCCCACGGTCTCGGCCGCGTGCTCGTCGGTGACCGTGTCACCTTCGTCGCCGAGGCGCGCCAGCCACCAGGACCGGTAGATGAGCGCGAGGATGAGCGCCGTGATCCCGAAGTTGATCACGATGGCAGTGAGCATGAGCACCTGGGGCACCGGGTCGGCCATGTCTGCGTCGGCGGCAGTGCCGGTGACGATGGGCGAGCTGCCGGGGCGACCGCTCATGATGAAGATCAGCAGGTTCGTGGCGTTCCCCACCAGCAGGAATCCGATCAGGACCCGGGTGAGGCTGCGCTCCAGCATCACGTAGACCCCGGCGGCGTACATGACCGCCATCACGATCACGAGGGTGAGGGAGGCGCTCATGCGGGCGCCTCCGCGCTCTGCTGCGGGCGCGGCTCGGTTTCGCCGGCCTCCTGCTGCCGGTCGACCTCACTGCCCAGGCTGCGCAGGATGTCGAGCACCAGCCCGACCACGACCAGGTACACCCCGATGTCGAAGATGGTGGAGGTGCCGAAGGAGAGCGGACCGAGCACGGGCACCGTGGTTTCGAAGTAGGCGGATTCCAGCGGGATGCCGCTGAAGAAGAGCGAGACCACGGCCATCCCGACCGCCAGCACAATGCCCAGACCGAGGATCTTGCCTGGATCGACGGGAACAGCCTCGCCCAGCTCGTAGCGCCCCCCGGCCAGATAGCGGGAGACGAGCGCGAGCCCGGCGATGAGGCCGCCGGCGAAGCCGCCGCCGGGCGCGTTGTGACCGGCGATGAGCAGGTAGACGGAGACGATCATGGCGGGGTGGAAGAGAAGCCGCACGAGCACCTCGAGCATGATCGAGCGGTCTTTCTCGGCCACGGTGCGACCGGCCAGCAGCCAGGACTGGCGGGTGACGGCATGCCCCTCGGAGGGCGCGGCCGGGTCCGCGACGACCTTGCGCCGATGCGGCAGCGACCGGCGCTTGCGGGAATCGCGCAGCCGGGGAACGACCGCGTTGCGGCCGGAGACGAACAAAAGGCTGGCGACGCCGGTGGCCACGACGATCAGCACGGAGATCTCACCCATGGTGTCCCAGGCACGGATGTCCACGAGCATCACGTTCACGATGTTGCGTCCGTGTCCCTCCTCGACCGCGAGCCGGGGCAGTTCCGCTGCGATGCTGGGGGCCTGCCGCGCGCCGAGGGCAATCACGCCGATGACGCCCATCACGGTTCCGACGAGCACGCCGATCACCGCGCGTCGCCGCCGGTGCATGGGACGGTTGTGCTGCGCGATTTTCTGGGGCAGCCGGCGAAGCACCAGCACGAAGACGACGATGGTGATGGTTTCCACGAGAGCCTGGGTCAGGGCCAGGTCGGGGGCGCCGTGGAACGCGAACAGGGCGACGAGGCCGTAGCCGGTCACTCCGGCCAGCAGCACGGCCGTGATCCGTTCGCCGACGTGGGCGGCCATCACCGCCGCGATGCCCATGGTGAGGGCAACCACCACCTGGCCCGGATAGTCCCAGAGCACGATGGTGTTCGGCCAGCTGCGGTTGACTCCAGCCGCGAACCCGAGTGCCAGAACGAAGACGACGAGGATGGTGGAGAGGTACTGCGGCAGTCCACCGATCTGGGCGAAGTGCGTGATGCGCGCCGCGGCCCGGTCGATGCCCCGCACGGTGTAGCCGTAGCCCTGGCCGGCGTCGACGTAGGCCGGTACCGTTGCCTGCAGTCGGGCCACGCCCCGCCGTTTCCAGAAGAGCACGACGCCGACCACCACCACCACGGCGCTCAGGGCGAGCGCCGGTTCGAAGCCGTGCCAGAGCGCAAGGTGGTAATCACCGCCGCCAGGCACGGTGCCGGCGTACGAGGCCAGCACCGGGTCGAGCAGGAAGACGAACGGGCCGAGCAGCACGGTGGCCACGGCGAGCAGGCCCGGGGCCAGCTGGAAGTCCCACCGAGCGTGGTGCAGCGCGGTCTCCGCGAGACGAGGCCTGGTTCCGAATGCGCCCCAGAAGAAGCGGGCGCTGTAAGCGACCGTCAGAACCGAGCCGAGCACTGTGCCGACCAGGGCGACCCAGCCCCAACCGTCGCCGGCCAGGGCTGCCTCCAGGAACGCCGTGAACACGGCCTCCTTGGCGACGAACCCGAGCAGCGGCGGAATGCCGGCCATGGAGGCGACCGCGACCAGGGCGATCGCGGCCAGCGCGGGCGCGTTGCGCCCCACCCCGGACAGCTGGCGCCAGTCGCGGGTGCCCGCCCGGTGGTCGATGATGCCGACCGTCAGGAACAGGGCCGACTTGTAGAGCGCGTGGGCTAGGAGCAACGCCACCCCGGCGAGCGCGGCGTCCTGGGTGCCGAAGCCGACCACAACCACGAGGAAGCCGAGCTGGCTGACCGTGCCGTAGGCGAGCACGAGCTTGAGGTCGTACTGCCTCAGCGATCGCCACGCGCCCACCAGCATGGTGCCGACGCCGAGGGTGACGAGCACCGGCATCCAGCCCGGTGTGTCGGCATAACCGGGGGCGAGGCGAGCCACTAGGTAGATGCCGGCCTTGACCATCGCGGCCGCGTGGAGGTAGGCGCTCACCGGGGTGGGGGCCGCCATCGCCGCCGGCAGCCAGAAGTGGAAAGGCACGAGCGCGGACTTCGACAGCGCGCCGACCAGGATGAGCAGCACCGCCCAGGTGGCGGCCGGTCCGGTGACCGGGTCGGCCACGATGGCGGCGAGGGATGTGGTTCCCGTCTCCACCGAAAGGATCACAACCCCGATCAGCATGATCAAGCCGCCGAA
Organism: Cryobacterium breve; assembly: GCF_004402375.1. Lineage (GTDB taxonomy): Bacteria > Actinomycetota > Actinomycetes > Actinomycetales > Microbacteriaceae > Cryobacterium > Cryobacterium breve. The sequence continues at coordinate 108,588 of NZ_SOGJ01000010.1, forward strand.
GGTCGTCACCAGCAAGGCCTGCAGGGCCGCGCCGCGACTCGCACGCTTGAACGTGTGGTGCCCGATCAGGAGGTAGGAAAGCACGCTTGTGATCTCCCAGAAGACGAACATCACGACGATGTCGTCGGCCGTGACCAGACCGTACATGGTCCCGGCGAACGCCAGCAGGGCCGCCGCGAAGCGCCCGAGTGCGGGCTCGTCGGCTGCGAAGTAGCGGGCGCAGTAGATCAGCACGAGAGCGCCGACCCCCGTCACAACCAGGGCAAGCAACCAGGCGAGAGTGTCGACCCGGAACGAGAGCGACACTCCCAGCGCTGGAATCCACGGGACGGACTCGGTGACGGCGCCGCCCGCGGTGACGGCCGGGGTCTGGCCGACCGTATAGGCGAAAGCCGCTGCGGGGAGCAGGGCGATCAGATAGAAGACACGAAGGGACAGCCACCGGGTGAGGAGGGGCGTCAGCGCGGAGACGACAGCGAAAAGGGCGAGGATTGTCGCCATGCGGCCTCCCGGCTCTCCAAGTCAGAGTGTCGCGCACAGTCTACCGGAGGCTCGCTGGTGCGTGCCCTGTGCGGGGGCCGCTAAGGTTGGCGAAAACCCGATCTATCGGAAGAGCCCTATGACGCGTGCAAGCCGGGGGCCACACGTGCCCCACAAACCTGACCACCCCGAGTTCCACGGGCGTGGCACGGAGACTCCGTTCGAGCACATCTCGGACGCCCTCAACGTGCACGAGGACGAGGGTCTGCACAAGGGTCTCAAGGCCCGCCAGGTGCAGATGATCGCCATCGGCGGCGCCATCGGCACCGGCCTGTTCCTGGGTGCGGGCGGACGCCTCGCCACCGCGGGTCCCTCTCTCGTCTTCGTGTACGCGATCTGCGGTTTCTTTGCGTTCTTGATTCTGCGTGCCCTCGGTGAGCTCGTGCTTCACCGGCCGTCGTCGGGCTCGTTCGTCTCGTATGCCCGCGAGTTCTTCGGCGAGAAGACGGCGTTCGTCACCGGCTGGCTGTACTGGCTGAACTGGGTGATGACCGCCATCGTCGACGTCACGGCCGTCGCGATCTACATGAACTTCTTCGCCAAGTACTGGGCACCGTTCGGTGACGTGCCGCAATGGCTCTACGCCCTCGCCGCCCTCGCCGCAGTGCTCTCCCTGAACCTCCTGTCGGTAAGCGTGTTCGGTGAACTCGAGTTCTGGTTCGCCCTGATCAAGGTTCTCGCTATCGTGGCCTTCCTGCTGGTCGGCACCTGGATGGTCATCTTCGGCACGCCCATCCCCGGCCAGGAAACGGGGTTCAGCCTGATCGGGGACAACGGGGGCTGGCTGCCGAACGGGCTGATCGCATCCGTTCTCGTGGTGCAGGGCGTCGTCTTCGCCTACGCCTCGATTGAACTGGTCGGCACGACCGCCGGGGAGACCAAGAACCCGGAGAAGGTGATGCCGAAGGCGATCAACACCGTCATCATCCGTATCGCCGTGTTCTACGTGGGCTCGATCCTCCTGCTGTCGCTGCTGCTGCCCTACACCGCGTATAAGGCCGGAGAGAGCCCGTTCGTCACGTTCTTCGGCACCATCGGAGTCGGCGGCGTCGACGTGATCATGAACCTGGTGGTGCTCACCGCGGCCCTGTCCTCACTCAACGCGGGCCTGTACTCGACCGGGCGCATCCTGCGGTCGATGGCACTGGCGGGATCGGCACCGCGCTTCGCCGGGAAGGTGAGCCGCACGGGGGTGCCGTTCGGCGGCATCCTCCTCACCGGCGTTGTCACCCTGCTGGGCGTCGCCCTGAACGCCGTCGTGCCCGACAAGGCGTTCGAGATCGTGCTGAACATGGCCGCCATCGGCATCATCAGCGCCTGGGGCATGATCGTGCTGTGCCAGCTGCGACTGCACGCGTGGTCGAAGCTCGGCATCCTGCAGCGACCGAAGTTCCGGATGTTCGGGGCCCCCTACACGGGCTACGCCAGCCTGGCCTTCCTCGTCGCCGTGCTCGTGCTGATGGCCTTCGACTGGCCGGTCGGTACGCTCACGATCAGCTCGCTCGTGATCATCATCCCGCTGCTGATCGTGGGCTGGTATGCCTGCCGCGGACGCATTCTCGAGATCGCGAGCGCCCGCGAGGGGTTCACCGGCCAGGTTCCCATTGTGCCCAACCGGCCCCTCTCCGACCAGATGCGCGCTGCCGACCCGAAGGATGGGAACCCGACGGAATAACCGCCACGCCTACGAAGCACCATTCCGCGTGCCGACAGCCGGTGCGGCTACCATTGCGGATTGATCACTGCGAGACCCGATGTTTCGCGATTTACGGAGAGACCAATGACCACCGAATCGGTGTGGATGCCACCCAGCGCGCTCGCTCTGCTGATCGAGGAACTCGCCGTTCTGGCCAGTCACCCTAGCCCCGACGCGGCCACAGCCGACCGGGTCCGGGTGCTGCGCAAGACCCTCAGCCAGGCCGAGGCCTCGATCAAACCGGACGACGGCCTGGTCGAGCCCGGCATGCGGATCACCGCCATGCTCTCCGGCGACACCCGGGCCACCGTGTTCCTGCTCGGCGAACGTGAACTCGTGTCCCTCGACCCCGAGGTGCGAGTGGATGTGTACTCGCCGTCGTCGCCGATCGGCCAGGCCATCATCGGCACCCACGTCGGCGACACCGTCACGTACACGACGCCGTCCAACGCCAACATGCAGATCGAGATTCTCGCGGCGGTCCCGTACACCGGCGGTCGCTGACCGCCAGCACTGAGACGACACGTGTGAGGGGTGCGGATGCGTCCGCACCCCTCACACGTGTCGGTTCGGCCCCGTCGGAGCGGTCAGGCCGCGCGGCGCCGCACGACCACGTCGCTGACGATCACGAGCACGAACGCCAGCGCCAGAATAGCGACGTAGACCAGCGGCACCGCCGTCATCCCCACGGTGCCCAGCAGTGTGGCACCGAGCAGGGCGCCACCTCCGATACCGGCGTTGAACGCGGTCGTGTAGATCGCACTCGCGGTGTCCCGGATACGCCGCGAGGCGGTGTGCAGCAGCCGAGTCTGCAGCAGCGGCGGAAGCACACCGAAGGCCAGACCCCAGAGCACGAAGGCGGTGATCGCAACGGGCAGGGTCGCCGCGAAGAGGGCCAGCACCGTGACGCTCAGCGCCGACGCGGCGATGCCGATGACGAGCCCGAGCTGCGGCCGGGGGCCGAAGACCGTTCCGGAGAGCACCAGGCCGATCGCGCCCGCGATCCCATAGGCGAACAAGAGGGGCGCGACCGCACCGGAGTCCACGCCCATCTCGTCGATCAGGAACGGGGCGATGTAGGTATAAAAGGTGTAGTGCCCGACCATGGTCAGGCCGGTGATGGTGCAGACCAGGATCACGGCGCGCATCGTGGGGTCGCGGCGTGGTTTGGGGACAACTGCCGCGGGATGTGCGGAAGCGGCCCCGGAACCGTCGGTCGCGGCGGAAGAGTGTGCCGCGGCATCCGTCACGCGGGCCCCGTAGTGCGACACCGGAGGCAGGAACCGCCAGACGACGACCGCGCCCACCAGCATGAGGCCGGCGAGGGCCAGGAAGGACAGCCGCCAGCCGAGCAGGTGGCCGGCGGCTGTGGCGATGGGCACCCCGAACACGAAGGCGAGCGTTCCGCCCGAGACGGTGATCGCGACGGCGCGGCCGATCTGCTCTCGGGGCACGAGGTGTGCGGCGTACGCGCCGACCACGGCCCAGAACAGGCCGTGGGCCATGCCGCCGATGATGCGTCCGCCGACCATGAACGCGTAGTTGGGAGCGATGGCGGTGAGCACGTTGCTGACCGCGAGCACGATGAGAACGAGCACGATCAGTCCGTGTCGGGGCAGACGCCTAGTGACATGGGCCAGCGATGTGCTCGTGAGCACCACCGTGAAGGCGAACCAGGAGACGAGCAGGCCGATCTGCCCCTCGCTGACTCCGAGTGCCCGGCTCATATCGGGCAGCAAACCCGTTGGCAGCATCTCCGATGTGACCGACAGGAAGACGGCGGCGGCCAAGGCGAGCAGGCCCACCCAGGGAAACGGGCCGGCGGCGGTCGCCGACGAGTCCGCCGAATCCCGAGGCAGATTGATGGGTGCGGTGAATGACATGGTGCTGTGGCTCACAGACGGGAACAGTGGCTGCGCGGGCGATGCCGCGGGGCCGGTCCGGATCGACTGCGCGCCAACGTGCGCGCCCGGGGCCGGCGTGCTGCGCCGACCATATCCCAGCCTAGCCGACGCGCAACGCCCGGCGTCAGAGGGCCGGTAACCTAGTCGGATGACTTCTTCGCTTGCGCCGAACCCGCGCCACCACTGGGTGATCACCCTTGTCTGCGTCGACCAGCCGGGTATCGTGCACGCGGTCAGCGGTGCGATCGTGCGAGCGCGCGGCAACATCACCGAGAGTCAACAGTTCACCAGCGCCGACACCGGCCGCTTCTTCATGCGGCTGCAGGTGGAGTCCCAGGCCACGCAGGCCGAGCTCGAGGAGGAGCTCGCACCGGTCGAGCGCCGGTACGACATGGAATCCGTCATCGATGTCGTCGGGCGTCCCCAGCGCACCCTGATCCTGGCCTCGACCGCCGGTAACTGCGTCAACGACATGCTCTTCCGGCAGCGCGGCGGCCAGCTTCCCATCGAGGTGCCGCTCGTGCTGAGCAACCACGGCACGCTGCGCGACCTGGTCGGTTTCTACGGGGTGCCGTTCGAGTCCCGTCCGGTGACGGATGCCGACAGCAAGGCAGCCTTCGAGGCGCGCGTCGTCGAGGCCATCACCGAGCACGATATCGAGCTGGTGGTGCTCGCCCGGTACATGCAAATCCTCTCCCCCGCGCTCTGTGAGCTGCTTGAGGGCCGTGCCATCAACATCCACCATTCCTTCCTTCCCGGCTTCAAGGGCGCCAACCCGTACAAGCAGGCCCACGCGCGCGGCGTGAAATTGATCGGGGCCACGGCGCACTTCGTCACCGGCGACCTCGACGAGGGTCCGATCATCGAGCAAAACGTCGTGCGAGTGGACCACTCTCGCACTCCGGCCGAGCTCGTCGCCATCGGGCAGGATGAGGAGAGCCGCACCCTGACGCAGGCTGTCACCTGGTTCGCCGAGCACCGGGTTCTGGTGGACGGCGCTCGCACCATCATCTTCAAGTGAGCGCCCGCGCGCTCGGTAAGATGGGGCAGGTGACCGAGACCAGCGCGAAAACCAAGCCCAACGACATCGTGCGGTTCCTGCTCGAACTGTTCGCGTTCATCAGCCTGGGGATCTGGGGCTTCGCAACGTGGCCGCTGCCGTGGCCCGGTGTGCTGGTCGGCATCCTGACCCCGGCTTTTGCGCTCCTGGTCTGGGCCCTGTTCCGTTCCCCGAAGGCGGTCTTCCGCCTGGACCCGTTCGGCAAGGCCGTCATCGAGATCTGCGTCTTCGGTTCCGCGGCTCTCGCCTGGTGGGACCTGGGACTGCCGCTCGTGGGAGTGGTCTTCGCTCTGGTGGCTACGGTCAGCGGCGTCATCTCCGGCCGCGCAGAACTGCGCTGACCCCCACCGCTCCTCCGCCCTCATCCGAGTACGGAACCGTGTTCGCCGGTGTCGGCCTCAGGCGAGGCGGGCAGGCCGCGGCATCCGCAACGCGTAGGCAGAGGTCGCGAAGAAGAGCAGGGCCCCCACCCCGAAGGCCACCGGATAGGACACGCTGTCGACCAGGAACCCGGCGGCCAGCGGGCCGACGATGGCACCCAGGTCGGAGAACATCGAGAACACCGAGACCGGGCGCCCACCCCCGGCGCCGGCGGCATCACCGACGGATGCGGCGGGTGCGGTTCCCATGAAGGCCGAGGCAACACCGTAGACACAGAGCAGCGCCGTAAGCACGACGATGTTCGGCGCGAACGGAACGGCGAGGATGGTCAGCCCGGCAACCAGGAATGCTCCGACGATGGCCGGGCGGCGGCCCACGGTGTCCACGAATCGTGCGGCGGGAGCGAGCGCCACCGTCTGGGCGACGGCCGCGAAGGCGAAGGCGATGCCGGTCCATGCGGTCGGGCCTCGCAGAACCTCGACGACGAGCACGGGGATCAGCGCATTGCGCACGCCGAACGAATTCCAGCCGGTGGAGAAGTTGGCGATGCACGCCGCGCGGAAGCGGGTGTCCCGCAGCACCGTCCGGAACGGGATGCGCGCCGGTGACAGCCCGGCAACGACGACGGCCCCTCCCCGCACCGGGCGCAGCAGCACGAGCCCGAGCACGCCGGCAACGGCCAGCGTACCGGCGTAGAAGAAGAACGGCGCGGTGAGCGAGATCGTGGCGAGGAGTCCGCCGAGTGCAGGGCCGGCCATCCCGCCGAGCAAAAACCCACCCTGGTAGAAGCCGATTGCCCTGGCCCGGATCCCCGGTGCCGTGGAGCCGAGTAGCAGGGTCATGGCCGCCACCGTGAACATGGCCGACCCGACACCACCGGCACCGCGGAGGAGCAGCAGTTGCGGATAGTTCTGCGCCACTCCGACCAGCCCGCTGGAGACGGCGACGATCCCGATACCGGTGGCGAGGATCATCCGCTCCCCCGCCCAGTCGATCAGGCGCCCGGTGAAAGGGCTCGAGACGAACCGCATCAGGGCGAACGCGGAGACCACGGCACCGATTTCCAGATAGCCCACGCCGAAACTACGCACGTAGACGGGCAGCACCGGCACGACCACGCCGAAGCCGACCATCACGAAGAAAGCAATCACTCCGAGCACGTAGACCTCGCGGGACAGCTGCGGGCGGTTCACGCCGGGGGTGTCGCCGCCTCGGCGGAATCGTGCGAATCGCATTGTCTCAGGGTAAGCCGTGGCTCGACGTCCGACCGCCGCGCCACAAGCCTCGCGCCCCTCACGAATTCGACGGAGATCTGGCCCAGTTCGGCCGCGGACAGCCCGAATATTGCTCGTTTAACCGAGAATCTCCGTCGAATTCTCTCAAGGCCGATCACAGTGCGCGACGCTCAACGAGCGAAGGCGCCGGTCGCCACCGGCTCGCGAGCGGCGAGCTGGGCCTTCACCGCGGCATCCCGGCGTCCACCGATCGCCCGCAGCGCGTTCACGATCGTCACCAGGTCCACGAATTCCTGCAGCAGGGCGCCGACCGTGGCCGGGATGAAACCGAACGCGGCCAGAAGCATCAGTCCGAGGCTCATGACGATCCCCAGCCAGATGCTCTGCAGCGCGATCCGGATGGTGTCCCGGCCGATCGCGACCGCCCTCGCGGCGCGGGTCAGATCGTCGATCAGGATGACGACGTCCGCTGACTCGCTCGCGGCTGTGGCCCCCCGCGCACCCATGGCGATTCCGACATCGGCGATGGCCAGCACGGGAGCATCGTTCACGCCGTCGCCGACCATGATCACCGGGCGATGCGTCAGTGCCCGCACGGCATTGACCTTGTCGACCGGCAGGCAGTCCGCCTGCACCTGTTCGATCCCGACCAGCGCGGCGATGTGCTCCGCCGTGGGCTGGGCGTCCCCGGTGAGCATGACGGTGTCCCGCAGCCCGAGGGCCCGGAAATCGGCCATGGTCTGCGGCGCGTTCTCCCGCAGCCTGTCGCTGGCGACGATGCTCCCGGCAAAGCGGCCGTCGACGGCGAGGTAGATCGCCAATTCGCCGCCCTCTAGTGGCGCGGCGACGGCATCCGGTGCCCGGTCACGGATATAGGACAGCTTGCCGACGGTCACCTCACGGCCTGCCAACCGGGCGTAGACGCCGTGCGCGGGCACCTCGTTCGCGGTCTCCGTCGTGGTCAGTTTGAGCCCGCGGCTGCGGGCCGCCGAGATAACGGATGCCGCGAGCACGTGTGACGAGTACTGTTCCGCAGATGCGGCGAGGGCGAGCAGTTCGAGCTCGCCGAAGCCGGGTTGGGGCAGCACCCGGGCGATTGTCGGGGTGCCGTGCGTGAGCGTGCCGGTCTTGTCGAAGACGACGGTCTTGGCTCGGGAAAGCATCTCGAGCACACCGCCGCCTTTGACGATGATGCCGTTGCGTGCCGCTCGGCTCATCCCGCCCATGAACGCGACGGGCGCGGAGATCAGCAGCGGGCAGGGGGTGGCCACCACGAGAACCTCGGCGAACCTGGCCGGGTCGCCGCTGACGAACCAGGCGAGACCGGCGATCGAGACCGACACCGCCGTGAACGGCACGGCGTAGCGGTCGGCCAGGCGCACCACCGGGGCCTTGCTGGCCGAGGCCTCCTCGACCAGAGCGATGATCTGCTGATATTGACTGTCGGCGGCGGTCCTGGTTGCTCGGACGGTGGCCGCTGCCTGGCCGTTGATCGACCCACTGAGCACGGCGTCGCCGGCTCGGCGCTCCACCGGGAGGCTTTCGCCGGTGAGCGACGACTCGTCGAACGCGGCGCTGACAGAGACCAACTCGCCGTCGACCGGCACGATCTCGGCCGGGCGCACAAGGAGCAGGTCACCCGCCCGCACCTCGGTCGCGGGCACGTCTTCAACCTCACCGCTGCGGGCGTGCTCGCCGCCGGCGTCCGTCACGACGCCGCCGCCGGTCAGCCGATGCGCGATCTGCGGCGCCCGTCGGAGCAGCTCGTCGAGCTCGCGCTTGGCGCGATTCACGGCGAAGTCCTCAAGGGCCGCCCCGCCGGTCAGCATCAACACAATGATGAGCGTGGCGACATATTCGCTCACCAGAACCGTGGCGACGATGGCCATGATCGCAAGGACGTCGATGCCGAAGGTGCCCTGACGCAGCCGCCGCACCATGCCGACCGTTTCGTGACCGGCGACCAGCAGGCCGAATCCGCTGAACAGCCAGCGCACGACATCCGTCTCGCCGAACAGGGCCAGCGCCACTCCAACGAGCCCGAGCAGCACGGTGGTGGCGACAAGAGGGTAACGGTGAATGGCAGCGACGAGACTGGACATGCTGCCAGTCTCACTCCGTCCGCAGGGTCGCGCCAGCAAGGAAAGGCTCCCCTGTGCGGCCTGCGCCGAGGGCCGCCGAGGCCCTGGCTCAGGGTGGGGTCACCACCATGAACGCCGTGTTGTGGCGGCGCCGAACGCGGCCGGGGCACGCAACCGCCGAACGGATGTGAGTTCGGGTGTCCGGCGATCGCCAGCGTCAGGGCGGTGTTGGGCCGCACCCCGAGAGCGAGTTCGACGGTGAGCTCGACGATCGTGACCTCGTGCCCCTGGCCCGCCAGTTCATGCGCCGTGTTCGCAGACGCGAAAAGTCCCCGCATTCTCGGGCGGGGCCTCTTCGCACCTCGCGGTGCCTCGCGGTGCCTCTGCAGGAAGTGGCGGGTTACGCCAGGCGCGCCTGCAGGTTTTCCGCGATGGCGGCGAGGAACTCCTCGGTCGTCTGGAAGGCCTGCTCAGGTCCGACGAGGAGGGCGAGGTCCTTGGTCATCTTGCCGCTCTCGACGGTCGTGATGACCACGTCTTCGAGCGTGTGCGCGAACTCGGCGAGCGCCGGGTTGGCATCGAGCTTGGCGCGGTGCGCGAGGCCGCGCGTCCACGCGTAGATCGAGGCGATCGGGTTGGTCGAAGTGGGCTTGCCCTGCTGGTGCTGACGGTAGTGACGCGTCACTGTGCCGTGCGCCGCCTCAGCCTCGACGACCTTGCCGTCGGGCGTGGAGAGCACGCTCGTCATCAGGCCGAGCGAGCCGAAGCCCTGCGCGACGGTGTCGGACTGCACGTCGCCGTCGTAGTTCTTGCAGGCCCAGACGTAGCCTCCCTCCCACTTCATGGCCGAAGCGACCATGTCATCGATGAGGCGGTGCTCGTAGGTGAGGCCGGCCGCGTCGTAGCGGGCCTTGAACTCGTCGTCGAAGATCTCCTGGAAAATGTCCTTGAAACGACCGTCGTAGGCCTTGAGGATCGTGTTCTTGGTCGACAGGTAGACCGGGTACTTGCGCTCGAGGCCGTAGTTCAGCGATGCGCGGGCGAAGTCGCGGATGGAGTTGTCGAGGTTGTACATCCCCATCGCGACACCGCTGCCGGGAGCCTGGAAGACCTCGAACTCCTGGGGGGCCGAGCCATCCTTCGGAGTGAAGGTCATGCTGAGCGTGCCCTCGCCCTCGAAACGGAAGTTGGTGGCCTTGTACTGGTCGCCGAAGGCGTGGCGGCCGATGATGATCGGCTTGTTCCACCCCGGCACGAGACGCGGGATGTTCGAGATGATGATGGGTTCGCGGAAGATGGTGCCACCGAGGATATTGCGAATGGTGCCGTTGGGCGACGCCCACATCTTCTTCAGGCCGAATTCCTCGACGCGCGCCTCGTCGGGCGTGATGGTCGCGCATTTGACGCCGACGCCGTGCTTCTGGATGGCGCGGGCCGAGTCGATCGTGATCTGGTCGTCGGTCTCGTCGCGCTTCTGGATCGACAGGTCGTAGTACTCGAGGTCGATGTCGAGATACGGGTGGATCAAGGTCTCCTTGATCGCGTGCCAGATGATGCGGGTCATCTCGTCCCCGTCGAGCTCGACGACAGTGCCTTCAACCTTGATCTTCGCCAATGGAAATCTCCTCAGAATATCGGGGGGCAAGAATAGCCACGTCAATTCTAGTGGAGACCGCTAATTATCTTGACATCGAGACAGTTTCCGGATGTCCGTACCCGGCACCGCCGGCCCGCCGTGTCGTCCGAAAAACCGACTACCCGACCGGCTCCGGCTCACGTTAGCCTGTTCGCATGGGTGATCTACGACTGGAAGAACTGTCTGCGCGCAACATCGTCGCGGCGAATGGCCTGAGCCTGAAACCCGGGCAGGAGCAGTTCATCGCGCCGGTCTCGTACGCGGTTGCGGCATCCGTCATCAACCCGGCCACCGCCTGGCAGCGCGTCGTCGTGCTCGACGGCGAGGTCGCCGGGTTCATCCACGGCAATTTCGACCCCGACTCCGATCACGAGGAATTCCGCGCCTGCATCTGGCGCATCAACGTGGATGCGGAGGCCCAGGGCAAGGGCGTCGGCAAGTTCGCCGCCGACGCCCTCGCCACCGAGGCCCGCAAGCGCGGGTTCGACCACATCACGGTGATCTGGGAGCCCGGCGAAGAGGGCCCTGAGGCTTTCTTCCACCACCTTGGCTTCAGCGACGTGGGCCAGACCGTCTACGGCGAGACCATCGGGGCGATGCAGCTCTGACCGTATACCGGCACGAAGCAGACCCGCTGACGGATGCCGCCATCCGGGAACCCGCGTTCACCCTGCACGTTCTCGGCATCGTGGAATCGATCCCGCCCGGTCGCGTGATGACCTACGGCGACGTCGCGGCGGTGCTCGGCTCACGGGGTGCCCGACTGGTGGGGCAGATCATGGCACACCACGGCGCCGACCTGCCCTGGTGGCGGGTGATCCGAGCCGGCGGGCACCCGCCGATCGGGCATGAGGACCGCGCGCTCCCCCACTACCGCGCGGAGGGCACCCCGCTGAAGACGGGGCCACACGGGTACCGGGTCGACTACGCGGCGGCGCGCTGGAGTCCGGCCTAGCGATCCCGGCCGGGATGCCCGGAAACCCTAGGTTCCGGGACGCCCCGGATGTTACCGTTTTCGCATGGACAGCGAAAAAACCGCCGCACACTCGGCCCTTGATCCCCTCGCCACCGACCCGGGCTCCTACCGCGTACTCCTTGAGAACGACCGCGTTCGCGTGCTTGAGTTCCTTGACGCCCCCGGCGATGAGACCAATCCCCACGAGCATCCCGACAGCGTCATGATCACGCTCAACGCCTACGCCCGTCGCCTGTCGTCGGAGGGGCGCGAGATCGACGTCGAGCTGCCCGCCGGCGAGACGCGCTGGCTGCCGGCCCAGGAGCACGCCGGCCTGAACATCGGCACCACGCCGTCGCACGCGATCTTCGTCGAACTCAAGCAGGCCCCCGTCACCCCGCGGGACCCCGGCTACCACCCGCTCGGACCGGTCGCCTCAAACCGGCCCCTGTCGGGTACGCCGCTCTCCGACGCCTCGAGCGACGAAGAGAAAGCCTGGGGTTTCGTCTAGCCGACCCCTTCTCCGCCTCGACTTCGCCCGGCATCCGGGGCCCGCACACACAGGCCCCGGATGCCGGGCTGTTGCATGTCGGCGCGGCTGCGCATCCGTCTGCGTCTCGCGGCGCACCCTGTGGAAGCCGGCGCACGTTCTACCATGCGCCCGCCTCCACAGGGTGCGCCGCGAGGTGCGCCGATTTACACCAGCGAGTCGCGCCACGCGGCGTGCAGCTGCGCGAACCGCCCGGTGCCGGCGATCAGCTGGTCGGGGGCACCGTCCTCCACGACACGTCCGTGCTCCATCACGAGGACCCGGTCGGCGATCGCCACGGTGGACAGCCGGTGCGCGATGATCACGGCGGTGCGTCCCCCGAGCAGCGTCTGCAGCGCCTGCTGCACGAGGCGCTCACTCGGGATGTCCAGGCTCGAGGTGGCCTCGTCGAGGATGAGCACGGCCGGGTCGGCCAGGAACGCCCGCGCGAACGAGATCAGCTGGCGCTGCCCGGCGGAGACGCGCCCGCCGCGCTTGTTCACGTCGGTGTCGTATCCGTTCGGCAGTCCCTCGATGAAGTCGTGCGCACCGACAGCGCGAGCCGCAGCCACGATCTCGGCGGGCGTCGCATCCGGTTTGCCGATCGAGATGTTGTCGGCGACCGACCCGCTGAACAGGTAGGCCTCCTGGGTGACCATGACGATCGCCCGGCGCAGGTCCTTGGGGTGCAGGTCGCGCAGGTCGACGCCGTCGAGGGTCACCCTGCCCTCCGACGGGTCGTAGAAACGCGCCATCAGCTTGGCCAGGGTGGACTTGCCGGCCCCGGTCGACCCGACCAGGGCGATGGTCTGCCCGGCCGGGATCGACAGATCGAACGTCGGCAGGATGACCCGGTCGCTCTGATACTCGAACTGCACGTCCTCGAACGAGACCGCGCCCTTCGCCGCCCAGAGGTCGACCGGCTTCACCGGGTCAGGCACGCCCGGATGCTCCTCGAGCACCCCGGAGATCTTCTCCAGCGCGGCGGCGGCCGACTGGTAGGAGTTGTAGAACATCGCCATCTCCTCCATCGGGTCGAAGAACCGGCGGGTGTAGAGCAGCGCCGCGAGCAGCGCGCCGATGGCGAGCTGGCCGTCGACCACGCGGAACCCGCCGACCAGGAGCACGACCGCGACGGCCACGTTTCCGATCAGAACCAGACCGGGGTCGAAGATGCCGAACAGTTGGATGACCCGCCCGTTCACCATGCGGTAGTCCTCGACCAGTTCGCCGAAGACCTTCTCGTTGCGCTTTTCCGCACGAAAGGCCTTGACCGCACGGATGCCTGTCATGGTTTCCACGAACTGCACGATCAGGCTCGCCGACGCCGTTCTCGAGCGGCGGAAGAGCGTCTGTGATCGCACCTGGAACCAGCGGGTGAGCAGGGCAAGCGGCACGATCGACGCGAGCAGAACGAGCCCGCTCGTGCCGTCGAGCAGGAATAGGGCGATCGCGGTGAACACCATGTAGAGCAGACCCTGCACGAGTTGGTTGATGCCGGAGTCGAGCAGTTCCCGAATGGCGTCGAGGTCGCTGGTCTGCCGGGAGATGATGCGGCCGGAGGTGTACGACTCGTGGAATTCGAGGCTTAGTCGCTGCGTGTGCAGGAAGACCCGCTTGCGCAGGTCGATCAGCACGGCCTGGCTGATCCTGGCCGACATGATCGTGTACCAGGCGATCAGGATGGCACCGACGACGCCCGTGGCGAGGTAGATCACCCCCGTCGCGGCGAGCGGCACCCAGTCTTGTTGCATCAACGCTGGCAGACCGCAGTCGATCCCGAACGCGATCAGGGCTGGACCGGCCACCTGTGCGGCGGTGGAGACGACCACGATCAGCATCGCCGCGATCACGGGCCAGCGCACCGGGCGTAGCAGCGATCCGAGCAGGCGCAGTGATCGGCGCCGGATCTGCTTGCTCTCCGCGGCGGTGAAGTTGCTGCGGTCTTCTCCTTCGACACCGGTGACACTCATCGCGCCACCTCCCCTCTGGCCGACTCTCGTCGTTCTTCATCTTCCAGGCTCGAGATCACAAACTTGTAGTGCTCGCTCTCTCGGAGCAGGTCGGAATGCCGTCCGACCGCCGTGACTCGCCCGTTCTCGAGCAGTGCGACCCGGTCGGCGAGCATGACGGTCGACGGACGGTGCGCCACGATCAGCGCCGTGGTCGAGGAGAGCACCTCGCGCAGCGCGGACTCCACCAGGGATTCCGTGTCCACGTCGAGTGCCGACAGCGGGTCGTCGAGCACGAGAACGGCTGGCTTCGCCGCCACCGCCCGCGCCAGCGCGATCCGCTGACGCTGACCGCCGGACAAGCTCATCCCCTCCTCGCCGACGAGTGTGTCCACGCCCTCCGGGAGGTCGTGGGCGAACCCGGCCTGGGCGACCATGAGCGCTTCCTCGAGCGCGGCATCCGCTTCGGGCGAGCGTGCCGCCCACTCCGGGCGACCGAGCAACACGTTGTCGCGCACGGAGGCCGAGAACAGCGTCGCATCCTCGAACGCCATCGACAGGTGACGGCGCAGCTCCTCGCGGCCAAGGTGGCGCACGTCGACCCCGTCGAGGGTCACCGCCCCGTCGGTCACGTCGTAGAGGCGGGTAGTCAGCGCCGTCAGTGTGGACTTCCCAGAGCCGGTCAAGCCGACCAGCGCCATGGTCTCTCCCGGTTCGAGCACCAGGTCCACGCCGTCGAGCAGGTCCGGGAAACGGCTGGGCGAGTCGGGGTAGCGGAAGTGCACGTTCTCGAACGCCAAGCGGCCGCTGGGCCGGTCGATGGTGAGCGGATGCTCGGGGTCGGTGATCGCGTTCGGCGCGTCGAGCACGTCGAAGAAGCGGTCGGTGGCTGTGCGGGCGTCGAAGGTCATCGACAGCAGGAACCCGATTGATTCGATCGGCCAGCGCAACACGGTGGCCGTGGCGAAGAACGCCACCAGCCCGCCCACGCTGAACTGTCCCTGGCTGGCCAGCCAAACGCCGGCGACGAGGCAGAGGGCGAAGGCCACATCCGGAATCATCAGCAGCCACAGCCAGATGCCGGCAATGGCGCGCGCTTTCTCGATCTCGGTGCCGCGCAGGCTCTCGGCCTGGTCGGAGAAGTTCTTCAGCGCGAATTTACCGCGCCCGAAGGCCTTGAGCACACGGATGCCGTGCACCGACTCCTCGACGGCCGTGGCAAGGTCACCGGCCTGGTCTTGGCTGAGCCGGGCGACGACGGAATACTTTTCCTCGAACAGGTAACCGACGATCCACAGCGGGATGGAGCAGACGAAGAAGATCACGCCGAGGATCCAGTTCATCGACACCAAGATGACGGCGCCGATCACGATCGTCACCACGTTCACGATCAGGAGTACGAGCCCGAACGAGATCCACCGGCGGATCAGGTTGAGGTCGCTGACGGCGCGGGAGAGCAGCTGCCCGCTCGGCCACTTATCGTGGAACGTCACCGGGAGGTCCTGCAGCCGGGCATAGAGCGCGTTGCGCATCCTGGCTTCGATGTGGGTGCCGGGGCCGAGCACGAACCAGCGGCGCAGCGCGATGAGCACCGCCTCGATCACGCCGAGGGCGAGCACGACGATCACGGCCGGCCAGATCTGGGCGGCGTCCTGCCGGGTCAGGGCTCCATCGACCAGGCGTTGCAGCACCTGCGGGATGGCGAGTGCGACGACGGCGGCGAGCAGCGCGGCGAGCATGCCGAGGGCCAGCCGCGGCAGGGCCGGGCGGGCGAAGGGGTAGAGGCGCATCAGCACCTGAGCGGTGTTCTTCCGCGCGGGGTCTGTGGCGCAGTCGGGACCCGTTTCCGGGTCGGGCGGATGGCTGAGATCAGTGAGCGTGTTCACGAGTGAGTCCTGAACGAATATGGTGCAGGCGAACGGCGCCAAAGGGCGTCGGGGGCCGCCCGGAATCGGGCCGGTCGGCGAGGGTGGAAGCCGGGATGCTTCCGGTGGCGGCAGCGTGGCTGCCGGTCTGAGGCGCGCCGGCTCAGCGGCCGGGCGAGAGCGCCCGGCGGGGTGGCGTCGGAGCGAGTCGGGGCGTTAGGCGCTGCGCGGGAACGAGTTGGCTGCGCCGAAGCGGGCGCCGTCGTTCGCGAACGCTACGAGCGTAAACGGTGCTGTCTGTATCATGTCGGCCTCCTGAGCGCGTCGTGTCTGAGCTGTGCCCCCCTGATCAGGCAGCCTTTCAGGATACGGTTTCAGGGCCTCCGGCGCAAACGCTGAATCTGGGGGACCGGCTCAGCGCACCCGCACGCTCAGGCAGGTGACACAGCCCTCGAGCTTCTCGAACTCGGAGATGTCGACCGTGATCACCCGGTAGCCGAGGCCGGTGAACAGCGCCGCGGAGCGCGGAGCAGCACTGGACATGAGCAGAGTCGCGGGGTCCAGCACGACCACTGCGGTGCCCTCAGGTTCGGGCACGGACAGGAACTGCGGGAACACCCTCGGGTCGTCGACGAGCGGCCGGTAGCCGATCACGGTGCCGTCGGGCAGCGCCGTGACGGCGGTCTTGAGGTGCAGCACCTTCGTGATGGGCACGGCGACGACCGTGTGACCGCGGGGCTCGAGGATGGCGCGCAGCTGACGCGTGCCCTCAGCGTTCGTGCGCAGGCTCTGGCCCACGTAAACCGTGCGGCCGACCTTGAGCACGTCGCCGCCGTCGAGGGTGCCCGGCAGCTCGAGGTGGTGCACGGAAAGGCCGAGGGCCCGCACGGCGGCCTCGGCAGCGCGGGTTTCGCCGCGACGGCTCGGAGCGCCCGGGCTGGACACGACGGCCAGCTGACCGAAGACGATGACGGCGTCCTCGATGAAGACGGAGTCGGGCAGATCAGGGGCCGGTTCGACCTCGATGGTCTCCCAGCCCTCGGCTTCGAGCGAGGCCACGTAGCCGCGCCACTGTAGAACGGCCAGCTCGAGGTCGATCGGACTGCGCCGGATGTGGGTCAGCTGCCCCTCGGCGAGGTTCCGCGCCGGTCGGCGCACCAGTGCACGCCTTCCCGCGGTACCGGAGGTGACGGCGGCGGCAGCGGATTCGGCAGGCGAGGATTCGAACTCGACGGTTCCCATCCCGCCAGTGTAGGGCTCTCCCCACACAGTCGCCGCGCGGGTCGTGCGCCGCTTCGCGCGAGGCGTGCCAGGCGCGCTGCGGCGCAGCGAGCGCGCCACAGCACGGACGTCGCTGAGCGCCGGTGGGGCGGGCGGCTCCGCGGAGGGGCTACCGGGGGCGGGCGGCGTCCAGGCGGGCGGCAGCCAGTCGCTCGGCGGCGGCGAGCGTCGTGATTCCCTGGTCACGGGCATCCGTGAAGATCTGCGCAACGACGTCGCCGATCGCGGCGACCCGCTCGGCCACCCGGGCGAGGTCGGCGTTCGGCTCCGAGGCCAGGGCCAGGTAGATCACGCCGCCCGCATTCACGACGAAGTCGGGGGCCCAGAGGATGCCACGGGCATCCAGCTGGGCGGCTCCCTCCGGCTGGGCGAGCTGGTTGTTGGCGGCGCCGACGACCCCGAGCACGTTGAGTTCCCCGATCACCCGGGCGGTCAGCACCCCGCCGAGTCCGCAGGGGACGAACAGGTCGGCCGGCACGTGGTGCACCTCGTCCACGGGCACCCAGTCTGCCCCGAGGCCGGCGGCGAACTCCTGCTTGTCGAGGTTGACATCACTGACGGTGAGGCGGGCGCCGGCGGCGGCGAGCGCGGTTGCGAGGCGTCCACCGACCTGGCCGAGGCCGGAAACCACGATGTGCCGGCCAGACACGTCGCGGCTGCCGAAGAGAGCGTCGAGGGTGGCGAGAACGCTGGCATACACGCCGGCCGCGGTCGCGTCGGCCGGTTCGCCTACCCCGCCGCTGGACGAGGGCAGCCCGCAGACGTGGTCGGTGCGCTCCTTCACGACGGCCATCAGGTCGGCGCTCGTGCCCACATCTTCGGCCGTCATATACACGCCATTCAGGCTCTCGATGGCGTCGCCGAGGTCGAGCATGGCGTCACGCCGTTCCGCTTCGCTGAGCACGGTGCCGATCGGCAGGTGGATGACGGACTTGCCGCCGCCCAGGTTCAGCCCGGCCGCCGCGTTCTTCAGCGTCATGGCCGCGGAGAGGCGCAGTGCATCGGCCACGGCATCCGTCCAATTCTCGTACTGCCACAGCCGGGCGCCGCCGAGGGCCTGGCCCAGCCGGGTGGAGTGCACGGCCACTGTGATCACGAGGCCCGAACGGATGCCGGTCGTGATCAACACGCGTTCGTGCGTGAACGGGATGCCGATCAGGGCGTCCAACGAGGTGGTGGGGTGCGTGAGCGTCATGGGGTGGTTCTCCTCGCTGGTCGGCCTTGTGGGCGCATCGTGTCGCCGCGATCGTGGCGCGTCGACTGCACCAGACTAGCCGCGCCGGGCAGGGAGCGCGCGTGCGGGGCGGCGGCGTGTCAGCGCTCCTTCGCCGGCCCCTCCTGCACGGGGATGGTGGCCGTGAACTCAGCCGCCCGCGCCTTGGCGTTCTCGTCGCCGGAGAACAGCCCGATGGGCGCGGTCACAGGATGCGCCGACTCGGCACGCTTGGGCAGCGGACCCCGGGCGGGTTCGCGCCGCAGTTCCATCCTGCCCACCGGCAGCGCCTCCGGGTTGTGGGTGTTGATCCAGTCGATCAGGTTCTCGCGCACCAGGCAGCGCAGGTCGAACAGGGTGGGAGCATCGGCCGCGGAGACCAGCACGCGCACGCGCACGAAGCCGCCCACGGCATCCGTCACTTGGAGCACGACCACGCGTCCGTCCCAGAGCTCGGTCTGGGCCACGATCCGGTCGAGTTCCACGCGCATGCCGGCCGGGTCTACGCGCCAGTCAAGGTCGAACTCGACCGCGCCGAGCAGCTCGCTGTTGTGCCGGGTCCAGTTCTGGAACGGGTTGGTCGTGAAATAGGTCGACGGCAGCACCATGCGGCGGTCGTCCCAGATGTGCACGACCACGTAGGTGAGCGTGATCTCTTCGATCTTGCCCCATTCGGTCTCGACGATCACGACGTCATCGACGCGCAGGGCGTTGTTGAAGGCCAGCTGGATGCCGGCGAACACGTTCGCGAGCGTGGACTGCGCGGCCAGTCCGGCGACGACGCTGAGCAGGCCGGCGGAGGCGAACAGGCTGGCGCCGAGCGTTGCGGCGCCGGGGATGCTGAGCAGCACGGCCCCGATCGCGCAGATTACGATCACGACGACGCCGATGCGGCGCAGCATCCGCAGCTGGGTGCGCACGCGCCGGGCGACGCGGTTGTCACGCACATCGACGCGGTAGCGAGTGGCTGCCACCTCCTCGAAGAAATAGAGGAGGGCGCAGATCAGCCAGGTGGCCGCAACGATGAAGAGCGCGCGGAACAGGAAGTCGACGAGACGCTCGATCTCCTCGGTGCTCTGTAGGAACAGTGTGTTGACCGACCAGATCGCACCCACCAGCAGCGTCAGCCGGAATGGAACTCTGACCAGTCCCACCAGAGTGCGGGCCCAGGCCTTCTTGCGACCCACCACCCGGAACATGAGGGCAACGATCGCCGTGACGACGACGGCACCGACAACGGCGACCAGCAGAGCGATCAGGTAGTCGGTCTGCAGGAATCCCTCGAGATCTGGCACGGCGCTCCCTCCTGCCCGGGGCCTGATGATGCCACGGACTCCTCAATCGTGCCAGACTCCGGGGCCGGGCTCATCTAGTGAAAGAAGTGGCGTTCACCGGTGAAGTACATGCTGACACCGGCATCCACGGCCGCCTGGATGACCTCGGCGTCGCGCACCGAGCCGCCGGGCTGCACGACGGCGGTGACGCCCGCGTCGAGCAACACCTGCAGGCCGTCAGCGAACGGGAAGAACGCATCCGAGGCAGCGACCGAGCCGGCCGCCCGGTCACCGGCCCGCAGCACCGCGAGGTGGCAGGAGTCGACCCGGTTGACCTGGCCCATGCCTACGCCCACGGATGCCCCGGCGCGCGCCAGCAGGATGGCGTTCGACTTCACCGACCGGCAGGCCTTCCACGCGAACTCGAGGTCCGCCCGGGTGGCCGCGTCGACCTCGTCGCCGGCCGCGAGGGACCAGGCCGACGAGTCGAGGTTGTCAAAGGTGTCGGTCTCCTGCACGAGCAGGCCGCCCGATATCTGGCGCAGTTCGAGCGAGGAGCGGTGGTAGTCGGCAGGCAACTCGAGCAGGCGGATGTTCTTCTTGGCACTGAGCAGCTCGAACGCGGCCGGCTCGAAGCCCGGGGCGACGAGCACCTCCGTAAAAATCTGGCTGACGGTTTCGGCCATGCCGAGGGTGACCGTGCGGTTGGCGGCGATGACCCCGCCGAAGGCGGAGATCGGGTCGCAGTCGTGTGCGCGGTGGTGCGCGGAGGCGATCGCATCGGGCGCCTTGGGGTTGGCAACGGCGATGCCGCAGGGGTTGGCGTGCTTGATGATGGCCACGGCCGGTTCGGCAAAGTCGTAGGCGGCGCGCACGGCGGCGTCCGCGTCGACGTAGTTGTTGTACGACATCTCCTTGCCATGGCGCTGCACGGCCTGCGCGATCCCCTGGCCGCCCTCGCCGAGGTACAGTGCCGCGGCCTGGTGCGAGTTCTCGCCGTAGCGGAGCACCGCGCTGCGGGTGGCCTCGATGACCAGGGTCTCGGGGAATGGCATGTCGTCGGCGAGCGCATCACCGATCACGGCATCGAACTCCTCGAGGATGTCCTCGTCGAGGGCCGCGGCGTCGTCCTGCCACTGGTCGTAGACGTTCTCGGTGAACCAGGCGGAGACGCTGAGGTCGTAGCCGGCGGTGTTCTCGAAGGCGAGCGACGCCAGCTTCTGGCGAAGCATCAGCGAGCTGCCGCCGGCCTGCACGGCGGCGATGATCTCGTTGTAGTCGTCGGGGTCCACCACGATGGCGACGTTGGCGTGGTTCTTGGCGGCCGCACGCACGAGCGCGGGCCCGCCGATGTCGATCTGTTCGATCACATCGGCAGGGGAAGCGCCCGACAGGGCGGTCTCGACGAACGGGTACAGGTTGACGACGACGAGCTCGAACGCCCTGATGCCGAGCTCGGCGAGCTGGGCCTCGTGCGCCTCGAGGCGGAGGTCGGCGAGGATGCCGGCGTGCACTCCGGGGTGCAGGGTCTTGACCCGGCCGTCGAGGGATTCGGGGAACCCGGTGACGGCGGAGACATCCGTCACGTCGTGGCCGGCGGCGCGGATGGTGGCCGCAGTCGACCCGGTCGACACGATTTCGACGCCGGTCGCCGCGAGGGCTGCGGCCAGCTCGACCAGACCGGTCTTGTCGCTCACCGAGATCAGCGCGCGCCGCACAGGCACGACGTCGCGGTGGCGGTACAGGCTCTGGGCGTTGGTGGGACCGCTCATATGTGGGAATGCTCCTTGAGATCGACGTGTCCGTTGGCGATATCGAGCACGGCCTGCACCAGCAGGCGACGCTCGACGATTTTGATGCGGTCGTGCAGGGCTGCCTGCGTGTCACCCGGCAGCACCGGCACCCGCTCCTGCGCGATGATCGGTCCATCGTCGACACCGGTGTCGACGACGATCAGGCTGGCGCCGGTTTCGGCGACCCCGGCCGCGAGGGCGTCACGCACGCCGTGGGCGCCGGGGAATTCAGGTAGGTAGGCCGGATGCGTGTTGAGCAGATTCGGGGTCAGCGCCGCCACGACCTGGGGCGGCAGCAGACGCATGAAGCCGCTCAGCACGACGAGATCGGCATCCCACTGCTGGATCTGCGCGAGGAGTTCGTGGCCCCAGGCCTCTCGGGACGGGTGCGACGTGAACGGCACCGTAAACGTGGAAATGCCGTACTCCTCGCCCAACTCGAGCCCGTCGGCATCGCGGTCGGCTCCGATGGCCACCACGCGTGCGGGGTACTCGGCGTCGCGGCACGCCTCGAGCAGGGAGCGCAGGTTGGAACCCCCACCGGAGATCAGTACGACCAAGTTCAGCACGGGAGAAGCCTACCGTTCGGCGGCCACACGGGGGTCACCCACCTGTTCGGCCGGGATGCGGGTTCGCCGACGGCCGTGGCACCGGGGGTGCCGGCGGTGCCGGGCAGACCGGGGGAACCGGTCAGCGGTGAGGGAGCGAGCTGCGGAGCTTCCCGAGCAGACGGCCGGCGCCGGTCTGCGCGCCGGTCTGCGCGCCTTGGTTCACTGCGCCCGTCGCCTCGCGCCGGGGCGCGGGCGTGAGTAGTCCGATGCAGGCTGCGACCCCGACCTCGGCTGCGGCGACCGCACCGACCAGAAGCGGGTTCGGCCCGACCTCGACGAGACGGCCGGGGCCGAGCGCTCCGCCCGACCACCAGGCGAGCAGGCCGAGCAGCACGCCGGCGACGATCCCAGTGCCGAGGCCGGTGAGCAGCCGTTCCGTGATCGTGGGGGCCGGTACATCCGTGGCGGCCGTGCGCTGGCGAAGGATGACGGCGGCGAGAAAACCGATCAGCACCGGAACGAGCAGTCCGACGAACCCGAACGTGAGACTGCCCTGTGGCAGCACGCCGAGGATCGGCAATCCCGGCACCGTTCCGAGCACGGTCCCGACCGGTGACACGCTGGACCCCACGCCCACAGCGATGCCGGGGCCGACGAACCAGGACGCGGCCCAGATGACCAGGTTCGGGATCAGCGAAAGCTGGGCGATGGTGAGCGCGATGCCGCCCAGAACCCCCGCCTGCACGGTCTCGTAAAGCCCGATAATGGTGGCGTAATTGGTCAGGATCAGCACGAAGACAGTGATCCCGGAAACGCAGAGAATGCCGGCGGCCGCGGCCGTACCGGCCCGAAGCGCCGCGGCGACGCCCGCGCGCACCGGCGCCGGGAGCATACCGGCCGCCGCGACGGGC
>NZ_SOGJ01000005.1 GCF_004402375.1 Cryobacterium breve
CCGCACCTGTGGGGTACGTTTGAATACATTACGGTCCCCACACCAAGCCGTCAAAACCAGAAACACCCCGGGCGTGTCACACCCGAAAACCAAAACAACCAAGCAACATCCGTCGCCGGCTCAGACGACGAAAACTCCGGCCAGGGTCTTCTTCCCGCGGCGCAGCACTGCCACTCCCCCGGGAAGAACGGCTCCCTCGATGGTCTGGTCGTCGGCCAACACCTTCACGTTGTTGAGGTAGACCCCACCCTGGCTGATGGCACGGCGCGCTTCGCTCAGACTCATGCTGAGTCCGGTGTCGACCAACAGCTGAACCACAGGAGCATGCGGTGCGGTCGTCGTGTTGGGGAGTTCCCGCAGGGCAGCTTCGAGGGTGGCCTCGTCGAGATCGGACAGCTCGCCCTGACCGAAGAGGGCGTGCGCGGCCTGGATGGCAGCATCCGTTGCCGCCCGCCCATGAACGAGACTCGTCACCGAGACGGCGAGCGTGCGCTGGGCGAGTCGCTTGAAGGGTTCCGTCGCCACGGCCTCCTCGAGTTCCGCGATTTGGGCCCTGGTCAGGAAGGTGAACACCTTGAGCCGGCTGATGACGTCGGCATCGTCGGTGTTGAGCCAGAACTGGTAGAACGCGTACGGGCTGGTGAGGGTAGGGTCCAGCCAGACCGCGTTACCCTCGCTCTTGCCGAATTTGGTGCCGTCACTGTTGGTGATCAGCGGGGTGCCGATGGCGTGGGAACCCTCCCCCTCCGCCTTGCGGATGAGGTCGATGCCGCTGGTGAGGTTGCCCCACTGGTCGCTGCCTCCGGTCTGGAGCACGCAGCCATACGTGCGGAAGAGCTCGAGGAAGTCCATGCCCTGCAGCACCTGGTAGCTGAACTCGGTGTAGCTGATGCCGGCGTCGGAATTCAGCCGGGCACTCACTGCATCCTTCTTGAGCATGCTGCCCACCCGAAAGTACTTGCCGATATCGCGCAGAAAGTCGATGGCGCTGAGCGGCGCCGTCCAGTCGAGGTTGTTCACCAGGGTGACGGCGTTGTCGCCCTCCGAGCTCAGAAAGCGCGAGACCTGATCCTGGAGGTAGCCCACCCACTGGCCGACGACATCCCGCGAGTTGAGTGTGCGCTCGGCGGTAGGACGCGGGTCGCCGATCAGGCCGGTGGAGCCGCCGACCAGACCAAGAGGCTTGTGGCCGGCCAGCTGCAGCCGGCGCATGAGCAGCAGCTGCACCAGGTTGCCGAGGTGCAGGCTCGGGGCGGTGGGGTCGAACCCGCAGTAGTAGGTGACGGGCGGGCCGGCCAGCAGCTCGCGGAGTTCGGTGGCGTCCGTGGACACCTGCACCAGGCCTCGCCAGGAGATCTCCTCCCACACGTCGTCGAAGGTCGGGTCATTGGCTTGCAGGGCGAGGATGGCTGGATCTGACACGAATTAAGGATATCAGCGACCGTCGCGGCACCCTTGACCCTTAGAAGTTCATGATGCTGACTTGATTTTTGATGATTAAGCTATGAAGCTGAATTAGTGTAGATTCATTCATGAAGCTTCATATTTGACCACTTTTCTGACCACTTCGCTGGAGGTTGAAGACATGTTCGTGATCACCGCCGACCAGATCGGCAGCCGCACCGACCGCGACCGGGCGGGAGAGATGATCGCCGCGCTCGACGCCGAATTCAGTCCCGCATTCATTCTGCCGCCCGACCAGACGGCCGGCGACGAGATTCAACTACTGCTGCGGGATGCCGCAACGACCTTGGCCGTACTTCTCGCCCTGCACAGGGACAGCCATTGGAGCATCGGCATCGGCATCGGGGAGGTGCGCACTCCCCTCCCCGCGTCGACCCGGCAGGCATCCGGGGGCGCGTTCGTGGCAGCCCGTGCCGGCGTGACCCGGGCCAAGAAAGCCGAGGCCCGGTTCGCGCTGGCTGTCGACCTGGCTCCGGGTGCCGGGAGCCGCGGCGGTGCGGGTGTCGGCGAGTCGGGCGGTGGGTCGGCTCTCAACGCCGAGGAGGTCGAAGCCCTCATCACCACGCTGCTCCTACTGCGCCAGCGCCGCACGAAGGAGGGCTGGGCGGCCGTCGACCTGCTGCAGGGCGGCCTGTCGCAGGTGGAGATAGCGGCCCTGCTCGGCATTTCAACCGCCGCCGTCAGCCAGCGCATTCACAGCGCCCTCTGGAGGGTCGACCAGTCGGCCCAGCCCGCACTCGTTAGGCTGCTGGAGAACCTCGAGCACGCCACGACCGAAACGGACCCTGCCACATGAACTCCTCGTCCTTCCAGATCGTGGCGTACCTGTACTGGCTGCTGCTGCTCCTCCTCACCTCGGGGTCGCTCGTGTTCGCGATCCTCGCGTTCCGGCGCAAGAAACTCCCGTTCGCAGCCGTCTCGGCGGGAACTCTCGCCGCGGCCCTCCTGGTCGCCGCCCTCCCCACACCCGGGGGATCCGCCGTATCGGGCGTCATTCTGGGCATGCTGGCACTCGGCCTAGCCGTAATCGGCGGCGGACCCGCGGCGCTGCTCACTCTGCGGCTGGCCACCAACAACTCGGTGCCGCAGGGCGATCACGGCGGGATCCTGGTGGAGAACGCCGACGGGAGCGCGGGGCCGGCACCGACGCCCGTCTCGACGCCCGCGGTTACGGTCGAGACTTCCGGGGCTCCCGGTGCTCCCGGTGCTCCCGGTGCTTCCGGTGCCTTCGTGCATGAGGTGCTGCGCGGCGGACTGATGATCGGCATCCTGGAGCGCCTCGCCGTGGCGGGGGCCATCCTGGCCGGTTTCCCGGAGGCCATCGCGGTCGTCGTGGCGATCAAGGGTGTCGGTCGCTTCACCGAGCTGGCCACGGCCGAGGCGCGGGAACGGTTCATCATCGGCACTTTGGCCAGCCTGATCTGGGCGTGCGCGTGCGCCGCGCTCGTGCAGATCGCCCTGGCGTAACCTCGGAGATTTTCGCGACACGCCGGTCGGAACGCCGCCGAAACCCGCGCTCCCCGAAAATCTCCTTCATTGCGTGGCTCCGGATGCCGCAGCGCGGGTTCCGGTGGCGGCGCTCGGCTGACGACGGCGCACGGCTGTCGACGACATCCGCCGGCGGAGATGCGCGGCTAGCGGGAGTCGGGCACAGCGGTCAGCTTCGGGTGCGGCCGGTACGGCGAGACCGAAGCCTCACCCGGGATCCAGAACCGCCACGGATAATCCGCTCCCCCGCCGGCGCCGCCCACCCCGGTGCGGGGCCCGGAGCGGAACGGGACCGGATGCTCGGGCAGCGTCAGCGTGAACGGCGCAAGTTCCAGATCGGCACCGTCATCGCCCAGACCGAGGCCGAGAGCCAGAGTGAGACGCGCTGGGCCGCGCGCCAGGTCGCGGTCACTGCGAGAGGTGGGGCGGCGCATCCGAGCCTCGGGGAGACCGGCCACGATCTCACCGGCGCGCAACAGCACAGCCGACGCCTCACCCTCCGGCGAGCAGACCACGTTCGCGCAGACGTGCATTCCGTAACTGAAGTACGCGTAGACATGGCCGTGCGGGCCGAACATCGAGGCGTTCCTCCTGGTGCGACCGCGGAAGGCGTGTGAGCCGGGGTCGACGCCCTCGCCGAGGTAGGCCTCCACCTCGGTGATGCGCAGGAGCACCCCGGCGCGGCCGAGCAGCGCACCCAACAGCAGTGGCGCGACCTCGACAGCCGGTCGCGCCAGGATTCCCCGTTCGAGGGTCACCTGCCGAGCGCAGCCGCCAGCGCGCGCACTCGGGTGACGAGCACCGCGCGCTGCTCGGCCACGCGCACCGGGGCGGTGCCGCCCTGACCGTCGCGGCGGGACACCGAACCCGTGATGGTGAGCACCTCGCGCACGTTCGGGGTGAGGTGCGGCGACAGCGCGAGCAGCGCCGCATCGTCGACCTCGTGCAGGTCGAGTCCGTTCCGCTCGGCGTACTTCACCAGTGCGCCGGTGATCTCGTGCGCGTCGCGGAAGGTGACCTGCTGCTTGACGAGCCACTCGGCGACATCCGTCGCGAGGGAGAATCCCTGGGGGGCGAGCTCTGCCATCCGTTCGGTGTGGAAGGTCAGGGTCGCGATCATTCCACTGAAGGCCGGCAACAGCACCTCGAGCGTCTCGATCGAGTCGAAGACAGGCTCCTTGTCTTCCTGCAGGTCGCGGTTGTACGCGAGCGGCAGCCCCTTGAGAGTAGTGAGCAGGCCAGTCAGGTTGCCGATCAGGCGCCCCGATTTGCCACGCGCCAGCTCGGCGATGTCCGGGTTCTTCTTCTGCGGCATGATCGACGACCCGGTCGAATACGAGTCGTCGAGGGTGACGAACCCGAACTCGCGGGTGTTCCAGAGGATGATCTCCTCGGCCAGCCGGGACAGGTCGATGCCGATCTGCGCGGTGATGTAGGCGAACTCTGCGACCAAGTCGCGGCTGGCGGTGCCGTCGATCGAGTTCTCCACCACGGCACCGAAGCCGAGGTCCGCCGCCACCAGGTTGGCGTCGAGCCCGAGTGTGTTGCCGGCCAGCGCCCCCGAGCCGTAGGGCGAGAAATCGGCGCGCCTGTTCCAGTCGGTGAACCGTTCGAGGTCGCGCACGAGAGGCCAGCAGTGCGCGAACAGGTGGTGGGCGAGAAGCACCGGCTGGGCATGCTGCAGATGCGTGCGACCCGGCATGATGGCTTCTTCGTTCGCCTCCGCCTGCGACGCCAGGGCGTCGATCAGGTCGATCACGTGGCCGGATATCCCCTGCGCCTTGTCGCGCAGCAGCATGCGCACCAGGGTGGCGACCTGGTCGTTGCGGCTGCGGCCGGCGCGTAGTTTGCCGCCGAGTTCGACGCCGACGATGTCGATCAGGCCGCGTTCCAGGGACGAATGCACGTCCTCGTCGGATTCCGCGGGCAAGAAGCTCTCATCGAGAACGGCCTGCAGGAGGGTGTCGAGGCCGGCGATCATGGCGACGAGTTCCGGGTCGGTCAGGTAACCGGCCGCGGCCAGAGCCCGCGCGTGAGCCTGGGAGCCACGGATGTCGTAGGGAGCCAGCGGCCAGTCGAACTGGGTCGACTTGCTCAGCTTTGCCAGCTCCGGTGACGGTCCCCCGGCGAAGCGGCCGCCCCAGAGGGCGCCCGCCTTCCCAGCGCGGTTCCCGTTCGTGTCCTTGTCGCCAGCCACGTCAGCCCTACTTGCCGGCCAGGTCGCGGCGAGCCGAAATCTTGCTCGGCAGTGACCACAGCTCGATGAAGCCCTTGGCCATGGACTGGTCGAAGGTGTCACCGGTGTCGTAGGTGGCGAGGTTGAAGTCGTAGAGGCTCTGCGACGACTTCCGGCCGGTGACGACGGCGGTTCCGGCGTGCATCTTCAAACGGATGTCGCCGGTCACGTGCTTCTGCGTCTCGTCGATGAACACGTCGAGGGCGCGCTTCAGACCAGAGAACCAGAGGCCGTCGTAGACGAGTTCCGCCCACTTGGACTCGACCGTGCGCTTGTAGCGGGCCAGGTCGCGTTCGACGGTCATGTTCTCGAGCTCTTCGTGCGCGGCGATCAGGGCGATGCCGGCGGGGGCCTCGTAGACCTCCCGGCTCTTGATGCCGACGAGGCGGTCCTCGACGATGTCGATGCGCCCGACGCCCTGGTTGCCGGCGAGCAGGTTCATCATCTCGATGGCTTGCAAAGGGGTGACGACGACGCCGTCGATCGCGACGGGAACACCCTGGTCGAAGCTGATGACGACCTCGGTGGGCTCGCGCGTCACGGCCGGGTCCTGCGTGTAGGTGTAGAGGTCCTCGATCGGGGCGTTCCACGGGTCTTCGAGGAAACCGGTCTCGACCGCACGACCGTACACGTTCTGGTCGATCGAGTACGGGCTCTTCTTCGACTGTGCGATCGGCAGGTTGTGCAGGGCCGCGTATTCGATGGCCTTGTCGCGCGTGAGGGCGAAGTCGCGCACCGGGGCGAGCGAGGTGAGCTCTGGTGCGAGGGCGGCCACAGCGGCCTCGAAGCGCACCTGGTCATTACCCTTGCCGGTGCAGCCGTGCGCAACGCTGTTCGCACCGAGTTCCTTGGCCGTCGAAGCCAGATACTTGGCGATCAGCGGGCGGCTGAGCGCGGAGACGAGCGGGTAGCGCTTCTGGTAGAGCGCGTTGGCCTTAAGGGCAGGCACGACGTAGTCGCTGGCGAACTCGTCCTTGGCGTCGACGACGATGGATTCCACGGCGCCGCAGTCGAGGGCGCGCTGGCGGATAACGTCCATATCCTCGCCACTCTGTCCCACGTCGATGGCGAGGGCCACGACCTCTTTGCCGGTCGCATCCTTCAACCAGCCGATGCCGACCGAGGTATCGAGTCCGCCCGAATATGCCAGCACAACGCGTTCAGCCATGGTTCTCCCTAAAGATTAGATCTGTTTAAGTTTACGGTTACGCCGTGACGCCCGGAGAGGCGTCTATGCGTTGTTCTGTGCGAGCAGCCAGACGAGCAGGGCCTTCTGCGCGTGCAGACGGTTCTCGGCCTCGTCCCAGATGATGCTCTGCGCGCCGTCGATCACGTCGGCGTCCACCTCGTAGCCGCGGTCGGCAGGCAGGCAGTGCATGAAGTGCGCGTCGGGCTTGGCGAGCGCCATCATGGCGGCGTCCACGCGGTAACGACCGAGGTCGCCGAGCCGGATGGCCTTCTCCTCCTCCTTGCCCATGGACACCCAGGTGTCGGTCACAACCACGTCGGCCCCGGCGACGGCCGCGAGCGGGTCGGTGAAGAGTTCGACGGAGCCGCCGGTGCGCTGGGCGATCACCGCGGCATCCGCCATGACCGTCTCGCTCGGCGTATAGCCGACCGGGGAGGCGATGCGCACGTGCATGCCCGCGGTCGCGCCGGCAAGCAGGTAGGACTGGCCCATGTTGCAGGCGCCGTCACCGAGGAAAACGATCGTCTGGCCGGACAGGTCACCGCGGTGCTCGCGGATGGTGAGCAGGTCGGCGAGAAGCTGGCAGGGGTGGAAGTCGTCGGACAGCGCGTTGACGACGGGCACCGTGGTGCCGAGCGCCATCTCCTCGAGTCCGGCCTGACCGTAGGTGCGCCAGACGATCGCGGCCACCTGGCGCTCGAGCACCCGGGCCGTGTCTGAGGCGGTTTCCTTGCCGCCGAGCTGGCTGTTCGCCGTGCTGATGATCAGCGGGCTACCGCCGAGGTCGGCAATGCCCACGGCGAAGGAGACCCGGGTGCGGGTCGAGGACTTGTCGAAGATGACGGCCACGGTCTGCGGGCCGGCCAGGGGTTTGACCGCGAATCGGTCTCGTTTCAGCTCCAGTGCCAGGTCGAGGATCTCGGCCTGTTCGACCGATGAGATGTCGTCGTCGCGCAGAAAATGGCGGGTCACGGGGTCACTTTCGCTTTCAGGAATGGATTGGTCAACTCTAGAGGTTGGCCAGTGCGAGCCCGAACCGGCGCTCGAAATCAGCAAGCTCGGCGTCGCCGATGATGAGGGGCGGTGCCAGACGGATGGTGGACTCGTTCGCGGCGTTCACGATCAGGCCATTGCTCTGGGCCGCGGCGGTCAGGCGGTTGGCGACCGGCTCGGTCAACCCGACTCCGATCAGGAGGCCACGTCCCCGAACCTCTCCGATCAGCGGAGAGTCGAAACCGGTGAGGATCTGCCGCAGCTGATCGCCGCGGCGCGCGGCGTTGGCCACCAGATTGTCGGCCTCGATGGCACTGAGCACGGCATTCGCGGCGGCCGTGACGAGGGGGTTACCGGCATAGGTCGAGCCATGCTGACCGCGCTGAAACAGCTCCGACGCCGCGCCGAAGGTGACGAGGGCGCCGATGGGCAGGCCGCCGCCGATCCCCTTGGCCAGCGTGACCGCATCCGGCAGGATGCCCTCGTGCTGGTAGGCGAACCACTCGCCCGTACGTCCGGCGCCGGTCTGCACCTCGTCCAGGATGAGCAGCACGCCATGCCGGGTGCACAATTCGCGGGCCAGGCGGAGGAACCCGGCGGGCAGGTCGATCACCCCGGCCTCCCCCTGCACGGGTTCGAGGAACACGGCGGTGACGGTGTCGTCGATGGCGGCGGCGAGTGCCGCAAATGTGGCGTCGATGTGCTCGACCCCGGCGGGCACCGGCAGGAACGGCTCGCGCATGGACGGCTTGCCGGAAAGGGCGAGCGCGCCCATGGTGCGGCCGTGGAACGAGTCGTGCAGGGAGAGGATGCGGGTGCGACGACCGCCCTTTGTGTTGAGCCGGGCCAGTTTGAACGCCGCCTCGTTTGCCTCGGCGCCGGAGTTGCAGAAGTAGACCCGGCCGGCCGGGCCTGCGCCGGTGAGGCGCTTCAGCCGTTCGGCCAGTTCCAGCTGCGGCGGCGAAGCGAAGTAGTTCGAGACGTGCGCGAGCCGGCCGACCTGGTCGGTGACCGCGGCGACGACAGCCGGATGCGCGTGGCCGAGCGAGTTAACGGCGATTCCGGCTAGGAAGTCGAGGTACTCGGTTCCCTCGTCGTCCCAGACGTAGCAACCCTCGCCGCGCACAAGCATCGCCAGAGGCGGTGCGATCGTGCGCATCAGGGCGGCGCTGAAACGCTCGCGCCAGTCGTGGATGCCGGAGTCGGCCATCTGATCGCTTCTCGCTTCCGTGGGTGTCATGCGGGGACTACCTCGGTTCCGCTCCCGCTGCCGGTGAAGACCTCGAGCAGGATGGAGTGCGGCACGCGGCCGTCGATGATGGCCGCCTTCGCGACGCCGCCCTCGACCGCGTCGAGGCAGGCCGTCATCTTCGGGATCATGCCCGACTCGAGGTGGGGCAGCAGGGAGCGGAGCGAGTCCACGTCGATGACCGACACCAGCGAGTCGCGGTTGGGCCAGTCGTTGTACAGCCCGGCGACATCGGTCAGGATGACCAATTTGGCGGCGCCGAGGGCGACCGCGAGGGCCGCGGCGGCGGCATCCGCGTTGATGTTCAGGGACTGGCCCGGGACATCCGTGTCGGGTGCGATCGAGGAGACGACCGGGATGCGGCCCGCGGCGAGCTGGGCGTGAACGGCCTCAGGGTCGACGCCGATCACATCGCCGACCAGGCCGAGGTCGACCTCTGCTCCGTCGATCACGGTGCCGCGGCGTCGGCCCTTGAACAGCCCGGCATCTTCACCGGAGAGGCCGGCCGACAACGGTCCGTGCTGGTTGATTCGGCTGACGAGCTCGCGGTTGATCTGGCCGGTGAGCACCATGCGCACGACGTCCATCGCTTCGGGCGTGGTCACCCGGTAGCCGCCACGGAACTCGCTCTCAATGCCGAGCCGGTCGAGCATGGCCGAGATCTGCGGGCCGCCTCCGTGCACGACGACGGGGCGGATGCCGGCATAGCGCAGATAGACCATGTCCTCGGCGAAAGCGGCCTGCAGTTCCTCGCTGACCATGGCGTTGCCGCCGAACTTGACCACAATGATCTGGTCGTGGAACCGCTTGAGCCAGGGCAGCGACTCGATCAGCGTGGCGGCCTTAACGCCCGCCTCCGCGCGGCTGTTCATCTCGTCGCGGCTGGTCTCGTCGCGTGGGGTTCTGTGGGCCGGGTTCAACTCGAGTACGCGCTGTTCTCTTCGACGTAGGCGTGGGTGAGGTCGTTGGTCCAGATCGTGGCCGACTCGGTTCCCTCGTGCAGGTCGATCAGCACGGAGACGGAACGTGGGGTCAGGTCGACGAGCTCGCGCGGCTGGTCGGGCTCCCCCGCGGTGCAGACCTGCACCTCGTTGATGGAGACGTCAATGCCGTAGGGGTCGAAGGCGGCATCCGTCGTGCCGACGGCCGCGAGCACGCGTCCCCAGTTGGGGTCGTTCCCGAAGATCGCGGTCTTGAACAGGTTGCTTCGGGACACCGCGCGGGCGACCGTGACGGCTTCGGCCTCGGAGGCGGCGTTGCGCACCGTGATGGCCACGTCGTGAGCGGACCCCTCGGCGTCTGCCTGCAACTGCAGGGTGAGGTCCTGGCAGATGGCGATGAGGGCATCCGTGAATTCGGCCAGGTCGGCGGCGACGCCGCTGGCCCCGGAACCGAGGAGGGTGACGGTGTCGTTGGTCGACATGCAGCCGTCGGAGTCGAGCCGGTCGAATGTGACCCGGGTGGCCTGACGAAGGGCCGCGTCGAGCTGGTCGGAGTCGAGCACGGCGTCGGTGGTCAGCACGACGAGCATGGTGGCCAGACCGGGTGCGAGCATGCCGGCGCCCTTGGCCATGCCGCCGATGGTCCAGCCGGCGTCGGAAACGAGCATGGTCTGCTTCGGTGTGGTGTCGGTGGTCATGATCGCCCGCGCAGCGGCCAGGCCGGCCGCATCCGATCCGGCGTTCTCTCCCTGCAGGGCCAGGGTTGCATCCCAGACCCCGGCGGTGATCTTGCCGAGGTCGAGCTGTTCGCCGATCAGGCCGGTGGAGCAAACCAGCACCTCGCCGGCGGAGATCTCCAGTCGGTCGGCGATGGCTTCGGCGGTGGCGTGTGTGGTTTGAAAGCCGATGGACCCCGTGTAGCAGTTGGCCCCACCCGAGTTGAGCACGATGGCCTTGACCTGACCGGCCTTCATGACCTGCTCGCTCCAGAGCACCGGGTTCGCCTTGCAACGGTTGCTGGTGAAGACGCTGGCCACGCTGGTGAGCGGGCCGAGGTTCTGGACGACGGCGAGGTCGAGACCCCCGGATTGCTTCAACCCGGCGGTGACTCCGGCGGCGACGAACCCGGAGGGGGCGGTGACACTCATGGGGCAACTCCATTCGTGCTCAGGCCCGTGGTTTCGGGCAGTCCCAGGGCCAGGTTGGCGCACTGGATTGCGGCACCGGCGGTGCCCTTGGTGAGATTGTCGACGGCTGTGATCGTGACGACGCGGCCCACAGCCTCATCGACGGCGAGGCCGATCAGGGCGGTGTTGGCGCCGAGCACGTCAGACGTGCGCGGAAACCGGCCCTCGGGAAGCACGTGCACGAACGGTTCATCGGCGTACGCCGCTTCCCATGCGGCGCGCACGTCGGCCGTGGATGTGCCGGGGACAAGGCGGGCCGTGGCGGTGCAGAGGATGCCGCGGGACATCGGCACGATCACCGGGGTGAGCGAGATGGTCGGCTGATCGGCCCCGGCCCAGCGGAGGCTCTGCTGGATTTCGGGGATGTGGCGGTGCACGCCGCCGACCGCGTAGGGGTTGGCGGAGCCGAGGATCTCGCTGGCCAGGTTCGGCAGCTTCAGGCTCTTTCCGGCACCGGAGGGTCCGACCGCGAGCATGGCGACCAGGTCGCCGGGTTCGATCACACCGGCACGGATGCCCGGGGCCAGGGCCAGAGCCACCGTGCTCGCGTTGCAGCCCGGGGCGGCGATGCGGCGGGAGCCGGCCAGCCGACTGCGCTGCGTGCCGCCGGCCACGGGAAGCTCGGGCACGCCATAGGTCCAGGCGCCGAAATAGTCGCCGCCGTAGAAGGCCGCCCAGTCCGATTCGCTCTCGAGCCGGTGGTCGGCGCCGCAGTCCACCACGAGGGTGTCGGCGGAAAAGTGCGCGGTGAGGGCACCGGATGCCCCGTGCGGCAGCGCGAGGAACACCGCGTCGTGCCCGGCGAGGGTTTCGGGGGTGGTGTCGACCAGGGTGAGATGCGCCAGCGAGCGCAGGTGCGGCTGAACGTCGATCAGACGCTGGCCGGCATTGCTGTGCGCCGTGACCGTGCGCACCTCGAAGTCGGGGTGCCCGGCCAGCAGACGCAACAATTCACCGCCCGCATAACCACTCGCACCTGCCACCGCCACCGAAAAAGCCATGTGCCCAACTTAGCGCGCCGCCCCGCACGCCGAGAATCGCTATTTGCGCCGATAATCGCCGCGGTTCGCTCCAACATCTCTCGGCGGGCACTGGCCCGCCCGGCTCTCCCCCTCCGCTGCCCCTCGCCGCCACTCCTGTTTTCGGGCGACGCTGGCGGACGGGGAGGGCGGACTACTCGCGGAGGGTGGCCCCGAAGCGGGCGGCGGCCACCGCGACGCCGGCGAGCTTGGCGTCGCTGGCCTCCGCGGCGGTCAGGGTGCGGTCGGCCGCCCGGAACCGCAGCGCGAATGTCAGCGACTTGCGCCCGGGCAGGACGCCTGTACCACGGTAGTCGTCGACGAGTTCGGCGTGGTCGAGCAGCGGTCCGCAGCCCTCGAGGAGCGTGCGGAGTACGTCCCCGGCGGGCACGCCGGCGTCCAGAACGAGGGACAGGTCCTGGGTGGCGGCCGGCATCGTGGCGATCGGGGTGGCGCGCAATTCGGCTCCGGCCTGCGCGAACACGGCGGTCAGGTCGATTTCGGCTACGGCCACGACCGCGGGCAGGTCCGCGCCGCGGGCGATGCTGGGCAGCAGTTCGCCGGCGTAGCCGACCGAGGTTGCACCGGCATCCGTCGTCACGAACAGCTCGGCCGTGCGGCCGGGGTGCATTGCCTGGTGCGAGCCCTGGCGCACCGTGATCTCCACACCGGCGCCCAGCGCCACCTGGCGAACGGCGGCGAGGGCGTGCTGCCAGTTGGCGGCCACGGCGGGCTGCCCCGGCTGGGGACGCACGACGGATCCAGTCAGAACGACCGCCACCGACAGCGGCTGCGGCGGGATGCCGGCATTCAGCTCGGCCTCCAGCTGCGCGCTCGGGCGCACCGCGCCGGGCGGCACGACAGCACTGCCGTAGCGAATGCCGGCAACCGGCCGGAACACCAGGCCCAACTCGAAGACGGCCAGGTCGACGAGGCCGCGGGAGCGATTTCGGTGCGCGATGTGCAGCAGCCCCGGAAGGATCGACGTGCGCAAGAACGGCGCCTCCCCGTCGAGAGGGTTGGCGACCTTGATCTGCGGCACGGTGGGACCGGCCGGCAGCCCGAACAGGTTGTTCGACTGCTCCGACACGAACGGGTACGCGAGCACCTCGGTGTGGCCGGTGGCGGCGAGGGTGTGCGCGACCTGGCGGCGCAAGGCCTGCGCGTGAGTGAGGCCCCGCCCGGGCGGAGCGACGGGCAGCACCGACGGGATGCGGTCGTAGCCGACGATGCGGGCGACCTCCTCGGCCAAGGTCCACTTGTCGGTCAGGTCGGGGCGCCAACTCGGCGCGGTGACGTTCAGCCCTGTCTCGGTCTCCTCGAGAGAGGCGCCGATCTCGGCCAGCGAGGAGCGCACCTCGCCCGGCGTGTACTCGAGACCGATCAGGCCGGAGATGAAGCCGATCGGCAACGCGATCGGCTGGGCTTCCGGGGTGGCGTCGTGCAGGGAGCCGAGACCGTCGGCCTCTCCTCCGGCGAGTTCGACCAGCAGCTGCACGACGCGGGCGGCGGCGACGACGGCGACGGACGGGTCGACCCCACGCTCGAAGCGGCGGGACGCCTCGCTCGGCAGCTTGTGCCGGCGGGCCGTGCGCGCGATCGACACCGGGTCGAAGTTCGCGGCCTCGATCAGCACATTCGTGGTTTCGAAGCCGATCTCGGTGCTCTGTCCGCCCATCACACCGGCCAGGCCGATGGGCCCGGATTCGTCGGTGATCAACAGGTCCTCGCCGTTCAGGGCTCGGGTCATGTCGTCGAGGGTGACGAGTGTCTCACCAGGCTCTGCACGGCGCACGGTGATACCACCGGCCAGCTTGTCCAGATCGTAGCCGTGGATCGGCTGGCCGAGCTCGATCATCACGTAGTTGGTCACATCGACGATCAGCGAGATCGAACGGATGCCGGCCAGCTTCAGGCGGGCGATCAACCAGGCCGGAGACGGCCGGGTAGGGTCCACGCCGCGCACCGCGCGGGTGACGAACACGCTCGCGCCGACGCGGCCGCGGATCGGGTTCCGGTCGTCGACCGTGACCGGGAAGGCGACCGTGGACGCGTCTGCCGTCAGGGCGAGGGCAGGGTCGCGGAAGGCAGCTCCGGTGGCGTGCGCGTATTCGCGGGCGACGCCGCGGATCGAGAATGCGTACCCCCGGTCGGGCGTGACGTTGATCTCGACTGCGGTGTCGTCCAGGCCCAGCAGGCTGATCGCATCCGTGCCGATCACGGGGTCGAGGCCGAGGCTGCCGAGCACCAGGATGCCGTCGTGCTCGTCGCCGAGGCCGAGCTCGCGGGCTGAAGCGATCATGCCGTCGGACACGTGGCCGTAGGTTTTGCGTGGCGCGATCGGGAACGGGCCGGGGAGCACGGCGCCGGGCAGGGTCACGACGACCTTGTCGCCGACGACGAAGTTGTGGGCGCCGCAGACGATGCCGTGGACGGCCGGGCCGCCGTCGGCCGCGAGCTCCCCGTCAGCAGCGACGCGCACCTGGCACCAGTTGATGGTCTTGCCGTTGGTCTGCTCCTCGCCGACGAACTCGAGCACCTGTCCGACGACGATCGGACCGGTCAGCTCGAAGCGGTGGATCTCCTCCTCTTCGAGTCCCACGCTGACCAGGGCCGCGTGCACGTCTTCGGGCGTGGTGCCCGGGGCCAGGTCGACGAACTCGCCCAGCCAGCTCAGTGGTACGCGCATCAGACGGTCATCCCGTACTGCTGGCTGAACCGGACGTCGCCTTCGACCATGTCGTGCATATCCTTCACATCATTTCGGAACATCAGTGCCCGCTCGACGCCGACGCCGAACGCGAATCCGGAGTAGACCTCCGGGTCGATCCCGGCGGAGCGCAGCACATTGGCGTTGACCATGCCGCAACCACCCCACTCGATCCAGCGGGCGCCATCTTTGAACGTCGGGTGCCACAGGTCGAGTTCGGCGCTCGGCTCGGTGAACGGGAAGTAGTTGGGGCGGAGGCGCACCTTCGCCTCGGGGCCGAACATGGCCTTCACGAAGTGGTCCAGGGTGCCGCGCAAGTGCGCCATGGTCAGACCCTTGTCGACGGCGATGCCCTCGATCTGGTGGAACACGGGCGTGTGGGTGGAGTCGAGTTCGTCGGTGCGGAAGACGCGGCCGGGCGCGACGACGTAGACGGGCAGCTCGCGGGAAAGCAGGGCGCGCAGCTGCACCGGCGAGGTATGCGTGCGCAGCACGAGGTGGGCGTCGGGCGGGTCGATGAAGAAGGTGTCCTGCATGGCGCGGGCGGGGTGGTCCTCGTCGAAGTTGAGCGCGTCGAAGTTGAACCACTCGCTCTCCAGCTCGGGGCCTTCGGCGACCTCCCAGCCCATGCCGACGAAGACATCCGCGACGCGCTCCTGCAGCAGGGTGAGCGGATGCCGCGCGCCGGGCCTCCAGGTGCACGCCGCCGCGGTCACGTCGACAGTTTCGGCCGCGAGCTGGGCGGTGGCCTCAGCCTCGGTGATCGCGGCCTCGCGGGCGGCAAACGCCTGGGCGACGGCACCGCGGGCCTGGCCGAGGAGCTTGCCGGCGGCGGCCTTCTGGTCGCCGGGCACACTTCGCATGAGCGCGTTGAGCCGGGCCAGCGGGGAGGCCTCGCCGGTGTGCTCGGCGCGCACGGTTTTCAGGGCCGCGGAGTCGTTCGCGGCGGCAATGGCGGCGAGTGCGGCGTCGACGGCCGCGCTCACGACTGGTTCGGAGATCTCAGTGGGGTCAGACACAAGGCACAAGTTTAGTGCTGCTAAACCCCCCGGGCGCCCATCTGGTTGCCGAGGGCCGCGGGGTACACGACCTCGGGATCGGCCGGTTTCACGGGTGGTGCCTTCGTGTCCGTGGTCACGCCTCCAGACTTGGAGCCCGTGCGGCGGGCGATGACGCGAGCCAGCCAGGAGAGCAGCAGGTTCATCGTCAGATAGATCGCGAGCACGACGAGGAAGAAGGAGAACGAATAGCGGCTGCCGAAGAAGTTCGTCATCGAGGTGCCGCTGCGGAGCAGTTCCTCATAACCGACGACGAAGGCCAGCGAGGTGTCCTTGAGCAGCACGACGAGCTGCGCGATGATGATCGGCAGCATCTGCCGGAACGCCTGAGGGAACTCGATTCGCAACCGGGTCGCCACGGGGGTGAGCCCGATGGCCAGCCCGGCCTCGCGCTGGCCGCGGGGCAGGCTTTTGATGCCGGCCCGCAGCGCCTCGCCGATGATGGCCCCGTTGTAGACGGAGAGGGCGGCGACGCCGGCCCAGAAGGACCCGGTGGAGAAGACGAGCAGGATGAAGAGCATCATCAGCAGCACGGGCATTCCGCGCACGAATTCGAGCACGACCGTGGTCGGAATCCGAATCCATTTGGTGTCGGACACGCGTCCGAACGAAAACAGCACGCCGAGCAGCAGCGCGAACACGGCGGCGACGCCGGCCATTCGGAGGGTGTTCAGGGCTCCGCGCCCGAGGGTGCGCCAGACCTCGCGGTCGGAGAAGACATCCCAGCGGGTCGCATCCCAGAGGCCCGGCTGCACGGCGCCGTTGGCGCTGGTCTTGGGCGCACCCAGGGCCAGGATGAGCCAGACGAGGCCGGCGGCGATAAGCAGGGCGGTGACCACGGAGAAGATTCGCGACCGCAGAACGGCCCTGGGGCCGGGAGCGTCGTAGAGCACGGAGGTCATCGGAGTACCGCCACCTTCTTCTCGAC
The DNA here is from genome assembly GCF_004402375.1 of Cryobacterium breve. Lineage (GTDB taxonomy): Bacteria > Actinomycetota > Actinomycetes > Actinomycetales > Microbacteriaceae > Cryobacterium > Cryobacterium breve. The sequence goes on from NZ_SOGJ01000005.1 coordinate 16,463, forward strand.
CCGCGCGGCGATCAGGCCGAGCGAGATGGTGACCAGGAGGTAGAAGGCTGCCACGGCGAGCAGGATCGCGAGCACCTGGTCACCGCGTTCGTTGGTGATCTTGCGGGCGGCGCCGAAGAGTTCGAAGACGAAGAACGCTCCGGCGACCGAGGTGTTCTTCGTCAGGGCGATGAAAACGTTGATGAGCGGGGGGATGACCATGCGAACGGCCTGGGGCATGACCACGAAGGAGAGGGTCTGGGTGAAGGTCAGTCCCACGCTGCGGGCGGCCTCGGCCTGGCCCACGTGCACGCCGTTGACGCCCGAGCGGAGCGCTTCGGCGACGAACGGAGACGTGTACACGGTGAGGCCGATCATGGCGAGCACGAAGTAGCCCGGCGAGAACTGCAGGTACGGCAGGATGAAGGCGCAGAAGAACAACACCAGGGTGAGCGGGGTGTTGCGTACGATCTCGGTGTAGACCGTGGCGAATCCGCGCAGGGATGCGACGGGCGAGATGCGCATGGCAGCGATGACGATGCCGAGCACGAGAGCTCCCGTGCCGGACAGAAGCAGAAGGCCCAACGTGTTCTTGAAGCCTTCCAGGAACACGGGCAGGTTTTCGATGACTGCGTCCACAACTCACCTCCTCTTCTGTAGTGACTGTCTGGGTATCGTACGGGTGCAGGTTGAAATAGCTGATCGGGGCGGCCGTCTGCTGAGCCCGGCCGCCCCGCTCAGCGGGTGGTGCTGGTTGTGCTCAGTACCGGTTGACTGTCGGCGGGGTCGGGGTCTCGAGCACCGTGCCGGCAGTCGCTTCCCAGGCCTTGGCCCACGTGCCATCTTCAAAGGCCTCTTCGAGGACATCGTTGATGAAGGTGCGGAACTCCATGTCGTCCTTCTTCAGACCGATGCCGTAGGGCTCCTCGGTGAAGGGGTTGTCGACAACCTCGAACTCACCGGCGTTCTGGTCGGCGAGGCCGGCCAGAATGACGTTGTCCGTGGTCACAGCGACGACCTCGCCGCTGCGCAGCGGGCCGAGGCAGTTGGAGTACGTGTCAGTCGCGATCACGTTGTCGGTGTACGCGGCGATGTTCTTTTCCGACGTCGAGCCGCTCACGGTGCAGACGGGCTTGCCGGCGAGGTCTTCCGGGCCGGTGACCTTGTCCGGGTTTCCCGCGAGCACGAGCAGGTCCTGACCGGCCAGGTAGTACGGTCCGGCGAAGTCGACGACCTCCTTGCGGGTGTCGTTGATCGTGTAGGTCGCGACGACGAGGTCAACCTGGCCGTTCTGCAGGAAGGGCTCGCGGTTCGCCGACACGGTCTCGGTCCACTTGATGTTTTCGGCGGCGATGCCGAGCTTGGCGGCGATGAGCTTGCCCATCTCCACGTCGAAACCGACCGGCTTGTCATCCGGGCCCTTGAGGCCGAAGAGCGGCTGGTCGAACTTGGTGCCGATGGTGATCTTGCCGGCCTCATTCAGCTTGGCCATCGTGGTGCCGGCTTCGAACTCGACCGTTTCCTCGACCGGTGCAGCCTCAGGCGTCTCGGCGGAATCGGTACATCCGCTGAGCGTGAGCGCGCTTGCGAGGGCAATGGCCGAAATCATTAGACCTTTTCTGAGTCTCATGGGTATCTCCTGATTGCTGTGTAGTCCTGCACACCGGTTAGTGGGCAAGTATTTTGGAGAGGAAGTCTTTCGCTCTCGTGCTCTGGGGGTTCGTGAAGAACTTCTCGGGCGTGGTCTCTTCGACGATCTCACCCTCGGCCATGAAGATGACCCGGTCGGCGGCTCGACGGGCGAAGCCCATCTCGTGCGTGACGACGATCATGGTCATACCGTCGTTGGCGAGGTTGATCATGACCTCGAGCACCTCGTTGATCATCTCGGGGTCGAGCGCGCTGGTGGGCTCGTCGAGCAGGATGACTTTGGGGTCCATGGCCAGTGCCCGTGCGATGGCGACGCGCTGCTGCTGGCCGCCGGACAGCTGGGCCGGCATCTTCTTCGCCTGGTTGGCCACCCCGACGCGCTCGAGCAGCACCATGGCCTTTTCCTCGGCCTCGGCCTTCGACAGGCCACGAACCTTGATCGGCCCGAGGGTGACGTTCTCGAGAACGGTCTTGTGCGCGAACAGGTTGAATGCCTGGAATACCATTCCGACGTCGGCGCGCAACTTGGCCAGCGCCTTGCCCTCGGCCGGCAGCTTCACGCCGTCGATCGTGATGACGCCCGCGTCGATGGTCTCGAGCCGGTTGATGGCCCTGCACAGGGTGGACTTGCCGGAACCACTCGGTCCGATCACCACGACGACCTCACCGCGGTTGACGACGGCGTTGATCTTCTTCAGCACATGAAGGTCACCGTAGTGCTTGTCGACGTCGCTGATCACGACGAGAGGCTCACCGCGCAACACCGTGATGTTGGACGTCGCCGGCGCAGAATCTGTAGGCTCCATGTCCCCCAACCTAAGCTAGAGGGAGGGTCCTTCAGAACCACCGGCGCGCGGGGTTACCGAGCTGTGATGATCAGCTGCGCTGCGCGAATGCACTTTCGTACAGGCAAACACTGGCGGCCGTCGCCAGATTCATCGATTCGGCGTGACCGTAGATGGGCACCGAAATGGACCGGTCGACCAGGGCGAGGTCTTCGTCGGTGAGTCCGCGAGCCTCGTTGCCGAACAACCAGGCGGTCGGGGCGGTGAGCAGCCCTTCGGTGCGGGCGGTCAGCAGGTCGGTGCCCTTGACGTCGGCGGCGAAAATCTGCAAACCGGCGAACCTGGCGCGCTCGCGCACATCGGAGAGCGTGGCGCTGACGGCGACGGGAAGGTGGAAAATCGATCCTGTCGAGGAACGCACCACCTTCGGGTTGTACAGGTCCACGCTGCGGCCGGTGAGGATCACTGCGTCGGCGCCGGCGGCATCCGCGGCACGGATGATGGTGCCGGCGTTCCCAGGGTCACGCACCTCTTCAAGGATGGCGATGAGCTTGGGCTCGCCCGCGAAGATGTCCTTGACGGAGGTGGGGAACTGGCGGCAGACCGCGACGAAACCCTGAGGCGTGACGGTGTCGGCCATGGTCTCGAGCACCTGCTCGGTGACGAATTCGAGGTCGGCGCCTACCTCTTCGGCAACCTGGGCGATCTCGGGGTGACGCTCAAGGGCGGTGGGGGTCACGAAGAGTTCGACGACGAGCTCGGGCCGGAAGTTCAGGGCCTCGGAGACGGCTTGGGGGCCTTCCAAGAGGAACAGCCCCGTCTCAGAGCGAGCGGCTCGATTCGCCAGTTTCGCGACAGCCCGCACGCGCGGAGAACGGGGATTATCTAACATGCGTCCAGCTTACTTGCCGGGGCATGGGCCCAGTCACGCAAAACGGGAGCGGGCGCTGGGCCCGCTCCCGTGAAGAGTGCGCGTGGTGCTGGTACCGGCTGAAAGCTAAGCGGCGACCCTGGGTGCCGACGTGTCGGCGGGCAGTGCTGCCTTGGCGCTCTCCACGATGGCCGCGAACGTGGCGGGCTCGTTGACGGCCAGCTCGGCCAGCATGCGACGGTCGACCTGAATGCCGGCGAGGGCAAGACCCTGGATCAGACGGTTGTAGGTCAGGCCGTTCGCACGGGACGCGGCGTTGATCCGCTGGATCCACAGGCGACGGAAGTCACCCTTGCGTGCACGACGGTCACGGTAGCTGTAGGTGAAGGAGTGAGTCAGCTGCTCCTTGGCCTTGGTGACCAGACGCGAGCGCTGGCCGCGGTAGCCCTTGGCGCGCTCGAGAATTACGCGACGACTCTTGTGGGCGTTTACGGCCCTCTTTACTCTTGCCATTTTTCTTAGTTCCTTACGGGGTACGGGTCTAGCGACCGAGAAGCTTCTTGATGACCTTGGTGTCGGCCTTGGCCAGCACCTGGTCGTGGTTCAGGCGGGACTTGCGCTGGGTGCTCTTGACCTCGAGGTTGTGGCGCAGGCCGGCCTGCTGCTTCATGATCTTGCCGGAACCGGTGACCTTGAAACGTTTCTTCGTCCCGGAGTGGGTCTTCATCTTAGGCATCTTTTTCCTCCAGTTTCGCTGCTTTATCAGCAACTTTGTCAGCCTTGTCGGCAACCTTTTCTGCCCGATCGGCAGCCTTGTGTGCGTTGATCTCAGCCTTGGCTTCCGCTTTGTTCTTCAGCGGGCCAACGACCATGACCATGTTTCGACCGTCGATGGTCGGGCTAGATTCCACGGAACCGAACTCGGCGACATCCTCGGCAAATTTTTGGAGCAGACGTACACCCTGGTCGGGGCGGGACTGTTCACGGCCACGGAACAGAATCATGGCCTTGACCTTGTCGCCGGCCTTCAGGAAGCCTTCGGCGCGTTTGCGCTTGGTCTCGTAGTCGTGCTTATCGATCTTGAGACGGAAACGTACCTCTTTGAGGATCGTGTTCGCCTGGTTGCGCCGGGCCTCTTTCGCCTTCTGCGCAGCTTCGTACTTGAACTTGCCGTAGTCCATGATCTTGGCAACGGGCGGCTTCGAGGTCGGTGCAACCTCGACGAGGTCAAGGTCGGCCTCCTGTGCAAGGCGCAGCGCAACATCGATGGCCACGACCCCTACCTGCTCGCCGTTGGGACCAACGAGGCGAACTTCGGGGACGCGGATACGGTCATTTGTACGGGGATCGCTGATGCGTCTCTCCTCTTCTCATGCATCGTGACTACAGCCAGGTGACGGATGTCGCCCGGAGACGAAGAGAGGAAGATCGCGTCTGGATTGCCGAGGATTTCTCTCCGAACATCACAGACGACACCCTGACTACCTTCGAGAACCGGATTCCTGTCGGATTCCAGAGCCGCGAAGGCGGAGTGCAACTACCCGGTAACCTTTGTGAAGCGGTATGCGCGGGTGGGAGATTATCCACTTTCGTACCGAGACTTGCATCTCGGAGCCCGGACGAGTCTAACAGAGGAATGCAGTGAGCAACAGCAACGACCACGATGCCGCTCAGGCGACACGCGATATCGCCGATGTGCCGGCCGTGGAGATCATCACAACGGCATCCGTTCACCTGATGAGCGCCGCAGCGGTCAAGGTCGGTCTCGCCGACGATCCCGACAACCAGATCGACCTGGACGAGGCGCGCAAGCTGATCACTGCCCTTGCGGGCCTGATCACCGCCGCCGCCCCCGACATTGCCGATATGCACGCGCGCAGCCTGCGCGATGGACTGCGGTCGCTCCAGCTCGCGTTCCGTGAAGCGTCGACCATCCCGGACCCGATCGGCCAGGGCCCAGGCGAGAAGTTCACCGGCCCCGTCAACTAGGACCTGCCGAACGACTGGCCCGTCGAATCGACAGGTTTGAGGGGTGCGAATGTTTTCGCACCCCTCTCTCCAGTCGGTTCGGCGGGTTATTTCCGTTCTCGGCACCTTCAGGTCTGGCAGCGTGGGCACCACGCGGTCACCCGCAGTTCGAGGTCCGAGCGGCCGAGCAGCCCACGCTGGACGGTGCCGCCACAGCGCCGGCACGGCTGGCCGGCCCGGCCGTAGACCCAGCTCTGCATGCCCCGGCGGGCATTGCCGGTCGTGATCCGCTCCGTGCGATCACGGTTCGCCAGAATCAGGCGACGGGCCAAGGCCACGAGACCTGGGACATCCGTCACCTCGGCGACCGGGCGGGTCGGTAGCAGGCCCCGCAGGAAGCACAGCTCTGTGACGTACACGTTGCCGAGGCCTGCCAGGTTGCCCTGGTCAGCCAGCGCGACGGCGATGGGTTGGTCGGGCCGGCTCTCGAGGCGACGCACCACCTCCTCCGCGTGCCAATCGGGGCCGAGCAGGTCAGGTCCGAGATAGGCCAACAGATCGGCCTCAGCCTGGATCGGCACCACTTCGAGCAACCCGAGCTCGAAGCCCACGGCCACCCAGTCCGCCGTCTCGAGCACGATGCGCGCCTGAAAGGCGGGACGGCGCCACGCGCTCCCTGTGCGATAGAGGTGCCACGAGCCCTCCATCTTCAGATGCGAATGGATGCTGGCTGTTCCCACGCGCATGAGCAGATGTTTGCCGCGACTGACCACTTCATGCACGGTCTGCCCGGTCAGGTCAACGGTGGCGAACGCGGGCACCCGCACATCGCAGCGGGTGAGCCGCGCTCCGTGCAGGGCCCGATCGAGGTTCTGCGCGGTGCGGTAGACGGTGTCGCCCTCAGGCATGAAGCTTCAGCCCCCGCGGGGTGACGTCGAACCCTGACGCCTGCAGGGCGGCACCCACGGGGGTTCCGATCACGAACACCCCATTGACGGTTTCCACGCCGATCTTCGCGACCCGACCGGCGGTGACCGTGCGGGCGAGGGATACGGCGGCGGCCGTCACGGCGGCATCCGGTTCGGTGGCCGGCCTGCCTCCGGGCCGTGCCGGATCCGCTGGCGGGTCGAATGCGAGCACGGTCTTGCCGCCCCGCTCGACGTAGAGCACCAGAGCCCCGTCGACGAGCACGACCAGAGCACCGGCCTTGCGCCCCGGGCGGTGCCCGGTTCCTTCGGGGAGCGGCGGCCAGGGCAGCACGGAACCATACGGGTTGGCCGGGTCGGTGGCGGCCAGGGTGACGGCGGCATGCTGCGGATGCTGCCCATCGGCCACGAAGGACCGCAACCGGTCGATCGTGCCGACCGTGGCGAACTGGGCTGCCCCGAGCCCCTCGATGAAGTAGCCGCGACGGCACCGGCCCACCTCCTCGAAACCGCTGAGGGTGCGGTAGGCCAGCGCGAACCCGCCGGTCACGCCCTCCCCCATCACCGCGCCGCGCGTGACGACGCCGTAGCGTTCGAGCAGGGTCTCGCCGAGGGCGTGCGCACGCCGGGTGGGCGAGTCGTCGGCGACCGGCACGATCGACCAGCGGCCGGACACTGTGGGTGGCCCGGTGCGGGAGGGCAGGGTTCCCCGCGCGGGGATCCGCCCACCGTGCAGCCGTGCCCGCGGGGCCGGCCGGCGGGTGCTGTGCGCCGCGCGCCCGCCGGAGAGCAGGGCGCGCACGGGAGCGAAGGTGTCGTTGCCCACCAGCCCCGCCCAGACCAGATCCCACAGGGCTGCGGCGAGGGCGGTGTCGTCCTGGCTGCCGACGGCATCCGCCAGTTGCCGGAAGAAGAAGCCTCCACCTCCGGCCAGGGTCGTCAGGATCTCCTGCTGCAGTGCCGTGGTCTCCAGCGGTGTGGGCAGCGGGAGGGTGAGCGGCGCGGTGTCGCGCAGGTGCAGGCTGACCCAGCCGTCATTGCCGGCCAGTGTGCCGGCGCCCGCCCAGAGCACCTCTCCGGTGTTGGTGAGCTCGTCGAGCAGTGCCGGCCGGTAGTCGGCGACGCGGGCAGGCAGCACGAGGGTCTCCCAGGCCGACGCGGGAATGCGCGCGCCCTCCAACTGCTCGATGACGGATGCGACGCCGTCGATCCCACGCAGGCGCCCCCCCACATGCTGCCAGGCCGGTAGGAATCGGCCCATTGTCACCTGATCGACCGGCTCCACCTCGTGCCGCAGCGCGGCCAGGGACCGCCGGCGGAGACGGCGCAGCACCTCGGCGTCGCACCACTCGGGCCCGGAGCCGTGCGGGCGGAACTCACCCTCCATGAGACGGCGGGCTCCGGCGAGTCGGCGGAGCGCGACGTGGGCGACCGCGGGACCGAGTCCGAAGCGCGCGGCCACTTCGGCGAGCGTGAACGGGCCGTGGGTGCGGGCGTAACGGCTGACCAGGTCGCCCAGCGGGTCGGGCACCGGCTCAGTGAACACCGCCGGAACCCCCTGCGGCAGGGGAACACCGAGCGCGTCGCGGAGCCGTGCGGAGTCTTCGATGCCCGCCCACCACTGCTGGCCCGCGTACCCGACCGGGATGATGCGACGGGTGTCGACAAGCACCTGCAGGCCCTCGGCGGCGCCCGGGGACCCTTCCGGGTCGAGGCGGGCGGCCACTTCCGCGGTGGTGAGCGGCCCGAGGCCACGCAGCAGGTCGGCGATGCCTTCGATCCCCCGCGCCTTGCGGTCGGGGGCGAGTCGCTGCAGTTCCAGATCCGTCTGGTCGATCACGGCCGGGTCGAGCAGCTCCCGCAGCTCCACCCGGCCGAGCAACTCGGCGAGCAGGCTGGCGTCGAGCGAGAGGGCGGTCGCGCGGCGCTCGGCGAGCGGGGAATCCCCCTCGTACATGAACGCGGCCACGTAGCCGAAGAGGAGGGTGCTCGCGAAGGGGCTGGCGGCATCCGTCTGCGTCTCGACCAAGCGCAGTGCCCGACTGTCGAGGCGGCGGGTCAGGGCCAGCAGCGCGGGCAGATCGTAGACATCCTGCAGGCACTCGCGCACGGTCTCGAGGATGATCGGGAAGGTCGGGAAGGCCCGGGCCACATCGAGCAGCTGCGCAGCCTTCTGACGCTGCTGCCACAATGGCGACCGGCGGCCCGGGTTGTACCGCGGGAGCAGCAGGGCCCGCGCGGCGCATTCCCGGAACCGAGCGGCGAACAGGGCCGACCCGCCGACCTCGTCGGTGACCAACTGTTCGAGCTCGGCGGGTTCGAAAACGAAAAGGGAGCTGCCGGGCGGGTCCGACTCGGTGTCGGGGATGCGCACGACGATGCCGTCGTCGCTGGCGACGCAGGCCCCGTCGAGTCCGTAGCGTTCCCGCACGCGGGCGCCAACCGCCAGGGCCCATGGCGCATGCACCTGGAGCCCGAACGGGGAGTGCAGCACGACCCGCCAGTCGCCGAGTTCATCGCGAAAGCGTTCGACGACGAGGGTGTGATCCGTCGGAAGGTGGCCGGTTGCGGCACGCTGCTCCGCCAGGAAGGCCAGCAGGTTGTCCACGGCCCGCTCGTCGAGGCCGCCGGCCCGGCAGCGAACCCGGGCTTCGTCAGCGGGCAGGGCCGACAGCTCCCGCAGGAACGCGCCGATCGCCTCGCCGAGCTCGGCGGGCCGGCCCAGGCCGTCGCCTTTCCAGAACGGGAGCCGCCCCGGCTCGCCGAATGCGGGAAGCACCAGCACCCGGTCGTGGGTGATCTCCTGGATGCGCCAGCTGGTCGTGCCGAGGGCGAAGACGTCTCCGACCCGGGACTCGTAGACCATCTCCTCGTCGAGTTCGCCGACCCGACGGCCCGTGGTCGCGTCGCCTCCGACCATGAAGACGCCGAACAGGCCCCGGTCGGGGATGGTGCCGCCACTGGTTACCGCGAGACGCTGGGCGCCGGGACGGCCCGTGAGGATGCCGGTGTCCCGGTCCCAGACGATGCGCGGGCGCAGCTCTGCGAACTGATCGGACGGGTACCGGCCGGCGAGCAGGTCGAGGGTGGCCTCATAGGCAGACCGCGGGAGCGAGTGAAAGGGCGCGGCGCGGCGCACGGTGTCGAACCATTCCTCGGCGTGGATGGGTTCCAGGGCTGTCGCCGCCACGGTCTGCTGGGCGAGGATATCAAGCGGGTTCGACGGCACCTGGAGAGATTCGATCAGCCCGGCGGCCATGCGCTCGGCAGCGACGGCCGCATGGATGAGATCGGCCCGGTGCTTGGGGAAGATCACGCCGCGAGAGACCTCGCCCACCTGGTGACCGGCCCTGCCGATGCGTTGCAGCCCGCTCGCCACCGAGGGCGGAGACTCCACCTGTACGACCAGGTCGACGGCACCCATGTCGATTCCGAGCTCGAGGCTGGACGTTGCCACAACGCAGCGCAGCCGCCCGGCCTTGAGATCGTCTTCGATCAGGGCCCGCTGCTCCTTGCTCACAGAGCCGTGGTGGGCTCGGGCGAGCAGTGGATCGGCTCCGTCGCTCTGGCCGCTCGCGCCCATGAGGACGGCCGGCGGACGGGACGCCGCGGCGCCGACCGGCACGAGCGCGGGCTCCAGAGCGTCCTCCAGGCGCTGCGCGTAGATCTCGTTGAAGCGCGCAGTAAGGCGTTCGGCCAGCCGGCGGGAGTTCGCGAAGACGATCGAGGAGGTGTGTGCCAGCACCTCGTCGACGATGGCCTCTTCCACATGAGGCCAGATGGATCCGGTCTGCGGGGCCGCCGCGGCCGTGGCCCCTTCCCGCAGCGGCACCGGGCCGACCTGGCTCATATCGTCGACGGGAACGACAACGCTGAGGTCGAATCGTTTCGTCGACACGGGCGCCACGATCTCCACGGCCGCGGATCCGCCAAGGAACCGGGCTACCTCGGCCGCCGGACGCACGGTGGCCGAGAGCCCGATGCGCTGCGCCGGATGCTCCAAGAGGTCGTCGAGCCGTTCCAGGGAGACGGCCAGGTGCGCACCACGCTTGCTGGCCGCGACCGCGTGCACCTCGTCGATGATCACCGTGTCGACACCGCGCAGAGATTCGCGCGCGGCCGAGGTGAGCATGAGGAACAGCGATTCAGGCGTCGTGATGAGGATGTCGGGCGGCGTTTTGACCAGGCTGCGGCGCTCGGTGGCCGGGGTGTCCCCCGACCGCACCCCGACGGTCACCCGGGGCGGGGCGAAGCCGAGCCGCTCGGCGGCCTGGACAATGCCCACCAGCGGCGCTCGGAGATTGCGTTCCACATCGACGCCGAGGGCCTTGAGCGGCGAAATGTAGAGCACCCGGGTGCGCGGTGGTGCCAATGGTGCCGACACCGCCACCGATGCCTCCGCTCTAGCGGGCGCGGCGGCGGGCGCGGCCGCCAGGCGGTCGATGGCCCACAAGAAAGCCGCGAGGGTCTTGCCTGAACCGGTGGGCGCAACGACGAGCGCGTGCGAGCCGCGGGATATCGCGTCCCACGCCCCGAGCTGGGCCTCTGTGGGCGCGGCGAAGGCCTCGGCGAACCAGGCCCGGGTCGCCGGTGTGAATCGGTGCAGGACCTCGTTCATACAACCATCCTCGTCGATAGGACTGACAACACCCCTGGAACCAATTCGACGGAGATTTTGGGGCCCGCACCCGTTTTTGACCCCAAATGCGGTGGTTCGGCGTGAATCTGCGTCGAATTCGTCAGGGCGCGACTGTAACGCGGGACACGGGACGATGGATGCGGCACACCTATGCGGAGGGGACGAGCTGCACGGTGAGCGAGTCGACCTGCGTGGCGATCAGGTCGCTCGCCGACCAGCGCGCGGCGAGCCGGGCCAAAGTGGCGTCGAGCTCGGTGCGGGTCAGCCCGTCGACGAGTTCGAGGCGCACGATCAGTTCCGGTCCGGCGAGCCGGCCACCGGGGTCGCCGGGAGCCAGCTCCACCCCGAGCACGCTCAGCTCGGAGGCGATGGACTCCGCGAAGGCATCCGCGACGGGGCGGCTGGCATAACTCGGGGTCCAGGGCAGCGATTGGGCGATGGCCCATAGGGCGGGGCGCCGCACCACGAACTCGGTGGTCGCGGTCGGATCGAGAACAACCAGGTCGGTGTTCTCCTGCGCTGCGGCGAGGGCGACGCGCACGCCGTCGGAGGGCACGGGACGGGCCTCGGTGTTCCAGGACGCCATCGCGGCGACCGACGAGAACACCGGCAGCACCGTGCGTCCGTCGGGACCGACCACGGTGATGATCGACAATTCCTGGGTCTTGTCGACGACGAGTCCGGCGTCGGTCACGCCCGACTCACCGAGTTCGGTGACCAGGGGAACGAGTAGGCGCGAGCCACGGATAGCGTCGATCACCGTCTCCTCGCCCGCTTCCCGTGCCTGAAAACGGCGCACAGCGTCCAGCAGAGGTGCGGGCGCGAGACCGTCGTCGTCGGAGTGCAGACTCGGCGCGAACGTGCGCCCTGCCCACGGCTGCCCGGCCGAGTCGCCGCCGCCGGGACCGCCGGACAGGCCGGTGGAGCCGAGGTTACGCGCCCGCGACATCCAGCGCCTCGCCCAAGGTGAATGCTCCCGCGTACAGGGCCTTGCCGACGATGGCACCCTCGAGACCGAGAGGAACCAGCTCACGTAGCGCGCGGAGGTCGTCCAGGCTGGAAATGCCGCCGGATGCGACGACCGGGCGGTCAGTGCGTTCCATGACCTGGCGGAGCAGGTCGATGTTGGGTCCCTGCAGCGTGCCGTCCTTGGTCACGTCGGTGACGACGTAGCGCGAGCAACCGGCTTCTTCGAGGCGGGCCAGCACCTGCCAGAGGTCGCCACCCTCCTTGGTCCAGCCGCGCGCGGCGAGGGTCGTTCCGCGCACGTCGAGCCCGACGGCGACGGCGTCACCGTGCCGAGCGATGATTTGGGCGGCCCACATGGGGTTCTCCAGCGCGGCGGTGCCGAGGTTGATCCGGCTGACACCCGCATTCAGTGCCGCGTCCAGGGACGCGTCGTCGCGGATGCCGCCGGACAGCTCGATCTTCACGCCCGTGACCTCCCGGATCACGGTGCGGATGACATCCGTGTTGTTACCGCGACCGAACGCCGCGTCGAGGTCGACGAGGTGGATCCACTCGGCGCCCTGGCGGGCCCAATCGAGGGCTGCCTCGACGGGATCACCGTAGTTGGTCTCCGTGCCGGCCTCACCCTGGGTCAGGCGCACCGCCTTGCCGTCGGCAACGTCGACGGCGGGCAGCAGCACGAGACGGGGGGAAAGATTGTTCGCAGTCATGGGTGTCCTCGATTGGGAATGGTCGCGGCGACCGGTTGAGTCAGGAGAAGGGAAGTTAGTCGTGGAGCGTGCCGAGCCAGTTGGACAGCAAACGGATGCCGGCCTCGCCGGATTTCTCCGGGTGGAACTGGGTGGCCGTGAGCGGTCCGTTCTCGATGGCTGCCAGAAACGGCTGCCCGTGCTCGGACCAGGTGAGGACCGGCTTCGGAAACGGCGGCATGACGTCGAGAGTCCAGGCGTGAGCGGCGTACGAGTGCACGAAGTAGAAGCGTTCCTGCTCGATCCCGCGGAACAAGGCCGAGCTTTCTCCCGGCGAGACCGTGTCCCATCCCATGTGCGGCAGAACGGGGGCGTCCAGCCGGGTGACCGTGCCGGGCCATTCGCCCAGGCCCTCCGTATCGATTCCTCGTTCGACTCCGTGCTCGAACATGATCTGCATGCCCACGCAAATGCCGAGCACCGGGCGTCCGCCCGCGATCCGGCGGTCGATGATTTCGTCGCCCCGCACCGCCGTCAGCGCCTGCATCACGGCACTGAACGCCCCCACGCCGGGTACGACCAGACCGTCGGCCTCGAGCGCCCGACGACGGTCGCTGGTCAGCGTGACGTGGGCCCCGGCCAGTTCGAGCGCTTTGACGGCGGAGTGCACGTTGCCCGTCCCGTAGTCGAAGACGACGACGTTGGTCACAGGGCACCCTTGGTGGACGGAATACCGGCGACCAGCGGATCAAACGCCTTCGCCTGCCGGAACGCCCGAGCGAAAGCCTTGAACTCCGCTTCGGCGATGTGATGCGGGTCGCGGCCGCCCTGCACCGTGACGTGCACGGTGAGTCCGGCGTTGAAGGCCACGGCCTCGAACACGTGGCGCACCATCGAGCCGGTGAAGTGGCCGCCGATCAGGTGGTATTCGAAACCCGCCGGTTCGCCTCGGTGTACGAGGTATGGGCGTCCGGAGATGTCGACGACGGCCTGCACGAGCGCCTCATCGAGCGGCACGAGGGCGTCGCCGTACCGGGAGATGCCGGACTTGTCCCCGAGGGCCTGTTTGATGGCCTGTCCGAGCAGGATGCCGACGTCTTCGACGGTGTGGTGCACGTCGATCTCGATGTCACCGCGCGCCCGCACGGTGAGGTCAGTCAGCGAGTGCTTCGCGAACGCGGTCAGCAGGTGGTCGTAGAACGGAACCGAGGTCTGAATGTCGGACTCACCGGTACCGTCGAGGTTGAGCGACAAGTCGATGCTGGACTCGCTCGTCTCCCGCTGCAGGTGGGCGAAACGGGGCGGAGTGGTCACGGAGGAGAAGCTCATGCGCCTAGTTTATTGGCCCGGGCGGGTCACGGGTGCCCGAGCGCTTCGAGGGCCGTGAGGAAAGCCGTTGTCTCCGCTTCGGTTCCGGCGCTGACGCGCAAGTGGCCGGGGATGCCGACGTCTCGCACGAGGACGCCGTCGGCCAGCAGGGCCTCGAACGTGGCCCGCGGATCTTCGACCCCGCCGAACAACACGAAGTTGCTCGAGCTCCGCAGTGGCGCGTAACCGAGGAAGGTCAGCTCACTGGTAATGCGCTCACGCTGAGAACGGATGTCATCGACCATCGCGAGCATCGCCGGGGTGTGGGCGAGAGCGGCTACCGCGGCCGCCTGAGTGAGCGCCGACAGGTGGTAGGGCAGGCGCACCAAGCGCAGCGCATCCGTCACGGCCGGGTCGGCGGCCAGATACCCGACTCGAGCACCTGCAAACGCGAACGCCTTGCTCATGGTGCGGGAGACCAGCAGACGTTCCCGGCCGGGCAGCAGGCTCAGGGCGCTGGGGGAATCGGTCGGACCGAACTCATAGTAGGCCTCGTCTACGACCACGATACCGTCGGTCGCGTCGTAGACCGCGGCGATAGTGTCCAGCGACAGTGGCGTGCCCGTGGGGTTGTTCGGCGAGCACAGGAAGACGAGGTCTGGGGCGACCCGGTTAACCCACTCGACGGCCGTGGCCGGGCTGAGTTCAAAATCTGCATCGCGCTCGCCTGCGATCCAACGGGTACCGGTTCCGGAGGCGAGCAGGGAATACATCGAATATGTCGGCGCAAACCCGAGCACGGTCCTCCCGGAACCCCCGAAGGCCTGCAGCACCTGCTGCAGCACCTCGTTGGAACCGTTCGCCGCCCAGATGTTCTTACGGGTCAGGCCGTGGCCGAGGTACCGGGCGAGGGAATCGCGCAGTTCCGTGAACTCTCGATCGGGATACCGGTTGACGGTTCTCACCGCGACCGCCAGCGCGGCGACGATGCCCTGTGCCACATCGTCCGGGATGCCGTGCGTGTTCTCATTCACATTGAGAGCCACCGGCACGTGCAGCTGGGGGGCCCCGTAGGGAGTGAGTCCGCGCAGATTATCGCGGAGGGGCAGGTCGTTGAGACTGGTCACTCCCCCCATGTTACCGGGGAGTCCGGTTCCGCAGGATCAGCACTCGTTCAGTCAGCACTCATCGGATCAGAACTCGTCGGATCAGCACTCATCGGATCAGCACTCATCGGATCAGAAATTGTCGGATCAGAACTTGTCGGATCAGCACTCGTCGGATCGGCACGTGTCGGATCAGAACTCGTTCGGCAGGGCGAGGCGCTGACCGGGCTGCACGCTGTCGGACGGCAATTGGTTGAGACTCACGATCTCGGCGATCACGTCGCGCGGGTCGGACGTCGGGGCGACGGTCTCGGCGAGTTGCCACAGTGACTGGCCCGATTGAATGGTCACGTAGTCGAAGGCCGTGGCCACACGGCCGACCGTCGAGCTCTCGGCGGCGGCGAGACCGCCGTTCAGCACAACGACGAGTGCCGTGACGACGAAAGGCACGCCCGCAAGCGCCGTGAAAACAACGCGACCGCGGCGGGTCAAACGCAGCCGGCTGCGTCCCGTCGCGATCGGGGTGCCCAGATCAAGTGCAGTGCTCATATCTAACCTCCTGTAAGAAGACGCATCCGACTCTCGGCCGGGAGAGCCGGATGCGAACTTATGTTCCGAATGTATATTCGATAATTCGAACAATCAAGCCCTTTTCGATAGTTTCTGAAAAGAATTTCGCGACACACTCGAATACTTGTTTGTTTTCTGAGCGTGGGATGGATACAGTTTCGATTGTCTGGTCGAAACTCAATCAGGCACCCCCGACATTCGCGTGACACGGTCGCCATCCTGGCCGCCGCCAGCGCCAAATCGACACGAGGAGCGACGAACGTGGCACAAGACACCAGCGGTCCCCGCGACAAGGGCGGCACCAGACGACGCAAGAGTCTGAGCGAGAAACAGCTCGCCATCCTCGACGTGATTCAGCGTTCGGTCAGCCAGCGCGGTTATCCGCCGAGCATGCGTGAGATCGGCGACGCCGTCGGGCTCGCCTCCCTGTCGAGCGTCACCCACCAGCTCAACCAGCTGGAATTGAGCGGTTACCTACGCCGCGACCCGAATCGTCCCCGCGCCCTCGAGGTTCTGATCGAGATCCCGCAGTCCCCCGAAGACACCACGACTGGCGCGGAGAACTTCCACACCGGGGTCCAGGTCGGTGACGCCGCGATGGTGCCGCTCGTCGGCCGCATCGCTGCCGGGATTCCGATCACCGCCGAACAGCAGATCGACGAGATATTCCCGCTCCCCCGCCAATTGGTTGGCAAGGGTGATCTCTTCATGCTCAAGGTGATGGGTGAGTCCATGATCGACGCGGCCATCATGGATGGCGACTGGGTCGTCGTTCGGCAGCAGAAGACCGCGGAGAACGGCGAGATCGTCGCGGCCATGCTCGACAACGAGGCCACAGTGAAGGTGTTCCGCCAACGCGACGGTCACACCTGGTTGCTCCCCCGCAACACCAACTTCGAACCGATTGTCGGCGACCACGCAGAAATTCTCGGCAAGGTCGTTGCGGTGCTGCGCTCGGTGTAGGTCCGATATCGCCCGCGCACTGAAGAGGCCGGGAACGAACACCGTGTGGGTGTCGTTCCCGGCCTCCTGCGTGGATGCGGCCGGCGCGGTCTACGCGGGGACGGACAGGCGTGTACGCACGGCGTGGGTGGCGGCGAGCATGTTCTGCAGGGACTCCACCGTCTCGGCGTAGCCCCTGGTCTTCAGTCCGCAATCCGGATTCACCCAGATTTGGCCGGACGGGATGGCTCGGGCGGCCCGCTCGAGCAGGTCGGTGAGCTCGGCGACACTCGGGACCCGTGGCGAGTGGATGTCCCACACACCTGGGCCGATCCCGTGGTCGAAGCCGGAGGTCTGGATGTCCCCGACGACCTCCATGCGCGACCGCGCCGCCTCGATGCTGGTGACGTCGGCGTCCAGATTGCGGATCGCGTCGATGACGACGCCGAATTCGGAGTAACACAGGTGCGTGTGGATCTGTGTCGCTTCGGCCGCACCGGCCGTGGCCAAGCGGAACGAGCCCACCGACCAGTCGAGGTAGTCCGCCTGGTCCTTCTTCTTCAGCGGCAGCAGTTCCCGCAGCGCGGGCTCGTCAACCTGAACGATTCGGATTCCGGCCCTCTCGAGGTCGGCGATTTCATCGCGGAGCGCCAGGGCCACCTGCCGGGCCGTCTCGCCGAGCGGCTGGTCGTCGCGCACGAACGACCAGGCGAGGATGGTCACCGGGCCGGTGAGCATTCCCTTCACCGGCTTGAGCGTCAGACCCTGGGTATAGGCCGACCACTCGACCGTGATCGGCTGCGGCCGGGACACGTCTCCCCACAGGATCGAGGGACGCACGCACCGGCTCCCGTACGACTGCACCCAGCCGTTCTCGGTGACCGCGAATCCGTCGAGGTTCTCGGCGAAATACTGCACCATGTCGTTGCGCTCCGGCTCGCCGTGCACCAGTACGTCAAGGCCGATCTCTTCCTGCAGCGTGACCACGCGCGCTATCTCAGCACGCATCAGGTCGCGGTAGTCCCCTGCGCTCAGCGACCCCGTGAGAAAGTGCGCTCTGGCCCGGCGGATGTCTCCCGTCTGCGGGAAGGATCCAATCGTTGTTGTCGGCAGGAATGGCAGCCCCAGGGTGGCCTTCTGTGCCGCCACCCGTGCGGCGTAGTCGCCGCGGCTGAAATCGGTCGCGGTGAGTGCATCCGTGCGCACCCGCACGGCGCCGTCGTGCACGCCGGGGGCGACCCGTCTCGCGTCGAGGGCTGCAGAGGCGGCCGCGAGTTCGACGGCGATGGCAACACGCCCCTCGGAGAGACCCCGGGCGAGCGTGGCCACCTGGGTGACCTTCTGGTCGGCAAAGGCCAGCCAACTCGTCAACTCGGCGCTCAGCGCCGATTCGTCGTTGACGTCGTGCGGCAGGTGCAGCAGCGAAGTCGAGGTGGAGACTGTGACCCGAGGTGAGAGGCACGCCAAACCGGCCACGGTCTCGAAAGCCCTCTCCAGGTCACCACGCCAGATGTTGTGCCCGTCGATGACACCGGCGACCAGCGTGGTCGTCTCAAGCCCGGCCGTCACGGTGGGCACCGTTCCCCGCACCAGGTCGAGCCCGATGGCTTCCACCGCGGTGGCGGCGAGAACGGGCAGTGCGTCGTCGAGGCTGCCGTAGGGCGCCGCGACGAAGATCGCGGGGCGATCGGCGAGGGCGCCGAGAGTGGTGTACGCGGAGTGAACCGCGGCCAGGGCATCCGCTCGCGGGATGTCGATGCTCTCGCTGACGAGGGCAGGTTCATCGAGCTGTACCCATTCAGCGCCGGCCGCGCGCAGCCGCTGCAGGAGGGCCGCGTAGACGGGCACCAGGTCTTCGAGGCGCTCCAGCGGACTGAAGCCCGTGGGAGCCTCGTCGCTCGGCTTGCTGAGCAGCAGGAACGTGACCGGGCCGACAATGACCGGACGGGTCAGGAATCCGGCGGCTTTCGCCTCCGCGAACTCACGCACAAGACGGTCGCTGGCAAGGGAGAACGCGGTCTCAGGGCCGATTTCCGGCACGAGGTAGTGATAGTTGGAGTCGAACCATTTGGTCATCTCGAGCGGCGGGTGGTCGCCAGCACCACGGGCGAGGGTGAAGTACCCGGCCAGGTCGATGCGCCCATCGCCACCCTGGAGGTTTGCAAACCGCGCCGGGACTGCGCCCACCGTGCACAGGGCGTCCAGAACCTGGTCGTAATACGAGAACGATTCCGGGATTGATGAGTCGTCCCGGCCGAGTCCGAGCCGCACGAGGCGCTCCCGGGTGCTCCGGCGCAGGGCGACCGCGGTGGCTTCGAGCTCGTCCGCGGTGACCGATCCGGCCCAGAACGCTTCGACGGCCTTCTTCAGTTCACGGCGCGGACCGATGCGGGGATAGCCGAGGATGGTGCCGGCGGGGAAAGTGGGGAACGTGGTCATGAGTACTCCTTGGCAGGGTCAGAGGCAGGTGGTGCTGAGGCGGACGGGGCAGAGGCAGAGGAGGTGGGGGTGAGAAGACCGCAGCCGTCGAGAACGGAGAGCACGGTCTCGTGCTGGTTGAAGGCGTAGAGGTGCAGACCGGGGGCGTCGCCGGCGATGAGTTCCCGGGCCAGTGCGGTGGCCTGACGGATGCCGATCTCACGCTGGCCTTCCTTCGTCGGCTCCACCTCCAGGGCGATCGCAAGCTCGGACGGAAGCTCCTCGCCAGACAACTCGAGGATGCGGCGCAGCCGGGCCGGACTTGTGACCGGCATGATCCCGGGCAGGATCGGAAACTCGACACCCGCGGCCCGGGCCCGCTGAATGAAGCTGAGGTAGTGGTCGGCGTGGAAGAAGAGCTGGGTGATCGCCAGGTTCGCGCCGGCGGCCTGCTTGGCCAGCAGCGTGTCGATGTCCTGGGCCGTCGACCGGGAGCGCGGATGGCCGTTCGGGAAGGCCGCCACGGCGATGCGCACCTTGTTCCGCTCCCTCGTGATCGAGCGGGCGGCGGGGAGCCCCGGGATGACGGATTCGCGGTACGGCTCCCGCTCGGCCTGCACCCGGTGGATGAGCTGCACCAGTTCCGCCGCACTGCCCAGGTCGCCGAGGAAGGCTTCCCCCTCACGAGCACCCTCCGGCGGGTCACCGCGCAGGGCCAGGAAGCTCCGCACCCCGGCATCCAGGAATTCCCGGATCAGCTGGCTGGCTTCCGCATTCGAGGATCCGACGCAGGTGAGATGAGCCAGCGGGTCCACTGTGGTGGTGCGCAGGATGTGGGTGAGCACGTCGAGGGAGGACCGCCGTGAGGAGCCGTTCGCGCCGTAGGTGACCGAGATGAAATCGGGGCCCGCGGCGGCAAGCCGCAGGATGGTGGCGTGCAGAGCGGAAGTGGCGGCATCCGATTGAGGCGGATACAGCTCGAACGAGAACGGGATGTTCCCGCACGCAGGGTCCGAGGTGGTTGGCATTGCTCCTCATTCGACAGTTGCCAGTGGCGGGCACTGGGGCCGGGCGGCCGCGGACCGCCAGACAAGCCGGGCGGGTGTTCGCGGGCGGGTGCCGGGCTCGGCTGTCGCTCCATGCCGCCGGCCAGGTGACCCGCAGCAACGATTGAGAAGACTCTAACAAGCACGCCGGAAGGGCGGCCGGCCTGTGACCGAATGTGTCACGAGGCCAGACCGCAGCTTTACCGGCGAGGGACCAAGGCGCGAGAAACGAGCGCGACGGGACGCCCTCCGTCAGGGCGAAGCACCGCACCGATGAACGTTCCGAGTGCGGAGAGCGGTCAGCCGGCGACGGCCGGCCGCACGGCGAACGGTTCGAACTGGGCCTGGATCTCCTCGGTCACGAGCGCTGTCACCTCGGTGCCGGTCTCGGCGTACTCAGTGGAGAGGATTGTGCCCTGCTCGTGCAGAACGGCGATCAGGTCGCCCCGCTCATAGGGGATCAGCAGCTCGAGCTTAATCGACGGCCGCGGCAACAGGTCGGCGGCGGCCGTGAGCAGCTCCTCGATTCCCTCCCCGGTGCGAGCCGAGACGAAGATGCCCTGCGGCCACAGTCCGCGCAGCACGAGCCGGTCGTCTTCGCTGACCAGGTCGCTTTTGTTGAAGACGACAATTTCGGGAATCTCCCGGGCGCCGACCTCGGCGATCACCTCGCGCACGGTGGACAGCTGGCTGGACGGGTCAGGGTGCGAGCCATCGACGACGTGCACGATGACGTCGGCGTCGGCAACCTCCTCGAGGGTGGAGCGGAACGCCTCCACCAACTGATGCGGCAGGTTGCGCACGAACCCGACGGTGTCGGTCAGCGTGTACAGCCGCCCATCGGTCGTGGTGGACTTGCGCACCGTGGCGTCCAGGGTGGCGAAGAGGGAGTTCTCGACGAGAACGCCGGCCCGAGTGATGCGGTTGAGCAGGCTCGACTTACCGGCGTTGGTGTAGCCGACGATGGCAACGGATGGCACGGCGTTGCGCTTTCGATTGGCTCGCTTGGCCTCGCGGGCGGGTTTCATTTCCAAGATCTGCTTGCGGAGTCGGGACATCCGGGTATGGATGCGCCGGCGGTCCAGTTCGATCTTGGTCTCACCGGGTCCGCGCGACCCCATGCCGGCGCCGGCGCCACCCACCTGGCCGCCGGCCTGGCGGGACATGGAATCCCCCCAGCCGCGCAGACGCGGAAGCAGGTACTCGAGTTGGGCGAGTTCGACCTGCGCCTTGCCCTCCCGGCTTTTGGCGTGCTGGCTGAAGATGTCGAGGATCACGGCGGTGCGGTCGATGACCTTCACCTTGACGACGTCCTCGAGTGCGCGCCGCTGGCTGGGGGCGAGCTCAGTATCGGCGATGACGGTATCGGCGCCCATGGCCTTGACGATGCCCGCGACTTCCTCGGCCTTGCCCTTGCCGAGATAGGTGCTGGCGTCGGGCTTGGCCCGGCGCTGCATCAGACCGTCGAGCACGGTGGCGCCAGCGGTTTCGGCCAACGCGGCGAGTTCGCGCATGGAGTTCTCCGCATCCGCCACGGTTCCGTGAGTGTACAGACCGATCAGAACGACGTTCTCCAGGCGAAGTTGGCGGTATTCGACCTCGGTGACATCCTCGAGCTCGGTGGAGAGGCTCGGCACCCGGCGCAAGGCGTTGCGATCCTCCCGGTCCTGCTGCACGCCGTCGTGGCCCTCGTTGTCGTGGGACGGTTCAGACTCGGCCTGCAACGCCTGGGCGGAGCCGCTGCGGAAGAGCGAATATCCGGCGGACTTGCTGTCGGCGCTGGCGAGAACGCGCGCGACCACATCGTCGGTGCCGTCGTTGTCGATTGACTCAGTCATTCCTTTAACACTAGTTCCTCGATGCTTGGTAAGTTCCCTCTATGCCTTCCGACCACTACTTCACCCCGGCGCCCGACAACACCCTGAAACTCCGCCAGGTGACCGTGCAGCTCGGCGGCCAGGCCCGCGAACTGACCACCGCCAATTCAGTCTTCAGTCCGGACCACATCGACACCGGCACCCAGGTGCTGTTGAACACCGCGCCCACCCCACCACCCGGCGGCGATTTCCTCGACCTGGGCTGCGGCTGGGGCCCGATCAGCCTGCATTTGGCTCTTGCATCACCGCGGGCCACGATCTGGGCCGTGGACGTGAATGAGCGCGCGCTCGACCTGGTGCGCTTGAACGCCGAGAAGCTCGGCCTCACCAACGTCACCGCGGTGCGTCCCGATCAGGTGCCTGCCCATGTGATTTTCCGCACCATCTGGTCGAACCCGCCCATCCGGGTCGGAAAGACCGAACTGCACACCCTGTTGCGCACCTGGCTGCCGCGCCTGGAACCGGGTTCGGACGCCTGGCTCGTCGTGCAGCGCAACCTCGGCTCCGATTCCCTGCAACGCTGGCTCGACGGTGACCTTCCCGATGATTTCAGCACCTCCCGGCACGCCATCAGTAAGGGCTTCCGGGTGCTGCGGGTCAACCGCAAGGACTAGCACGCCCCCACGGGTCCGCGTCCCGGGCGCCACGGCTCAGCCGAGGCGGAAGACCCCGTCGAAGACGAGTTCCGCCGGCCCGGACAGCGACACGTGCTCGCCGTCCTCGGTCGGGAACATGCGCACGCCCAGCGTTCCGCCGGTGACCTCCACCTGCCATTGGTTGGGGGCACCCGCGCCGGCCCAGTGCCGCGTGGCGAGGGCCGCGGCGGCCGCACCGGTGCCACAAGAGAGGGTTTCACCGCTGCCACGCTCGTGCACGCGCATCCGGATCCGGCCGACGCCGTTCACGATCAGCGGGTCGTGCGGCAACACGAATTCGACGTTCGCGCCGGCATCCTGGACCGGGTCGAGCTGGGGCACGAAGGTCAGGTCGACGCCCGCGAGTTCGTCGTCGTCGGCGAGAGCCACCACCACGTGCGGGTTGCCCACACTGATGCCGAGACCGGGTCGGGCAACGGGCAGGTTCTTGGCGCGCACGAGCGGTTCGCCCCCATCCAGTCGCCACCGGCCGAGATCGACCTGGTAGCCGGCAGCGCCGCGCTGCACATCGCGCACTCCGCCGCGGGTGCCGATGCTGAGGGTTTCGCCGCGGTCCAGGGAGGCCAGCCCCTGCTCGACCAGGAAACGCGTGTACACCCGGATGCCGTTGCCGCACATCTCGGACACGGTGCCGTCGGCGTTCCAGTAGTCCATGAACCATTCGGCCCCGTCGTCCTCGGCGAGGGCGTCCGCGCCGGCGGCCAGGTTCTTCGAACGCACCGCGCGGATGATGCCGTCGGCGCCGATGCCGAAGCGCCGGTCGCAGACCGCGCGGATCTGGCTCGGTGTGAGATCGATCTGCCCGTCCGGGTCGGAGAAGAGCACGAAGTCGTTGCCGGTGCCGTGGCCCTTGGTGAATAGCAGATCAATACCCATGGAACCAGTTTAGGAGGCCGGACCGGGCGCCCAGTGCTCGGCAGGCTGGGCTGGGTCACCGATGCGGGCCAGCGCCCGGTCGACCCGGTCCGGGGCACCGGCGTTGATCCAGTGCGTGTCTGGTGAGCGTTTGAACCAGCTGACCTGACGCCTGGCATACCGGCGGGTGATCTGCTGCGTCTCTTCGATCGCCTGCGCCTGACTGAGCGTCCCCTTCAGCTGGCCGAGAGCCTGGGCATAGCCGATGGCCCGACTGGCGGTGACGCCGCTTTCGATCCCGTGCGGGATCAGGCCGCGCACCTCCTCGACGAGACCGCGTGCCCACATACCCTCCACCCGGGCATCCAGGCGCGGGGTGAGCTCGGCTCGCTGCACGCGGAGGCCAACCGTCACCGCGGGCATCCAGTAGGCAGGGTTGTCCGGCAGGGCGGCCGTATGAGGTGCCCCGGTCAGCGCCACCACCTCGAGGGCGCGCACCAGGCGACGCCCGTTGCTGGCGCCGATACGGGCCGCCGCGACGGGGTCGACGGCCTTCAGCCGGGTGTACAGCGCGCCGGGGCCCCGTTCGGCCAGCTCCGCCTCGAGTCGGGCACGCAGCACAGCGTCCCGGCCGGGGAATTGGAAGTCATAGACCACGGACGACACGTAGAGGCCGGATCCACCGACCAGGATGGGCACGCTGCCACGGGATAGCACACCGGTGATCGCTGCGCGGGCGTCGGTCTGAAAGCGGGCGACGGTGGCCTCGTCGGTGACCGCGAGCACGTCGAGCAGGTGGTGCGGGATGCCGCGCCGTTCCGCCACGGTCAGCTTGGCCGTGCCGATGTCCATGCCCCGATAGAGCTGCATCGCATCGGCGTTGACGATCTCCGCCGCACGCCCCTCCGCGGCGAGGCGCTCGGCGAGATCGAGAGAGAGATCGGATTTTCCGGAGCCGGTCGGCCCAACGATGACGACGAGTGCCGGCTCGGGAGCGGCGACCGCCGGCTTCGCAGCGGGCACCGGCCTAGCGCTCCCCATCGGTGACGTCGTAGATCGGGGTGGTGCTGGCGGCGTTCGAGACCGGTGACCCCACGCGGAGGGTGGGAAGCCCGAGGGAGACAGCTCCGGGCGCCCCGGATGTCCCGCCGTGACTCGGCACGCCACAGGACTCGGCCTCAAGCCGGTCCCACGCGTCGCCGGCGATGGTGCGACGGATGCGCAGCGGCGCCCCGTCAACAGAGTCGGCGATCAGGTGGAACGGGGCAGCCTGCGTCACGGTGACGGTGACGAGGTCACCGGGTCGGGGATGCTCGGACCCCGCCGGCACGTCGAAGTGCACGAGCCGGCTGTCGGGCGCCCGGCCACTGAGCCGATGCGTGTCGGCATCCTTGCGCCCCTCACCGTTGGCGACGAGCAGTTCGACCTCGCGACCGATCAGGGTCTGGTTCTCCTCCCAGGAGATACGCTCCTGCAGCACGGCGAGGCGCTCGTAGCGGTCCTGCACGACCTCCTTGGGAACCTGGTCGGGAAGCGTTGCAGCGGGAGTCCCGGGACGGATGGAGTACTGGAATGTGAACGCGGTCGCGAACCGGGCCAACTCGACAACCCGCAGGGTTTCCTGGAAGTCTTCCTCGGTCTCACCCGGGAAACCCACAATGATGTCGGTGCTGATGGCCGCGTGCGGCATCTGCGCGCGAACCCGTTCGAGGATGCCGAGAAACCGCGCCGAGCGGTACGAGCGACGCATGGCCTTCAGGATCCGGTCTGACCCGGACTGCAACGGCATGTGCAACTGCGGCATGACAGAGGGGGTCTCGGCCATGGCGTCGATCACGTCATCGGTGAAAGCGGCGGGGTGCGGGCTGGTGAACCGGATGCGTTCCAGCCCTGTGATCTGGCCGACCGCGCGCAGCAGCTTGCCGAACGCAAGCCGGTCTCCGAACTCCACCCCGTAGGAGTTGACGTTCTGGCCAAGCAGAGTGACCTCGATGGCCCCGTCATCGACCAGGGCCTGCACCTCGGCGAGGATCTCGCCGGGACGACGGTCCTTCTCCTTGCCGCGCAGCGCGGGCACGATGCAAAACGTGCAGGTGTTGTTGCAGCCAACCGAGATGGAAACCCAACCGCTGTAGCTCGAGTCACGTTTGGTGGGCAGGGTGGATGGGAACGTCTCGAGTGAATCGAGGATCTCCAGCTGAGCCTCGCCGTTGTGCCGGGCACGCTCGAGCATGCTCGGCAGGGACCCCATGTTGTGGGTGCCGAAGACGACGTCGACCCAGGGCGCCTTCTTCAGGATGACGTCTTTGTCCTTCTGGGCCAGGCAACCGCCGACAGCGATCTGCATGCCCTCGTGGCGGCGCTTGACCGAGGCCAGTTGACCGAGGTTGCCGTAGAGCTTGTTGTCGGCGTTCTCGCGCACCGCGCAGGTGTTCAGCACGACGATGTCGGCTTCCTCGCCGTTGGAGGGCACATAACCCGCCGCCTCGAGCGAGCCACTCAGCCGCTCGGAGTCGTGCACGTTCATCTGGCAGCCGAACGTGCGCACCTCGTAGGTGCGCGTGCGTCCCGAGACGTCGTGCGCCGCCGAGGACGGAGCGATCAGGGTCGGCGCACTGAGGCTGGACAAGGGGCGCGTGGCGGTGCTGCTGGTCATAGTGCCCTCAGCTTACGCGGGGGACCTGCGAAACCGGGCCGGGACGGGCTCGGCGGCACGGGGCCGGCCTCGGCCCCGGGTCCGCGCTACTGGAACCGGACGCGCGACGTCGATCCGCCACGGGAATCCATGGCCGCCTTGACGGCGACGCGCACGATGGACGAGTTATAGCCCTTGCGCATCAGGAACGCATTCAGCCGACGATCGATGGTCTGGTCATCGAGCCGGCCGAGCTGACCCACGCGCTTACACGCGATCTCGATGGCCCGCTCGGTCTCGTCGTCGGGCATCTCGTCGAGCTTCTCGAGGATTAGCTCAGGGTCGATTCCGCGGCGGCGCATTTCGGCCTGCACCCCGGAGCGGCCCAGGCCCTTGCGCTCGTGGTGGCTGTGCACGATTTGGTCGGCGAGGCGACCCTCGTCGATGTAGGCAAGTTCGGTGAAACGCTCGATCACCTCTTCGATCTCGTGCGGGTCGATCTCGGTGCCGGCCAAAACAGCACGGGCCTCTGACATTGACAGCGACCGTGCGCGCAGCCGCTGCAGCAAGACCGCTTCGGCACGCTCGCGGTCGGCCGCGGACCGCACCGCAGCACTCTCCGGCGTCTCTTCCTCGTCGACGTCGACGTCGACGTCGGCTACGGCTACGGCGAACGGGGCGGCGTACGGAGCTTCGCTGTCTGACGGGTCGAGGGCAGGAGCGGGATCCACCGGGACGAGGGACGCCGGAGCGGCGCCGCCGAGGTAGGCGACGGGCGCCAGCCGTTCCGCGCTGGCTGCGGGCATCTCGGGCTCAGCCGGCCGGGAGGCGGTGCCGCGCCCCGCGCCGGTGACGCGTGCCGCACTCTTGCGCCGTGCGGCGCTCAACGATGCGACCTCGTCGGCCGGCTCGAAGTGGACCATTCGCTATGCCCCCTTGCGGGCGGCCAGCCGGGCCTGAACGGCCTCGGCCTTGGCGGCAGCGGCTTCCTTGGCGGCCGCTGCGGTCACCAAGGCTGCTGCGGAGTCGATGGCCGCCTGCGCCTTTTTGGCCGCCGCACCCTCGGGACTGATGCCGAGCTTGAAGAGAATCTTCTGCTCGATCTCGTTGGCCATGTCCGCCTCGCGCAGCAGGAAGTTACGCGAGTTCTCCTTGCCCTGGCCCAACTGGTCACCGTCGTAGGTGTACCAGGCGCCGGACTTCTTGACGATGCCGTGGTCGACACCGAAGTCGATCAGGCTGCCCTCACGGGAAATGCCGATGCCGTAGATGATGTCGAATTCCGCCTGCTTGAAGGGCGGGGCCATCTTATTTTTGACGACCTTGACCCTGGTGCGGTTGCCGACGGCCTCGGTGCCGTCCTTCAGGGTCTCGATGCGCCGGATGTCGAGGCGCACCGACGCGTAGAACTTGAGCGCCTTGCCACCGGCGGTGGTCTCGGGGCTGCCGAAGAAGACACCGATCTTCTCGCGCAACTGGTTGATGAAGATCATGGTGGTGTTGGTCTGACTGAGGCCACCGGTGAGCTTGCGCAGCGCCTGCGACATCAGCCGGGCCTGGAGGCCGACGTGGGAGTCGCCCATCTCGCCCTCGATCTCGGCGCGGGGCACCAGCGCCGCGACGGAGTCGATCACGATCAGGTCGATGGACCCGCTTCGCACCAGCATGTCGGCGATCTCGAGCGCCTGCTCGCCCGTGTCGGGCTGGGAGACCAGGAGGGCGTCAATGTCGACGCCGAGCTTGCGGGCGTATTCGGGGTCGAGGGCGTGCTCGGCGTCGATGAACGCTGCGATGCCGCCGTTCTTCTGCGCGTTCGCAATGGCATGCAGGGTGAGGGTGGTCTTTCCCGAGGACTCCGGGCCGTAGATCTCGACGATGCGCCCACGGGGCAGGCCGCCTATGCCGAGGGCCACGTCCAACGCGATCGATCCGGTGGAGATCGTTTCGACAGGGGCACGTTCGTCGCTGCCCAAACGCATGATCGAACCCTTGCCGAACTGGCGGTCGATGGCGGCGAGGGCGGTGTCGAGTGCCTTTTCGCGATCTGCTGATGATGCCATGAGTGGTCTCCTTCGGTCGTGCGTTTCGGCGCCTATAGGCTGTCGAACCTGGCTACCGGGAGGACCCCGACACCCGCTCTCAACAAGGCATGTGCTCTCTGTCGATGACAAGATCCGACTGTACGCGGCACGTCCGACACAGGCCGGAACGGGTAGCGGCAGTGGATAGCTCGTCTTCGACTCCTGCTGTGGAGGAGCCTATCAAGATACGAACACGCATTCGACACTTCCGCGGAATTCGGGGCGTGTCGTGGGTTCGTCTTCGAGGGCACACCGATAGCTCGGACGAGTCGGAGCCGACGCCTGGGTGCGGCTCGGGCGACTAGCTACGGGCCGCCGGGAGGCCGGCACCGTACCAGCGGGCCTGAGGGACATCCGTCTCGGCACATAGAGCGAGCCAGACGTCGCGCGCAGAAGCTCCGCCGGCCAGAGCCTGGTCGGCGGAGCATCCAAACTGCGTCAGGATGAGGTCTCGAGTCAGAACGCGGCCATAGCCATCGCCGAACTCGTCCCTCAAGGCCTGACGGAACTCACTGAGTCGCATGGAATGGAACTAGCGCACCATCATGCCGTCGTAGTTGGCCACGAGTTCGTCTGGCACGGTGTCCGGGAACCGATCGATTCCCTCGATGACGGCAAGCCGATCACCGACTTCGCGCATGATGACTGAGATCGGGGTCTCCAACGCTTCTGCAACGGAGGCCAGAATCTCGGAAGATGCTTCCTTCTGGCCACGCTCCACCTCGCTCAGATACCCGAGGGCCACGCTGGCCTTGCTCGCTACCTGGCGGAGTGTGCGCCCTTTCTGCAGGCGGAAGTCCCTGAGCACATCGCCGATTTCCTGTCGAACAAGAATCATCGGAACCTCCTTCTCGTACTGATTAAGTCGTGCTTATCGAGTACTGATTGATACTTCTGGCGCCCACTCAACCGGGAGGTTTCGTGTGTTGGATCGCAAGAGTACTACAACCGCGAACACCCTGACACTACCGACAACGACTGGGCTTTGCTTGTGAATCTGCTCGTTGTAACCGCCGAATTCGGGGAACTATTCCACCGGTTCTCGGGCTATCAGCTGGTACACAGCTTGGACGGCTTGGGCCACCGAAGCCGCGCGGATGGCCGCCCGGTCGCCGTTGAGGATTAGAGGTATGGACCACGCCTCCCCCTGCCGGGCGAGGCCGAGGAAGACGATGCCCGGCTCCTGACCGCCCTGCGCGTCGGGACCGGCGACGCCCGTGGTGGCCACGCCGATATCCGCGGGTCGCCCGTCCACGGCCAGCCGCGTGCGCACGCCCGCGGCCATCTGCACGGCCACTTGCGGGTGCACGGGGCCATATGCGTCGAGCAGGGCCGGGTCCACGCCGAGGAGGGTGTGCTTGAGGTCGGTCTGGTAGGCAACCACTCCCCCGTTGACGACGACGGATGCGCCGGGGATGCGGATCAGTTCGGCCGTCAAGCCCCCGCCGGTGAGGGACTCGGCGACGGCTATGGTGAGGCTGCGGCGGGTGAGCTCGGCGATGAGTTCGGCCGTGGCATCCGCGGGCACCGGTTGGTCAGTCATGGTCCTGCCGGCGGCGATTCTCCCGGCGGGCGGCCACGAGGTAGTCGATGCCCGTGATCACCGTGAGCATCAGGGCGAGAGCCATCGCGGTCCAGCTGACCCAGTAGATCCACTCGCCGAAGACGAGCCAGAGCGGCAGGAGTGCGAGCGAGATGGCCACGGACTGCAGCAGCGTCTTGAGCTTGCCGCCCCGGGACGCCGGGATGACCCGGTCTCGCAGCATGACGAAGCGGAACACCGTGATGCCGATTTCACGCACCAGGATGACGACCGTCACCCACCACCACAGCTCACCGAGGATGGACAGACAGATCAGAGCGCTGCCGGTGAGCACCTTGTCGGCGATCGGATCGAGGATCTTGCCAAGGTCGGTGACCAGGTTATGCCGACGCGCAATGGCCCCGTCGATGCCGTCGGTGGCGATGGCCACGATGAAGAGGGCGGCCGCCCACCAGCGCAGCGCGCCGTCTTGGCCGGCGTCGGCGAGGAGCATCCAGATGAAGAGCGGTGCGAGCAGGATGCGTACGACCGTGATCAGGTTCGGAAGGTTCCAATTGCTGGGCCGGGTGACCGGTGTGGATGGTGTGGCCATGGGTCAGTCCCTGTCGGTCAGTTGCCAGGCGTCTTCATCGGGGGATGCGTCTTCTTCAGGGTACCCCTCCGACATTTTGGCGACCGGGTCGTCGGAGTAGCGCGGATCCGCCGGGCCGGACGTCTGGTGGGCAGCGGATGCCTGTGCACTGGCGGTGGCGGCGTGGTGTTCGGCGTCGGACCCGCGCAGCAGGGCCAGCACGCCGGGCAGCTGCTCCACGGAGACGAGCACGTCGCGCGCCTTCGACCCCTCGGAGGGGCCGACGATTTCGCGGGACTCGAGCAGGTCCATCAGGCGACCGGCCTTGGCGAAGCCGACGCGGAGCTTGCGCTGCAGCATCGAGGTGGAGCCGAACTGGGTCGACACCACCAGCTCCGCCGCCGCGAGGAGCACCTCGAGGTCGTCACCGATGTCGGAGTCGATCTCCTTGCGGGGGGCGACCATGGAGACATCCGGCCGATAGTCGGGCCGGGCCTGCAGGGTGACGTGCTTGACGACGCGTTCGATCTCGGCCTCATTCACCCAGGCACCCTGCACCCGGATGGCCTTGGACGCGCCCATCGGCAGGAACAGGGCATCGCCCTGCCCGATCAGCTTGTCGGCACCCGGCTGGTCGAGGATGACCCGGGAGTCGGTGACGCTGGTCACGGCGAAAGCGAGGCGCGACGGCACATTGGCCTTGATCAGGCCGGTGACGACGTCGACGCTCGGGCGCTGGGTGGCGAGGACGAGGTGGATTCCGGAGGCGCGCGCCAGCTGGGTGATGCGCACGATCGAGTCCTCGACGTCGCGCGGGGCGACCATCATCAGGTCGGCGAGCTCATCCACCACGACCAGCAGGTACGGGTAGGGCTTGAGACTGCGCAGGCTGCCGGCGGGGAGCACAATTTCATTGTTCACGACGGCCTTGTTGAAGTCGTCGATATGACGGAACCCGAAGCTGGCCAGGTCGTCGTATCGCATGTCCATCTCCTTCACCACCCACTGCAGGGCCTCTGCGGCCTTCTTGGGGCTGGTGATGATGGGGGTGATCAGGTGCGGGACACCGGCATAGGCGGCCAGCTCGACCCGCTTGGGGTCGATCAGCACCATGCGCACATCGCTCGGCTTGGCGCGCATGAGCAGGCTGGTGATCATCGAGTTGACGAAGCTGGACTTGCCCGAGCCGGTGGAGCCGGCGACCAGGAGGTGAGGCATTTTGGCGAGGTTGGCGAGCACGAATCCACCGCCGACGTCTTTTCCGACGCCGATGGTCATGGGGTGGGTGCTGTTCGAGGCCGCCGGCGAGCGGAGCACGTCACCGAGAGTGACGATTTCACGGTCCGTGTTCGGGATCTCGATGCCGATGGCACTCTTGCCGGGGATGGGCGAGAGGATGCGCACCTCGTTGGACGCGACGGCGTAGGAGAGGTTCTTGCTCAGCGCGGTGACCCGCTCCACCTTGACGCCGGGACCGAGCTGGATCTCGTATTGGGTGACAGTGGGGCCGCGGGAGAATCCGGTGACCTTGGCATCGACCTGGAACTGGTTCAGAACCTCGGTGATGGACTTCACGATCTCGTCGTTGGCCGCCGAGCGGGCCTTGGCGGGCGGGCCCTTGGTGAGGGTCGTGTCCGAGGGCAGCAGGTACGGGACCTCGGGCTGGTCGGCGGCCGGAGAGGCCGGGGGCACGAGGGACAGCGGCACGTCGGTCGGACCGGCGGCGGCACCGGCCGCGGCATGGTCGAGCTCGACGAAACCCGGCAGGACCTCCGTCAGTCCCGTCTGGTCGTCGGCTAGGAGCCCGGTCGACGAACCGTGCGGCAGGTCGATCGCACCCGTGAAGCGTTTGATGGCGTCTTCGGCGCGAAGCAGGTCTTCGAGAACTTCGGTGCCGTAGTGGTCTTTGCTGAGACCGGCCGCCGGCGGCGTTGTCTCGAGAGCGGTGTCGAAGCTCCCCCGCTTGTCTCCTCCCAGCAGAGTGCTGAGCGGGTCGGCGCCGTGCGGACCGGCCGCACTGGGATCATCGGACCCCCGCCCTGAGCCGTGCTCGGTGCTGAGCACCCCGCCGAAGTCAGGGTCTTCCTCCCGCTTGCTCGTGTTGCGCCGCCACCAGGGCAGGGCTCCGGGGTCTTCGTCGGTGTCGTCCACACCGTCCAGTTCGACCTGCACGGCCTTCTCGTGCTTGGCCTCCCGGGCCGCTGCGCGTTCCTCGGGGTCGGGAAGCTGAGCACCGAAGAGCCAGGCATAGAGTTCGCGGCTGCGTGCGCCGATGCGATTGGGCGGGGTCTTGGTGATGATGAAGAGACTCAGGACGAGCAGCAGGATGACGACGATGGTCGCACCGATGGCCGTGGTCAGGTAGATCAAGGGGGCAGCGATCATCCAGCCGATGACACCGCCGGCCAAGGCGAGAGTCTCCATTCCGTCGCTGGGGGCGGGTTGGCCGCCGAAGACGTGGCACAGGCCCGACACGGAGACGAGCAGCAGGGACAGACCGATGCCGATGCGGCCGTTGTCGTGCACCGAACTGGGTTTACGAAACAACCAGAGCGCGAAGAGCAGCATGATCACAGGCAGGGCGAACGCGACCCGGCCGAACAGTCCGCCGAAGCTCCATGCGTCGAGGGTCTGGGCGACCGTATTGTTGATCAGGAACCACTCGATCACGGCGCCCGCGATGGACAGAAGCACGAGGAAGAAGGGCAGGCCGTCGCGGCGCTCCTCTTTGGAGAGCTGCTCCGGTCCGAGTGCCCGGGCGGCGCCCCCGGTGACATGGGCCAGTGCCATCCACGACCGCACGAACAGGCTGGGTTTGACCTCTACCGCGGTGAACTTGACGGTTTTCTGGGCGTTGCTGCGGGCTGCGGGCTTGCGCGCCGGAGTGCCCCGCGCAGGCGTGCTGCGGGCGCGACCGTTCGACTTAGTGCTCGTAGCCATGCACCTACGGTACTTCGAACCCCTGACATTGGGGCGCAGGCACGCCAGAATGCCGACCGCGGTGCGGCATCCGGGGCCGGGTGGGTCAGGCCTCGATCACCAGAGGAACGATCATGGGGCGGCGGCGGAAGGCGGTGTTCACCCAACGGCCGACCGTGCGCCGCACGATCTGCTGCAGGGCGACCGGGTCGCGCACCCCGTGTTCGGCGGCCTCGGCCAGCGCGGCAGCGATCTTCGGGCGAACGGCGTCGAACACCGAGTCGTCTTCGGCGAAGCCCTTCGCGTGAATCTCGGGGCCGACGATCACCGTGCCGGTCGCAGCGTCGACCACGATGATGATCGAGATGAACCCCTCCTCGGCGAGGGTGCGACGGTCCTTGAGGTCGGCCTCCGTGATCTCGCCGACGGTGGACCCGTCGACGTAGACGTAGCCGAGGTCGAGCTGGCCCACTCTCCGGGCCACCCCGTCCCTCAGGTCGATGACCGTGCCGTCTTCGGCGAGGATGACGTTCGCCTCGGGAACACCGGTCTCGATCGCCAGTTTCGCGTTGGCGACCAGGTGCCGGTACTCGCCGTGCACGGGCAGCACGTTCTTGGGCTTCAGGATGTTGTAGCAGTACGTCAGTTCCCCCGCGGCGGCGTGCCCGGAGACGTGCACCTTGGCGTTGCCCTTGTGCACAACCGCGGCGCCGAGCTTGGTCAGGCCGTCGATGATGCGGTAGACCGCGTTCTCGTTGCCGGGGATCAGGCTGGACGCCAGGATGACGGTGTCGCCCGGCCCGACCTCGATCTGGTGGTCCTGGTTGACCATCCGGCTGAGCACGGCCATCGGCTCCCCCTGCGAGCCCGTCGACATGTAGACGATCTTGTCGCCCGGGATGTTGCCGGCCTTCTTGAAGTCGACCAGCACGCCCTCCGGCACCCGCAAATGGCCGAGGTCGGCGGCGATGGTCATGTTGCGCACCATCGACCGGCCCAGGAGGGCGACCCGCCGCCCGTTGGCGTGGGCGGCGTCGAGTACCTGTTGCACCCGGTGCACGTGGCTGGAGAAGCTCGCCACGATCACCCGCCGAGGAGCCCGGGCGATGACATCGTCGAGCACGGGGCCGATGGAGCGCTCCGTGGGGGTGAATCCTGGGACGTCGGCGTTGGTGGAATCGACCAGGAAAAGGTCGACCCCCTCGGTGCCCAACCGCGCGAATTCGCGCAG
The DNA here is from genome assembly GCF_004402375.1 of Cryobacterium breve. Lineage (GTDB taxonomy): Bacteria > Actinomycetota > Actinomycetes > Actinomycetales > Microbacteriaceae > Cryobacterium > Cryobacterium breve. The sequence continues at coordinate 50,697 of NZ_SOGJ01000005.1, forward strand.
GTCGGTCAGTCGGTTGTCCAGCGGCAGCTGGTCCATCTTGAAGTCGCCGGTGTGCAGAACCGTGCCGCCGGCGGTTTTGATCGCCACCGCCAGCGCGTCGGGGATGGAGTGGTTGACGGCGACGAATTCGAGGTTGAACGGGCCGAGCCGTTCCGTTTGGCCTTCCGTGACCTGCAGCGTGTACGGCGTGATGCGGTGTTCCTTGAGCTTTGCCTCGATGAAGGCGAGGGTGAGGCCGGAACCGATCAGCGGGATGTCCGCGCGCAACTTCAGGAGGTAGGGGACGGCGCCGATGTGGTCCTCGTGGCCGTGCGTGAGCACGACCGCGAGGATGTCGTCGAGGCGGTGCCGGATGGGGCTGAAGTCAGGCAGGATCAGGTCGACGCCAGGCTGGTGCTCCTCGGGGAACAGCACCCCGCAATCGACGATCAACAGTTTGCCGTCGATCTCGAACGTGGTCATGTTGCGGCCGATTTCGCCCAAGCCGCCGATCGGCGTGATGCGGAGGGTTCCCGCCTCAAGCGGGGCCGGGTCGTACACGTCGATGGGCACAGGCTCTCCTCAGGTTCGGTAAGGCGGTTAGCGTGTCGTTCCGGCGACCTTCGGCAGGGCACCGCCGGCTGCGGCGTTGCGGTCCGGTCGGAAGTTCGAGAAATCCACGCCGGGGATGTTCTTGACCAGGTCGATCTCGTCTTCGATCTGAGCGGCTTCCCACTCTTCCGGCCCGACCAGCGGCAGGCGCACGCGCGGGCTGTTGATGCGGCCGAGGCCGTGCAGGATGTACTTGACCGCGACCGTTCCAGGCACGTGCGTCATGCACGCCCGCACCAGCGGTTCGAGCTTTTGGTGCGCGGCCGTGGCCGTTTTCAGGTCACCGGCGTTGACGGCATCGACCATCTGGCGGTAGGGGGTGGCGGCGATGTTCGCCGTGACGCCGATCAGCCCGGTCGCACCGATCGAGAGGTGCGGCAGCACGTTGGGGTCGTCGCCGGAGAAATACATCAGGTCGGTCTGGTTGAGCACCCGGCTGACCTGGGCCAGGTCACCCTTGGCGTCCTTGACGGCGAGGATGTTCGGGTGCTTCGCGGCCCGCAAAATCGTCTTGTATTCGATCGGGATGCCCGTGCGCCCCGGGATGTCGTAGAGGATCACGGGCAGGTCCGTGGCATCCGCGATCATGCGGAAATGGGTGAGCACGCCGGCCTGGGTGGGCTTGTTGTAATACGGGGTGACGATCATGTTGCCGTCTGCGCCGGCCTTCTCGCTCTGCTTGGCGAGCTGCATGGCGTGAGCGGTCTCGTTCGAGCCGCCGCCCGTGATGATCTTCGCGCGCCCGCTCGACACATCCTTGCCGACCTCGACGAGGCGGATCTTCTCCGGGTCGGTGAGGGTGGAGGTTTCGCCGGTGGTGCCGGTGACGACGATTCCGTCGGCGCCGGCGTTGATGACGTCGTCGATGTGCTGAGCGACGCCCGCCCAATCGACTTCGCCGTCGGCGGTGAAGGGAGTCACCAGGGCAACGAGGACCTGGCCGAAAGGATTCTGAGACATAGACACGAGAGACACGTTACCGTTCAGCGTTAGCCCGTGCACCGCAGCCGGCGCGTTACGGGGCGACGCGACCGTTCTTGTTGAAGGCGGCATAGGTGAGCGGCATCAGGAGCGCGAACTGGTCTTCCATCTTCTCGGCGCACATTTCGATCTCCCGCTGCGGGAACGATGGGAAGTGGGTTCCCTCACGCTTGGTGCGCAGGCTGAGGAAGTTCATCAGCGCCCGCGCGTTCATGGTCACGTACATGGAAGAGAAGATGTTGAGCGGGAGCACGATGCGGGCGACCTCGCGAGCCACGCCGGCTTCCAGCATCCGCTGGTACGCCGCATAGGCGTGAACGGAAGCCTCGCGGGTCGACTGCTCGACCAGAGCGGCCTGTTCGGCTGTTCCGGGCAGGAAGTCATAGGCGCCGGGCTTGCCGACCTGCACGAGGTTGCGGGTGGGAGCCGGAACGTAGAAGACCGGGTTCAGCTCGCGGTAGCGGCCCGATTCCTCGTTGTAGGAGGCGATGCGGTGACGCATGAACTCCCGGAAAACGAAGATCGGCGCCTGCACGTAGAAGGTCATCGAATTGTGCTCGAACGGCGAGCCGTGGCGGTCGCGCATGAGGTAGTTGATCAGCCCCGCGTCGCCCTTGCTCGCTCCCGCGGCATCCGACTCTTCGACCAGGGCCTTGGTCAGGGTCTGCTCACCCTGCGTGGACACCCGTGCGGCGAACAGCACATCGGAGTCGTGGGCGCTGGCACGCACCAGTTCGACGGTTACATCGCTGCGGAACTCGATTTCAGGCACGCGTAAACGATACCCGGTGCACGCGTAACCTGTCGTCACACACCAGCGACCGGCCGGGAAGCCTTGTAGCTTCTCTACATGGACCCGATCATCGCGCTCAGCCTCGTGCTGGCCCTCGTCGCCGGAGCCACCGTGCTCGGCCTGGTCTGGCAGGCCCGCCAGGGGCGCGCGGCCGTGATCGTGCCGGGCGCACCGGCTGCGCAGGGCACACCGCTCACGCAAGCGGATGTCGGCAGCCCGGTTCCGTTCGGCGCAAACGGCACGCTCGTGCAGTTCTCCACCGACCACTGCGCCCGCTGCCCCGGCACCCACGTGCTGCTTGCCGGCCTGGCCCGCCAGCGGCCCGGTGTCGCTCACGTCGACGTGGACCTCACCCACCGGCGTGATCTCGCGAACCGGTTCGGGATCCTGCAGACCCCGACCACGCTCATCCTGGACGGAACGGGACGCGTGCGCGCTCGCATCGGCGGCGTGCCGAACGGGGCCGACCTCCTCCAGCAGCTCGACCACCTCACCGGGAGTAACCATGACCAGCTCAGCCACCACACGCGCTGACACCCGACCGGACCTCGACCCCCGCGGACCGCGCTTCGGTGCCGCGATCACGGCCGTGCTGCTCCTGGTGGTCGTGTTCCTCTCGTTGACCGGAGCATCCGTTGCCGCCCTCGTCGGCCTGGCCGCACTTGGGGCTCTGTTCGCCTGGGGAGCGTTCGCCGGGGCGGGGCGCCACCCGTACAGCGTGCTGTTCAGGAGGTTCGTGCGCCCGCGGCTGAGCCCGCCGGCGGCACTGGAGAACGCCGCGCCGCCCACGTTCGCGCAGGGCGTGGGGCTTCTGGTCACGCTGACCGGCGTTGTGCTCGGCCTGATCGGGCTGGCACCGGCCGTCGGCGTGTGCGCGGCCATCGCCTTCGTCGCGGCGTTCCTCAATGCCGTTTTCGACTACTGCCTCGGCTGCCAGGTGTACGTGCTGCTGGTGCGAGCCGGGGCCTTCGGCCGCCCCGTAGCCTGATCATTCGCTGGGAGGCACCCCCACGTGGGTCAAGTCGACAGTTAGGCTGAAGCTTCACTTTCAGGAGGCAACACCATGGCACTCACCAGCGAAGCAACCACCGTCTGGACCGGCGATCTGAAGTCCGGCAGCGGTACCGTCACTCTCGACTCCTCTAAGACTGCCGAGTTCCCGGTCACCTGGCAGGCGCGGTCGGTCGGCACCCCGAACACGACCAACCCCGAGGAACTACTCGGAGCCGCCCACGCGGCCTGCTTTTCGATGGCCCTCGCCAACGGCCTCAGCGCCGGCGGACACACCCCTGAGAACATCCAGACCACCGCAGCGGTGACCTTTGAAGCCGGCGTCGGCGTTGTGGGCAGCCACCTTCTGGTCAGCGCCACGATCCCCGGGCTGACCGAAGATGAGTTCGCGGTGTTCGCCGAGGATGCCAAGGCCAACTGCCCGATCTCGAAGGCGCTGGCCGGCGTCCCGATCACCATCGAAGCCGAACTGGCCTAGAGCAGGCGCGCCCTTCATGCGAGTTCTCGTTTCCGGCGCGTCCGGACTGATCGGCACGGAACTGTGCACCCAGTTGGCTGCCGCCGGCCACACCGTCGCCCGACTGGTGCGCCGGGAACCGCGTGGGGCAGACGAATTCCGCTGGGATCCCACAGCGCTGAGCCTGGATGAGAACGCGCTTGAGGGTATCGACGCCGTGATCAACCTGTCCGGGGCATCCATTGCCCGCCTACCCTGGACGAAGGCCTACCGCCGGGAAATTCTCGACTCGCGGGTGCAGGCCACACGCACGCTCACGGATGCGATGCATCGCCGGACGACGCCTCCCGCCACACTGCTCAACGCGTCGGCGGTGGGCGTCTACGGCGACCGCCCGAACGAGGTCCTCACCGACGACTCCCCCGCCGGCACCGACTTCCTGGCGAAAGTGACAACCGCCTGGGAGGCTGAGGCTCACCGCGCGCCCGAGCCGACCAGGGTCGTCGCTCTCCGCACCGGGCTGGTCATCGCCAGGGGCGGTGCCCTGAAACCGTTGCTGCCGATCGTGAAGCTCGGCCTGGGCGGCCCGCTCGGCCGCGGCACCCAGCACTGGCCGTGGATCAGCCTCCACGACGAGGCCGCCGCCATCGTGCACCTGCTCACCTCGACCCTCTCGGGCTCAGTCAACCTGGTCGGCCCCACCCCTGCCACGGCGAATGACGTGATCCGGGCGGTCGCCGCCGGGCTGCACCGTCCGTTTCTGATTCCGGTGCCGGAATTCGTGCTCACCCTGGCGCTGCAGGAGGCCGCTCGCGCCCTCCTGCTGGCCGACCAGCGGATTGTGCCCGACCGGCTGCAGGAGGACGGCTTCGTCTTCGCTCATAGAACTGCGGCCGAGTCCGTGCACTGGATGCTCAGCCGACCGTAGCGTGACAAATGTGGCCGGCCGGCCGGTTCGAGGGCCGGGCCCGCCGGTTTTCGACGGGCACAACCGGCGTTCGGACCACTCGCCGACCGAGGCTGGCGCGCCGAGTCCGGCTAGGGGCGTTCCAGGGTGATGGCGGTGCGGATGGCGCCGCGTGCGCGACGCCGGTCTCCCGCGGAATTGTAGGCCAGGCCGAGCCGGAACCAGGCCCGCCAGTCGTCGGGGGCCGCGTCGACGGCCGCCCGGTAGACCGGGAATTCGGCGTCGGCCGCGTCGCGCAGGGGACGTCCACTGGGGCGGATCGGCAGGTCCTCCACGGGAAGTCCACCCTCTGCCTCTAGCCGCCGCACAAGCCGCTCGGAGTTGCGACCGAACCGGAGTTCGGCAACGAGGGCCCACGCTCCGATCAGCGGCAGCACGAGCAACGCCACACCGATGACGATGCCCACGGGTTCCCCGCTCTGCAGGAACAACACGGCCCGCCAACCCACGAGGCCCAGGTAGAAGAGGAGGAGCAGGGCCATCAGGCCGGCGGCGACGCGGCCCTTCATTTCGAGGACCCGGTCGCCTCTGAACCGCCCGCCTCTGAACCGGTCGCCTCTGAACCACTCGCCTCTGAACCACTCGCCTCTGAACCACTCGCCTCTGAACCACTCAGACCGAGGTCGATGATCTGGTCCAGTCCGACCGTCACGCCGACCGCCGTGCGCGCGGCGGCCAGCGCGAGCAGGATTCCCCGCTCGTAGGACGCTGCCGACAAGGTGTTGTGGCTGATGGTGAGGGTCTCCCCCGCTCCGCCGAAGATCACGTCCTGGCGCGCCAGCATGCCGTCCAGGCGCAGGCTGTGCACGGGGATGCTCGATACCTGCTGGCCGCGGGCACGCTGGTCGATGTGCGGCGCGGACACCGGCCCGATCTCGGCCCTGGCCCGCCCGATCAGCTCGGCGGTGCGCACGGCGGTACCCGACGGGGAGTCGACCTTGCCGGCCTGATGCGCCTCGATGATCTCGATGGAGTCGAAGACGAGCGCCACCTGCACTGCGAGGCCGGTCGCGATGACGGACCCGATCGAAAAGTTGGGAATGATGACGACGCCGAGGTCGTCCCGGCCCACAACGCGGGTCGCGAGGGCATCGATGCGACTCTGTGACCAGCCGGAGGTGCCCACCAGCACCCGCAGTCCGTGATCGACTGCGAAGTCGACAACGCTCTGGCTGACTCCGGGCAGGGTCAGGTCGATGACGACCTCCGCTCCGAGCATCTCTGACAGATCACTCCGCGAGTTCAAGCCGGCGACGAGTTCGTAGTCGTCGGACTCCTCGACCAGCCGCGAGACCAGACGGCCCATCGTTCCCGTAACGCCGACGATGGCCACCCTTGTTTTCATGACTCCAATCTACCAATCACGGCCGGGCCTCTGCAGCGGCGATGCATCGAGTTAGCCTTGGGCCATGTCTGACTCTCCGACTCTGGCCTTCTGCGACGTTTCGGTGACGGATGCCGGCTCCATTGTGCTACTCACGCAGTACTTCAGCGACCGGGAATCGAGCTTCCCCGCCGCCCAGGGTCAGTACCGCACCACCTTTCCGACGCCGGAACACTTTCTCCCGCCGCGCGGTGTTTTTCTCCTGGTCAGCGATCACAAGGGGCCGGCCGAGCGTGCCTTCGTGGGGTGCGGGGGCATCCGTCGGCTAGCGGATTCCACGGCCGGTGATGTTCGATTCGAGATCAAGCACCTCTGGCTCCAGCCGCAGGTGCGCGGGCGGGGCTGGGGACGCGCCCTGCTGGGCGAGCTCGAGCGACGCGCCCGGGCGTTCGGCGCGGGCGAGGTTGTGCTCGACACCAACGCGAGCCTCACCGCCGCCGGCGCGCTCTATGCGCAATCGGGCTACGAGCCGTGCGCGCCGTACAACGACAACCCGAACGCCACGAACTGGTACCGCAAGCGCCTCCCCTAGAAGCTGTGCCTGGAGCCTGGAGCGGGGGTGCACGACGCAGCTAGAACAGAAGCGGGTCAGGCAATCCGGTGCGCAGCTCGACCGGGAGGTGGCCCGTGTCATTGTGGGTGAGCAGGGTCCACGGGCGTCCCGGCTTCTGGTGCAGCACGGTCAGGCCGCAGTTGGCCTGGTTGATGCTGATCCAACGCCAGTCGGGGGCGCCGAGCACCTCGCGCACGAACCAGGCGATGACGAAGTTGTGGGTGATCAGGAGGTCGTGGCGCTCGCCGCGGCGCGGCTGCAGGAACTCGGCGACGGCGTCTCCCATCTGGGCGCTGCCGGCCTCGATGTCGGCCTCGGAGACCCCACCGAAGAACGGCGCGTACGCGGACGGCGTCTCCGGCGCCTTGCCGGACGGGATGCAGTCGAAGAGCAGCGGGCTGGGGATCGGGGTCAACGCCGGCAGGCGCTGTGCGATGATCTTCGCCGTTTCGGCGGCTCGCTGCAGCGGCGAGTGCCACGCGTCCGTGAACGGCACACCGCCGAGGCGTTCGGCGATCAGTTGCGCCTGCCGGGTGCCGCGAGCGGACAGGGGGCCGTCGGGCAGACCGTGTTCGGCATCCTGCTGCTCACCGTGGCGAACGAGGTAAATGTAGTGGTGCAACGTTTGTCTCTCTCACTCGGGCTCTGCACACCATCGTGCGGCCCGGGCTTGTCTCGGTGGAAAAGGTCAGGAGGGGACAGTGGCAGGCAGGATCGCGTCGAAAACGTCGTCGTCGAGTGCGCCGACCGCAGAGATGGACAGCGGCCCGGCGGCCAGCTCGGCGGCGAGGTTCTGCACGTCGTCGGCGGTGACCTGCGCGAGCCGGCCGAGGGCCTCGTCGAGGTCGATGAACTCGCCCAGGGTGATTTCGGAGCGGCCGAGCCGAGACATCCGAGTGTCGGAATCTTCGAGGGCCAGAGCGGATGCGCCGGACAGCTGCCCCGCGGCACGCGTCATCTCGGCGGCCGTAACCCCGTGTTCGGCGAGGCGGTGCAGCTCGCCGAGCATCAGCTCGGCCACCTGGCCGGCCTTCGCGGGTGTGCAGCCCGCATACATGCCGAACAGGCCCGCATCGGAGTAGCCGGGCGCGAACGAGTAGACCGAGTACGCCAGGCCGCGCTTCTCGCGCACCTCCTGGAACAGGCGCGAAGACATTCCGCCGCCGAAGACCGAGTTGAGCACGCTCATGGTCACACGACGGTCGTCGGTGGCCAGCAGACCGGGGAAGCCCATCAGGATGTTCGCCTGCTCGAGCGGGCGACGCACGATGCTGACCGGGGAGCCCTGCGCGAGAGTGGCCGGCACACCGGAACGACGGCTGACCGGCGGGGCGGAGACGTTGAGGTCCCAGCCCGAGAGGGCCATCGCTCGGGTGACGGCGGCGACCAGCACGTCGTGGTCGACCGCGCCGGCCACCGTGACGACGAGGTCCTGTGGGCGGTAGTTCGCTCGATAGTGCTCGTGCACGGCCGCGTGGGTGGCCGCCCGGATGGTCTCGGCGCTGCCGCCGATCGGGCGCCCCAGCGGGTGGTGGCCCATGACCGCTTCGAAGAACCGCTCATTGGCCACGTCCGACGGGTCGTCGTCAGCCATCGCAAGCTCTTCGAGGATGACGCCGCGCTCGTTCTCGAATTCGATCGGGTCGAGCAGGGAGGACGTGAGCATGTCGGTGAGAACTTCGACCGCCATCGGCAGGTCTCTGTCCTGCACCTTGGCGTAGTAGCAGGTGTATTCCTTGGCCGTCATCGCGTTGTGCTCGCCGCCGACTGAGTCGAAGGCGATCGCGATGTCGAGGGCGGTGCGCGTGGCTGTGCCCTTGAACAAGAGGTGTTCCAGAAAGTGGGTGGAGCCGAAGTGGCCGGGCTCTTCGTCGCGGGATCCGACGGCGACCCAATAGCCGATGGTCAGGCTGCGACTGCCGGGAACATGCTCCGACACAATGCGAAGGCCGCTGGGCAGCACGCTGCGGCGCACGAGGGAGTCACCCGCCGCTCGGAACGAGAGCTCGGGCAGATCCAGGGGAAATTCGACAGCACCGTTCATGAGACTCCACCTTACGTCACCGGTCGACGAGGGCCAGGTGGCCGCGGGCCGGGTCGCGACCGGTTCGCGCGCGGCCGATTCGTCAGGTCGACACGCGGTCGAGGTCGACCATGTCGCCGCGGGTCAGACGGATGCCGGCGGCCGCGACGAGGGCATCCACCTGGTCGGGGTGGCTGGCGCTGGCCACGGGAGCCACGACCGGGCCACGGGCGAGCAACCAGGCGATCGCGATCGCTGCCGGAGCGGCATCGTGCTCCTCGGCGATCCGGTCCAGGACGCTGAGCACGCGGAACCCGTTGCGATTGAGGTATTTGGCACCGCGCGAGCTGCGGGTGGTCTTCTCCAGATCGGCCTTGGACCGGTACCGGCCGGCCAGGAAGCCGTGCGCGAGCGCGAAGTACGGCAGCACCCCCATGCCCTGAGCCCGCGTGACGAGGTCCAGGGACGATTCGAAGGCGGTGCGATGCAGGAGGTTGTACTGCGTTTGCAGGGCTACGAAGCGGGGCAGGCCGTTGGCCGCGAGCACCCGGGCCTCCATCAGCCGTTCAGCGGAGAAGTTGGACGCGGCGAGATAGCGCACCAGCCCGCCGCGGATGAGCACGTCGACGGCGCCGAGGCTCTCTTCCAACGACACGGTCGGGTCATCGAAGTGGAAGTGCAGCAGGTCGATGTAATCCGTTCCCAGCCGCTCGAGCGAGGCATGCACGGCACCGATGATGCTCCGGGAGGAGAGCCCCGGGTTGTCGAGGTTCTTGCCGATCTTGGTGGCGATGACGGTGCTGTCGCGGGTTCGGCGCGAGCGCAGCCAGGACCCGATGATCACCTCGCTGCGTCCGGAGGTGTAGCTGTCCGCCGTGTCGAGGAAGTTGCCGGCGAGGTCGCGGTGGCGATCGAGGATGCGATGGCTCGTTGCACCGTCGGCGGTCCACCCGAACACGCTCGTGCCCAGGGCCAGTGGATGCACCGTGAGGTCGGTGTCCGCGATGGTGCGGCGGAGGGCGAGCGGGGCGGACAGATGCGGGAGCGCGAGCGGGGCCGGGTTGTCCGGGAGTACCGTCGGCGGGACCGTCGGGATGGACTGGGACAGCGACGAGGGGCCCCGTTCGGTTGGCGGGGTGGTCGGCGGGGTGGTGGTGCGGGTGGTCGCGCAATGGGAACCGTGCATGCCCGGATTCGGCATCCGTTGTCTCCCTCCGATTGTGCTGAGAGTATCCCCGGGGCCGGGCGTTGCACAGGACACGCCTGGACCGTTACCAAACCGTGCGCGTGGGCGCGCTGAACTCCCCGTGGCAGCCTGGCGCCAGGCCCGTTGCGAGCCTCCTGACCCGCGGGGGGAACCTCGCTGGCTCCGCCGACCGCCCGCCACCAGGACGGGCTGGTGGCCGCCGGCCGCGACGGTGAGCTCTAGAACCTCTGGCGTACTGCGGTCCCCGCCCGAGGAGATGCGGGCCGAGATCGATCGGATTCGGCAGTGGCTCTTGCTCGAGCAGGGTCTGCGACGACGGATGGGCGCGAACTGTGCTCCCAGCGTGGGAAGTTACAATTGGGGTGTAACGATTCTTGTGTAGCGGTCGCCCAGGCTTTCCCCCGCGCCTGCCCGAATCATCCGCGAAAGAAGGATCCATGACGCAGCTCGCTGGCATGTCCACGCCCGAGGTACTGACCGAAGCACGCCGGCGACGGACGTTCGCCGTGATTTCGCACCCCGACGCGGGCAAGTCGACCCTCACCGAGGCCCTGCTCCTGCACGCTCGCGCGATCACCACGGCCGGCGCGACGCACGGCAAGGCCGGCCGACGCGGCACCGTGTCCGACTGGATGGCGATGGAGCAGGCGCGCGGAATCTCTGTGACCAGCGCGGCCATTCAGTTCGAGTACCGCGACGCCGTGATCAATCTGGTGGACACCCCCGGGCACGCGGACTTCTCCGAGGACACCTTCCGCGTGCTCTCCGCCGTCGACGCCGCGGTGATGCTCGTGGACGCCAGCAAGGGTCTCGAAGTGCAGACCATGAAGCTGTTCGAGGTTTGCAAGCAGCGTGGCCTCCCCGTGATCACCGTCATCAACAAGTGGGACCGTCCGGGTGCCGAGGCACTGGACCTGATGGATGAGATCCGAGAGCGCACCGGGCTCTTGCCCACTCCCCTGACCTGGCCCGTCGGAATCGCCGGCGACTTCCGTGGCGTGATCGACCGCGCTTCCCACGAATTCATCCGCTTCCACCGCACCGCCGGCGGAGCGAAGACCGCGGAGCCCGAACGCCTCAGCGAGGCCGTCGCGGCTGCCGAAGAGGGCGCCGCCTGGATCACCGCCACCGAGGAATCCGAGCTACTCGCCGAGGAGGGCCAGGACCACGACGAGGCCCGCTTCCTCGCGAACGAGACTACCCCGGTGCTCTTCGCCGCGGCCGTGCTCAACTTCGGCGTTCAGCACATTCTGGACACCCTCGTGGACTTCGCGCCGGCCGCGGAAGCCCGAGAGGACGCATCCGGTGGTCACCGCCCCGTGAACAGCGCCTTCTCCGGCTTCGTGTTCAAGGTGCAGTCCGGGATGAACGCCTCGCATCGCGACCACGTCGCCTTCGTGCGGGTCTGTTCGGGTCAGTTCAAGCGCGGGATGATCGTGACCCACGCGGCCAGCGGCCGCCCGTTTGCCACCAAGTACGCCCAGCACCTGTTCGGGCGCGAGCGCGAGGTGGCCGACGAGGCCTGGCCCGGCGACATCGTCGGCCTGGTCAACGCCTCCGCCCTGCGCGTGGGCGACACGATCTTCGAGACCGAAGCTGTTGAGTACCCGCCGCTGCCGATGTTCGCCCCGGAGCATTTCCGGGTGGTGCGGTCGGCGGACTCCAGCAAGCACAAGCAGTTCCGCCGTGGGATCGACCAGCTCGACCACGAAGGCGTCATCCAGGTGCTCCGCTCGGAGCTGCGCGGCGACCAGGCGCCCGTGCTCGGCGCCGTCGGGCCGATGCAGTTCGAGGTCGTTGAAGAACGGATGACGCACGACTTCGGCGCGGCCATCCGCACCGAGGCTCTGCCCTACCAACTGGCCCGCCGCACCGACCGGGCGAGCGCCGAGATCCTCGGGCACGACCGTCAGGTCGAGGTGCTGATGCGTTCCGACGGCACCATGCTCGCCCTGTTCAGCACCCCGTGGCGGCTGCGGAACACCGTGCGCGACCACCCCGAGCTGATGCTGGAAGACCTGGCCACGGGCAGCAACGCGGTTCCCGCCGCTTACTAGGCGCGATTCTGTTGATTCGCCGGCCCACAGCCCGAACGAATTCGACGGAGATTATGCCGGAATCGGCCCCAAACGGGGCGAGAAACCGCTCTCACATCACATTCTCCGTCGAATTGGTCAGACGCCTCCGCGGCTGAGGGGCGGGCGGATGCCGCAGGGCGCAAGGTCAGCGGGTCATGCTGCGCGGCGGCTCCATGAACTCGTCCCCGCCGTACTTCTCGTTGGCGATGCTCATCACGTCGGGCCACATCTGGTGCCGGGCCCTGGCCGCCTGCCCGCTCTCGAACCAGGTCTCCCGCTGGTCTTCACCGACCCCGGACACGTTCACAACGCCTACGATCGTGGCGACCTTCGTGCTCGCGCCGGCCATCCAGGTGTCCTTGTTCTCGTCGGTGGTGCCGGTCTTGCCGATCATCGGTACCTGCGGGTCGGTCTCGTAGTACGACGGGCCGCCCGAGCCTCTGGTCATCACCCGCTCCATCGCGTAGCTCATGCCGGCGGCGACTTCGGGGGTGACGGACTGCGTGCAGTTCGACTGCGGAGCGGGGATCTCGGCGCCGTCTGGTCCGGTGATCCGGTCGATCACGATCGGGGTACAGGTGACCCCGTTGTTGGCGATCCCCGCGTAGGCGGCGGCCATCGTCAGTGGTGCGATCTCGTTGGTGCCGAGGACGGCAGACGCGCCCTGCTCCAGGGCGCCGCCGTCGGCCCGGTGCACGCCGAAGGCTTCGGCCGTCTTCCGGATGCCGCAGAGGTCGAGTTCCTTGGCCATCCCGATGAAGCCGGTATTGATCGAGTCGATGGTCGATTCCAGCGGCGAATAGTAGGAATCGTTATCCGAGGAGGAGTCGTTGCCCGGCGCGAACGCCTCGCCGTATTCCTGAGGCCCGTTGCAGCTGTCCACAAAGGTTCCCCAGTCGTCCCGTTCCCGGGAATTGACCGAATCGTCGAGCGAATTACCCTGGGTGAGCCATTCGGCGAGGGTGAAGACCTTGTAGGTCGACCCGGTCTGGAATCCGTTGGAGCCACCCTGGGCCATGTCGGTGTTGTAGTTGATGGCGGTGAAGTTGGCCCCGGTGTCGGCCGGGTCCTGGCTGTAGTTCTTGTTCTGGGTCATGGCCAGCACCCGGCCCGTGCCGACGCCCACGCTCGAGATGATGCCGCCGACATCCCAGTCCTCGAATGTCTGGGGAACGTTCTCGGCCATGGTCGCCTCGGCCGCCCCCTGGAGGTCCAGGTCCAGGGTCGTGTACACGTTGTAGCCGCCGAGCCGGAAGTTGGCCAGGCGCGCGTCGGCATCCGCGCCGAAGGCCGGGTCGTTGCGGAGGGTCTGTAGGACCAGGTCGCAGAAATAGGCGCTGCCGGCCGCGGTGCGGCAGCCTGTGCTCGGCTCGGTGATCGTCGGTTCGATCGGAGCGCTGACCGCGGCGTCTCGCTCGGCAGCGGTGATCTTCTCGTTCGCCAGCATCTCGTCGAGGATGTAGTCGCGGCGTTCCTTGTTGGCCGCGTAGCCGTTGGCGGCGCCGTTGGTCGCGCTCTCGGGGTCGTCCAGCTGGAACTTGACCGGGTTGTTCACGATCGCCACGAGACTCGCGGCCTGCGAAAGCGTGAGCGTGGCCGCAGTGCTGTTGTAGTAGTAGTTGGCGGCCGCCTCGATGCCGTAGACGGATCCGCCGAAGCCGGTGATGTTCAGGTATTGGCGCAGGATGTCGTCTTTGGAGGACTTCTTCTCCAGCCCCACCGCGAGGCTCATCTCTTTGAGCTTGCGCCACGGGCTCGTCTCGGTGGCCGCGTCGTAGCAGGTGCTGCGCTCGTCGGCGTCGGAGAGCGCCTCGCACTGTTGAACGAAGACGTTCTTCACGTACTGCTGGGTGATCGAAGAACCGCCGCGGACCTCGCCGGTGAACAGCGTCGTGGCCGCGCCGGTGAGGCTGCCCCAGATGTTCACGCCACCGTGCTCGTAGAAGCCCGGGTCCTCGCCGGAGGTCGCGGCATCCTTCACATACTGGCTGATCGCATCCGAGCTCACTTCGACCCGGTTCTGGTCGTAGAACGAGGCGAGCAAGGTGGGTGTGCCGTCAGCGGCCGTGGCGTAGACGTTGCTCTTCTGCGACAGGCGGCCGATCGTGAGGTCGTCGGGCAGGCTGACCACGACGACGACCACAGCCGTCGCCAGCAGGGCAACGATGATTCCGAGCGCGATCAGCACACGTGACCGACGGCGGGAGCGCCGGGCGGTCTTTCTACCGGACAATTCAGAGGTCATGGGCGCGCCGAGTCGTTTCTGGTTGCGGGGAATGCGGGAGGGCCGCCGGGCTGCAATGGCCCGGCGGCCCGGCGGCGTCCGATCAGGCGTCGACGACGACCGAGGTGATCACCGGGATGCGACGGTACTTGCGCTGCATCCAACGGGTCAGGCTCTGGGTGAAAATGTCTTCGAGCTCAGCGCCGTTGACGATCTTGACCTTGTTCGCGGCGCGCAGTGCATCGTCGATGGACTTGGTCGCGCCCTGGATCCACTCGTTGTCCTGCACGAATCCACGGGCGATGAACTCGACCGGCTCGGTGAGGAGACCGGTGCGGGTGTCGAGGATGCCCAGGATGGTGACGGCACCGTCGTTGGAAAGCTGCACGCGGTCGGCGAGGGCCTCCTCGGAGCCGCCGCCGCCCACGGTCATGCCGTGCACGAAGACGAGCTCGGCGGGAACGCGGCCGGTGATCTTCGCAACGCCGTCGACGAGGTCGATCACGACGCCGTCTTCGGCGATGAGAACCTGGTCCTCGGCGACGCCGGTGCGGATGGCGAGATCGGCGTTGGCCTTGAGGTGGCGCCATTCACCGTGATACGGCAGCACGTTTTTGGGCTTGACGATGTTGTAGCAGTAGACGAGCTCGCCGGCCGACGCGTGCCCGGAGACGTGCACTTTGGCGTTGCCCTTGTGCACGACGTTGGCACCCCAGCGGGTGAGGCCGTTGATGACCCGGTAGATCGAGTTCTCGTTCCCGGGGATCAGCGAGCTGGCCAGCAGTACGGTGTCGCCTTCGCCGATCTTGATGGTGTGCTCGCGGTTGGCCATACGGGCCAGCGCGGCCATGGGCTCACCCTGCGAGCCGGTGCAGATGAGCACGACCTTGTCATCCTTCATCCGGTCGAAGGCCTTGACGTCGACCAGGAGACCCTTGGGCACCTGGAGGAAGCCGAGCTTCTCGGCAATGCCCATATTGCGCACCATCGAGCGGCCGACGAAGGCCACCTTGCGGTTGTGGCGGGCGGCGGCGTCGATGACCTGCTGGATGCGGTGCACGTGACTCGCGAAGCTGGAGACGATGATGCGGCGCGGCGCGGTGCGGAAGACGGCGTCGATGGCCGGGCGGATATCCTCCTCGGTCACCGTGAACCCGGGAACCTCGGCGTTGGTGGAGTCGGTCAGGAAAAGGTCGACACCCTCTTCGCCAAGCCGGGCGAAGCCGGGGAGGTCGGTGAGGCGGTTGTCGAGCGGGAACTGGTCCATCTTGAAGTCGCCGGTCACGAGCACCAGGCCGGCCTCGGTGCGGATCGCCACGGCGAGTCCGTCGGGGATGGAGTGGTTCACGGCGAGGAACTCGAGGTCGAACGGGCCGGCCTTGCGGCGCTGGCCTTCCTTGACCTCGATCAGGCGCGGCGTGATGCGGTGCTCTTCAAGCTTGGCCGTGACGAACGCCAGGGTGAGCTGCGACCCGATGACGGGGATGTCCTTGCGCTCGCGGAGCAGGTACGGCACCCCGCCGATGTGGTCTTCGTGGCCATGGGTGAGCACGATGGCCTCGATGTCCTGGAGCCGGTCGCGCAGCGACGAGAAGTCAGGAAGGATGACGTTGATGCCGGGCTGGGTCTCTTCGGGGAAGAGAACACCACAGTCCACGATCAGGAGCTTGCCCTTGTGCTCGAAGACGGTCATGTTGCGACCGATCTCACCGAGGCCGCCGAGCGGGGTGACGCGGAGGCCGCGGCGGGGCAGCTGCGGCGGCGTGGACAGGTCGAGCTGGTGCTTGGTCAAAGAAACTCATTTCTCAGTGTGAAACCGCGCGCGTCGCGGGCGTGTCTCGCGTAGTGGACCGTTGTCTGGTCCTGGTGAACGGATGTCTGGTGAACAGATCGTGCAAAGTTTGGATTCGGGCTTCCTCGCCCGCAGCGAACACTGCTGTTCGATCGGGTCGGAGTCGAGGCTGAGTCCGAAGGCAGTGGCGTCAGGCCCGTGGAGTCTTCGACACGGCGGTCGAGAGGGCACGAATGATGCTCATGACTGCTCATTCTACCGCAGGCCGGTGGACCGCTCCGCCGCATCCCCCTGCCAGCCTTCTCGAAGCCGGTCACGCTACTGTCGAGCCCATGTCAGCCTCAGTGCTCCACTCGACCCCGCTCACCCTTATCGACGGCACGGAAACGACCTTCGATCAGTTCGCCGGCAAGGCGGTCCTGGTCGTGAACGTCGCCTCCAAATGCGGGTTCACCCCGCAGTACGCCGGCCTCGAAGCCCTCTATGCGAGGTACAAGAGCGAGGGCCTCGTCGTGCTCGGCCTCCCGTGCAACCAGTTCATGGGACAGGAGCCGGGCGCCGAGGCGGACATCGAGTCGTTCTGCCAGATGAACTACGGCGTCACCTTCCCGCTGACCGAAAAGGTCGACGTGCGCGGCAAGCGCCAGCACCCGCTCTACGCGCAGCTGACCAAGTTCAAGAGCGGCCTGCTGCCTGGCCTGGTGAAGTGGAACTTCGAGAAGTTTCTGGTGAACCCGCAAGGCGAGATCGTCGACCGGTTCGCGTCGACCGTCGAACCGGAGTCAGACGAGATCGTGCGCGCGATCGAGGAGACCCTCGCAGCCAACGCCGCCTAGCAGTCCACCTCGTCAACTGGAGACCGGCTCGCCGTGTCGCCCAACGGCCTCCGGTGGCTCCCGCGGCCGGGCGGCTCCTGCGGCTCTTGCGCGGATCAAGCTCCTGTGAGCGGCCTGGGGGCCGTTCCCCGGTCGAGCCCGCTCGCGTGTGGCCAACTCAGGACATCCGTCGCCGGGTTGCCTGCATGCCACGGACCAGTGCGGAACTGGTGCGGATGCCCGGCGTCGCGCCGGCGGATCTCCTGAGTTCGCCACAACATCAGCCGGATATGCCGCAGCGTTTGCCGGAGGCCCCGGACGCGCAGCTCCCCTGGTTGGACCGCGCGCACGCCCGGCAACCGATCTGATCATCCGGGAACCACATGGCCGGGCAACCCATCGGAAGCCTGACACCCCGGCGAGTCGGGACTCAGCCAGCTAGTTGTCCACCACGTCGGCCGCAGCGGAGCCGGACGGAGCCCCTGATTCCGGCCGAATCGCCTCCGCCCGGCGCAGCACCGCCTCGGCGTGGCGGAGCAGGGGCGCGTCGATCATGCGCCCCTGATAGGCGAACACACCCTCCTCCCCCGCTGCCGCCTCGAGGATCTGCCACGCGGCCGCGACCTCGGCAGGCGTGGGCCGGAAGGCGGCTCGGATGACGGGAACCTGGCTGGGGTGGATGCAGGCCGTGGCACGGAATCCGCTCGCGACGGCATCCGCCACCTCGGCGTTCAGTCCCTCGAGGTCGGGAATCGCCAGAAAGACACCGTCCACGGCCGCCTTGCCGTGGGCGCCGGCCGCCAGCAGCACCGTCGAGCGGGCGTGGCGGGCGACTGCCCGGTAGCTGCCGTCGGGGAACCGGCTCGAACTGCCGCCGAGCGAGGCCACCAGGTCATCGGCACCCCACATCAGCGCCGTCACATTGGGTTCCGCAGCGATCTGCGGGGCCGCGAGCACCCCCGCGGCGGTCTCGCAGAGCGCGATCACCTCGAACCGGCCCAGGGCCGCGAGGTGCGCGGCGTTCGAGGCCTTCGGCAGCATCACGTGGCGGTACAGGGTGTCGTCCAACGCGGCGAGGTCGAGCTCGAAGTCGGGCGTACCGACCGGGTTGACCCGCACGATGGTGCGTTCAGGGTCGAGCGGATGGCTGACCAGCATTCCTCGGGCCCTCGCCCGGTTGCCGGGCAGCAGCGCGTCCTCCAGGTCGAGGATCACGGCATCCGCCCGCTCCGCCGCCTTGTGGTAGCGGTCGGATCGGTCGGCCGGGCAGAACAGCAGCGCGGGTCCGAGGTCGAAGGTCATCGCACGGCCTCCCGGCACCAGACCAGCACCGTTCGCTCGGCCGTGGCCACCACGACGCCATGCTGGTTCTGGCCCGTGTGCCGCAGCGTGACCAGGCCCTGCCCCGGCCGGGACCCCGACAGCCGGCGAGCGGTGACGACCGTGTCGGAGTAGAGCGTGTCACCGTGGAAGAGCGGATGCGGGAACGTCACCTCCCCGAAGCCGAGGTTCGCCACGATGGTGCCCTGGGTCAGCTGCGCCACCGAGCTGCCCACGAGGGTTGACAGGGTGAACATCGAATTGACCAGGCGCTGACCGAACGGCTGTGTCGCCGCCCATGCCGCGTCGAGGTGCAGGGCCTGCGAATTCATGGTCAGCGTGCTGAAGAGCACGTTATCGGTCTCGGTCACGGTGCGGCCGGGGCTGTGCCGGTAACGGGCCTCGAGGTCGAACTCCTCGTAGTACAGTCCGCGCTGCTCGATGGTGCGTCGTTCGTCGTTCATACTCCTCCTGCCTAACCGGTGAACCCGAGCGCTCGGGAGATGACCATCAGCTGCACCTCGGTGGTGCCCTCCCCGAGCTCGAGCACCTTCGAGTCGCGGTAGTGCCTGGCCACTGGGTTCTCATTCAAGAAGCCGTAACCACCGAAGATCTGAGTCGCGTCGCGGGCATTGTCCATGGCGGCTTCACTCCCCACCATTTTGGCAATGGAGGCCTCCATTTTGAAGGGGTGGCCGTGCACCATTTTCTGGGCCGCGTCGTAGTAGGCGAGACGGGCCGTGTACACGCGCGCCTGCATCCGTGCGATCTTGAACGCGATGTGCTGGTTGGAGCCGATCGAGCGGCCGAACACATTACGGCTGTTGGCGTAGCGGATGGCTTCCTCGAGGCAGCCCTGCGCCGCGCCCGTGCAGAGGGCGGCGAAGGCGATGCGCCCTTCGTCGAGGGTCTGCACGAAGTTCGCGAAGCCGCGACCGCGGTCGCCGAGCAGGTTGGCCTCCGGCACGCGCACATTCTCGAAGAGCAGCGGATGCGTGTCAGAGGTGTGCCAGCCCACCTTGTCGTAGGCCGGCAGTGCCGTGAATCCCGGGGTAGGGGTGGGCACGAGGATGGCCGTGAGCTCCTTCTTCACCGACCCGTCGGGTCGGCGGGACTCTCCCGTGACCGCGGTGACCGTGACCAGCCGGGTGATCTCGGAGCCGGAGTTGGTGATGAACTGCTTGGTGCCGTTGATCACCCACTCACCGCCGGAGAGCTCGGCCGTGGTCTTCGTGCCCGCCGCGTCGGAGCCGGCATCCGCCTCGGTCAGCCCGAATGCGGCGAGCGCCCGCCCGCTGGCCAGCAGCGGCACCCACTCCTTCTTTTGCGCCTCGGTGCCGCGCCGGTAGACGGGCATGATGCCGAGGCCAACGCCGGCCTCGAGGGTGACGGCGATGGACTGGTCGACGCGGGCGAGCTGTTCCACGGCCAGGCAGAGCGCGAAATAGTCCTGGCCCTGGCCGCCGTATTCCGTGGGGAAGGGCAGTCCGAACAGGCCCAGCTCCCCCATCTGCGCGATGATCTCGTAGGGCAGGCTGCGCTTGGTGTCGTACTCGTAAGCGGCCGGCGCCACGACCGTGTCGGCGAAGTCGCGCACGGTGTCACTGAGGTGGCGCTGGTAGTCGGTCAGTTCCTGGTTCACGTTGGGTCTCCCTTGACTGGCGTGGCTGGTGGGCATGGCGTGGTGGCTTCGGTAGCTTCGGTGGCGACGGTGGCGACGATCTGGTCGAGGCGCACGAGGTCGCCCGGACGCACGCTGACGGTGAGTCGGCCGGCCGTTTCGGCCAGCAGGTGGTGCTCCATCTTCATGGCTTCCACGGTGAGGATGCGCTGGCCGGCGACAATCAGGTCGCCCGTGGCGAGGTGCACGGCCACTACGGTGCCGGGCATCGGCGAGCGCACCTCGGGCCGTGCGCCCGCGCCCTCGCCCTCGGTGCGGCCGGAGCCGGCAAGACGGTCGGCCAGCTGCCCGGCCCGGGAACGGCGCACCAGATCGAGCGTGAAACCGTTCTGGCCGAGCCAGAGGCGCGGACCGTCGACCACGAGCTGCAGCACCTCGAGACGGCCGCCCAGTTCGCAGGCGAAGGTGTGGGCACGATTGGTGACGGGCGCGAGTCGGGCGGGAACGGGCATCCGGTCGTCGATGGCGACGCTCAGGCCGGTCGGCCCGGTCAGCACGGTGACGTCGACCGTTTCGGTGGCACTGACCCGCAGGCTGTAGCGCGTGGGGCGGTCCAGGCCGAGTCGCCAGCCGCTCGAACTCGCCCAGAGGCCTAGCTCGGCGGCCCGGGCGTGGAGGAACAGGGCAGCGGCGGCAGGCAAATAGTCAGGCAGCGGCTGCCCGGGCGTGCCGCGCAGGCCGAGGCCCGGCAGGCTGCGCTCGATCAGGCCGGTGTCGAGACGGCCGGCGACGACGTCGGGGTTCCGCAGTAGCAGCCGGAGGAACTCCACGTTGGTGTGCACACCGAGCACCACGGTGTCGGTGAGGGCCTGGTCGAGGCGGGCGAGGGCCTCGGCGCGGTCGGCACCCCACGCGATCACCTTGGCGAGCATCGGGTCGTAGACCCCCGAGATCGGCAGCCCCGGCCGCAGTGAACTGTCCACTCGGATGCCAGCGCCCACCGGTTCGGACAGGCTCAGCACGGTGCCCTGGCCGGGCAGAAAACCGCGGGCCGGATTTTCGGCGTAGACGCGCGCCTCGATCGCGTGCCCGGTGAGCACCACCTCGGACTGGGTCAACGGCAGCGGCTCCCCCGCTGCGATCCGCAGCTGCCACTCGACCAGGTCGAGGCCGGTGACCAGCTCGGTCACCGGGTGTTCCACCTGCAGCCGGGTGTTCATCTCCATGAAGAAGAACTCGTCCGGAGCCGCGTCGGAGACCAGGAACTCCACCGTGCCGGCGCCCGTGTAGCCGACGCTCCGGGCTGCCTGGCAGGCTGCCTCGCCAATGCGCGCGCGGGTGGCCGGGTCGAGCAGCGGCGAGGGAGCCTCTTCGATCACCTTCTGATGGCGGCGCTGCAGGGAGCATTCGCGCTCGCCGAGGTGGATGACGGTGCCCCCGGCGTCGGCGAGCACCTGCACCTCGATGTGCCGGGGCCGTTCGATGAAACGCTCGAGAAGCAGGGTGTCGTCACCGAAAGCACCCTGCGCCACGCGCCGGGCCGTGACGAGCGCATCGGGGAGTTCGCCCGGGGCGTCGACCCGCAGCATCCCCTTGCCGCCGCCGCCCGCGGACGGCTTGATCAGCAACGGGTAGCCCACCGTCGCCGCCGCGGCCACGAGCTGCTCGTCGCTCTGGCCGGGCACGGAGAAACCGGGGATGACGGGTACACCGCTTTCGGCGACATGGTTCTTGCCGCGGATCTTGTCGCCCATCACGGCGAGGGCGGTGAGGCCCGGCCCGACGAAGACCAGGCCGGCGGCGGCGCAGGCGCGCGCGAAGGCTTCGTTCTCGCTCAGAAACCCGTATCCGGGGTGCACGGCGTCGGCGCCCGTGGTGGCCGCGGCGGCCACGATCGCGTCGATGTTCAGGTAGCTCTCCCGGGGTGTGGCCGGGCCGAGACGCACTGCGGCATCCGCGAGACTCACATGCAGAGCGTCCCGGTCGGCGTCGCTGTACACCGCCACCGAACGGATGCCCATCGCGCGCAGGGTGCGGATGATGCGGCAGGCGATCTCGCCGCGGTTGGCGACCAGCACGGTCTCGAAGGGTTTCATGGTCTCCCTCACATCCGGAAGAGGCCGAAGGCGGTCTCGGGCAGGGGCGGCAGGGCGACGACGTCGAGGGCCAGGCCCAGCACGGTTCGGGTGTCGGCCGGGTCGATCACCCCGTCGTCCCAGAGCCGGCCGGTCGAATAGTAAGGGCTGCCCTGCCGCTCGTATTGGGCGGTGACGGTGGCGGTGACCTCGTCAACGGCATCCGTCGACCAGGGCAGGCCGGCCTTCTCCTGTTGCTCACGTTTGACGGTGGCGAGCACGGCTGCGGCCTGCGGTCCACCCATCACGGAGATGCGGCTGTTCGGCCACATCCAGAGGAAGCGGGGCGAGTAGGCGCGGCCGCACATGGAGTAGTTGCCGGCGCCGAAGGAACCGCCGATCACGACCGTGAGCTTGGGCACGCGCGCGGTGGCGACGGCGGTGACCATTTTGGCGCCGTGCTTGGCGATGCCGCCGGCCTCGGAGTCGCGGCCGACCATGAAACCGGAGATGTTCTGCAGGAAGATCAACGGGATGCCGCGCTGGTCGCACAGCTCGATGAAGTGCGCGCCCTTGAGGGCGGATTCGGAGAACAAAACGCCGTTGTTGGCGATGATGCCCACGGGGTGGCCGTGCAGGTGCGCGAAGCCCGTGACCAAAGTTGTGCCGTACTCCTTCTTGAACTCGTGCAGCTCGCTCGCGTCAACCAGCCGCGCGATCACCTCCCGCACGTCGTAGCGGCCCTGCGGGTCGATGGGTACCGCGCCATAGAGCTCGGCCGGGTCGACGACCGGGTCGACGGCCGGCAGTCGTGGCCAGGCCGGCGGCGGAGGCGCTGGCAGGTAGCGCACGATGTCGCGCACGATTTGGAGGGCGTGCTCGTCGTCCTCGGCGAGATGGTCGGTCACCCCGGAGGTACGGGCGTGCAGCTCGCCGCCGCCGAGCTCCTCGGCCGTGACGATTTCGCCGATCGCGGCCTTCACGAGCGGCGGACCGCCGAGGAAGATGGTGCCCTGGCCACGCACGATCACGGTCTCGTCGCTCATCGCCGGAACGTAGGCACCGCCGGCGGTGCAGGAGCCGAGCACTGCGGCGATCTGGGGGATCTTGGCTGCCGACATCCTGGCCTGGTTGTAGAAGATGCGGCCGAAGTGGTCCTTGTCGGGAAAGACCTCGTCCTGCAGCGGCAGGAAGGCTCCGCCTGAGTCGACCAGGTAGACGCATGGAAGGCAATTCTCGAAGGCGATCTCCTGGGCCCGAAGATGCTTCTTGACCGTCATCGGGTAATAGGTGCCGCCCTTGACGGTGGCGTCGTTGGAGATCACGAGCACGTGCCGGCCGTGGATCAGGCCGATCCCGGCGATCAGGCCGGCGCCGGGGCTGTCGTCGCCGTAGAGCCCGGTTGCGGCCAGGGGCGCGATCTCGAGGAAGGGGCTGCCGGCATCTAGCAGCCGGTCGATGCGTTCGCGCGGCAGCAGCTTGCCCCGGGCGAGGTGGCGTGTGCGGGAGGCCTCGGGGCCGCCGAGCGCGGCGACGGCGAGGCGGCTGTGAAGGTCGGCGACGAGCTCGCGGTGCGCGGCGGCGTTCGCGGCGAAGGCCGCATTGGTCGAGTCGATCAGACTCGCGAGTGTCTCCATCGACAACGTCCCGCTTTCCCGCTTGAGTGCTCAGCCGGTACAGTTAGTGTCTACTAACCGAAGTTCAGGTTAGCGGTTCATAACTGAGTTGTCCAGAGCTTCGGGTGGGAGGGGATGTCAATGGGTGCAGTGCCTTCCCCACCGGGTGCGCCTGCCGCGCCGACGGCTCGGAGCCAGGCCAAGGCCGACCGGCGGCAGGCGTTGCTGGAGGCCGCCGCGACGCTGTTCGCCCGGTCAGGCTACAACGGGGTCTCGATCGAGGACCTCGGGGCGGCCGTCGGCGTGAGTGGGCCGGCGGTCTACCGGCACTTCAGTGGCAAGCCGGCCGTTCTGGCCGCGCTGTTGGTGGAGGTCAGTGCGACGCTCGTGGCGGGCGGGCAGGCCGTGGTCGAGGGGGCTCCGGATGCTGCGGGCGCCCTCCGCGCGTTGGTCCGCTTCCACACGGACTTCGCCCTGTCGCATCCAAACGTCATCCGCGTGCAGGACCGGGACCTGGACAGCCTCGCCCCCACAGACCGGCACCGGGTGCGCGCCCTGCAACGCACCTACGTGGAGCTGTGGGTGCGCGTGCTCGGGCAGGTGCACCCCGCGGTGGATGCGCAGCTGCTGCGCATCCGCTCCCAGGCCACATTCGGACTACTGAACTCGACCCCGCACACGCTGCCGGTGTCGCCGAACGGCGCGGTGCGCCCGCTGCTCGAGGAGATGGCGCTCGCGGCGCTCGGGGTCGCGGGGCGCGCGGGCGAGGCTCATGGGACCGGGGGCATCGCGCCGGTGTGAACCCGGCATCCGTCGACGTCGAGAGTTGCTGTCGAGATCGGCACGAACACCCGACGACTTCGACCGGAAGTGTCGAACTCGGCGGGGACAGAGTGCTCAGCGGGGACAGAGTGCTCAGCGGGAAGCCGAGGGTTCAGACGGGACGGGACCATTACGGGACGACTCACGAGACGACTCCGGAGTCGAGTCAGTACGCGGTCGTGCAGACGCAGAGTTCGTTGCCCTCGGCGTCGGCCAGCACCCACCAGTCGGGGGCGTGCTCGTCGGTGAGGAGTTCCCCGCCGGCGGAGATGATGTCCTGCACCCGGGATTCCGCGTCGCCAGCGGGCACATACACATCGAGGTGGATGCGGTTGCGCTCGGTACGGGCGATGTCCATGGTCTGGAACCACAGCCGCGGACCCTCCCCGAGCGGATGGACGAGTTCGACCTCACCCTCGCTGTCGACCTCCACATAGCCGAGGCCCACCCGCCAGAACGGGCGGATCGCCGCGGCATTGGTGCAGTCGATGGCAACGTCGTAGCGGGTCGGCCGCTCAGGAGCGCGGTCGGCGCCCTGCGTATCCGCCAGGTCCTGTATGCGCAGGGCAAGCCGCAGGTCCCGGTCGGTCACGCCGCCGGCGTCATGGGACGAGAGGCGGAAGCCGACCCGGCCGTAGCCGAGACGCACATCGGGGTGGTGATTCATCGCATCCGCCGCCTCGGTCACCCGGTCGAGCAGGCGCACGGCCGAGGCGAAGTCAGTGGTCCTGAAGGCGCCGTGCAGGGCGCCGTCGAGGTGCACGAAGGCTCCGCCGGAGAGCACGGTCTCGGTGTCGATCGCAGTGAGGAGGGTGCCCGGTTGTTTCATACCCTCACTCTGCTGCGTGGCCCGAACGCCGTCAAGGCGCGGGCCGTCCAACGAATTCGACGGAGATTTTGATCATCAAACGGGCAAACGGATGCTCCGGTCCCGGAATCCAAAAAATCTCCGTCGAATTCGTTGAAGCCGGATCACAGCAAGGCGAGGGCGTGCGCCGGGTTGGCGAGGAGGCCGGCGACGTCGGTGAGGAAGCGGGCGGCCTGCTCGCCGTCGACCAGACGGTGGTCGAAGGCGACGCTGAGGGTGACCAGCTGCCGCAGCGCGATCCCACCGTGGTATTCCCAGGGTCGCGGCGAAATGGCGCCCACGGCCAGGATGACCGCCTCGCCGGGAGGCAGGATCGGCGTGCCGGCGTCAATGCCGAAGGAGCCGATGTTGGTGATCGAGATCGTCCCGCCGCGCAGTGCCGCGGGGCTGGTCGCACCCGCCCGGGCGGCGCTGGTGAGCTCGGCGAGCGCCGCGGCGAGGTCGACCAGGCTGAGCCGATCGGCATCCGCGATGTTGGGCACGATGAGTCCCCGCGAGGTGGCGGCGGCGATGCCGAGGTTCACGTAGTGGAACTGCACGATCTCGCCGGCCGCCTCGTCCCAGTGGGTGTTCACCTCGGGCGTGCGGGCGACCGCGAGACAAAGCGCCTTCGCGACGACGGCGAGGATGCCGATGCGCGCGTCTGCGAGGACCCGGTCACGTTTGAGCGCGGCGATCAGCTCGATCGTCGGCGTCACATCCACGGTCAAGAACTCCGTGGCGTGCGGCGCGGTGAACGCGCTCTGCACCATCGCCGCCGCGGTGTGCTTGCGCACGCTCCGGATCGGGCTGCGGGTCTCCCGCGCACCGACCGCGGATGCCGTCGGCAGCGCCGTCGGTTCGCCCTGCCCACGTTGGGCGCCCGATCGGGTCGGGGCTCGGTGGGCTTCGAGGGCGGAGGGAGCGGCGTGGGCATCCACGTCTCCCCTGGTGATGAGGCCGGTCGGTCCGGTCCCGGTCACCTCGGCCAAATCGATTCCCAGGGTGCGGGCCAGCGCGCGCACCGGCGGCGTGGATCGCGGCCGCTCGGTCGTGACCTGCGGCTCCTCTCCCACAACCGGACCCCCCGCATCCGTCACCCGGGTGCGAGCCCGTCGCTGCGGCCGCCCGCCACGCTCGACGGCGGCGCCGTATCCCACCAGCACGGCCTCACGTTCGGGTTCGCGAGAGCGCGCAATCTGCCCGTCCGGCATCGCTGAAGGGGCGGATTGTGCGCTCTCTTGGCCAGAGGCAGGCTCGCGGGGCTCGGCGCCTGCGACCTCGAAGGACACGATCGGGTCGCCCACGTGCACGATGGTGCCGGGCCCGTGGTGGAGTTCGGCGACCACGCCGGCGAAGGGCGACGGCAGTTCCACGACGGCCTTGGCCGTCTCGACCTCGGCGATGAGCTGGTTGAGCGTCACCGTGTCGCCCGGCGCGACTCGCCAGGCCACGATCTCCGATTCGGTCAGTCCCTCGCCCAGGTCGGGCAGCCTGAAAACCTTGATCATCGTCGTCTCCCCAGTACGCGGTCGACGCCGTCGAGCATGCGATCGAGGTCAGGCAGGTGGTGGCTCTCCAGCTTCGCCGGCGGGTACGGGATGTCGAAGCCGGTGACTCGCACCGGCGCGGCTTCGAGGTAGTCGAAGCACCGCTCGGTGATCTCGGCGATGATTTCCCCGCCCAGCCCACCCGAGCGGGCGGCCTCGTGCGTCACCACGAGCCGGCCGGTCTTGCGAACGGATGCCTCGACAACGGCATAGTCGACGGGCGAGAGCGAGCGCAGGTCGATGACCTCGATCGACACGCCCTCGTCGGCGGCGGCGAGGGCGGCATCCGACGCCGTGGTCACCAGGGCACCGTAGGCGAGGAGAGTGACGTCGGTACCGGCGGCCACGACCCGGGCGCTCTCGAGGGGTGCGTCGAGCTGCGGGGACACCGGACCGGCGACGTGGTATCGACGCTTGGGCTCGAAGTAGAGCACCGGGTCGTCGGAGGCAATCGCCTGTCGGATCAAGCCGTAGGCGTCTTGCGGATTGGAGACCGCGACCACCCTCAGGCCCGAGGTGTGCGTGAAATACGCCTCGGGCGATTCGGAGTGGTGCTCGGCGGCGCCGATGCCGCCGCCGAACGGGACCCGGATGGTGATGGGCATGCGAACGGCCCCCTGGGTGCGGTAGTGGAACCGGGCCACCTGGCTGACGATCTGGTCAAAACCGGGGAAGATGAAGCCGTCGAACTGGATCTCGCAGACCGGGCGGTAGCCCCGGTAAGCGAGCCCCACCGCGGTGCCGATGATGGCGGACTCGGCCAACGGGGTATCGATCACCCGATTCGGCCCGAATTCGGCGAGCAGATCGCTGGTCACTCGGAACACGCCGCCCAGGGCGCCGATGTCCTCGCCGAGCAGCACCACCTTCGGGTCGTCGAGCATGGCGCGCCGCAGCCCGGCGTTGATCGCCTTGGCCAGGGTGAGTGTCGTCGTCTCGGTGAGCGGCACCGGCGGGGCTCCATTCACGGCGGGCGCCGGGGAACTCCTCAAGGATTCGATGGTCATCAGGGCTTCCCTCCGGTTGGCTCGAAGCTCGCCAAATAGGCCGCGTATTCCGCCCGCTGGCGGTCGACCCCGGCGTGTGGGGTGGCGTAGACGTTGGCCAGCACGGTCAGCGGCTCCGGGTCGGGCAGTCCGATGCATCCCGCGCGCAGTTCGGCCGCCGTGGCGTCGGCCAGGGCCTGGGACTCAGCCACCAGCTCGGGAGTGAACCGACCGAGGGAGTCGAGCAGCCGGCGCAATCGCAGGATGGGGTCTCTCTTCGCCCACTCCTCGAGTTCCGCCGCGGGCCGGTAGCGGGTGGGGTCATCCGCCGTGGTGTGCGGGCCCATGCGGTAGGTGACGGCCTCGATGAAGGTGGGCCCTCCCCCTGTGCGGGCCCTGTGCAGGGCCAGCCGGGTTGCCGCCAGCACGGCCAAGACATCGTTGCCGTCAATCCGGAGGCTGGGGATGCCGAACCCGGGTGCGCGACCGGCGATGCCCGCCGGGGCCTGCAGGCCCACCGGCTCTGAGATGGCCCAGTGGTTGTTTTGGCAGAAGAAGACCACAGGGGCCTGGAAACTGGCCGCGAACACCAGCGCCTCGCTGACGTCGCCCTCGCTGGTCGCCCCGTCGCCGAAGTAGGCCACGGCCACTGAGTCGGCCCCGTCGAACCGGGCGCCCATCGCCCAGCCCGTGGCGTGCAAGGTCTGCGCGCCGATGATGATGCTCGGCGTCGCCATGCCGTGGTCGAAGGGATCCCAGCCGGACTGTGCGGTGCCGCGCCAGACCCGGAGGATGTCGGTGGGCGACACGCCCCGGCACCAGGCGACCGCGTTCTCACGGTAGCTGGAGAAGACGAAGTCGTCGGCGCGGAGAGCGCGCGCGGAGCCGATCTGCGCGGCCTCCTGGCCGAGCAACGGCGGCCAGAGACCCAATTCGCCCTGGCGCTGCAGAGCCGTGGCCTCGGCGTCGATGCGGCGCACCACCACCATGTCCCGGTAGAGGGCGGCGAGGTCGTCACCTGTGACGTCGACGACCCAGGGATCAAGTTCGGCGCTTGGCATGCGCACCCCGTCGGGGCTCAGCAGCTGTAAGAAGATGGCCGGGGTCTCCCCCGTGAGGACAGTGTGCACAATGCGCTCCCAGCGTCGTTGCCGAAGTTGTTGAGAGCGTACGATTCCGCGACACTCGGCACAACCATGATGCATAATTTTGAGCATTTTGCCCTATTCAGAGGGCACTCGGCCTGCTAACGTCGGGCACTATGCACAGTCCGGACAAAGTCGACCTGCAGTTGCTTGGCGCCCTCTGTGCCGACCCGCGCAGCACGTTCGTCGCGCTCGCCCAGCAGCTGCACCTCTCGCGCAACACGGTGCAGGCGCGCATGTCGAGGCTCGAGGAATCCAATGCGTTCCTCGCCTTCGACCGCCGCGTCAACCCGGTCGCTCTGGGCTATCCGCTGACGGCCTTCATCGAGGTGCACGTGCAGCAGAAACGGTTGGCTCAGATCGTGGCCGAGCTGGCCCGCATTCCCGAGATCGTCCAGGCGCACGGCATGAGCGGGGCGACCGACATCCTGGTGCGCGTGGTGTGCACGGATGCGGACGACCTGTTCCGCATCGACGGCACCATCCTCGCCTGCGAGGGTGTCGAGCGCACCGAGACGTCGCTGGCCATGGGCGAGTTGATCCCCTACCGGATCACGCCTTTGCTGGAGCGCAGCCACCCATGACCGCACTGCCGGCGACGACCCTCCCCATGTTCCCGCTCGGGTCGGTCCTGTTTCCCTATATGCCGCTGCAACTACGCGTGTTCGAGGACCGCTACCTGGTCATGCTCTCCCGTATCCTCAAGGAGGAACCTGCCGAGTTCGGCGTGGTGCTGATCGAACGCGGCCAGGAGGTCGGCGGTGGCGAGCGGCGATTCCGCTACGGCACCGTGGCCCAGATCACCGAGCTCGAGGCCTCCGAAGGCTACGTGGGCGTGACCGCCCAGGGCGAACGGCGGATCGAGATCGTGGACTGGCTGCCCGAGGACCCGCATCCCCAGGCCACCGTGCGCAAAATCGACGCTCTCGATTGGGACGACGACCTGCTGCCGCTGCGGGAACGGGCCGAGCAGGCCGTGCGCCGGGCCCTCGCCCTGGCGAGCGAATTCGCCGATCAGCTCTGGCCGTCGACGGTGGAGCTGTCCCGCGACCCGATTGCGGCCGCCTGGCAGATCGCCGGAATCGCCCCGCTGGGCGCGCTGGACCAGATCGCCCTGTTGCGGTCGACCTCGATGGAGCAGCTGCTCACCGGCGTGATCGATTACACCCAGGACGCCATGGACTCCCTGAGCGCGCCCTGGCCCGACGAATAAGCCGAATCTATTTGATAAATTTATCATATAGGTATATAAAGAAGTAATGATGTATCGTCCCTTCTGGAGCCTGAGTTGAGCGTCACACGACTCACGAAGCTCATCCGCACCAGTGGGCGCATCGCCGAAACGGCCCCGCCGGCCCCGGCTCTGCACACCGGCGCCGAGGTCTTCGGCGGCAGCGTGCAGGTGCGCTTCATCAACGGCGGTAGCTGCAACGACTGCGCGATGGAGGTGCAGAGCGCATTCGGCCCGGTCTACGACGTGGAGCGCTACGGCATCCGCCTGGTCGCGTCCCCACGTCACGCCGACGTGCTCGTGATCACCGGCGCGGTCACCCGCAACCTGATCGAACCTCTGCTCCGCACGGTCGACGCCACACCGACCCCCCGCTTCGTGATCGCCGTCGGCGACTGTGCGATCACCGGAGGTGTCTTCGCCGAGGGCTACGGGGTGGCCGGGCCCGTCTCCGATTTCGTGCACGTCGACCTGGCCGTGCCGGGCAATCCGCCCGAACCGGCGGTCATCGTCGAAGCGCTGCGACGGATGACCGGACGATGACCGCCCTCGAAGCTGGACTGCTCGGTCAAACCCTGCTCCTCGTGCTCGCCGTGGCGGCGGCCCTGCTCACCCCCACCCGCCGGCGATCCCGGATCAGCGGAACCATATGCACGCTGCTCGCCGCGGCGGGAATCATCACCGGCGCGATCGCCCTCTCCGGCGGAACCGGGTCGCTGAGCATCCCCACCGCCCTGCCGCTGGACCCGCTCGTGCTGTCCCCCGACAGGCTCGGCGGCCTTGTCATGATGGTTGTCTCCTCGGTCGGTGTGCTCGCCTCCCTCTTCGGGATCGGCTCGGCCCGCGTGGCCTCGGCGTCCCGCACCGCGTGGCTGTCGATGGCCGTGTTCCTGTTCGGCATGCAGCTGGTGCCGGCCGCGACCGACGTCGTGTCCTTCCTGCTGTTCTGGGAGATCATGACACTCGGCTCCACGGCGCTGCTGCTGGCCCACCACGCCACCCGCGGCACGGTCGCCTCCGCCCTGGTCTGGTACTCGGCGATGTCGCAGCTGAGCTTCTTCTTCGTGCTGGCCGGCTTCGCCATGCTCGCCGGCCTGGCCGGCGGCACCGGGTTCGACCGGCTCGCCACGGTCGACCCGTACTCCTGGCAGGCGAGCGCGGCGTTCCTGTTGCTGCTGCTCGGCTTCGGCGGCAAGGCGGAGCTCGTACCCCTGCACGTCTGGGTTCCGCGGGTGCTGCCCGAGGCACCCGGCCACGTCGCCGCCGCGATGAGCGGCGCTATGGTCAACATTGGCGTCTACGGCGCCCTTCTGGTCTTCGTGCGGATTCTGCCGAGCGGTCCGGCCTGGTGGGGCGTGCTGATCATGGCGCTCGGCGGGGTCTCCGCGCTCTACGGGATCCTGCAGGCCTCGGTGGCGAGCAACCTCAAGGTGCTGCTGGCCTACTCCACGACCGAGAACATGGGGCTGGTGTTTCTGGGGCTCGGGGCATCCGTTCTGCTTCGCGCCGACAACGCCACGGCCGCGGCAGACGCGGCCCTCGTCGCCGCCCTGCTGCTCATGCTCAGCCACGCCGCGTTCAAGTCCACCCTGTTCCTCGGCGCGGGTGCCGTGGCCCGCGCGGCCGGCGAGATGAACCTCGACCGACTCGGCGGCCTCGGCAGCCGCATGCCCTGGACCGCCGCCGCGTTCGGCGCGGCGGCCATGGGCGCCGCGGCCCTGCCTGTCACCAGCGGGTTCGTCGCCGAGTGGATGCTGCTGCAGGCCCTGATCCACGGATCCCGGGTCGACGGAGAGGTCGTCTCCGTCGCGGCCTCCGTCGCAATGCCGCTCGCTGTGGCCGTGATCGCCCTGACCGCCGGGCTCGCCCTGCTCACCTTCGTCAAGGCCTACGGGATCGCCTTCCTGGCCCGCCCGCGCTCCCAGGAGGCCAAACAGGCCCGTGAGGTGCCCGTCATCATGCGCATCCCGCTCGTGCTCGGCGCCCTGCTCGTGATCGTGCTCGGTCTGCTGCCCGGGCCACTCGCCGTGGCCATCGGCTCAGCCGTGGGCCCCGAACTCACCCCCGACGTGCGCACCATCGGCCTCGCGGGCGTCGACGCACGCGGCATCGACGCCGTGCTGGACCCCACCACCTTCGTGATGCTGGCCGGGCTCCTGCTGGTGCCAGTACTGATCGTCCTGTTCGTCTCCGCCCGGCGCCACCCCACCCGCATCTCGCCGCTTCCCTGGGCCGGCGGCGGCTCCCGGCTGCGGCCGCGGATGCAGTACACCGCCACGTCCTACGCCGAGCCCTTGGTGCGCGTGTTCGACGACGTGCTCCGGCCATCCCGCGACGTGGAGGTCACCCATGTCGGCGAATCCCGCTATCTGGTGGAACGTGTGCACGTGGAACAGAGCGTGTCCGACGTGGTTGAAACCCGGCTCTACCGCCCGGTGCTGAACCTCATGCAACAATTCGGCATTCTGGCCCGTCGTGCGCAAAACGGGAGTATCCATCGCTACCTGTCCTATTCCTTCGTCGCCCTCCTGGTCGTGCTGATCGTGGTGTCCCTGTGACCGGCGTCGCAGCGATCGCGATCGCCCTCGTGCAGCTGGTGCTGTTCGTGTTCCTGGCCCCCCTGCTGATCGGGGTGATCCGCCAAGTGCGGGCCCGCCTCGAAGGCCGGGCCGGTTCCGGCATCTGGCAGCCCTGGCGCGATGTGCGCAAGCTCCTGGTGAAGAACCCGGTGCGCGCCGTCGACAGCAGCTGGATGCTCGCGGCAGGCCCGGTCACCCTCCTGGTCTCCAGCCTGCTGCTCTGCGCCCTGCTGCCGCTGGTAGGCACGCTGCCGCTGCCCCTCATTCCCAGTGACCTGTTCGTGATCGTCTCCGTCATGCTGATCGGCGTGGTGGCCCTGGCCCTGGTCGGACTCGACGCCGGCACCGCGTTCGGCGGGATGGGGTCTAGTCGGCACATGACCGTCGCGGCCCTCGTCGAGCCGACCCTGCTGCTCGCGGTCTACGCGCTCTCCATCCCGGCCGGCACCTCCACGCTCTCGCTGATCGTGGAGACCCGGCTGGAGAATCCGGCCGTGATCATCTCCCCGGTCAGCCTGCTGGCCATGGTCGCACTGGCCATCGCGATCATGGCCGAGACCAGCCGCCTGCCCGTGGACAACCCCTCGACCCACCTCGAACTGACGATGCTGCACGAGGCCATGGTGCTGGAGGCCTCCGGCCGTGACCTGGCCTGGCTCGAACTCGGCTCCTGGCTCAAGCTGGCGGCCCTGCTCGGCCTGCTCAGCAACCTGATCGTGCCATGGGGCGTGATGACCGACTGGTCGGCGCTCGGCGTCGTGATCGGCATGGGAACCGTCACCGTGAAGATCCTGCTACTGGGCGTCGTGCTCAGCGTGGGTGAGGTCTTCCTGGCCAAGGCGCGGCTGTTCCGCGTGCCCGAGCTGTTGGCGGGGTCGTTCGCCCTGGCCCTGCTGGCCGTCACCGCTTCCTACCTGGTCGCTTAGGAGCATCCGTGTTCACCACCATCTACCCGCAGCTGATCGGCCTCTGCACCGGCACGCTGCTACTCACCAGCGCCCTGATGGTCTGGCGGCACTCGCTGCTGGCGTCGATCCGGCTGCTCAGCGTGCAGGGCTTCGCGCTGGCCGCGCTGGTCGCCGTGATCGGCCTGGAGGAGGGCGAGATCGAGGTGATCCTTGTCTCCGTGCTCGTGCTCCTGGTCAAGGGCGTGGCCCTGCCCTGGGTGCTCGCCCGAGAGACGCACGCCACCACGAGAACGGATGAGGCGCCGCGCCTCAACCCGACGGCGGCCCTGCTCACCGTGGCGCTGCTGACCATCCTCAGCTACGTCGTGGCCAGCCGCTTGCTCGCCGGCGAGACCAGCATCTCCGCCCATGCGGCCCCGATCGGCCTCGCCATGGTGTTGATCGGATTCCTCCTCCTGGTAACCCGCCGGCAGGCCGGATCACAGCTGATCGGCTTCCTGGTGCTCGACAACGGCATCGCCACGGTCGCGTTCCTGACCTCGGGCGGCGTGCCGCTCTTCCTCGAACTCGGCATCTCCCTCGACGTACTGCTGGTCGTCGTCATCCTCTACGTCTTCGCCGGCCGTATGCGCAACAAGTTCGGCAACACCGAGATCGATCAGCTCAGAAAGTTACACGACTGATGTCATTCGCCCTCTGGACACCCCTGGCCCTCCCGGCCCTCCTCGCCGTGCTCAGCCTCGTCGCGCCCTCCCCCGCGGTGCGCCGGCTCAGCCCTGTCGCCGCCAGCGTCGTCGTGCTCGTCTCGGGCCTGCTGCTGGTGAGCGTCGTGCTCGCCGACCAGGTGCCCACGCTCGGCGACGGTCTGCTCCGCGCCGACGCGCTGAGCGCCTACATGCTCACGGTCGTCGGCGCCGTCGGCCTCGTCTCCACCTGGGGTGGGTTCGGCCATGCCACCGCCGTGCCCGGCCGGTTCACCGGCTCCTACGACGCCCTGATCTCGATCTTCCTGGCCGCCATGAGCCTCGCGGTGCTCGCCGACAACATCGGCCTGATGTGGGCCGCAGTCGAAGCCACCACCATCGCCACGGCCTTCCTGGTGGGCCACCACCGCACGCCCCGCTCGCTGGAGGCCGCCTGGAAATATGTCATCCTCGGCTCCGTCGGCGTGGCGATCGCTCTGCTCGGCATCGTGCTCATCTACGCCGCCTCCCGCGGCACGGGCGAGGCCACCCTGTCCTGGCTGGTGCTCAGCCGGGCCGGCCTACCGCTCGACCCCGCGCTGATGCGTGCCGGTGGCGCCCTCGCGGTGCTCGGCTTCGCCACCAAGGCCGGACTCGCCCCCATGCACAGCTGGCTGCCCGACGCGCACAGCCAGGCCCCCGCCCCCGTCTCCGGGCTCATGTCGGGGGTGTTGCTCGCGGTCGCCCTCTATGCCATTCTGCGCATCCAGACCATCACCGATGCCGTGATCGGCCCGGACTTCCTGCGCATCATGCTCAGCGTGGGTGGACTCCTCTCGCTCTTCGTTGCGGCGGCGCTGCTGATCCGCCAGCGGGACTTCAAACGGATGCTGGCCTACTCCAGCATCGAGCACATGGGCATGATGGCCGTGGGCGCGGCCATCGGCGCGGCAGCCCTGCCGGCCGTGCTGCTGTACGTGCTCGGCCACGGGCTGACCAAGGCCACGCTGTTCGTGATCTCCGGGCGCATCCTCGAGGTCGAGGGCACGCCGAAAATCGACGACGTGCGCGCACTGCTCGTGCGCCGACCGGGATTGGCCGTGCCGTGGCTGATCGCGATGGCCGCACTGATCGGGTTCCCCCCATTCAGCATTTTCTTCTCCGAGGTCAGCATCATCGTGGCCGGCTATTCGACCGGCATGGGTCTGGTCGCCGGCATCGCGCTGGTGCTGCTGCTCGTCATCTTCGCCAGCCTGACCCGGTTGACGGTGGCCATGACGATCGGTGCTCCTGCGGGGACGGTTGCGGCGGCGGCTTCCGCGGCTGCTGCCGCGGCGGTGCCGGCAGTGTCGGCGGCAGCCCTGACCGGAGTCTTCCCTCGCGTCGACGCCGACGCATCCGTCACCCTGGCCGACACCGAGTCGATCCCGGAAGAGCCCATCGTGCCCGACCGGTCGGGCCATGGGCCGATGCTGCCGCTGATCCTCGCGCTCGGCACCACCGCGGTGGTGGCGTTCATCGCCGAACCGGTCGGCACGCTCCTGACGCGTGCAGCCGAGGTACTGGGAGGAATCCAATGACGAATCCGAGCCCGCTGTCGGCTGCCTCCCCCGAGGTGCGCACCCTCAGCCGCGACGAACTGCGGGACGAAGTCGCCACATTGCTCACCGAGGGCAACCGCCTCGCGCTCGTGGCCTGCCACGACGACGGTCACCGGCTGCGCGTGGTCTACTCCTTCGTTGCCGTCTACCCGCGGCGCCAGATCGACCTCGTCGTGCCGGTGCCCTACGACGACGCGTGGATTCCAAGCCTGGCCGACCTCTCGTTCCCGGCCGGCAACTTCGAGCGCGGCACCCGGGACCTGTTCGGCGTGCGCCCGGCGAACCACCCTCAGCCCTATCGGCTCGTGCGGCACGGGCACTGGCCCCGCGGCTGGTACCCGATGCGGAAGGATGCACGGGTCACCCCCGAATTCGAACCCGATGTGGAGTCCTTCCCCTTCGTGGAGGTCGAGGGCCCCGGAGTCTATGAGATCGCCGTCGGGCCCATCCACGCCGGCATCATCGACCCTGGCCACTTCCGCTTCTCCGTGGTCGGTGAGACCATCGTGCGGATGGAAGCCCGTCAGTGGTACATGCACCGCGGAGTCGAGCGGCTCTTCGAAGGCCGCAGCCCCAGTGAAGGCATCGCGCTGGCCGAGCAGATCGCCGGCGACACCGTGATCGGCCACACCCTGACCTACCTGATGGCGATCGAGGCGGCCTCCGGCATCGAGGTCTCCGAACCCGACCGGATGCTGCGTGCCCTACTGCTGGAACTCGAGCGCCTCTACAACCACGTCTCCGACCTCGGCTCGCTCGCCAACGACGTGGGGTTCAGCGTTGTCAACTCGCACGCCCAGCGGCTGCGCGAGACACTGTTGCGCCTCAATAAGGCCGTCACCGGACACCGCTTCCTGCGCGGGGCACTGTCAGTGGGCGGGGTCAGCGTGCTCACCCTGCCCGATCCCGACGTCCTCCGCGCCGTGGCTGCGGACGTGCAGGAGATCATCGCCATCACCCTCGGCCACGCCATCGTGCGGGACCGGTTCACCGGCACCGCCCCGCTGCCCACCAGCCAAGCTGAGGCCATGGGCACGCTGGGCTATGTGGCGCGGGCATCCGGGATCGACGCCGACGCCCGCCGCGACCACCCGTTCGTCGACCTCGGAAAGCACTTTCACGTGGTCACCGATACGGGAGGCGACGTGCTCAGCCGATACCGGGTACGGGCCGGCGAGTTCGAGGTGTCCATCGCGGTTGCGATCGACCTGATCCGTCGTCTGGGTGCACACCGCGGCGGCGCGGCCGCGGCGGCGGGTTCTCCCTGGCCGGCGCCGTCGTCGACGGATGCCTACAGCGGCCTCGCCCTCGTCGAGGGCTGGCGCGGAACGATCTGCCACCGGGTCGAACTTCACCAAGACGGCACCGTCAGCCGGCTCAAGGTCGTCGACCCGTCCTACTTCAACTGGCCGGCACTGCCGGTGGCTCTGGCCGAGACGATCGTGCCCGACTTCCCCCTCGTGAACAAGAGCTTTAACCAGTCCTACGCCGGCAACGACCTGTAGCGACGCGTTCGCGAAAGCCCGGTGTCGGGCTCAGGCTCGGGCTACTGCGAGTCTTGCTCGATGGTGCGGAGCAGGGCGTGGGAGTCTTCGAGGCTAGACACCAACATCCGTTTGGAGATGGCCAGAAGTTCGGCGACGCCCGGGTCGCGCAGGGCGTAGAAGATGGTGTTGCCGTCGCGCCGGGTGACGACCACGCCGGCACGGCGCAAGACCCCCAGTTGCTGGGACAGATTCGACAGTTCGGCCCCGAGCACCTCGGCCAGGCTGCCGACGGAGCGCTCCCCGCCGGCCAACTGCTCCAGAACCTGCACCCGCAATGGGTGCCCAAGAGCCTTGAAGAGGTCAGACTTCAATTGAGCCATGGGTAGTCCGGTCATCGTCACAGTCTGATCATATCGCTAACCTGTAATACTTTCAAATAGGTTCTGGTCTTCTGCCGCAGGGACAGCATCGCCCGTCAGATCGGGTACTCGCGAGAGCGCACAATGTGCCCCCTCGCTCCACGTGAAGGACACATTCTGCGCTTTCGCGGCATCGGGGGCGAGCGTTCGAACACTGCGGGATGCAAAAAGCCCGCCCTGCCGGAGCAAGACGGGCTTTCCGTCTAGCCGACTAACCTGGCGAGAGGTTGTCGGTAGATCGAGCGGACTACGCCTCGGTCGAAACCGGAGCGTCCTCGGTGCCGGCCTCAGCCGACTCGTCGAGGACCGGGGCGAGCGAAAGCTTGCCACGGTCGTCAATCTTGGTGATCTCCACGAGGACCTTCTGGCCCACGCCGAGCACGTCTTCGACGTTTTCGACCCGCTTGCCACCGGCGAGCTTGCGGACCTCGCTGATGTGCAGCAGTCCGTCCTTGCCCGGGAGCAGGGACACGAACGCGCCGAACGCGGCGATCTTGACGACGGTTCCGAGGAACTGCTCGCCGATCTCCGGGTTGGTCGGGTTGGCGATGGCGTTGACCTGGGCGCGAGCGGCCTCGGCCGACGGTCCGTCAACGGCGCCGATGTACACCGTGCCGTCCTCCTCAATGGAGATGTCGGCGCCGGTCTGGTCTTGGATGGCGTTGATCGTCTTGCCCTTCGGGCCGATCAGCTCGCCGATCTTGTCGACGGGGATCTGCACGCTGATCACGCGGGGCGCGGTCGGTGCCATCTCGTCGGGACGGTCGATGGCGGCGTTCAGCACGGCCAGGATGGTCGCGCGAGCGTCCTTGGCCTGAGTGAGCGCGCCGGCGAGAACGGACGCCGGGATGCCGTCGAGCTTCGTGTCGAGCTGGATCGCCGTGACGAACTCGCTCGTGCCGGCCACCTTGAAGTCCATGTCGCCGAGCGCATCTTCGGCACCGAGGATGTCGGTGAGAGCCGCGTAGCGGGTCTTGCCGTCGACGGTGTCGGAGATGAGGCCCATGGCGATGCCGGCAACGGGTGCGCGCAGCGGCACACCGGCGTTGAGCAGCGACAGGGTCGAGGCGCAGACGGAACCCATCGAGGTGGAACCGTTGGAGCTGAGCGCCTCGGAGACCTGACGGATGGCGTAGGGGAATTCCTCGCGCGTCGGCAGCACGGGGACCAGGGCACGCTCAGCGAGCGCACCGTGGCCGATCTCGCGGCGCTTCGGCGTTCCGACTCGGCCGGTTTCACCGGTCGAGTAGGGCGGGAAGTTGTAGTTGTGCATGTAGCGCTTCTTGGTGACCGGGCTCAGGGAGTCGATCGTCTGCTCGAGCTTGAGCATGTTCAGCGTGGTGACGCCCAGGATCTGGGTCTCGCCGCGCTGGAAGATCGCCGAACCGTGCACGCGCGGGATGATGGCTACCTCGGCGTCGAGCGGGCGGATGTCCGCGAGTCCACGGCCGTCGATGCGGATGCCCTCGTTGAGTACGCGTGAGCGCACGACGAGCTTGGTCACCGACTTGTACGCTGCGGAAACCTGGTTGTTGGCGCCGGCGTCGAGCTGGCCGGCCTCGACCTGGGCTGCGACGGCGGCCTTGACGGATGCCTTGAGTGCGTCATCCGCATTCTGGCGCTCGATCTTGTCGGCGATCTGGTAGACGCCCTTGAGCTGTTCGAACGCGAGAGCGGCGACGGCGTCGTAGGTGGCCGGCTGGTACGACGGGAACACCGGGTAGGCGCCGGTCGGCTTGGCGGCCGAGGCGGCAACCTTCTGCTGCGCTTCGATGAGCTGCTTGATGAAGGGCTTCGAGGCTTCGATGCCCTCGGCGATGACCTCTTCGTTCGGCTTGATGGCGCCGCCCTTGATGAGCTCCCAGGCGTTGTCGGTGGCTTCGGCCTCGATCATCATGATCGCGACATCCTGCGCGCCGTTGGCGTCGGTCACAACGCGGCCGGCGACGACCATGCTGAACACGGCGTCGACGATCTGCGAGTGCTTCGGGAAGGCAACCCACTGGCCGGAGCCGTTCTCGTCGGGGATGAGGGCGACGCGAACGCCACCGATCGGGCCCGAGAAGGGGAGGCCGGCGAGCTGGGTCGACATCGACGCCGCGTTGATCGCGAGCACGTCGTAGTATTCGTCGGGCGCGATGGCCAGAACGGTGACGACAACCTGAATCTCGTTGCGGAGTCCGTCGACGAACGACGGGCGCAGCGGCCGGTCGATCAGACGGCAGGTGAGGATCGCCTCGGTCGACGGGCGACCTTCGCGACGGAAGAAGCTGCCCGGGATGCGACCGGCGGCGTACATGCGCTCTTCGACGTCGATGGTGAGGGGGAAGAAGTCGAAGTTCTCCTTCGGCTGCTTGCTGGCGCTCGTGGCGGAGAGAAGCATGGTCTCTTCGTCGATGTAGGCGGCGGCAG
This sequence comes from Cryobacterium breve, assembly GCF_004402375.1. GTDB lineage: Bacteria > Actinomycetota > Actinomycetes > Actinomycetales > Microbacteriaceae > Cryobacterium > Cryobacterium breve. Next base: position 90,875 of record NZ_SOGJ01000005.1, read on the forward strand.
AGCCCTGCGCCTGCTGGGCGAGACGCCCGGTCTCGAAACGGATGGTGCGAGTGCCGTACTTGCCGTTATCGATGACGGTTTCGGCGAACGTGATTTCTGGACCCTCCATATGGGGGTTCTCTCCTTTGGTTTTCTGCTTCTCGCCATTCTGGCGACGAAGACTCGGTTGCCCGTATGGCGCGCGAGCTGGACGCGGAGAAGACGGTGCGAGTGCTGGCCACCAGTAGAAATTCACCAACCACGGCTGTTGCGGGCCAGTTGGGAAACCACCACCGAGGACCAGCGTGCTGCCGGTCTCTCCGTATTGTGCAGGGTTGTGCTCGGTCATTCCTAAGATTGACCTTTTCGATCCTAACAGAACACGTTCAGCCTGCCACGTTGTCGCCCCCGGCCGGGGCTGCAATCGGAAGCACCGCGTCGAACACCGGGCCGTCGACGCAGACCAGCGGCCCCTCGACGGCAGGATCCGTGGCGACGGGCGCGGCGCATCCGTGACAGTAACCGAGCCCGCAGGCCATGTGAGCTTCGAGCGAGACCTGCACCGGCACACCCCATTCGTCGCCGAGCTCGGCGGCCAGGCGGGCGAGAACACCGGCGCCGCAGACCAGGATCACGTCGGGCGGGGTGGCCGCGAACAGCCCGCGCAGGAGTTCGCCGAGCGCCGGCAGGGCGCTCGAGCCGTCGTCGTCGGTGACCGGGATGACCGTGGCACCCAGTTCGGCGCAGTCGGAAAGGCCGATCAGGTTGGCCCACGACCGTCCGCTGAGCACGACGGTGGCGACGACGCCCTGGGCGGCTGCGTCTTCGACCGAGCCCATGATGGCGCAGACGCCGACTCCTCGGCCGATCATCAGCGCCGTGCGGGCCGGCTGTGGCTCGGTGCCGGATGCCTCGGCGGCATCCGGCTCGGCGGGACAGGGGAACTCGAAGCCGCGGCCGAGTGGCCCCGTGACCAGGAGGCTCTCGCCCACGGCCACGTCGACGAGCGCGGTGGTGCCGCGGCCGGCCACGCCGTAGATGACCTCAACGGTGCCTTGCTCCGGGTGCCGGCGGTGGATGGCCATCGGACGCGGGAGCAGGATACGCTCCCCGCCCCGCGACGGCACGGTGATCATCAGGAACTGTCCGGCGAGGGCGGTCGTCGCAATGGTGTCGGTGGCCAGCACGAGGCGGCGGTACCGCTCCCCCACGACATCGTGGACGAGAACGACGGCGTCGTCCCACACCGGGTCGGGCCGAGGCATCCGTGCGGGCGGGCGCACCGCGATCAGGCCGTCGAGCGCGGCCTCGTCCGCGGCGGCGAACGCCTGTTGGCGGCGCAGGGCATCGAGGGCGGCGCGGGCGACGGTCACGGGGGTACCGGTGACCGCCGATGTGTCGGTGGGGGTGGTGGGCATCAGTCTCTCCAGAGTTCGATCAGCTCGGCGAGAACGGCGACCTCGGCGGCCAGGCAGCGTTCCTGCAGGGCGCGGGCGATTTCGACCATGGCGAACGGGCGTCCGAAGCTGGCCGTGCCCACCTGCACGGCGCGGGCGCCGACCGAGAAGTAGTCGAGGGCGTCGTCGGCCGTTTCGATGCCACCGCAGGCGATCACCGGGATCTGCACCGCGCGGGAGGCCAGCCAGACCAACCGCAGCACGATCGGGCGGATGTTCGGGCCGGACAATCCGCCGATCACGTTGCCGAGCAGGGGGCTGCGGGTGTCGGGGGCGAGAGGCAGGGCGGGGATGGAGTTGGCCACGCAGACGGCGTCGGCACCGGCGTCCTCTGCCGCGCGGGCGCAGTCCGTGATCGACGAGACGAGAACGGGCAGCTTGACGATCACGGGCTTGTCCGTCTCCTGGCGCACCGCGCGCACGACCTTGCCGATGGCGTCGGGGTCGGAGCCGATGTCGGTGCCGTCGCGGTCGAGGTTGGGGCAGGACACGTTGAGCTCGTAGGCGTCCCCCGCACCTCGCAGATCACGCACGACGGGAGCGTACTCGCTCGCGCGGTGGCCGCCGACGCTGACGATCACAGGCACGCCGAGCGCCAGGTAGAGCGGATGTTGGCCGGTCAGGTAGCCCGCGGCCCCGAGGCTCGGAATGCCGACGCTGTTGACCATCCCGGCTCGGATTTCGGTCAGGCGGTGTGCCGGGTTGCCGCCGCGCGGGGTGCCGAACACGGTCTTGGTGACCACGGCTCCGAGCTCGGTGACCGGGATCAGCCGGCCGAGCGATGGGCCGAAGCAGCCCGAGGCCGGCATGACCGGGTTGGCTAGGGTGAGTCCGCCGATTCGCACCGAGAGGTCGACCGCCGCGACGGCGGGTCGGGCGTCGAAGAAGACGCGGCGCGCATCCGTTGTGGAGCGAGGTGGCGCGATGGTCATGGTGTCTGCTTCCGCGGGATAGGTCAGGGTCGGGCGACGGATGCCGAGAGCCGGCCAGTCACGGCGTCGGCCCTGAGAGTGGCGTGCGTCGGGGCGTCGGGCACGTGCGCGGGCCGGTTCGCAGCCAGCTCCCGCCGGAGCACGGGCACGACCTCGCCGCCGAGGATGTCGAGCTGCTCAAGCACTGTTTTCAGCGGCAGTCCGGCGTGGTCCATCAGGAACAGCTGGCGCTGGTAGTCGCCGAAGTAGTCGCGCATGCCCGCGTAGCGATCGATGACCTGCTGCGGGCTGCCGACGGTCAGCGGTGTCTGCTCGGTGAATTCCTCGAGGCTCGGGCCGTGGCCGTAGACAGGGGCGTTGTCGAAGTAGGGCCGGAATTCGTCGACGGCGTCCTGCGAGTTCGTGCGCATGAAGACCTGGCCGCCGAGGCCCACAATGGCTTGGTCGGCGCGGCCGTGGCCGTAGTGCTCGAACCGGGCCCGGTACAGACTGATCAGCTTGAGGTAGTGGTCCCGGGGCCAGAAGATGTTGTTGGCGAAGAAACCGTCACCGTAGTACGCGGCCTGCTCGGCGATTTCCGGGCTGCGGATGCTGCCGTGCCAGATGAAGGGCGGCACACCGTCGAGGGGTCGCGGCGTCGACTGGAACCCCTGCAGCGGGGTGCGGAACTGGCCCTCCCAGTCCACGACGTCCTCGCGCCACAGCCGGCGCAGCAACGCGTAGTTCTCCAGCGCCAGCGGGATGCCCTGGCGGAGATCCTGGCCGAACCACGGGTAGACCGGGCCGGTGTTGCCGCGGCCGAGCATCAGGTCGACCCGGCCGCCGGAGAGGTGCTGGAGCATGGCATAGTCTTCGGCGATCTTCACCGGGTCGTTGGTCGTGATCAGCGTCGTCGCCGTGGACAGGATGATGCGCTCGGTCTTCGCGGCGATGTAGCCGAGCAGCGTGGTGGGCGAGGAGGGCACGAACGGCGGGTTGTGGTGCTCGCCGGCGGCGAAGACGTCGAGTCCGACCTCTTCCGCCTTCTGGGCGATGGCGACCATGGCCGTGATGCGATCGTGCTCGGTCGGAGCATGGCCGGTCGTGGGGTTGACCGTCAGGTCACCGACGGTGAAGATTCCGAATTGCATGTGCAGCCTCTCGCTCGCGCATCGCGCATGGCCGATTCTATTCGGTGGCGGAAGTGCCGGGTGGGAGGATCGAAGGCATGACAACCAGCGCACGAACGGCCGGGACGGCCACCTCCGAGTCCACCCCCGCGACCGGCGTCCCCTGGTGGACCAGCGCCGTCGTCTACCAGGTGTACCCGCGCAGCTTCGCGGACTCCGACGGCGACGGGATCGGCGACCTCGGCGGCATCCGTTCGAAGCTCGACTACCTTGCGGAGCTGGGAGTCGACGCGGTCTGGCTCTCCCCCGTCTACCCGTCACCGCAGCACGACAACGGCTATGACATCAGCGACTACCAGGACATCGAACCGGTCTTCGGCAGCCTGGCGGAGTTCGACCTGCTGCTCGCCGAGGCCCATGAACGCGGCATCAAGATCGTGATGGACCTGGTGGTGAACCACACCAGCGACGAGCACGCCTGGTTCCAGGAGTCGAAGTCGTCGCTGACGAACCCGAAGCGCGACTGGTACTGGTGGCGGAAGCCCGAGGCGAACGGCAGCCTGCCCAACGGCTGGGGCAGCGCCTTCAGCGGCCCGGCCTGGACCCTGGATCCGACCACCGACGAGTACTACCTGCACCTGTTCGCGAGGCAGCAGCCTGACCTCAACTGGGAGAACGCCGAGGTGCGGCAGGCCATCTACTCGATGATGAACTGGTGGCTGGACCGCGGCGTCGACGGCTTCCGGATGGACGTGATCAACTACATCGCCAAGCAGGCCGAGCTGATCGACGGGCCGGCCCCGGCCACTGGCGGCGGCTCGCCGATGGGGCCGCAAATCCACGACTTCCTGCAGGAGATGCACCGGGAGGTCTTCGACGGGCGCACGGGCCAGCACCTCACCGTCGGCGAGATGCCGGGCGTGAGCACGGATGACGCTCTGCTGTTCACTGACCCCGCTCGGCGCGAAGTGGACATGATATTCCAGTTCGAGCATGTCGGCCTCGACCAGGGCGAGCATAAGTTCGATGTGCTTCCCCGCAACCTGCCGGCGCTGAAGCAGAGCCTGTCCCGTTGGCAGGAGAGGCTGGCCGCGACCGGCTGGAACAGCCTCTACCTGAACAACCACGACCAGCCCCGGCTCGTGTCGCGCTTCGGCAACGACACCTCCTTGCGCTACGAGTCCGCGACGCTGTGGGCGCTGGTGCTGCACTTGCACCGCGGCACGCCCTACATCTACCAGGGCGAGGAGATCGGAATGACGAATGTGCACTTCGACTCCATCGACGACTACCGCGACCTCGAGTCCCTCAACCACTACCGCGAGGCCGTGGAAGAGTTCGACCTGGATCCGGGCACCGTGCTCGCCGGCGTGCAGACCATGGGCCGTGACAACGCGCGCACCCCCATGCAGTGGGACGCCTCGGCACAGGCCGGCTTCACCACCGGCACGCCGTGGCTGGCCGTGAACCCGAACAGCGACCGGGTCAACGTTGCCGCCGACCGTGCGAGCGAACGGAGCGTGTTCCGCTTCTACCAACAGCTGATCGCGCTCCGTCATGAGAGCGCGGTGGTTGCCCTCGGCGACTTCACCCTGCTCGAACCCGACCACGAAGTGCTCTACGCCTTCACCCGCAGGCGGGGTGATGAGACGCTGCTCGTGGTGGCGAACGCATCCGATGACCCCCTCACCGACCCGCTGCCGGTGGACGTCTCGGCTGCCCACCTGATTCTGGCCAACTACCCGGCCGCAACGGATGCCGCCGCACCCCCCACGCACACCCTGCGCCCCTGGGAGGCTCGCCTCTACCGACTGTAGGTCGCTGCGGCCCGTCTCGGGCGGGCCTCGTCACGGCGCACGACCTGGTACATCGTCTGAACGAGGGCGATCAGCACCCCGAGCGCGGCACCGCTGCCGTTCGCGACCAGATCGCGCACATCCGGAAACCGGGTCGGCAGGAACTGCTGGGTGAACTCGATGGAGCCGGTGAGCAGGAGGCCCAGCGCGATGGCCAGCCACCAGAGCCGGCGGCCGAACAGAAGCAGGAGGAACACCCCGACCGGGATGAACATGGCGATGTTGGCGGCGAATTCGACCCGACCGTACGTGATCCAGTCGGTGGAGTCGTGCCGGGCGAAGAACCCGAGCGCCCGCAGCAGCAGCCCATTGTTGCTGCTGTCGAGCGGCTGCGGCCCGAGCGTCACCCAACCGACGAACGCCAGGTAGGCGGTCGTGACCGTAAGCAGGAGCGGATGGCGGCGCAGCTACTTGCCTCGCGCGGAATTCTCCTCGGCGATGATCTCCTCGCGGAGCGTTTCGTCGAAGACTCGCTTGGCCTCGATGCCGACCACCGAATGGCGACGTCCGTAGAGGAAGTACACCGCGATCCCGATCGCGAGCCACACCGCGAAGCGCACCCAGGTGAGCGTCGTGAGGTTGAGCATCAGCCAGAAGCACAGCACCGCCGAGAGGATCGGCAGGTACGGCGAGAACGGCACCTTGAACGCCCGGGGCAGGTCGGGCCGCTTCTTGCGCAACACGACCACGGCGATGCTGACCAGCACGAACGCCGACAGCGTGCCGATGTTGATCATTTCCTCGAGCACGCCCACGTCGGTGAACCCGGCGATCAGGGCCACGGCGGCGCCGGAGATGATCTGCACCCGGGCGGGGGTGCCGCGCTTGGACGACGTGACGCTCAGTCCGCGGGGCAGCAGGCCGTCACGGCTCATGGCGAAGAGCACGCGGGACAGGCCGAGCAGCAACACCATGATCACGGTGGTCAGCCCCACCAGGATGCCGACCGAGATCACCTGGGCGGCCCAGCCGGCGCCGACCGAGATGAACGCCGTCGCGAGCGAGGCGTTGGGATCGTCGGCGAGAACCGTGTACGGCACCATTCCCGTGAGCACAAGACTGACACCGAGGTAGAGGACCGTGACGATGGCCAAGCCGGCGAAGATGCCGCGCGGCAGGGTCTTCTGCGGGTTCTTGACCTCTTCGGCGCTGGTCGCGACCACGTCGAAGCCGATGAACGCGAAGAAGACCAGTGATGCGCCGGCGAGTAGTCCGAACAGGCCGTACTGGGCCGGCTGGGCTCCGGTCATGAACGAGAAGAGCGACTGCATCCAGACGTCGCCGTCGCCACCCGTGGAGGGCACGGCCTCCGGGATGAACGGCGTGTAGTTCTTGGGGTTGATGAAGAAGGCACCGACGACGATCACGAACAGCACGATCGCGACCTTGAGGATGGTGAAGATGCTGGCGACGCGCGCGGAGAGCTTGGTGCCGAGCACCAGCAGGGTGGTGAAGATGGCGACGATGACAAACGCACCCCAGCTGACCTGCAGACCGAACACGGAGATCGTGGCCGGGACATCCCAGTTCCAGAGTTCGAAGACCTCGCTGAGGTAGATGCCCCAGTACTTGGCGATCACGGCCGCGGCGGTCAGCATCTCGAGGATGAGGTCCCAGCCGATGATCCAGGCGAGCAGCTCACCGAGGGTCGCGTAGGTGAAGGTGTACGCGGACCCGGCCACGGGAACCGCAGAGGCGAACTCCGCGTAACACATGATGGCGAGCGCGCAGGTGATCGCGGCGAGCAGGAAGGCCAGGGTGACGGATGGCCCGGCATAGCTTCCGGCCGCCTTTGCACCGACCGAGAAGATGCCGGCACCCACGGCGACCGCCACCCCCATGATCATGAGGTCCCAGGTGCCCAGCGTGCGCTTGAGACTGTGGCCCTTCTCAAGGGAGTCGGCCATGGAGGCTTCGATGCTTTTGGTGCGCCAGACGCTCATAACTGGGTGCTTCCGTTCAGTTGGGTACCGGTCAATATTAGGCCCACCCCGGGTATCCCCGCCCGGCCAGACGATTCGCACCGGCTGCCCACTGGCCCGCAACCGGCGCCCGCCCCCCTAGCATTGACCGGTGCCCACCGATCTCCGCCACTCCCCCGGGGCCCGGGTCGGCCTGTCGATCGCGGTGGCCACGGGGCTCTACGGCATCTCGTTCGGCGCCCTGTCGGTTGCCTCCGGCCTCGACGTCTGGCAGACCTCAGTACTGAGCCTGCTCCTGTTCTCCGGGGGCTCCCAGTTCGCGTTCATCGGGGTGATCGCCGGCGGTGGCAGCGGACCCGCGGCAGCGGGCGCGGCGGCACTGCTCGGCATCCGTAACGCCGTGTACGGCATGCAGCTGAACGCGCTCCTGCACCCGCGGGGCTGGCGCCGGGTCGCCGCAGCCCAGGTCACCATCGACGAGTCGCTGGCCACCAGCACCGGGCAAACCGACCCGGTCGAGCAGAGGAGGGGTTTCTGGGTGGCCGGCGTGGGCATCTTCGTGCTCTGGAATGCATTCACCCTGGTCGGCGCGTTCGCAGGCGACGCCCTCGGTGACCCGAAACGGTGGGGACTCGACGGGGCTGCGGTCGCGGCGTTCCTCGGCCTGCTCTGGCCTCGACTGCGGTCCAGGGAGGCCGGGACGATCGCCGTGGTGTGCGCCTTGGCGACCGTGCTGGCCGTGCCGTTCGTTCCGCCGGGTGTGCCCATCCTGGTGGCGGCCGTCGTCGCGGGCGGCATCGGCTGGTTCGGCTTTCGGCACGGACCGGACGGAAAGGGTCTTGAGCCCGACGTCGACCCCTACCCCGATCTCGGCGACCGGTCCGGCGCGACGAACGCCGGGACTCTCCGATGAGCGTGTGGTTCTGGATCGTAGTGGCCTGTGCGGCGGGGTTCCTCACGAAGCTGCTCGGATACCTTGTGCCGCGCAAGTTGCTCACCAATGCGCGGATCGCCCGTGTGGCCGGCACGCTCACGATCGGATTGCTCGCCTCCCTGACCGCCGCGAACGCCCTCGCCACCGGCCAGGCGCTGACCGTCGACGCCCGGCTCGGTGCACTCGTGGCCGCGGCGACCGCACTCTGGCTGAAGGCGCCGTTCCTGGTCGTGGTCATTGCGGGCGCAGCCGCGGCGGCCGGGCTGCGCCTGCTCGGCGCCGCATAGCGCCACTCTCGAGCCCCAGGTGCCCGTCAGCTGTCCGCGCGGGCGACGGTCACCGGGCGCGCCACCGGGAGCGGTAGTGTTTTTGCAACGGCCGTGTTGCCGACCACGTTTTTCAATGTTGAGGAAATGAGTGTGTGATGAGCGGAAAATACGAGCTCTACGCAGAACGATCCGGCGGATTCCAGTTTCGGCTGAAGGCCAACAACGGCGAAGTGATCGCGACCTCCGAGAGCTATCGCTCCAAGGCGGAGGCCCTCAAAGGCATCGAGGCGCTGAAGACCCACGTCAAGTCACATGTGGTCGATATGACGGAACCGGACGCCTGAGCCAACAAAGTCCCGCGGACGGCGTCGAACCAATTCGACGGAGATTCTATCCAAAAAGAAGCGTTCTCGAGGTTTTGCGGCCGTCTAGGGCAAGGTCTCCGTCGAATTCGTTCAGGACGAAGTCACCACAACGCGTGCCGGCGACCGACCTAGCCCGCCGTGGCCAGTTCGTCGGCCGGTACCTTGCCGCCCAGCAGCGCCGCGGCGAGCAGTTCGAGCGTGTGCTCGCGGGCCGGTGAGGCCAACGGGTCCGCGTCCGCGTACGCGGAGGCGATCGGCTGCAGCATGACCTCGTCGACCCCGAACTGCGTCGCGAGGGCACGGATGCGCGCGGCCGCGGCGACGGGCTCGTCGATGATCCAGGTGGCGGCCATCCTGTCGATCATGCCGAGCAGCGCCGGCGTCATGGGCGCTGCCGCGGCCTCTTCCACAGTGGCGAGCGGACCGAGTGGAAGGCCCGAGCGCAAACGCGCCATCTGCTGCATCTGCGGCAGCGCGAGGGCGAGTGCCTCAGCCTTCGTGTCGGCGACCGCCACATTCAGGGTGAGGATCGTGCGAGGTGCGCCGAGGGTCTCACTGGGCATGAACCCGCGGCGGTAGAGCTCGAGGGCCTGGGTGGTGCCGTCCCCGGCAAAGTGGTTGGCGAAGACGTAGGGCATGCCCTGCCGGGCGGCGAGCCGAGCCGAATACTCGCTGGAGCCGAGCAGCCAGATTTCGGGCATGCCGGTGGCTGCGGGCGTCGCGTGCAGTGCGTACTCTTGGCCGGAGGTCAGGCTGAGCGAGGCCCCGTCGGGGTGAAGCAGCGCCGCGATGTCGGCGATGTTGCGCGGGAACGCGTCGACCTCGCTCACGGCTCCGCTCGCGCGCAGCAGCGCGGTGATCATCGGGTCACTGCCGGGTGCCCGGCCCAGCCCCAGATCTATGCGACCGGGGAATGCCGCTTCGAGGATGCCGAACTGCTCGGCGATCACGAGCGGCGAGTGGTTGGGCAGCATGACTCCCCCGGAGCCGACTCGGATGCGTTCGGTCCGGGCCGCGAGGATGCCGATCAGCACGGGCGGGTTCGTCGACGCCACCGCCTGCATATTGTGGTGCTCCGCGACCCAATACCGGGTGTAACCGAGGCGGTCAGCACTCTGGGCTAGACGCACGGCCGCCGCGATCGCCTGAGCGGAGCTCTGGGGTGTGCGGACGGGGATCAGATCGAGCACGGACAGGCTCAGCGCAGAAGTAGACATCGTTCGGGGAAACCGGGGCAGGCCCGGGGATATTCCCGCGCCTGCCCCGAACACACAAAACGGGCCGCCACCTGAAAGGTGACGACCCGTTTCGCAAGAAGATCGCGGTGTCTTCGAAAAGTGCCCTAGCGGCGCAGTCCGAGGCTGCTGATCAGCGTGCGGTACCGGTTGATGTCGACATCCGACAGGTAACCGAGCAGACGACGGCGCTGACCGACCATGAGCAGCAGGCCACGACGCGAGTGGTGGTCGTGCTTGTGCTCTTTCAGGTGCTCCGTGAGGTCCAGGATGCGCTGCGTGAGCATCGCGATCTGAACTTCGGGGGACCCGGTGTCGCCTGGGTGGGTAGCGTACTTTTCGATGATCGCCTTCTTTGCATTAGCTTCGAGTGCCATAGATGGGATCCCCTTTCTCTCACTGCGCGGTGCCCGGGGCCGAATGCCTGGGCTCTCTTGATCCGCGGCCGTCAAACGGCAACCGTCCGAGTTTAGCAGGTCGGAGCGGTCTGAAGCTGCGTGCGGCGAACTCGGCCGGGGCGGCGAGCAACTGGTCGATCTCGTGGTCGATAAGCAGCAGGGTGAGAGTGGCCCCGCCAGGTCCGGCGAGGTGCTGCACCCACCGTCCTACCTGCAGCCCACCGCCAGGCCCGCTCCACGAGCTGCTCGTGCGCCCGCCCACCCTCCTCCAGCTCGGGTCCGGCGTCGCCGGTCGTTGGGGACAGTGTCGCTCGGCTAGGGGGCGAACCGCTCCAGCACCTCTGCGATCCGTCCCGTGCAACCGCCGCAGCCGGTGCCGGCCCTGGTTGCCGTGCCGATGCACGCGACGGTGGTCTGGCCGCCCCCGATCGACTCGGTGATGGTGCCGACGGTGACGCCGTTGCACCAGCACACCGTCGCATCCGAGGCGAACGCGTTGGCGCCCGCGGATGGCTCGAAGTCCGGCCCGTCGAAGCGCAACAGCAGGGAACGGTCCATGGGCAGTTCGCTGCCGCGCTGGTAGAGCAGAGTCAACTCAGCGGCCGTTCGAGGCATGCCGACACTGACGAAGCCGTTCAGGATGCCGTCACGCGTGACCATCTTCACGTAGCGGCCGTGCTCGGGGTCAGCCCATTGCGAGACGCTGACCCGACCGGACCCGCACCCGGCGGCGTGGTCGGCCTTGTCGGTGTCCCACAGGTCTGGTCGCGTGTCGCCGGCCGCGACGACGTCGACGCCCTCGGCCTTGAGCATCACCACGGAGTCCGGCTCCGGAGGCAGCGGCGGGCCGGCGGTGACGCCCGCCAGTTCGGCCCGGAACTGCGCGGCCAGCCAGTCCGCCTGCCGCCAGCCGGGCCCGATCAGCCCGGACGGGCCCCCGGCCGGCGGGGCGGCGGAGGCGCCGGGCCCGGGGCGCGGTGCGACGTGGGCACAGTCCCCGATCGCGTAGATTCCGAGGTCGGTCCAGCTCCGCAGTGACGCGTCGACCAGGACCCCGGTGGAGACGCTGAGCCCGGCGAGGGAGGCGAGCTCGGTGCGGGCGCCGACGCCGCAGGAGAGCACCAGGAGGTCGCCGTGGATCTGCTTGCCGTCGGCGCAGATCAGCGCATCGAAGCGCGGCACCCCGTCGTCGTGGAAGAGGATGCTCTCGGCGCGGGCATGCTTGACCATGCTCACCCCGGCCTGACGAATCCGGCGGGCGAGCACGGTGCCGCCCCCGCGGTCGAGGTTGCGGTTCATCGGAATCTCGCCGTGGTACACAACGCAGGTTTCGCTGCCGGCCTGCGCCGCCGCGAGCGCGAACTCCAGACCGAGCACGCCGGCACCGAGCACGACGATTCGCGCGCCGGACCGCACGGCGGCCAGGATCGTCTGCGCGTCGTCGAGGTCGCGGAGCGCGGTGACCCCGCGGGGCAGGGGCGCGTCGGCGGAATCGAGTCCCGCGGCCTCCGCGGGAGGTGACAGCAGGTTGTGCCGCACCCGGGTGACGCCGTCGAGGGTGGGCACGTTGGCGCGGGCGCCGGTGGCGAGCACGAGCCGGTCCCAGGGCAGCGCTTCGCCCGTTCCGAGGGTGACCGTGCGGAGGCTGCGATTGATCGCCGTGACGCTGGTGCCGGTGAGGATGCGCACCCCGGCGGCGCGAGCGGCCAGCGGGTCGGTGACCTCGAGGGCGTCGCGGTCGGTGCGCCCCACGGCGTAGTCGGCGATCAGCACCCGGTTGTAGGCGTCGACCGATTCGGCGCCAACCACCGTCAGGGTGGCCAGGCCGGCGTGCACGGCGGGCAGGAGTTGGTCGGCGAACCGGGCTCCAACCGGGCCGTAGCCCACGAGCACGAACCGTTCGGGGCCGGCTCCCCCGGGGTGGCCCGATCGGTCGGCGTCGAACTGATCAGGCATACACCCTCATTTCCTCGGGCTCGGCGTGCTCGGCGACCGCACGAACCCGCACGGTCGTGGTCTTGAATTCGGGCATGCCCGAGATCGGGTCGGTGGCGCCGCCGGTGAGCCGGTTGGCACTTTGATCGCCGGGGAAGTGAAACGGGAGGAACACCGTGTCGTGACGGATGTCCAGGGTCACCTCGGCCCGGCAGCGCACGATTCCGCGGGCACTCGTCACGTTCACCCAACCGCCGTGCACCACGCCCAGCTGTTCGGCTGTGGCGGGGTGCAGCTGCAGCCGGGCCTCCGGCTGCGCGTTCGCCAGTTCGGGCACCCGTCGGGTCTGCGCGCCGGACTGGTAGTGCTCGAGCAGGCGGCCGGTGATCAGGGTGAGGATTCCGCCCGTGGCGGCCGGGGCATCCGTCGCCCGGTTCTGCACGGCGTGGATACGGGCGCGGCCGTCGGCGTGCGCGAACCGGTCGAGGAACAGGCGCGGTGTGCCGGTGGACCCGGCCGGATAGGGCCAATAGGTCGGTTCATCGGACTCGTCGCCGGCACCGAGCCGGTCATAGCTGAGCCCCGAATAGTCGGCGAGGCCGCCCGCGGAGGCCCGGCACAATTCGTCGAACACCTCGGCTGGGTCAGTGCTGAACGTCGACGGGGAATGCAGTCGGCGGGCGAGCTCGTGCAGGATCCAGAGTTCACTGCGCACACCGGGCGGGGCGGTGACCGCCCGGCGGCGACGGATGACTCGGCCCTCGAGCGAGGTCATCGTGCCGTCCTCCTCCGCCCACTGCGTGACCGGCAGCACCACGTCGGCGAGCGCGGCCGTCTCGGAGAAGAAGAAGTCACTGACCACGAGGAAGTCGAGCGCCTCGAGGCCGGTGCGCACCTGCTTTGCGTCGGGCGCCGACACGACCACGTTCGCGCCGTGCACGAGCAGGCAGCGGATGCCACCCGACACCCCCATTGACGCGAGCAGTTGCACGGCGGGCAGGCCCACCCCGGGCAGGGACTCCGGGGACACACCCCAGACCCCGGCAACGTGCGCGCGCGCGGCCGGGTCGGTGATCTTGCGGTAGCCGGGGAGCTGGTCGCATTTCTGGCCGTGCTCCCGCCCGCCCTGGCCGTTGCCCTGGCCGGTGAGGGTGCCGTAGCCGGAGTGCGTCGTGCCGACAAGACCCAGGATAAGACTCAGGTTGATCGCGGCGGTTGTGGTGTCGGTGCCGTCGACGTGCTGTTCCACACCCCGCCCGGTGAGAATGTAGGTTCCGTGCCCGGCGGCGAGGCGGCGGGCCGCCTGCCGCAGCTGCCAGGCAGGAACGCCCGTGGCTGCCTGCACCCGCTCGGGGTACCAGGCGCCCACACTGCGGCGCAGCTCGTCGAAGCCCACCGTGCGATCGGCCACGTAGGCGACGTCGACGAGTTTCTCGGTGATCACGATGTGGGTCAACCCGAGCAGCAGGGCCAGGTCGCTGCCGGGGGTGGGCTGCACGTGCAGGCCGGCACCGTCATCCGTCAGCCGAGCCGTGGCCGAGCGGCGCGGGTCGACGACGATCAGGCCGCCCGCGGCGCGGGCGCCGTCGAGGTGTCCGATGAAGGGCGGCATGGTCTGGGCCACGTTGGAGCCGAGGATCAGGATGGTGCCGGCGGCGTCGAGGTCCTCAACCCGGAACGGAAGACCACGGTCGAGGCCGAACGCCCGGTTGCCGGCGGCGGCCGCGGAGGACATGCAGAACCGTCCGTTGTAGTCGATGCGGGAGGTGCCGAGCGCGACGCGGGCAAACTTGCCCAGCTGGTACGCCTTCTCGTTGGTGAGCCCGCCGCCCCCGAATACCCCGACCGAGTCGGCGCCGTGCTCGGCCCTGCTCCCGGAGAGGCGCTCGGCGATCAGGTCGAGCGCCTCCGCCCAGGAGGCCGGCGCGAAACTGCCGTCGGGACGCCGCATCATGGGTTCGAGGATGCGGTCGGGTGAGGTCAGCAGCTCCGCGGCGGTCCAGCCCTTCTTGCACAGGCCGCCCCGGTTGGTGGGGAAGGCTCGCCCGGTGACGGTCACGCCGGCGCCATGCGCCGTCAGGGTCATCGCGCATTGCAGCGCGCAGTAGGGGCAGTGGGTGCTGGTTGCGGAATCCATGACTAGATGCGGTGCCCGGCGACCGACGAGCCGCGGCGCAGGTAGCAGAACGCGGTCACGCCCATCATCACGACGTAGGCGCCGACGAAGGCGAAGATCGCGTTCGTGTAGTCGCCGGTCGTGGCCTTCGACAGCCCCAGAACCTGCGGGATGATGAAGCCGCCGTAGGCGCCGATCGCGGAGATCAGGCCGAGGGCCGCCGCGGTCTTTCGCCGCGTGTCCACGTCACCCGAGTCGCGGTGCGCATCCGTGACGCCGCTGCGGGCGGCGAAGACGGTGGGGATCATTCGGTAGGTCGAGCCGTTGCCCACCCCGGTGGCAACGAAGATCAGCAGGAAACTGGCCAGGAAGACCCAGAAGTTGCCGAGCGGGAGCACCGCGATCACGGTCAGGGCGCCGGCGGCCATCACGGCGAACGCAACGACGGTGACTCGGGCTCCGCCGAACCGGTCGGCGAGGCGGCCGCCGAGCGGGCGGGCCAGCGAGCCGACCAGTGCGCCGAGGAATGCGAGCGACAGTGAGGCGGTGACCACCTGGAACGACGAGTACGCCGGGAACTGGTCTGCGATGAGCTTGGGGAACACGCTCGCGAAGCCGATGAACGAGCCGAAGGTGCCGATGTAGAGCAGGGCAAGGATCCACAGGTGCGGCTCGCGGATGGCGGCGAGCGAGGCGGCGAAGTCCGCCTTGGCGCTGGCGAGGTTGTCCATGTACTTCCACGCGCCGCACATGGCCACGAGGATAAAGGGGATCCAGAACCAACCGGCGAGCGAGAGGTTGAGGGTGCCGACGGCGCCGAGCGTGATCACGATGGGGACAACCAGCTGGGAGACGGATGCGCCGAGGTTGCCGCCGGCCGCGTTCAGGCCGAGCGCCCAACCCTTCTGGCTCTGCGGGTAGAAATAGGTGATGTTCGACATCGAGCTGGCGAAGTTGCCGCCGCCGAAGCCGGCGAGGGCGGCGACGAGCAGCATGACCGGGAAGGGGGTGTCGGGGTTTCCGACGGCGACGCCCAGAGCGACGGCGGGGAGCAGCAGCAGGCCGGCCGAGATCACAGTCCAGTTGCGACCGCCCAGCTTGGGCACGAGGAAGGTGTACGGGAAGCGCAGGGTGGCGCCGACGAGCGCCGGCATCGAGATCAGCCAGAAGATCTCCCCGGTGTCGAAAGTGAAGCCAGCGGCGGGCAACTGCACGACCACGATGCTCCAGAGCTGCCAGATGACGAAGCCGAGGAACTCGGCGAAGATCGACCATTTCAGGTTGCGGGAGGCGATGAGCTTGCCACCACCCTCCCACTGCTCATCGTTCTCGGGGTTCCAATCGTCGATCCAGCGGCCGGGGCGGTGGCCGAGCCGTGCTCCCGGCGCGGCCAGAGGCTGAATGGTGTCGAGCACGGATGCTTCGGTGGGTGTCATCAGGTTCTCCTCGGGAGTGGTGGGAGCAGGGAAGTGAGAAGCGGAACGGGTGAGCCGGGGCGGTGAATCAGGCCGCGGCATCCAGCAGCACCTTCACGACGCCGTCGTCGACGCGCACCGGGAAGGTGCGCAGGGCGTAGGCGGCGGAGGTGAAGCACTCCCCCGTTGCCAGGTCGTAGACCTGCTTGTGCAGGGGCGAGGCGAGCGTGTACCGGTTGCCCTTCGAGCCCACGATGCCGCGAGACATGACGAACGAACCGGTGGCCGGGTCCTGGTTGGCAACCACGAAAACGGTGCCCCCCGGCAGGAGCACGATCGCCAGCTGCTCGGAGCCGACCAGGGCAGCCTCACCCCAGAGCGGTTCGAGTTCGGTGACGGCGCAGACGCTGGACCAGCGTTCGGTGCGGGTACTGCGGGGTTCGAGCCTGAGGGCGATCGTCATGGGACACCGGACCTTTCTAGTTGTGCTGATCACGCTAGGGAGTCGTGATTTCCGGGCAGGACACCCGGGGAGTCAATTGTGTAAAGAACACCTCACAGCGCCGCCGAAACCCGGTGAGGTCGCGGTCACACGTTGTTACGTGGGCGCAACCGGGGGGAAACCCGCCGCTTTTAGGCTGGCGACACACCTACTCGGAAGGCGCAGCCATGGAGAACCTCAACAGCATCCCCACCGGGTCGGATGCACCCCGTCGCGTCGTCGTGATCGGAGGCGGTCCGGCCGCCCACCGTTTCACGGAGGCCATGCAGGCCCGCACCCTGCAGGTGCCCGCCGGGCACGGGGCAAACCACGCCGTCACGGTTCTCGGCGAAGAAGACCATCTGCCCTACGACCGGGTGGCGCTTTCCCGGCGGCTGGTTGAATCGGAGGACCTCACGCTGGGTGACCCCGCGCTGTGGGCTGCACCCGGCATCCGTTACCGCGGCGGGAGCCGGGTCGTGGCGATCGACCCGGCGATGCACACCGTCACGCTGCACAACGGCGAAACGCTCGAGTGGGACGACCTGGTGTTCGCCACCGGTTCCTCGGCGACCGTGCCGGACATCCCCGGCGCCGACGCCGGCCACGTCTACCGCACCATCGAAGACGTCGATTTCCTGGTGGGCGAGGTCGGGCGTCTCGGCGAACGGCTCGGTCGCCCCGCGAACATCGTCGTGGTGGGCGGCGGCCTGCTGGGGCTTGAAGCGGCCGGCGGTCTGGCGCGGCTCGGCGGCCGGTCGACCATCGTGCACTCCGGGAAGTGGCTCATGTCGACGCAGCTGGACGAGGGCGCCGGGCAGGCGCTCGGCCGTCTGATCCAGGCCCAAGGGGTGAGCCTCGC
The DNA here is from genome assembly GCF_004402375.1 of Cryobacterium breve. Classification (GTDB taxonomy): domain Bacteria; phylum Actinomycetota; class Actinomycetes; order Actinomycetales; family Microbacteriaceae; genus Cryobacterium; species Cryobacterium breve. Next base: position 108,140 of record NZ_SOGJ01000005.1, read on the forward strand.
CCTCGGCAACCGGCCCACGAAGATCCTGACCTCGCCCACGGGCCGGGTGCTCGGGGTCAGTCTCACCGACGGCACGCAGCTGCATGCCGACCTGGTCGTCTTTTCCATCGGCATCACCCCGCGCGACGAACTGGCCGCCGCGGCCGGGCTCGGGCTCGGCGCCCGCGGCGGCATCGCCATCGGACCTGACTGCTCCACCTCGATCCCCGGCATCTGGGCGATCGGCGAGGTGGCCAGCGTCGACGGCACGTGTGTGGGCCTGGTCGCGCCCGCCAATGCGATGGCGGAGGTGGTGGCCGACCGGCTGTACGGCGGCGCGGCGCTCTTCCCGGGCGTCGACGACGCCACGAAACTCAAGCTATCGGGTGTGGAGGTGGCGAGTTTCGGCGACGCGCTGGCCACCAGCGAGCATGCCCTCGAGGTGGTCTACGCCGACCCGGCCCGAGGTCTCTACCAGAAGATCGTCGTCACCGACGATGCGAAAACTCTGCTGGGAGGCGTCTTCGTCGGGGACACCGCACCCTTCACAGCCCTGCGCCCCCTGCTCGGGCGCGAACTCCCGACCGAACCGGGCGCCTACCTCTCGGCCGCGGGCGCTGAACCACCTGAGAACAGCGACCTGCCCGACGACGTGCAGCTCTGCTCCTGCAACAACGTGTCGGTCGGCACGGTGCGCGCCGCCGTGCGCGGCGACCACGGTGCCCTCGGCCACGACGGTGCCTGCACGGAGCTCAGCCCGCTCAAGGCCTGCACCCGCGCCGGCACCCAATGCGGCTCCTGCGTGCCGCTCGTGAAGAAGATCCTCGAGACCGAGCTGACCCGCGCGGGAATCGAGGTGTCCCGGGCGCTCTGCGAGCACATCGCGCTCTGCCGCAGCGAGCTCTTCGAGTCGGTGCGGATCCTGCAGCTGACCTCGTTCGAGCAGATCATGGACCGGTTCGGCAGCGGCCTTGGCTGTGACATCTGCAAGCCGGTGATCGCGTCGATCTTGGCCACCCAGACCGCCGGTTACATCCTCGACTCCGGCCGCGGCACCCTTCAGGACACCAACGACCGGGCGCTGGCCAACATGCAGAAGGACGGCACCTACTCGGTGGTGCCGCGCATCCCGGGCGGGGAGATCACGCCGGCGAAGCTCGCGGTGATCGCCGAGGTGGCCGCGGGCTTCAACCTGTACACGAAGATCACCGGCGGACAGCGCATCGACCTGTTCGGGGCGCGCCTCGAACAGCTGCCGGAAATCTGGAAGATCCTGGTCGACGCCGGATTCGAATCCGGCCAGGCCTACGGCAAGTCGCTGCGCACGGTGAAGTCGTGTGTGGGCTCCACCTGGTGCCGGTTCGGGGTGCAGGATGCCGTGGCGATGGCCATCACCCTCGAACTGCGGTATCGGGGCCTGCGCGCGCCGCACAAATTCAAACTCGGCGTGTCCGGTTGCGCCCGGGAGTGCGCCGAGGCGCGCGGCAAGGACGTGGGCATCATCGCCACCGAGCAGGGCTGGAACCTGTACGTCGGCGGCAACGGCGGCTACCAACCGGCACACGCGCAACTACTGGCGCAGGACCTCGACGACGAGACCCTGATCCGCTACATCGACCGGTACCTGATGTACTACATCCGCACCGGAGACCGGCTGCAGCGCACGGCCCGGTGGCAGGAGGACCTGGCGGGTGGCCTCGACCATGTGCGCGACGTGGTCGTGCACGACTCGCTCGGCATCGCCGCCGAGCTGGAACTGGCCATGCACGCCCACGTGGGCAACTACGAGGACGAGTGGGCGGCGACCCTCAAAGACCCGGAGCGCCTGCGCCGCTTCCGGTCCTTCGTGAACGCGCCCGCCACCCCGGACCCGGCCGTGGTGCAGGTGATCGAACGCGGCCAGCCGCGCCCGGCCTGGCCCGCCGAGCGCGCGGCCGGCGGCGCGCCCACCACCCCGGTGCTGGTGTCGGGGCCGACCATCCCACTGCGTCCGGCTGACGCCCCGATCGGAGAGTGACCCATGGACCTCAGTCTCGACCTGGCCGGGAGGCGGGTGCTCGTCTTCGGCACCGCTCGCCCCGCGCGCCGGGTGCTCGCCCGCTACCTGGCCTCCGGCGCCACGGTCTACCTGGCGTCCCCGCCGGTCGACGGCCACTCCCCCGGGCGACCGAGCCCCCAGGTGCGCCCGGTCGAGTATCCGCACTTCCCGCACGGGTGGCGGGACCTGGTCTCCGCCGTCGACCTGGTGGTGTTGGTGGATGTGTCCCCCGGAACCGAACGGATCGTGGTCGCCGCCTGCGCGACTGTCCGAGTGTGGCTCGTCCGGGAACCCGCGGCATCCGTCGCCGCGCTCGGCCACGTCACGCTGGTCGGCGGCGGGCCCGGTGACGGCGGACTGCTCACGGTGGCCGCGATCCAGGCGCTCCGCGACGCCGACGTGGTCTTCTTCGACCGGCTCGGTCCCAACGACCGGCTCGACGAGTGGTGCCCGGGGGCCGAGCAGGTCAATGTGGGCAAGACTCCCGGCTACCATGCCGTGTCCCAGGCGGAGATCGAACGGATGCTGGTGGCGTCCGCCCGCTCCGGCCAGACGGTCGTGCGCCTCAAGGGCGGCGACCCGTTCGTGTTCGGCCGTGGCGGCGAAGAGGTGATCGCCTGCCGGAAGGCCGGCGTGACGGTGACCGTGATCTCCGGGGTGACGAGCGCGATCTCGGTGCCGGCCGCGGCAGGGATTCCGGTGACGCACCGCGAGGTCAGCCGCCTGTTCACGGTGCTGTCCGCCCACACCCCGCTCGACGAGGAAGAGCTCCGGCACCTCGTCGGGCTCGGCGGCACCATCGTCGTGTTGATGGGGATCGGCACACTCCCCCACCTCGCCGCCGGACTCGCCCGCCACGGCATGGCAGGGTCCATGCCCGTGGCCGTGATCGAGCGCGGCTTCTCCATCCAGCAGCGCACCACCGTCGCCCGCCTGGACACAGTCACCGCGGTCGCCGGCCAGCTGGGCGTACGTTCGCCCGCCGTGGTGGTCATCGGTGAGGTCGTACGCTTGTCCCAGAATGAGGCCACCATCGCCGACGGCCTGGAGGGCCTGGAGCTGCTGCACCACGCCGCAGACCTCGCTCGGCAGCAGACCTGAAGGAACCAGATCTGACCCGCACCTGACCGAGCATTTCACCTCGCACCATCCGAACGCCGCCGGAGACATCGTGAACGACCGTGAGAACGACGTGAACCTGCCCGGGTTCCACCCCGACCAGCTCGAGGGCTTCCGAGTCGCAGTCACCAGCGACCGGCGTTCGGAAGACCTCATCGCCGCCTTCTTGCGGCGCGGCGCCGAGGTGACCCACGCGCCTGCGATCCGCATCGCCGCCGCGGCAGACGACGCGCGGCTCACCTTCGACACTCGGGCGATCATCGACGCCCGGCCCGACATTCTGTTGGCCACGACGTCCTACGGAATCCGGCGCTGGTTCGAGGCAGCGGATGCGGCGGGGCTCGGCCACGACCTCACGGTCACCCTCGAGCACTCCCGCATCCTCGTGCGCGGGCCCAAGGCCAGGGGTGCGGTGCGCGCCGCCGGGCTCGACGACGACGGAATGAGCGACGAGGAAACCACCCGCTCGCTTGTGGACTACGTGTTGCGTGCGGGAGCCGGCGGAAAGACCGTGGCCGTGCAGCTGCACGGTTTCACGGACCAGCCCCAACTCGAACGGCTGGCCCTGGCGGGGGCCGCCGTGCTCACGGTTGCCCCGTACCGCTGGCTGCTCCCGGAGGATTCCGGCCGGATACTCCGGCTGGTCGAGTCGATCTGTGCCGGCGGCGTCGACGCCGTCACGTTCACCAGCGCCCCGGCCGTGGAAGCCCTGTTCAGTGCGGCTGACGAGATCGGGCGCCTGGAACAGTTGCTGGACGCCTTCAGCGAGACGGTTGTCGCGGCGGCGGTCGGCCCGGTGACGGCCGCACCGCTGGTGGCCGCCGGCATTCGCCCGCTCACCCCCGAGCGGTACCGGATGGGCGCGCTGATCCGGCTGGTCTGCGACCATCTCGAGCAGCACCGCGTGGTGCGGCTGGACACCAGGCACGGCCCGGTGGAACTGCGCGGCCGGATCTTGACCATGCCCGCCGGCCAGGCTGGCCTGGCCCCCACCTCACTGACTCTGATGCGCCTGCTGCTCAAGGCCGCGGGCACGGTGATCTCCCGTGCACAGCTGGCTCAGAGTCTGCCGGAGATGGCTGACGACCACGCCGTGGACGTGGCGATCAGCCGGCTGCGCCAGGCCCTGCCCACCCCAGGTCTGGTCGCCACCGTCATCAAACGCGGTTACCGCATCGACGTCTGAGGCCTACCGCGCCGTCGGGTCGGTCGTCGGCTCGGCAGCGGCCGGCTCGTCCGCCACGACCGGCGTCGACTCCGGCAGTTCCGCCTGCGCGGCGTCGTCCGACTCCGCGCGGGCGTGCTCCACCGGATGCTTGCGACGCCAGAGCTTCCACCGGCGTTGTTCCCCCTCGGAGAGGGCCGCGGTGATCCGCTCGTCCATCTGGTCGCCGAAGTGATCGTCGAAGTTCTCTTCCAGGTGGTCGGTGACGTTCTTCCTTATCCGCCGGGACAGCTCTTCCCGGCGCTGGCGGCGTTCGAGGCGCACCAGCACCTGATGCTCCTCCTGGAACGCCTTGTAGGTGGCCACGCACATGCCGATCATCACCACGCTGACCGGGATGGCGGTCAGGATGGCTCCGGTCTGCAGGGCCGCGAGCCCGCCGGCCAGCAGGAGTGCGATTGCGACGAGACCGCCGAGACCGGCCCAGAGGATGCGGCTCCACTTGGGCGGGTTGGTGTCGCCGCCGGAGGCGAGCATGTCGATGACGAGCGAACCGGAGTCGGCCGAGGTGATGAAGAAGATGGCCACTACGATCACGGCGATCACCGACAGTATGCCGCCGAACGGAAGGCCGGAGAGAAAGTCGAAGAGCACGTTCTCGGGGATGATGCCGACCTCCGGGTCGAACAGTCCGCCGCCATCGCCGCCGAAGGCCTGCTTGATGGCACTGCCGCCCATGACCGCGAACCAGGCGAAGGTCACCAGGGTCGGCACCAGCAGCACGCCCGCCACGAACTCGCGCACCGTGCGGCCGCGGGATATCCGGGCGATGAAGACGCCGACGAACGGCGCCCACGAGATCCACCAGCCCCAGTAGAAGACGGTCCACGCGCCCTGCCAATCGAGGCCGGCCTGGCCGGTGAAGGAGCCGGCGTCGAACGTGAGCGCGACGACGCCCTGCAGGTAGCCGCCGATCGATTCGACGAAGACGCGCAGGAGGTAGAGCGTGGGGCCGAGGATCAGCACGGCCACGAGCAGCAGTCCGGCCATGCCGAGGTTGATGTTCGACAGCCACTTGATGCCCTTGCCCACGCCGCTGACGACGGAGGCCGTTGCGATCAGGGTGATCACGACGATGAGCACCACGAGCAGCGTGTTGTCGACTTCTTTCACGACGCCCATGTGGCGGAGGCCGGCGGCGATCTGCTTGACGCCCAGCCCGAGGGAGGTGGCCACGCCGAAAAGGGTGCCGACGATCGCGATCACGTCGATGGCGTCGCCGAGGCGACCGCGCACCCGGTCACCCAGGAGCGGTTCCAGGGCCCAGCGGATCGAGACGGGGCGTCCCTTGCGGTGGATGGCGTAGGCCAGTGACAGCCCCACGACGGCGTAGATGGCCCAGGCGTGGAAGCCCCAGTGCAGGAACGTCTGGGACATGGCTGCCGCGGCCAAGTCCTGACTGCTGCCCGTGACGCCGGGCTTCGGGCTGGTGAAGTGGGTGAGCGGCTCGGCGGTGCCCCAGAATACGAGGCCGATGCCCATGCCGGCGGCGAAGAGCATGGAGAACCAGGACATCAGCCCGAACTCGGGCACGTCGTCGTCCTGGCCGAGCTTGATGTCACCGAACCGGCTCATGCCCATCCAGGTGGCGAAGACCACGAACGCGGCGACGATGATGATGTAGTAGGGCCCCAGGCCGGCCACGACCCAGCCCTGCAGCAGGGCGAGGGTGTCGCCCGTGCGGGTGGGGAAGACGATGGCGATCACGACGATGGTCAGGATGATGATCAGGGCCGGGAAGAAGACCCGCGGCGCCGGAACGATCTTGTCGCCGATGCGATGGCGGGAATGGTCCGGGCTTCGACCTTCGGGGCGCTTCGGTGAGGAGAAGGGTACGGTCACGTGGTGCTTTCTGGATCGGGAGCATGTACCGCCGCCATCGGGGTCGGACAGGCGCGGTGCGGAGGATTGGGTCAGCACCTCGTCGACGAGGCCTGCAGCGAGACCGGGATCCGGTTCCAGAATGGAAGGGAACGTGCGGTGCGAATCGTCGAGTCTAGCCCTTCCGCGTCGACTTTGCGCTACCGATCCCGAACTCCCGTCTCGTGCGGCTCAGGCGCGCTGCCTGCTGATCACCGCCGCGGCCTCGTGCAGAACGGCCTCCGCTCCGGCGTAGATTCCCGTTGGGCGTGGCCAGTGACTGATCACGTCGGTGAAGCCGAGCGCGGCGGCCCGGCCGACGGCATCCTCGAAGGCATCGATGCTGTGCAGGGAGTAGCTGCCGCCGCTGTCGAGCGACAGGTACCGGTCGATGCCGGCCGGGTCGCGGCCCGCGGCGAGTGCCGTGTCATCGAGCCGGTGCGCCAGGCCGGCCACCGCCGCCCACCAGTCCTCACCCACGGCGCCGTCCGCCCCCGTCGTCACCCAGCCCGAACCGTGCGTTGTGACCAGGCGGAGCCCCTTGGGCCCGTTCGCGGCGATGACGAACGGCACCCGCGGCGCCTGGGCCGGTGCGCCGACCATGCGCGCGCCGACCGCGGTCGCCCACTCCCCCTCAAAGCTGATGCCGCCGCCGCCCGGTTCCTCATGGCGCAGCAACTCGTCGAGGTGCGTGACGAACTCGATGAAGCGATCGGACCGTTGCGCCGGGGTGTACTCGGGCTGGCCGAGAACGGTGGCGTCGAACCCGGTGCCGCCGGATCCGACACCGAGCACGAATCGCCCGCCCGCGATGTCGTCGAGTGTGGCGATCTCCTTGGCGAAGGTCACCGGATGTCGGAAGTTAGGTGATGAGACGAAGGTGCCCAGCCGGATCCGGGACGTGACGACCGCCGCAGCGGTCAGGGTCGGAATCGTCGCGTGCCACGGTTGGTCGGCGAGGGACCGCCAGGACAGGTGGTCGTAGGTCCAGGCGTGGTCGAAGCCGAGCTGCTCCGCGCCCTGCCAACGACGCCGGGCATCGGGCCACGAGTCCTGCGGGAGAATAACGATTCCGAAGCGCATGCTGAGAGTCTACGGAGCACCTCCGCTTGCGCCTTCTCGGCCGCAAACCCTGGTGCTATTAATAGAGCGCAATCGGCACTCATTCCTCTTCAGGCGACCGGTCGGCCAGTTGAGGACAGCAGACCCCCGCGGCGGCACCCGGCCCACGTTCTGGATGCCGCCGCGGGCCTTCCCTGTCAGGGCAGCCGGCAGCCCGGCCCAATCGGTCCCTTTCTGTGGTGCGCGTCACCGGCAAGTGCCACACTCGATCCATGACAGGCTCATCGCCCAAGACCCCCCGGTGCGCGATCGTACCGCCCTACCTGCTGGTGAGGCTGGCCCGGGTAGACGATCCCCGGCTCGCTGCAGCGGCTGAGGCAGCCAGGCGGTCGCTGATGCGGGACATACCGATTCGCGATCTGCGCGCTGCGGCGCATCCGTCCCCGGCCCACCCTGGCGCGCGCGGCGCGGCCGAGCCGGTTCGCGGTCGACTCGACCGGGCGGTGTCGGATGCCGGTGGCCTGGAACGCCTACCAGGGCGGTTGGTGCGCCGCGAAGGGCAGCCGCCCGGTGCGGACCCGGCGGTGACAGAGGCCTGGGAGGGGCTCGGCTACACGCATTCACTCTTCTGGAACATGTTCGAGCGCGACTCGATCGACGACCAAGGTCTGACACTGGAGGCGACCGTGCACTATGGCCGCAACTACGACAACGCATTCTGGGACGGCGAACGCATGGTTTTCGGCGACGGCGACGGCCAAGTGTTCAACCGGTTCACCTCCTCGTTGACGGTGATCGGGCACGAGCTCACGCACGGAGTCACCCAGTTCACGGCCAATCTCGCCTACGAGGGGCAGTCCGGTGCGATCAACGAGTCCCTGTCGGACGTGTTCGGGTCTCTGGTGGAGCAGCACAGCCGGGGACAGTCGGCCGCGGAGGCGGGCTGGCTGATCGGTGAGGGTCTGTTCACCGACCAGGTGCAGGGCGTCGCATTGCGTTCGCTCAAGGCGCCCGGCACCGCCTACAACGACGACGTGCTCGGCAAGGACCCGCAGCCGGCGCATTTGTCCGGATACATCGAAACCGAAGATGACAACGGCGGGGTGCACCTGAACTCCGGCATCCCGAACCGGGCGTTCTACCTTGTGGCGACCGCGCTGGGCGGCAACGCCTGGGACACGGCCGGCCGGATCTGGTTCGACACGCTCACCTCGGGCACGCTTCCCCGCACCGTGGACTTTGCCGGGTTCGCCAGAGCGACGTCGCGGGCCGCGGTCACGCGCTACGGCGCCGGATCGCGCGAGCACGATGCGGTCATCGCCGGGTGGAGCGCGGTCGGCCTGGGCGGCGGGCTCGGTGCCGGCTCGGTCGCCCGTTCCGGAATTCCGCCGGTACGTCCGTCCGTCTCCGGCCGCGCCGTCGTCGATCCTGGCAGTCACCCGGAGTAACATCGGCCCCATGAAGGTCGTCGTCTCCAGAAGCGGTGGCTTCGCCGGCATCCGCACCACCTGGGAGGTTCAGGTGGATGAGCAACCCGACCGGTCGTCCTGGGCGGAACTGCTTGACGCCTTGCCGTGGGACGAGGTCTCCGAGACAGCGCCGCAGCCCGACCGGTACGTCTACCGCATCCGCTGCGCCCCGCACGAGGTCGTGCTCGGCGAGCAGCAGGTCTGCGGACCGTGGCAAAAACTTATTGACCGGGTCAGAGGCGTGAACGACGAACTTTGACCTCTTTGGGTCGCAAACGCCTGTGAATCCCCTGTTAGAGTGACCCTAATAAGGGGGCCACCATCGCAAATCTGCCGGCTGTTGAAACTTCACGTTCCATCCTCTGCTCTTCTACATTGAATCGCTTGATGGCCATGGTCCTCGGCCTCCTCCTGGCGGCATTCGTTCTCAGCGCTTCGCCTGTGGCTCCTGCCTCGGCCGCGCCCGCGTCACCGGATGTGAACCAGTGCAATGGCACTGACAACGTCGGCGGCCAGGCGGTGGTGTGTGACATCACCATCACCAACAACTACGATCTGGAAGCCAACACGGCCAGTTCAATCGTGACCACCACGGAATGCCACGGTTCCGCCGGCGTTCCGCCGGATCTCACGTGCGTGACCTTGACGGAGACGTATCCTCAGCTCACACTGACCGCCACGCAGTGCAATGGATCCGGCAACGATGGCGGCTCAAACGTGATCTGCAATGTCTCGATCATCAACAACATCACTGGTTCCTTCACTGCGACGGCCGCCACCGTCAACCAGTGTGTCGAGTCCGGTACGGGCGGCGGCACCCAGCCGACAGTGGAGTGCGACCCGCTCCAGAACACCAACCTCGCCACTGCCGCGATCGTTCAGTGCAACGGCTCCGGAAATGGCGGCGGTGGCGCCGACCGGGTGAACTGCACCATCGGTTCGTCGACCCAGACTTCGGTCCTTCCGGACATCAAGGTCAATCAGTGTGTCGGTTCCGGAACCGGGGGCGGCGCAACCGTGGACTGCTCCACCCGGCTGACCAACAATGTCGTCCCCGCAGTCGTCGTCGCCCCGCCGACGGCCGTCGAGGCAACCTCGATCCCGACCGAGACGGCTTCTCCCATGGTCGCCCCGCTCGTCGCGGCTGCTCCCGAGCTCGCCGCCACCGGCACCGACTCGGCTCCACTGCTGATTTCTACCGCTGCCGGCATCCTGCTCGTCGCTGTGGGCGCTCTCCTTGCCATGCGACGCCGGTTGACGGCATCCACCCGGACCGAGTAGTCACGCAGCACCTGAAAAACGCACCTACCACCCGTCGGGCTGGTGGGTGCGTTTTTCGTTCCCGTGGTCTGCTCGCATTGGACCTGACCGCGTGGGACTATTGGTCATGGAAACCAACGACCTGCATCCGGTTCAGAACCTCACCGAGGACGAATGCTGGGATCTCCTGATCTCGTCCAGTTTCGGGCGGCTGGCTCTGAGCATTTCAGGTAAGCCGGACATCTACCCGGTGAACTTCGTTGCCGTGGACAAACGTCTCATGTTCCGCACCGCCGAGGGAACCAAACTCCTCGAGCTCACCGTGAACAACACGGTGGCCTTCGAGACCGACGGTGTCGGGCGCAATGAAGCCTGGAGCGTGGTGGCTCACGGCGAAGCCCGCGTGCTCGAGAAGCAGACCGAAATCGAGGCCGCCGACCAGTTGCCGCTGCGGCCATTGATCCCGACCCTCAAATACATCTATGTCGAGATCACCCCCGCGAAGATCACCGGTCGCCGGTTCCCGCTCGGGCCCGAACCCGACCGCTACTAGATCCCATGACTCCAGCGCGCAACGAGAGAGTCGTCCTGATCACCGGGACCTCGTCTGGAATCGGCCTGCACGCCGCCATTGCTGCGGGGCGAGCCGGCCACACGGTGGTGGCCACAATGCGCGACCTCGAGGGAGCCCGCGCCCTGCGGGACGCAGCATCGGACGCGCAGGTGAGCCTGGACATCCGCCGACTCGATGTGACCGAGCATCAGTCGGTGGCGGAGGTCGTGGCCGAGACCATCGCCCGGCACGGCCGACTCGACGCGGTCATCAACAACGCCGGTTCGGGCCGCCTCGGCACCATTGAGAACGAGACGGTCGACGACGTTCGCGCCGTGATGGAAGTCAACTTCTTCGGGGTGGTCGCCCTCACCAGGGCCGCACTGCCCCACCTGCGCGGCACCCGCGGCCGGCTGATCACCGTGTCGAGCGTGGGCGGAGTCATCGGCCAGCCGTTCAACGAGGCGTATTGCGCGGCGAAGTTCGCGGTCGAGGGGTTCATGGAGAGCCTCGCCCCGGTGGCCGCCACGGCCGGAGTGTCGGTGACGGTGGTCGAGCCCGGGGCAGTGGCGTCCTCCTTCGTCGCCAACGTCGGTCGGGACAGCAGCCAAAGCGGACCGGCCAACGACCCGTACGCCGCCGAGCTGGAAGCGTACCTGGCCCGGGCGGCCACCTCGTTCGGCTCTGCACAGTCAGCCCGAAGCGCGGGTGAGGTCGTCGCCGACCTGCTCGATGGGGACCGGCCGGCGTTCCGGGTGCAGACCTCGGACTCCGCGCGCCAGTTCGCCGCGGTCAAACTCTCCGATCTCGACGGCAGCGCTGTGCAGCGGATGACGGCGGCTTGGCTCGGCTGACACTGACCACCGGTGGTTGTGCCGATCGCAACGCTCTGACGCACGATCAGAACGGCGCCGGATCGACCGAATCCGGTTGCCTCGCCTGGGGTTTCGAGGTGGGCACCCTTCCCGCCGAATGGATGATCGTGGCCGGCTCACTCACGAACGTGCGCTCCGACGGCGACGTCCACGTCCACGTCAGCGTGCCATCGGCCAGATGCACGTAGCTCCACCGGGTCTCCGATTTCAGCGCAAGGTCGGCCGGACAGAGGTGCGCGAGGTCGTCGTGTGCGGTGAGTCCGGCGAATTGCCAGTCGAGGGTGTGGTCGAGATCCGAGTGCGCCGCCGCACAGCGGCAGCCCGGCCACCGGCAGGTCTCATCTCGCACTCGGAGGTACCGCCGGAGGTCTTTGGGCACTTTGTACCGCGTTCGGCCCACCGAGAGCACCACCTCGGTCTCTGGATGGGTCAGGATCCGGATGAAGCTCGGCGCCCGCGCCGCGATCTCGCGGGCCGTGTCCGGGTCGATCGGCCCGTATCCCACGAGGTGGCCGGGCTCCTCCGAATGCCCGAGCAGCGTCATCACCGGAACGGTCACCTGCACAGTGCCGCGGATGCCTGTTCCGACACCCGTCTCGGTGACGCCGTCGTGGATCAGATCGGCGAAGGTATCCACTCGCAGCTGAGTGAGGGTGCGGGGCTCGTCGGGTGCCAGCAGGCTGATCCCCATTACGGTGATTCGGTCGTACCCGGCTTTCACCTTCTCCGCAGAGTCGTACCAGTGCAGCGACGCCATGCCGTCGGCCTCGGGTTCGAAGGTCACCCTCCGGTCGGCCACGGACCTCTGGCGCCGGGCCGTGATCGAGTCCGGGTGCAACCGCTCCCGCATCACCCGCGCCTTGTACTTCAGGTTCGCCACGGTAAGGTGGGGGCGGATTTCAGCGGGGCCAGTTCGAACCCGGGCAGGGCCTCCGCTGGCAGCGACCACGCCTGGTGCATGACGGCCTGCGCATGTCTGTAGGTAATCGATCCTTTCTGCAGGGCGGCCCTCGTCGCCGGCAGCTCATGCATCAGGGTCTGGCTCTCGGCGATCAGGGTCTCGGTCGACCGCACCGGCAAGCGCAGCGTGCAGGCCAGCTCGGTCACGAACTCCCGGTCGGCGATCCTTGCCGCGTCCCACCGGGCAAGGGGCACCGCGGCGACCGGCGCCTCCCGTGCGGCCAGGGCCGCGCCTGCGTCGGCGCAGAGGCGAGCCGCATCGATTTGCTCGGCGAGGCCTGCGGCCACCCACGCGGTGTCCGCCTGCGTCTCCCGGATCGCGTCGAAGTGACGACCGAGGGTCTGCTGCTGGTCGCTGTTCGAGGTCTTCATGACGGACACGTTAGGGGCTCCCATTGACATTCGCCGGCGCAGATCGGAATGGCACCGAGCCCTGTGGATAACCTGATCAAACCCGCATCGTGGAGGAAGAGACAGGCTCCGCAGAAGAATCGAGGTTCCCACTGAGACATCCGTCACCGCGTGCCAGAATGCCCGCACGCCCCGTTCGCGGCGCAGGCTATGGGAGCCGGCCCAGGGTAGAACATGCGCCTGCTTCCACAGGGTGCGCCGCGGCACACCGGGCGCTCGAGCAGCGGCTGAGCCAGGTCAGGTCAGGTCAGGTCAGGTCAGGGTGTCGGCGGAGAGGCTGATCAATCCCAAGAGGGCGTCACAGTAGGCATCCGCGGGGTCGGCGGCGTCGAAGGATTCCAGCGAACCGGCCAATTCGACCGTGACCCGGTATGCGTGTTCGCCCAGACGGGTCAGGGAACGGAAGGTGCTGCGCAGTAGCTCGCGCAGCTGGTCTTCGCGGGGCAGCCAGAGCGCGTCCTCGAGGGCCAGAGAATCGAGCGCCCACTCGGTCGTGCCGTTGAAGCCGAGGATGGTGCCCGTATCGAACTCGTGCGGCTCGATCGTCATATCGCTGACCGTGAACACCTCGCTCTCGAAACCGGAGCGTTCGATGCGGAAGGCGTCGCCGGACATGGGGCGCCAGCGCAACCCGGCGCCGGCCAGAGCCCGCGCACTGCCGATTGAGATCATAAGGCCGCCTCCGCAAACTAGCGATGTGAGGAGAACTATATTCCAGGAGGTCCGGCGTGAGGCGAGCGATGACCCCGACGGTGCCGATGTCGGCAGCCGCCGGGGTCCCGCGATCACGTCGCTGGCCAGGCAGATCGTCGTGCCCAGAATCACCCTCGGCATCGTGCGCGGGCACGCGTGTCGCATCGAGCACGAGCACGAGCACGAGCACGAGCACGAGCACGTGCAACCGCACCCGAGTCTCAGCGACTCGCACGTGCATGCAACCCGGTAGGTTCTAGCGAGTTCCGAGCAGGTCGATCACGAAGATCAGGGTCTGGCCGGAGAGACGGTGTCCTCCGCCGGCGGGGCCGTAGGCCAGGTGCGGCGGGACGACGAGCTTGCGACGTCCGCCGACCTTCATACCGGGGATGCCCTGCTGCCAGCCGGCGATGAGCTGGGTGAGCGGGAAGTTGATGGACTGGCCGCGGCTCCAGGAGGAGTCGAATTCGTCGCCGGAGTCGTATTCGACGCCGAGGTAGTGCACGTTGACGGTGGCGCCGGGAGTTGCCTCGGCACCCTCGCCCACCACAATGTCGGTAATGGTCAGTTCAACGGGGGCAGGACCCTCGGGAGCGTCGAGTTCGGGCTTGATATTCAGATCAGTCATATCTCTATCCAATCGGATTCGGCGCCCGCACGCACGCCGAGAATTACCCCTTGCGCGAACGCGCTCTCGAGGCGCACCATGGGAGTAGAACTCGTCGCACCGGGAGCGCTGTCGGCATTGCCACACCACCGGGGCGGCGAGTCCCTGTGCACGGCCAAGGTGGGCAACCGCGAACATTTTGCTGCGCACATCGCAACCGATCACCGCGGGCAGGTCACCACGCAGCGGGTCATCGATCACAGCAGGCCCATCACACCGGGTCTTCGATCACAGCAGGCCGACCACAGCGGGCCCATCACACCGGGCCGATCACACCGGCCCGGTTACGCTGGATCAGGCCCAGCAGCTCTGACTCGTCGGCACGGTCGACGTTGACGGATGTGCCGTTCACCATCCGCTGGCGGGCGAAGGCCAGTCGGGTGGAGTTGTGGATGAAGTCACGCATCGACTGTTTGCAATGGGGCGGCTGCCTGGCAGCCCAGGCGCGGGCCTGCCGCCGGCCGCCGCGGGTGGCCAACATGCCTACCTCGGCGAGGCTGAACCAGCCGGCCGCAGCGTATTCGCGGAGCCGGAGCACCGTGACGCGTTCCTCCTGGCGCCGAAGCACGATCACGACCGCGATCGCGGCCAGAAACAGGGGAACCTGCACGGCCAGGTAGTAGACCACCAGCGAGCCGCTCGCGACGAGGTAGAAGGCGCCGTTCCAGACGAAGTGCAAGAACATCGCGGAGGCGAACCCCAGCACGATCGTGCCGACGGCCCCCGCCGGGCGCATCCGGGACGCGAGCCCACACGCGATCCCGATACAGGCGGTGAACATGACGTGAGCGAACGGCGACAAAACGCCGCGCACCAGGAATGTGAAGCCGAGGTCCGCGGCGCCGCCATCGGTCATCGCCACGCCGAAGTACTGGATGTTCTCGGAGAAGGCGAAACCGGCGGCGATCGTCGCGGCGTAGACGACACCGTCGACGGGCCCGTCGAAGCGGTGACGGAACACCCAGAAGATCAGTAGCACGCCGGCACCCTTGGCTGCCTCCTCTACGAAGGGCGCTTGGAAGACGGCAGCGGCGAAACCGCCATCCGTTTCGCTGCTGCCGGTGCCCGCCCGGACCAGTTGCACGCCCAGGTCGAAGAGCAGGGCGGTCACGACGGACACACCGGCACCCCAGAGGAAGGCGAACCAGAGAGCCGGGCGCGGTTCCGGCTCCCAGCGATCGATCCAGCCAATCGCGAGCAGGATCCCCAGCAGCGGGATGAGGGCCAGGATCAGGCCGACCAGCAGCGTGCCGGCACCCAGAAACGTGGCCAGGTAGACGAAGACCAGCAGCAACGCGGCCGCCGCGATGACGATGCCCGCGATCGCCACGGTGACGAGGCCGGCGCGGGTGCGGCGCACCGGGGCGGTCCAGACTGGCCGCACCGGTTGGGCGGCCGGCTGCACGGCTGCCGCCGGGTTGCCTGCCGGCACGGTGCCGGTCGGGTGCGCGTGCGGGGCGGAAGCTGAAGAGTACGCCGCAGGATGCTCGTGGGTCATGCCCAACAGACTAGCGGCGCGCTCAGGCCTCGAACATCGTGCCCGGGTTGAGGATGCCGAGCGGGTCGAATACAGCCTTGATCTGGCGCTGGAGCGAGAATCCCTGGTCACCGAGCTCCTCGGCCAGCCACCGGCGTTTGAGCTGCCCGACCCCGTGCTCGCCGGTCAGGGTGCCGCCGAGTTCGAGGGCGGCGCGGAAGAGGTCCCCGGCCGCCGCCCAGATCTCATCGGGTACGACAGGCTCCGCGCCCACCCGGTGCGGGTCGACAGGAATCACGAAGTTGGGGTGCAGGTTGCCGTCGCCGGCGTGCGCCACGGTGGGGATCGGGATGCCGGTGCGGGCGCTGATCTCGGCGATCCGCTCGAACATCTCGGCGAGCCGGGATCGGGGCACGCAGACATCCTCGATCAAGACCTCACCGTGTGCGGCGAGCGCCGGGTGTGCGGCCCGGCGCACCGCCAGCAGGCGATCAGCGGATGCGGTGTCTGTGGACACGCGCACCTCCGCGCCCGCCGCCTGCAGCACGGCCACGGCCTGCTTCGCCTCGGCCTGGCTCCCTGGGCCATCCGTCTGCACCAGCAGGAATGCGCCCCCCGCAGGGACTCCTGCCGCGAGCTCGGGGCCGAGGTATGCCACGATCAGCGCCAGAGCCACCGGGTCGATCAGTTCCATCACGGCCGGGCGTAACCGGGCCGCTGCGACAAGAGCAGATCCAGCGGCCGCCTGAGCCACGTCGGGGAACACGGCACCGATCGTGACGGTCTCGCCGGCGGTCACGGCGCGCGCCCGCACCGTGGCCTCGACGATTACGCCGAGGGTCCCCTCCGAGCCGGTGAGCAGGGCGGTCAGGTCGTAGCCCGTGACGCCCTTCACGGTGCCGCGACCGGTCTTCAGCAGGCTTCCGTCGGCGAGCACCACCGTGAGCGCCAGCACCGCCTCCCGCGTGACGCCGTACTTCGCGCAGAGCAGCCCGCCCGCGTTGGTGGCGATGTTGCCGCCCACTGTGGAGATCGCCCGGCTCGCCGGGTCGGGCGCGAACCACAGTCCGTGCGCGGAGAGGGCGGCGTTGAGGTCCCCGTTCAGCACGCCCGGTTCGACCACGGCGAGTTCGTCCTCCGGCCGAATCTCGAGGATCCGATTCATCCGCGCGACGCTCAGCACAATGCTTCCGTCTGTGCCGCACGCTCCCCCGGCCAGGCCGGTTCCCGCGCCGCGGGTGACCACCGGGATACGGAACTCGGCCGCGATCCGGAGCGTGGACTGCACCTGCCCGACGGAAGCCGCCTGCACGACTGCGAGAGGCAACCCGGGGGCCACCCAGCCCGACTTGTCGGTGCGGGCGGCGGCGAGCTCCACCGGATCGACGCTGATGTGGGTGCCGAGTTCGGCCTGTAGGCGCTCCAGTGCGGACATGGGCCCACAGTACCGGCAGCGGCCCCGCGCCGATGCCGGCGATGGCCGATTCCCGCTGGTGAACATCCGTCGACGGTGTCAGGCTGGACCGGTGACCAGCACCCGCCCCGTTTCTCCCGACCCCGACTTCGCCGAGCGCTACCGAGCCATGTCCTCCCGGGATGCCCGCTTCGACGGGCAGTTCATCACGGGCGTTCACTCCACCGGGATCTACTGCCGCCCCAGTTGCCCGGCCGCCACGCCGAAGCCGGCGAATGTGTCGTTCTACCTGACCAGCGCGGCCGCCCACGAGGCCGGCCTGCGGGCCTGCAAACGCTGCCTGCCCGACGCCGTCCCCGGGTCGCCGGACTGGAACATCCGTGACGACCTGGCAGCCAGGGCCATGCGGTTGATCGGCGACGGCCTGGTCGAACGGGAGGGCGTTCCCGGCCTGGCCCGCCGCCTCGGCTACAGTGAGCGCCACCTCACCCGCGTGCTCGTGGCCGAACTCGGCGCCGGCCCGCTCGCCCTCGCCCGGGCGCACCGAGCACAGACCGCTCGGATGCTGCTGGCCGGCACGGATGCCCCAATCACCGATGTGGCCTTCGCCGCCGGGTTCGGCAGCGTGCGTCAGTTCAACGACACCATCGCCGCCGTCTTCGAGCTCACCCCCACGGAGCTGCGGCGGGCCCGTCCCGCCGTCCCTCGTCCCGCCGCCGCTCCCATGGGCCAGGGGAGGGCAGATGGGAGCGACGGTGGGACGTCGGTCGAGGTCGGGACGGGGATCAGTCTGCAGCTGCCGGCCCGGGCGCCGTTCGACGGGGCAGGGGTGCTGCGGTTCCTCGCCGCGCGCGGCCTCGCCGGGGTGGAGCAGGCGACGGATGCTCGTTACGCGCGCACGCTGCGCCTGCCGACCGGCCCCGCTACGGTCGAGCTGACCCTCTCGGGAACGCCGGCCGCGCCATCCGTCACCTGCCGTGCCCGCCTGACCAGCCTCGCCGACCTAGCGCCGCTCGTCAGCCGGGTGCGCCGACTGCTGGACTTGGACGCGGATTCCCGGGCGATCGACCTGGCACTGGCTGGGGACCCGCACCTCGCGCCCGGGGTCGCGGCCACGCCAGGGATGCGCGTACCCGGCACCCTCGACCCGGCGGAGACGCTGTTCCGCGCGCTGGTCGGCCAGCAGGTGTCGGTGGCCGCCGCCCGTACGGTGCTGACCCGGCTGGCCGCGGCTCTCGGCGACCCGTTCCCCGGTGCGGGAGCCGCCGTTGGGGACGGTGGCGCCGACAGCGGCGACAGCCCCGCAACCGGACACGCGTTGCCGCTCACCCGTCTGTTCCCCACCCCCGAGCGAATCGCGGCCGATGGGCGCACCGTGCTGCGTGGCCCCGCAGCCCGGGTCGACGCGATCATCCGGGTGGCGGAGGCGCTCTGCACAGGCGACCTGGTTCTTTCCTACGGTCAGACCCGGGAGGACCTCGAGTCCCGGCTGATGGCACTGGCCGGGATCGGGCCGTGGACGGCCGGGTACGTGGCCCTGCGGGTGCTGGGGACCCCGGACATCCTGCTGACCAGCGACCTGGCGCTGCGGCAGGGGGCCGCACGGCTCGGCCTGCCCACGGATGCCCGCCACCTCGCCCGCCATGGTGCAGCGTGGGCACCGTGGCGCAGCTACGCGGGCATGCACCTGTGGCGCGCGGCCGCCACCTCGGCGAGCGTCGCGGAACGGGACCTCTCCCCGGCCAGATAGCCTGAAGAGGTGAAATTCGCCCACCTCAGAGTTGAAGGTCAATCCACTCCGCGTCTCGCCGCCGTCTTCGATGAGGCTGCCCTGTTCCTCGACGAGATCATGGACGAGGCCCCCCGCGACCTTCAGGACCTGATCGAAAGGGGAGCCGACGAATACGACCGGGTACGTGTCCTGAGCCAGAATGCCGCCGCGCAGGGAGTCACCCTCACCCCACTCGCCGAGCTGCGCTACTCATCCGCAGTGCTGCGCCCACCACAGATCATCGCGATCGGCGCGAACTACGCCGCCCATTCCTCCGAGCTGAAACTGCGGGTCGAGACGGCCGCGACTGTGTTCTCGCTCTGGCCCAACTCCCTCACCGGGCACGAATCGACCATCACCTGGCCGACCGATCTGACCGGACAGGTCGACTACGAGGCCGAGCTCGGCGTGATCATCGGCAAAGCCGCGCACCACGTATCGGTGGCGGACGCCCTCGACCACGTCTTCGGCTACACGGTCGTCAACGACATCACGGCGCGCGACCTGCAGTTCTCCGAGGCGCAGTGGTCGCGGTGCAAGTCGTTCGACGGCTTCACGCCGACCGGGCCGGTCGTCATCACGGCGGACCAGATCGCCGACCCGCAGGACCTGTGGCTCACCACTCACGTCGACGGTCGTATCCTGCAGGATGCCTCGAGCGGCGACATGGTTCGCTCGGTCGCCGAGATCATCTCCTACCTCTCCAGCACCGCCACCCTGATGCCGGGCACGCTCATCTCCACGGGCAGTCCGGGCGGCGCCGGCTACAGCCGCAAGCCGCCGGTGTTCCTACACGACGGCTCGACTGTGACGATCACGATCGACAAGATCGGATTCCTGACCACTCACTGCCGCGCGATCTGACCGGGGCGCCCGCGTAGGATCGGGTCGACAGAGCCGGGATAGACGGTGCCGGCACCGCGCGGAAAGGCTGGGCAGCATGACGACGATCTCGGTTGTGATCCCCTGCTTCAACGACGCCGCCTTCCTTGAAGAGTGCCTGGCGGCCCTCGCCCGGCAACACCGGGCGCCCGACGAGGTCATCGTCGCCGACAACGCGAGCACGGATGCCACGGGTGACGTGGCCCGCGCCGCCGGCGCCCGGATCGTGCGGGTAGAACCACGGGGCATCTGGCCGGCGGCGTCCGCGGGCTACGACGCGGCATCCGGTGACGTGATCGCCCGCCTCGACGCCGACTCGGTCCCGCCGGCGGACTGGCTGGCGCGGATCGAAGCTTCCTTGGCGCAGTCTCCTGCCACCGACATCGTGACCGGACCGGGCGATTTCTACGGTTGCAGCCCGCTCGTGGCCTGGCTCGGACGCACTCTTTACATCGGCGGATACTTCTTCTGGATGCAGTTCTGGCTCGGCCACCGCCCGGCCTTCGGCTCGAACTTCGCAATGCGGCGGGAGGTCTGGCTACACGCCCGAGACCGGGTGTACCGGGATCGCAGCGATATTCACGACGACCTCGACCTGAGCCTGCACCTCAGCCCGACCGTGATCGTGCGCTATGACCCCACGCTGAGGGTCGCTATCTCGGGCCGGCCCTTCGACACCTGGAGCGGCTTCGCGCGCCGGGTACGCTGGGGCGGCCGCACGCTCCTGGTGGACTGGCCCGCGGACACTCCTTGGCGCCGGCACGCCACCCGGTGCGCGCTGCGCCTCGGCCGGGCCTGGTGGCCGCGGCGATCCTCATGACCGCGTGGGACATCCGTCAGCGCTGACCGTGAGCGCTGACCGTGAGCGCTGACCGTGACAGTCCCGGTGCCCGGCCGAGCGCGCGCGTCGTTCATCCCCCACTGATTCGACGGAGATTTTGGCCGAACCGCCCCTTAATCCGCCGGAAAGGCAGTTCTGGAGCAAAATCTCCGTCGAATTCATTCACACCGGACTACGGCGCGCGCTGGTCGTCCCGGCCGTCGAGGGACAGCAGCTTCTCCTCCACCGAGCCGCCGTAGCCCTCCTTCTGCGGGTCGCCGTGCAGTCCGCCGGACACCGCGTATTCCTCCTCCGGCGAGAGCACGAGGCGCTTGCGCCCGTACAGGGCGAAGATCAGCAGCATGACCACATAGACCACGGCGATCGCGGCGATGGCCGGGCGGGCGGGCTCGTTGATGAAGAACCCGAAGAAGATCGCCAGGGAGAGAATGCCGGCGATCACGGCCCCGGGCACACCCCACGGACTGCGGTACGGGCGGTTCGCGTTCGGGTACTTCTTGCGTAGCACGACGAACGAGACCATCTGCAGGATGTAGGCGATCACGGCGCCCCAGACGGCAATGTTCAGCACGATCGCTCCGGCGACGCCGCCGGTGCCGCCGAGCGAGTCGACGAGGATCAGGGCCACGAAGCCGATCAGGGCGCCCACGAGCAACGCCACCGCGGGGGTCTGCCGCCGGCCGGTCAGGGAGAGGAACTTCGGGTAGTAGCCTGCCCGCGACAGGGAGTACATGTTGCGCCCATAGGCGAACATGATCCCCTGCAGGGAGGCCAACAGCCCGACCAGGGCGAACAGGGCGAGCACCGCTGCGGCCTCGTCGCCGACCATCGCCCGGAAACCGTCGAGTAGGGGCTCCCCGGCGGTGGCGATATTCGACGCTCCCACGATCCCGGTGTTGAGCACCAACACGAGGATGCCGGTCACGATCAGGGTCGAACGGGCGATCAAGCCGGCCCGCGGGATGTCCCGCACCGGGTCGTGCGCCTCCTCCGCGGCCAGCGGCAGCTCCTCGATCCCGAGGAAGAACCACATGGCGTACGGCAGAGCGAACAGGATCGGCACCACGCCGAACGGCAGGAACTCGGACTGGCCGGCCTCCGGGGCGATATCGAACAGGTTGTCCACGCTGAACAGACCGGAAAAGGCCGCCATCGCGGAGAACACCAGCAGGATGCCGATGGAGATGATCGAGACCACGATCGCGAACCGGAACGAGATCGCGGCCCCGGCCGCGTTCAGGCCGATGAACACGGCGTAGAGGATGGCCCACCACGCCCACGCGGGCAATGAGACTCCGAGCAGTTCGCTGGTGATGCCGTCCGCGTAGGAGGCCGAGAAGTATACGATCACGGCAGTTGTCGCGACATACTCGATGGTTTCGGCCAGCCCGGTGACGAAGCCGCCCCACGGCCCGAGCGCCGCACGGGCGAAGGAGTAGGCCCCGCCCGTGTGCGGCATCGCCGACGCCATCTCACCGATCGCGAAGATCATGCCGTAATACATGACGATCAGCAGGGCGAACGCGATCAGCATCCCGCCGAAGCCGGCGAAGTCGATGCCGAAGTTCCAGCCCGAGAAGTCTCCGGAGATGACCGCGGCGACGGCCAGACCCCACAGACCCCAGATGCCGGCGCTGCGCTTGAGCTTACGTTTCTCGAAGTACCCTGCCTCCGCCGTCGTATAGGTCACGCCCGAGACGTTCAAGGTGTCTTTGGACATCCTGGTTTCCTTTGCGCTCTGGTTGCGCGCCTCGGCAAACGAGCGGCAACGCCGTGAGTTTTCATTGGCATGACTATAGGGCTCCAATGGTTGTGTGTACATACCTTTGTCGTCACGTTTCTGGCGAAGTACGGTCTAAAAATCGGTCGTGGACGTGCCGGCGATCTGTGGTCTAATGGTCGGAAGTTCACCATTTGACCGCCTCAATGAGGAGAAGTTGATGACACTCAGTTCCGGAAATCTCTCGCTCGACGACCTCACGGCACTGGTGCGGGTCGGTGAAATCGACACCATCGTCGTCGCCTTCACCGATATGCAGGGGCGGCTGGTGGGCAAGCGGGTCTCTGCGCGGCTTTTCCTGGAAGACGTGGCGAGCCACGGCGCGGAATGCTGCAACTACCTGCTTGCGGTCGACGTGGAGATGAACACGGTGGACGGCTACGAGATGTCGAGCTGGCGGCGCGGGTACGGCGACATGGCCATGATCCCCGACCTCGGCACGCTGCGCCGTGCGCCGTGGCTGCCCGGTGCCGCCCTCGTCACCGCCGACCTGCAGTGGCTCGACAAGACCCCGGTCGTGGCGTCACCACGCCAGATCCTGAAGGCCCAGCTGGCCCGCCTGAGCGATCGCGGACTTGTGCCCTACGTCGGTACCGAGTTGGAGTTCATCGTTTTCGACGACGGCTACCGTGAGGCCTGGAAGAAGGGCTACCGCGGCCTGACCCCCGCCAGCGACTACAACATCGACTACGCGCTGCTCGCCTCCACGCGCATGGAGCCGTTGCTGCGGGACATCCGTAACGCCATGGACGGCGCCGGCATGTACTGCGAGGGCGTCAAGGGAGAGTGCAATCTCGGCCAGCAGGAGATCGCGTTCCGGTACACCGACGCCTTGGCCACCTGCGACAACCACTCGATCTACAAGAACGGGGCCAAGGAGATCGCGGATGCCCACGGTAAGAGTCTGACCTTCATGGCCAAGTTCAACGAGCGGGAGGGTAACAGCTGCCATATCCACATCAGCTTGCGCGGCACCGACGGGTCTGCCGTCCTCGCCGATAAGGATGCCCCGTATGGCATGTCTCCCCTGTTCCGCCACTTTCTCGCCGGTCAGCTCGCGGTGATGCGCGAGCTGACCCTTTTCTCGGCGCCGAACATCAACTCCTACAAGCGCTATGTCAGCGGCAGTTTCGCGCCGACGGCGATCGCCTGGGGCCTCGACAACCGCACCTGCGCACTGCGCGTGGTAGGTGCCGGTCTGGGCCTGCGGGTGGAGAACCGGGTGCCCGGCGGCGACGTGAACCAGTACCTGGCCGTGGCGGCGCTGATCGCGGCGGGCCTCTACGGCATCGAGAACGAACTCGAGCTCGAGGACGTGTTCGTCGGGAACGCCTACGAAAGCGACGCGGAACGCGTGCCGGCCTCCCTTCGGGAAGCCGCCACCCTGTTCGCCTCCTCGGTTGTCGCGCGGGAAGCGTTCGGCGACGAGGTCGTCGACCACTACCTCAACAACGCGCGGATCGAGCTGGACGCCTACGACGCGGCGGTGACCGACTGGGAGCGGGTGCGCGGTTTTGAACGTCTCTGACCCCGTGAACGTGACTGACCCTGGCTCGTCCCGACCCATCATCGGCCTGACCACCTATCTGGAGCAGTCCCAGACCGGCGTCTGGAATGTGCCGGCCGCCTTCCTTCCCCAGGTCTACTTCGACTCGGTGATCCAGTCGGGCGGCATCGCTGTACTGCTGCCGCCGCAGCCGGTGACCCCGGGCATCGCCGATCGGGTGCTCGACGGGCTCGATGGCCTGGTGATCACCGGCGGCAAGGACGTCGACCCGGCCCGCTACGGCCAGACGGCGCACGAGGCCACGGATGAGCCCCGGCCGGACCGCGACGCGTGGGAACACGAGCTGATCCACAGGGCCATCGCCCGGGCGCTGCCGCTGCTCGGCATCTGCCGCGGCGCCCAGATGCTCAACATCGCGCAGGGCGGCACCCTGCACCAGCACCTTCCGGACCTCATCGGCCACGGTGGCTACCAGGCCGGCAACGGCGTATTCAACATCGTGGACGTGCACGTCGAACCACACTCGAAGCTGCACGGACTGTTGGACGCCCTCGATGTGCCGCTGCCCGTTCCCGTCTACCATCACCAGTCCATCGACCGGGTCGGCGCCGGCCTCTCCGTGACCGCGCGAAGCGGGGACGGGGTCGTGCAGGCCGTCGAACTCACCGAGGTTCCGTTCGGGGTGGCCGTGCAGTGGCATCCGGAACAGCACGATGACCTGCGCCTCTTCGTGGGCCTCGTCGACGCGGCGGCCCGCTACCGGGCAGCCCACAAGCAGGCGAACCGCCAGGAAAGGGACACCCCGTGAGCAGTTATACCGTCGTCAACCCGGCCGATGAGACACCGGGAACCGTGGTCGAACACTTCGACACGGATGCGACCGATGAGGCGGTCTCCCGGGCAGTGGCCGCGCAACGGCTCTGGGCGCGGGTCGCCCCCGCCGACAAGGCTGCCGTGCTGCGCCGCTTCGCGGAGTCTGTAGACGGGGACCGGGAAAACCTGGCGCGCATCGAGATGGCCAACTCGGGACATCCGATCAGTCAGGCGCGCTGGGAGGCCGGCCATGTGCGCGACGTGCTCACCTACTACTCGGCCGCCCCCGAGCGCCTGTTCGGCCGGCAGATCCCGGTGGCCGGCGGCCTCGATCTGACCTTCCAGGAGCCGCTGGGAGTGGTGGGCGTCATCACTCCGTGGAACTTTCCGATGACGATCGCGGCCTGGGGTTTTGCCCCCGCCCTTGCGGCGGGAAACGCGGTGCTGTTGAAGCCCGCCGAGTGGACGCCGCTCTCCAGCATCCGTCTGGGTGAACTCGCCAGGGACGCCGGCCTGCCGGAGGGACTGTTCCAGGTGCTGCCCGGGCGCGGATCGGTGGTCGGCGAACGGTTTGTCACCCACCCCCAGGTGCGGAAGATCGTCTTCACCGGGTCGACCGCTGTGGGCAAGCGGATCATGGCCGGCTGCGCCGCCCAGGTCAAACGGGTCACCCTGGAACTCGGCGGCAAGAGCGCCAATATCGTGTTCGCCGACTCCGATCTGGAGAAGGCCGCCGCCACCGCCCCGTCCGGGGTGTTCGAGAACGCGGGCCAGGACTGTTGCGCCCGCAGCCGCATCCTGGTGGAGCGGAGCGTCTACGACCGGTTCCTGGAGCTGCTCGAACCGGCCGTCGCCGCCGTGCGGGTGGGGGACCCCGCCGACGAGAGCACAGAGATGGGCCCGCTCGTCTCGGCCGCACACCACGCCGCGGTCTCGGCCTACGTGCCGGAGGGCTCCCCCGTGGCGTTCCGTGGCATCGCGCCGACCGGCCCGGGTTTCTGGTTCCCCCCGACCGTGCTCACCCCGGACTCCCGCACCGACCGCACCGTCACCGACGAGATCTTCGGTCCCGTGGTCACCGTGCTGCCCTTCGACGGAGAGGACGACGCCGTGGACCTCGCCAACGACACCGACTACGGCCTCTCCGGCTCGATCTGGACCCGGGACGTGGGCCGGGCCATCCGGGTGGCTCGGGCCGTGGAATCGGGCAACCTCTCCGTCAACTCGCACTCCTCCGTGCGCTATTCCACCCCGTTCGGCGGGTTCAAACAGTCTGGTCTCGGTCGGGAACTGGGGCCGGACGCCCCCTTGTCCTTCACCGAGACCAAGAACGTGTTCATCGCCGTCGACTAACCCCCCTGCACCCCCTGCACCTCCCTCTCCCCTCACCGCATTCAAGGAGCCAGCATGAGCAGCCTCACCCCCATCAATCTCACCCAGCGGCTCGCGGGCCGGGTCGCCGTGATCACCGGCGGCGCCAGCGGCATCGGCTTGGCCACGGCGAAGCGGTTCGCGGCGGAAGGAGCCACGGTCGTGATCGGCGACCTTGACGAGAAGGCCGGGCTCGCGGCCGCCGACCTGCTCGACTGCCTCTTCGTCAAGGTCGACGTGACCGACCAGGACGAGGTCAACGCCCTCTTCGACACGGCCTACCTCACCTACGGGTCCGTAGACATCGCCTTCAACAACGCCGGCATCTCCCCGCCCGACGACGACTCGATCGAGACGACCGAATTGCCGGCCTGGCAACGAGTGCAGGACGTGAACCTGAAATCGGTCTACCTGTGCTGCCGGTCCGCCCTGCGGTACATGGTGAAGCAGGGCCGCGGGTCGATCATCAACACGGCCTCCTTCGTGGCCGTTCTAGGCTCGGCGACCAGCCAGATCTCGTACACCGCGTCTAAGGGCGGCGTGCTCGCGCTCAGCCGCGAGCTCGGCGTTCAGTTCGCGCGTCAGGGCATCCGGGTCAACGCTCTCTGCCCCGGCCCGGTGAACACGCCGCTGCTACAGGAACTGTTCGCCAAGGACCCGGAGCGCGCGGCCCGCCGGCTGGTGCACATCCCGGTCGGCCGGTTCGCGGAACCCGAGGAGCTCGCGGCCGCCGTGGCTTTCCTGGCCAGCGACGACTCTTCATTCATCACGGGCTCCACCTTTCTGGTGGACGGCGGCATCAGCTCGGCCTACGTGACGCCCCTGTAGCGGTCCAGGTTGGCAGGCAAACCGTGATGGGATGGGAGTCCGACCATAAGCCAGGAACAGAACAGTGAACGACGACGAACAGCCCGGACTCGACAGCGGTCTGCTCCTGCGACCCGTGCACAGCGGCAACGCCTTCGAGGAGACGGTGCAGCGACTGCTGCAGACCGTTCGCCTCGGCCTGATCGCACCCGGCGAGCGGCTCCCGGCCGAACGGGAGCTCTCCGCGATGCTGGCGGTCAGCCGGGACACGCTGCGGGATGCGATCGCGTCCCTCGCCGAGGCCGGCTATCTGGTCTCCCGACGCGGACGTTACGGCGGTACCTTCGTCAGCGATCCGCTGCCCCGGCAAACCCCCGGCCCTGGCGCTGAGGGTGGGCTTGCGGCGCGCCGGGACATCCCCGTGGCCGAGATCGAGGATGCGCTCGCGCTGCGGGAGATCCTCGAGGAGGGGGCCGCCCGGCACGCGGCGGCACGCGCCCTGTCGCCCGCCGAGCGGGAGGTGCTGTGGAACAGCCTGGCCGACTCGATCGGCGCCACCGGCGAGGACTACCGCCGGCTGGATTCGAGGCTGCACCTCACGATCGGCGAGTTGGCCGGAGCCCCGTCGCTCGTGCCGCTGCTGGCCGAGGTGCGGATGCGGGTGAACGAGCTGCTCGACAACATCCCGTCGCTCGGCCCGAATATCGCGCACTCGGACCGGCAGCACGAGCAGATCGTGACGGCGATCCTGACCGGCCGGCCCGACGCCGCCGCGCAGGCGATGGCCGAACATCTGGCCGGCACCGCCCTGCTCCTGCGCGGCTTCCTGGAGTGACGCGACGTCCCGCGGGAGTGACAGGTCAGATCAGGAAGGCGAACGGCAGGGCGAGCAGCCCGAGCGCCAGTGCCAGTAGCACGAGCAGCAACGAGCCGGCTAGCAGCACCGCGTTGAGCACGATGCCCCAGATCGCCATGGTGCGTGCCTGCGGTTCCCGGCCGAGGGCGAGGACGCCGGCGACGAGGCCCGCGATGGGCACGAGGAACGTCCAGCCGGCGAGGATCGATACGAGTCCGAGTACGAGACTGGACACGGCCAAGGGGCTGCTCCGCGTGGGGATAGGTTCGGCACTGTACGCCGGCGCCTGGTCGGGAGCGATGGTTGTCATGGGTGGATCTCCGTTCGGTAGTGCGGTGGGGAGCAGCGGATGCCACTCTCCCACCCACGCTACGGAGCATCTGCCTCGGCGCCCATGGGGTTAGCCCCCGAATCGGGCCGGGGGTCGCGGGGGATGCCTCCGTCCCGACGCGCTCATGCGCTCATGCGCTCATGCGCTCATGCGCTCATGCGCTCATGCGCTTACGCGCTTACGCGCCGAGCCAGAGTTCGATCGGGCCGCGAACGAAGAAGACCAGGAAGCCGGCCGCGACCACCCAGAGCAGCGGGCTGATCTCCCGAGCCTTGCCGGAGAACGAGCGCACCAGCACCCAGGCGATGAAGCCGGCACCGATTCCGTTGGCGATCGAGTAGGTCAGCGGCATGACGATGATTGTAAGGAACACCGGCAGCACGCTGGAGAACTCCGAGAAGTCGACGAACCGGATCTGGGACACCATCATGGCCCCGACGATCACGAGGGCGGCAGCAGCCACCTCGAGCGGCACGATCTGGGTGAGCGGGGTGAAGAACATGGCCGCGAGGAACAGGAGTCCCGTGATGATATTGGCCAGTCCCGTGCGCGCGCCCTCGCCGATGCCGGCGCCGGATTCGATGAACACCGTGTTCGACGACGAGGAGGTGGCGCCCCCGACGACGGCTCCGACACCTTCCACGATCAGGGCCGACTTCAAACGGGGGAAGTTGCCCTTCTCATTGGCGACGCCGGCCTCGTTGGCCAGGCCCGTCATGGTGCCCATGGCGTCGAAGAAGTTCGTGAAGACGAGCGTGAAGACGAGCATCGAGGCGGCCAGAACGCCGATTCGATCAAAGGCACCGAAGGAGACCTGGCCGACGAGGCTCAGGTCGGGCAGCGAGACGACGGATGTCGGCAGTACCGGGGCGTTCAGGTTCCAGCCGTCGGGGTTCTGCCCCAGAGACGGCCCGACCTTGAAGATCGCCTCGAGGACCACGGCGATCAGCGTGGTGGCGACGATGCCGATCAAAAGGGCGGCCTTCACCTTGCGGGCGACCAGGATGCCGAGGACGACTAGGCCGAGCACGAACACGGCCGTCGGCAGGCTCACGACGGAACCGTTCTCGCCGAGCTGCACGGGCGGAGCACCAGGGGCACCCGCGCGCACGAAACCGGAGTCGACCAGACCGATAAAGGCGATGAACAGGCCGATCCCGACGGTGATGGCGATCTTCAGCTGGCGCGGCACGGCGTCGAAGATGAGCTCGCGCATCCCGGTCGAGGCGAGCAGCACGATGATAAGCCCATTGATGACCACAAGGCCCATGGCCTCCGGCCAGGTGACCTGGCCGACGACGCTCACGGCCAGGAAGGAGTTGATCCCGAGTCCGGCGGCGAACCCGAACGGCAGCCGGGCGACGGCGCCGAAGAGGATGGTCATGACGCCGGCGGTGAGGGCGGTGACCGCAGCCACCTGACCGTTCGGCAGCCATCCGCCGGCCACGTCGACCGCGGCCTGGTCGGCACTGAAGCCGCCGAGGATGAGCGGGTTGAGGATGACGATGTAGGCCATCGTGACGAACGTCACCAGGCCGCCGCGGACCTCACGGCCGTAAGTCGAACCGCGCATCGTGATCTCGAAGTAACGGTCGATGCGGGCCTTCAGCCCTGGTTCGGGCGTGCCCGCCGGAGTGTCCGGCCTCGGGGCAGGCGTGGATGACGTGTGGGTCTCTGTTTCAGAAATGGGGTGCTCCTGGTGTCCGACTCAGCTAATTCTCAGTTGCCCAGTTTATAGCCCCGGCGAGTGGACCGCGCGCGCCGGGAGCGCCGGCCGGCCGGCGGAGACCGTGTGCGCGGCTCAGATGTGCGGCACGAAGGCGTTCCAGGCCCGGCGCCGGTCGCGGTGCGGGTCGGACTCGACCCGGTCCACGGCGTCGATGATCAGGGTCAGTCGTTCGGTCTCGTCGTAGAGCGGCCACGCGGCATCCGGAACCCCGGTGGTTGCGAAGCCCAGCCACCATCCCTGCATGCGGGAGCCGATCCGCTGCAGGTCGCGGCGCCCGCCGAGCATGGTCATTCCGCGGCCGAACCAGCCGTCTAGCCGGTCGAACAGAGGGAACAGCTCGAGGCCGTGCGTGGCGTCGAGCCCCATCAGGCGTACCAGTCGGGGGGCCGCGTCGAAGCGGTAGAAGCGAACCGGCGCGTACCGGGAGTGCCGTTCGCCCACTCGCACACTCGGATACCAGAACGAGAAGTCACCGCCGAAATCGAGTGCGGGCCGAAGCGCGGGGATCCCGGGGTACTGAGCGCTCAGCCGCGAGCGGGCCTTCTTCTTCGTGTTCGCGAAGACCGCACGGATGCGTCCGGGCGTCGTGGCAAGGATGTCGATCCGCCCACTGAACAGCGATCCCTCCCGGGCGTTCGTGCCGATGATCAAGGGGATCCGATGGGCGCGTCCGTCGCGGAACGCGTCGAGGGGCCGTTCGGGCAGGAAATCGCCGTCGATCACAGGTGAGAGTGGGATGGTGCCCGGGTAGCGGTCCGGTGCGCGGCGGGTGAGGTCGCCGGTGGCCTCCGCCAGCCGGACCGGGTCGGCCTGACAGAGCAGATCAGCGGCATCCGTCACCGCGTTGATGGGGGGCTGGCTCGTGGCGGTCGGGTCGGCATGCCGGGTGCGTTTGGCCAGGAGCCGCACGAAATGCGCCGCCCACTCGGCGGTCACGTCGGGGGCGTAGACGGCGTTCGGCGGGGCGCTCTGGGCGATCGCGCGCTGGAACAGGCCCGCGGCGGCCGGCACGGTCATCAGGGTGGTCACGGCGTTGGCTCCGGCCGATTCGCCGAACACGGTGACAGCATCCGGGTTGCCGCCGAACGCCCGGATGTTGCGCCTCACCCAGGCCAGCGCCGCCACCTGGTCGCGCAGCCCCAGGTTGCTCTCGAACGGCCGCTCCGCGGTGGAATAGCGACTGAAGTCGAGGTAGCCCAGCGCCCCCAGCCGGTAGTTGAAGCTGACGTAGACGATGCCGCCACGCCGCACGAGTCCTTCGCCTTGCCGGGGCACCTCCCGCGAGGACCCGACGCTGTAGGCGCCGCCGTGGATGAAGACCATGACGGGCCGCAGCATCCGTGGGTCGACCGGTTCATCGGGAGCGATCACGTTGAGGTTGAGGCAGTCCTCGCCCTGCGGAATCGTGGGCTTCGCACCGATGAACTGGCCTCGGTGACTCTGCGTGGCGACCGGGCCGAAACCGCGTGCATCACGCTCGCCCGACCAGGGCTCGGGCGGCTGTGGGGCCCGGAATCGGAGGTCACCCACCGGGGAAGCTGCGTAGGGAATGCCCCGCCACGCGCGTACCCCGCGCACCCGGATTCCACGAAGCGTACCGGTCGCAATTTTCACCACGAGGTGTTCTGCGCGGGCAGGCTGAACGGATGGTCTCACCATCCGAGCCTATTTGTTCACTACCATCGGGATAACGTACGACACGGAAACGAGAATCACATGGCTCTGCCCTGGACCCTGCACGGTGACGGAAAAACGGTCGGAGTCACGGATGTCGTTGGCCCCGGAGAGCGCCTGAACTGGCCCCTGACCATTGGAATCGGCACGCAGCATGTCGTGGCCATGTTCGGCGCCACGTTCCTGGTGCCGCTGCTCACGGGCTTTCCGCCCAGCACGACGCTGCTCTTCTCGGGCATCGGCACCCTGCTGTTCCTGGTCATCACCCAGAACAAACTGCCCAGCTACCTCGGCTCGTCGTTCGCCTTCATCGCGCCGATCACCGCCGCGACCGCCTCCGCCGGCATGGGCAGCGCCCTATTCGGCATCATCGTGGTCGGCATACTCCTTGCCCTGATCGGCGTCGTCGTGCAGCTCACCGGCACCGGCTGGATCGACGCGCTGATGCCGCCCGTGGTATCCGGGGCCATCGTCGCCCTGATCGGACTCAACCTGGCGCCCGTCGCCAAGTCGAACTTCGACCTGGCGCCGGTCACCGCGCTGATCACCCTGCTCGCCGTGATCCTCTCCACCGTGCTGTTCCGCGGCATCCTCGGCCGGCTGTCGATCTTCATTGGCGTGATCGTGGGCTACGTGGCGGCCGTCGTGGCCGGCGAGGTCGACTTCAGTGGCGTGGGCGAGGCCGCCTGGATCGGCTTGCCCCAGTTCACCGCCGCGATGAACCCGTTTGCGGATCCGTCCGCCGCCCTCGGCGTGCTGCCGGCGTTCCTGCCGGTGGTTCTGGTGCTGGTGGCCGAAAACGTGGGCCATATCAGGGGCGTCGCCCAGATGACGGATGCGAAGGTGAACCGGTTCACCGGTCGCGCCCTGATCGCCGACGGCCTGGCCACCATGCTCGCCGGTTTCAGTGGCGGATCGGGCACCACCACCTACGGCGAGAACATCGGTGTCATGGCGGCCACCCGCATCTACTCCACGGCCGCCTACTGGGTCGCCGGCATCACCGCGGTGCTGCTCGGACTCTCCCCCAAGATCGGCGCGGTCATCAACACCATCCCGGCGGGTGTGCTCGGCGGCGTCACCACGGCCCTCTACGGCCTGATCGGCATTATCGGGGTGAAGATCTGGCTCGACAACAGGGTCGACTTCAGCAAGCCCGTGAATCAGTTCACGGCCGCGACTGCCCTGATCATTGGCATCGCCGACTACACCTTCTCGGCGGGCACCCTGAGCTTCAACGGCATCGCGCTGGGCACGGTCGCCGCCATCGTGATCTACCACCTGATGACCTGGGTGGCCCGGGTGCGCGGCACCGCGCGGTAGCAGGTTGCGCGCATGCTGCGCCGCTCCGCGCGTGGCGTGCCACGGGCACAGCGGCGCTGCTGCAGCGCAGCCGGCGAGAGTGACCGGCGAAATGGGCATTCTCGACCGAAACGGGATGCGGGGTGCGGAGTACACGACGTATGCGACGACCCCCGGCGCCGCGCAGGTTCTCGCTCGCGGCGCAGGTTCTCGCTCGCGGCGCAGGTTCTCACTCGCGGCGCAGGTTCTACCGTGCGCCCCGCTCCACAGGGTTCGCCACGAGCGTATGCGACCGTTCGCGGCAGCATCCGTTCGCGCCATATGCGACGACCCCCGCGCGGCGCAGGTTCTCACTCGCGGCGCAGGTTCTCACTCG
>NZ_SOGJ01000028.1 GCF_004402375.1 Cryobacterium breve
CCCCTTGGTACTCATGGACGAACTCGCGGATCTCCGCCGCGTTGAACCCCGGGCTGATCGACATTCCCTTGCCTCCTACTGCTTGTGAAGTGACTCACAAGCAGCTTGACGCAGAGGGATTTCGCCCGAATCGGGGTGACAGCGGCAAAATCTTCGTCGAATTGGTTAGCGCGGAGTTCAGAAATGCGGGCGGCGGGCGGATGCGGCGGCGGGATCAAGCAACTGCGGATCATGCTCGTCGAGTCACTCCTGCGGGAGTGCCTGGAAATCGACGGCGAGAAAATTCTGACCGCGTCCGATCGCATCCTTCTCGGGGCCGAGCAAAATTGTGAGGCGAAGGGGCGTTCTCCCGCACCATGGATGCGGAGGACCTCCTCGTCGTGCTTCGGCTGTTTCTGACCTCTCCGTGGCTTCTGACGAAGCCGCTGCAACAGCTCGTGCAGCTCGTGCAGCTCGATCTGGTCGAGAAGCTGATCGACCGGCTGCTCCGAAGTGGCCTGGTGCCCCGGGAAGGGCAGGAATGCATCCTCATCGACGTTGGCGGTGTCATGGACCGAGCCAGATGGGAGCTCAACCGTTCTCAGCGCGAGGCAGCGGATGCGCCGAGCGACTCAGTAGGCCGTCACGGCTGGGCGCAGGGCCGCTTTCACGGAGTCGCTGAGGTCGCGCCGAAAATAGTCCTGTGCCCGCCGCGCGGTTGCGAGTACAGTCGGGCCATGAAACTCCGAACCCGTGTCGTGTCCAGCGTCATCGTTGCCGTTCTCGCCGCCTCGGGGGTGCTAGCTGCGGGTGCCCTTCCGGCATCCGCCGCGCCCACGGCCCCGGTCAACAAATACGTCGCCCTGGGCGACTCCTATGCGGCCGGGCAGGGTGGCGGTGGCTACGCGGACAGCTGCCTGCAGAGCCCGTACGGCTACCCGGCTCTCCTCGATGCGGTGAAGGGCACCAACCTCCTACGGAACGTCAGCTGCAGCCTGGCCACGACAGGGGATGTCACCACCACGCAGCTGTCGTCCCTGAACCGGGGGACCACCCTGGTGACGCTGACGGTGGGCGGCAATGACCTGAATGTGGCCGGGGTGGCGGCGGTGTGCGCCTCCGCAGATCCGGTGGCGTGCGGGAATGCCATCTCCACCGCCGGAGCCCTCCTCTATTCCGGTGAACTGGCAGCGCGCCTGGCCACCACGTACTCCCAGGTCGCGGCGGCCGCCCCGAAGGCCCACGTGGTCGTCACCGGCTACCCGCTGTTATTCGCCCCCTCGGCCGACCCGCTCATCGCCCAGCTCAACGAAGCCACGATGGCGCTGAACGAGACCATCCAGGGCGTCGTGGCCCAGGCCCAGTCAACCCGACCGAACTCCAGCATCGAATACGTCGATGTGTCCGCGGCCTTCGCAGGCCACGCCATCGGCAACGTCGACTCGTGGGTCAACTTCACCGGCCCGGATGCTTTCCACCCGACGCCCGCCGGCTACCAAGCCTATGCGGAGGCTATCCAGGTGGCTCTCTAGCGCGGCGGTGCACCCGAGGCCCGGTAGTCGACGCCCGGTTTCGCGCCCGGGCCCGTTCCCGGCCGGGGCGCGCCGAACCTAGGTCAGGCTTCCTGCCGGAGTGCGGGTGTCCGGAGTTAGTCGTTCGGCTCCAGGAACTCCGCGGTGTGCGCGATCGTCGGGATCGACGACGTGATGACGGTGCCGTCGGCCCGTCGACCGCCCTCAACCAGCTCCCGCGACGGTGATCCCGCGTCGCGCGGGCCCTGGTGGGCCAGCGGAACGGTGACGGGCAGGCCCATCCGCACGATGACGGAGACGCCGCGCACGGCCAACATGACGTCGACACCCTCTTCGACCGTGAGGTTGACCTCGGTCTGCCGAACGTCCACGCGCAGTCGGGTGCCCCGCAGAGTGACGCGGAAGGTTAGTGCCTCCCAGGTCTCGGGCAGACGCGGGTCGAGGGTGATTTTGCCGCCGTGGTCGCGCATTCCGCCGAAGCCGTAGACGAGCGCACTCCAGACACCGCCGGCGGATGCGACGTGCACGCCGTCCGCCGCGTTGTGGTGCAGGTCGGCGAGGTCGACGAACAGGCCCGAGGTGAAGTACTTGAGCGCGAGCTCGTGGTAGCCGACCTCGGCCGCGATGATCGATTGCACGACGTCCGACAGGGTCGAGTCACCCGTGGTGATCGGGTCGTAGTAGTCGAAGTCGGCGCGTTTCTGCTCCGCCGTGAACTCGTCGCCCTGCAACAGGAGCGCGAGAACGACATCCGCCTGCTTGAGAACCTGGAAGCGGTAGATCACGAGGGGGTGGTAGTGCAGCAGAAGGGGACGGTTGGCCGGCGGCGTCTGTGACAGGTCCCAGCGTTCCTTCTCCAGGAACTGGGCATCCTGCGGATGGATGCCCAGGGTCGTGTCGAACGGAATGTGCATCGCTTCCGCGGCGAACGACCACTCGATGATCTCGGCCTCGTCGAGTCCGAGACGGGCGACCATGAAGTCGTAGGAGGCGATGTCGACCTCGCGCAGCCGGCGCACGCCCTTGACTGCGGCCCGCAGGTTCGACCGGGCCATGATGTTCGTGTACAGATTGTCGTTGACGACGGTGGTGTACTCGTCGGGCCCCGTGACGCCGTGGATGTGGAAGACGTCGTTGCCGTTGCCGCGCCAGAAGCCGAGGTCGGCCCACATGCGGGCCGTCTCCACCAGGATGTCGATTGCCTCGCGGGAGAGGAAGTCCTCGTCGCCGGTTGCCGACACGTACTGGGTGAGTGCATAGGCGATGTCGGCGTCGATGTGGTACTGCGCGGTGCCGGCGGCGTAGTACGCCGACGACTCCAGGCCGTTGATCGTGCGCCACGGGAACAGTGCGCCGAGCTGGTTCAGCTCGGTGGCCCGCGCGCGGGCGTGATCGAGCATGGCGTGCCGGAACCGCAGCGCGTTGCGCGCGGCGTTCGGCGACGTGTAGGTCAGGAACGGGAGCACGTACACTTCCGTGTCCCAGAAGTAGTGGCCGCCGTAGCCGGAGCCGGACACGCCCTTTGCGGACACGCCCTGACCGTCGGCCCGCATGGAGGCCTGGGCGAGCTGGAAGAAGTTCCAGCGGGTGGCCTGCTGCAGGGCAGGCTGGCCGGCGAGTTCGACATCCGTTCGCGCCCAGAAAGCGGTGAGCCAGTCGCGCTGCTCGGCGACGTAGTGCTCGGTTCCGGCCGCGACGGCGCGGTCGAGCGTGCGGTCGCACCGGTCGGCGAGTTCGTGTGTGGGCACGCCCGTGGACGTGTGGTAGCTGAGCGTCTTGGTCAGGCGGATGGACTGGCCTTGCTTGGCCTTGATGCGGTAGACGTGCTTGGCGATGTCGTCACCGATGTGAGAGGCCTCGTCGTACTCGTTGAGCGTCTCCAGCTGATGGTCCGCGGCGCAGGCGATGGTCATGCCCGAGTTCGTGCAGCGAAAACCGAGGATGTAACGACCATCGGATGCCCGCTTGAAGCGGGGACGCAGCACCCGGTCGGTGAAGGACTCGGCCTTGCGGGGGTCGAAGTCCTTGCCGTTGGTGGGCTTGGGGGCGTCGTACTCGCTGATGCCGTCCTGGCGATTGAGGATCTGGCTGGAGATGACCACCGACGCGTCGGCGTCGAGCATGGTGACCTCGTATTCGAGGATCGCGAGGTGGCGTTCGGTGAACGACACCAGGCGGCGAGACTGGATTAGCACGCGCTTGCCTGAGGGCGTGCGCCATTCAAGGGAGCGGGAGAGGATGCCGCCGGCGAAGTCGAGGCGGCGCTCATAGCTGAGCAGGTCCGCGAGGGTCAGGACGAGCGGCTCATCGTCGACGTAGATGCGGATGATCTTGGCGTCCGGCGCGTTGACGATGGTCTGCCCGACGCGCGCGAAGCCGAAGGCCTCTTCGGCATGCCGGATCGGCCAGGTCTCGTGGAAGCCGTTGATGAAGGTGCCGTGGGCGTGGCCGTCGCGGCCCTCGTCGACGTTGCCGCGCAGGCCGAGGTAGCCGTTGCCGACGGCGAACAGGGTCTCGGTGCGACCCATGTCGTCGCCGGAGAAGTCCTTTTCGACCAGGGCCCATTCGTCGATGGGGAACCGGTTGCGGTCGAGCGGGTCGGTCGTGTCTGTGTGCCGGTTCATGCCCCGGCCTCCGTTTCGGCGTTGGGGAGAAGGTCGTGCAGGTCAGGCACGACGACGTCGGCGCCGGCGTCGAGCAGGGTCTGCGTGCCCACGCCGCGGTCCACGCCGAGCACGAGGCCGAAGTTACCGCTGCGACCGGCCTGGATGCCCGAATGCGCGTCTTCGACGACGACGCATTGGGAGGCGTTGAGGCCGAGCAGCGCGGCGCCGAGCTCATAGGTGTCGGGGGCCGGCTTGCCGGCCAGTCCGCGCTCGGCGGACAGCAGGCCGTCGACGACGATCTCGAAGCGACCACGGATGCCGGCGGCCGCGAGGGTCTTCTCCCCGTTGCGTGAACTGGTCACGACGGCCACTAAGAGCCCGGCAGCCACGACGTAGTCGAGGAACTCGATCGACCCAGGGTACGGGGTCACGCCGTCTTCGGCGAGGGTCTCGTTGAACGCCTCATTCTTGCGGTTGCCGAGGCCGCAGACCGTGTTCAGCTCGGGGCCATCCTCCGGTTCGCCGTCAGGCAGGAGGATGCCGCGTGAGTCGAGCAGGGAGCGCACGCCGTCGTAGCGGGGTTTGCCGTCGATGTACCGGAAGTAGTCGGCGTCGCTGTAAGAGGGGCTCACCCCCTGCTCCTCGAGGAAGGGCGTGAATAAGCGCGACCACGCGGCCATGTGCACATCGGCTGTGGGCGTCAGTACCCCGTCGAGGTCGAAGAGTACGCCGCGGAGGGACAGGAGCCGGTCGCGCGTTTCCGCGCGCGACAGGGGAGATCGCGTAGAAGTCATTGCTGGTGCCTTGTTCGGTAGGTCCTCAGACGTGGAGTCTGATCGGTCAAAGGGTCACGATCTCGATCGGGGGAAATCGTCGTGATGTGCGCCAACGCGGCGAGAACGCGATTGACGACGATGCGGACCAGGTCTAGGGCTGCATTCGCCTGAATACACCCACGATCCTATGCCCCCACGCCACTGCGCTCTTTTTCCGGCCGGCACCACCGGGTCGGCGTCCGTGGCGCGCCTGTTCGACCAGATCGGCCTGGCGTCCGCCGCACTGCTCGCCGTCTCGGTCGCCGGGCTCGGCCGTGGCCCGGAAACAGCCCGGTACGATTGTCCGATGAGCCGCGAACCACACGGGAGCCCGGCGTCGGCCGCGCCGACGGAGTCCTCGCGCTCCGCTCGAACAGCAGGTCGGCGCTTCACCCGGCTGTTCTCGGTCACGATCGCGGTGCTCGTGCTGCTGGTGGCCGGTCTCGCGGCGGCCAATTTCAGCCAGGGACCCCGCCTGGCCTCGGCTGAGATCAACCTCGACGCCTCCGTCGCCCGCGGCAACCCCCGACTGCTGCTCACCGCCAACCTGCCGCTCGCCGAGGTCGCGGCCGGCCAGGTCTCGGTGAGCCCGGCCACCGAGGTCTCCACCAGCGTCAACGACCGCGCGCTCACGGTGGAGTTCGCGGGAATACTGCGCTACAACACTGTTTATACAGTGACGGTGACGGATGTCGCGGGCACGTCCCAGAGCGCCACCTCCACTTTGGAATACAAGTTCACGACCCCGGACATCGATATCTATGCGCTGCAGCGCGAGCGCCGACTGGGCGACTCCGGTGTGAAGCTGCCCGACACCGTGCGCCGCACGACCCTACTGGGACGCGGTGACGGTGACGTCGTGTTCAGCGCCCCGCGCATCCAGCAGTACGTGGCCCTGGAATCCCACCTCGCGGCCGTCACGCTGGGCGACGACGATGCCGCCACCCTCGAGGTGGTCTCGTTCGCGGGCGGGGACAACGTACAGGTGCCGCTGCCGGGTGCCGGGACAATCGAGAACCTGCGGGCTTCCCCGTC
Organism: Cryobacterium breve; assembly: GCF_004402375.1. Taxonomy (GTDB): domain Bacteria; phylum Actinomycetota; class Actinomycetes; order Actinomycetales; family Microbacteriaceae; genus Cryobacterium; species Cryobacterium breve. The sequence goes on from NZ_SOGJ01000028.1 coordinate 5,968, forward strand.
GAAATACCTGATCGCCTACACCTTCACCAGCGGCCCGGATGCCCAGGGCCGCCGCCATGACCGCACCCCCTTCGTGTACGACCTGACCGAGTACTCGGGCCTGCCGGTCGAAGTCACCGGGGTGGACGACCTGCCTATGGCGGTCATGGACCTGGTATTCGTGCCGGATTCCACCACCCTCGTCGTGCAGAAATCCGAGCTGAGCATGTTCCTCGTTGACATGCTCGGCGACGCCGTGCTGACCCCCCTGGGCCAGCATGCGGAGCTGCGCGATTTCGTGCCCGGAACCCGCGCGCTCGTTGTCGCCGACCCGAACGAGGGCGCCACCATCGACCTCGCCGATGGGTCCGTGACCACCCTCGACCTCGCACCCAGCCTGCTCGACCGGAGCGCCTACCCCGGCAAGGTCGTGCTGCTGAACGAGCAGGGGCGCTACGCCCGCCTATTCCTGCAGGAGACCACGGGCATCAACCAGCTGGCGTCCCTGATCGCCGTCACCGACCCCGACGACTCGAGTGTGGCATTCGCGCCCGCGTCGGAGTCGTCCAGCGTGCGGGATTTCTGCGTCTCCCCGAACGGCCAGTACCTCGCCGTTGAGACGATCCCTGCCGCCGGCCTCGCCGATGAGTATCCGACCCTCGCCGCGTTCTCGGGCATGACGACCACCCTCGTCGACCTCGACCGCGGCACGAGCAGCCGAAGTGTGTCCGGTTTTCTTCCTGACTGGTGTGGTTAACCGACGGATGCCGCCACACACCTCCGACACATGGTTCCCTTCCTCTAGCGCGACCGAGCCGAAACACCACAAGATATGCATATGAGCCAGACCACCGCTGTGCGGCCCGTAGCTGCACGTCGGAGGCCCGGTCGGGGCCTCTACGTCGGCCTCATCATCATCGGGATCCTCACCCTGCTCCGGGCCTTCGCCCCGGCGCCTCCCGCCGACAGCCTCGCAGACACAGCCCGGGATTTCGTCACTCTGTCGATCAGCGTGGTCATCGAGTCGCTGCCGTTCGTCTTCCTCGGCATCGTGCTCTCGATCGGGGTTCAGATCTGGCTGCCCGAGGGGTTCCTGCTCCGGCGACTGCCGAAGAACGTGGTCGCGCGCCGGGTCGTGCTCTCCTTGCTGGGAATGCTGCTTCCCGTCTGCGAATGCGGCAACGTGCCGCTCGCCCGCGGCCTGATCGCCAAGGGCCTCACGGTCGGGGAATCGATGACATTCCTCTTCGCCGCGCCGATCCTGAACCCCGTCACCATCATCACAACCCAGCAGGCGTTCGGCTGGGACGGTGGCATCCTCGCCTGGCGAATCGCCGGCGGCTTCCTGATCGCCAACCTGATCGGCTACATCTACAGCCGGCATCCGAAACCTGAGTCCCTGCTCACTCCCCGATTCCGGGAAGCCTGCGCTCTCGGGGACGGCCACAATGCGGCCGATGGGAAGGCACGGCGCAGTGCGGCGCTGTTCACCAAGGAGACCAGCGCGATGCTCCCGGCGCTCTTCATCGGCGCGGGCCTGGCCGGGCTGATCCAGACCGCCGTCTCCCGCGACGTGCTCGTGACACTCGGCAGCAACCCGGTGTGGTCGGTTCTGGCGCTGATGGGGCTGGCGTTCGTGGTGTCGATCTGCTCCAACGTCGACGCCTTCTTCATCCTTTCCTTCGGCGCGACCTTCCTCCCCGGCGCGATTGTGGCCTTCCTGGTCTTCGGCCCGATGATCGACATCAAGATGCTGGCCCTCCTGCGCACGACCTTCACGGCGAAGACCCTCGTGCAACTCACCCTGATTGTGGCGCTCTGTTCCGCGGTGCTCGGATTGGCGATCAACTATGCCGTTTAGACGTCTTCTGCGACGCTGGCAGGGCGCGCTCCTCAGCGTGGTCGGCATCGTGGCAACGGTCTGGCTGGGATTCAGTGGGCAGCTCGGCCTCTACATCCACCCCCGCTACTTCGTGTTCACCCTGGTCATGGCGTTCATCGCCGGGGTGCTCGTGGTGGTCGCGTTCGCCCTCCTTCCGGCCACCGAGCACGAGCACGCACTACCCGATGACGACCAGGGACGCTGGGCGTGGCTCTGGTCGGCCGGCAGTATCCTGCTTATCGCCTCGGCCACGGTGGGGCTCCTGGTGCTGCCGCCGGCGACCCTGACCACGGCCACGGTCGCCAAACGCGACCTCAACGGCTCGACATCAAACCTGACGCAGAGCGAGGCGAGCGACCTCGTCGGCGGCGACTACTCCTCCTTCACCGTGCGGGACTGGTCTTCACTGCTGCGCCAGGGTGCCGGCGAAGATTTCTTCGCCGACAAGACCGCCACGGTGACCGGTTTCGTCACCCCCGACACGAGTGACCCGGAGAACGTGTTCTTCCTGGCCCGGTTCGTGGTGGCCTGCTGCGCGGTCGACGCGCAGCCGGTCGGCATCCCCGTTTATTACCCCGGCTGGCAGGACGAGTACCCGATCGACAGCTGGGTGTCGATCGAGAGCGGCTTCGACACCAACCCGAGCATCAGCAGCGAGGAGGCCATCGCCCTCGTCCCGAGCGAGATCACGCCCACCGACCAGCCTGCCGAGCCATACGTGTACTGAATGACGTCGAGGTCGCGCACGGCGCCGGTGGACTTCGCGACCGGCCGGTGGTGAGCGGTCAGGCGGCCGTGCCCTCTCCTCCGGCGGGCGCGGCGCCATCCGCGGCGAAGTGGTTGCTGCCCGCCGTGACACCCGCGAGCCGCAGCCAGGTGTCGACCACGGTGTCAGGGTTCAGCGACACCGAGTCGATGCCCTCGGCGACGAGCCACTCGGCGAAGTCCGGGTGGTCGCTGGGACCCTGGCCGCAAATGCCCACGTATTTTCCGCGGGCCTTGCAGGCCGCGATCGCCATGCTGAGCAGCTTCTTCACGGCCGGGTTGCGCTCGTCGAAGCCTCCCGAGACGATCGCCGAGTCGCGGTCAAGGCCGAGCGCCAGCTGCGTCATGTCGTTGGAGCCGATCGAAAACCCGTCGAAGTAATCCAGGAACTCATCGGCGAGCAGCGCGTTGGCCGGCAGCTCGCACATCATGACGATCTCGAGGCCGTTCTCCCCGCGGCGCAGCCCGTTCTCGGCGAGCAGCTCGATGACGCCGGCGGCCTCGTCGAGGGTGCGCACGAAGGGGATCATCAGCTTGACGTTGGTCAGACCCATTTCGTTGCGCACAAACGAGAGTGCCTCACACTCGAGGTCGAAGCAGTCCCGGAATGAGGGCTCCAGGTAGCGCGACGCGCCGCGGAACCCGAGCATGGGGTTCTCCTCGTGCGGCTCGTAGGCCGGCCCGCCGATCAGGTTGGCGTACTCGTTCGACTTGAAGTCGCTCATCCGCACGATCACGGTCTCCGGCGCGAACGCGGCCGCGATGGTCGAAACGCCCTCGGCCAGGCGCTTGATGTAGTAGTCGCGCGGGGAGCCGTAGGCGGCGATGCGGGTGTTGATCTCCCGGGCCACTGCGGCGGGCTGGTCCGCCAGATTCAGCAGGGCCTTGGGGTGGATGCCGATTTGCCGGTTGATGATGAACTCCAGCCGGGCGAGACCCACGCCGTGGTTGGGCAGTTGGGCGAAGGTGAACGCCTGCTCCGGGGTGCCGACATTCATCATCACCTTGACCGGGGCAGGTGGAAGGGTGGTCAGCGCGGTCTCCTCGATGCCGAAGTCGAGGATTCCCTCGTAGATCAGACCGGCCTCGCCCTCGGCGCAGGACACCGTGACCGGCACCCCGTCGAACAGGATATCGGTGGCGGTCCCGGTGCCGACGACCGCGGGGATGCCTAGTTCGCGGGCGATGATCGCGGCGTGACAGGTCCGTCCGCCGCGATTGGTCACTATCGCGCTGGCGCGCTTCATGATCGGCTCCCAGTCGGGGTCGGTCATGTCGGCAACGAGCACGTCGCCGGTGGCGAAGCTCGCCATCTGGTCGATTGACGAGAGGATGCGCACGCTCCCGGCCCCGATCCGCTGACCGATCGCGCGGCCCTCGACCAGGACCTTGCCGGTCTCCTTCATCTTGAACCGGCTTTGCAACACCCCAGTCGCCCGCGACTGCACGGTCTCGGGGCGGGCCTGCAGAATGTAGATGCCGCCGTCGACGCCGTCCTTGCCCCACTCGATGTCCATCGGGCGCCCGTAGTGTGCCTCGATCAGGAGGGCGTGCCGGGCCAGCTCGTCAACGTCGGCGTCGGTGATGCTGAACAGGTTGCGCAGGCCGGGTTCCACGGGCACGAAGTCGATGGTGCGACCGATTTCGCGGTTTTGTGTGAAGGTCATCTGCAGCGCCTTCTCGCCAAGGGTGCGCTTGAGGATGGCGGGCCGACCGGCTTCGAGCGCGGGCTTGTAGACGTAGAACTCGTCCGGGTTCACGGCACCCTGCACGACTGCCTCGCCTAGACCGTACGAGGAGGTGATGAACACTGCGTCGCGGAAGCCGGACTCGGTATCCATGGTGAACATGACGCCGGAGGAGCCGATGTCCGAGCGCACCATGCGCTGGACTCCAGCGGAGAGGGCCACCTCGGCGTGCTCGAAGTTGTGGTGCACCCGGTACGCGATCGCCCGGTCGTTGTAGAGCGACGCGAAGACGTCCTTGATGGCCGGCAGGATGTTCTCGATCCCGCGCACATTCAGGAACGTCTCCTGCTGGCCGGCGAAGGAGGCATCCGGCAGGTCCTCGGCCGTCGCGCTGGACCGCACCGCCCAGGAGAGGTCGTCTGAGCCGCCGTGCTTCGCCATCAGTGCCGAATAGGCCTCGCGGATCTGCGCCTCGAATTCGGGCAGGAAAGGCGTGTCGCGCATGAGACCGCGGATCTCCTGGCCGGCCGCGGCCAGTTCCGTCACGTCGTCGATGTCGAGTCCGCGCAGGCGTTCGATGATCCGCTGGTCCAGGCCGGAATCGGAGAGGAAGCGTCGGTAGGAGTCCGCAGTGGTGGCGAAGCCGTCAGGCACTTTGACGCCTGCCGACGCCAGGTTGTGCACCATTTCACCGAGGGAGGCGTTCTTGCCGCCGACCCGGTCGAGGTCAGCAAGTCCGATTTCTGAGAACCAGAGGATGTCCGTCGTCATATTGTCTGCTCCTTTGCAGGTGTGCGGCCAGAGGTGCGGCCGCCGGGGTGAGTGACTCGCCTTATGGATGAGCCCTCTGCTCCCATAGTGTCAGGTCTCTCCGACCCGGACGCGATTTGCTTACTTGACAGACATGTTCACCTGTGTGCCATTACCGTTTGAGTTTCATCTGCTGGAGAATCGTGGCCGACATCTCTTCCACGGACATGCTCGCCGAGTTCAGGAACGGTATGCCGTGGGAGGCATACAGGCGTTCGGCACTGCGCAGCTCGAATCCGCACTGACGCAGGGAGGCGTAGGGTGACCCCTCGCGACGCTGGGTGCGCACCTGGCTCAGCCGCAGGGGGTTGGTGGTGAGGCCGAAGCACTTGTCTACGAACGGCTCGAGCGGCTTCGGCAGCCCCTCCCGCTCGAAGTCCTCGTCGACCAGTGGGAAGTTCGCCGCGAAGATGCCGTGCTGCAAGGCCAGGTACATGGTCGTGGGTGTCTTGCCGCAGCGCGACGGAGCCACCAGGATCAGCTGCGCCTTCTCCAGCGCGCGCAGGCTTTGCCCGTCGTCGTGTTCCATGGCATATTCGACGGCCGTCATGCGCGACTGATACCGGGCTGCGTTCCCGAGGCCGTGTGCGCGTCCCGGTTCGTTGCTGGCCGGGGTTGCCAGCGCGCCCTCGAGCTGGCCGAGGTGGGTGCCGAGCAGGTCGATCAGTGTGGCCCGGCAGGTGCCCAGAGTGTGACGGATGTCGCTGGTCACGGCCGTTGAGAAGACGATCGGCTTCTTGCCGCCCGCCACCAGCCCGTCGACCAGGTCGACCACCGCCTGGGCCTGCTCCACGTTCAGGATGAACGGAATGGTCGTGCGGTCGAACTCCACCGTGGGGAACTGGGACAGCAGGGTGTTCCCGAGCGTTTCCGCCGTGATGCCGGTGCTGTCGGAGAGAAAGAAAACCGGGCATGGGTCGTCGTTGGCCATGATTCATTGTGTACCTCCGCGGTTGCCCGGGGCAGCTCGTTGCGCCGCGCGCCCCCTGTGACCGGCCACCGCAGACCGATGCGGGGCGTATGAGGACGACAGATGAATGCCCCACCGACGCCGACGTGCCGGCGGTCGACGCCCGAGAACGGCAGCCCACTCGGCCCCGTGATGTGTGAGTGACCAGTGCGCCGCGGCTGAACAGGCGCGGGCCCAGGATGGTGCGATTCTGACGCCGTCGGGCGAGGCGGATCTGTCCGCGACTTGCTGTCTCCCCGTCGCTCGCAGCAGACTGAAGACCCGGGTTGCGGCTGCTTCGTCTGCCCGGTAGCTAAGGAACCCATCATGACTGAACCGAACGACGCCCGCGTCGGCCTCTACATCGACTTCGACAACATCGTCATCTCGCGCTATCAGCAACTGCACGGGCGCAATGCGTTCCAGCGTGATGGCATCCGTAATTTCGACCGGTCGATCGCGGATGCCGACCCCGTCATCGCAGCTCGGCTGAACGCCGCGACCGTCGACTTCAACGCCATCATCGACTTCGCCGCGTCATTCGGCACGCTGGTCGTCAACCGCGCGTACGCCGACTGGTCAGTGCCCGTGAATGCCAGCTACCAGCGCCAACTCATGTCGCGCGCCGTCGACCTCACCCAGCTGTTCACTACGACCACACGGGGGACGAAGAACGGTGCAGACATCCGTCTGGCCGTCGACGTGGTCGAGGACCTCTTCCGGTTGCCGGACCTCACCCACGTCATCATCATCGCCGGCGACTCGGACTACATCGCCCTGGCCCAGAAGTCGAAGCGGCTCGGCCGCTTCGTCGTGGGCATCGGCGTCGCCGGCTCGACCAGCACCTCCCTCGCGGCGGCGTGTGATGAGTTCGAGGACTATGACTCCCTGCCCGGAATTGCCAAGGTCACCCCCAGTGCGCCTGCGGTCGCGGCGACTGTGGACAAACACCCGTCGGGCCGGAAGGCCGCCGCGCCCGCAGTCGCGGATGCGCAACCCGAACCGACCCCCATGCCAGCCCGCAATCTGACGATGGTTCCGATGTTCTCGCACACCGAGGAGTCGCCATTCGACGAGCCGGAACCGGCCGATGACATCGACCCGCAGACCATCGCGACCGAGCTCCTGGTGCGCGCCCTACAGATCGGTCATGCCAAGGGCGACGACGACGAGTGGCTGAACACCGGGTCGGTCAAGAACCAGATGCGCCGGATGGATCCCTCATTCAACGAGAAGCCGCTCGGCTTCCGTTCATTCACCGATTTTCTCTCCTCGCGCAGTGGCGTGGCCGAGCTGCAGGAGGACGGCCCCCATCGGCTCATCCGGCTGCGCCCCGAGGCGAACGTCGTACGCTGAGTCCCGATCAGGCGCTCATCTGGACCAGCGCGTCGTAGACCACGTCGACCGGTCAGACGATCGCCTGCAGCAGCCCGAGGATGATGCCCCGAGGGAGCCGTCTGAGATGGAGACGAAATAGGTGACGGCTCCGACGTGAGCCAGCACGGAGAAGATTCCCCACGGACCGTCTCGCACGATGACGCGAGCACGACTGTCGGTCGCCGGGTCGATCCTCCGTCCGAGCGTTCCTGTCGACTCGCCGCGTGTCGGGCTCCGGTCGGTTTCGTGCTGCTCGTGTCGGCGTCGAGATGGCCGCCGCGCTGAACGCCCATCTGCTGCGACGACTCGACCAACGCCTGGCGAGCAGCGCTCTTCCGGTGGTCTCCGGGCGGGCGTAAAGTCACGGCATGTCAGCTCACCCTGAGGACTATCGCCCAGCCCTGGAACGGGCAAAAGTGCATGCGCTGGAGTGGCTTGCCTCCCTTCCCACCCGCCCGGTCGGGCCGAAGGCCGACGCCGACACCCTGGCCGCGGGCTTCGCGGCGCCTCTGCCGATTCAGCCGACGGACCCGGCAGTCGTGATCGATGAGCTGGCCCGGCTGGCCGAGCCAGGGCTGATGGCCATGCCCTCGGGCCGCTTCTTCGGCTGGGTGATCGGCGGCACGCTTCCGGCGGCCCTGGCCGCCGACTGGCTGGTCAGCGCCTGGGACCAGAACGCCGGGATGCGCTTCGCGACGCCGGCCACCGCGGCAGCCGAGGAGGCCGCGGGTGGCTGGATCCTTGACCTGCTCGGCTTGCCGACGGGCGCCGACGTGGGGTTCACCACCGGGGCCACCATGGCCAACTTCGTGGGGCTGGCCGCCGGCAGGGACCACGTTCTCGGTCAGGTGGGCTGGGACGTCGCAGGCAGGGGACTGTCCGGGTCGCCGCGCGTTTCCGTTCTGGTCGGCGATGAACGCCACGCCGTGATCGACCTCGCCCTGCGCTACCTGGGTCTCGGTGCCCCTGTCGTGGTGGCGGCCGACGACCAGGGCCGGATGCGCCCCGACGCCCTGGCGGCCGCGCTCGCCGCGTGCACGGGTCCCACGATCGTCTGCCTGCAGGTGGGTAACCTGCACTCCGGCGCCTTCGATCCGGTGGGCGAACTCACCGACCTCGCCCACCGGCACGGCGCCTGGGTTCACGTCGACGGTGCCTTCGGCCTGTGGGCGGCCGCGAGTCCGCGCTACCGCGAACAACTGGCGGGCCTCGGCGCCGCGGATTCCTGGGCCACCGACGCGCACAAGACCCTCAACGTTCCCTACGACTGCGGCATGGCCATCGTGTCCCGGCCCGCCGAGGTGCGGTCCTCCTTCGGAGTGCACACAAGCTACCTGATGGCAGCCGACGGCGGTCCCGGCGACCCCTTCGAGAAGGTGCCCGAGCTGTCCCGCCGGGCGCGCGGCGTTCCGGTTTGGGCTGCGCTACGCTCCCTGGGCCGGTCGGGCACCGTGGCCCTGGTGGAGCGGCTGGTCGATCAGGCCCGGGCCATTTCCGAGGGGCTGGCGCTCATCCCCGGTGCCGAGGTACGGAACGACGTGGTCTTCACGCAGGTCTGCGTCAGCTTCGGAGACGACGCGCGCACCCGCCGGGTGACCGAAGCGCTGCTGGCAGAGGGAACCGCCTGGATGTCGGGTTCCCGCTGGCAGGGCCGCGACGTGTTGCGGGTGTCGGTGAGCAACTGGTCGACGGATACGAATGACGTGGCCCTCGCCGTCGCGGCCGTGGAGCGCGCCGCGGCTACGGTCCCGCGCGACCGTCCGACGGAAAATGCAGACCAGGGAATATACCGGGTTTGAGGACCGGCTCCGATTCTGAATCCACGCCCGATCAGTGCCCGCCGGGCGGCGATGCGTCCGGTGAGCGTGGCCATTGACGCCGGGCCGTGAAGAGCGGATCGAGACGACAGTCGTAGGATCGAAGGCAACAAGGATTGCCACAGGTTGCCGGTTGCGCCGGATTTCTCGGCAACTGGAGGAATATACAGTGCTCTCTCAACCACGGGTCGTCATCGTCGGCGGCGGAATCAGCGGATTGGCGACAGCACACTACCTGCATCGCCGGCTCGGCGACGGGGTGCACCTCACCCTCGTCGAGGACGGTGCCCGGCTGGGCGGCAAGATCTCCAGTGTGCAGTTCGGCGGGCATGTCATCGACGTCGGTCCGGATGCGCTGATGGTCAGGGCGCCCGTGGCGGCAGCACTCATCGAGGACCTCGGGCTCGCCGACCTCGTCGTCGCCCCTGCCGGTTCCGGCGCGCGGATCTGGTCGCGCGGGCGCCTGCGTCGCCTTCCCTCCGGCACCCTTTTCGGCATCCCCGACCGTCTGCTGCCGCTGATGAGGTCCCGGTTGCTGTCGCCGCTCGGTCTCGCCCGCGCGGCCCTGGACCTGGTGAAGGCCGCGCCGGCCGCACTGCCCGACGACCCCACGATCGCCGAACTTGTGCGGCCGCGCATGGGCGCGCAGGTGTTCGACCGCCTGGTCGATCCGCTGCTCGGCGGTGTGCACGCCGGCCGGGCCGACGAGCTCAGCGCCCGCAGCACCGCGCCCGACATAGAGGCCCTCGCCCGCGACAATCGCAGCCTCTACCTCGGATTGCGCCGACGGCGCAGGAATGCCCCGGCCAAGCCCGGCGGTGCCGGCGGCGCGGCCCTCATCACGCTCCGAGGCGGCCTGGCCCGGTTGATCGACGCACTGGCCGCCCGCGTCGCAGGAGACGACGTGCGCGTCGGCACGGCCGTCGTCTCCGTGTCGCGTGTCGTCGGAGGCTACGCGGTGGCACTGAGCGATGGCACGGTCCTCGAGGCCGACGCTGTCGTTCTGGCAACCCCCGCATCCGTCACGGCGGGTATCGTGCGCGAGGAGGCTCCCGACCTGGCGACAGCGCTGGCCGGCATCCCCTACGTCGACGTCGCTACGATCTGCCTGGCCTATCCGCGCTCCGCCTTCGCGCATGACCTCTCGGGCACCGGGTTCCTGGTGCCGCCCGAGGAAGGCAAACTCATCGTTGGATGCACGTGGTCCAGCGCCAAGTGGCCGCACCTCGCCGATGACGCCACCGTGCTCATCCGGTGCATGGTGGGGCGGCGCCGCGATCAGCGCTGGCTGGACCTCGATGAGGACACGCTGGTCAGCCAGGTGCACGCCGAGCTCGTCGAAGCCATGGGGCTGACCGGTCGGCCCACCGAGCAGCACATCGAACGCTGGCTGCAGGGGATGCCGCAGTACATCGTGGGGCATCAGGCCCGGCTCGTCGCTGCCGAGGAGGCCCTCGGCGGGCTGCCGGGGATCTACTTGACCGGTTCCGCCTACCGCGGGGTCGGGCTGGCCAGCTGCGTGGCCGATGCCGAGCGCACCGCCGACAGGCTCGTGCAGCGTCTCACCGATTCGAGCCCCGTGAGCGAGGTGCTCGCATGAGCGACCTCAGTATCCCGCTCGGGCACACGGGCGTGCTGCCCACCCTGCCGGCGGCGCGCCGCGGGCCCGGACCGGACTTCGCGAAGCGGCCCATGCTCGTCTTCTGGGAAACCACTCGCGCCTGCGCGCTCGCCTGCAAGCACTGTCGGGCCAGCGCGACCATGGCCGCTCTGCCCGGTGAACTCACCACGGCCCAGGGCAAAGACCTGATCGACCAGGTGGCCGGATTCGGCCGGCCGTACCCGATCCTGGTGCTCACCGGTGGAGACTGCCTGATGCGGCCGGACCTGTTCGAGCTCGTCGACTACGCCACCGGCCTGGGTCTTCCGACTGCCCTCTCGCCGTCGGTCACGCCGACCCTCACCCCGCAGATGATCGAACGGATCGTCGCGAGCGGGGTCAAGGCGGTGTCGATCAGCCTCGACGGGGCCGTGGCCGCGACCCACGAGGGTGTGCGCGGCATTCCCGGGCACTTCGACGACACCGTGCGCGCGATCCGCGCCCTGGCCGAAGCCGGACTCACCGTGCAGGTCAACACGACCGTCATGCGCGCCAACGTCGCGGAGCTCGCGGATGTCGCCGCCCTGATCAAGAACGCGGGCGCCGCCATCTGGGAGGTCTTCTTTCTCGTGCAGGTCGGCCGCGGAGTCTCGACCGAGGCCGTCAGCCCCGCCGAGCACGAGGACATCTGCCACTTCCTCTTCGACGCGTCCCAGCACGGCTTCATCGTGCGCACGGTCGAGGCGCCCTTCTTCCGCCGGGTCGTGGCCCGGCGCCGGGCCGGTGACCCTGCCCCGACCAGCGAGCCGTACCGCGAGCTGAGCGCGCGGCTGGAGACCCTGATGGGTGCGCCGGCGGGGATGCCGCGGGCCCAGACCGCCTCAACCCGCGACGGCAAGGGCATTGTCTTCGTTGCCTACGACGGCGAGGTCTACCCGGCCGGGTTCCTGCCGCTCGGGTTGGGCAACGTGGGTACCACCCCGCTGGCCGAGATCTACCGCGACAATCCGTTGCTGAAGCAGATCCGGGCCACCGAGTTCAGCGGTCGCTGCGGCAGCTGCGAGTACTCCGACCTGTGCGGCGGTTCCCGGGCACGCGCGTTCGCGTCCAGCGGCGACCCGCTGGGTGAGGACCCTGCTTGCCCGTTCCAGCCCGGAGCGACAGCGGCGCCCACCCTCGTCGAGGTCTGACCGTGGCCGGGCCCGGTTTCGGGGTGGAGGCGCGCGGGGTGGAGGCGCGCGGGATGGAGGCGCGCGGGATGGAGGCGCGCGGGTACGACGCGGTGCTCCTGCTCGGCTTCGGTGGACCCGAGGGCCAGGACGATGTCATCCCGTTCCTCCGGAACGTCACCCGAGGTCGCGGCGTGCCGGAGTCCCGCCTTGAAACCGTGGCCACGCACTACCGCGCATCTGGCGGGGTGAGCCCGGTCAACGCGCAGAACCGCGCCCTTCGCGACGCGCTGCAGGCCGAGCTGGCCGGCCGGGGCACCGTCGTGCCGGTGTACTGGGGGAACCGCAACTGGGCGCCGTACCTGGGAGACGTCGTGGCCGAGGCCGTCGCGGCCGGCCACTCCCGGCTGCTCGCCCTCACGACCAGCGCGTACAGCTCCTACTCGAGCTGCCGACAGTACCGGGACGACCTGGCCGAGGCGCGGGGCGCCACCTTGCCCGGGGACGCCGTGTGCATCGATGCGGTGCGCCCCTATTTCGACCATCCCGGCTTCGTGACGCCCTTCGTGCTGGGAGTGCGGTCGGCCCTCGCCGAATTCGAGCGGCAAGGCCTGGCCGCCGCCGAGCTGCACGTGCTCTTCACGACGCACTCCATACCTCAGGCGGATGCCGAGCGCAGTGGGCCCCGCGAACGCTCCTTCGGTGCGGGCGGAGCCTACGAGGCCCAGCACCGCGCCGTCGCCGAGGTGGTGATGGCCGCGGTTGCCGCCGCACAGGCCCGTGGCTCGGCAGCCGTCGTTGCAGAAGGCGGCAGGGAGGGTGTCGCTGTGACGGCCGGCGCTGCACCGGCCTGGTCGCTGGTCTTCCAGTCGCGGTCCGGCCCGCCCGGCATGCCCTGGCTCAAACCCGACGTCAACGACGCCATCACCGTTCTCGCCGAAGCCGGCACGCGGGCTGTCGTGGTGGTGCCGATCGGCTTCATCTCCGACCATATGGAGGTCACCTGGGACCTCGACACCGAGGCGGCAGCCACCGCCGCCGCGCACGATATGGAATTCACCCGGGTGTCGACTCCGGGCCTGCACCCGGTCTTCGTCGCGGGGCTCGTCGACCTGTTGCTCGAGCGACTGACACCGGCCGTGCCGGCGGAACGCTGCGCGCTCACCGCGCTCGGACCGTGGCCGGATGCGTGCCCGGCGGGATGCTGCGAAAAGGGGCCGGCCCGAGGTGCGGAGCACCCGGCCGCATCCGTCGCCGGCGTCACGGGCGGGTGACGGTACGCTCGGCTGAGGGCTAGGCAGGGAGCAACCATGACCCACTCGTATCCGTTGTATGTGGCCATCCGGGCGCAGTGTTTCTGCTGTCAGTCGCTGCAGCCGTTCACCTTCACCTCGCCGACCGACCAGGTGGTCTGCGCGGCCTGCCTGCACCACCTGAGCGCCGAGAAGGCGGAGCGCCGCGACGCCGAGCACATCAGGCTCTGGGTCGGGCAGTATGCCGACCAGCAGGAGAACCACCGTCAGTTCGCCGAGAAGTCGGCGGTGGCTGATGCCGCGCAACAGTCGGTGATCGACGGGCTCGCCGCGCAGGTGGCCGAGCTGCGCAGCGTCGTGGCCGGAGAATCCGACCGCGCGAAGAGCGCCGGGGTGCGCGCACTCCTCGAGAGCGACCTGGTGCGGCGCGCGGAGCGCAAGACCGAGCTCGCGCACCGCCAGCTCGACTGGGCGATGGCTGTGCTCTGGCAGGTCGGGCAGCTGCACCATGCTGTCGAGGGCGCGCCGCTCGCCTGCGTCTGCGGGCGCAACACGGCAACCTGCGCGGAGGGGCGGGCTCTCGACCCGCAGCGCCAGGCCGTGCTGGACTGGGAGCGGAAGAACCTCGTGTTGCTGCGTGCCGCCTCCCGCCACGCCCTGCCCGACGACCACCCCGAGGTGCAGAAGCGCCGCGCCTGACCTGTCGGCTGCGCGTGACGGCGTCGAGACGACACCTGTGCGTGGTGCGAGCCGCCACCGACCTCTCCCACGTGTCGGTTCACCGGAGCGTCCGAGCCGGGCCTACTCTGAAGAAATGGAACCCCTGCTCAGCACCCTGCACATTGTCACCGGCGTCTTCATCGTCGGGCCGATGGCCATCATGCCGATGTCCGCCATGCGCTCCATGCGCGCCGGCGAGGCCGGTCAGGTGGCCTCGATCGCGAAATCGACCAATATCTTCACTCTGCTGTCCCTGTTGGTCGCGCTCCTCGGCTTCGGCGCGCTGGGCTTCCGGGACAACGTCTCCTTTGCCTCAACCTGGATCTGGCTGTCGATCGTGCTCTACGCGGCATCCGTCGCCGTCAGTCTGTTTGTGGTGATTCCGGCCATGAAGTCGGTCTCCGAGATCCTCGCCGAGCAGTCCGCCGGCGGCACCCGGGTCGCCGGTGTCAAGGTCGCCGGTTACTCGCGTGTGGCCATGGGCTCGGGCATCGCCTCGCTGCTCCTGGTCGTCGTGGTCGTGCTCATGGTGCTGAAGCCCCTCTAGCAGGTCACGGGCGGCCGCACCGACTGGACTCTGTTGATCGCAGGTGGAATGCCTTGCCGCAGCACTCGGAGGGCGACGAAGACCCGTTCCCCCGGACCGGCTACCTGAGGTCGTCGACCGAGACCAGGCCGTCGTGCCGGCGGCCGTCGAAGATGATCGACGGGATCTTCACGGTGTGGATGCTCTCCTCGACCAGCCGCGTGTTGGCGGCGATGATGTCGGCGACCTCGTCCGAGGCGGCGACGGATGCCACGGTGGCCACCTGTTCCGCGGTGAGACCGAACTCGGCAGACCAGTCCTGCAGCAGAGCGGTGGCGACATCCGGCTCGGCGCCGTTGATCACGCTCTGCCAGGACACGCCCTTGTCGTTGTCCTCGGTATAGATTCGGCGCAGGATCTCCCAGTCGACCGGCGTCTTCGCGCCCTCCCGTGGGTTCAGCCGCAGTGCCTCGAGATACTGGGTGACGAGCAGCGAGTTCTCGAACTTGTAGCCGTCGTCAGATGCGATCGGGTAGGCGATGTAGGTGAGGTTCATCCGATCGTCAAACCCGGACTCTTCGATGTTGTTGAACAGCTGCAGGCAGTAGGTGCAGCCGGGGTCGATGACCTCGAGGGCGGTTCCCCTCTGCGCGTCGAAGGTGCTGAGGTAGCTGGCGTTGGCCGGCAGGTACTCCTCGGCTTCCCAGTTCTGCATGCGGGAGGGGATAGCCGAGAACGTCTCGGCGAGGCTGGCGAAGTCGTTGCCGAACGCGCCGATCACGTCGCCGGACAGCAGCGAGTCGCCGAAGGTCGGCGTCTGGTCGGGGATCGAGCAGGCCTCGGCGCCCAGGCTGCATGACGCGGAATCCTGCTTGTTGCAGGTGCCGTAGACATAGAGGTTGACGCCGCTCTTGACGACGACGTAGGCGCTCCAGACGGTGGTGAGAATCACCAGCAGCGCGACCACCTCGAGGGCGACGGATGCCGGTCCGACGAGCTTCGGACTGCGCACCGCCAGCGGCGCCAGCAGGTGGTCTTTGATGTCCTGCTTGAAGGTGGTGTCGCAGGGGCGGAACGTGACGCGGCGGAGAGTGCAGTTCCAGGCCGTGCGGAGGTAACGGCGGTAGCGGGCCGACACGGCCGCCATGAAGATGAGAACGATGAATGCGGCGATGCAGAACACTTAGGAGAGGCCTTTCATCAGGCGCGCGAGGGCCTGGGTGGCCTGATCGATATCGGCCGTGGTCGAGTGCAGTCCGAGCGAGAAGCGCAGCAGCGGCGGTAGCCCGAGCTGGTCCTTCAGGTAATGGTGGGCGCAGAAATACCCGCTGCGCACCATGATCTGCGACTGGGACAGGAACACCGCGAGCCGGTGTGAATCCTGCTTCGGCGCGTAGAGGCTGATCACGGGGCTGGCCTCGGTGTTGAACAGGGTTAGACCGGGGATGTCGCTGAGCCCCTCGAAGAGGCGCTGCGAGAGGCCCTCAACGTGCTCGGCCGCGGGCCGGCTGCCCGGGCGCACCTGCCCCAGCCACTCGATCGCGCGCCCGAGGGCGATGATCTCGCCCCAGGCCTGCAGGCCGGGTTCGAGGAGGGCGCCCGGGTCGTTGGTCAGCAGATCGTAGGAGTCTTCGCGGACATCCGCGACCATGCCGCCGCCCACGAAGGTGAGGTCGAGGGAGCCGAGCAGCTCGTGGCTGGCGACGACCACACCGAGGCTGGCGCCGTACATCTTGTGGGCGGAGAAGCAGAGCGCGTCAGCCTCGGTTTTGGCCAGCAGTGCGCGCTCATGCGCGATGGCCTGGGCCGCATCGAGGATGACGATGCCGCCGCGGGCGTGGGTGTCGCGTACGAGGTCGGTGAGGTTGGTGAGCAGACGTCCGTCGATGTTCGAGGCCACGTTGACGACCACGACCGAGCGTTCGAGCTGGGCCGGCTGGTAGACCAGGGCGCCATCGGGGGCACGGTCGAGCACCAGGCGGGGCAGGCCGAGTCGGGTGGCGGCCGTCATAGTGGGCAGGAAGACCGAGTTGTGCTCGATATGGCTCGTGACCACCTGCGCGAACCGATCCCGCGGCAGCTGCTGCAGCAGCAGGTTGAGGCCGAAGGTCGTGTTGAGGGTGAAGGAGACTGCGTGACCCCGGCCGGAGAGGCCGAGCAGGTCGAGCACGGCCTTGCGCGTGTCCTGCACCTCGCGGTCGACTCGGGTTCCCCAGGCGTATTTCACGCGCCCGCCACAGGCGTTGTACGCCGTGTAGTACTCGGTCAGGGCGTCGAGGACTGGCTGCGGCCGGAGGCTCTGGCAGGCGGAGTCGAGGTAGACGGCTCCTGGGTCGAGGTAAGCGAAATCAGCGAGACGGCCGGTTTCGACCGCGACCGGCGGTGTGCGCCGGAACAACCCAGAGTGCTTCATGTCCTTCGATTCTTTCCGGCTCATTCTAGGCGAGCAGCCTGTTTGACCTGCCGCTGCTGGGAGCTGGCTGGGAGCGGGGAGGTAGTCGTGCGGGTGTAGTGGGCGGCGGTGCGCTTACCCTGCGCCGGGCGCGGGTCCGCCTCGGGCCTCGATCACGCCCATCATGCCGAGATCCTCGTGGTCGAGAATGTGGCAGTGGTACACCGTGCGGCCTGGAAAATCGTCGAAAGCGATGCGCACCCGAGCCGTTCCGCCGGCCGGCACGTTGACCACGTCCTGCCACTGGACAGCTTCCACGGCCCGGCCGTTCTGCTCAATCAGCTGCATCGGCCAGACGTGCAGGTGCAGCGGATGGTCCATCGGGCTCGAGTTCGACAGTAGCCATTCCTCGACGCTGCCGGTCTGCACCGTGGTGTCGGTTCGGTCGCCGTCGAAGGATTCGCCGTTGATGGTGAACCGCATGCCGCCACCGCCCATGCCCATGCCCATGGCAAAGGCCAGTTCCCGGCGTGCCGTCACGGCAGCGCCGCGCAGGTCGCGGGGCGCCGGCTGGCGGGGAAAAGCGGATGCCGCGGGCACCGGCTCACCGGACACGGTCACGGAGGCCAAGTCGAGCGTCGCAGTCGACGGGGAGGAGCCGCCCATCATGCCGCCCATGCCCGCGCTGCCCCGGTCGTAGGGCAGGGCGCGGAGTGTGGAATGGGTGGTGGTGGTCGTGCCGGTGGCGGCCGCGGTGACCAGCAGGTCGGCCCGATTGCCGGGCGCGAGCAGCACCTCCTCCACGTCGCGCGGGGTTTCGAACCGGCCGGAATCGAGGCCGAGCAGTTGCAGCCCCTGGCCGGCGAGGCTGAGCCGCAGGTACCGGGAGACGCAGGAGTTGACAATGCGCCAGCGCTCGCATTCGCCCGGGCGGATGCCGATGTCGGGCTTCAGCTGCCCGTTCACCAGCACGAGACGGCCCTCGCGGCCGCGCATCCGTTCGGCCTGGCCCACCGAGGCAACGCCAGCGGCGCCGCCCGGAGTGAAATCGGAGATCACCAGCACGCGCTCGCGGGCAACCGGCAGGGGCTCGGAGTCGTCGATCACGATGGCGCCATACAGGCCGCCGAAGATCTGGTCGGCGACGAGACCGTGGTGGTGCGGGTGGTACCAGAACAGGCCTGGCGGGTGGTCGGGAGGCAGCCGGTAGTCGTAGTCGAACGTGGCGCCGGGCTCGACCATGACGAAAGGGTTGTCGCCGTTGTCTGTGGGGGAGACATGCAGGCCGTGCACGTGCAGATTGGTGGCTTCGGCGAGCCCGTTGCGCAGACCCACCCGCACCCGGTCGCCGGGCTGCAGGCGCAGGGTCGGGCCGGGCAGCCCCTTGTTGTAGGCGAGGACCGTCACGGTTCGGCCGCCGATCACGGCCGGGCCGGGAGCGGCCTCCAACTGCACCTCAAGCAGCCCGTCGGTGCTCCGCAGCTCGGGCGGCTGGCGCAGCGGCTCACCGCCGACGTAACCGGAGAGTGGCGCGGGTGCTGCGTCAGGGCCGACGGATTGGTCGGGCTGGCGGCTCCAGAGCAATCCGGCCCCGCCGACGACGGTCCCGGCCACGCCCAGTCCGCCGAGAGTGAGTGCGGCCCGGCGGCTGAGCGGCTTCATGCCGGGCCCCCGCCAAGGACCGGGACCTGCTCGCGATACTGCACCTGGCTCAGCTCCCCGGTCGTGAAGCGCTCGTCGAGGATCTGGGGGGCCCGGCTGCGGGCGGGGGCTCCGGTGGCCGTGGCTCCAGAAATCCCCGTCATCGCACGGATGTCCCCGCGGCTGATTTTGAGCATCTGTCGCACCGCGCTAGGCCTGGGTCGCAACGAGCACGGTCCAGGTGAGGCCGAAGTCGTCGCTCGCGACGACCCCGCGCCGGTCGGCGGCGAGCAGCCAGGGCGCGCTGCCGCCCACGAAGCCGAGTGCCTCAGGGCTGCCCTCTGTCTGCCCTCCACGGGTCCAGATTTCGCCCTCGGCGTCCTGGTGCCAGACCACACCCTCAGGACCGATGCCGACGACGCCGCCGCCGGCCGCGGCATCCTGAACGTCGATCAGGTACAGCATCGGCGCACCGGGGACCGGCAGGAAGGTGCGCCCGGCGTCGTCGCTGCGAACGAGTCCGCTCTCGGTGGTGGCGAAGACCTGATCGGGGTTCGCCGGGTCGGCGGCGAGGTCGCGGAGCCCCACCGCGGCGCCGGACGACCAGGTGGCGCCGTCGTCGTCGCTGATGCTGACCGTGCCATCGGCGGCGTCGTAGCCGTAGACGCGCAGGACACCGGACGGCAGGGCCACCGCATCGAGGTCGTGGAAGTCGGTCGTGCCGGCGAGGGAGAGGTTAGACCAAGTGGTCGCCGCATCCGTGCTGCTGATCAGTCCCACATTCGGGGCCGACAGAGTGGACTCGTCGGCGCCTGGATGCCCGGAGGCCAGCAGCAGGCCCGGCGCAGCCACCGTGAAGCCCATGGCGTCGAAGGCGGGCCCGTCACTTGCCGAGGCCTGGGTTCTCCCGTCATTCGGCGCGCCGGCCAGGTAGCTGTCGGGGAGCAGGCCAGTAGGAATCTGCCACACGCCCTGATGGGTGCCGGCGTAGGTCGTCCCGGTGGACGGATCGGCGCCGAGCCCGTGGATGTGTTCGAAGGCCGCCGTATTGGTGGTGTTTTCACCGGTTGCCGAAGATTCCGGAGTGGGCGTGCAACCGGCCAGCGCGGCCGCGAGGCTGAGGGTGACCACTGCAATGCCACCGAGGCGGAAGGTGCTTCTGAGATTCGTCACGGAGCAGAACCTACGACGCGGCGAGGAGGTCGGTCATCACGGCGATCTCGGCGGACTGCGCGGCGACGATGGCGGCCGAGAGGGCCTGGGCGTCGGCGTTGCTGCCCTCGTCGATGTGCGTCTCTGCCATGGCAATGGCGCCCTCGTGGTGAGTGATCATCAGCTCGAGGAAGACCCGGTCGGCGTCGGCGCCCGAGGCGTCGGACAGCGTCATCATGTCGGCCTCGCTCATCATTCCGTCGGTGCCGTGGTTCATGTCTGCCATGCCGCCGGTGTCGGCGCCCCAAGCGGTCAGCCAGTCGGTCAGCTGGGTGATCTCGGGCTCCTGAGCGGCCTTGATCTCGGTGGCCAGAGCCACGACGCGCGGGTCGGTGTCGAGCTTGGCCAGCAGGTCTTCGCTCATCTGCACGGCCTGCTCGTGGTGCGGGATCATCATCTGGGCGAACTCGACATCTGCGGCGTTGGCGGCCGACGAAGTGGCGGTGGACTCACCGGTGTCGGACGTTGGGGCGTCGGCGGCCGGGGATGTGCTGCTGCAAGCGCTGAGGGTGAGCGCCGTGGTCAGCACGGCTGCGGCGATCAGCGAGGAGCGGAGGGTGCGGGTGGTTCTGAGCATTGGTGTTCCATTCGTCGACAAAAGGGTGAGAAACCGGGGCCGGGGTTCGGCGTTGCCGCGCAACTGGTCGGGTGCGCTGGCGAGGGTTTCGGCCTAAATGCGGCTGATGGAGAGCAGGGTGAGGCTGGGCCGATGCAGGTGCAGCGGGATCTCCCTGACGGAGCCGACGATGAAGCCGCCGGCCTCGAGCAGGCATCGGCAGGACGACGGGCGCCGGAACAGCAGAAGCAGGCCGCTCAGGACCATCAGCATGGAACAGGTCATGGAGAGGGCGGCCAGACCGGACATCACCTGGATGTCGGCGCTGCTCACGGCGGCGGCCAGGGCGACAACGGCCGCTCCGGCGGAGGAAGCGGCGTGCGCGGCTGCGGAATGTGAGCCGGCCGTCATCGCGGTTGGGGCCGAGATCGGGGCCGCGGTCCCTGTCGATGCTGAGGACAGACTGTGGCCCGGCCCATGTCCCAGACCGTGCCCGGCACCGGCGGAGTGCACCGCGAGCAGGCAGAGCAACATTGCGGCCATCGTGAGCGCCGCCAGAACGGCGGAGTGGAAGACCCGGCGGCCACCACGGAGCGAGATCGCATCGCGCGTGTGCAGCATGCCATCTCCGTCCGAACCGTGGTCTGGGCATCCTTGTGGCCGGTCGATCGCCTGGATGCCCTCTCAGGGTATACCCGAGCGGATCGGCGCCCGCTGGGAACGACCCGTCGTCTAGCCCCAGTCGAGGGCGAGCACCCACGACCCGTCGGTATCGCGCCGTAGGTCGTAGCGGTGTTGTTCCTCGTCGCCCCGCGAAGCGTCGAGGCGCCAGAGTTCGGTGTCGATGCGGGACGGGATGCCGCCGGCGTTCTCCCACCAGCGGGTGCGCGTGAAGATGGCCTGCGGCTGGCCGATGACGGTGTGTTCGAACCGGTTCCAGATGAACGCGCGCGGGTCGCCGTCGATGGACAGCTCCACGTCGACGACTGCGTCAACGATCTGAGGCATGCGTGGCTCCCTTGATTCTCTCGAACGTCTATTCGATTCTGCGAGTGTAGTTCATGCCCCTGACACGCGCCAGAATCGATCAGGAATTCGCCTGAGGTCTCCCCCCGCCGCCGGTGGGATTTTTCGGTGGCAACAGAAAGCGCCCGCGGCCATGGCAAGGGAACCGATGGTCAGGGGTGCTGTCTGTCGGCGGCTCAAGCCGACGGCTGGGGGAGGGCGCGCGGCACCGAAGATTTTCCCGGTTCCGGCGCGCCCAGGCTCGACGAGCCCGGTCGGGGAGTCAGCCCGAGCCGCCGCACGATCTCGGCGGCCTCCTCGGCCGGAGCGCGGCCGGCGTCGATGGAGATCGCGTGCTCGTCGGCACCGGGCACCTCGAGGGTCGCCACCTGCGAATCGAGCAGCGAGGTCGGCATGTAGTGGTCGTGCCGCGCGGCGAGGCGGCGCCCGATCAGGTCCGTCGACCCGGTCAGGTGCACGAAGATCACGTTGTGCTCGCGCAGCACGTCACGGTAACGGCGTTTGAGCGCCGAGCAGGTGATGATGCCCGGCACCCCCGCCATGGTGTGCTCGATGATCCAGGACGAGACTGTGTCGAGCCAGGGCGCGCGATCCTCGTCGTTGAGCGGCTGGCCGGCGGACATCTTGTCGATGTTCTCCTGCGGATGCAGGTCGTCACCCTCCTCGAGGTCCCAGCCGAGCTGGCCTGCGAGGAGGCCTGCCACGGTGGACTTTCCGGATCCCGAGATGCCCATGATCACGAGCACGGGTTGTTGTGTGTCGAACATGCTAGATCACGATATTCAGGAGGAGGACGCCCGCGAGGCCGACGACAGAGATGAGGCATTCCATCACGGTCCAGGTCTTGAGGTTCTGCCCGACGGTCGTGCCGAGGTACTCCTTGACGAGCCAGAATCCCGCGTCGTTGACGTGGGAGAGGAACAGGGAACCGGCGCCGATGGCCAGAACCATCAACGAGACATCCGTGCCGCCCAGGCTGGCCGCGACGGGGGCGAGGATGCCGGCGGCTGTCACGGTGGCGACGGTCGCCGATCCGGTGGCGACGCGGATCAGGGCGGCCACGAACCAGGCGAGCACGAGCACCGACACGCTGCTTCCGGCAACGGCGTCGGCGATGACGGTGCCGATACCGGTGTCGATGAGCACCTGCTTGAACCCGCCACCCGCACCCACGATGAGCAGGATGCCGGCGATCGGCGGCAGAGAGTCGGAGAGTGACTTGGCGACCGCGGAGCGGTCCATGCCGCCGCCGCGGCCGAAGACGACCATTGCGTAGATCACGGCGATGCCGAGGGCGATCATGGGCGTGCCGAGGAAGTCGAGCGTGGCGTTGAGCGGGGCGGTGGAGCCCGGGTTGATCGCGTCGGCGATCGAGCGGGCGAGCATCAGCACGACGGGGAGCAGAATGCCCGAGATCGTGATCAGGAAGCTCGGGCGCTTGGCGTTCTCATCCAGTCCCTGTTCCTCGTTGGTCAGGAACAACTGCGGCACGGGTACGGAGACCCACTTGCTGGCGAACTTGCTGAAGATCGGGCCGGCGATGATGACGGTCGGGATGGCGATGAGCACGCCGATCGCGAGCGTCAGGCCGAGGTTGGCCCCGAGCGTGGTCACGGCGACGAGGGGGCCGGGGTGCGGGGGCACCAGGCCGTGCATGACGGACAGGCCGGCCAGGGCCGGGATGGCGATGCGGATGAGCGAGAGCCCACTGCGGCGGGCCACCAGGATGATCACCGGGATGAGCAGCACGAGGCCGACCTCGAAGAACATCGGCAGGCCGATCAGACCGCCGATCAACGCCATCGTCCAGGGCAAGGTGCGGGCGCTCGAGCGGGTGACCAGCGAATCGACGATGCGGTCGGCTCCGCCGGAGTCGGCCAGCAGCTTGCCGAACATGGCACCGAAGCCGACCAGGATGCCGACACCGGCCATGGTGGAGCCGAATCCGGCGCTAAAGCTCGTGACGGACGCGGCCGGAGCGAGGCCGGCCCCGACGCCGACGCCCACGGCGCCGATCGAGAGGGCGAGGAATGGATGCACCTTGAGCCAGGTGATGAGCAGGATGATCACCGCGACTCCGACAAGGGCGGAGATGATGAGCTGGAGGTCGGTGCCGGCCGGTTCGATCGGAACCACCGGAACCGCAAGGGGAAGATTCATCTGAATGTCCATTCCGAGGCGGCTTCTCTGCGACCCCATCGTCCAATAAATCTGATTAATCAGATAATTGAGTGTGGCACACGATTACAACCGTCGTGACCACCACCGCTCGGCGATCGCCGCTACGATCGCGAGGGGGATGACGCGCGGCCGGGCCGCGCAGGGAGAAGCAGCGATGAACCGTGGGGTGGGCGCCGGAGTCTGGCGTGAACGAGGACTTCATGCGCGGGTGCTGAACGCACTCGGTCAACAGATCGTCGACGGTGGCTACGCGCCCGGCGACATCCTGAACCTCGAAAGCATCAGCGAGGAGTTCACCGTCTCCCGCTCCGTGCTGCGCGAGACCCTGCGGGTGCTGCAGTCCCTCGGCATGGTCGAACCGCGGCAGCGCGTGGGCACTCAGGTTCTCTCCCGGGAGAACTGGGACCTCATGCACCCGCAGACCATCTACTGGCGCGGACGTGGGGCCGATTACCTCACCCAGATGCGCGAGATGCTCGAGATGCGGCTCGGCATCGAGCCTGTGGCCGCCCGGCTGAGTGCGCGCCTGATGACAACGGAGCAGCTGGCCGCGGTGCGGGCGGCAGCCGAGACCATGGTCGAGGCCAACCTCGCGGGCGACGGCCGGCGCTTCCTCGAGGCGGATGTGGCGTTCCACTCCCTGATTCTGGTCGGCTCCGGCAACAGCGTGATGGGGCACTTCGCGGGCACGGTCGAGGCGCTGCTGCGCACGCGCGAGGAGGAGAAGCGGTTCACGATCACCGAATACACGCCCCCCTCGGCCCACCGCCACAACCAGCTGGCGGAGGCACTGTGCGCCCGGGACGAAAACGGCGCGTACCGCTGGTCGTACGCGACGATCGAGGCCACCCTCGTCGAGTTCATCGCGGAATCGCACAGCGCCGAGCTCGGCCTCGGGGTCTGACCCTTCGGAGGTCTGATTTCAGAGCCGGGCGAGCCGCTCGATGTCCTCCAGGAACTCGCTGGCGACCTGTGCCGAGACGGTGGTGCGGGTCGAGCGGATCGCGGCCAGGTAGTCGTCGGTGTCCGGTCCGCCGGGCGTCGACTCGTCCGCGCCCTCGAACAGCGCCCGCTCCAACGCCTGCTGCGAGGCGCGCCGGGCGGCATATTCGATGTCGGCCGGTGAGAAGCCGTCGCTCGCGTCGACGAGCGCGTCGAGGTCGACCGCGCTCTTCCTGCCCTCGGGGACGTAGCGCTCCCAGATGGCCTGGCGAGCAGCGACATCCGGAAGCCCGATCGGGATCACGTAGTCGAAGCGCCCGTGCCGCAGAAAGGCGGAGTCGAGGGCGCGGATGAAGTTCGTCGCGCAGACCAGCAGCCGGCCGGGCTGCTCGCGGAAGGCGGGGATGATCTTGAGCAGCTCATTCGTGACGCCCTGCAGGGCCGAAGGCGGCTCGCCGCCGCGCTGCGCCGCGATCTCCTCGACCTCGTCGATGAAGACGACCGCGTGTTCCAGTTCGGAGATCTTCAGGAAGGTCTCCCGGAGCGCACCGGCCAGACCCTTGGGGTCGGCCGCGAGCCGGGAGGGGAAGACCTCGACGAAGGGCCATTCCAGCCGCGAGGCGATGGCCTTGGCGAAGGTGGTCTTGCCGGTTCCGGGAGGGCCGAAGAGCACAACCGCCTTCGGCGGCACGACACCGTACTGCTCGGCCATGTCCGGTTTGGCCAGCGGCATCACGAGCCGGCGTTCGAGTAGCTCCTTCTCGGTGCGCATGCCCCCGACGCCTTCCCACAGATCGCGGGCCAGGATGCGCCCGCCCAGTTCGGTCAGGGACCGCAGCTCCTCCCGTTGCACCGGAATGTGGCGCTCGAAGTAGCGCAGGTGGTGCTTGACCTCGAAGCCGCGTTTCACGAAGGCGTCGACGCGGGTGGCCGATTCAGGCATCAGCGCGGAAAGCTTGGTCAGCGCGTGCCGGGACATCTTCTTCTCGAGGGCGGCCAGCAGCGCCGTGCCCACGCCGCGGCCCTGGTAGCGCTGCGCGGTGGCGAGGAAGACGACCCACCCCTGAGCGTGGGCGGCGCGCCCCACTGCGGCCCCGATCACCTCGTCGCCGGCGAGGGCGATCACGGCGTCATCTTTCTGGCAGGAGGCCAGCACCTCGGAGAGGCCGTAGACGGGCTCCGTCTTGGCCGCCGTGAGCTCTTCCCAGAGGCGCAGGATGCCGTCTAGATCATCCGAGTGAAAATCGCGGATCCGCCAACCAGTCATGAGAGCTCCTTTGCGCCGACACGTACGCTACCCAATCTATGGCACCCCGCCCGCGGGTCGGATTTACTAACCGCCCGCCAGGCGGCGGGCCAGATAGGGAGCGGTGCGGCTGTGCGGATGCCGCGCGACGGCATCCGGGGTTCCGGTCGCCACGATCCGGCCGCCCGCATCGCCGCCGGCCGGACCCAGGTCGATCACCCAGTCGGCGGCGGCCACCACGTCGAGGTTGTGCTCGACGACGATCACCGTGTTGCCGGCGTCGACGAGGCGGCCCAGCTGGGCCAGGAGGAGGCGGACATCCGCGGGATGCAGGCCCGTAGGCGGCTCGTCGAGCAGGTACATCGTGTGCCCGCGGCGGGCGCGCTGCAGCTCGGTGGCGAGCTTGATGCGCTGCGCCTCGCCCCCGGAGAGCTCGGTCGCCGGCTGGCCGAGGCGAAGGTAGCCGAGCCCGACCTCGCTCAGGGTGGCCAGGCTGCGGGCGGCGGCCGGCACGTCGGCGAGGAAGCCGACGGCCTCCGCGACGCTCAGGCCGAGCACGTCGGCGACGGACTTGCCCCGGTAGGTCACCTCGAGGGTCTCCGGGTTGTAACGCGAGCCCTGGCAGGCGGGGCAGGGCGTGTAGCTGCCGGGCAGGAAGAGCAGCCCGACGCTCACCGAGCCCTCGCCGAGGCAGGTCTCGCACCGGCCGCCGGGCACGTTGAAGGAGAACCGCCCGGCGCCGTAGCCGCGGCTCCGGGCCGTCTCGGTGGCCGCGAACGTCGCGCGCACGGCGTCGAAGAGCCCGGTGTAGGTGGCCAGGTTGGAGCGCGGGGTGCGGCCGATGGGCTTCTGGTCCACCCTGACCAGCCGGTCCACGGCCTCGAGCCCGGTGATGCGGTCGACGCGCGCCCGCGGTTCCTGCGCACCGGGGGAGTCTCCGAGGTCGTCGTCGCCGTCTGCGTCGTCGGGCGCGGTGACGGTCGATGCGACGGATGCGTCGACGTCCGGATGCAGCGCGAGCCGCACGGCATCCGCCAGCACCTGGCTGACCAGGGTGGACTTGCCCGAACCGGATACGCCGGTCACGGCCGTCAGCACCCCGATCGGGAAGCTCGCGTCGACGCCCTGCAAATTGTGACGGGTGACCCCGTGCAGACCGAGCCAGCGCGCTGGCGTGCGCACGGCCGCAGGCTGGGCTTCAGGCGCCGACTCCGATTCCGGCGCGGCGGGGAACAGGAACTGTCGGGTGACCGAGTCCGTCACCTCGGCCAGGCCGCTGATCGGCCCGCTGTAAAGCACGGCGCCGCCGCCGGCGCCGGCCAGCGGGCCCACGTCGACGACCCAGTCGGCCCGGCGCACGATGTCCATGTTGTGCTCGACCACGAAGACCGAATTGCCGGACGCCTTGAGTTGCTCCAGAACGAGCACCAGCGGTTCGGCGTCGGCCGGGTGCAGCCCGGCGGAGGGCTCGTCGAGGACGTAGATCACGCCGAACAGGCCCGAGCGCAGCTGGGTGGCGATGCGAAGCCGTTGCATCTCGCCAGGGGAGAGGGTGGGGGTTGCGCGCCCGAGGCTGAGGTAGCCGAGGCCCAACTCGAGCAGCACCTCGATGCGGGCGAGCAGGTCCCGGGTGAGGGTGACCGCGGCATCGGTGGGCTCGATGCCCGGCTCGGCCGTCTGCGCCCCGGCACCCGGGCGCAGCGTCGGCCGCAGCAGTTCGGCGAGCCCGGTCAGCGGCATCAGGTTGAGCTCCGCGATCGACCGGCCGACCACAGTGACGGCCAGGGCTGCGGGGGTCAGTCCGCTGCCGTCGCAGACCGGACAGGGGCCGGATTCGACGAAGCGCAGTGCGCGCTCACGCTGACTCTGGCTCTTCGAGTCGGCCAGGGTGTGCAGCACGTAGCTCTTCGCGCTCCAGAACCGCCCCTGGTACGGCTTGGCGATGCGGTCGCGCTGCGGGGTGACCTCGACCACTGGCTGCTCCGCGGTGAAGAGGATCCAGTCCCGCGCCTCGTGCGGCAGGCTCTGCCAGGGGGTGTCCACGTCGTAGCCGAGCGTGATCAGGATGTCCCGCAGGTTCTTGCCCTGCCAAGCGCCCGGCCAGGCCGCGATGGCGCCCTCACGGATGCTCAGGGTCACGTCGGGCACGAGAGTCGCCTCGGTCACGGTGTGTGCCGTGCCGAGACCGTGGCACCGGGGGCAGGCGCCGGCCACGGTGTTGGGGGAGAAGGAGTCGGACTCGAGGCGCTGGGCATCCGTCGGGTACAGGCCTGCTCGGGAATAGAGCATGCGCAGGGAGTTGGACAGCGTGGTCAGGGTGCCAACGCTCGACCGGGAGCTGGGTGCGCCTCGGCGCTGCTGCAGGGCGACCGCCGGCGGCAGGCCGGTGATCTCGTCGACCTGAGGGGTGTGGCCCTGCTGGATCAGCCGCCGGGCGTACGGCGCGACGGACTCTAGGAAGCGGCGTTGCGCCTCCGCGAAGATGGTGCCGAACGCCAGGGACGATTTGCCCGAGCCGGAGACCCCCGTGAAGGCGACGATGGCGTCCCGGGGCACGTCGACGTCGACATCCCGAAGGTTGTTCTCCCGGGCCCCGCGCACCTGCACGAACCCGGCTGACGGAGCGGTGCCCGGTGCATTCCGGGTCGAAGCGGCAGAGTTGGCTGCAGGGAGTGGCTGGGGCATCCGCCCGACTCTAGTCCGTGCGTCTGGGCAGGTGCCGGACCGGGATGCCGGAGCTGGGAGGAGGCGAGGTATAATAGGCGGATTGCGATCCCGTCCACTGATGGTGGTGGGTCGGTACTCATCTCGATGCTCAACCGTGACAGATCTCGATGCTCAACCGTGACAATCTCGATCGCTCCTTTCCCTGATCAGGCTCAGCGGCGTGCCGTTCAACACGTTTGAGACCGAGAGACCCATGGCTGATACTTCCGAAAACACCGTTACCCACTTCGTTTCGATCCAACGGTGGGCTGCCCTTAAGCGCGAATTCCTCGCCCGTCAGTCGACGTCGAGTGATGACGCAGCAGCAGAACGAAGCTGAGCGACTCATGGCTGAACGCAACTATCCCAGCACGCCGGCCGAACCGGCCCCGGCGAACCAGGTTTCGGTGCCCCGGTGGGCCGAGCTCAAGCGTGCCTATGTCGCGCGGCTCCCCAAGGCCGACCGCGCCGCCCTGGCAGCCGCCGCCGAGCGCGCCAACGACCCACAGGACTGACTGTCGGTTCGCCCTGACCGAGGGTGAACCAATTCGACGGAGATTTTCTCGTGAGAGTGGTCCTTCGGCACTTTCCGCGTCGGATGTGACAAGATCACCGTCGAATTCGTTCGGGGCACCGAAGGGTCGCTCGACTACGGCAGGCGGAGGTGGTCGACGGGCATCGTGGCCAGCGGTGCGCGCCGCTCGATCAGCTCCCGGACGTGCTGATCGAGGCGCTTGTCCACTTCGACGAGGTGCCCGACAGGAGTCGGCCGCTAGAAGTGGATCCGGCCCGAGTAGCCGGCCACGTCCGCCTCCCGGCACTCTGGACGGCCACGAAGAGGCGGATGCAGCGGGTCGCCGAGGCGTATTCCCGGCGCGCGCATTCGTGGTTTCGACCGTGACGAGCATATGCATGCTCGTGCGCCCGGTGTGGATGATGCTCCGGCGGAAGCGGGCCAGGGGATTTGCTTCAGGCTGTCACCTCCGGGCCGGAGAACGGCGCGGCTCAGGACTGCGAGCGGTGGTGCTCGTTGAGAACCTCGACGATCAGGTCGTGATCGTCGCGCTGGGGCAGCCCGGAGACCCCGGCCACGCCGATGAGTGAGCCGCGCACGCGCAGCGGGAAAGCACCGCCGTGCGCGGCGTGCGTGCCCGGGTCGAGATTCGACTCGGTGCGGAAGTCGCGTGAGTTCGCCCGAAATCGCGTGCCCACGGCGAAGGACGAGCTGGCGAAGCGCCGCACCACTCGGAACTTGTTCTCGAGCCACGCGTCGTTGTCGGCGCAGGCGCCCGGCAGTGCCGCGTGGAAGACGCGTTGGTCGCCGAACATGATCGAGATGGCGATCGGATGTCGGCGAAGGTTTCCCAGTTCCACCAGCCGGGAGCCGACGGCCCAGGCGTCGCCCACGTCGAAGGAGTCGAATTGGATGAGCCGTTCCTGCTCCAGAAGCAGCGGAAGGAGGGCAGCAGCCTCGGAGGCGTCGGTCATCACAGGCCTTTCCGGTCGGGACAGTCGTCTGAAACGGGTGGAGCGTCTGCACACGTGCCGGAACGCCCGGCAGCCAGTCTTTCACTCCGGCGCTCCGTTGGCGTTCGGTCGCCACGTCATGGATTGCAGTGGTCGCACCATGCTGGGTCGGCCTGGGAATGATTTCGCGGTGTCCGGGTTTGGTGAGTGCACCTGCCGCAGCCCTGGACATCGGCTGCGACGGCCTGGGTTGCCGATCCGCAGGTGGATCAGGGCAGGTCGGGTTCGACGTTGATGTGGCCAAATCCTGGCGCCCGGGAGTGCGGTCACTCTATTGCACGTCGCTGGGCCATTTTCTCGCAGAGTGCGTGGATGGCTGCGGCGCGGGACGGTGCCCTGTGGGCACGGTAGTCCGGAAGGATCACAACGGAGTGGTGCTGATTCAGAAGCGCGTCAGCGGTGTCGCCGAGGACCTCGAGTTGCGTGATGTCTTTGTGGGCGGTCGTTCTGTGAGCTCTGCAGGATCACTCCTTGGCCCGGCAAGCCGATAGCTGACGCGCACGCGCGGGCTGGTCACCGGAAATAGTCGGGCCTGGATACGTAGGTGTCGGAGACGAACATGACACCACTGGAGGTGCTGAGAAGTTCTTGGACGGCGTCGATCAGTTCGCCGGCGTTGTTGGGCGGGAGGACGGTGATGAGCATGGTGAGGGTGTCGTATTCATTGAAGAGTAAAGCCCCGGAGTGTTGGCCGTGATGTCCGATTCCGGATACCCCTGACACGGACGTGTAGCCGGTGGCACCGGCGGAGGTGATCAGGTCGCGGATTGCCGGGGCGTCTCGGGCGGGCACGACAACCTCCAGCCGTGTCATTTGGGTCAGGTTGTTCATGGTCATGTTCCTTTCAGCGCGGTGGGGGCGGCCGTCCAGCCGTACGGGGTGTATCGGTGCCAGGGGGCTGCGGAGTCGTTGCGTGCGGTGAGGGTGATCCAGCTGTTGTCGAGCAGGTTGCGGAGCACCTGGTTGCGGGAGACGATGCGGCCGATGCTGTCCAAGGGCGCTTGGATGATGACGGTCAGGCGCATGGGTTCGTGGAACAGTTGGTCGCCCAGGCCGACGGATTGCCAGGGCAGGCCGCGGCGCAGGTCGCCGGTGTGGCCGGCGAGAACTCCGATGGTGCCGACGGCATTGTGGATGGTTTTGGTTCCGGCGCCGAGGGTGGCGGGGTTGAGGGCGGAGAAGTAGTACTGGTGGTTGATCCACTGGGCGACCACCAAGGGCGCGGTCATGATCGTTTCCAATGCGGCACCGTCCAGGTCCAACTCAGTTTGGTAGGAGTGGAGGAACACGCGCCGGTCCAGGTTGACGCCGCGGGTCATCCGACGCGGTCCGATGACCATGGCGGCGTTTCCGGCAAGCCCCAGCTCGGGATACACCTCCGCCCAGTCGTGGGCGCGCCTCTGGACTCGGGAGGGGGAGTGCGGGGATGCTCCGGGCAGGTCCTGGGCGCGTTCTCTGATCAGTATCTCGGCGGCTGTGTGCTGGGCTCGGTTGAAGGTGTGCACCGCATCGACGTGGCTCTGCGGGATGAGGTGCTGGTCCAGGAGTGTGACGGCGTCGGTGACGGTGTTGTGCTCGGCTGCGATGAAGAAGCTGTCGGAGGGGATGTCGATACCGCGTGCCGCCAGGAGGACTCGCACGTCGGGGGCGTTGAAGATGGCGGCCGAGGCGCGGGCGTTGGCCGCTCCAGGGTTGCCGCCGCAGGCACCGCAATCCAACGCTGACTGGTACAGGTTGTTCATCGACTCGGACGCGTGGCCGGCGAGCACGACCAGCGGGGCGAACTGGGTGATGCCCATCATCCGCACCGCAGTTTCAGCCATCGCGGCCCGCTCCTCCAGTGTGAACGCGTCGGCGACTGTGACGTTGCTCGGGAGTGTGGCCGTCGCCGGGGTCAGGAATCGGTGGATTCGTGCCTGCAGTGTGGGGGTCAGGGTGCGCAGCACGCTGATGGCGCCGAACAGCCAACCGGATACCTCCGCGAAGGCGAATGGTGTCACCGTGCCGGAGTCGGCACGGTGGGTCGACCGCCGGAGCGCGTCGCGGGCGCGACCGCGCATGGTGTGGTTTTCAGCCTGCGCTGAGTGGGTTGGGTGCTCGGTGAGGTGGTGCCGGGCAGTCAGGAGGGCCGGCAACGAATTGATGGCTCCTCGGGCTTTGTACCGGGAGAACCGCACGGGGACGCCGAAGAATCCGGCGAACCCGAACGTCTCCACTTCGGGGAGGACCTCGACGTGACGCCGCATTCCTTCGGACCGAGGGTCAATACACATCACCAGTTGCAGTTGGGGACGAGGGGTGAAGGGATCGGTGTCCCTGAGGCCGTCCACCAGGGCGGCGCGGTAGTGCAGTTCGTAGGCCTGCTGCCAGGTCAACGCGTGGTCGGGCACCGGATGGGTTGCCAAGATCCGGCTCACCGCCGCGATGTCGTCCCGGTCTGCTCGGCCGCCGCCGATCGACCGGGCAACGTGCTCGGCTCTGTGCCAGAGGGCCGGTGGGGTCACGTCGGCTTGGGTGGGTCCGGGGGGTGCAGTGAGACGGGTCAGGCCGAGGAGGGCTCGGAGGGTCAATCTCACGCCCAGATAGGAGAGCAGGTCGATGTCCCCAATCCTTTCGGCCCGCCACTTGATGTGGCCGACCCAGCCCGGCAGATGGTGGAGCTCGCTTCGGAGCGTCTCCGTCACCGCGTCCGCCGGGACTCCGAGTTTGACCAGCGCCCACGCCAGTGCGGCGTCGGGCTCGACGGGCAGTTCGGCCACCGTCCGGCGCACCGTTCGGGGGAGTGACGGGTCTCTGCGGGCCAGGGTTCGCCAGGCCTGGTAGAAGCCGTGCTGCTTGTGGGGCATCGCCCAGAGCGGGTCAGGGTTCAGATAGGACGACACCCAGATGGCCAGGTACTCGTCCAGCCAAGGCGCGGTAGGTGCAGCTGCCACGGGGGAGGTCCACGGCGTGATCCTCATGTCCAGGATCGCCACGCTCACCGCGGACACGCTTTTCCCGCCGATGGTGAGTTGCCCGGCGAGTTCCGGGACACGCTCGGCCAAGGCTGCTTCGAGGTCGGTGTCGACGATGCGGCCACGGTCGGCGTCGGCGAGGTAGGCGTCCCGGGATCGGGCGAGGACCACGCCCGGGGCGGCGGCGGTCTCGAATGGGCGAGGTTCGTGGCCGGCAAGAGGGTTCACGGCGATGAAGGACTCCATCGGCCAGGACGGCACAATGTCGTGGGCGGCTGTGGCCACCTGGGCGCGAAGAATCAAATTCATGACGGCACTCCTGTGGTCGCTGACGAGTGGGGGACAGCCGGCGGGCGGGGAAGAGCCGGACGGCGGGGGAGGGCGGCCGTCACGGTCCTGGTGTAGACGTGGTCACGCAGGTGTGCGAGCTGGTGCGGGTTGCGGGAGAGCAGTTGGACCACGATCAGGCCGCCGGCGGGCAATGCCATAAGCCAGGCGGGAGCGCCGTTGATAGTGGTCTCGGCTTCCAAGGCCGCCGTGAAGATCTGCAGGAGGGCCACGTATCCGAACATCAGCACCACGACTGATGCCGTGCCGCCGAGGAGCGTTCGGAGCGAGAAATCGGTGCTCAGTGCTGTGCCCAGAGCGACGCTGGCGGTCACGGAAACGAACGCAAGCAGAGCAGTACTGGCCGTTGACACGGTGGGGGAGAACGCCCATTCGGCTGCCGCCAGCGCCGCCGATGGCACCAGCACCGACAGGGTCACGGCTGCAGCGAGTGTGAACGGCGAGCGGATCCCTCGAGTTGGAAGGTCCCTGTCGACGGCATGCTGGCGCACCCCCATTCCGGCCCCGAGGAAGAGGGTGGATTTGAACAGGGAGTGAGCGACCAGATGGAAGAGTGCGGCCGCGAACACACCCAGACCGCAGGCCATGATCATGAACCCCATTTGCGCCATCGTCGAGAAGACCAACCGCCCCTTCACATCCGGCCGGGCCAGGCGCACCGCCGACGCGTAGACCAGGGTCACGGCACCGGCCACGAATACCCCGATCATGACTGCCTGGTGCGGCGCGATGGCCGGAGCGAATCGGATCAGCAGAATCGCACCGGCATTGACAACGCCGGCGTGCATCAGCGCGGACACCGGCGTGGGCGCCGCCAACGTGAACGGCAACCAGTCCTGGAAGGGGATCTGGCTTGAGCGAGCTAACGCCGAGACCACGAGCAGCGCGGCGCAGGTCAATTGAAGCGGCAGCGGCAACGACTCCGCGACCTCACCAAGCTGATCCAGTGGAAGGTCTCCTTTGGCGGTGACCAGCAAGATGGTGACAGATACCAGGAAGGCAGTGTCAGCGATCATGAACCGGGATCCGGTGCGCCGGATCCCGTCGCGGGCCTGTGCCAGCGGACGATAGGTTGCCAGGAGCGCCACGAGAGCCGCCCCTGCCCCGAGCCAGGCCACGGTGAACAGGGCAACCGACCCGGCGCACACCAGCAACACCGTGAAACCCGTGAGCAGGTTGGCTGCGACGATGAACCAGACCTGTCGACGATCACCCCGTAGGTATCGAATCGCGAAGACCTGGATCAGCGCACTGAGCCCCAGCACCAGCACCGACAAGGTCAAGGCCACGGCATCCAGGCGCACGGAGGTGGACCCCACCACCACCTGCGCGCTCCGATGCGGCGCGCCAACGGATGCGATCGCGACAGCGACAGTCGCGGCGAACCCAAACCCGACCACGGTCGCTGCCAGTCGGGCAGCCCTGTCCCCGCTCGCTCCCGACCAGCCGAGGAGCAGGGTGAAGAGCCCCGCGATCCATGGGGTCAGGGTCACACCACCCACAACAAGCCAATCAGACATCGGCACCTCTCGAAGCACGACTTACAAAACAGGAAAAACATAGCACATGTTGTGTGTCGGGAATCGAGTGTAGAGAAAAAATCATCTGGTGGGAGATAATCGGAAGATGGCGACCTGGACGTTTCTGACCAACCACGCCCACGTGTTGTTGTGCGTGGCGGACAACCCGAACGTCCGGCTACGCGACGTCGCCGTTCAGGTCGGCATCACTGAGCGCGCGGCGCAACGCATCGTCTCCGAGCTGGAGGAGGCAGGCTACCTGAACCGCGAACGCGAAGGTCGACGTAACACGTACCGGCTCAACACCGCGATGCCACTTCGGCACCCGTTGGATCGCGATCATCGCATCGGGGAGCTCCTTTCCGCCTTCGCCAACCCCCACAGCCAGTGACAGAAGCGCGGGTCGCCCGCGCGCATCACGCCTTCGTCTGCGCCGAGCCGGATGCAGTCGATCCAATATCGATAACCATCGATATGCTGGGAGGACCGTCATCACGGACAACTCGTCCCCTCTGGATGCCGGTCTAGGAGATGGTCACCCATGGCACACATCGAAATTTTCGAACCGGGACTCTGCTGCGGCACGGGCATCTGCGGAGTCGACGTCGACCAGGCGCTGGTCACCTTCTCTGCCGACCTCGATTTCGCCCGCACGAACGGCGGCGACGTCGCCCGGTTCAACCTGGCCCAGGAGCCGCTCGCGTTCGTGGAGAACGAGGTGGCCCGCCAGTTCCTGCACACCGTCGGCCAGGAGGGCCTGCCGGTCACGCTCGTGGGCGGAGCCACCGTGCTCACCGGCCGTTACCCCACCCGGGCCGAGCTCGCGAGCTGGACCGGATCACCGTCTGTCGACACCGCCGCTGGGGCTGCAACCGACTCCGGAGCGGCCAGTCACCTCGCGGCCGTGCAGCCCGAGGGTTCGCTTCAGCTGCTCGCCATGGCGTCGGTTACACCGGCTGCGGGCGCGGAGGCCAGTGCCGAAGCCGGTTGCTGCGGCACCGGCGGCTGCTGCTAGGGCCGATCATGTCGACCCTGCGCTTCCTCGCCGACGCCCCGCGCTTCCTCTTCTTCACCGGCAAGGGCGGGGTCGGCAAGACCTCCATCGCGTGCGCGAGCGCGGTTCGCCTGGCCGAGGCCGGGGCATCCGTGCTGCTGGTCAGCACAGATCCGGCTTCCAATGTGGGTCAAGTCTTCGGGGTGAGCATCGGCAACACGGTCACCCCGATCGCGGCGGTTCCCGGTCTGTGGGCTCTCGAGATCGACCCAGAGCAGGCGGCCGAACAGTACCGCGAACGCATCGTCGGCCCGGTGCGCGGCCTGCTGCCGCCCGCCGAGGTGGCCACGATCGAGGAGCAGCTCTCGGGCGCCTGCACCACCGAGATCGCCTCCTTCAATGAGTTCACCGACCTTTTGACGGATGCCGCCTGGACGGCCGCGTACGACCACATCCTGTTCGACACGGCCCCCACCGGGCACACCATCCGACTGCTGCAACTGCCTGGGTCGTGGACCGACTTCCTCACCGAGGGCACGGGCGACGCGTCCTGCCTCGGGCCGCTCTCCGGCCTCGAGAAGCAGCGCGCCGTCTACGCCGACGCCGTGGCGGCGCTCGCCGACCCTGCGCGAACGCGGCTGGTGCTGGTCGCCCGCGCCCAGAACGGCGCACTGCGCGAGGCGGCCCGCACCCAGGCCGAACTGTCCGCCATCGGAATGGAGCGGCAGTACCTGGTGGTCAACGGCATCCTGCCGGCCGGCCCGGGCACGGCCACGCCTGCCGATGCCGCGGCCGACCCACTCTTCGCCGCCATCCGGGCGCGGGAGCAGAAGGCGCTCGCCGCGATGCCCGAGGGGCTTCGCTCGGCGCCCACCGACCACGTCGAGCTGAAAAGCGCCAACATGGTCGGCCTCTTCGCACTCCGCAGTCTGCTCGAGCCGGAGGTCGTCCCGACGCCGGTCGCCGTCGTCGTCGACGCGGTCGTGCCGGGGGCCCCGCTCTCGGCTCTCATTGACGAGATCGAGGCCGGCGGTCACGGCCTGGTGATGCTGATGGGCAAGGGCGGCGTGGGCAAGACCACCCTCGCGGCGGCCATCGCCGTCAGCCTCGCCGAACGTGGCCTGCCCGTGCACCTCACCACCACCGACCCGGCCGCGCACCTCGACGACACCCTGGCCGGCGGTCTGCCGCACCTGACCGTTTCCCGGATCGACCCGGCCGTCGAAATCGCCGCCTACACCGAGCGGGTCATGAGCACGAAGGGCGCGCAGCTGGACGAGCAGGGCCAAGCCATGCTCCGCGAGGACCTGCGGTCGCCGTGCACCGAGGAGATCGCCGTCTTCCAGGCCTTCTCCCGCGTGAGCCGGGAGGCGAGGAACACCTTCGTCGTGATGGACACCGCGCCAACGGGCCACACCCTGCTGCTGCTGGATGCGACCGGGTCGTACCACCGCGAGGTCACCAGGCAGTTGGGTGGCGGCATCCGCCTGACGACGCCGATGATGCGGCTGCAGGACCCGAAGCAGACGAAAGTGATCCTGGTCACCCTCGCCGAGACAACGCCTGTGCTCGAGGCCGCGGAGCTGCAGGCCGACCTGGAGCGGGCCGGGATCACGCCGTGGGCGTGGATCGTGAACAACTCCATCGCTGCGGCGGCGCCGACCAGCCCGCTGCTGCTCGCGCGGGCCCGGAATGAGCTCATCGAGCTCGAGCATGTGCACGAGAAGCGCGCCCCGCGGCTCGCGGTGGTGCCGCTGCTGGCGGAGGAGCCGGTCGGCATTCCCGCGCTGCTCGCGCTGGCCGCGGGGAGGCAGCCCGCGCCGGCATCCGTTCGCTAGCGGGCTGGCCGGCGTTCACGTCGACGCGCGGGTCGAGTCCGATGCCCGGTAGCCACACCGGCCCGAACGAATTCGACGGAGATTTTGGCCAAGTCAGGCTGGAACGCTGGAAAAGAGCGCTTTCACGACAAAATCTCCGTCGAATTGGTTCCACGGCGGTCGCGGCGCTCCGCCCGCGACGAGCGACCCGGCTAGCGCAGGACCGGCCGGGCCGTGGCGCTGCGCACAGCCGACCAAACGACGATTGCGATCACCAGCACCATGGTGACCAGACCCAGCCCTGAGTAGCCGACGGCGCTCAGCACCAGGCCGGCCAGGGCGCCGCCGAGGGCGCCGGCCGCATTCATCGACAGGTCGGAGAAGCCCTGCAGGGCAGCCCGGTCGTGCACATCCACGGCCTCCGCGATCAGCGCCGACCCGGCGACGACGGAGGCCGACCAGCCCAGTCCGAGCAGGATCAGTCCCACGGTCATCGCGGTCTGTGACTCCCCGGCCAGCCAGAAGATGGCCAACGCGGCCAGTAGCAGGATCTGGCCGACGAGGATGACGGGCAACCGGCCAAGGCGGTCCGCGAGCCAGCCGAAGACGGGGGAGAGCGCGTACATTCCGGCGACGTGGAGGCTGATGGTCAGACCCACCACCGTCAGGGTGGCACCGTGGTCGCGCAGGTGTACCGGGGCCATCGACATCAGGGCGACCATGGTGGCGTGGCTGAAGGCGATCACGGCCACCGCATAGCGAGCCTGCGGGTTCGCACGCACGATGGCCAGTCCGCCCCGCCGTGTTCCGCCGGAGGGGTCGACCTCCCGCGCGGCGAGGGCGGTGAGCAGCGGGTCCGGGCGGAGCCCGACGGTGTAGACCACGGCCGCGCCGACCGTGGCGATCAGGGAGAAGGCGAAGGCGCCGGTCAGGGGCGGCAGGCCGAGGGCCCCGCCCACGACCTCGCCGGGGCCGAACAGGTTCGGGCCGAGCACGGCGCCGATGGTCGTCGACCAGACCACGATGGACAGATCCCGCGCCCGGTACTTCGTGCTCGCGAGGTCGGTGGCGGCGAAGCGGGCCTGCAGGTTCGTGGCCGATCCGGCGCCCAGAAGCATCAGGGCCAGCAGGAGCAGCGGGAAGACGTCGACCGCCACCGCGGTGATGGCGAGAACAGCTCCGGAGCCGGCGATGAGCGAGCCGGTCGCGAGGGAGCGGCTGCGCCCGCGGCGCTGGGCCAGGCGGGCAAGGGGCACTGCTACCAGCGCCGCGCCGAGGGTGCTCATGGTGGCTGCCATGCCCGACCAGGCGCTTGAGCCGGAGAGCTGCGCGGCCAGCAGGGCGCCAAGGGAGAGCGTGGCCCCCATTCCGATCCCGCCCAGGATCTGGCCGGCGATGAGTACGCGCACCACCGTGCGCTGCAGCGGCGTGTGGTCGGCCGACGTGTTCACGGTGCCGGCCTCCGGGGTTGCCGGCGCGGGCGCATCCGGATTGGTGGACATCGGGCTCCCTTGCGGCGTGGACGGGCGGTGCTTCAGTATACCCCGGGGGGTACTCGGTCTCAGGCCTCGACGATGAGCAGGGTATCGAGGGCGACGGCGGCGCCGCCGTCGCCGGGTGCCTCCGGGTCGGTGGCCAGGTCGCGGCTGACGGTCTCGCAGCGCACCACGCGCAGGGCGCCGAGGCCCGCGGGTTCGACGCTCGAGCGCAGCAAAACCGGTGTGTAGAGGATGTCCCGGTTCCTCGGTCCCGGAGCCCCGGTCTCCAGGTTCGCCTGGTCGTGCCCGAGTACGACCAGGTGCCCGCCAGGTGAGAGCCAGGCTGCGGCGCGCGCCAATACGGCCCGCAGCGTGGGCTCCGGCAGGTGCAGATACATCACCGTGATCAGGTCGAACGTCTCGCCAGCCGGGTCCCAGATCATGGCGTCCCCGACCTGCCAGTCCACCGCCACGGCCGCGGCGGCGGCATGCTCGCCGGCCTGGCCGATGGCCTCGGCCGAGAAGTCGACCGCCGTGACTGTCCAGCCGTGACCGGCGAGCCAGATCGCAGTGCGGCCGTCGCCGGTGGCCAAGTCCAGCGCGCGCCCCGGCGTGAACGTGGTCACGGTGTCCTGCACGATCTGCGCCGGCAGTGCCGACCACAAGCGTCCGGCCTGGCCGGCTTGCGCCTCACGGGCGAGGCGGTAGCGGGTGTCCCAGTCGGTGGCGTCCAAGGTGCGTCCTCTCGGCGGACATTCGTCGATATGAGCGGATGCTGCGCGAAGGCCAGTTTCGCACGCCGCGGCGGTTCAGCGGGAGAGCGCCGCGAGCTCGGCCCGGGTGGAGGCACCCACCTTGCGCAGCAGATTGGCAACGTGGAACTTGACCGTGTTCTCGCTGATCGAGAGCGTCGCCGCGATCGCCCGGTTGCGCGCCCCGGAGGCCACCAGCGCGAGCACGTCCTTCTCCCGCGGGCTGAGGCCCCAGGCAGCGGACGGGGTGAGCGGCGCGAGCGGCACGTCGAGCGGGAGGCTGACGGCCATTTCGGACCCCCAGTCGGGCGTCGCCTCCAGCCGCAGCGTACCGTTCAGTGCGGCGACCCGGCTCGTCAACCGGCTGACGCTCGGGCTGTCCGAGGTGAGTTCGCCGGATCCGTCGTCGCGGATGTGAATCAGCAGGTTGCTGCCGTCGCAGTCCCAGTGCACCCGCACCCGGGCCACCCCGGCCTGCTCGACCAGAGCCAGAACCGCGCCGCGAACGATGGAGCGGGCGGCGTGGGCGACCTCGCCGGGCAGGGCTCGGCCGTTCACCGGCGGCTCGATGAACTGCACGTCCAGGTCGCCGA
This sequence comes from Cryobacterium breve, assembly GCF_004402375.1. Lineage (GTDB taxonomy): Bacteria > Actinomycetota > Actinomycetes > Actinomycetales > Microbacteriaceae > Cryobacterium > Cryobacterium breve. The sequence goes on from NZ_SOGJ01000028.1 coordinate 46,388, forward strand.
AGCGCACGAGCGGGCGCAGGTCGTCGCGCAGCCGCTCGAAGGCCTGCGCCACGGGCTCCTCGGAGAGGGAGCGGTCGTGGTCGGAGACGGCGCGCAGCGCCACCATGGCCGTCGCGGCCAGGTCGATCGCGGTCTGCCGGGCCGAAGCGTCGCTCGTCTCCCGCGAGCGGAGCACGGCGAGCAGGGACTCGAGTGTGGTCGCCTGAGTGTCGGTGAGGTCGGCGACAACCCGGGCGCGTTCAGCAGCGGCCGAGCGGATGTCGTACGGCTCGATCGAGTGGGACGAATACTGTGTGGTCACCTCTGCAGCCTACCCATGTGTGCTGTGGCCATCCGTTCGGGTAGGTGGACTGCCCGTTCGGCGGGCAGCATGCCCACCCGAAAAAGTAGATGATGATGCAATGCCTTCTCGCACTGACACCCCTCCCGCCGTGAACCTGGCGCTCGCTGCGATTGCGGCTGAGAACGCGAGTATCGTGCGCCAGCTCTTGGTCGCCACCGCGCCCCTCGACCGGGCCGCTGCCGCCCTCACGGGTGCTCGGCGGGTGTTCCTGCTCGGGGCGGGTCGATCCGGACTGGCCCTGCGCATGACCGCGATGCGCCTGATGCACCTGGGGCTCGCCGTGCACGTGGTCGGCGAGGTGACCACCCCGGCCATCGCGGCCGGCGACGTGCTGCTGACCGCGAGCGGTTCCGGAACGACGGCGGCCGTCGTGCGCGCGGCCGAGACGGCCACGGCATCCGGCGCCCAGGTGATCGCGATCACCACGGCCCCGGACTCCCCGCTTGCCGCACTGGCTGCGGTGACCGTGGTCGTGCCGGCGGCGCAGAAGCAGGACCACGACGGTCTCCTGTCGCTCCAGTATTCGGGCGCGCTCTTCGAGCAGACCGTCGTCGTGCTCGGGGACGCGATCTTCCACAGCCTGTGGAAGGCATCCGGCGCCACGGCCGACGAGCTGTGGCCGCGCCACGCGAACCTCGAGTAGCACTACTTCCCTCTCTGCAATCAGACCGACCAGAACCAGAAAGAAGATCCCCATGAAGCTGCAAGTCGCTATGGACGTACTCACCACGGATGCCGCCCTCGAGCTGGCCGCGCAGGTCGCCCCCTACGTGGACATCATCGAACTCGGTACTCCGCTGATCAAGGCGGAAGGACTGCGCGCCGTGACCGCAATCAAGGCCGCTCACCCCGACAAGACGGTCTTCGCCGACCTCAAGACGATGGATGCCGGTGAGCTCGAAGCCGATATGGCGTTCACGGCAGGCGCCGACCTGGTGACCGTACTCGGCACGGCCGGGGACAGCACCATCGTGGGAGCCGTCGCTGCGGCCACGAAGCACGGCAAAGGTGTTGTCGTCGACCTGATCGGCGTCGCCGACAAGGTGACCCGGGCCCGCGAGGTGACCGTGTTGGGCGCAGTCTTCGTAGAGATGCACGCCGGCCTCGACGAACAGGCCGAGCCCGGATTCTCGCTTACGACCCTGCTCAACCAGGGTGAGACCGCGCGGGTGCCATTCTCCCTGGCCGGCGGTGTGAATGTCGCCACCATTGCCTCCGTGCAGCGTGCGGGTGCCCGGGTCGCCGTCGCCGGCGGAGCGATCTACGGCGCCGATGACCCGGCCGCTGCCGCGGCCGCCCTGCGAGCCGCCATCATCTAGCCCTGCCCCGCCCGTGGGAAAACGGCCGCACAACGAAGAAAGCACCCCCGTTGAGGAACGGGGGTGCTTTTCGTGGCGGGCGTCTGGCCCGGCCGGTGGTGGCTAGGCCTGCCGCTTGTGGCGGGCGTTCATGACCAGGAGCGCGGTGCCGAGGAGGGCGACCAGGCCACCGAGCCCGGCGGCGAGTCCACCGTCAAAGCCCGTCGCGGCGAGAACGGCCGGCGCGGCAAGAGCGGCCGGCGCGGCAGCGCCCGGCAGGACCGGTGTCGGAACGGCCAGGGGTTCCACGAACAGGCTCACAGCCGAGTAGATGGGAAGCTGACCAGCCTGCACGGTCGGGGTCAGGCGGTCTCGGCCCGGTTCCGCATCCTCCGGGTAAATCTGGTAGAACACGGCCGTGGGGGTGAAAGAGCCGCCCTCGGTCGGGGTTCCGGTCAGGGTGATCTGCACGGTGCCGTCCTCCAGAGTCTCCGACGCGTAGGAGAGGCCTGCCGGAAGGTCAGGCAGTTCGGCGGTGACGTACCCGTCGACGAAGTAACCGAATTCGATCAACTCGGGCGCCACCGTGTAGACCAGGACCTGGTTGACGGCGACGCCCTGCTTGAGGGCCACCGGTTCGAAGGTGAAGCAGCTACCGAAGGTCTCGTAGGACTCGCCGAAGGTGGTCGGCAGGGTGGAGACGATCGACTCGACGAAGGTCTGCGCCTCGTCGAATCCGCAGACGGTCCAGTCAGCGGCGACGAGTGTCACGGCGAAGTTGGCAGCTCCCGTGGCCCTGGCCGAGACCTCGTCGTCCAGGTCGTTAGTGAACCAGCCGTTGAACGTGCCGTCGGTAACCGCGCTGTAGCCCAGAACCGGGTCACCCGGGGTGTAGGTTCCACCATCGGACGATACGACGGTGGTGTCGTCCGTGAGGAAGACCGAGTCGGTGTCCGAGCCGAGGTTGCCGCCGAACTCGAGCTCGAGTCCTTCAACGTCGGGTCCGTCGATGGCGTAGGACCATCGTGCGTAGTTGCCCTCGAGGGTCAGCGTGAGCACGACCGTGTACTGGGCCGGGGGAACGAAGCCCTCCGCCAGTGGTGATGGTGAGTCTGCGGGGTACGTCCAGACGGAGGTGCCGGTCATGGTGAGGGTCGACGTGCCGCCGTCGTTGATGGTGCTCATTGCCGGCTGGTCGGCAAGAAAATTCCAGTAGCCGCCGGAGACCGGGTCGGTAAGAGTGAGGTAACCGAAATCGTCGAAGGCGTCGTCGGTCCAGCCTGTGACGTCACTTTCGTAGTCGTACTGTCGGGCATCCCCGATGCTCCCGGTCTGGTCGTCGATATATGACCAGGCCACTGAGGAGGTGAAAATTTCTGACTGGATGTCCGCAGCCGCCGAACCGGCGCCGAGACCAACACCGACGAGGGCGAGGGACGAGGTGGCGATCGTGGCTACGACGCCCCGGACAAGTCGCGTGCGGCTCACTGTAGGTTCCATTTCTGTGGGAGCGACGGGTGCGGCAGGACTGCGCGCAGCTACACGTCGTCGGGCAGATCGCGTGTCACGGGCCCGGCGGGGTGTCCCCCTTTAGGCGGACACCTGGATTTTATCGGGACGTTTTCTCGCTCGGATATCCCCCGTTCGGGGCGGCGGCTCCCGCGCGAACGACAGGGCGCTCAGGTTCAAAAACCAGGGTGCCCTGTCGTCGGGTGAGGCGTGGCGCTAGCCGAGCAGCAGCTTGGCGAGCCTGTCGGACGAGTAGACCGTGGTGGCCGCGGCGGTCGCCTCGGCCGGTGACCCGTAGCCCCACTCCACGAGAATGGTCGGCACGCCATGCTCCGCGGCTCCCTCGGCGTCGTAGCGGCGGTCGCCGACCATGACGGGGGCGGTGAGGTCGGCGCCGGCGGCACCGAGGCGTTCGAGTGCCTCGGCCACGATATCCGCCTTGGAGCTGCGGGTCTCGGTGTCTGTCGATCCCACGATCGCAGCGAAGTACCGGGCGAGGTCGAAGTGCTCCAACACGGCGATCGCGTTGTGCTGGGTCTTGCTGGTGGCCACGGCCATCGGGATCTTCGCTGCGTGAATGCGCTCGAGCACCCCGGCGACCCCCGGGAAAATGGCTGTGTCGAGGAGGTGCCCGTTCTGGTAGTCGGCCCGATAGACGGCGACGGCCTCGACGGCCTCGTCCGGAGTCATTCCGGCGTATTCGCGGAAGGCAGCCAGCAGAGGCGGCCCCACATAGGCCAGCAACTCGGACACGGAGGGAACGGGGCGACCCAGGACGGCGAAGGTGCGGGCGAGGGAACTGGTGATGGCCGGGGCGGAATCCGTGATCGTTCCGTCGAGGTCAAAGAGAATGGCACTCCAGGTGCGAGTCAATGTCGAATTCACTCGCTCATACTAAGGTGCGGAGAGCCGGTTTCGTTCGAAAACATTGAAAACGTGAGGTTAACGCGGTTTCCCCCGGCGCACCAGTCCTAGAAGAGTTTCGACTGCGTGTCGTCTAGCCCGCGCATCGCGTCGTAGTCGAGCAGGAGACAACGGATGCCGCGGTCCTCGGCCAGCGTGCGCGCCTGCGGCTTGATGATCTGTGCCGCGAAGACACCCCTGACCGGGGAAAGATGCGGGTCGCGGTTCATCAACTCGAGGTAGCGGGTGAGCTGTTCCACGCCATCGATGTCGCCGCGTCGTTTGAGCTCGACGGCGACGGAACCGCCCGACGCATCCCTCGCCAGGATGTCGACGGGGCCGATCGCCGTCATGTACTCCCGCCGCACGAGAGTGTGACCGTCGCCGAGTAGGTGGATGTGCTCGGCCAGCAGCTTCTGCAGGTGCGCTTCGACGCCGTCCTTGATCAGGCCGGGGTCGATGCCGAGCTCATGGGCTGAGTCGTGCAGCACCTCGTGGATGCTGACGATGAGCTCGTCAGCGGTTTTGGCGTGGGTGACCGTCCAGATGGCCGTGACACCGGCATCCGTCTGGTCGTCGTCGGGCTCAGAGTGGGCCAGGCTGCACGGCGGGCTCATCCAGTTCAGCGGCTTGTATGAGCCGCCGTCGGAGTGCACGAGCACGCTGCCGTCCGACTTGATCATGAGGAGGCGGGTGGCCAGCGGCAAATGCGCACTGAGCCTTCCGGCGTAGTCGACGGAACATTTCGCAATCACAAGGCGCACCGTTCGAGCCTAACCGCGCCCGGCGCGTGCGGTTCCCCGCTCGCGAGCCGCGGGGGCCGCCAGACCGGCCAGGATCATCAGCACGAGGATCAGGTATAAGGCGTTCAGGATGCCCCAGGACTCGCCGAGCAGGCCGAGCACGGGCGGACCGACGAGGAACGCGAAATACCCGATCATGGCGACGGCGCTGACCCGGGCGGCCGCGTTGCGGGTGTCGTCGGCGGCGGCCGACATGCCGACCGGGAACCCGAGCGAGGCGCCCAAACCCCAGAGCACCGTCCCGGTGTAGAGAACCGGCTGGTTCGGCGCGAGGATGAACAGAAGCAGGCCGACGACTCCCAGCACCGCGCACACGCGCAGCACGGGAACCCGCCCGAACCGGTCGAGGACCGGACCGCCGAACACCCGCCCGACCGTCATCGCCGTCACGAAGACCCCGAACACGATCGCGCCCTCGGTGTTGCTCATGGCGTGCCCGTCAACCGCCGCCAGGGCCAGCCAGTCGTTGGCGGAGCCCTCCGCAAACGTCATTCCGAGCACGATCACGCCGATCAGGAGCACCGTGACGTCGCCCCAGACGGCCAGATTCGCGCGCAGGCGTTCCCGCCAGTTTCCGGCCACGGATGCGCTCGATGTCGCCGCGCCCGGCGCATCCGTTTCCGGCTCCGCGTCGTGCTCCCGCTGCGGGATGGTGCGCACCGCGGCCACGGCCGTCACGAGCACGAGGACCGCAATCACCGCGAGGTGCCAGAACACGGGCAGTTCTACGAAGGATGCCCCGGCTCCGATCAGCGCGCCGATGACGGTTCCGAGGCTGAAACAGGCATGCATCAGCGGCATCAGGGTCTTTCCCACGGCCCGTTCGGCGGCTGCGCCCTCGACGTTCATCATCACGTCGAGGGCGCCCATGCCGAAACCCATCAGTGCCAGGCCTGCGAAGACAAGCCCTGCCGTGGGTATCAGGCTCGCGCCGACTCCCGCCGTGATGAGCCCGACCGTGGAGACACCAACGCTGAGTGTCATCGCGCGCCGCGTGCCGAGGCGGGCGAGCAGCCCGACCGCAGCTATGAGGCCGAGCACCGACCCGCCCGAAAGTCCGAAGATGACCAGGCCCACCTGTGCCGTCGTGAGGTCGAGACCGTCACGCACGGCGGGGATCCGGGACATCCAGGTGGCCAGGGTCAGCCCGCTGACGAAGAAGATCGCGAAAACAGCATTGCGCCAGGCGAGCAGGCCGCTCCGGGTTTCTGCCGGGGTGACGGTCCCGGGGGTGTGTGGTGGCTGGGTCATGGGTGTCCTGTCGGTGAGAGGGGATCCGACAAGCGGACGATTCGAAACGACACCTCCAAACTATCCGACGACGCGGCCCGTGCCCGGTCTGCCCGTGCGCAGGGCGGTAGTCCGGCATCCCGGTGCACCGAGTTCGCGGAATGGCCGCGGGAGCTTAGAGTGACTGGATACTCGCGCAGGCGAATCGCTCCGGAGGGGCGGCCCTGCGCGGTCACGCAGAGTGAGTCCGAGGAGCCCCATGACCGACACCATTGCCCCCATCGCACCGGCCCACGGCGTCGGCCTGACTGACGCCGCCGCGCTGAAGGTGCGCAGCCTGCTCAGCCAGGAGGGTCGTGAAGACCTGAACCTGCGCGTTGCCGTGCAGCCCGGTGGCTGTTCCGGACTGATCTACCAGCTGTACTTCGACGAGCGCATTCTCGAGGGCGACGTCGTTGTGGACTTCGACGGGGTCGGGGTCGTACTGGACAAGATGAGCGTGCCGTACCTCGAGGGTGCCTCGATCGATTTCGAGGACACCATCGCCAAGCAGGGCTTCACGATCGACAACCCGAACGCGGGCAGCAGCTGCGCCTGCGGCGACTCCTTCAGCTAGCGCCCGCCGCGGCATCCGTTGCCCGCGCCCGACCCGCCTGGCGCAGGTTGTGGAAGCCGGCGCACGTTACATCCTGCGCCTGCTTCCACACCCTGAGCCGCGAGCGTCGGGTGGTCCGGGCGTCCCCCAGCGCCCGGGGCCCCGGGATCAGCGCGCGCCGACGACCATCCAATGAGATGCCCGGGCCCGCAAACCCAGGGTCACCGCGCGAGCACCGAGGTAGCCGAACGCGAACGCTGCCATCAGCCAGGCCAACCCGGTGGCCCCGGAAGGCGCCAACAGCAGCACCGCGACGGCCAGCGGCACGAACGCGGCCAGGTTCACCAGTCCGGTGAGGGCGAGGTAGCGCGCGTCACCCGCGCCGATCAGCACCCCGTCGAGCACGAACACGACGCCGCCGAGCGGAACGGAAAGTCCGAGCACGATCAGGGTCGCCGGCAGCAGGCCGCTGACCTCGGTCGCGTTCGTGAACAAACGGCCGAGCACCCCACTCGCGGCGATCACCAACAGTCCGAGCGCGGCCCCGCTCAGCACGCCCCACTCGAGACAGCGCTTGAGCACTGCGCGCACTTCGGCCAGGTTGCCGGCGCCGAGACCCCGACCTACCAGTGCCTGCGCCGCGATCGCGAGGGCGTCGAGGGCGAACGCCAGGGTGGCGAACAGGGTCATCGCGATCTGGAAGGCGGCCAGCTCGGGGGAACCGAGGTTCGTGGCCACGAACACCGCGAGCAGCATGGCCGCACGCAGGCTCACCGTGCGCAGGAACAGCCAGCCGCCGGATGCCGCGCCCAGCAACATCCCGGCTCGATGCGGGCGCAGCGGCGCGCCCTCGCGGCGGGCGTGGCGGCCGACGACGGCCAGGTAGACGCCGACCATTGCCCACTGGGCGATGATCGTGCCGAGGGCGGATCCGACGATGCCGAGGTTCAGCCCGTAGATGAAGACCGCATTGAGAAGGATGTTGGCCGAGAAACCGATCCCGGCCACCCACAGTGGGGTGCGGGTGTCCTGCAGGCCTCGGAGCAGGCCGGTTGCCGCAAAGACGAGCAGCATGGCCGGAAGGCCGAACATCGAAATGCCCAGATAGCTGGCGGCCGCAGCGGTGACGGCGGGCTCGGCGCCGAAGGCACCGACGAGGAGAGGCGTGGCGAACCAGCCGGCAGCGGCGAGCAGCAGGCCGAGGCCCAGGGCGAGCCAGAGCCCGTCGATGCCGACTCCGACGGCCCGGCGGCGGTCGCCGACGCCCAGCCAGCGGGCCACCGCGGGAGTGGTGCTGTAGGCCAGAAAGACCATCAGGCCGATGATCGTCTGCAGGACGGCGCTCGCCAGGCCGAGTCCGGCGAGCGGAACGGCGCCGAGGTGTCCAACCATCGCGGAGTCGGCGAGCAGGAATAGCGGCTCGGCGATGAGCGCGCCGACGGCGGGAATGGCGAGGCGCAGGATCTCGCGGTCGATGGGCTGCGGGCGTAGCACGGTGAGGCTGATCCCAAAACTCTAGTTCAGCCCTTCCGCGCCCGCCTCCGGTGGTCGAGCTGGTCGCGACCTGGCCCGCCCGAGGCGGTCCCGGAGGAATGCCGATGATCTCCATCGACGCATCGCCTATGTGCCCGGAGACGTTAGCTGTGGCCCAATCTGTCCGGTGGCGAGGCCATCGACCTCCTCACCCGGCTGCGCGGGGGAACCAAGGATGTCGGGGTCTATCGGGACCGTCGCGCGCACCTCATCGACACCTTCCAGCTCGACCCCACCAAGAAGGGCCGCACCTACTCCAAGGGCAATCGACAGAAGGTCGCTCTCATCGCGGCACTGGCCGCCCCGGCGGACCTGTTCATCCTCGACGAGCCGACCTCGGGGCTCGATCCGCTGATGGACGCCGTCCTCCGCCGGGAGCTGCAGGCGGCGATGGCGGGCGGGGCTACGGTTCTGCTCTCCAGCCACATCCTCTCCGAGGTGGAACATCTCTGCGATCGGGTGAGTATCATCCGGGCCGGTCGCACGGTGGAGACCGGAAACCTGGCCCAATTGCGGCACCTCACTCGCATCGAAATCAGTTTCGCGAGCACGGGACTGACCGATGCCGATCTGCACGGACTGGCGGCACGCATCCCCACCGCTCACGACCTTGTCCTCGCCCAGACCGGTGCGGTCGCCCGCGACGCCGGCGGGCCGGCTCGAGCCGTTGCTGGCCACGGCCGTGCACGGTATCGCCGCGGCCCTGCTCATCCTGGCGATCGCGGCGCTGCTCGTCGCGGTCGTGCCGCGGATCAGCACCGGCCTGAGCTGGGGTGTGCTGCTGGCCGCTGGGTTCATCGGCGAGTTCGGCGAGCTCTTCGGACTGCCCGATTGGCTACTCAACCTGTCTCCGTTCACCCACACGCCCGTGATCGGCGCTGTAGACGTGGATTGGACCGGAGCTCTAGGGATGCTGGGCCTCGCCCTGGTGGGCGGGGTATCGGCCGGGGTGGGCATCCGTCGCCGCGACCTGGCGCTCTAACGCCCCGGGCACGACCGCCGGGACTCGACAAGCTCGACCACCGCCAAGGTGCAGCGAATAGGGTGGAGGTATGACTGACCAGGGGCCTGCATCCGGAATCGACCGCGACGAACTTGACCTGGAGGTGCGTCCGCAGGACGACCTCTTCCTGCACGTGAACGGCCAGTGGATCGACCGGAGCGAGATCCCGTCCGACAAGGCCCGCTGGGGTTCGTTCTATCTTCTCGCCGAGGAATCGGAGAAGGCCGTGCGCGAGATCATCCTTGAGGCCCAGTCGGCCGCCCCCGGCACCGAGGAACGCAAATTCGGCGACCTCTATGCCAGTTTCATGGACGAGGCCCGCGTCGAAGAGCGTGGCGCCACCCCGCTCGCGGCCGATCTCGCCACGGTCGACGCCGTCACCTCCCTCCCCGAACTGCTAGCCACCCTCGGACGCCTCGAGCGAGTGGGAGTGTCCGGCGCCTTCGGTCTCTTCGTCGACAACGACCCGGGCGACCCCGAGCGCTACCTCGTCTTCGTCGAGCAGGGCGGGCTCGGCCTGCCCGACGAGTCCTACTACCGCGACGAGAAATCTGCCGCGATCCGCGAGGCCTACCAGTCATTCCTTGAACGGATGTTCGGTCTCGCCGGAGTTTCGGACGCCGCCGACCGCGCCCAGCGCGTCTTCGCACTCGAGACCGAGCTCGCCACGCACCACTGGGACAAGGTGCGCTCGCGCGACAGCGAGAAGACCTACAACCTCAAGACCTGGGGCCAGGTCACGGCGTTGGCCGCTGGCGCAGACCTGCACCTGTGGCTCGAGGGCCTGGACACCCCGGCGGGCGCACTCGACGAGGTCGTCGTGCGCCAGCCCAGTTTCGTGACCGGGCTGGCGGAGATGCTCACGGAGGACCAGCTCGAAAGCTGGAAAGACTGGCTGCGGTGGCAGGTCATCCGTTCCGGTGCCGCGTTCCTGTCAAGAAGTTTTGTCGAGTCCAGCTTCGACTTCTACGGTCGCACCCTGACCGGCACGCCCCAGTTGCGCGAGCGCTGGAAGCGCGGTGTCTCATTGGTCGAGGGCGCTCTTGGCGAGGCCGTCGGCCGCATCTACGTGGAGCGGCACTTCAAGCCCAGCGCGAAGGCGAGCATGGACGTGCTGGTGGCCAATCTGGTCGAGGCGTACCGCCGCAGCATCACCGACCTCGAGTGGATGACCGCCGAGACGCGGTCCCGGGCGCTGGACAAGCTCGAGAAATTCACCCCAAAGATCGGCTACCCGGCCACGTGGCGCGACTACTCGACCCTCACGATCGACCCGGCCGACCTGATTGCCAACGTGCGCGCCACGAACGAGTTCGAGTTCCAGCGCGAACTGGGCAAGATCGGCAACCCGCTCGACCGGGACGAGTGGTTCATGACCCCGCAGACCATCAACGCCTACTACAACCCGGGGTTCAACGAGATCGTCTTCCCCGCCGCCATCCTGCAGCCGCCGTTCTTCGACGATGCGCGCGATTCTGCCGCCAACTACGGTGCAATCGGCGCCGTGATCGGTCACGAGATCGGCCACGGCTTCGACGACCAGGGCTCGAAGTACGACGGCACCGGGCTGCTCACCGATTGGTGGACCGAAGAAGACCGCGCGGCCTTCGAGGAACGCACCAGTTCGCTGATCGAGCAGTTCAACACGCTCGCCCCGAAGCAGATTCCCGACCATTTCGTCAACGGCGCGCTCACCATCGGCGAAAACATCGGCGACCTCGGTGGGCTCTCGATCGCCTGGAAGGCCTACCTGATCTCGCTCGACGGCCAGGAGCCGCCCGTGATCGACGGGTTCACCGGTGCCCAGCGGTTCTTCCTCTCCTGGGCCCAGGCCTGGCAGCTCAAGATGCGCGACGAGGAGGCCATCCGTCTGCTCTCGATCGACCCGCATTCTCCCAACGAATTTCGGTGCAACCAGATCGTGCGCAACATCGACGAGTTCTACACGGCGTTCGGGGTCACCCCCGACGACGGTCTCTGGTTGGACCCGGAGAAGCGCGTTACGATCTGGTGACCTCAACGCTCCACCCGCAAGTCATCGCGGTGCCGGGGACCAGCCGCCCGAACCCATAAAAGGACCTGTCCACTGTGGTCATCTCATCCCAGGAATCAGAGCGCCGGTCGCGCCATTCCGCGGTTCGGCGCGGGCGGCACGGTGGCGCGGAGGCAACGGCGAATTTCGGCCGCGGATTCCAAGCACTGGGCGACCTCGCGGTTGACGGCGTGCAGGTCTCGGCCCGTGCCACCGATTTGGTCACCGGTCGAGTGCTGTTCTCCGTGGACGACCACGTGGTCATGCCCACGGCCGGGATCGGCACCGTGCTCCTGCTGATCGAGGTGGCCGCCCGGCTGCGGGACGCCGACTTCGGCGCGTACACGATCCTGGATCGCAGCGTCGCCGATTCGGTTGCCGGTTCCGGGCTCTGGCAGCACCTGCAGGCACCTTCGCTTCCGGTTGCCGACCTCGCGGCCCTGATCGGGGCAGCCAACGATAACCTGGCCACCAACGTGTTGCTTCGCGCCGTCGGCCTCGACGCCGTGCGTGCCCGCGCCGAGCAGCTCGGGCTCAGCCGAACCGCACTGCTCGACCTCGTGCGTGACCAGCGGGGACCCGACGACGCGCCGCAGCTCTCGGTGGGCAGCGCCAAGGAGCTCACCTGGCTGTTCACCGCGTTGGCCCGCGGCGAGATCGTCGACGCCGCGGCGAGCGAACGCGTGATCGGCTGGCTGTCGTTGGGCGCCGACCTGTCCATGGTCGCCAGCGCCTTCGGCTTCGACCCGCTCGCCCACCGCGCCGGCGACCACGGCCTGCTGCTGGTGAACAAGACCGGAACGGATGCCGGCGTCCGCAGCGAGGTCGGCATCCTGCGCGGTCCGCGTGCCGGATTGACCTACATGGTCTCGATGTCATTCGCCGACACCCGCCTCTCGTCCCGGCTCGCTGTGCTCGACGGCATGCGGGCGGTCGGCCTCGACCTGCTCGAATACGTGCACTGAACTGAGCCGTCGGCGAAACCGAACTGCCCCCGCGAAGGATCTCTTCGCGGGGGCAGTTCGGGGCTGTGGAGGTGGAGCTCGTCAGCAACACCGCCCCTGGGGGTTCACGTCCTGCCGGTCGGTCTGGTCGCGCCAGAATTCGCGTTCCGTCATCATCACCGGTCTGTCGCAGGCGACCGCAGCCGGGTCGTGAATCGAATGCTCGTGGGCCTCGTCAAGCGATTCATGGTGAGCCCTGTACTTGTCGTACGCGTCCTCGCCCATGACCCCCCTCATAAACCAGGCGAATCCCTTCGCGCCCTCACGGACGCTGGCGAGGAAGCTCATCGGCGGGGCGTCTTCCTCGCCTTGTCCAGCTTGGCCTGGGCGATCTGCGCGTCCCAGCGCGAGGCGAGTTTCTTCTCTTCCGGGGTCGCGACGAAACCGGACGGGGCGAACATCTGCGATGCCACCGCGTCATCCTCGTTGGTGCCGAAGCTGTGGGTCTGGTAAGACTTCCAGGTGGCCTGCGCGGCGGTGACCATCACGATCATGGCCAGCACGACGAACAGGATCGAGAGGATGCCCTGCACCATCGTGTTGCGCACGACGGCCTCCATCGCCTCGACGGTCTTGGCGGTGCCGAAGCTGGTGAGCCCCTCGTCAAGGGCCTTCGAGAACGCCCGGTTCTGGGCGAAGTAGCCCACGTTGGGAACGCTCGAGAAGATCTTCAGGAACGACGCGTAGATGGTCACGACGGCCGCGAAGGTCAGTGGCAGGGCCACGACCCAGAGATACGTGAACAGCCCGCGCTTGGCCACGATTGCCAGGCAGACGGCCAAGGCGATGGCCGCGAGCAGCTGGTTCGCGATCCCGAACAGCGGGAACAGGGTGTTGATGCCGCCGAGCGGGTCGGTGACGCCCATCACGAGCACGGCACCCCAGGCGGCGACCATGATGCCGGTCGTGACCCAGGCGCCCAGGCGCCAGGAGGTGTTCTTGAACTTCGGGAAGAAATTGCCGAGGCTGTCCTGCAGCATGAACCGGGCCACGCGGGTTCCGGCGTCCACGGCGGTGAGGATGAACAGTGCCTCGAACATGATGGCGAAGTGGTACCAGAACGCCATCATTCCCGAGCCGCCCGCCACCTGCTGCATGATGTTGGCGAGGCCGACCGACAAGGTCGGGGCGCCGCCGGTGCGCGACACGATGGTCTCCTCGCCCACGTTCTTCGCGGTCTCGGTGAGCATCTCGGGAGTCAGGTTGACTCCGGTCAGGCCGAGGCTGTTCACGAACGTGACGGCACCCTCAACGGTGCCGCCGGTCAAAGCCGGCGAGGAATTCATGGCGAAGTAGATGCCGCGGTCGATCGACAGCGCGGCGACGAGCGCCATTATGGCGACGAATGATTCCATCAGCATGCCGCCGTAGCCGATGAACCGGGTCTGGCGTTCCTTCTCGATCAGCTTCGGCGTGGTGCCGGAGGCAATCAGGGCGTGAAAGCCGGAGAGGGCTCCGCAGGCGATGGTGACGAACAGGAACGGGAAGAGCGTGCCGCTCACCACGGGGCCGCCGCCGTTCACGAACTCGCTGGTTGCCGGGGCCGAGATCTCGGGGCGGACGACGATGATGGCGAGTGCCAGCATCCCGATCGTGCCGATTTTCATGAAGGTGGACAGGTAGTCGCGGGGGGCCAGCAACAGCCAGACCGGGAGGATGGCGGCCACGAAACCGTAGACGATGATGCCGATCGCGAGAGGCAGCGGGTCGATGGCGAAGAAGGTCGATCCCCATTCGGTGTCTGCGATCATGCCGCCGCCGATGATGGCGGCCAGCAGCAGCACGAAACCGATCACCGAGATCTCGGTGACCCGGCCGGGGCGGAAGAAGCGCAGGTAGACGCCCATGAACAGCGCGATCGGGATGGTCATCGAGACTGAGAAGACTCCCCAGGGGCTGTCGGCGAGGGCGTTGACCACGACGAGCGCGAGGATGGCAACGATGATGACCATGATCGCCAGAGTCGCGATGAGGGCGGCCGTGCCGCCCACCTTGCCGAGCTCGTCCCTGGCCATCTGGCCCAGGGAGCGGCCGCCGCGACGCATCGAGAAGAACAGCACCAAGTAGTCCTGCACCGCGCCGGCGAATACGACACCGACGATGATCCAGATCGTGCCGGGTAGGTAGCCCATCTGGGCGGCCAGCACGGGGCCGACGAGCGGCCCGGCACCGGCGATGGCGGCGAAGTGGTGGCCGAAGAGAACCCGGCGGTCGGTGGCCGCGAAGTCCTTGCCATCGGCCTTGTACTCGGCCGGCGTCGCCCGCCGGTCATCCGGGCGGAGCAGGTGCTTCTGGATGTAGTTGGAGTAGAAGCGGTAGCCGATCAGGTACGTGCAGACGGCCGCGAAGACGAACCAGATGGCGTTGACGGTCTCACCGCGAACGACGGCGAGCATGACCCAGCTGAGTCCGCCGAGCAGGGAGATGGCACCCCAGAGGACGATCTTCGCCGGGGTCCAGTGGGCCTCTTCGGCGTCATGCGTGGTTTGGTCGAGGGCAACAGGCAACAGGAGGGGATCCCGGTCCAGTTCCTCACCCCGCTTGGGTGAATCGTGTGGCGTGCGGGGCTTGGTGCCCATGATCTCTCCTTTGAGGTGCCCGCAAGGTCTGCGGAAATCCTTAGCAAGGCTAACAGCTTTGCGACAGTTTCCTGACGGATGCCTAAAATGGGCTGAGCGCCGTTCGGCTTCGGTCTGTTCTCCGTGCTATCCAGCCTTTCCGCCCTCTCGACCATTGGAGCCACCGTGGCCGCCCTGTCCCGCCTCGATTCCGTCATCGCCCTTGCCCGCCACCGCGGGTTCGTGTTCCAGGCCGGTGAAATCTATGGCGGATCCCGGTCCGCCTGGGATTACGGACCTCTTGGCGTGGAGCTCAAGGAGAACATCAAGAAGCAGTGGTGGCGCTTCATGGTCACCAGCCGGGATGACGTGGTCGGCCTCGACTCCTCGGTGATCCTTCCCCGAAAGGTGTGGGAGGCATCCGGTCACGTCGAGGTTTTCAGCGACCCGCTGGTCGAGTGCACGAGCTGCCACAAGCGCTTCCGCGCCGACCACCTCGAAGAGGAATTCGAGGAAAAGAAGGGCCGCCCGCCCGAAGGCGGCATCGACGGCATCCCCTGCCCCAACTGCGGCAACCGGCACATCTGGACGCAGCCCCGCGCCTTCTCCGGCCTGCTCAAGACCTACCTCGGCCCGGTCGACGACGAGGCCGGCATGCACTACCTGCGCCCCGAGACCGCGCAGGGAATCTTCGTGAACTTCGCCAACGTGCTGCAGGCTGCCCGCATGAAGCCGCCGTTCGGCATCGGGCAGATCGGCAAGAGCTTCCGCAACGAGATCACCCCGGGAAACTTCATCTTCCGCACCCGCGAGTTCGAGCAGATGGAGATGGAATTCTTCGTCGAGCCGGGTACGGATGAGACGTGGCACCAGTACTGGATCGACCAGCGGATGGCGTGGTACACGGGCCTCGGCATCAACATCGACAACCTGCGCCTGTTCGAACACCCGGCCGAGAAGCTCTCGCACTACTCCAAGCGCACCGTGGACATCGAATACCGATTCGGTTTCAGCGGCAGCGAATTCGGCGAGCTCGAGGGTGTCGCCAACCGCACCGACTTCGACCTCAGGACGCACGCGGAGGCATCCGGCAAGGATCTCTCCTACTTCGACCAGACGAAGAACGAGCGCTGGGTTCCCTATGTGATCGAGCCCGCGGCCGGGCTGACCCGTTCGCTGATGGCGTTCCTGGTGGACGCCTATCACGAGGAGGAAGTGCCCAACGCGAAGGGCGGCGTCGACAAGCGCACCGTGCTGAGGCTCGACCCGCGACTCGCCCCGATCAAGGTGGCCGTGCTCCCGCTGTCTCGCAACGAGGCGCTTTCGCCCATGGCCAAGTCCCTTGCGGCCCGGCTGCGCGAGTCCTGGAACGTGGACTTCGACGACGCCGGCGCCATCGGCCGCCGCTACCGCCGCCAGGACGAGATCGGCACCCCGTACTGCGTCACCGTCGACTTCGACTCGCTCGAGGATCAGGCCGTCACCGTGCGCGACCGTGACACCATGGCGCAGGAACGCGTGCCCCTCGACGAGCTCGACGCCTACCTCGCTGTGCGTTTGCGCGGCGCCTAGCCCACTCGCACTCGCACCCGTCTAGTCGCTGGAGCCGGCAGCCGGCAGCCGTCCGCGTGCACGGCGGCCCGTCGTGCTGGTGGGGCTAACTCAGGAGAACTGCCGGGCGCGCGCCACGGTGTCCCCGGAACGACTGGGCTGCGGCGACAGGGCGCGCCGGATCTCCTGAATTAGCCACACTGGCGCGCTTGCCGCACAGGCGAACGGATGCTCGGCGCGGCGACGCGCGCGACGGGGTCAGGCCGGGTCAGACTGGGTCAGGCCGGGTCAGGCCGGGTCAGACGGGGTCAGGCCGGCGGCGAGCGGACGCGGTCAGGATGCCGCGGGTCCGATATCGACGACAGCGGCAACCGATCCGGCGGCGGGAAGCTCAACCTGGATGCCGAACAGGGCATCAAGCCCGGTCAGGAACGCGGCCTGCTCTCCCGCCCTGGCCAACTCGCGGGAGCGCACCATCGGGGTGTGCAGCAACACGCCGGCGAGGTGACGAAGGGCCGACTCGGTCTGTTCGCTGTTGTCGCCACGGTTGCGCGCGCGCTCGATCTCCCCGTCCAGGATGTCGAAGATGTAGCTGCGGAGGGCCACGACGGCCGGCGCCAGGCTCTGCTCCTCGGCGACTGCTGAGAACTTGCGGGCGGCGCGTCCCACGATCAATCGGGCGTCGCTGGTGGCGTTGAGCTCCTCAAGCGGCGCGTGGATGCGGATGGTCTCAAGGTCGAGCAGTTCGACGCCGGCCAGGTCCGTGACGTCCGGGTCGACGTTGCGGGGCAGGCCCAGGTCGATGATGAGTCGACGCGGGATCTCGGTCGGGGCATCCTTCATCGGGCAGGCGGGGAGCGTGCGCGCTTCGGCGGCCGGCAGCTGCAGGGAGAGAGCGCGCCCGGAGTGGAGCAAGGCCGCGTCGATCACGTGGACGTCGGCGGTCGTGCAGGTGAGGATCAGGTCGGCCTCGGCGGCCTCCACGGCGAACGCGGATTCGGTGACGGCGGTGATCTGATGCGAGGTGGCGAACTTGTGGGCTCTGCCCGATGGCGAGTACACCCGCACGTCCTCGGCGCCGAGCTCGCGCAGCGCGGCGAGGGACGCCCCCGCGTAGCGTCCGGTGCCGACCAGCAGCACGCGGGTCTCGGCCCAGTCCGTGATGCGGCTCTCGGCCAGTTCGAGGGCCAGGCGCACGAGCGAACGCCCGGCGGCGCCGATGCCGGTGCGGTTCTTCACACCGCGCGAGGTCTGCGAGGCGCGTTGGAAGAGGCGTTCGAGTTCGGGGCTGGTGGTGCCGCCGACTCGGGCCTGCTCGAGCGAGCGGCGCACCTGACCGGCGATCTCGCCTTCGCCGACGACCACGGATTCGAGGCCGCTCGTCACAGCGAACAGGTGCTCGGCGACGCCGCCGCCGTGCACGAGATCAAGGGTGTTCCGCAGCACGTCGACTGCTACTCCGGTCGACGCGCTGACGCCGTCGATAGCGGCGTGTACGGCCGTCAGCGGGGAGGAGCCCACCGGTTCGTCCAGGTCGAGGTAGGCCTCGAACCGGTTGCAGGTGGCCACGACGACGGCGCCGACCAGGGTTGGATGCCGTTCGAGGATTCCGCCTGCCGTGTCGCTCGCACCGACAGACAATTTCTCCAGCACGTCGAAGCTGGAGTTCTTATGGCTGGCGGACAGACAGATCAACACTCATCGATTCTACGACCTGCGGCTGGAGCCCTCGAATCGCCCGGGCCGTGGAAGTTTGACAGAATCAAAGAAATGAACCTTGACGCGCAACACCCCCTCGCAACCGGACTCACTGCCGATTCCCGCCTCATTCGCGCCTATCAGGGCACCCGGCCAGACAAGACGCCCGTCTGGTTCATGCGCCAGGCCGGTCGTTCGCTGCCCGAATACCGGTCGCTGCGGGTCGGCACCCGCATGCTCGACGCCTGCCTCGAGCCGGAGATGGCGAGCGAGATCACGCTGCAGCCGGTGCGACGGCACAACGTCGACGCCGGCATTCTCTTCAGTGACATCGTCATTCCGCTGAAGCTCGTGGGCGTCGACGTGGAAATCGTCGCCGGCATGGGCCCGGTACTCGGCAAGGCCGTGCGCAACGCAAAGGATGTCGAAGAGCTCACCGCCCTCGACCCCGCCGTGCTCGACACGACCTTGGCTCCCATCCGGGCCGCTGTCGCTCGCACAGTCGCGGAACTCGGCGCGACGCCGCTGATCGGTTTCGCCGGCGCTCCGTTCACGCTGGCGGCCTACCTCGTTGAGGGCGGCCCGTCGAAAGACCACATCCACGCCCGCACGCTCATGCACGCCGACCCCGACGCCTGGGCCGCGCTGATGGCCTGGACGGCCGAGGTCACCGGACGATTCCTGCGCGCGCAGGTCCTGGCCGGAGCTTCCGCTGCCCAGCTATTCGACTCCTGGGCCGGCGCGCTCTCCCTCGATGACTACACCCGGTACGTGGCACCTGCCTCGACCGCGGCGATCGCCCACGTGCGCGACCTCACCTATGACGAGAGCCTCGCAGGCCCGAGCGCCGCTGGCGCCGCATCCGTGCGCCGAAACGTGCCCGTCGTGCATTTCGGCGTCGGCACCGGAGAACTGCTCAGGGAAATGCACGCCGTCGGCGCGGACGTTGTCGGAGTCGACTACCGGGTTCCGCTCGACGAAGCCAACCGGCGTCTCGGCGGACTGGTTCCGGTGCAGGGAAACATCGATCCGGCCCTCCTCGCCGCTCCGTGGCCGGTGCTCGAAGCCCATGTCCTCGACGTGCTCGAGCGCGGGCGCACGGCACCAGCCCACGTGCTCAATCTCGGCCACGGCGTTCCGCCGATGACTGACCCGAACGTTCTGACCCGGCTGGTGTCGTTCGTGCACGAGGTCACCGCGGTCACGGCTGACGCAGGCGACCAGTCCCCGCCGGCCGCTTCCTGATCGACGGCACACGGAGCACACGCACGCAGAGGGAAGCGCAGAGGCAGAGAATGAAAGACGTCATCGTCATCGGTGGAGGAGTGGCCGGCCTGATCGCTGCCCGTGCCTGCGCCCGGGTCGGGCTGAGCGTGACCGTACTCGAAGCCACCGGGGTGCCGGGCGGCGCGCTCGGCAGCCATGAGGTTGCCGGGCTCACCCTCGACAGCGGCGCCGAAAGCTTCGCCGTGCGCCGCAACGCAGTGGCCGAGTTCATCGACGATCTCGGCCTGTCCGACGAGGTCGTCGCCCCGAACCCCGCGGGGGCGTGGCTGCAGCTTCCCAACGACCGCGTGCCGAACGGCTCGGTCAGCGTGCCTCTGCCCAAAGCCGGCGTGCTGGGCATCCCCGGTTCCCCGCTCGCCGACGACGTGCGTCGCGTGATCGGCTGGAGCGGCGCTTGGCGCGCCTACGCCGACCGGCTGATGCCGGTGCTGACAATCGGCCGGGAACACAGCCTCGGCGAGCTTGTGCGCAAGCGCATGGGCCGGCGCGTACTGGAGCGCCTCGTGGAGCCCGTGACGACCGGGGTGTATTCCTCTGCGGCCGACGATCTCGAGATCGACGTCGTAGCCCCGGGCCTCAACTCCGCCCTCACGGTGACCGGTTCCCTCTCCGGTGCCGTGCTCTCGCTCCGCTCGGCTGCCCCGGCAGGCTCGAACGTGGCAGGGCTCCGCGGCGGCATGTCCCGGCTGGTGGCCGCGCTGATGGCGGACCTCCGACATTTCGGTGTGGAGATCGTGACGGATGCCCCTGTCACCGGCCTGCATCGCGCCGGCATCGACGACGCGCCCTCGTGGACGGTCACCCGCGCTCCGGCTGCGACGGAAACCGCGGACCGGGACGCAGCCGCACCGGAAACCGCCACTTCAGGAACGAACGCCAGCGCACCGGAGGCCACCCTCGACGCCCGATTCGTGATCATCGCGACCCCCGGAGCGCAGGCGCTCGGCCTGATGGCCGACCTGAGTCCCGCCCACGCGGCGCTCGCCGAACTCGATTGGCCGCAGCCGACCGCAATCGAGCTGGCCACGATCGTGATCGACGCCCCCGCGCTCGACGCGCACCCGCGCGGAACCGGCGTGCTCGTCGCGGCTGCAACGCCCGGGGTCACCGCGAAGGCGCTCACACACGCGACCGCCAAGTGGGAGTGGCTGGCCGAGGCGGCCGGACCGGGCCGGCACGTCATCCGCTTGTCCTATGGCCGGGCCGGCCAAATGAGCCCGACGGCCCGCCTGAGCGACGATGAGCTGCTCGCCCTCTCCCTGCACGACGCCCGCACGATCTTAGGTGTGGACCTCGACGCCGAGGCCGTGCGCGGGTTCGCCCGAACCGTCTGGGCAGACGCCCTCTCTCCTGCGACCGTGGGCGCGCCCGGGCGGGTTGACCACGTCCGGGAGGTCGTTGCCGCCACGCCAGGGCTCGAGCTGACGGGCGCCTGGCTGGCCGGCACCGGGCTCGCATCGGTGATCCCGGATGCCGTCGCCGCGGCCTCCCGCACCCGGCACGACGCTCTCGGCATCTGATTCCCCCTCCAACAAGGGCAAAATCAGCTTCCATCCCGGATGGGGGATACTCTGAGAACTACGTACATCTTAAGGAATGGAGTCACAATGCGGGGAAAGCTTCTGTTCATCACGGGTGGGTTCGTCGGGTATGTGCTGGGTGCCCGCGCCGGGCGCAAGCGCTACGACCAGATCGTGGCATCAGCGGAAAACCTGTGGAACGCGCCACCCGTGCAGCGCCGTGTGAACGAGGCCCGCGACTTCGCACTCGAACGTGTCGGGGATGTGCCGTCTGCGCTCCTCGCGACCGGCAGGAAGCTCGTCGCCGCGGTGCAGAGCAAATCCCCTGGCTCCACCGGCACCAGCTATACGGTTCCGAACCCGGCTGAACCCGCCGCAACCGCGCCAACCGCGCGAACTGCGCCGGTATCGACGGTGCCGGACGCCACCGACGTCACCGCCACTCAGTAATCGCCGCGTCAATCGCAATTGCCTCGACAGCCCGAATGAAGGGGATTCAGTGAGTAACAGCGAATTCAATCCGAAGTCCCGGAGATCCACGTTCGAGCTGCTCGGTGAGCTGCCCGGCCAGATCGTTGCTCTGGTCAGGGCCGAGCTCGAAGCGGCCAAAGCGGAATTCGCCGGCAAGGCCAAGAACATCGGCCTGGGTGTCGCCCTGTTCGTCGCGGCCGCCGTGTTCGCGTTCTTCGCCGTCCTGGTGCTGGTCGCGCTCGCCGTCATCGCACTCGACCTCGTGCTGCCGCTCTGGCTCGCGACCCTGATTGTGGCCCTCACCCTGCTTCTGATCGCCCTGGTCCTGGCGCTGATCGGTAAAAATCGGGTGAAGGCCGGAACCTCATCCGATCCAGACGGAGTGACGGCGAGCATCCGTAGCGACGTCGACGCGTTCAAGGGAGTTGGCAAGTATGAGCACTGAACAGGACGCGAAGACCGTTGTCGCCGTGAGCGAGAGTGACGCTGCGGCCAAGGCCGCCCCGAAGGGCAAGACGGAGCTGCGGGCTGAGGCGACGCGGGCCCGCGTCGAACTGGCTCAGACGCTCGATGCGATCGAGTACAAGCTCAACGTGCCGAGGCAGGTGCGCGTGCGCTCGCGCCTGTTCACGATGCGCCTGCGCGACTTCGGCGAGAAGAACCCCCTCGCGCTGGCCGGAATCGTCCTGGGTGGCGTCTCGGCCACGGTGGGCGCCGTCTGGCTCGGCGTGAAGGCCGTGCAACGCCGCTGACGTCCCGGGGAACCGGCCGTCGGCCGCGTAGTTTTGGCTCTCGCAGCAAAGAAGTAGAGACTAGTAGTTATGACTCACCCGGCTGCCGGAGAGGCAGTAAACCAACCTCACTCCACCACCTCTGCCGAGACCCACGGAACCACCGACACGCCAGCCGCGTCGGAGCAGGGTTTCACTCTGTTCGCGGTGTTGCGCAAGGACCCGAGCAACCCCGATGACCTGGACGGCCACGACGTGCCGCACGCCGTGCGCGAGCTCGACGACGTCATTGCCCTGGTCGAGGACGAGGGTGTCACGGTGCGCGGTTTCTACGACGTGTCAGGCCTTCGCGCCGACGCCGACGTGATGATCTGGACCCACGCACCGGACGCCGAGACCCTGCAGTGGGCCCACCGCCAGCTGCGTCGTAGTCGCCTCCTCAAGAGCCTCCTGCCGACCTGGAACGCCATGGGCGTGCACCGCGACGCCGAGTTCAACAAGAGCCACGTTCCGGGGTTCCTGCGCGGGGTGGAGCCGAAGGCCTGGCTCACCGTCTACCCGTTCGTGCGCAGCTACGAGTGGTACCTGCTGCCCGAGGCCGAGCGCAGCGCCATGCTTGCCGACCACGGCCGCAAGGGCGCGGCCTTCCGCGGCGCCATTGCCAATACCGTCTCGTCGTTCGCCCTCGGCGACTACGAATGGTTGTTGCCGATCGAAAGCGACGAGCTCACCGAGCTCGTCGACCTGATGCGCGAACTGCGGGCCACCGAGGCCCGCCGCCACGTGCGCGAAGAGGTCCCGTTCTACACCGGCCGCCGCATCTCGACGGCCGAACTCGTGGAGGTTCTGCAGTAATGACAACCTACGACGCAATCCTGCTTGCCGGATTCGGCGGCCCCGAGGGCCAAGACGACGTGATCCCGTTCCTGCGCAACGTCACCGGCGGTCGCGGCATCCCCGAGGAGCGCCTCGAAGAGGTTGCCAAGCACTACCGCCACTTCGGCGGGGTGAGCCCCATCAACGACCAGAACCGCGTGCTCCGTGCCGCGCTTCAGGCTGAGCTCGAGCGGCGCGGCATCGACCTGCCCGTGCTCTGGGGCAACCGCAACTGGGCGCCCTACCTCCGCGACACCATCAGCGAGGCCAACGACAACGGTCAGACCCGGCTCCTGGCCATCGCCACCAGTGCGTACAGCTCCTACTCCGGATGCCGCCAGTACCGCGAGGACTTCGCGGCGGCGCTCACCGCGACCGGGCTGGAGGGTGTGGTGCACATCGACAAGGTGCGCCAGTTCTTCGACCACCCGGGTTTCGTCACCCCGTTCGTGACCGCCCTGCACAAGGGGCTCGCGGATGTCGAGGCCCAGGTCCCCGGAATCGACCTGGCCACCGAGGTCGAGATCCTGTTTTCGACCCACTCGATCCCGATGACCGACGCCAACAAAAGCGGGCCGTCCGAGCGCGGCTTCGGCGAGGGTGGCGCCTATGCGGCGCAGCACCTTGCCGTCGCCCAGAAGGTCATGGTCGGCGTGGACACCCCGTGGCAGCTGGTTTTCCAGTCCCGTAGCGGGCCGCCCAGCATGCCGTGGCTCGAGCCCGACATCAACGACGCCATCGCCCTGCTGCCCGCCCGGGGCATCCGTGCCATCGTGATCGTGCCGCTGGGCTTCGTCAGCGACCACATGGAGGTCATGTGGGACCTCGACAATGAGGCGACCGAGACGGCCGGTGAGCTCGGTCTCGTGTCCGTGCGGGTGCCGACGCCGGGTGTCGACCCGGCGTTCGTGAGCGGCCTGATCGACCTGGTCGAGGAGCGACTGAACGACACCCCCGCTGACGCGCGCCCGCACGAGACCGACCTCGGTCCCTGGTACGACGTCTGCCGCCCGGGCTGTTGCGAGAATGTGCGCCTGGGCTTCAAGCCCGCTGTGGCCGGGATGGCTCCGTGAGCCTGATCCGCGTTGGCACCCGGGGCAGCGCCCTCGCCCTGGCGCAGACCACGGCGATCGCGAACCGCATCGCGACTGCATCCGGTTCGGAGGTCGAGATCATCGCCATCACGACGCACGGCGACACCTCTCGCGAGTCACTGTCCACCCTCGGCGGCACGGGCGTCTTCGCCAGTGCCCTGCGCGAGTCGTTGTTGGCCGGAGAATGCGACGTGGTCGTGCACTCGTTCAAGGACCTGCCGACGGCCGTGTACCCCGGTCTCCGCGTCGGAGCCACGCCGAAGCGGGCGGATGCGCGCGACGTGCTGTGCGCCCGCGGCGGCTTCAACCTGACCACTCTGCCCGGCGGTGCCCGGGTCGGCACCGGCTCACCCCGCCGGATGGCCCAGCTTCTGTCGCTGCGCCCGGATCTCGACGTCGTCGACATCCGCGGCAACGTCGACACCCGGCTGTCCCGAGTGGCCGAGGGCGATCTCGATGCCGTCGTACTCGCCGCCGCCGGGCTCAGCCGCCTCGCGCTGCTCGAGTCCGTCGACGGCGAGTACCTGGAGCTGTCCGACTGGCCCACCGCGCCCGGACAGGGTGCTTTGGCGATCGAGGTACGCGACGAAAGGCCTGACCGGGCCCTCGCCGGCGCGCTCACCGCCATCAACCATTCCACCAGCCAGGCCACGGTCACGGCCGAGCGTCTCGTACTGGCACGGCTTGAGGCCGGCTGCGCGGCGCCGATCGGGGCCATGGCCGCCATCGACGACGGGCTGCTCTTCCTCACGGCCACGGTGTACAGCCCGGACGGCGCCCGCAGCGTCGTGAGCTCGCACGCCGCGACCCCCGATTCGCATTCCATTGCGCACTTGACCGAGGCCGCGCAAGATGTCTCTGACCGTGTTTCGCGTGACCTGCTCGCCGGCGGCGCTGCCGACTTCGCCCCGATGAAGGTGACTTCGTGATGACCTCGCGCTACAAGACCAAAACCAGCCTCACCAAGCCGCTCACCGGCTGGCGCGTCCTCGTGCCTCGTGGCGGCCCGTGGGGCGACCACGTCGCCGCCGACCTGCGCTCCAAGGGTGCCCAGCCGATCGTGGCTCCCATGATCAACTTCGCCCCGACCGACGACGCCCCCGCACTCGAGGAGGCACTGGCGCGCCTTGCCGCCGGAGACTTCGACTGGATGACGGTCACCAGCGCGACGACAGTCGATGTGCTGTCGTCGCACCGCGCCGTCGTGGCGTCGACCACCCGCGTCGCGGCCGTCGGTGAGACCACGGCTGCCGCCCTGGTCGCCGCCGGCTACCACGTCGACCTCGTGCCGTCCGAAGACAACTCGGCCCGCGGACTGCTTGCCGAGTGGGAGGCGGCCACCGCCGGCCAGGTTCCACTGCGCATCCTCACCCTGCGCTCGGAAATCGCCAAGCCGCTTCTGACCGAGGGTCTGCGCCGCATCGGCCACGAGGTCGAGTCGGTCGTCGCGTATCGCACCGTCGGCGTCCCTGTCGACCCGCGGGTCGTGGCGGACGTCGCCGCCGGCAACGTGCAGGCGGTTCTCGTCACCTCCGGAAGTGTCGCCCAGCAGGTTCAGGACCAGCTCGGTCCCATCCCGCTATCGACCCTGGTGGCCTGTATCGGACCAAGGACTGCCAAGGATTCCGCCGCGATCGGCCTGCGGGTCGACGTCGTAGCCGACGCACCCAGCGCCGATGCTCTGATCGAGGCCCTCGTACACGTCGCCCAAACGAGCTGACCGCATTCCCGGCACAGCCTCGCCGAGCTGTGGGTTTCACTCCCTCTCCGAGCCCGCGGAGGGGTGAAACTCACGGTTCGCGCACGTCCAGCCGGGCGACGTAGGGTTGACGGGTGATAAACCCCGTCATCCGCCCGCGACGGTTGCGCACCACTCCTGCGCTCCGCCGCCTGGCCAGCGAAATCCGCCTGCACCCCTCCGAACTGGTTCTCCCGATGTTCGTCCGGGAGGGCACGGGAGACCCGCTGCCGATCCAGTCGATGCCCGGTGTACTCCAACACACCATTGACAGCGCCCGGCGGGCCGTGACGGACGCCGCGGCAGCCGGCATCGGCGGGGTCATGCTCTTCGGAGTGCCGACCGTGCGCGACGCCGTCGGCTCCGGAGCCACAGATCCCGACGGCATCCTCAATGCAGCCACCCGCGCCCTGGTCGACGAGGTCGGCGACTCCCTCGTCGTGCAGACTGACCTCTGCCTCGACGAGTTCACCGACCACGGTCACTGCGGCGTGCTCGCCGCCGACGGCAGCGTCGACAACGACTCCACCCTCGAGCGCTACCGCGAGATGGCGCTCGTGCAGGCAGCCTCCGGCTCGCAGCTGCTCGGACTGAGCGGGATGATGGACGGCCAGGTGTCCGCCGTGCGGCAGGCGCTCGACCAGAACGGCTACGTCAACACGGCGATCCTCGCCTACTCGGCCAAGTACGCCTCGGCCTTCTACGGTCCCTTCCGCGACGCCGTCGAGTCGACCCTCGAGGGTGACCGTCGCAGCTACCAGCTGGATCCCGCCAACCGCCGGGAGGGCGTTCGCGAGGCCCTGCTCGACATCCAGGAGGGCGCCGACATCGTCATGGTGAAGCCGGCCATGAGCTACCTCGACGTGCTCGCCGAGGTAGCCGGAGTCAGTGATATCCCCGTCTGGGCATACCAGGTTTCCGGCGAATACGCCATGATCGAAGCTGCGGCCGCGCACGGCTGGATCGATCGCCGCCGGGCCGTCGAGGAGTCGGTGCTCAGCATCCGTCGCGCCGGCGCGGACGCCGTTCTCACCTACTGGGCGGTCGAACTGGCCACCTGGCTCAACGAAAGGCAGGCCCGATGATGACCCGCAACGACGACCTCTTCGCCCGCGCGCAGCGCGCCATCCCCGGGGGAGTGAACTCACCCGTTCGGGCCTTCCGGTCGGTCGGGGGCACCCCGCTGTTCCTGGTGAAAGCGAAGGGCGCCTACGTCACCGACTCGGACGGGCGTGAATACGTCGACCTGGTCAGTTCCTGGGGTCCGGCCATCCTCGGCCACGCCCACCCGGAGGTCGTGCAGGCGGTGCAGGATGCCGCAGCGCTCGGCCTGTCCTTCGGCGCTTCCACGCCCGGCGAGACCATCCTGGCCGAACTGATCGAGGAACGCGTCAGCGCGGTCGAAAAGCTGCGCCTGGTCTCGACTGGCACCGAGGCCACCATGACGGCCATCCGCCTGGCCCGCGGCTTCACCGGTCGCGACCTGCTGATCAAGTTCGCCGGGCACTACCACGGCCACTCGGACGGGCTGCTGGCCCAAGCGGGCTCCGGTCTGGCCACGCTGGCCCTGCCCGGCTCGGCCGGGGTCACGGCGGCGACCGCCGCAGAGACCCTCGTGCTGCCCTACAACGATCTGGATGCCGTACGGGTCGCCTTCGAGGCGCACCCGGGCCGGATTGCCGCCGTGATCACCGAGGCGGCGGCGGCGAACATGGGCGTCGTGGCTCCCGATCCGGGCTTCAACGCCGCGCTCACCTCCCTCGCGCACGAGCATGGCGCGCTCCTGATCATCGACGAGGTCCTCACCGGCTTCCGCGTGCACCCGGCCGGCTATTGGGGACTGGACACCGCCGGTGGCGGTGAAGCGGGCTACACGCCCGACCTGTTCGCCTTCGGCAAGGTCATCGGCGGAGGCCTGCCGGTGGCGGCGCTCGGCGGACGCGCCGACGTGATGGACTTCCTGGCACCGAACGGACCGGTCTACCAGGCCGGAACGCTCTCCGGAAACCCGGTGGCGGTCGCCGCGGGCATCGCCACACTGCGGGCTCTGGACGCCGGTGTCTACGAGCACATCGATGCCACGTCCCTCCTGCTCTCGGAGGCCGTTTCCGCCGCGTTCGCCGCCGAGGGCGTCGAGCACAGCGTGCAGCGGGCCGGCAGCCTGTTCAGCTTCGCCTTCGGAGCCGAGGCCGCGGCCGCCGCGCCCCGCAACTACGCCGACGTTCAGCGGCAGGAGGCGTTCCGGTACCGGCCGTTCTTCCACTCCATGCTCGACCAGGGCATATCGCTTCCCCCATCGGTGTTCGAGGCGTGGTTTGTGTCCGACGCCCACGACGAGAGCGCGGTGGGCTGGATCCTCGAGGCTCTGCCGGCCGCAGCGAAGGCCGCAGCGGCGGCAACCGCCGGGGAGTGACCCCGTCACGGGTGCGGCGCGTTCCTCAGTGAGGATATGACAAGCCCATTTCGGTCGTGAACAGGCACACTAGACGTATGGCTTCCCTCCGCGTTCACCCTGACCGGCTTGAGATCCTCCTCACGAGGGCGGAGAAGGCGCTCTCCCTGCGGCGCGACGACATCG
The DNA here is from genome assembly GCF_004402375.1 of Cryobacterium breve. Taxonomy (GTDB): domain Bacteria; phylum Actinomycetota; class Actinomycetes; order Actinomycetales; family Microbacteriaceae; genus Cryobacterium; species Cryobacterium breve. Next base: position 74,743 of record NZ_SOGJ01000028.1, read on the forward strand.
TCGTGCCGCGGGAGAACATCCGTTCGGTGACGATCACGGATGACCCGTGGATCTGGATCCGCGGGATCCGATCCCCCGGGGTCGGCCTGCCGCTCGTGGTCGCGGTCGGCACCTGGAAGTTCCACGGCGGCAAGGACTTCCTGGCGATCAAGCGCAAGCGCCAGGCGGTCATCGTCGATCTCATCGACGATGAGTTCTCCCGGGTGATCCTGACCACCAACCACGCGCCCGACCTGATTGCGTCGCTCAAGCTGGGTGGTTGAACCTGACTCAGCTCGAAGCCTGAGACTCAGGCGCGCACATCTACGACCGTGCGACCGTGAAGAGTGCCGGCGAGGATGCCCGCTGCGGCGTCGAAGGCCATCTCAAGGGGAATCACCTGGGTGAGGCTGTCCAGCAGGCCGAGGTCGAGGTCGGTGCGGAGGCGGTGCCAGGCCTCCTCGCGCTGGGGGAGCGGGGCCTCGACCGAGTTGATTCCGATCAAACTGACGGCGCGCAGGATGAAGGGCATGACCGTGGCCGGAAGGTCGGCCCCCTGCGCCAGGCCGCAGGAGGTGACCGCTCCGCCATAGGTGGTCTGGGCGAGGACATTGGCGAGGGTGAAGCTGCCGACCGAGTCGATCGCTCCGGCCCAGCGCTGACCCTGCAACGGCTTTCCGGCCTCACTCAGGGTGCCGCGGTCGACGAGTTCGACGGCGCCGAGCCCGTGCAGGTAGTCGCCGAGTTCTTCTATTCGACCGGTCGACGCGTGCACCTGGTAGCCGCCGGCGGCGAGCAAGGCGACCGCGATGCTGCCGACGCCGCCGGCCGCGCCGGTCACGAGAACGGGGCCGGACTCCGGCGTGACCCCGGCACGTTCGAGGCCGAGCACGGAAAGCATGGCCGTGAATCCGGCCGTTCCGATCGCCGCGGCCTGCGCGGGGCTGATGCCCTCCGGCAGCCGCACCAGGGAGCCTCCCGAGACGCGGGCCCGCTCCGCGAGTCCGCCGTGGTGGGTTTCGCTCAGGCCGGCCCCATTGAGGATGACCTGGTCCCCCGCCGACCAGCGCGGGTCGGCGCTGTGCTCGACCGTTCCGACCAGGTCGATCCCGGCGATCAGCGGCCAGGTGCGCACGACCCCGGGGCGGCCCGTCAGGGCAAGGCCATCCTTGAAGTTGATGCTCGAAAAGTCCACGGCGATCGTGACGTCCCCGGGCATCAGGAAGGTGTCGTCGATCACGCGGAGCGTCGCGCCCTGAGTCTTCCGACCGTCGGCATCCTCTGTGCGGTCGACGACGATGGCGCGGAACTCAGTCTCAATACCCATGAGTCGAGCCTACGCGCGCCGGGTCAGGTGACGTCGCGCTTCCAACTCACCGCGTAGCCGATGACGGTGGCCGCCACCGCATACGCCAGCAGCACGAGTCCGCCCTGCCACCACTCCAACATCGCCCCGGCGGTGCCTCCCGGCGCGGCGATGGTGAAGAAGCTCGCGCCGACCAGGGCGTCGGAGGCGGCGCCCGGCAGATAGTTGCCGATCCCCTGCGTCACCTCGGTGAACAACGATGCGAAGCGCAGCAGGGGCTCCACGAACTGGGTAAAGGCGAGCACGATCACGATCGACGCCACTTGGCTGGGCACGAGCACGCCCAGGCCGACCCCGATGGCCGACCAAACGGCCATGGCGAGCACTGTGCGGCCGATCAGCGCCCAGGTGGCGCCTTCGCCGAGCAACGGGTCCAGGTCGAAGGCGCTGATCACGAGCGCGCCGACGCCGACGGATGCGAGCAGCGCGACGACCCCGAGGAGCGCCCCCACCACGAAGAGCGCGATCGTCTTGGCTCCCAGAACCTGGCCTCGCCGGGGATTCGCGAGGAACGTGGGGGTGAGGGTCTGGTGCCGGAACTCCCCGGTGGTCGCCAGAGCCCCCAGCAGAACCGGGAAAACATAGCCGATCGATGAGGCGAAGCTGTAGATCAAGGGCGGGAGGCTGCCGAACGCCGGGAGCCCCTGCGAGCCGGAACCGGCGGCATCCGGGCTGATCACACCGCTCTCGATGCCCGCGAACAGCGCCGATAATCCGCCCGCGAGCAGGGCGATGTAGCCGAACATCACGGCGGCGAGGATCCACCACATGCGCGTGGTGCCGATCTTGGCGAACTCGGCTCCGATGGCGCGACTGAAGGACGTCATCGCGATTCCCCTTTGTCTGCGTTTGCGCTTGGGCTGTCGATTCCGTTTGTGGGTGCGCCGCCGTTCACCAGGGCGAGAAAGGCCTCTTCGAGCCCTCTCCTCTCCCGGTGCAGGGCGCTGACCTCCACACTGGCCAGGAAGGCGATGTGCCCGATCAGGGCGGTATCGGGCGCGGCGGCGAGCAGCCCGCTTCGTCCCGTGAAGAATTCGATTCCGGCCTGGCCGAGTGCGGTGGCCAGGGCCTGCCGGTCCGGGGAATCGACCAGGATGCGCGGCGCAGCCTCGGTCTCAAGGCTCGCCAGTGTGCCCCGGTGCACGAGGGCGCCGGCGGCGATGATGATCACGTCGTCCACGCTCTGCTGCACCTCGGACAGCAGGTGGGAGCTGACCAGCACCGTGCGGCCCTCGTCGGCCATGGCCCTCAGGAAGCCCCGGATCCATTTGATCCCTTCCGGGTCGAGGCCGTTGATCGGCTCGTCGAGCACCAGGACGCCCGGGTCGCCGAGCAGGGTGAAGGCCAGACCGAGGCGCTGCCGCATGCCAAGCGAGTAGCCGCCGACGCGCTGTGCGCCGTGGTCGCTGAGTCCGACCGTGTGCAGCACCGCGTCGATGCGCGCAGCCGGCAGCCCCGCCGCGACGGCGTAGACCGCCAGGTGGTTCCGGGCGGTGCGCCCGGGATGGAAGCTGGCTGCCTCGAGGGCGGCACCGACGGTCTGGAGTGGGCGAGGTAGGTCCCGGTAGCGGATGCCGCCGATCGTTGCGGAGCCGGACGAGGGAGCGACCAGGCCGAGGAGCATGCGCAGCGTGGTCGTCTTGCCGGCGCCGTTGGGGCCGAGGAAGCCGGTGACCCGGCCGGGCTCCACGGTAAAGGACAGGTCGTTCACCGCGGTGACACCGCCGAACGTCTTGGTGATGTTGCTGAACTCGATGACCGCGCCGTCCGGCATCCGTTCCCCCTCCGTCGCTGGTACTCCGTCGCTGGAATCTGGTTCCAGCCTAGGGGAATGAGACCTGATCGTTCGGTTACCACTTCGACGGAGATTCTCGGTCCAATGACCGCATATGGCCCCAAAGACGCTGTCTGGACCAAAATCTCCGTCGAATTCGTTCGCGGGCACGCCGGCACTCGAGACGTCGGGGGGCGCATCTCGGCCGCCAGCCTCGGGCTGGGGATCCTGCGGGGCCTCGACGGGTTGGCACTGCTGCTCGCTCCCACGCTCGACGTTCTGATCCTGGTGGCGCTGTCGAGCGGCGGCCCGGCACAGCGCCAGGCGACGCACTGCGCCAGGCGACGCACAGCGGCCGGTTAGGCCTCGGCGTGCGTGTCGGCGTGCGTGTCTCCGTGCGCCGCGCAGGACGGAGCCTCCGCGAGTACGCAGCTCGGGCAGACGACAAGCTGCTCCCGGCAGGAGGCATCCCTGCAGTTGAGCATGTTCTTCGTCGGCTCGCCACAGGCGGCGCAACGCCCGATCACGGCGGTGCGGTCGCCGAAGTCCAGGGACATCCGCTGGTCGAAGACGTAGAGCGAGCCGTTCCAGAGGCCGTTGTCACCGAAGGCCTCGCCGTAGCGCACGACGCCGCCGTCGAGCTGGTACACCTCTCCGAAACCGCGATTCCTCATCAGGGAACTGAGTACCTCGCAGCGGATGCCGCCGGTGCAGTACGTGACGACGGGCTTGTCCTTGAGGTGGTCGTACTTGCCACTCTCCAGCTCGGCCACGAACTCGCGGGTGTTGGCGACATCCGGCACGATCGCGTTCTGGAAGCGGCCGATCTCGGCCTCGAACGCGTTGCGGCCGTCGAAGAACACGACGTCGTCGCCTCGCTCGCCGACGAGGGCGTGCAGCTCGGACGGGGAGAGCTTGGCGCCGCCGCCGATCACACCATTGGCGTCGACCCGTAGCTCGCCGGGCGCGCCGAAGCTCACGATCTCGTCCCGCACTTTCACGACCAGCCGGGGGAAGTCGAGGCTCAGGCCCTGCTCGTCGAGGCCGGTTCCCTCGCTCCACTTGACGTCGAGCTGCTTGAACGGGGCGTAGTCCCGGGTCTTGCGCAGGTAGCGCTTGATTGCGGGCAGGTCGCCGCCGACGGTGCCGTTGAGGCCATCGGCCGAGATCAGGATGCGGCCGCGCAGACCGAGCGATTCGCACAGGTCGCGCTGCCAGAGCCGCACGGCTTCGGGGTCGGCCAGCGGAGTGAAGACGTAGTAGAGAAGAATCTTCGGAATGGCCACCATGACATTTTACGGGAGCGGGCGGGAGCTCGACGCCGGGAAAAGCTGCGCACGTGGCGGTGGCGACCGATGACCAAGAGAGCTCCGTTCACCCCCGCGACCGACCCGGTCACGACCGCATCGGGTCCAGAGCCACGGCCACGGTCTCCGGGATCAGGCCCAGGGCGTTGCCAGCACGATTACCGCGACGGAAGCCGGTCTGAACGTCAACAGGGCGGGCAGCAGAACCATATGCGAATGCCGAATCCGGACGGGACCGGGCGCTGCATTGGCCGGGCGCTGTGGCAATCGTGCAGGTTCCGAGCGTGCGGGGCCGGATGCTTGTGGCCGGCGGCAGCAGAATGCGGCCTCGGGCCGGCCGGTGGCTAGCATCTCAGGATGCATATGTTCTGGCGCACCCTCCTGCACGGCGTGATCTCCCGCTTCGGCCCGCGCCTCGGCCACTACGACGTGGCCCGCACCCGGTTCCTCACTCTGCCGACCGATCAGGACATCCTTCGGCACATGAACAACGGCGTGTACCTGTCGATCATGGACATCGCCCGCTTCGACCTGCTGCACCGCACGGGAATCTGGGCGATCTTCCGGAGGCGTGGCTGGTACCCCGTGGTGGTGTCGGAGACGATAAGTTTTCGCAAGTCGCTGACCCTCGGCCAGAAGTTCACGGTGGAGTCACGCATCCTGGGCTTCGACGCGAAGGCCGTCTACGTGGAGCAGCGGTTCGTGCGGCCCGACGCCGACGGCACCCCGGAGGTCTACGCCCAGGGCTTCATCCGCGGCCGGTTCCTCAAGCGCAGCGGAGGGGTCGTGGGCATCGACGAACTCGTCGACGCCGTGGGCGAGGTGCCCGACGACGTGACGGTGCCGTCCTGGTTGCTGGAGTGGAGCGGGGACGTCGCGATGCCCGCCACTCGTGCCGCCGCTCCCAGCCACTGGAGCTGAGCGGAACCGAGTTCTCCCTGCCGTGTCTTCCGCATCCGAGACCCCGCGGTAAATCCACCCGGAACGATTGGACCGGCCGCCTGATTTTTCCGTGAGGCGGACCCGGCCGAGCCCGTGGGTGTGGCCAACTCAGGACATCCGTCGCCCGTGTTGTCTGCCCACCGCGGACCAGTGCGGAACCGGTGCGGATGGCCGGCCCCGGGCGGACGGATTTCCGGAGTTAGCCACAACGCACGCCGGATGCCGCGACGGGCGGGCGGTTCGGGTTTCGAACACGCCCACGGTCGCAGCTAGATCGTGGGTTCGGCGGCCTTCCTGGGAACGATCAGTTCGCTGTAGTACTCCACGTGCGGCTTGTAGTGCGCCCGGACGGGCAGCGGCGCTCCCGCGCGCGCCGCCACGAGGCGGTCGAGATAGTAGTCCCAGAACGGGCCGGCGATGGCGGCCTCCGCGGCGGAATGCAGGCGCTGACCGAACGTGAGGGTGGTCATCCCCGCGCCCTCGACGAGGTGCAGGATCACGTGCCGGGCAGCGTCGCCCTCGCCGATGTCGGCGGTGAACCGCTTCGGCGGGATGCACCTGATGATGCTCACGTACTCCCACTCTGCATCCAGGTCATCGAACTTGAAGCGCACGGCGCCGGTCTCAGGAGAGCCCGTATAGGTGCCGATCCAGCCGTGCAGGCCACCGGCCCGGCTCACGCTCGCCCAGACGTCTTCTTTCGACGCCGTGAAGAGCCGGTCGAGCATGAGGTAGAGACCGTCTTCGCGATAGGCGAGGCGTCCGGTTGGCTTGAATGACATGCGAACCTCCACGGTGAGTGAGGCACGGGCCTCAGTACAAAACTATGCCTTTCTCCGGGCCGGGGCCAGCGGCCACGCAGCCCGGCCACGCAGCCCGGCCACGCAGCCCGGCCACGCAGCCCGGCCACGCAGCCCGGCCACGCAGCCCGCCTCACTCCTCGAGCACAGCCATGGCAGCGTTGTGCCCACCGATGCCGCTCACGCCGCCGCCGCGCCTCGCGCCGGCGCCGCAGAGCAGGATCCGAGGATGCCCCGTGGCCACTCCCCAACGCTCGGCCGCGGTGGACGGCGCCTCGTCGTCATCGAGGAACGGCCACTCCAGCGGGCCGTGGAAGATGTTGCCGCCGGGCAGGTTGAGGGCGTGCTCCAGGTCGAGCGTGGTCTTCGTTTCGATGCAGGGCCGGCCGGCGGTATCCGTCAACAGCAGGTCTTCGATCGGTTCGGCGAGAACGGAATTCAGAGACGCCAGCACTGCGGCCTGGAGTCGGTCGCGGCTGGCGTCACTGTTCTCCTCGGTGAGCCAGCGGTGCGGGGTGTGCAGCGCGAACACCGTGAGCGTTTGGGCTCCGGCTGCGACGAGTTCGGGCGAGAGGATGCTCGGGTCGCTGAGCGAGTGGCAGTAGATCTCGCAGGGCAGCAGCTCGGGGAAGCCGTCGCGGTCGGCCTGGGCGTGGGCATTCTCCAGCTGGGTCAGGGTCTCGTTGATGTGGAACGTGCCCCCGAACGCGGCCTCGGGCGACACTGTCGCGTCCCGCAGTCGCGGCAGCCGGGTCAGCAGCAGGTTGACCTTGACCTGCGCGCCCTCCGGCTTGGCGGCGGGAGCAGCGCCGGGAGCAGCCTCCGTGCGAACGGATGCCGACGCGTGCCCGTCGAGCAGTTGCTGCAGCACCCAGGGTGCCACGTTGGCCAGCACGTGCCGGCCCTGGACGACCCGGTCGACGGCACCGTGCCGGTAGCGCACCTCGCCGTCGGGGGTGATTGCGCTGACCTCCGCCTCGGTCACGATCCGGGCGCCCGCCTGCCTGGCGGCCCGCTCCAACTCGCCGGAGACGGCGCCCATGCCGCCGACCGGCACGTCCCAGTCCCCGGTTCCGTTGCCGATGACGTGGTAGAGGAAACACCGGTTCGCGGCGAGGTCCGGGCTGTCGACCGAGGCGAAGGTGCCGATCAGGCCGTCGGTGGCGACGACCCCGCGCACGAGGTCGCTCTGGAAGCGGTTTCGCAGGGCGGTGCCGAGGGGCCGCTCGATGAACTGCTCCCAGAGCATGTCGTCGCCGACCAGCACCCGAGCCTCGGCGCGGGTCGGCAGCGGCTCGCAGACCGTGGGGAACAGGGCGCGCGCGACTCGTTCGGTGTCGCGATAGAAGGCGGTCCAGGCCGGGAAGTCGGCGGCCGCGCCGACCCGGTCGAAGCTCGTGCCGGTGGCATCCGTGTCACCACGGTCGACCAGGAGCCCCGCGCGGGTGTCGGCAGGGTCGGGGGTGTACGACGAGTAGCGGCGCTGGGCGAGTTCGATTTCGAGGCCGAGCTCGTCGATGATCCGCTGCGGCAGCAGGCTGACCAGGTAGGAGTAACGCGAAAGCCGTGCGTCGACGCCGGGGAAAGCCTCGGCCGAGACGGCAGCGCCGCCTACCCGGTCAGCGCGCTCGAGCAGGAGGACGGTCTTGCCGGCCAGGGCCAGGTAGGCGGCCGCGGTCAGCCCGTTGTGGCCGCCGCCGACGATCACGACGTCGTGTGTGGGTTCGATCATGCTGCGTTCGATCATGCACCGAGACTAGCCGGGGCGTCAATCGGCGCGGTCGAGTGTGCCGATCTCGGCTCCGTCGGAGTCCTGCACGGTCATGACGCTGCCGTCCACGGTGGCGGTGCTGGCCTTTCCGAGCCAGGTGTCGACTCCCTCGCAGGCCATCAGGGTCGACGCGAACGTGCCGAACTCGATGGTGTCGCCGGTCAGCGACCAGGTGCCGACCAGCCGGTTGCAGCCGTCCGTCCCTGTCGCGGACTGGTCGGCCTTCAGTTCAAGGCCGGGCGTGTCCGTGGCGTCTGGGGTGCCCCAGACGCCTGACACGTCGCTGCTGCCGGTGCCTGCGGAACACCCGGCGAGGCCGACCGCGAGGGTGACCGCGGCGAAGGTGAGCAGTGCGATTGGCTTGGTCATGACGGGCTCCGTTCACATGCCGGCGGGGGTGCCGGATGCGCCCATTCAACGTTCGAAAGGGGGTAAGGTCAAGCCGCCCCGGTGGCGGCGACCCGCTGGACGGCGCGGGACAGCGCCTGCCTCACGGCCAGCACCCCCGGCCGGCTCGCGCTCGAGCGGCGGGTGGCGGAAAAGACGGTGCGCAGAGGGCTGCCGGGCAGGTCGACGACGGTCACCGTCGGTGGGGCCCCGGCCCAGATCAGGTCGGGCAGGATGCCGACGGCATTGCCCGATTCGATCAGACGGATGTGCGCGATCAGGTCCGCGGTCTCGAACCGCACGTCGGGCTCGAAACCCTGCGACCGGCAGAGTTGGGTGGCCCAGTGCCGCGAGGCGGTGCCCTCGGGTTCCATCACCCACGGCAGATCGGCGGCATCCGTGAGCCCGGCCGGGGAGGCGTGGCCGGGGCGCGGGGGCGGAACGGCGAGCCGGAGCGCATCCGTCGCCAGGTTCACCCGGTCGAGGTCGGGCCAATGCGCCCGGGTGTGCCCGGGATACTGCTCTGCGAGTACCAGGTCGAAATCGCGCGCGGAGACCTCGAACAGGCCGCGCTCGGGCTCGCGCTCGGTGACTTCGACCCGAAGCTCGGGGAACTCTTCGGCGAGCAGCGTGAGGGCCTGCGGGATGACGGCGTGTGCCGCGGATTGGAACAGGGCCACGCGCACGGTGCCGGACACGGTCGTCAGGGAGGTGGTCATCTCCGCCTCGGCCAGCTCGAGGCGCTCCAGCAGGTGGGTGGTGTGCGACACCAGCACCTCGGCCTGCGGGGTGAGCCGCACCCGGCGACCGACTTTTTGCAGCAACGGGACCCCGGCCTCTTTCTCGAGCAGGGCGAGCTGCTGGGAGACGGCGGAGGGGCTGTAGGCGAGGGCCTCGGCGACCCCGGCCAGGGTGCCCCGAATCTTGAGCTCGCGCAGCAGACGCAGGCGGCGGACATCCAGCATGCGTCACCCTCCTCGATCAACCCAGTATTGGTCACTAATGCTAATCAATATCGATCATAAAGATTCGCTTTTGCTAAAGGAACGAAAACCACACACTGAAATCAGCAGCCCCGCCGTGAACGAAAGAACTAGCCTCGTGACCATGACCAACTCCACTCCATCCGTGCAGCACGATCTCAGCGCCGATGTGGTTGCCCTCGTGCAGAAATGGCTCGCCGAGAGCGCCACGATCCCCGCCGACGTGTCGGCCGAGCGCCTTGCGGGCGTGCTGAAGGACCCGAACGGGCTCGACTTCACGGTGGGCTTCGTCGACGGCGTCATGCGCCCGGAAGACCTCATGGTCGCCGGGTACAACCTGCAGAAAGTGGCGAAGCAAGCGCCCGGGTTCCTGCCCGCGTACATGCGCGGGGCGATCGGCCTCGGCGGAGTGCTCGGACCGGTGCTGCCGTGGGTGGTCATCCCCGCGGCGCGGAAGGTGCTGCGCCAGATGGTCGGCCACCTCGTCGTGGACGCCACGCCGGACAAGCTCGGCCCGGCGATCGCTCACCTGCGCGAGTCCGGCAACCGGCTCAACATCAACCTGCTCGGCGAGGCCGTGCTCGGGGAGAAGGAGGCACTCCGCCGCCTCGAAGGCACCCGCGCGCTGCTCGCCCGCGACGACGTGGACTACGTCTCGATCAAGGTCTCCTCGATCGCCAGCCAGCTGTCGATGTGGTCGTTCGACGAAGCTGTCGACCGGGTCGTCGAGCGACTGACTCCCCTCTACGAGCTGGCCGAATCGTCGGCGTCGCCCAAGTTCATCAACCTGGACATGGAGGAGTACCGCGACCTCGACCTCACTATCGCGGTGTTCGAGCGCATCCTCGACCAGCCCCAGCTGCTGCACCTCGAGGCCGGCATCGTGCTGCAGGCCTACCTGCCTGACGCTCTAGGTGCCCTGCAGGGGTTGACTCACTGGGCCCAGGGCCGCCGGGCCGCCGGCGGAGCGCCGATCAAGGTGCGCGTGGTCAAGGGCGCGAACCTGGCGATGGAACACGTCGACTCCGCTGTGCACGACTGGCCGCTGGCGACCTACTCCACCAAACAGGACAGCGACACGAACTACAAGCGCGTGCTCGACTGGGCGTTCACCCCTCAGAACACGGATGCCGTCAAAATCGGCGTCGCCGGACACAATCTCTTCGACGTGGCCTGGGCGCACCTGCTCGCCCAGAAGCGCGGAGTGGACGACCGGGTCGAGTTCGAGATGCTGCTCGGAATGGCCACCAGCCAGGCCGAGGCCGTCCGCAAGGACGTCGGTCGCCTCCTGCTCTACACGCCCGTGGTCAACCCGGCCGAGTTCGACGTCGCCATCAGCTACCTGATCCGCCGCCTCGAGGAGAATGCCAGCCAGGACAACTTCATGTCGGCGGTGTTCGAGCTGACCAGCTCCCCGGAACTCTTCGACCGGGAGAAGGAGCGCTTCCTGGCCTCCATCGCGGGCCTCGACACCATCGTGCCGCAGCCGAACCGCGGCCAGGACCGTACCGAGGCCGCGCAGCTCGACGCCGCCGGACAGGCGCGCTCCGGCGACGACGACTACGACGACGAATTCGGCGACGAGTCCGAGGCGGGGCTCACCGCTGCCGTGCTCGGCCTCACTCGAGGCTCGGTCACGACCCTTCCGCACACGGGTTTCCACAACGAAGCCGACACGGACCCGTCGCTGCCGGCCAACCGGGCATGGGGACGTCGCATCCTGGGCCGGGTCGAGACGTCCACGCTCGGGCTGGACGCCATCCGTGCTGCCAGGGTCAGCGACCCGGGCGAGCTGGACCGCCTGATCGAGGCCGCCGCGGCCAGTGGCGCCGCCTGGGGCCAGCGCACCGGCGCCGAGCGCGCCGCCGTGCTGCACCGGGCCGGGCTCGCGCTCGCCGCAAACCGCGACCGCCTGATCGAGGTGATGGCCGCCGAAACCGGCAAGACCATCGCCGAGGGTGACCCGGAGGTCAGTGAGGCGATCGACTTCGCCCACTACTACGCCGAACGCGCCCGCGACCTTGATGCCGTCCAGGGCGCCATCTTCGTGCCCTCGAAGTTGACCGTGGTCACCCCGCCGTGGAATTTCCCGGTCGCCATCTCGGCAGGCGGTGTGCTTGCCGCGCTCGCCGCCGGGTCCGGCGTCATCGTCAAGCCCGCCAAGCTCGCCCAGCGCTCCGGCGCCGTCATGGTCGAGGCGCTCTGGGAGGCCGGCGTGCCGCGCGACCTGCTCGTGCTGGTGGATCTTGCGGACCGGGAGCTCGGGACCCGCCTGATCTCGCACCCGGCCGTCGACCAGGTCATCTTGACCGGGGCCTACGAGACCGCGCAGCTGTTCCGCAGTTTCCGCGAGGACCTGCCCCTCCTGGCCGAGACGAGCGGCAAGAACGCCATCATCGTCACCCCCTCCGCCGACCTCGACCTGGCTGCGGCCGACGTCATCAAGAGTGCCTTCGGTCACGCCGGGCAGAAGTGCTCGGCTGCGAGTCTGGTGATCCTGGTCGGATCCGTCGCCAAGTCGGAGCGCTTCCTCAGCCAGCTGACGGATGCCGCGACGTCCCTGCGCGTCGGACGTCCGGCTGACCCGGTCACCCAGATGGGCCCGCTGATCGAGCCGGCCGAGGGCAAACTGTTGCACGCCCTCACCACGCTCGGCGTCGGCGAGCGGTGGCTGGTCGAGCCTGAGCAGCTCGATGAGTCTGGCGCGCTGTGGTCGCCGGGCATTCGCACCGGGGTGCTGCCCGGCTCCTACTTCCACCTGACCGAATTCTTCGGCCCGGTGCTCGGCGTGATGCACGCGCGAAGCCTGGCCGAGGCCATCCGGTTCCAGAACGCGGTCGACTACGGCCTCACCTCGGGGCTGCACTCGCTCGACCCGGCCGAGCTGTCCGAGTGGCTGGACAGCATCGAGGCCGGAAACCTCTACGTGAACCGCGGCATCACGGGCGCGATCGTGCAACGGCAGCCTTTCGGCGGCTGGAAGCGGTCGGCCGTGGGCCCGGGCACCAAGGCCGGCGGTCCGAACTACCTGTACGGATTCGGCAGCTGGGTGAGCGATCCCGGCCGCAACAGCTCGACATTGCACCTGCGTGGCCTCGATCAGAGCGTCACGGACCTGATCGAAGCGGCGCAGACCGTGCTCGACTACGTCGACTTCGACGTGCTGCGCCGGTCGGCGCTGAGCGACGCGCTGGCCTGGCGCGACGAGTTCAACGCTGTGAAGGACGTCTCGGACCTCGGACTAGAACGAAACCTGTTCCGCTACCGCCCGCTGCCCGTCACCGTGCGCCTGACCGAGGATGGAACGCTGTCCGACCTGCTGCGGGTCATCGCCGCGGCAACAGTGTCGACGGCGCGGTTCGAGGTGTCCAGCGCGATCCCGGTGCCGCCGATGGTGCGCAACGTGCTCGCCGCGCGCGAGATCACGGTCGCGGTGGAGAGCGACGCCGAATGGCTGGAGCGGGCCGCGCACGGCGGCATCCGCACCAGCCGGGTGCGCCTGATCGGCGGGGACCGCCTGCGCGGGGCGCAATCGGCGGCTTCTCGACTGGCCCAGGCGCTCGGCGGCAGCCCGGACGTGGCCGTCTACGCGCACCCCGTCACCCAGGCCGGCCGGGTCGAGCTGCTTCCGTTCCTGCGCGAACAGGCGATCTCGATCACGGCGCACCGCTTCGGCAACCCGAGCACCCTCTCCGAGGGGATCATCTAGCGGCGATCGTTCGGCACGGGTGTGCGCCCGCACGACGGCGGCGGCCCGCAAGGCTAAAATGGGCCCTTGGCGGTCGCGGTCTGCGATCGGCCGTGCCCAGCAGGAGTACGGACAACAATCAGGCTTCAGGTGCAGGATAGCCGGGGCCGCGGTTGCCACTGCTGCAATTCGACAGGGGAACCACAGTTGGACGGTAATGCAACGACGACGCACCGGAACGTCGCCCTGCTCTCGGTGGCGAGCGAGCTCGCTCCGCAGATCACCACGTCGGTGGACATCGATCGTCGCCTGCAGCCGGCCCTCAAGCGCCTGAGGCTGCCCAGCGGACTGCTCCAGCGGGTGGCGGGTGTGCACGAACGGCGCAACTGGGCCCCCGGTCAGGCCTTTGACGACGCGGCCGTCACGGCCGGCAAGCGCGCCCTGGCCGCCGCCGGCATCGAGCCGGGCCAGGTCGGTCTGATGATCAACACCTCGGTCACCCGCAAACACCTTGAGCCCTCCGTTGCCGTACGCATCCATCATGGGCTCGGACTGCCCTCTTCTGCCACGAACTTCGACATCGCGAACGCCTGCCTCGGCTTCGTCAACGGCATGACCCTGGCCGCCCAGCTGATCGACTCCGGCCAGATCGAGTACGCCGTGATCATCGACGGCGAAGACGCCGACGAGATCCAGACCAACACCATCGAGCGGCTCGGCCGCCCTGACATCAGCCGCAAAGACTTCATGAGCGAGTTCGCTAGCCTGACGCTCGGCTCCGGGGCAGCGGCGGCGGTACTCGGGCGGGCCGACGCGCATCCGGAAGGCCACCGGATGCTCGGCGGCGTGACCCGCGCGGCGACTCAGTTCAACGGGCTCTGCGTGGGCAGCGTCGACGGCATGTTCACCGACGCGAAGGCGCTGCTCAAGGGTGGCATGGAGCTCGTCGTTTCGGCCTGGACCGAGGCCAAGCGCGACTGGAACTGGTCGGGCATGGACCGCTACATCCTGCATCAGGTCTCCGACGTGCACACGGACGCCATCGTGAAGGCGACCGGGCTGGACCGCAGCCGGGTGCCGCTCACCTACCCGCTGTACGGCAATGTGGGTCCCGCGTCGATCCCGATCACCCTCGCCGGGGAGGCCGGCACCCTCAAGCGCGGCGACCGCGTGCTCCTGATGGGCGTCGGCAGCGGCCTCAATACGGCAATGATGGAACTCGCCTGGTGAACCGCGCCCCTGCCCCCGTGTCCTACCGCCTCCCGCGCGCCGCTGCCACGCCGGCGCCCGCGACCCTGCCCCCGGCCGGGCTGCCGGGGATGGACACCGCGTTCTCGAGGCTGGTGCCGGTCGTGTCGGACGCGTCCGGGCATCCGGTCACCCGCACCTGGCACCTGCTCGACAACGGTGACCGCCTCGCTGAGCTGGGCGTCACCCCTGTGGGCACGGTGCTCTGCGTGCACGGTAATCCCACCTGGTCGTACCTGTGGCGCGAGTTCGTCGCCTCGGCGACGGATGCGGCGGCGAACGGCGCCGAGGCGTGGCGTGTGATCGCGGTCGACCAACTCGAAATGGGCTTCTCCGAGCGGAGCGGCGTTCGGCGTCCGCTCGCCACGCGCGTGCGGGACCTCGGCGAACTGACTGACACCCTCGGGCTGGCCGGGCCGGTGGTCACCTTCGGGCACGACTGGGGCGGCTCGATCTCGCTCGGCTGGGCCGTGGACCATCCGGAACTGCTCGCCGGGGTCATGCTGCTGAACACGGCCGTGCACCAGCCGGAAGACGCACCCGTGCCTGCCCCGCTGCGGCTGGCGTTGCGGAGCAGCGTGCTCGGGCGTGGCACCGTGACCACGCCCGCGTTCCTGGAGACGACGCTGGCGCTCGCGCATCCCCCGCTGGCGGGCGCGGTCAAGCAGGCCTACCGCGCGCCCTATCTCGGTGCGGCCCGGCGCGGCGGGATCGGCGCGTTCGTCGCTGATATCCCGGTGCACGACGCGCACGAGAGCGCGGCCGAACTCGCCCGGATCTCCGGCGGCATCAGAGACCTGACCGTGCCGGCCCTGATGCTCTGGGGTCCGACCGACCCGATCTTCAGCGACCGCTACCTCGACGACCTCGTCGACCGCCTGCCCCACGCGGACGTGCACCGCTTCGAGGGGGCCGGGCACCTCGTCATGGAAGATGTCGATTACGCCGCGGCCGCCCTCACCTGGCTCGGCGACCGCGCGTTGCCTGCCGCTGAGCAGAACGAGGGTGAGGGGCGCTGGGAGGGCGGAGGGCGGAATCCGCTCTGGCACTACCTCGACGAACTGCAGAACAGCGACGAGACCGCGCTGATCGACATGGCCCCGCCGGGCGGTGGCGCCCCGCGCGTCGTCAGCTGGCGGTTGCTGTCCCGGCGGGTGCGGCAGCTCGCCTGCGGCCTCGACCGCCTCGGCGTGCGGAAGGGCGACCGGGTCTCCCTGCTGATCCCGCCCGGCGCGGACCTCACCGCGGTGCTCTACGCCTGCGTGCGGATCGGAGCGATCGTGGTGGTGGCGGATGCCGGCCTCGGCCTGCGCGGGTTGACCCGCGCCGTGCGCGGCGCGCGCCCCGACCACGTGATCGGCGCAGCCCCCGGGCTGATTGCCGCCCGGGCGCTCGACTGGCCCGGCCAGAAGATCTCCGTGGCGCGGTTCCCTCGCGCAGCGATGCGCGCCCTCGACATCTCCGCCACTCTGGCCGAGGTGATCGCGCTGGGGGTGGACGAGCAGCTGCCACCGTCGCCGGACCCCGGCGACACGGCCGCCGTGCTGTTCACGTCCGGCTCGACCGGTCCGGCCAAGGGCGTCGTCTACACGCACGGCCAGCTCGCCGCGGTCAGCGACGCGCTGTACGCGCAGTACGGCGTGGGTCGCGGCACCGGACTGGTGGCCGGCTTCGCCCCGTTCGCGCTGCTCGGCCCGGCCCTCGGGGCCCGTTCGGTGACCCCCGACATGGACGTGACGAAGCCGAAGACCCTGACCGCAGCATCCGTGGCCGCCGCGGTGGCCGCCATCGACGCAACCGTGGTGTTCCTGTCGCCGGCCGCGTTGGCGAACGTCGTCGCCACTGCCGACAGCCTGACCGCCGCCGACCACGCCAGCCTCGCGGGCGTGGCGAGCTTCCTTTCCGCCGGTGCGCCGGTCTCCGAGCCCCTGCTCGCCGCGGCGGCCCGCCTGATGCCGTCGGCCTCCGCGCACACGCCCTACGGAATGACAGAGGGGCTGCTGATGGCCGACATCACGCTCGACGGCATCCGCGAGGCGATGGCGACGACGAGCCCGTCGGCTGGCTCGTCGGCCGGCTCGCCGTCGAATTCAACGGATGCCCCGGCCGGCCCCGGCGGGGTCTGCGTCGGTCGGGCGACGGCCACCACGCGCATCCGCACGAGCGCCCTCGACGCCGAGGGCCACGCCACCGGTGCGCTCTCCGAGGCCGCCGGGGTCACCGGCGAGATCGTGGTCTCCGCGCCCCACGTCGAGGACCATTACGACCGCCTCTGGCTGACCGACCGGGCGGCCCGCCGCGGCGCCGTGCCCGGCGAACGCTGGCACCGTACGGGCGACGTCGGGCACCTCGATGCCGCCGGACGACTCTGGGTGGAGGGCCGCCTGCCACACGTCATCACGACGGCGACCGGCGTCGTGACGCCGGTCGGGCCCGAGCAGCGCGTGGAGTCCGTCGCCGCGGTGGCCCGCGCCGCCGTGGTCGGGATCGGGCCGGCCGGCACCCAACAGGTGGTCGCCGTGGTCGAGACCGTCGCCCCGGCCCGCCGCGTCGCACTGGCCGACCCCGAGTTGGCCGCCGCCGTGCGCGCCGCCGTGGGGCTTCCGCTGGCCGCGGTGCTGGTCGTGCCGCACTTGCCGACAGACATCCGTCACAACTCGAAGATCGACCGCACCCGGTTGGGTCGCTGGGCCGCCGGAATCCTTTCCGGTGCACGGATGATCCGCCCGTGACGCGACTCTCGCGTCGTGCGCAGGCTGCGCCGCTGCGCTGTCGGCACGCCACGCGCGCAGCGGCGCAGCACCCGCGCAGCGTGTCTTCGCCGACGGTGCTGCCGTGACGGTGCTGCCGTGAGGGTGCTCGTGACCGGGGCCAGCGGTTTCCTCGGCCGGGCCGTCGCGACCGAGATCGCGGCCGCCGGGCATGATGTGCGCGCTTTTCAGCGTCGCCCGTCGGGCGTGCCCGGCGTGACCGACCTGCTCGGCTCGGTCACCGCGCCCGACGAGGTGCTGCGCGCCGTCGCCGGAATGGACGCGGTCGTGCACCTGGCCGCGAAGGTGTCGCTCGCGGGAAGTCCGGCCGATTTCTCCGCCGTGAACGTGGGCGGGACCCGCGCACTGCTAGCCGCGGCCGCGGATGCCGGAGCCTCCCGTTTCGTCTTCGTGTCGTCGCCCTCGGTCGCCCATGCCGGGACATCCATCATCGGCAGCGACGCCGAACCGGCCGATCCGGCCCGTGCCCGCGGGCCCTACGCCCGCACCAAGGCCGAGGCCGAACTGCTCGCGCTCGCCGCCGACTCGGCCGATCTGCGCGTGGTCGCTGTGCGCCCGCACCTGGTCTGGGGTCCCGGGGACACCCAGCTCGTGGCCCGGATCGTGGAGCGCGCCCGGGCCAAGCGCCTGCCCCTGCTCGGCCACGGCGCAGCCCTGATCGACACCACCTACATCGACAACGCAGCCTCGGCCATCGCCGCCGCCCTCGAGCAAGCCGCCGCCGTGCACGGGCGCTCCTACGTGATCACGAACGGGGAGCCGCGGCCGGTCGCCGAGCTGCTCGCCGGGATGTGCGCCGCCGCGGGGGTGCCTGCCCCGGCCTGGCGGGTGCCGGCCGGGGCCGCCCGCTGTGCCGGGGCGCTGATCGAGGCAGCCTGGCATATCCGCCCGGGGGCCGACGAGCCGCCGATGACACGGTTCCTGGCCGAGCAGCTCTCGACCGCGCACTGGTTCGACCAGCGTCGCACCCGGTCCGAGCTGCACTGGAAGCCCGCGGTGAGCCTCGACGAGGGCTTCCGGCGCCTGGCCGCGTCGTACGGGCGCTAGGCCCCACGAACGAATCCCTACGAACGCATACCTACGAACGGATGCGCAGGGCCGCCCGCACGATCTCCAGCGCCTCCTCTGCGGGCAGGCCGAGGGACCGCACCCGTTCGGCGTACGCGATCGCGGCCAGTTGCGCCTGCCTGTGCGTGGCATCCCCCGTCGCGGCGATGAAGGAGCCCAGCCGTCCGCGGGTCTCGATCACCTCGTCCTGCTCCAGCTCCCGGTAGGCGCGTGCGACCGTGTTCGGCGCCAGGCCGAGGTCCGCGGCGAGCCGGCGCACGGTGGGCAGCTTGTCACCCGGCGACAGCGTGCCGGTGCGCACTCCCTCGATCACCTGCGCCCGCAACTGCTCATAGGGCGGGATGGGGACCTGTGGGTCAATCGTCAAGATCACGGCGTTCCAATTCCGACCAGGCTCGCACGAGATTCAGCACGGAGATGGCGAGCGAATTCATGGGCATCCGTTGTTCCGGTTGTGTATCAAGCTAGCCACGGAACTCTCCTGTGGCAACCGATGGCCCGGATCGGCGGCGACCCGGCGCGGCGGCTCGCTAGGCTCGATACGTGACCTGGCCCCGTGACCTCCCTGAACAGCTGGCCGGACTGGCGCCGACCCTGCTGGGTGTCGTACTGCTCATCGCGATCGTCACGGTGGTGCTGCGAACCTACCGGGTGCCGCATCCGTTCGCCCCGGCGCTCGCCGTGCTGCGCGGAGCCCTGCAGCTCGCCGCGATCAGCCTGATCCTGAGCGGCATCATCTCCGACCCGCTCTGGGTGGGCGTGGGTCTGGCCGTCATGTTCGCGGCGGCGGTCGCCACGGTGACCCGTCGGATCGGAGCCACCCCGCGGCACGCGGCCTGGGTGGCCGCCGCGATGGGCCTGGGCGTGGCGGTCGCCCTCCTCGTGGTCTTCGGCACCGGGGCACTCGAGTTCACGCCGCGGTACGTCTTGTCATTCGGCGGCATCATCATCGGCAACGCCATGTCGATCGCCACACTCTCCGGTCGGCGCTTTACCGAGGGCGTCACCGAGCACTGGGAGGAGGTCGAGGGCTGGCTCGCCCTCGGCGGAACCCCGCGCCAGGCCACCCGGGAGCTCGCCCGCCGCGCGGTGTACTTCGCCCTGATCCCCTCGACCGACCAGACGAAGACCACCGGGCTGGTCACGCTGCCGGGAGCCTTCGTGGGCGCCATCTTCGGCGGGGCCTCACCGCTCGAGGCCGGGCGATTCCAGATCGTGGTGCTCGCCGGCATCCTCTGCGCCGGATCGATCGCGGCCGTCACCCTGATCCATCTGCTCGCCCCCGTTACTCGTCGTCCGGCTCCGGTTCCCGGCTAGCGCCCCGGGCTCGCGCTCGGACGCGTCGGCGGGCCGCTATTCCGCCGAGCGGTGGATCAGCCGGGAGAGCACGATCGCGCTGCGCGTGTGGTCCACGTTGGGGGCCAGGCGCACCTTCTCCAGCGCCGCCTCGAGGCCGGGGATGTCCCTGGCCCTGATGTGGACGATGGCGTCAGCGCTACCGGTGACCGTTCCGGCGTCCACGACCTCCGGCACCCCGGAGAGGATGCGCAGCAGTTCCTCAGGCGCGACGGTGCCACGGCAGAAGAGCTCGACGTAGGCCTCGGTGCTCATGCCGTCGATGGCCGGATCCACCTGGATGGTGAAACCACGGATGACGCGGTCGGCGACGAGCCGGTCGACCCGGCGCTTCACGGCCGAAGCCGACAGCCCCACGACCGAGCCGATATCGCCGTAGCCCGCCCGAGCATTCTGGCGGAGCAGGTCGAGAATGCCACGGTCAAGGTTGTCCATGCCGAGAGTCTAGGGGGCATCGTTGCGCTGACGCACGTACCCACGCAGAAAAGCAGCGCCCGTGGGCGCTAATCACTCGATAGCTGCGTGGTGCTAGGCCGGCAGACGGGCCGGCTTGGGGCATCCGTCGTTGCCTCGTGCGGCAGAAACTTGCGCGAACGGTCGAAAGCGCGCATGTTTTCGGCGCAAATTAGCGTGCAACTCCGAATCAGGCTGTGTGAAACTGGAACCGGCGTCTCTGCCGGGGTTGTCCTCGTGACCGGCAGAGCTCTCGTGAGTGACCTGGTCCGCCATCCACCCCGCCAGCCGACCTCACCCGAAGAGGGCGGATGGCCGCCGAAGGAGTCACCATGTCGACCAACCTCACCGCCCCGAACCCGGACGAGCTCGTCTCGCCGGACCAGCCCGTGCGCACGCCCGTCAAGCGCACCGTGTTGATGTGCAAGCCCGACTACTTCACCGTCGTCTACCGCATCAACCCCTGGATGGACCCGGCCATACCCACTGACACCGCGCTGGCCGTCGCCCAGTGGCAGACGCTCTACGACACCTATGTGGGACTCGGCTTCGACGTGCACCTGATCGACCCGGTGGAGGGTCTGCCGGATATGGTCTACGCGGCCAACGGCGGCTTCGTCATCGACAACGTGGCCTACGGCGCAGCCTTCACCTACGCCGAACGCCAGCCGGAGGGGCCGGCCTACATGGACTGGTTCGGCGCCCACGGCTTCGACGTGCGCGTGCCCGTCGAGATCCAAGAGGGCGAGGGTGACTTCCTCCTCGTGGGAGACGTGATCCTCGCGGGCACCGGCTTCCGCAGTGCCTCCGACAGCCACGCAGAGGTCGCCGCGATCTACGGCCGCCCGGTGATCACGCTCAACCTGATCAACCCGAACTTCTACCACCTGGACACGGCCATCGCCGTGCTCGACGCGTCACCGGCCACGGGCAACGGCGAGATCGCCTACCTGCCGAGCGCGTTCGACGAGCCCAGCCTTGCCATCCTGCGCGAGCGGTTCCCTGACGCCATCATCGTCACCGAGGAGGACGCGGCCATCCTCGGCCTCAACTCCTACTCCGACGGCTACAACGTGGTCATCGCCGCCCGGGCGAAGGACTTCGAGCGCCAGCTGCGCGCCCGCGGCTTCAACCCGATCGGGCTCGACCTGTCCGAGCTGCTGCTCGGCGGCGGAGGAGTGAAATGCTGCACGCTGGAGCTGCGCCGGTGACCGATCAGACGACAACACCCGCCACGGTGACCGCGCTCGGCCAGGCCGGGTACATCGCGCTGGAAGACGAGCACGCGGCCCACAACTACCATCCGCTGCCCGTCGTCGTCGCCTCCGGTGACGGCGCGTGGGTGACGGATGTCGACGGCCGCCGCTACCTGGATTGCCTCGCCGCGTACTCCGCGGTCAACTTCGGGCACTCGAACCCGCTCCTGCTGGAGGCCGCCCGCAAGCAGCTGGGCCGCATCACGCTCACCAGCCGCGCTTTCCACAACGACCAGCTCGGCCCGTTCGTGACCGCGCTCGCCGCTCTTGCCGGCAAGGATATGGTCTTGCCGATGAACACGGGCGCCGAAGCGGTTGAGTCCGGCATCAAAGTGGCTCGCGCCTGGGGCTACCGGGTCAAGGGCGTCGCCGCCGGGAAGGCCAACATCATCGTGGCCGAGGAGAACTTCCACGGCCGAACCACCACGATCATCAGCTTCTCCGACGACGAGTCGGCCCGCACGGACTTCGGGCCGTTCACGCCCGGGTTCCGCACGGTGCCCTACGGGGATGCCGCGGCGCTCGAGGCCGCGATCGATGAGAACACGGTGGCGGTGCTACTCGAGCCCATCCAGGGTGAGGCCGGCATCGTCGTGCCGCCGGCGGACTACCTGCCCGCCGTGCGCGAGATCACGACGCGGCACAATGTACTGTTCATCGCCGACGAGATCCAGTCCGGCCTCGGTCGCACGGGAGCGACCTTCGCCTGCGACCTGGTGGGCGTCGTTCCCGACCTCTACCTGCTCGGTAAGGCCCTCGGCGGCGGCATCGTGCCGGTGTCCGCGGTCGTCGGCAACCGCGACGTGCTGGGCGTGCTGCACCCCGGCGAGCACGGCTCGACCTTCGGCGGCAACCCGCTGGCGGCGGCAGTCGGCCTCGCCGTGGTGGAGCTGCTCGGCACCGGAGAGCAGCAGGAGCGTGCCCGCGTGCTCGGCGCCCGCCTGCACGACAGGCTGACCGGGCTGATCGGCCAGGGCGTTCTGGCCGTGCGCGGCGCGGGCCTGTGGGCCGGCGTCGACATCGACCCGAAGCTGGCCTCCGGCCGGGCGGTCTGCGAAGCCCTCCTTGCTCGCGGCGTGCTCGCGAAAAACACCCACGGGTCGACCATTCGCCTGGCTCCCCCGATCGTGGTCTCCGAGGCCGACCTCGACTGGGCCGTGGAACAGCTCGCCGCCGTGCTCGCGGAGGCGTAGCCGATCCGACGGTCGGGCGCTAGACGTCGACGGATGCCGTGACGGGCGGCGCGATCCGGCCGAGCCGGGCGAGCTGAGTGACGTGACCGGGCTCGAGCTCCTCCAGGGAGTTCACGCCGAGCAGCCGCATCGTGCGCGACACCTGCTCGGACAGGATTGAGACGGCCCGGTCGACGCCGGCCTCGCCGCCGGCCATCAGACCGTAGAGGTAGGCGCGGCCGATGAGGGTGAACCGGGCGCCGAGGGCGACGGACGCGACAATATCGGCACCGCTCATGATGCCCGTGTCCAGGTGCACCTCGTACTCGCGGCCCACCTCGCGCACGACCTGCGGCAGTAGGTGGAACGGGATCGGGGCACGGTCGAGCTGGCGGCCCCCGTGGTTCGAGAGGATGATGCCGTCCACGCCGAGGTTGGCGAGGGTGCGCGCATCCGCCAGGCTCTGCACGCCCTTGACGACGATCTTGCCGGGCCATTGCGCCTTGATCCAGGCGAGGTCCTCAAAGGTGACGGTGGGGTCGAACATGGTGTCGAGCAGGTCGGCGACCGTGCCGCTCCAGCGATCGAGCGATGCGAAGGCGAGCGGCTCGGTGGTGAGGAAGTTGATCCACCACTCCGGCCGCGGCAGTGCGTTGATGACGGTTCCGGCGGTCAGGGCCGGCGGGATCGAGAAGCCGTTGCGCTTGTCGCGAAGACGGGCGCCGGCGACGGGCACATCCACGGTCACCAGCAGGGTGTCGAAGCCGGCCTGTGCGGCCCGGTCGACCAGAGCCATCGACCGGTCACGGTCCTTCCACATGTACAGCTGGAACCAGTTGCGCCCGTGGGGGTTGGCGGCCTTGACGTCCTCGATCGATGTGGTGCCCATTGTCGACAGGGAGAAGGGGATGCCGGCCCGGGCGGCCACGTGGGCACCCGCGATCTCGCCCTCGGTCTGCATCATCCGGGTGAAGCCCGTCGGGGCGATGCCGAACGGCTGCGCCACGGGGGCTCCGAGCACGTCCCAGCCGGTCGAGACGGTCGACACGTCCCGCAGGATCGACGGGTTGAACTCGATGTCCTCGAAGGCCTGGCGGGCGCGGCCCAGCGACAGCTCGGCCTCGGCAGCACCGTCGGTGTAGTCGAATGCGGCCTTCGGGGTGCGCCGCTTGGCGATGTTCCGCAGGTCGTAGATCGTGTGTGCGCTTTCGAGCCGGCGCTTCTTCGCGTTCAGCTCGGGGGTCTTGAAGTGCATCAGCGGGGCGAGGTCTTTGATCTTCGGGATGCGGCGTTGAACCATTGGGATGTGTCCGTTCTTCTATCGGGCCACCGGCTGCCCGGAGGCATCCGTGTGGTGGGCGGCGAGGAGGTGGGTCTGGTGGGTTTCGGCGTAGTAGCCGGCGATGTGGTCGTGCACGAGGCTGCGGGCCGCCGGGGCGTCACCGGCCTCGATCGCGGCGACGATCGCGCGGTGTTCGGCCCTGAGCCGGATCGAGGTGTGCGCCCAGGAGGCGAGGCCGGTCGCGCCGGCCCTGGCGTAGCCCTCGATCGCGCTGCGGAGCCCGGCCATCGTGGCGGTGACGACCTGGTTTCCGGAGGCCTCCGCCAGGGCCAGGTGGAATTCGGCGTCAAGGGTCAGGAACTCCGCCTCGGTGAGTGTGGGGGACTCCATCGCGTCCAGCAGTTGCACGGGGGTCGACAGATTCGGACGCAGCGACACGGTGGCCACCATGGTCGAGTCGGCCTGCGCGGATGCCTCGGCAAGCTCGGTCACGACCGACGCCTCGAGCACGAGCCTGGTTTTGACCACGTCAGCGACGGGGAACCCATGGGCCGCCACCTGCAGGCGCATCAGCGCCGACATGCCGCCGCCAGGAAGGGCCACGATGATCGCACCCGCGCCGGGGCCCGATCCGGAGGAGGTGCGCAGCAGTCCGAGCACCTCGAGCACCCGGATGGCCTCGCGCACGCTGGAGCGTCCGACGCCCAGCTCGGCGGCGAGGGCACGTTCGGGTGGGAGGTGGTCGCCGGGTCGGAGCCGTCCGCTGAGCAGATCCAGCTCGATGCTCTGCAGCACGGTTTCCCAGGCGCGAAGCACAGCGCTCACGGTCTCCTCCTCGACATTGGGGTGGTGGGGTGTGGTCTGACCACATGCTACAGGGATGAAGCCTCGCGCGGGCGACGACGTGCACCTCGCAGCCCGATTCGAGTAGGCGCTGGTGCGGGTTGAACACCTCCAGCGTCTCGGTGGCGTCCCCGGTCTGAATGAAAATCTTGGGCAGGGCAGGCCGCCTCTCAGGGGCGGCGGCCGCCGGCGGGTCAGACGAAGAGCAGCACGATGCCGAGCACACCGGACGCGGCGCCGATACCGAGCAGGATCAGTCCAGTGAGGCGCAGGGCCCGGCCCTCTGCCTCGGGGGTGTGCGTGCGGCACCGGGAGGGAGTGCGGAGGTTGAACCAGACCGGCACGTCCTCGCCGGGCGCGAGCCGGTGCGTCTCGTGCGTGTCGGCGGGACACTCGTGCACGTCTCCGTCACGGTCGAACCAACGGATGACCGTGCCCGCCGGCGAGGAGGCGATGACGCCGTCCGTCAGCATCCAGCGGCCTTTCACGCCGCGCACGACCAGGCCGGCTGCGAAGAGGACTCCGCCGACGACGAGTCCGACCAGGGTCAGTACCTCGCTGAGAAGTGAGACCAGCGATAGAGCGTCCATGCCGGCCCTTTCTCCAGAGGTTCTAACGGTACCGGGCAAATCGTATCGTGCCCCGTGGCCGGGTGCCGCAACGGCGCCGATGCCCCCGATTCTGGGGGCAAGCGGTAAGGTCAAGCAATGTCCTCGGTTGTTGAACAAGCCCCTCCACGTGACGACCGAAGCTTCCTCGGCCAGCCCCGTTCCCTCGCCAATGTGTTCGGCGTGGAGATGTGGGAGCGCTTCTCCTTCTACGGGATGCAGGGCATCCTGCTGCTGTATTTGTACTACTCCGCGGCCGACGGCGGCCTCGGCATCCCGCAGGCCACCGCGGCCGGCATCGTGGGGGCGTACGGCGGCGGCGTCTACCTGTCGACCATCCTGGGCGCCTGGATCGCCGACCGCCTGCTGGGTTCCGAGCGGGTGCTGTTCTACAGCGCGATCGTGATCGCCGTGGGCCACCTGGCCCTGGCGTTGCTGCCGGGCGCCGCCGGGGTGGTGGCGGGGCTCATCCTGATCGCCATCGGCAGCGGCGGGCTCAAGGCCAACGCGACGAGCGTCGTGGGGGCGCTCTATGCCAAGGACGACCCTCGACTCGACGCGGGATTCTCCCTCTTCTACCTCGGGATCAACCTGGGCGCGTTCTTCGGGCCGGTCCTGACCGGGCTGCTGCAGACGACCCTCGGCTTCCACTACGGATTCGGCCTCGCGGCCGTGGGTATGGCGATCGGCCTGGTGCAGTACTCCTTCGGCCGCAAACGGCTGCCGGCGATCGTGCACGAGGTTCCGAACCCGCTGCCGGCCTCGCGTTACGCAGCGTACCTCTGGGCCATGATCGCGGCCATCGCCCTGATCGTGGTGCTGGTGCTGCTGGGCGGGATCACGGCATCCGGCCTCGTCACCATCGTGATCGCGCTGACTCTGGTGGCGACGGTCTCCTATTTCGTGGTGATCCTGCGCAACCGGCAGATCACCGCCATCGAACGCAAGCGCGTCTACGCCTTCATGCCCCTGTTCGTGGCCAGCGCCGCGTTCTGGTCCCTCTCCCAGCAGCAGTTCACGGTGGTCACCATCTACGCCGACGAGCGGCTCAACCGGGACGTGTTCGGGTGGGAGCTGCCCGTGTCGTGGGTGCAGTCGTTCAACCCGGTCTTCATCATCTTGCTCTCCGGCGTTTTCGCCGCGCTGTGGACCGGCTGGGGTTCCCGTCAGCCGTCCACTCCGGTCAAGTTCGCAGCCGGCACCGCGCTGATGGGCGCCGCATTCCTCCTGTTCCTTCCGTTCGTCGACGGCGGCGCGAACTCGACTCCTCTGGTCGCGATGATCGTGATCCTCTTCGTGCTCACGGTGGCGGAATTGATGATCGGCCCGGTTGGGCTGGCCGTCACGACGCGGCTGGCGCCCGAGCCGTTCAAGACCCAGATGGTCGCGCTGTTCTTCCTCTCGATCGCTTTGGGCAGCGCGATGTCCGGCTGGCTCGCCGAGTGGTACACCACGGTGCCGGAGACGGTCTACTTCAGCGTCATCGGCGGAGTCGCGATCGTGCTCGGCCTGCTGCTCGCGCTGATCGCCCGCCCGATCCTGCGGCTGATGAACGGCGTGCGCTGACCGACCTCCGGCGAACCGACGGGCAGGGGCCGGCATCCGGTGAACCGACGGCGGTGAGGGGTGCGCGAATGGGCGGAGTCGAATACGAACATTAGAGATCTCCTGCCGCCGCCAACGGCTGCCGTTCCGCCGGTCCGGATGATCAGCAGGCTAGCGGGTGGCCGTGGCCTCGACTATGGCGATCTCGCGGGTGGCCGTCTCGGCGTCTCGGCCGTCGCCGTCGTGGTGCACCCGTATCCGGGGAGACACGCCCCGGCGGATCCTCACCCGCAGGCTCCGGTACCGCACCATCCAGAACAGCACCGCCGCGGCCGCCAGGATGCCCGAGAGCGCTGCGACGCCGAGGGCCCAGCGCGGGCCGAACTGGTCGGCCACCCAGCCGACCAGAGGCGCCCCGAGCGGAGTGCCGCCGGCGAAGATCGCCATGTAGAGCGCCATTACGCGGCCGCGCATGGCCGGCCGCGTGGTGGTCTGCACATACGCGTTCGCGGTGGTCATCAGGGTCAGCGATGACAGGCCCACGAGGGTCAGGGAGATGGCGAACGTCACGTAGTTGGGCATCACGGCAGCCAGGGCGCAGGAGAGCCCGAACACGAAAGACCCGGCCACGACGAGCCGGAGTCGCGGTCGGCTGCGCCGGGCGCTGAGCAGGGCTCCCGCCACGGAGCCGATCGCCATGATCGAGCTGAGCAGGCCGAATTCACTGGCGCCCATACCGAACTCGACGGTCGCCATGGTCGCCGTGAAGATCGCGAAGTTGAACCCGAAAGTGCCCACCAGGAAGACTGTGATCAGCACGACGACGATGTCGGGTCGGTGGGAGACATAGCGGAAACCGGCCAGCAACTGGCCGCGCTCTCGGGGGGCGCGTGGCTGCCGGCGCAGTTGCGCGGTGCGCAGCAGCGTCATCGCGAACACCGTGGCGGCGAAGGTCACGGCGTTGATCATGAACACCCAACCGGCACCCACGGCCACCGTCAATAGGCCGGCGGCGGCGGGGCCGAAGAGGCGGGCGCCGTTGAATGAAGCGGAGTTGAGTGCCACGGCGTTCGAGAGGTTGTCGTCGGAGACCAGCTCCGACACGAAAGTCTGGCGGGCCGGCGCGTCGATGGCCGCCACGATGCCGAGCCCGAGGGCGAAGAGGTAGACGTGCCACAGCTCGACCACTCCGGTGACCGTGATCAGACCCAGCCCGAGCGCCAGCAGTCCCATCACGCTCTGGGTCAGGATGAGCAGCCGGCGCCGGTCGAACCGGTCGGCGATCAGGCCCGACCACGGCATCAGCACAAGCTGGGGCCCAAACTGCAGCGCCATCACGATGCCCACTGCCGTGGCGTTGTGGTCGGTCAGTTCCGTCAGAACGATCCAGTCCTGGGCGGTGCGCTGCATCCACGTTCCGATGTTCGACACCAGAGCGCCCGCGAACCAGATTCGATAGTTCGGGACGCTCAGGGAGCGGAACATGGTACTCAACTGTTGGCGAGCTCCTTCATGATGTCGACGGCCTCGGTGAGCACCCGGCGCTGATCGGGGGTCAGTTTCACGATGCGCTGGGCGAGCCAGGCATCCCGGCGCTTGCGGGTCTCCCGCATCAGACTGCGCCCCTGGTCGGTCACCGTGAGCACCACCTTGCGACCGTCGTCAACCGAGCCGGCCCGGTTGACGAGGCCCGCCTCGACCAGCGCGTTGACCGTCCGATTCATCGACGGTGGAGTGACCCGCTCATGCTCGCTGAGCTCGCGGAGGGTGAAGGGACCCTGGAAGAAAATGGTGCCGAGGGCCGAGAATTGGCTGCTGCTCAGTTCGTTGTCGGCCTTCTCCTGCCGCAGGCGCCGGGCCAGGCGGCCGTTGGCCAGCCTGAAGTCGTGGCTCAACTCGGCAACCGTCGTGCGCCGATCGCCGGTTGGGGCTGCATCTGACGTGAGAGCTGACGGTGAAGATTCCATGGGTACACACCCTAACCACTTAGCCTTGCTAAGTATTCCCTGTTCGCAGCCTAGTTCAGGTTGGCTGCAATGGACTGCAACCAGCAGACGAGCAGGACGAGTACTGCCAGACTGGCCCCGTGCCTACTTACACGGATGACTTCGGCGTCTCGATCACGTATTTCACCTGGGCCGTCGATCGCCCTCGGGCCATCGTCCAGATCGCCCACGGGGTCGGTGAGCATGCGCAGCGCTACGCGGAACTCGCCGCCCGCCTGAACGCCGCCGGCTACTCCGTCTACGCCGACGATCACCGTGGCCACGGTCACACCGGCGTTCACCAGTACGACGGCGACCTGACCTGCCTCGGCCGTCTCGGCCCGGGAGGCCTGCGCGCGGCCGTCGCCGGGGTGCACCAGCTGAGCGGGATCATCCGTGCCGCCCACCCTGACCTGCCGCTCGTGCTCCTCGGGCACAGCTGGGGGTCGTTCATGGTGCAGATGATCGTCAATGCGCACGCCGCGGACTACGACGCGGTCGTGCTCAGTGGAACGGCCTACCGGATGCCCGGCTACCTCGACAGCGGCGACCTGAACCGCCGGCACAAGCACCTGGGTGACACCGGGGTGGAGTGGCTCAGCCGCGACCCTGAGGTGGCTCGCGCCTTCATCGCCGACCCGCTCACGACCACGACCCCGCTGGCGAAGCTGTTCGGGCTGCGCGAGGCAGCGCGCCTCCTCGGCAGGCCGAGCCGCGGCCTGCCGCCGGACCTGCCGCTGCTGATCCTGGTCGGCGGCGACGACATCGTGGGCGGGGAGCGCAGCGTTCGCAGGCTGGTTCGGGCCTATTCCGGGCGGTCGGGGCTCAAGGACATCCGTGTCATCGTCTACCCGGGCGCCCGGCACGAGGTGTTCAACGAGACGAACCGTGCGGACGTCTTCGACGACCTGATCGGGTGGCTAGGCGAGCGATATGCCGTGCGCGCCGATTAGGCTGGCGTCATGCACGGTGAATATAAGGTTCCAGGCGGCAAACTCGTCGTCGTCGATCTCGACGTCGTCGACAACGCGATCGTCAACTTCAGACTGGCCGGTGACTTCTTCCTCGAGCCCGACAGCGCGCTCGGCGACATCAATGCGGCCGTGAACGGACTGCCCGCCGACAGCGACGCCGTGAGCATCGCCGCCGCCGTGCGTGCCGCGCTTCCGGCGCAGGCCACCCTGCTCGGGTTCTCACCCGAGTCGGTCGCGGTGGCCGTCCGACGCTCGCTCGCTCGCGCCAGCGGCTGGCGGGACTACGAATGGCAGCTGATCCACACCAAGGCGGTCGCCCCCGTCATGCAGATGGCGCTCGACGAGGTTCTCGCGATCGAGGTCGGCGAGGGGCGCCGTAGTCCGACGCTCCGGATCTGGGAATGGACGGAACCGGCAGTGGTGATCGGCAGCTTCCAGTCCCTCAAGAACGAGGTCGACGCGGAGCAGGCCGCCAAGCACGGTTTCACCGTCGTGCGCCGGATCAGCGGCGGCGGTGCCATGTTCATGGAGGCCGGCTCGGTCATCACCTATTCCATCTATGCGCCGACGGACCTCGTGCAGGGCATGACGTTCGCCGATTCCTACGCCTTTCTCGACGAGTGGGTGCTCACTGCCCTCAAATCGCTGGGCATCGACGCGTACTACCAGCCGCTGAACGACATCACGAGCCCCAAGGGCAAGATCGGCGGCGCCGCCCAGAAGCGCCTCGGCAGTGGTGCCGTGCTGCACCACGTCACCATGAGCTACGACATGGACGGCGACAAGATGGTGCAGGTGCTCCGCATCGGCCGCGAGAAACTCAGTGACAAGGGCATCACGAGCGCCGCAAAGCGCGTCGACCCGCTGCGCAGCCAGACCGGCCTCAGCCGGGACGCGATCATCGACCGAATGAAGACCACCTTCACCGGGCTGTACGGCGCGGTCACGGGCGAGATCACCGAAGCGGAATACGCCCGGGCCGCCGAACTGGTCGAGACCAAATTCAGCACCGAGGAGTGGATCGGCCGGGTCCCCTAGGCGCGGGTGGCTATCTTCCGCGCGTCAGCAGATCCTGGTACTCGGCGTGCAGGTCGATCCAGCGCACGACGTAGGGGCACACCGGCACGACGGTGAGCGTGGTGCGGGTGCGCACGTCGTCGAGCGCCTGCTCGACCAGGATGCCCGCCAACCCTTCGCCCCGGTGCGTCGGGTCCACCTCGACATGCGTGAACAGCACTTCCTGGCCGGCGACCTCGTAGTCGGCGAAACCCACGGTGGTACCGGCGAGCTCCAGCGTGTACCGGGCGAGGGCGGGTTCGTGGCGGAACTCGACCGAGCTCGATTCCTCGGTGGTCGTCTCGGTCGATTCCGTGGTGGATTCCGGGGCCGCAGCGTCTGTTGTCATCCCCTCAGCGTAGGGTGCCTGACACAATGAGGGAATGCCAACCGCGTGGTCTCCCTCCTCATCCAACCGTGTCGTCCACGCGAACAACCTCGACGTGCTCCCGCACCTGCCCGACGGGGCCTTCACGCTCATCTACCTGGACCCGCCGTTCAACACGGGACGC
The DNA here is from genome assembly GCF_004402375.1 of Cryobacterium breve. Classification (GTDB taxonomy): domain Bacteria; phylum Actinomycetota; class Actinomycetes; order Actinomycetales; family Microbacteriaceae; genus Cryobacterium; species Cryobacterium breve. The sequence goes on from NZ_SOGJ01000028.1 coordinate 105,869, forward strand.
AAGCAGAACCGGCAGAGCACGACGTCGGTTCGAGCGCCGGCACAGGCGGCATCCGTTGCCCTCGGTGCGAGTGCGGCCGGCACCATCACGGGCTTCAAGGGGCAGCGCTACGAGCGGATCAAGGGTGACCTGCTGGGCTACGACGACCAGTTCGAGGACTACTGGGCCTTCCTCGAGCCGCGCCTGATCGAGGCCTGGCGGCTCCTCGCCGACGACGGAACTCTGTACCTGCACCTCGACTATCGCGAGGCGCACTACGCCAAGGTGCTGCTCGATGCTCTGTTCGGCCGGGACTGCTTCCTGAACGAGCTGATCTGGGCCTACGACTACGGCGCGAAGTCGAAGAACCGTTGGCCGACCAAGCACGACACGATCCTGGTCTACGTGAAGAACCCGGCCCGGTATTACTTCGACTCGACCACGGTCGACCGGGAGCCCTACATGGCGCCCGGGCTGGTCACGCCCGAGAAGGTCGCGAAGGGCAAGCTGCCGACGGATGTCTGGTGGCACACCATCGTGTCGCCCACCGGCAAGGAGAAGACCGGGTATCCCACCCAGAAGCCCGTCGGCATCCTGCGCCGCATGATCCAGGCGTCCAGCCGCGAGGGGGACTGGGTGCTCGACTTCTTCGCCGGCAGCGGCACGACCGGCGCCGTCGCCGCAGCCCTCGGCCGCCGGTTCGTGCTGGTGGACCAGAACCCCGAGTCGATCCAAGTCATGCGCTCACGCTTCGCGCTGCTGCCGGAAGTGGAGTTCCTGCCCGAGCTCGAACAGGCACGGTCCCCGCTGCCCGATTTCGCCTCCGACGGGGCCGAGGCAAGACTGGGAGCATGAGACTCCGCATTTTCACCGAACCGCAGCAGGGTGCCACCTACGATGACATCCTGGCCGTGGCCCAGGCCACGGAGACGCTCGGCTTCGACGCGTTCTTCCGCTCCGACCACTACCTCGCCATGGGCGACACGGCATCTGCTCTGCCTGGACCGACGGATGCCTGGACCACCCTGGCCGGTCTCGCTCGGGAGACCCGGCGCATCCGTCTGGGCACCCTGGTTTCGTCGGTGACCTACCGCCCGCCGGGGATCCTCGCGATCCAGGTGGCGCAGGTCGACCAGATGTCCGGCGGGCGGGTCGAGCTCGGCCTCGGCACCGGCTGGTTCGAGCAGGAGCACCTGGCCTACGGCATCCCGTTTCCGGCCAAGCGGTTCGGCATGCTCGAGGAGCAGCTGGAGATCGTGACCGGGCTCTGGGAGACCCCGGTCGGCGACCGCTACAGCTTCGCCGGAAAGCACTACACGCTCGTGGACTCGCCCGCGCTGCCCAAGCCCGTGCAGGCGCGCATCCCGGTGATCGTGGGTGGCGGCGGCGCCAGGCGCACCCCCGCCATGGCGGCTCGTTTCGCCACCGAGTTCAACCTGCCGTTCCCCGAGTTCACGGATGTCCCGGCCAAGTTCGCCGGCGTGCGTGCGGCCTGCGAGACCATCGGCCGTGATCCCCGTGAGCTCGTCTACTCGGCGGCGCTGATCGCCGTCGCGGGCGCCGACGAGGCCGAGTTCGCCCGGCGTGCTGCGGCCGTTGGCCGGGAACCCGCCGAACTGCGGGCGCACGGTGTGGCCGGCACCGCGTCCGAGGTTGTGGACCGGCTCGGCGCCCTCGCCATCGACGGCGTCGAGTGCGTCTACCTGCAGATCATGGACCTGTCCGACCTCGACCACCTGGACTTCCTCGCCCGCGAGGTCATGCCCCAGCTCGCCTGATCGCCGTCCCGCCGCTGCCGTCCCGCCGCGCGCGTGCTGCGCCGCTGCGCTGCCGGCACGCCGCGCGCGTAGCGGCGCAACCCCCGCGGAGTGCCCAGTCCGGCAGAGAGTGCCGTCGCTCCCGACCGACACGGTGTCAGGGTTAGGCGGACTCGCGCAGCACCAACCGGGTCGGCATCAGGGTGCGGTGCGGCATGCTCTCATCGCCGGCGAGGCGGCGCAGCAGGATGTCCGCCATCGCGAAGCCCATCTCCTCGGACGGCTGGCTCACGGTGGTCAACGGCACCGGGCCGCTCACTGCGGCCGGGCTGTCGTCGAACCCGACCATGGCCACGTCCTCGGGCACCGAGCGGCCGTACTCGCGCAGTACGGCAACGGCGCCGGTGGCCATCAGGTCGCTCGCCACGAAGAGCCCGTCGATATCGGGGCATCGCTCGAGCAGTCGGCGGGTGGCTGCCGCACCGCCGGCGGCCGTGAAGTCGGCGAGCTCGACGGCATCCGCGGGCAGCCCGGCCCGCTCGAGAGTGCGCCTGAATCCGGTGAGGCGGTCGATTCCAGCCGGCATGTCCACGGCCCCGGAGATCGAGCCGATGCGACGGCGCCCGATGTCGATCAGGCGCTGGGTGCCCGTCTCGGCACCTGCCGCGTTGTCGACGTCGACGAAGAAGGCGTCGAGGTCGTCGGCGTTCGACGGCCGGCCGCCGAAGACCACCGGCATGGTCGTCTCGAGCTCGGCTACGAAATCGTCACCGGTGTGGTGCGAGATGATGAGGGCGCCGTCGACGTTGCCCGAGCGCAGGTAACGAAGAGTCTTGTGCCGCGGGTCGCTCGAGGCGACGAGCAGGTTGAGCGTGTAGTCGCTCTGGTCGAGGCGGCGGGTGATGCCCTGGACGACCGCTGCGAAATAGGGGTCTCCGAAGAACCGGGTCATGTCCTCGGGCACGACCAAGGCCACGGCCTCGGTCTGCCGACTCGCCAGCGAGCGCGCCGCACGGTTCGGAACGTAGTTGAGCTCGTTGATGGCCTTCGTCACCGAGGTCACGATCTCAGGGCTGACCTTCGTCGACCCGTTCACCACCCGGCTCACGGTGGCCCGGGAGACCCCAGCCACCTCCGCCACCATTTCCAGGGTGGGCTGCGACGGACGCGCCTGGCGCACACTGGTAGTCATGGCGTCAGTCTAATTCGCCGGCGGCCATTGCCATTCCGATCAGGAGATGGCGCGGTTGCGGATGATGTCGGCGTAGGCTCTGCCGCTGTCCTTGACGAAGCGCTCCTGGGTCTCATAGTCGACCCGCACGATGCCGAAGCGCTTCTCATAGCCCCAGGCCCACTCGTAGTTGTCCATCAGCGACCAGTAGAAGTAGCCCTTGACGTCGACACCCTCATCGATCGCGTCGAGGATGGCACCCAGGTGGGCGGTGAGGAATTCAGTGCGTCGGACATCCGGAATGCTGCCGTCCTCGGCGACGACGTCGTCGAAGGCAGCGCCGTTCTCGGTGACGTACAGGCTCGTTCCGGTCGGGGCCGCGTATTCGGTGTTGACGCGCACGAGAAGCTCGCGCAGCCCGTCGGGCTGGATCTCCCACTCCATGGCCGTCAGCGGCAGCCCCTGCGGGTGGTCGAAGACGCCGTCGGCCGCCGGGTACGGCGAGCGGGTGGGGCGGCTGGTCGGCGCCTGCGCCAGCAACGGATGCTCCGCCGGGCGATCGCTGACGAGGTCGCCGTGGTAATAGTTGACGCCGAGCGTGTCGATCGGCTGGTTGATCTGAGCCAGGTCTCCCTCGTGGACGAAATCAGTCAGTCCGAAGGCGGCGACATCCTGGAGCACGTCCTCCGGGTAGGAACCGCGGAATATCGGGTCGAGGAAGATGCGGTTGAACTGCCCGTCGATACGGCGGGCGGCGTCCACGTCTCCGGCCCGGGCAGGGTCGACCGGCTTCGCGACTGTGAGGTTGAGCGTGATGCCCAGCTCGAGGGCGGGATCGCGTTCGCGCAGCGCCTCGACCGCAAGACCGTGGCCCAGAAGCAGGTGGTGCGCGGCGGCCAGGCCGTCCCGGGGGCTCTGGCGCCCGGGGGCGTGAGCGCCGGCGGTATAGCTCAGGAAGGAGGAGCACCACGGCTCGTTGAGGGTCGTCCATACGCCCACGCGGTCACCGAGGGTGTCATGCACCGTGAGTGCGTAGTCACGGAATCGTTCGGCGGTGTCGCGGTTGGCCCAGCCGCCCTTCTCCTCCAGTGCCTGCGGGAGGTCCCAGTGGTAAAGGGTCAGCCACGGCTTGATGTCGGCGCCGAGGAGTTCGTCGACCAGCCGGGAGTAGAAGTCGACGCCTTTGGGGTTGACCGGCCCGCCGTCGGGCCGAACCCGCGACCAGGAGGTGGAGAAACGGTAGGTCTGCAGCCCCAGGTCCTTCATCAGGGCGACGTCGTCCTGATAGCGGTGGTAGTGGTCGCAGGCGACGTCCCCGTTGTCGGCATTGATGACGGCGCCCGGCACGCGGCTGAAGGTGTCCCAGATGGAATCCGTGCGCCCGTCCTCGTGGGCGGCACCCTCGATCTGGTAGGCGGCCGTTGCCGCTCCGAACAGGAATGCGGGCGGGAAGGAGCGAGCGTGAGAGGTCATATCCATATTCTGGTTCACGGTGGAAAGGTTCAGTACCGCGGTCATCCCTTGACCGCGCCCTGCATGATGCCGGCAACCAGCTGCTTGCCCAGGAAGATGAAGACCAGGATCAGCGGGATGATCGACAGGACGACGCCGGCGAGAACGAGGGAGTAGTCCACGTAGAACGCGGCCTGCAACTGCTGCAGCGCCACGGGGAGGGTGGGGTTTCCCGGCCCGAGCACGATGAACGGCCAGAAGAAGTTCGTCCAGGTGCCGATGAAGGTGAAGAGGGCGAGCATCGCAGCGGCTGGTCGGGCGGCCGGGAGGCCGATGTGCCAGAAGCTGCGGATCATCGATGCGCCGTCCATTCGCACTGCCTCGATCAGTTCGTCGGGCAGCGCGTCGCGCAGGTACTGGGTCATCCAGAAGACTCCGAACGCTGTCACCATGGCCGGCGCGATCACGGCCCAGAGGCTGCCCGTCCAGCCAAGCCTCGACATGACGATGAACAGCGGCACGACACCGAGCTGGGTCGGCACGGCCATGGTCGCGATCACGAAGATGAGCAGTCCTTCTCGGCCACGGAATTTGAGCTTTGCGAAGGCGTAGCCGGCGAGGGTCGAGAACATCACGACGGTGAGCGACACCACGGACGACACGATGATGCTGTTGCCGAGGGCCGTCCAGAACGGGATGCTGTCGATGACCGTGGCCGCATTGGCGAAGAAGTTACCGCCCGGAATCCACATCATCCCGTTCTGGTTCAGCGCGGACGCGTCCTGACTGCCGATCAGGAACGACCACCAGATCGGGAAGGCGGAACCGAGGAGAACCGCAATGAGGATGCCGTAGACCCAGAGGGACGGCCGACGGTCGTGGCCGCCGATGATGGTCTTGCTCATGAGATGCCTTTCGCGCGGACACGCAGCTTGCGGTCGGCGGTGCCCGCGATGCGCCGGGTGATGAGGAAGTTGATCACGGCGATAAGGATGATGATCAGGAAGAGAAGCCAGGCGACAGCGGATGCCCGGCCGAAGTTGCGTTGGCCCCAGCCGAGTTCGTAGATGTACAGGGTGAGCGTCTGCCACTGTCGACTGGCGCCACCCTGGCCGAGGTTGTCGAACATGCGTGCCTCGTCGAAGATCTGCAGCCCGCCGATGGTCGAGGTCAAGATGACGAAAATGATGATCGGTCGCAGCAGCGGCAGGGTGATCGACCGGAAGGTGCGCCAGCGGTTGGCGCCGTCGATGATGGCGGCCTCGTAGTAGTCGCGGGGGACTGCTTGCATGGCGGCCAGGAAAATGAGGGCGTTGTAGCCGGTCCAGCGGAAGTTCACCATTGTGGCGATGGCGATATGGCTGGGGATCACGTCGACGTGCCAGCGAATGGGCTCGAGGCCGAGACTCATGATCCCGCTGTTGATGAGGCCGAACTTGTCGCCGAACAGGTCGTTGAAGATCAGCGCCACCGCGACCGGGGCCACGACGTAGGGCAGCAGAACGCCCATGCGCCAGAAGGTCTTGCCGCGTAGGTTGAAGTCGAGAACGGCGGCGATGCCGAGCGCGAGCAGCACCTGAGGGATGCTCGAAAGCAGGAAGATGCTGAACGTGTTGCGGAGGGAGTTCCAGAAGTATCCCTGAGTCAGCACCGTGACGAAGTTGTCCAATCCGACGAAGTCGCCTTGGCCGCCGATGAGGTTCCAGTCGTGCACCGATACCCACGCCGTGTATAGCAGCGGGAAAAGGCCCATGACTGCGAAGACGATGAAGAACGGGGAGATGTAGAGGTACGGCGAGAAGCGCACGTCCCAGCGGCTGAGTTTATGGCTAAGGGCGATGCGGCGGATGCTGCGGGCATTCACCTCGGCGGCGGCGGCGGTAGTCATGGACAGTCCTTCGGTGGTTGAGCTTGTCTAAACCCGGGGGTCGGACCGGTCGAGACCAGAGGGTCTCGACCGGTCAACCGGTGAATGGTGCTGTTTAGCCGAGCGATTCGACGTCAGTGGTGAACTGCGCCCACGACTCGTCGGGCGTCATCGATCCGTCTTCGACGCGAGTGAGCGCCTGCTGCATGGCGTCGTTGATCGCGAAGTAGAACTCGCCCTTGAACGGGGTCACGTCGACCGCAGCGGCGCGGTTGGCGAGGATCTCACCGGTCGGCGCGTCGTTGAAGAACTCGTTCGTGGCGCCGAGGAGTTCGTCACTCGCGAGAGCGTCGACCTGGCTCGGGAAGGTGCCCTTGGACTCGAACGCCTTGAGCTGCTGCTCCGGGGCGGTCAGCCAGGCGGCGAGCTTCTGCGCCTCGACCTGGTTCTTGGACTGCTCGGGAACGGTCAGGTACGAGCCGCCCCAGTTGCCGCCGCCGCCCGGGAACGTGTCGGCGATGTCCCAGCCGGCGACGCCTTCAGCGTTGCCGGAGATCACGCCGAGCATCCAGCCGGGGCAGAGCATGGTGGCGAAGCCGTCGTTCTGGAAGCTGGCGGTCCAGTCGTCGCTCCACTGGCCGAGTTTTGCCGACAGGGTGCCGCTGGCTGCGAGCACGCTCGTGTAGGCCTCCTTCACCTCCGGGTTCTCGGTGGCGATGATGGTGCCGTCTTCTTCTTCGTAGGCGTTGGGGATCTGGTTGACGACGCCCTGCCAGGTGGCTCCGGCCGAGTCGAACCACGGCACGTTCGTGCCGGCAGCAGCGAACTTCTCTCCGGCTGCGTAGTAGCTCTCCCAGCTGCCGCCGAGGAGGGTGGCGACCTCGGCGCGATCGGTCGGGAGACCGGCCGCGGCGAACAGGTCGGAGCGGTAGCAGACGCCCTCCGGACCGATGTCGGTGCCGTAGGCGATCAGGCGGCCGTCGGCATCCGTGGCGGCGTCGGACTTCCAGTCCAGCCAGCGGCCCTCGACCTCGTCGGAGGTGAGGTCGACGAACTGGTCGGAGTACTGCAGCAGTTCGGGCAGCCAGTCGACCTCGATGGCCTCGACATCGCTCAGGCCGCTGCCGGCGGCGAGGCGGGTCGTGAGGTTGTCGCGGGCCTCGTTGGTCGTGGCGGCCTTCTTGTGCGTGATGGTGACGTTCGGGTTGGTCTTCTCGTACTCGGCGAAGAGGTCCTCGTAGCCGAATTCGTTGAAGGTGGCGACGGTCAGCTTGACGTTCTTGTCTGTCGACTGCCCGGTTCCGCCACCGGCTGAACAGCCGGACATGAGCAATGCGAAGGATGCTGCTCCGGCGACGGTTACTGCAAGTGTGCTGCGTGGGAAACGCTTCACGGTCACTCCCTTGTGTGCGTGCTGATGGGTGGATGCGAAACCGCTCTCATCAGTTCTGTGAGAGCGCTCTCACGTGTTGGTGATCACGCTAGTGCGCGGATTGGTCGTTTGTCAAAAGAGCGCTCTCATATGGTGCTCGAGACGGGGCGGAGGCGGAGGCGACTGGTCGGCCGCCGCCCCGGTTTGGTCAGATTCCGGTGTGCTCCGGCACGGTCACCGTGAGAGAGCGCACCCGGCCGTCGCGGCGGAAGACGCTCGCGCTCACGTCGGCGTCGAGCGCGCCGCCCGTCTCGGTCACCTGAGTGCCGCCCGCCAGGGATGCGACCACTTCGAGCGGGCCGCCCCGGCGGAACACGACGGGGACCTGGCAGAACGTGAACGCCAGCGCTCCCGCGGGCAGCTCGACGCTCTGCTGCTCACCGGTGACGTCCCGATAGGTGAACGTGCCGGGCGTCGTGGTCCACTCGCCGGCCCGGAGCAAAATGGGCCGGAGCCGGATGCGACCGTCCTCGACCCGCAAGCCGAGCTCGCCCAACCGGGTGAGCACCTCCTCCTTGACCTGCCCGGTCATGCCCGGCTGCCGGGCGCCGTGACCGGCGGGCGTATGCGAGTAGGGATCGGTGGGAAACGCGCCGTAGGTCAGCGGGTCCTTGCGGTAGCCGATGCCGGCCCGCACATCCTCGTACGCCGCCTTCAGCCCAGAGATCGCCGTCTCATCCGCCTGCTCGACGACGGCCCGTTCGAGTGTCTCCTGCACCGCGAGAAGCAGCTTCGAGACCATGTGCCAGTAGATGCTGCCGAGACCCTCGTAAGCGAAGAACGAGCCGGAGCGCCCGGTGAATTCAGCATGCCGGAAGACCTCCTCGAAGATGGCGAGTAGTTCTGCCCGGTCCTGTTCCACGGCGTGATGCAGGGCAGGGTCGGCGCTGAGCCGGTCCAGCGCCTCCGACACGCCCCCGGCGTTTCGGATGTGGGCGGCAAAGTGCAGGTCTCCCTGGACATCGCGCACGACGATGCTGCGGTCGCCGGACGCGGCGAGGCGCAGGGCGAGAGGGCAGTCGGCGGCGCGTGTGGTGCTGAAGGTGTTCCGAGCGAGGAAGGACGGCAGTTCCTTGTCGGGATAGAGGATATAACTGTGCTGGTCGGCGCGGTACAGCCGGCTCGTGCGCAGGGCGCGGAGCAGGTCCAAGGACGTCTCCGGACTGAGCAGGCCGGATGAGAGGATGGCGACCTGGCCCTCGAGCATCTCCGCGAGCCGTCGCACGTCGGCGGTATCGCCTTCGAGGTGCAGCACGTTGTAGGAGTGCACGAGCCCGTCGCCCCGCCGGTTGGCCCGCAGGCCGGACTCGACGAAGCGCCGTGCCAGATCCAGCAACTCGGCGACGTCTTCAGCGGCGACCGTGGACCGGTCGCCGCCGAACCCGGCGTAGACCTGCTCCCGGTAGCTGGTCCCTGCCTCGCCCAGCCCGTCCATGACGGTCTTGCGGCGAGTGGGATCGAAACCGGTTGCCAGGGCATCCGTGTGCTCGAAAAGCACGTCGCGCACCGCGGTGAGCAGTCCGGCGAGCTCGCTCGAGAGCTCGACGTCGACCGACAGGAGGCCCTGCATGAAGACCACATAGCGGCGCAGGTAGGCGAGCGTGACCACCGACAGGCCCCGGCCGACGAGCGCGTTGTTGGCGTCATTCCATTCCGGGCGCTGGGTCGTCATCCAGATGCCGCCGTCCGGCACCAGGTTGACGAGCTTGGCCAGCAGCAGCAGCAGCACCTTCTCGGCCAGCGTCACCCGAACGAGGTCGCCGTCGGCGCCGTGCACGAGGCGGCCGTCCGACCCCTCTGCGGCGACCCGCCGGGTGATCGTTCGCTGCCGCTCGTCGTCGAAGGTGATGGTGTTGTACGGGTCGGAGAGGATGTCAGCGTACGCGGCGATCCGGTACGGCACGTCGGCGTGCGTGAAGGCCGCCCGGTTGACGAGGGCGTCGAGGCGCCCCGGGTGGAAGCGGTGCGAGGTTTCGAGCAGTTTGAGTAGGTAGATGATCTGATGGTCGCTCCAGTAGCCGATGTTGGCCCACGGGTCCTCGGGCTCCGGAATCTCCCAGTCAATACCCTCGCGTGAGATCCGGTACGGGTTGTAGCCGTCGGCGGTGGTGGCGTCGAGGAAAATCGTGATCATCGACTCCACGTATTCGGGAAACGACCAGGCCAGCGCTTCCCAGTTCTGGAAGATGTCCCTCCAATTGCCCTGATATTCCAGGCGACGGATGCCGCGCTCGTCGTTCAGCACGATTCGGAATTGGTTCCACGGCCGGCTCGGATCGCCGTGCCGGCGGCTGAACGTGAGCGGCAGGTATTCCGTGGCAAGGCGCCACAGGTCAACATCGCCGTGCGCCTGCATGATGGCGATGAGCTCGTCGGCTCGCAGCCGCTCGGGCAGGGCCTCCAGCACTGCGGCGCAGCGCCTGGCCGTCGCCTGGCTCCGCTGGGAGATGAACGCCCGCACGTCGCTCGACTCCACCGTGTAGCCTTCGGCGGGAACGCCACCCCGCATGGTGTTGAAGAGCACATTGGCGGTGTGGTGGATGGTCGCCAGCTCGTCACCGGTGTGCTGGGCAGCGTCGGTGGCCCCGAGGATCGTCTCCAGGTCGGACCGGGTGCCGGAGATATCGGCCGCCAGCTCCTCGGCGAGGGCGAGCGGATCGCGAAGCTTCGCACGCAGGCCCACGACATCGGCCGCGTCCTGGTTGACGTCGGCGACGATCTGCCAGCGGACAGTGCTGCCGGGGGCCATCGTGATCCGGGTGCGCACGAGGTAGGCGCCGCGCTGCCCGCGGACATCCGTCTCGCCGGTGATGCCCCTGCCCCGGGCGAAGGCGGAGACCTGGCTGGTCGAGAGCAGGTGCTCGGCGTTGTTCAGCCCGACCTGCCAGGCCACGTTGGCCTGTAGCGACTCGCTGGGCTCGGCGAGGTCGGAGAGCGTCGCGCTCAGTGTCAACAGGCCGAGGCCCGTCGACGGGTCGAGCTCGGCGCGCTTGTAGGCGTCGAGCAGCACGCTCAACTCGTTCTGCGTCTTCTTGCCCGCCCCGGCGGGAAGGATGTTCACCAGGCCGTCGAGGAGGTCGACGTCGAGGGGCTCTGCGGGATGGGACTGCCGGGTGTCGGCCAGCGAGGTGAGGGCGCAGCCGCGCACGACGCCGAAGCGGGCGCTGGTCTGCCAGGTCACGCGCAGGCGCAGGCCGAGATCCGGACGGGTCTCCTCGAAGACCAGAGTCGTGCCGAGGGCGTCCTTGTAGAGCGTGCGTTGCACGTGCTCATCGCCCGGGCGCAGCTCTGCGAACGGCTGCCAATGAGTGCTGGTGCCGTCGGGGCGTCGGACGAGCAGCACGCTCAATCCGCCGGTGCGCCCGGCGCTCTCGGTGACCTTGTCGTCGGTGTAATACGGGAACAGAGCCCGGTCGGCGTCGACGCGGCCCGCCGTCAGACCGCCCGTGCTCGAGATGAAGAGCCAGACGTCGCTCGCGCCGACGAGGGTCATGAAGAACGGGGGCATCTGGTCGTAGGCCTCGATCCGGTAGAACCGGCGCCCGTCCAGATCCACCGGTCCACCCCGAACAGAGCCCTCCGCGGGGTCGAGCGGGATCTCGCCCCGGTCGGTGTGCTGAATGATGGGCTCGAGGGACATGGGATCCTCCATTGAATTCACCCCGACGGATGTTCCGGCGGGATTGGGCTTCCCGGGTCACCGAGAGAGCGCTCTCACAGCATTTCAGACATCCGTCGCGCATTCAAGCTGCCGCTCTCCAGACGAGCATGCCCCGAGGTGACTCAGTGCGTGATGGTCCAGGCGCCGTTGGTTCGGTTCGCCAGGACATCGGGCCGGTCTAGAGCCGGATCGGTCTAGGCGAACGCGGCCACAGCGGTGGTGACCGAGTCGTCACCGGTGACCAGATGCAGCACCCGGCGTGGTGCGGCGCCACTCGTGATCAGCTCGGCCAGCACGGCGGCGACGTCGGCGCGGGGCACGCTCGCTTGTGCCTCCGGCAGGCCGGGGCCGGCGGGGCTCAGGCGCACCATGCCGGTGCCGGGCTCATCGAGCAGGCCGCCGGGACGAACGATCGTCCAGTTCAGGGAGCGGGCGACGAGGTCGTCTTCGGCCGCCAGCTTGGCCTGGAGGTAGCCAAGGAAGTCCGCCGGGACATCCGCCGGGGTCTGGCCGTTCCGCACCTTCTCGGTGCCGGTCGAGGAGATTTGAATGAAACGGGGCACCCCCGCTGCTTCGGCCGCGTCGGCCAGCAGCACCGAGCCGCCGAAGTCGACGGCCTGCCGGCGCTCCTCGCTGCCGCCTGCCCCGGCGCCCGCGGCGAACACCGCCACGTCGGCGCCGGCCAAGAGCTGGGCGACGTCGGCGGCCGATGACTGCTCAAGGCTGATCACCACCGGCACGGCCCCGTCGGCGACGAGATCCGCCCGCTGTTCGTCCGAGCGGATCAGTCCGACGACCTCGTGGCCGTCCTGTGCCAGCTTCCGTGCCAGCTGACGAGCGATTTTTCCATGTCCACCTGCAATAACAATGCGCATGCAGAGAACAACGCCCGGCCGACCCGCACAATTCCCGGCCCGCTGTGCGAATTCGACGGAGATGTCGGCTCAACTCGACGATCTGAGCCCAGAACAGGGCCGGGAGAGCAAAATCTCCGTCGAATTCGTGAGGGGCGCTAGTGGGACTTCGCGCGCGCCGCACGTTCGAATTCGCCCCCGTCGATCCCTGGCTCGATCAGGGCTCCCATGGTGTCCGCGGCCCGCTGCGCGTCCAGGGTCAGCTCGGCTTGCCCGGCCAGTTCGGCTGCGTTCTCGTCGGCCGTTTCCTGCAGAGCAGAGGTGGTGCGCAGCGGCGGGGCCGTGAGGAAGAAGCTGAGCACGAACGCCGTCAGCACGACGGCCAGGCTGACCCAGAAGACGGTGACGGATGCGTCGTTGAAGCCAACCAGGAACGGCTGGGCGAGCCGCGGGTCGGCCGCGTTCAGGAACGAGGTGTCCCCGTCCAGGGCACCGCCCACCGCCCCCGGGTCGGCCAGCAGCTTCAGGATGCCGGCGTTGGCCGGATCCGCCTGCGCCGCAGGGTCCGTTGAGGCGGCCCTGACGCCGGCAGCCAGGGTGGAATCGCCGAACGCCGCACCGATCGTATCCGGGATGCGGCTGAACAGCACTGAGAACAGCACTGCAGTGCCGAGCGTGCCGCCGATCTGCCGGAAGAAGGTCGAGGCGGAGGTGGCCACCCCGATGTCCCGCGGGCCGACGGCGTTCTGGCTGGCGATCGTGAGCGTCTGCATGAGTTGGCCGAGGCCGAGGCCGATCAGAAGCATCCCGGCCATCATGAAGCCGACCGGTTTGTCGGCGGTGGCGAATGTGAGGAGCAGGAAACCAGTCGACATGAAGGCCGTGCCGATCGTGGGGAACATCCTGTAGCGCCCGGTGCGGGCGATCAGCTGGCCGCTCACGATGGAGGAGATCATCAGTCCCGCGATCATCGGCAGCATCAGGAAACCGCTCTCGGTGGGCGTGGCACCGTTCACCAGCTGGAGGTAGAGCGGCACCGTCATCATGGCGCCGAACATGCCGAAGCCGACGAGGACGCCTAGGACGGTCGCCATCGAGAAGGTGGACGACCTGAACAGCTTCAGCGGGATGAGCGCGTCGTCGCCCATTCTGCGCTCGACCAGGATGAAGCCCACGACGCTGAGTGCGCCGATCACGTAGCAGGTGACAGAGGCGACCGAGCCCCAGCCCCAGGTGCGGCCCTGTTCGGCCACGAGCAGCAGCGGGGCGGCCGCCAGGATCACGGTCACCGCCCCCCACCAGTCGATGCGCACGGGGCGGGCGAAGTGTGGCACGTGCAGGAATTTGAGCACGACGAACAGGGCGACGATGCCGATGGGCAGGTTGATCAGGAAGACCCAGCGCCAGCCCGTGATGCCGAGGATGGACTCCGATCCCGACAGCACGCCGCCGATGAGCGGCCCGATCACGCTGGACACCCCGAAGACGGCCAGGAAGTACCCCTGGTATTTCGCGCGCTCGCGGGGAGCGAGCATGTCGCCCATGATCGTGAGGGGGAGTGCCATCAGACCGCCGGCCCCAAGCCCCTGGACGGCCCGGAAGATCGCGAGCTCGTACATCGAGTTCGCCATTCCGGCCAGGAGCGAACCAACCAGGAAGATGGTGATCGCGATCAGGAACAATGGACGCCGACCGAAGATGTCGCTGAGCTTGCCGTAAATGGGCGTGCTGATGCACGACACGATGAGATAGGCGGTCGTCACCCAGGCCTGCAGCGCCATCCCGTCGAGGTCGTCGGCGATGGTGCGCATCGACGTGCCCACGATGGTTTGGTCGAGAGCCGAGAGGAACATGCCGGCCATCAGCCCGACGATGACGAACAGAATCTGCCGGTGGGACATGAGCGGCGGGGCGGAGAGGGCAGGAGAAGTTTGCATCAAGCGCAAATTTACAGGACAAGCAAACAATATTCAAGCATCTTCGGGCCGTCGGATGCCCGCCCGGCCCCGGCCGGTCTAGGCTCGCGAACGTGTGGGGAAAACAAGCACAGGGGGCAGCACCCCCGTTCCGGCGGAGGCGCATCATTGCGCTGTCCATCGTCATAGCCGTGCTTTCTGCCGTGGCGGTGTTGGCCGGAGCCGTCACTGGGGTGACGTCGCCGTTGGCCGTCAGCCCCGTCGTGGATCCGACATCCGTACCCCTGAGTGAACCGACCATCAGCCCCACCCCGACTCGGGCTGCCCCGACCGACTCCCCGGAGCCGGCCGTCGTGCCGACTTTCGACCGGTCGGCGCGTTCCCTCGACGACCCGGCCAGCTTGTGGCTCGTCGTCGACAAGACCCGGCCGCTGAACCCCGCCGACTACGCCCCGACGGACCTCGTCGAGGTGCCGGTGGCCCACGTCTGGACTCCGTTGCTGCGCCAGGAGGCCGCCGCCTCCGTCGTCTCGCTGTTCGCGGCCTTCGAGGCGGAAACGGGGCTGCAGTTGCAATCGCAGAGCGCCTACCGCAGCTACACCACTCAGGTCGACCTTTACGCCGGCGACGTCGACGCCAACGGCCAAGCGGTCGCCGACAGGAGCACGGCACGCCCGGGAACCAGTGAGCACCAGACCGGGCTGGCCATCGACATCAGCGCATTGCCCGGCAACTGTTCCCTGGCCACCTGCTTCGGCGACACCGTGCAGGGGCAGTGGCTCGCGCAGAACGGGTGGCGATTCGGCTTCCTGCTGCGGTACCCCGCCGACAAGGTGGAGATCACCGGCTACGCCTACGAACCCTGGCATTTCCGTTTCATCGGCACCGAGCTCGCGACCGAAATGCACGCCGTCGGGGTGACCACCCTCGAGGAGTTCTTCGGGTTGCCGGCGGCTCCCGGCTACAACTGAGTCCACGCCTCACAGGAACACTCTGACATTTCCCGGATAAGTGTGATTATCTGGACGTGTCCCCCATCCGGGGTCTTTCGTCGCCCGCATGTGTGACACCCCGATCGAATAGAGATATCTGTGGTTTTGACTCGACGCTTCCGTATCGGCGTTGTCGTACTCGTCCTCGGCGGCCTGGTCGCCGGAACGGCTGCGGTGGCCTCGATGGGCACAGACGAGCCCTCGGCCACCTCGACCCCGGCTGCCCCGGATGCTGCGTCGACGAATTCCGCGGACGGCACCGGCACGACGGGTGCCGACGCGACGGAACCGGAGCGGGCCGAGCCGGCCGACGCTGGAGAGCCCGTTCCCATCGACTCCCGGGTGCAGGCCCAGGTGAACTACATGCTCGCCCACTGGACCAACTACAACACCGACGCCTACGGCGTGATCACCGACAATGACTGTGTCAACTTCACCAGCCAGTCCCTGATCGAGCGCGGCTGGACCATGGACGAGGAGTGGTGGTCCGAGGGGACCGGCTCCGACTTCGAGACATCCTCGCCCTGGATCAGCTCCACCGCATTCCGGGACTACATCGCGCAGTCCGGACGGGCCACGGCTCTGACGGATGATCAGCGTGACCAGGTCAAGATCGGCGACGTTGCCCAGTTCGATTGGGACAATTCGGGCGACCGCGACCACACCGGGGTGGTGACCCGGATCGAGGGATCAGGCGACGACATCCAGATCTTCTACGCCGGACACACCGACGACACCGACTACCGCTCGGTGGATTACGCGATCACCGAGAAGCACCCGGGCGCCACGGCGTACTACTGGAGCATTCCCTAGCGCTGGTCTCGACAGGCTCGACCGTCGTCACGTAAACCGCAGTGGGCACGTCGCCACGGCCTCGCGCTGAAGCAGCGCCGTTACGCGGGTGGCACGCCACCCGCGTAACGGCGCTGGGGGTGCGCTAGGCGATCGCGTCGTCCACGATGGCCTTCGCCTCGATCTGCACCTGCTTCAGGTGCTCCGGGCCCTGGAACGACTCGGCGTAGATCTTATAGACGTCCTCGGTGCCGCTGGGTCGGGCTGCGAACCAGGCGTTCTTGGTGACGACCTTGACTCCGCCGATCGCCGCACCGTTGCCGGGCGCATGACTCATCTTCGCGATGATCTTCTCGCCGGCGAGCTCGGTGGCCGTGATCGCGTCGCCGTCGAGCTTGGACAGCTGGGCCTTCTGGGCCGGCGTTGCCGCGGCATCCACTCGGGCGTAGGCCGGGGCGCCGAAGTGCTCGGCCAGTTCGGCGTAGCGCTGGCTGGGGGTCTTGCCGGTCACGGCTAGGATTTCGGAGGCAAGGAGGGCAAGCAGGATGCCGTCCTTGTCGGTGGTCCAGACGGTTCCGTCGAAGCGCACGAAGCTGGCGCCAGCGCTCTCCTCCCCGCCGAAGGCGACCGAGCCGTCGATCAGACCCGGAACGAACCACTTGAATCCGACCGGAACCTCCCAGAGGTCACGGCCGAGGAAGCCCGCGACCCGGTCGATCATGGTGGAGGAGACGAGCGTCTTGCCGATGGCGGCATCCGCCCGCCAGCCGTCGCGGTGGCTGTACAGGTAATCGATGGCCACGGCCAAGAAGTGGTTCGGGTTCATCAGCCCGCCGTCGGGCGTGACGATCCCGTGGCGGTCGGCGTCGGCGTCGTTGCCGGTGACGATGTCGAACTCGTCCTTATGGGCGGCGACGGATGCCATCACCGAGGGGCTCGACGGATCCATCCGGATCTTGCCGTCCCAGTCCAGGGTCATGAAGCGCCAGGTGGGGTCGACGTGGGGGTTGATCACGGTCAGGTCGAGCTCGTAGCGGTCGCGGATGGCGCCCCAGTATCCGACGCTCGCCCCGCCGAGCGGGTCGGCGCCGATCCGGATGCCGCTGGCCTTTATCGCGGCCATGTCGATGATGTTCTCGAGGTCGTTCACGTACGCGCCGCGGAAGTCGTAGGTCTCGACCGCGCTGGGCTCGCTCATCTTCACGTCTGTGAGCCCGCCCGCGATCAGCTCGTTGGCCCGGTTGGCGATCCAGGAGGTGGCATCACTGTCGGCCGGTCCGCCGTGGGGCGGGTTGTACTTGAAGCCGCCGTCGGAGGGCGGGTTATGGCTCGGGGTGACCACGATCCCGTCGGCCTCGTCGCTGTTCCCCGCTCGGTTGTAAGCCAGGATCGCGTGCGAGAGCGCCGGGGTCGGCACGTAGTCGTTGAATTCGTCGACCAGAACGCGGACGCCGTTGGCGACGAGCACTTCGAGGGCGGTCGTGTACGCCGGCGCGCTGAGGGCGTGCGGGTCGGTGCCGATGAAGAGCGGCCCGGAGATGCCCTGGGATGCGCGGTATTCCACGATCGCCTGAGTGGTCGCGATGATGTGGTCTTCGTTGAAGGCGGTGTTGAGGGAGCTCCCTCGGTGTCCGGAGGTGCCGAAGGCAACCCGCTGGGCTGGTACCGTGACATCCGGTTTCAGGTTGTAGTACGCCTTCACCAGCGCTTCGACATCGACAAGGTCAGATTCCAGGGCCGCTGTGCCCGCGCGTTCGTTCATGGTTCCCAGTCTTGCACTGCAACTAGGCTGATCTCCATGCCCGAGTCCTCCAATGTCAGCTACAGCTTCCTCGGGCCGACGGGCACGTTCACGGAGGCTGCCCTCGCCCAGGTCGCCGAAGCCAGGAACAAACCGTGGCGGGCCGTGAACAACGTGGGAGAGGCATTCGACGACGTCGTGTCCGGACGCAGCGTCGCCGCTATGATCGCGATCGAGAATTCTGTCGACGGCGGAGTGTCCGCCACGCAGGACGCTCTCGCCAGCGTTCCCGGGCTCCGCATCATCGGTGAGTACCTGGTGCCGGTGAACTTCGTCCTGGTGGCTCGTCCGGGCACCGAGCTGGCCGATGTGAAAACCGTCAACGCGCATCCGGTCGCCTATGCGCAGTGCCGCCGCTGGCTGGAGACGAACCTGCCGCACCACGGCCACCTTCCCGCGTCGAGCAACGTGGCCGCCGCCGCGTCGCTGTCCGAATCCGCGCAGGCGGATGCCGCCATCGCCCCGCCCGGCATCGAGAAGCACCACGATGTAGACGTGCTGGCCCGCAGCATCGGCGACAACCCGAATGCGGTCACCCGTTTCGTTCTCGTCAGTCGCACGACCGCACTGCCTCCCCGGACGGGCGCCGACAAGACCAGCTTGATCGTGGAGCTGCCCGAGGACCGCTCCGGCGCCCTGCTCGAGATGCTTGAACAGTTCGCCACTCGGGGGGTGAACCTGAGCCTGATCCAGTCACGTCCGATCGGCGACGCGATGGGGCGCTACCGCTTCGTGATCGACGCCGACGGTCACATCCACGACGAGCGGGTGGCCGATGCGCTGCTCGGCCTGCGCCGGTTCAGCCCGCAGGTGATGTTCCTCGGGTCGTACCCGCGGGCCGACAAGCAACCGATCGAGTTCACCTCTCGCTATGACGACGAGGTCTTCAGCGGCGCACGGGCCTGGCTGAGCGGCCTGCTCGGCGAGGACTAGTCCCAGACCCAGCCCGCTGAGGCGCTCAGGCCGTGGCGGGGACGCGCATCACCAGAGAGACCGGGTCGGTGCGCAGCGAGACCGCGCGCACGGGACCGAGCGCGTCGCCGTCGATCTCGAAATCGTGGGCCTCGACCAGCACGATGCGCACGTCGGCGGCCTGCAGCGTCGTCATCACCCGGGCCGTGGTCGATTCGGTGCGCTTGAGGATGCGCCGCCCAACGGCCGAACGCCGCAGCACGCCGTTCTCCCACGTCACCCGGCGCCAGATCGTGAGCCAGCCGAGGAATCCCTTGGGCTGCAGCATCGCAATGTCGAGGATGCCGTCGTCGATGCGGGCATCCGGCAGGATTTGGATATTGCCCGGCAGTTGGCCGCAGTTACCGATCAGGATGGTGCTGACGTGCGCCGGCCGGTGGGGGCGACCGTTCAGGCTGTACCGGATCAAAAACGGCTTCACCCGGGGCAGCACCCGCGCCACGGCGTCGACGTAGGCCAGCCAGCCCACCGTCTTCTTCAAATCGGGTCGGGTGCTGGCGATCATCTGTGCGTCGATGCCGATGCCCGCCATCACGAGGAAGACATGGTCGGACGTGGTGCCGTCGTCGCTGCGAACGGATGCCACCCCGACGTCGATCGGTTTGTCCAGGCCCGTGAATGCGATCGTGGTGGCCTCGTCCACGCTCGACAGCGGCAGGCGCAGGTTGCGGGCCAGTAGGTTGCCGGTTCCGAGCGGCACGATGGCCAGAGGCACGCCCGAGCCCTGCAGCACCTGGGCGACGGCTCGAACGGTGCCATCGCCGCCGGCCGCGAGAACCAGGGTCGCGCCCTGCCGGAGTGCCAGCCGAGCGGCATCCTGGCCCGCATCATCGGCACTGGTGGAAAACCACAGGGACTCCGCCCAGCCGGCCGCGCCCTCGGCTCGGGCCACACTGGCCCGCAGACGGTCCTGGTCGACTTTGAGGCGGTTGTAGACGACCGCGGCTCGCCGAACAACGTGAGGCTGATCGGGAGTATCCACCCGGCAAGGCTAGCAAGCTGCCGGGGCAGGCGCTTGTAGACTGGTCCGGTGATTGATCCTGTGCTGCTGCGAGAGAATCCCGACCTCATCAAGCGTTCGCAGAAAGCGCGCGGTGCGTCGGTCGAGGCGGTCGACGATGCGCTCGCCGCCGACGCGGAGCGTCGCGCCACGATCCAGGCGTTCGAGGCGCTGCGCGCGGCTCAGAACCAGTTTGGAAGGGAGGTCGCTGCCGCGCCCCCCGCGGAGAAGAAAGCCCTCGTCGCCCAGGCGCAGAACCTGGCCGCCGAGGTCAAGGCGGCCGCTGCAGCCTCCGCCGGGGCGGAGGCTCGATTCACGACGGTCCTGCGCACCCTCGCGAACCCCGTCATCGACGGTGTCCCAGTCGGCGGCGAGGAGAACTTCGTCACTCTCCGCACCCACGGCTCCGTGCCCACCTTCGACTTCGAGCCGCGCGACCACCTCGAGCTGGGTGAACTGCTCGGCGCCATCGACATGGCACGCGGGGCCAAGGTGTCCGGCGCCCGGTTCTACTTCCTGCGCGGCATCGGCGCCCGCCTCGAGATCGCGCTGATGAACATGGCGCTCGACCGGGCGCTCACGGCCGGTTTCATCCCGCTGATCACCCCCACGCTGGTGCGTCCGGAGATCATGGACGGCACCGGCTTCCTCGGCGAGCACGCCGACGAGATCTACTACCTGCCCGCCGAGGACCTCTATCTCACCGGCACGAGCGAGGTCGCGCTAGCCGGCTATCACTCGGACGAGATTCTCGACCTGACCGACGGCCCGCTCCGCTACGCCGGCTGGTCCACCTGCTACCGCCGCGAGGCTGGTTCGGGTGGCAAGGACACCCGCGGCATCATCCGCGTGCACCAGTTCAACAAGCTGGAAATGTTCACCTACGTGCTGCCTGCGAACGCGGAGGCCGAGCACGACCGCCTCGTCGCTTTGCAGGAAGACATGCTCCAGGCTCTCGGCCTCAGCTACCGTGTCATCGACGTGGCTGCCGGCGATCTCGGCTCCAGCGCCGCTCGCAAGTTCGACATCGAGGCCTGGATCCCCACCCAGAACGCCTACCGTGAGCTGACCAGCACCAGCAACTGCACCACATATCAGGCACGTCGCCTGGACATCCGTTACCGAACCGAATCGGGTAAGACCGCGCCGGTCGGCACTCTCAACGGCACCCTGGCGACCACGCGCTGGATCGTGGCCCTGCTCGAGACGCACCAGCAAGCGGACGGTTCGGTGCTGATCCCCGAGGCACTGCGCCCCTGGCTGGGCGGCCTCGAGATCATCCGTCCGGTGGGTGCATGACAATGATGACGGATGCCCCCTGGCTGGTCGCCCTCGACATCGACGGCACCACCATGCACGAAGACGGCACGATCAGCGCCGGAGTAGTCGACCAGATTCAGCGGCTCACTGCCGTCGGTCACGAGGTCATGCTCGCCACCGGCCGCTCGGCTGCCGCCACACTGCCGGTGCTGGACCGTCTCGACATCAAGCCGCGGTTCGTGGTCTGCTCGAACGGCGCGATCACCCTGCACCGCGACCCGGACGCACCCACCGGCTACCGGCGCGAATGGGTCGAGACCTTCGATCCGACGGCTGTGCTCCTCCAGATCCGCTCGCACCTGGTCGGCGCCCGATATGCGGTCGAGGACGAACACGGTTTCTACCGGTACACCGAGCCCTTCCCGGATGCCACGATCGGGCTGGACAGCGAGCACGTCGGTTTCGACGATCTCCTGACCCAGGACGCCACCCGCGTGGTCGTGATCTCGCCCGATCATGACATGGAGGACTTCCTCAAGGTCGTGGACCGGATGGGTCTGAACCGGGTGAGCTACGCGATCGGCTGGACCGCGTGGCTGGACATCGCCCCTGACGGCGTGAACAAGGCCACGGCCATGGAACGGGTGCGGGCCGAGTTCGGAATTCCGCGCAGCCGGGTGATGGCCGTCGGCGACGGCCGCAACGACATCGAGATGCTGGAGTGGGCGGCGATTCACGGCCGTGGAGTGGCCATGGGCCAGGCACCGCAGGACGTTCTTTCCGTGGCGAGCGAGATCACCGGGGCCGTGCACGAAGACGGGCTCGCTGTCGTTCTAGGCAGCCTGTAGCGGGTGCCCAGCCGGCTGCCAGCATCTTCTGGCACTGTGGTCAGTCGGCGAGCGGTTAGAATCGGTCGGTATTCGCAAGTCCGCGTCGCGTGTTCGATCAGCGCAGTCGGGCAGTGAATCGGGAGGGCTGTCCGAGCGGCCGATGGAGCCAGTCTTGAAAACTGGTGGGCAGAGATGTCTCGTGGGTTCGAATCCCACGCCCTCCGCACCTTTACTCTGCACGGCCTGCATCAACGAAGGGACCTGAGTGAGCGACCAAATGCGCCCCCGCTCGTCACGAACGAGGAAGCTCGCCACCATCGCCCGCCACGGTCGCCTCCGTCGCTCCAACCCATTCACCGCCCTGGCCAAGGTTCTTGCCGCTTCACTGGCCGTCCTGCTCGTGAGCGGCGTGTCCGTTGCCGCGATCGCGACCTACGACGTCGCCGCGAGCGTGCAGCCGAGCGTGAAGCTCGCCAACGAGACCGAGGGCCCGGCACCCAGCATCGATGCGATCAAAGGTGGGGTGAACCTGCTCATCGTCGGCAGTGACAGCCGCAAAGGCCAGGGCGAATCATTCGGTCCCGAAGACTCCACCGGCGACCTCAACGACGTGACCATGCTGCTGCACATCTCCGAGGACCACAGCAACGCCTCCGTGATCAGCTTTCCTCGGGACCTGTACGTGCCCATCCCCGAGTGCCCCGACCCGGAGGGTGGCACCTTCAACGCGATGAGCAGCCAGAAGATCAACACCACGCTCACCTACGGCGGCCTGGCCTGCACGGTGCTCACCGTGGAGAAGCTCACCGGTCTGAGCATCCCCTACGCGGCGGAGGTGCAATTCAACGGGGTCATCGCCATGTCCACGGCGGTCGGAGGCGTTCCGGTCTGTGTCGCCGAGGACATCGAGGACGAGTACACGAACACGTACCTGGAGGCCGGCATGCACACCCTGGAGGGCACGGCCGCGCTCCAGTTCCTGCGCACCCGCCACGGCGTCGGCGACGGCAGTGACCTGACCCGGATCAGCAACCAGCAGGTGTTCCTCTCCTCGCTCATGCGCACGGTCAAGAGCGCCGAGACCCTCACCGATCCGCTCAAGGTCTACTCGCTGGCCAAAGCCGTGACGGCGAACATGAGCCTGTCCACGAATCTGAACGATGTCTCCACTCTTGCCTCGATCGCGGTGGCGCTGAAGGACATCGACCTCAGCAAGGTCGTCTTCATTCAGGTGCCGACCGGCACGGTCGACGGCGGGGTGGAGGCGATCGAACCCGACTTTGAGGACCTCTTCGCTGCGGTTGCCGCTGACGCCTCGCTCCAGTTGGGCGGAACTACCGGGGGAGGCGCGACCATCGACCCGAGCGCTCCAGTGGAAGCCGAACCTGCGCCGGTAGCCACCACCGACCCGGAGACCGGCGAGGTTGCGAACCCCGCCGTCCCCGACCCGGCTGTGACGGATCCGTCGACAACCGTGCTCTCGGACTCCGTGACCGGCCAGACCGCGGGCGAACTCACCTGTTCGGTCGGGCGCACGCTCGACGACCAGTAGCGCCCGACGGGCACCACGCGGCCCGGTTCGTGCGGATGCCGTCAGTACGGTTATGATTGCTATCGTGTGTTTGCAGTGCAGGCACCAAGGAGACGTCGCATAGTACGGCTTAGTGCACCACCCTGCTAAGGTGGAGTACCCTTCACGGGGTACCGTGGGTTCAAATCCCACCGTCTCCGCTGAAAAACCCCTGGCGAGCTGGGGGTTTTCTCGCATATGTGTGGAGCACAGCGTTCGCCCACATTGTAGAGGCACAGCCCGAGGTGGGCCCCGAAGCGTGGCAGCATACTCACACTGCGCGACGCTTGCCGGCGGTGATCGGCAGAGCAGAGTCGTTTCGGCTTGACCCCTCCGCGACTGATGCGAACAATTCGCTGGAAAAGGCTTGCAGGGCTGACAATTTTCGGGACTCAGGTTGCAGTCGAAGTTTCTTCTGGTGCCCCGGTCGGGGTGGGTTCGAATCGCCGGTGTTCGAGGACTAGTGCGGTGAGCAGGATGAGGTCGATAGCGACCAGCAGGACGACGCCACTTATATTGCTGCCGATGAACAAGAGGGCGACGATCAGCGCGACCGCGATGAACCGTTCGTAGGTGATTATTCCGTGGGAGCGGCGCGCGGCGTAGCCCATACTGCCGAAGTACAGCACGAAGCCGACTGCGCCCATCGTTCGATACGCCGGGGGCCCCGAGTGCGACGATGATGAACATCGCGTGGCGTTCGGCAAAGTGGTACGGACGGATCACCCAGTCTTGTCCGCCGGCCTGGATCGGGGGCTTCATGACGAGCACGCCGAGGATCCATGCCACGTCACGGGCTATATCTGTCAGGAACCCGCCGATCACGAACAGCGTCATGGCCACTAGCGTGGGCGCCGAGTACTTCAGCACCGATCGGTACGCCCGCGCCTGCACAGGGAGGCCGATGACCATGAGGGCGACACCCATGAGAGAGATGGCGGCCAAAGGAATCGCGAAGAAGGGGCCGCTTTCAGCGAAGGCGCTCGGGAGCGCCGCCGCCATCGGGACACTGGCAGCGGTCGCGATCAGGAACAGCACGCGGACGGTTCTCGATCGCCTGGGGACAGCGTTGGCCGACCACGTGAATTGGGTCCATGGCAGCCACAGCATCAGGAACAGTCGCGTTGCCTGACCGACGGTGGCCCAGGTCGGCGCCCCCCAGAAGGAGCTTCACGAGCTGGGAGAACGCGAAGACGAACGCGAGATCGAAGAATAACTCGACCGGGTCGGCGGGAAACTTGTTCGATGCCTCAGTCCCGTCGGGGTTCACCATGCTCCGAGGGTACCCCTCTGCGGCCTGCCAGCGGCCGGGTGGGCTTCGACGTTCTTCACGCGCGATCCGCTGCACCTGGTGGACTGCGCGGAGACCCTGGCGATGGGTCGCGCGACGTCGACTGCTCGGCGCGACGAGGGACGAAGTGGAGCGCGTGATTGCCCAGGAAATCGGCTGCCAGCGCTGGTTGAGCCCGTCTACCGGGCACCCCGATCCCAGAAAACTAGTCTGGCGCTGGTCGAGCCTGTCGAGACCGGAGCCCAGACCCCGCCCGATTATTCCCAGCTGCCCGCCATCTGCGGCCAGGGTCGAAGCAGAGCGGTGCCCTGACTTCGGGTTTGCCTCTCGCCATGCGGATTTCCCACCCGGAGGTGTCGATGCTGTGGTGGTGATACCAGCAGAGCAGCACCCCGTTCTCGATCGCGGTCCTCCCGTCTCGGGACCAGGGAATCACGTGGTGAACCTCGCACCAGGCTGCCGGCACCGTGCACCCCGGAATGATGCAACCGCCGTCGCGGGCGGCGATGGCGCGGCGCTGGGACCGGTTGAAGAAGCGTCTCTCGGTGCTGAGGGTGAGCACCTCGTCGTTCGGTCCACACACGATCTGCTGAAAACCGCCGGCGCAGATGGCTTGCGTCACGCTGGTCAGCGAGATCGGCGCTTCGACGCCGTCGATCCAGCCCACTCCGCGGTCGGCGACCAGGTCAGACTGGTTCACGTGGATCATCACCGTCGGCGCGGCACCACCCATCGACGGGGTTCCCGCATCCCGAGTGGCAGCCTCAAGGACACCCCGGAGGATGTCGGCCCGCTTCTCACCACCGTTTCGGTCATCGCTGAGGGCCGCGGCCTCGGCTCCCGGGATGAGCTCCCCAGCATCCATCCGCGCCTGCTCCTCCTCGGTGGGGAACGCTGGCGCCGCGTGCGCGGAGAGGTAGGTGTCGAAGATCCCGTTCATGATGCCGCGCAGTTCTGGGGTGACCCCGCCGCGGAGCGGATAGAGGCCGTCGCGGAAGAGGCCGAATCCGACAGTGCTGCGGGCCTGAGCGACGGGCTCAGTGGGGGCGGTGCCGTCAGGGTCGAGGTGGGCCTGCCACTGCCCTGCCATCCCCCGCACCAGGTCCGCCGGGAACGCGAACCCCTCACCGGGAAGCCCGAGGGTCTCTTCGGTGACAGCACCGGTCGCATGGGCGACCAGGGTGCGCTCGGCCATGCCAAGGTCGTCCGGCGCGACCCGCGCCGCGACTCGGTCGAGGGCGGTGACGATATTCTCCGCCGCATCCACACCGAGGTCACCGGCCGCGAGGGCATCCGCCACGGCCGGGTAGAACGGCGGCAACACGCTCGTGCCGGCCATGCGAGGCAGTACGTTGTCGCTGAGTCGCACCCGCCGGTTCGCCTCCCGGAATGAGATGCGCGTCAACCGGGTGATCAGGTCGGTGCCGCTGGAGGCGCCGTTCTTGTGGGCGAGGGACTCGTGGCCGAGGATGCTTCGGGACCGCACCGCGATGTCAGCGGCGGATGCGACCCTGGCGGCATCGACTCGACGGCCGAGGTCTTCCACCGTGCCCAGCACTGCCATCGCATCCGCCTCGCTCAGCAGCGAGAAGGACACCGAATCGAGAACCGCCGCGGCCAGGTCACGGGTCTGCTGCAGCTGCTGCACGAGGGAAGAAACCGCCGGAATAGAGGCGGTCGGAGAGTTCGGAGTGGGGGCTCCTGCCATACCTATATAGTAGCTATCTTCTAATATAGCGTCAATATGTTAACAACTTAAATCGAAACCATTTCGCTCCATCGATACTGAAGCCGGGTGCGAGCAAGCCGAGCAAGCCGAGCAAGCCGAGCCGGAAAGGTTGTTCATCCGGCGGCCATTCGGGGGACACCACTGACATCTAGAGTCCGAGGGTGGCAACAGAAGCTGTCACTCTCGTTGTCCCCACCTCAGGAGAAACATGCGACGTCCCTTCTCGGCGCTGGCTGCCACAACACTGGTGGTGGCCCTGGCGGCCACCGCCACCCTCACCGGCCTGGTCGGCACCTCCCTCTCGGCCTCGGCCGACGACGACAAGGGTCGAGCGAAGAATGTCATCTACTTGCTCGGGGACGGCATGGGTCGCACCCACGTCACCGCTGCCCGGGAGCGCTTCTACGGCTCGGACGGAAAGCTGGCCATGGAGACTCTGGAGGCGCAGGGGCATGTGAGCACCTATGCGGTGGAGAAACTCTCCGGTCAGCCCGGCCAGGCAGACTTCCGCCCCAACCCGGTCACGGACTCCGCCTCGGCCGCGACCGCCTGGGCCTCGGGTGTCAAGACGTACAACGCCGCCCTCGGCGTCGATGCCAAAGGCGTCGCCGTGCCGACGATGATGGAACTTGCCAAGAAGGCCGGCTATCGCACCGGCAACGTGTCCACGGCGGAGGTCACCGACGCCACGCCGGCCGGCCAGATGAGCCACGCCCTCGCCCGAGGATGCCAGGGGCCGGTCTACTCCGACGCGTCCTGCCAGGACCTCGCGCTGACCGGGTCCGCTCTGCCCACGACCGACGTACGGGTGACCCCCATCGCCGATCAGATTGCCCGCAACGGCACCGCCGATGTGATCCTCGGCGGTGGCCTCGGCCGCTTCGATGCCGCCGACGAGGCAGCGCTGACCGCCCAGGGCTACTCGGTGCTCGGTTCGATCGCGAACCAGAGGACGGCCACGAAAACCGACCTCGCGGCCGCCACCGGCCAGAAGGTCTTCGGGCTGTTCAACCGAGGCAACCTCACCGTCGAAAAGTCCAAACGTGACAACCCCTCGTCGGCCCAAGCGCAGGAGCCGAGCCTGCCGGAGATGACGAGCAAGGCCATCGAGCTGCTCAGCCATAAGGGCGAGAAGGGTGAGAAGAACGAGAAGGGCGAGAAGAGCGACAAGGGCTTCTACCTGCAGATCGAAGGGGCGCTGATCGACAAGCGCTCCCACGCCAACGACGCAGCCCAGACCCTCGATGAGATCAAGGCCTTCGACGACGCCGTCACGATCGCGCAGGACTTTGCCCAGCGCGACGGTAACACCCTCGTCATCGTCACGGCAGACCACGAATGCGCCGGGTTCAACATCATTGAAAAGGGAACCTTCACCAATGCTGAGGCGTCGACCCCTCCGGCCAACGTCGACAGCGGCAACACCGCCAACAACTCCGCGCCGACCAGGCCGAGCAATGCGCGGGATGCGGCCCGATCCACCGGCATCGTGAACGGATCGGGCGCGGCCGACGCGAAGAACTTCGGCCCGGCCACCTTCCGCACACCCACCGACCCGGCCGGTGTCACCGACGGTTCCCCAGAGGCCGGTCTGTGGCTGAGCTACCTCTCCAGCAACCACACCGGCGCGGATGTCCCGGTCTACGCCTCCGGTCCCGGCTCCGACCAGTTGGAAGGCACCACCGACAACACGGCCCTGTTCACCATCGTCGGCCACGCCCTGCGCGTCATCCGATAGCGCGGACCGAACCAACCACCCAGCCGGCGACCGCACCTCAGGAGAATCGAATGAAACTCAGAACACCTCAGCTTGCGGCCCTGGTCATCGTGGTGGGGTTGGTCGCCGGACTGGCCACGGTCACACTGGCCGTCACCAACCCGGCGGGCACGGATGCTGTGCCCGCCGTGGTGACACCGCAGATGTCTTTTGCCGGGCTCGCCGCGGCGACGGGGGAGCCCGAACTTGTCGGCATGGCGCAGGCCCAGCCGAGCCGTGGTGAGATCGTTCAGGTGGCCGGCCCGTTCGATGACCGGTTCTCCCTGGAGGACTTGGCCTTCGACGGCGCCTCCGTCACCGGGGCCGTGCGGGTCACCAGCGACGTAAGTGAGGTGATCGACCTACAGGTTCTGGCCGGGTTCTACGACGAGCAGGGGAATCTGCTCGGCACCGATCGCTTCGTGCACCATCTCGGCTCGACTGACCCGTCGCATGCCCACGAGACAGCTCCGGACGAACGAATGATCTTCCGGATCGAGGTCCCGGCTGTCCTGGCCGGCCAGGCTGTCGGAGTGGCTCTCGGTGTGCCCGTGCTCGTGAATGAATAGCCGATCCGCTGCCCCCGGCTGCCCGGAACTAAGGTCAGGGTCAGGGATGCAGTGCCCTCTCTTCCGGCGCGACGGCGCCGCTACCGGTACTCCGGGTTCGGCTGGAATCCGAACCGCTCGCCCTGATCCCACTCGCCGCGCAGATTGCCGTACGCGGGGATGCCGCCGCTGGCCTTCAGGATCGCAGCCAAATGCATCAGGTTCCAGGTCATGAAGGTCACGTTGCGGTTCGTGAAGTCGCTGTCCGGTCCGCCGGATCCCGGGTCCAGGTAGCTCGGCCCCGGGCCGATCGAACCGATCCAGCCGGCGTCCGCCGCCGGGGGGACCGTGAACCCGATGTGCTGCAGGCTGTAGAGCACGTTCGACGCGCAATGCTTCACACCGTCTTCGTTGCCGGTGATGACGGCGCCGCCCACCTTGCCGTAGTAAACATACTGACCCTGGTCGTTGAACTCGCCCGACATGGCGTAAAGGCGTTCGATGACGCGTTTGGTGACGGAGCCGTTGTCGCCGAGCCAGATCGGACCGCCGATCACGACGATGTCGGAGGTACGCACCGTTTCGAACAGGGCGGGCCAGGCATCCGTCGCCCAGCCGTGCTCGGTCATATCGGGGTAGACGCCCGTGGCGATGTCGTGGTCGACGGCCCGAATGGTCTCGACGTGGACGCCCTGCTCGTGCATCAGGTTGATGCTGAGATTCATCAGACCCTGCGTGTGGCTGACTTCCGGACTTCGTTTCAGGGTGCAATTGATGAACAAGGCCCGCAGGCCCGCATATTCTAAGGATGACTGGGTGTTGTGGGTCGCGGTCATGGATACTAGTTTTGCACCGGCCGCCGACCTCGGCAAGGGCGGCTCGCGGGGCTCCGGGGTGCGCCCGCAGGCTCCGAGGAGGTTGAGTGTGAGGATGATGTCCAGAGAACGCCAGGTGCTGATCGTGGCGATTCTGGCGTCGTTCGTGGCATTTCTGGACGGCTCCATCGTCACGGTCGCGTTGCCGGCGATCTCGGGGGAGCTCGGCGGCGGGCTGGCGCTGCAGCAGTGGGTGGTCGACGGCTATCTGCTCTCCTTGGGTGCCCTGATCCTCGTGGCCGGGTCGCTCTCCGACACGTTCGGCCGGGTGCGGGTGCTTCGGATCGGCCTGGTCTGCTTCGGAATCACTTCTCTCGCGTGCGCGGTAGCACCCTGGGGGAGCGCCCTCGTGGTCGCCCGGGTGCTGCAGGGCATGGCAGCCGCCTTGCTCGTGCCGAGCTCCCTAGCGCTGATCACCTCTAACTTCTCGGGGCCGGCACAGGCCCGAGCGATCGGCACCTGGACCGGCTGGACGGGGATCGCGGGCATCATGGGCCCGGTACTCGGCGGCGTCCTGGTGGACACCCTGAGCTGGCGCCTCATCTTCGGGCTGAACGTGATCCCCATCGCGGTCACCCTGTACCTGCTGGTGGGACTGCACGAGCCCGTGCGCACCCGGCCGGCCGCGCCCCTCGACGGGTGGGGTGCCGGTCTGGCGGCGTTCGGCCTGGGCGGTGCCGTCTTCGCCTTGATCGAGCAGGGCCGTCTGGGCTGGTCCAGCCCAATCGTGTTCGTTCCGTTCATCGTCGGGCTGCTCGCCTTCGCCGGGTTCCTGTGGTGGGAGGCGCGCGCACCGCATCCGATGATGCCCCTCGACCTGTTCAGGATCCGCAATTTCGGGGTCGGCAACCTCGCCACGGTCGGCGTCTATGCGGCCCTCAGCCTCGGGTTCTTCGTCTTCACGCTTTATCTGCAGCAGGTCGGCGGCTTCTCCGCCACCGCGGCCGGCTTCGCGGGAATCCCGGCGACCGTCATGCTGCTCCTGCTCGCGACCCTGTTCGGCACGCTCGCCGGCCGCTACGGTCCACGGATGTTCATGGCCGTCGGTCCGGTCGTCGCGGGCCTCGGTTTCCTGCTGCTGCGTGGGGCGGTGCCGCCCATCGACCTCTGGGTGCAAGTCGTTCCGGCCATCGTGATGATCGGACTGGGTCTGGCCATCACCGTGGCGCCTCTGACCTCCGCGGTGCTGGGCTCGATCCCCGCCGAGCAGGCCGGGATCGGGTCGGCCGTCAATAACGCCGTGGCCCGCGTGGCCGGGTTGATCGCGGTGGCCCTGGCCGGAACGATCATCGGGAGCGCGCTCGATGTGGGCGGATTCCAGCGTGTGATGGTGGTCGTGGCGGGCCTGATGATCGCCGGTGGGATCGTGTCCTGGCTCGGAATTCGCACCCCGGCTGCGCTTGCGGCACCAGAGCACGCCGAATAGCTGTTATAGTTTTCAAGTTGTCATAGAGCGCTTAGCTGTTTGACAGCCTGCGCTCGTAGCTCAACGGATAGAGCATCTGACTACGGATCAGAAGGTTGGGGGTTCGAATCCCTTCGGGCGCACAGTAAGAGAAGACCGGAACTCCGCGGGTCTTCGGCCGTCGCTCACTCCTCATCAGAAGGAGTGAGGGGCCATGCTCAGTCACACGGTCAGCCATACCCGATCCACCTGCTACGTGCGCGCACACCAAACGAATCCCTTCGTCGGCGCGCTCCTGACCTCATCGTCCGCGAACACCTGGCCGCGAGCTTGGGCGCCCGAGGCCCCGAATCAGCCGTCTACGAGGCCATGGGTGAGTGGCTCTTTTCGTTCTCCGCGTCATTCGCGCACTGGGAAACTCCGAAGGTCATGGACCGCGATGTCTTGTCACACCGATTTGGTGACGGCTGCTGACCGCGACGCCGGACGCCGACGCCGAGGCGCATCCGTCGTCGTGAACAGATACCGGCGGGCGGAAGACGCCCTGGTGAACACCGCCGCGCCGGCTTGAGCATGCAGGGGGACTTCGGCAGGCTTCCACAGGAAGTTGCAGCACCACGCGCACCGCAGCTCAGAGTCTGAAGGAGTCTCCCATCCGTTTCGCACCCGTTTCCTCGGCCCTCGTGGCCGCCCTTGCCTTCGCGACGCTCGCTGGCGCCGCGGCACCACCGGAGCAGCACACGGCTGCGCGCTCACGCGGCGTCGACGTCGTGCTCGGCGAGCCGCTGGCGGCCGCGCACGCCCACAACGACTACGAGCACGAGCGCCCGCTCTTCGATGCCCTCGAGCAGGGCTTCACCAGCGTGGAGGCCGACGTCTGGCTGATCGGCGGCGAACTTCTCGTCGCGCACAGCCTCGAGGCGGTACGGCCGGGCGTCACGCTCGAGAGCCTTTACCTCGAACCGCTGGACGAGATCGCGAAGGGTCGCAGCGTGTACCCCGGTTGGAAAGGCAGCGTGCAGCTGCTGATCGACATCAAGTCCGAGCCGGAGACGACGTACGCGGCGATCGAAGCAGCCCTCGCGGAACACTCCGGAATCATGACCCGCTACTCCGACGGAAAGACCAAGCGCGGGGCGGTCACCGCGGTGGTGAGCGGCAATCGCCCCCTGGCGACGATGCGGGCCCAGACGAACCGGTTCAGCTTCTACGATGGCCGTTCCGGCGACCTCGCCGGCGACATCCCGGCCACACTCATGCCGCTGGTCAGCGAAAACTGGACCAGGCTGTTCACCTGGAACGGTGAAGGCGCTATGCCCGAGGCCGAGCGGGCGAAGCTCCACGAGTACGTGCAGACCGCGCACGACAAGGGCTACCGCGTGCGCTTCTGGGCGACGACGGATGTGGCCGGTGCGGCGCGCGACGCGGTCTGGACGCAGCTCTATGAGGCCGGAGTCGACCACATCAACACCGACGATCTGGTCGGCCTCAGGGAATTCCTCAGCGCCCGCCCCTGATCCCGTAGTTCCCCTCGCCGACATCTGGAATTCACCCGTTCGCCATCTGCTGCCCCTCAACAGGGGGAACGATTGACCACGACCCTGGAGGACTTCGAATGCCCGCAATCAGCCGCCGCCGCAGTGCCTCGGCCACCGTATTGGCGCTCGTTATCGGAAGCGTCCTCGCCACCGGGGCGATGGTACCGGCGGCATCAGCTGACGACGGCGACGAGCGCGACTCGCCCTCGCGAAAGGCCGCCGGGCTCACGCTGAGTGTGCTCGGCCGCTACGAGACCGGCGTCTTTGACGCGTCGGCCGCCGAGATCGTCACTTATCACGCCGACAGCGAGCGCCTCTTTGTCGTCAACGCGCAGGCCGGCGCGGTCGACGTGCTCGACGCCGTAGACCCCGCGGTCCCCACGAAGCTCTTCGACCTCACGGCGGAGGGCATCACGGCCGACGACGGTTCGGTGATCCCGGCGGGAACCACCGCGAACTCCGTTGCGGTCCGCGAGGACGGGCTCGGTGCGATCGCCATCGAATCCGACGTGAAGACGGATGCCGGCTGGCTGGTCTTCTTCGACGCGAACACCGACGAGGCGGCCGTGCTGGGAGCCGTGCGGGTGGGCGCGCTCCCCGACATGGTCAGCATCTCGGCCGACGGCCGCTATGCCGTCGTCGCAAACGAGGGGGAGCCCAACGAGGACTTCACCGTCGACCCGGAGGGTTCGGTCAGCATCGTCACCCTGCCGGGGCGCGTGACCGCGCCGGTGCAATCGGTGGTCAGAGCCGCCGACTTCCACGCGTTCGAGGCGGGCGGCGGCAAGACCCTGCCGGAGGATGTTCGCGTCTTCGGGCCCAGATTGGGGGCCAACCCGGTCTCGGTGAACCTTGAACCGGAGTATGTCGCGATCGACGCCGGGAGCGAGGTCGCCTACGTCGCCCTGCAGGAGGCCAACGCGGTGGCCGTCGTGAGCCTCGCGGAGGCCGACATCACCGAAATCTGGCCGCTCGGGTTCAAGGACCACGGCCTGGACGGAAACGGAATCGACGCCTCGGACCGCGATCCGACGGGCGCGCCGACCCTCAACATCAAAAGCTATGAGGGTCTCAAGGGCATGTACATGCCCGACGGAATCACCGCATACACCGCCGACGACGAGACCTACCTGGTCACCGCCAACGAGGGCGACGCCCGCGAATGGGGTGACTACGAGGAGGGTGTCAGGGTGAAGGATCTGGGCGCGGATGGCCTCCTGCCGATCTGCGCGGACAGCCCACTGGCCGGCCTGACCGGCGACGCCGATCTCGGCCGGCTGAACGTGACCACCGAGAACGGTCTGAACGAGGCAGGCACTTGCTACCAGGAGCTCTACGCCTTCGGTGCTCGCTCCTTCTCGATCTGGACGACCGGCGGTGAGCAGGTCTTCGACTCGGCTCAGCAGCTCGAGGAGATCACGGCCGCGGCCAACCCCGACTTCTTCAACTCCAACCACAGTGTGTCCAACCTGGAGGGCCGCAGCGACGACAAGGGTCCTGAGCCGGAAAACCTCGCGATCGGCGAGATCGACGGCCGCAGCTACGCCTTCATCGGACTTGAGCGCGTCGGCGGGATCATGGCCTACGACATCACCGACCCCGCCTCGGCCACGTTCGTGCTCTATATCAACAATCGTGACTTTTCCGTTTCGATGGAGGGGTCGGTTGAGGCCGGAACGGGCGCGGCCGATCTGCCGCGGGCGGGCGACCTCGGCCCGGAGGGCCTCGTCTTCGTCTCTGCGAAGGACTCGCCGAGCGGTAGGCCGATGCTCGCGGTCGGCAACGAGGTCTCCGGAACGACGACGTTGTTCGCCATTGCCGCAGAGGGGAAGAAGCGTGATCGCAGCGCCGACAAGGACCGTGACGACAAGGGTCACTCCGACCGGGGCGACTCCGGCCGTTAGTGGTAACTGCGGCAATGTCGGCCTGACGTGGACTTGATTCACGAGGCCGTCGAAGCCACGACTGCCGCAGACTACGTGGTGGCCGTCGTGGGTGATCGGATAGAGCTGGTCGGCGAGGGCCGGTCAACCGCGACGCTCGAATTGGTGGGCGGTCAAATTGCCTTGCTGGACGCGTTGGCGGTCATTGGAACTCCTATGCTTGTCCTGCTGATGGCGTCCAAACCTTTGGTGCTGCCGGGATCGGCGATGAATGCGGCTGCCGATCTCGTTCGCCCGGCACGTTGGCCAGCAGCCGACTTATTACAACCAGATCCGTGGGCAGCACGGCGACCGGTACGCCGATCTGAACCAGAGCCCGTCGTTTAGCTTCGGCGAGGGGCTTCCCTACACGCGGGTTGAGTATTCGAACCTGCGGCTTCAGTGTGCCGACCTGTCGAGAATTGACACCGTGAGGGCCGAAATCACACTGCACAACGTCGGCGATCGTGCGGTTGTCGAGACAGTGCAGGCCTATGTGACTGTCCTGGTCACCTCGGTGAGCTGGGCTGATATGGCGCTGAAGGCCTTTACCCAGGTGCCCCTCGACCCGGAGCAGACGGCGACCGTCTCCATCACGGTGCCCGTGGTCGACTGACGGCGTGTAACCAGTGCGGAGGGACGAAACTGGGGCCCAACGTCGCTTCCTGACGGATTGCCTCGACGGTGATTCTGGGCGTGCTGCAGGCCGCGAGCTGGCGGCCTAGGCCGGCTACCCGCGCTTCCGGTGACGCCCTATTTCAGGGCAAGCGATGATTGTTCCGGGGCGGACCGAACAGTGCGAGTTCCGCGAGGTTCGTTCATGAGCGCCCCCAGAGGCATCATCGCGGCTCCAAGGGCCACGGTGTCGCCACCGAAGTGGCAGGCTACGAGTTCGAACTGGCTGCCCGGACGGTCGAGCGCCTCGGTCTGGGTTGCCGCGAAGATTCGATCGCCCAAGGTTTCCATCAGGCGTAGGCCCACCCACCCGCCGACAATGACGCGCTGCGGGTTGGTGAGGTTGACCAGACCACCCAAGGCGGAGCCCAGCGTGGCGACCAGTTCCTCAACCACGGCAACCGCAACGGGGTCACCGGCTCTATCGGCGTCGAGGAGCTCGCCGATGGCGCGCCAGCCTGACCCCTCCACAGTGGCGCCTTCATCGCGCCACGTATCCAGGATCGCGTCAGCGCCCAGGTACGCCTCAACGCAGCCGCGGCCGCCGCAACGGCAGGGGCGACCATTGCGGGCGATCTTGAGGTGACCCCATTCTCCGGCGCTACTTCTACAGCCGTGGGCGAGTTCGCCGCCACTCACGATGGCCAGGCCCACGCCGCGACCGAGGAGCACGACGAGGGCTTCGTCGATGCCGCGGGCGGCGCCATCCCACAGTTCGGCCATCGCCAGGGTCTTCGCCCCGTTCTCGGCGAAGACCGGAATGTCGTGGGAGATCAGTTGGTGCGCTGGGATGGGCGGCCAGCCGAGGCCTTGCGCATGGAGCACCTGGCGACCGTCCGCATCCGTCTCGACGATGCCCGGAAGGCCGAGGCCCACCCCGACCATGCGTTCCCAGGCGTCGGGGTTTCGTAGCTGGAGTGCGTCGAGGGCTTCGTCGAGATCGCGGGCGATCGCTTCGACGGGTTCGCCGGCAGTGCCGCCCCGAAACTCCCGGTCGATCCGTGTCATGGAGAGGTCGAAGAGCTCCACGGCGACACCACGCTCGCCAACGTCGGCGCCGATCATGTATGCGCCGGAGGGGTTGGGGGTGAGCAGTGTGATCGGCCTGCCGCCGGTGGACGCTATCAGGCCGGCTTCGATTACTAGGCCCTCGTTGATGAGCTCCGACACGAGGTTCGTCACCGACGCGACAGACAGCCCACACTCCAGAGCGATTTCGGCGCGCGTGGTCTGGCCGGACAGGATGATGCTCCGCAGGGCGTGGCGCCGGTTTCGTTGGCGCACATCACCTACCGTCGCAGGAGCCGATCCTGGCGTTCCCGGACGGGAGTGAGCGGCGCGTGTGTTCTTCTGTTCTGAACCTTTCACGTCCTGGGCTCCAATACGATCTGTGCGATGGATGTCATATCGGTGGCGGTGACCCGCAATCCTCGGCTTGTAATTTCAGTGGTGACCCGGGCGTCCTCACCGAAAGCGTCGAGT
Source organism: Cryobacterium breve (assembly GCF_004402375.1). Lineage (GTDB taxonomy): Bacteria > Actinomycetota > Actinomycetes > Actinomycetales > Microbacteriaceae > Cryobacterium > Cryobacterium breve. The sequence continues at coordinate 142,396 of NZ_SOGJ01000028.1, forward strand.
ACCCGACACGTTCCGGCGCTGGCCGCAAGCTCGAATTCCAGCCAGTCGTCGGTCGCGAGTCGCACGACCAGTTGCTCGTTTGGGCTATACGGCCGGCCATCGGTCTGTTCGAATGGGTTCTGAGGGTTTTCACCCGGCCACGCCCATATTAGCGTGACCTTCTCGTCGTCGCGGATGCCGGGGAGGGGCCGCGCATCGGCCACTGAATATGACTCGCCCGCACCACGGTAGCCGAATCCCCAGCCGGGGATGACGGTCGGCCGGTCGGCGAGTAGCGCGGCCACAACGTCGGCCTGCCAGGTGCAGTTTTCCATCCTCATCGCGCTCAGCAGGCCGTCGAAGATGACCTGCGCCTCGTCCCGGCTGAGTGCTGAGGGATCTTGGACGCTGGCGACGACCTTGCTCCAGCCGCGGGGGGCGACGATCGAGGCGGGTGAGGTGAGCGTGTCGATCTTTTTCCAGGGCCAGAAGTTCCAGCCGATGTCGTGGGTTTCGTAGAGCCGGAACGCGGCGTAGATCCACTCGAGGGTGTTTTCGCCGCCCTCGCCCATGTAGATCGGCAGGCCGAGTCGGTCCCGCACTTCGAGGAAGGCAGCGATGCTGGCCCGGTCGGGAGAGGACCAGTACTTGTGAAACTGGAGCAGCGAATTGTTGTCCCACACCTCGGTGAAGATGTCCCAGTTCGTCGCCCAGTGCGAGCCCTCGTACACGATGAGGTGATCCCGGTCTACAAGGCGAATCTCAGCGGTCAGGTCGCGGTACAGGGTCGCTAGCTCGCCGGCATAGCGGTACTGCCACTCGTTGGGCAGGGGTTCATTGAGCAAGTCGTAGCCCAGCACCACCGTCTCGTGGGCATAGCGCTTGGCCAGCTGCCGCCACAGCTGGATCGTTCGGTCGCGATAAATCGGGTCCATGAACAGCTCAGGCAGGTTGTGGGGCGAGTCGTCGATGTTGGTGCCGGTCTGGCCGCCTGGCGCGCCGTGCAGGTCGAGGAGCACCCACACTTTGTGGGTGCGACACCAGCCGATCAGCCGGTCGATAAGGGCGTAACCGGCCTCGATTGGTGAACCGTCCTCGTTCTGGATCAGGCGTGAATTGATCGGCAGGCGCACGTGATCGAAGCCGCTTCGGGCAATCTGTTCGATGTCAGCCTCTGTAATGAACGAAGCGCGGAACGCGGTCCAGAATTCGGATGCCCGTTCGGGGCCGATGAGTCGTTCGACCAGGGATTCAATTTCGCGTGGTGATGCGGCGCCCTCCCCGAATTTCCACATGTAGCCTTCCGGCAGCATCCAGTTGCCCAGGCCCACGCCGCGAAGCAGCAGTTCGCGGCCCAGCCCGTCGACGAGCCGGGCGTTGCGAGCGTGCACGAAGCCGTCAAAGGTGGCCGGACGTGGTTCGAATGATCGCTCGGGGGCGATGGTGGTCGTGGTGTCAGTCATAGTGGACTCCGATTGTTACTTGAGGCCCGAGAGCGCGAAGCCCTGGATTACATGGCGCTGGAAGATGATGAAAACGATCAGAATCGGGACGACCATGATCGATGCGGCGGCCATCTGCAGGGATGGGTTCACCGCGATTTGTTGGTTGAGCAGCGCAAGGCCGACGGAAAGCGTGTAGAACTGCTGATCGCTGGCGATTACCAGAGGCCAGAGGAAGCTGTTCCAGCCCGCGATGAAAGTGAGTACTACCTGCACGGCGAGGATGGGCCCGGACATGGGGAGCACGACCTGCCAGAAGGTGCGGAATTCGCCGGCGCCGTCGAGGCGGGCGGCTTCGAGGAGTTCGGTTGGGATCGTGCTCATGAATTGCCGGAACAGGAAGATGCTGAATCCGCTGACAAGCGTGGGCAGGGCGATGCCGAGCAGGGTGTTTGTCAGTTTCATCCCGTTGAGCATCAGGTAGGTCGGGATCATCGTCACCTGGACAGGGATCATCATCGTGGCCAGGACGATGAAGAAGAGCACCTTGCGGCCCCGAAAATCGAATTTTGCGAACGCGTAGCCGGCCATGGCCATCAGGAACAGGCCGATGAACCCGATGAGCACGACGATCACTGTGTTGACGAAGTATCGACCGAAGTCCAGCTCGGTGAATAGGCGCAGGTAGTACTCGAGGGTGGGTGCCTGCGGAAGCAGCGACGGCGGATACTGCACCGCCTCGCGCTGTGGTTTGAACGAGGATGCGATCATCCAGAAGAACGGGAAGGCGGTGATCAGCGCACCGATGACCAGAGCGACACCGATTATCACGGTCACGGTACGACCGCGGGACGACGCCGACTTGTTGCGGGCGCGCTGAGGCTGCTGGTAGACCCGGCCACCCTCCACGTCCGACTCTGGCTGAAGCAGCGTGCGTGACACAGTGCGCAGCTCACTGCGCCCGCTGAGCCGGTTAGTCATCGTCGTTGCCCTTCACGCGTAGTTGCACCAAGGTGATCACCGCGATGATCACGAACAGCACTATGGAACCGGCGCTCGCGTAACCGAATTGGTTGAGCCGGAAGCCTTCCTTGTAGAGGAAGATCGATGCCGACGTGGTGGCACCCAATGGCCCGCCGTCTGTGAGGACGAACGGTTCGTCGAAGAACTGCAACCAGGCGATTGTGGTGGTGACTCCCACGAAAAAGATCGCGAACCGCAGCAGTGGAATGGTGATCGTTAAGATCTTCTTCCACCCGGAGGCGCCGTCGAGGGACGCGGCTTCCAGATACTCCTTGGGCACGGCCTGGAGGGCGGCCAGGAAGATGATGATGTTCAGGCCCGTCCCTCGCCAGACGGCAACGAGGCCGACCGAGAATTTTGCCAGGGTCGGGTCGGACAGCCATTGCACCGGATCCGCTCCAACGAGTGAGAGCACGTAGTTGAAGACACCGAATTGGGTGTTATAGAGGTATCCCCAGACCAGCGACACGGCCACGATCGCGGTGATCGCGGGAATGAAGTAGAAAGAGCGCAGGGCCTGAAAGAAACGGTTCTGGCTGTGGTTGAGCAGCAGGGCAGCCGACAGGGACAGGACCAGGATTGCCGGTACGCCCACCACAGCGAAGAGCGCCGTGTTGCCGATGGAGTTCCAGAAGTCCGGGTCGGCGAAGAGCGTGGTGTAGTTGTCGATGCCGATGAACTTGACGTTGCCCCAGTTCATGAAAGCCGAGATGTTCATATTGGTGGTGCTGATCACGGCGGCGATGAGGATGGGAACGATGCCGAAGGCGATGAGCAGCAGCATGGCCGGGGAAACAAAAAGGTAGGGGGTGAGGCGGGTGCGCACGAGAGCCTTTCCTCGGGCAGAGGGGAAATGGAAGGAGAGGAAGGGGGCCGTCCCGCGGAGCGGGGGACGGCCCCCTTCAGCTAGTCGACGCTGAGACTGCCGGTCTTCTTGAAGAAGGTCGACAGTGTCGAATCACGGTCCGCGCCCTGCAGCACAATCCCGTTGAGGGCCGTGAGTAGTTCCGTTCCCACCACGCCGTCCCAGTTTGAGACCAGCGGAAGCACCTTGGCGCTATCAAGCTGCGTTGTGTAGACCTTGACGTTCGGGTCTTCATTGAGCGAGGCATCGGAGAGGGCGGCCTTGACGCTGGGCAGCTCGCCGGAGACGGAATACCACTCGAGCTGGGTCTCGGGCTGGGCCAGGAAGTCGAGCAGCTCCAGCGAGGAGTCCTTGTTCTCCGTGTTGGCCCAGATGCCCAGGTTGGATCCGGCGAACAGCGAGGTCGACGAGTCGGAACCGGCGGGAAGCGGAGCGGCCGCCCACTTGCCGTCCAGCTCGGGGGCAGAGTCGGCGACTCCCTTGCCGAGGTACGGGCCGCTGACCACCATCGGTGCTACGCCCGAGACAAATCCTTGGATCTCGTCGAAGTCACTGTTGGTGGGCACGCTCTTGTCGGCGTACAGGCCAGTGTAGGTGTCAACGGCCGCTTCGAATTCGGGTGTGTTGAAGTCGACAGCACCGTCGGTCGTGATCACGTCTCCGCCGTTGCTCCAGGTCATGGTGACGGGCAGTGGGGCGGCCCACTGCTGGATGTAGAAGCCGTACTGGCCTTCGCCGCGGCCGGCGAGAACCTTGGCGTCTGCACGCAATTCCTCCCAGGTGGACGGGGGTGCAGCGATGCCGCTGGCCTCCAGGATGTCCGAACGGTAGAAGAGCACGCGAGTGTCGCTTACCCAGGGAACGCTGACGACCTCGCCGTTGACCGCCGTGGCGTCTCCCCCCACTCCGTCGGGAAAGTTCGACGCGTCGAGAGCGGGATAGTCGGCCAGTGTGGCGGCGTCGAGGGGGAGCAGGGCGCCGGCATCCGCGAAGGCGCGCAGCTTGGACAAGCCGATCTGCAGAACGTCAGGCCCCTTACCGGAGGCGACGGCTGTGGTCAGCTTCTCGTCGATGCTGTCCCACGGGATCGCGACCACCTTGACCTTGACCCCCGTGTCTTCCGTGAACGGTTCCACGAGCGCCTGCAGGTTCTCGCCGGAGTCGCCCATCACCCATACGGTGAGCGGGCCGGAAGCCGCGTCAGCGGTGTCCGATGCTGAGGGCGCAGCGCATGAGGCAAGGCTGAGAGCCAAACCCACGACGACGATGGGTGCCAGCACCCGAGTGGTCATTTTCCTCATTGAAAATCCTTTGTTTGAGTGTGATGCGGAACAATGCGCGGGCTCTGGGAGAGCCTTCCTTGAGGCGGTGACGAGAGAGACTTTCACAAGGCGTGGCGCCCACCAGGATCGACGACTTGGGTCTGCAGTGCCGGTCACACGCCATAATACGCATTCGACAGAGGTTAATACAACACTTAGTTTTACACGTGTCGAAAGTTCTCGTGATCGCACCCCGAATTTCTCTGCGATCACATGTCGGATCCTCGGACACATCCCCTTCCATACCAGGCGAACAAGCACGACTCGACAGGGCGCACGTGCTCACGATGCATGGCCTTCCCGTTGAGGGTTCCGCCTACGGCCCTGCGTTAGCGCCCGTGGTGGTATCGACATCCGGCGATACGGATTTCGTCGTTCTCGACCGTGTAGATCAGGCGATGTTCGTCTGTAATCCGACGTGACCAATACCCGTGGAAGCCGTGCTCGAGGGGTTCGGGTTTTCCGATGCCTTCAGTGCCGTTGCGAAAAACGTCGCTCAGGAGCGTATTGATGCGTTTGAGGATCTTGCGGTCTTGCGGCTGCCTCCAGCAGGAGTCGTCGCAGGCATCCTCGTCCCAGATCAACCTCATTCGTCAAGGTCGTGCTGCGTGCCGTGGCCGGCCTCGAGTCGATCGATCGATCCGAGGAGGCGTCGCGCGTTCGCGGGGTTCTTCAGCAGGTAGGAGGTTTCCTTGAGCGACTCGTAGTCGTCGAGGGAGACGATGACCACGGGTTCGTGTCCTGCACGAGTGATAACAACTTCTTCTCGGTCATCCACCACTGCTGAGAGTGTCTCGGCGTACTTCGCTCGGGATCCTGAATATGTCATGGTGCGCATTGGGATCCTTTCACGTACAAAAAACTGTACGTCACCCTGGTTGTGACTCCAAGATGCACCGACAGCTCGACCATCGTCGCGTAAGCCGTTCCCGTGCGGAACATGGACGGGATCTCCAGCCACTCGACCGTTTCGCGTAAACGAGTGCCATGAGACGTACCTCATCCGTCCTCACAGATGGGTTTCCCGAACGTGGGGGTGTTCAGAGGTGAGTGCGCACCGATAGCTTTGCGTCGGATTGACACCTGCACGTGCTGGGCAACATCACGCAGAGACGGACGCCCCATGAAGACCAGACCATTCTCGACCCCGATTTTGCCAGGCTCTCGCCTCCTGAGGCTGATCGCCATCGCAACCGGTCTGGCCCTGGTGGCCACGGCGCTTCCTGTCGTGACCGCCCCGGCCTTCGCCTTGTCGTGCACGATCACGGGGACCGCTGGCAATGATGTTCTCCGTGGCACTAGCGGTGACGACGTCATCTGCGGCGGAGACGGTTCCGACGCGATCGACGGTGGTGGCGGAAACGACACGATCTATGGTGGCGGTGGCAGGGATGTCCTCTCCGGCGGTGACGGGGATGACGTTCTCTTCGGCGGGAACGAGCAGGACGTTCTCTTCGGTCAGGTCGGCAATGACACGCTGAGTGGCGGAAACAGTGCGGACAAGCTTGATGGCGGTGAGGGCGACGACGCCGTGGACGGCGGCAATGATGCCGATACCCTGCAGGGCGGGGCGGGCGATGACGTTGTCAACGGCCAGCTGGGCGACGATGTTCTCGACGGCGGGCCGGGCACTGACCGGCTCATCGGTGAGAACGGCGCCGACAGCATGTATGGCGGATTTGGGAACGACTCCCTCCTCGCTGGGCTCGGAAACGACGCTCTCTATGGCGGCCCCGGCGACGACAACCTCAACGGCGACAAGGGTAAGAACACCTGCGACGGTGGAACCGGCATCAACGTCTTCGCTGGCTGCTCGACGACGGTGAACCCGGGCGGCGCCGATCCGGCTGGGGAATGGGCTGACACTGACGCCGATGGAGTCGTCGACGCGATTGAGATCCGGGCTGGTACCGACCTTCTCAAGGCGGACACGGATGCTGACGGTCTTTCGGATAGCGCCGAACTCCAGAGCATCACGGACCCGACGAAGGCTGACGCCGACGGGAACAGGATCTCCGACGCAGCCGACGACCCCGATGCTGACGGGCTGACGACGGCGGATGAACTGGGCCGCGGCACCAAGGCCGGCGAACCCGACACGGATGGTGACTCGCTGACTGACGGACAAGAGGTCGCGCGAGGGAGCAACCCACTCGCGGTCGACACCGATCTGGACGGCCTCTCTGATTTCGAGGAAGTCACCCTGGGCTCAAACCCGACCGTCGTCGACTCGGACGCAAACGGCATCGCTGACGGTGACGACAGCTTTGCTAAGAATGTCCTTGCCGCCGAATCCGCTGCAACCTACGAAGCCCGAGGACTCGGCAAGGCGGTGCTGTCCGTGAGCCTAAGCGTCTCTGACGACGAGCGGCTCAATGAAGTGCCGGGCCAGCGAGCCCCGCCGATCGAGATCGATGCCCCCCTGGCGCTGGAGCCGGGCATACTCACGATCCCGTTCGACACGGCGGACCTCGACCCGGGGGCCAACCTGGCGGTACTCCGCTTCAACAATGACACCCAAACATTTGAGTTCCCGGCCGATCAGGCCGTCGACCTTGAGAGGGGAATCGCGACAGTTCAGACCCCCGATGGCGGGATCATCTCGGCGCAACGCTCCACTCAGACGCGTCCGGCCGACTGGGCCGAGCTCGATAGCGGAGCCGGGATCCCCGAAGGAGAAGCGGTTTCGGGCTCGCGCTTCTCTCAGACGTTGGCGACTGCTGCTCCAGCCACACCGACTTCACAATTCGTCATTGTCGATGTCGACGAGTTCGACGCCATCTGGGCTGCCGAGATAGCGACCCCACGCGGAGGCAATGCGTCAGGGAATATCGACGTAGTCCTCACACTCGACTCCTCGGGATCGATGTCGTGGAATGACCCTGGCGGGGCCCGCAAGACGGCCTCGAAGTCCTTCGTCGATTCCCTGCGGGCCGGGGATCAGGCTGCTGTTGTGGACTTCGACTACTCAGCGTCCGTGTATCAATCGATGACCACAGACTTTGACGCCGTGAAGTCCGCGATCGACCGGGTCGACGACAGCGGTGGCACCAACCTCTCAGCTGGCATGGACGCGGCCCTGAACGAACTCGACACTAACGGCGACTCCGCACACCAACGGGTCATCGTGTTCCTGACCGATGGGGACGGCTATTACGACGAATCGTCCACGACTCGTGCCGCGGCCAGCGACACCACCGTCTACACGGTGGGCCTCGGGTACGGGACCAACGCCGCCCTGCTGAGTTCGATCGCGGCCTCGACCGGCGGCAAGTTCTATTACGTGCCCGATGCGAGTGGTCTGCCCGACGTGTTCGACGGCATCGGCAGTGACACCGGCGAACCCGACGCCGACAACGACGGACTCGCCGACACTGCAGAGACCAGCGGATGGCGCGACGGCAGCGGCCGCGTGTTCCACACCGACCCGAACGACGCAGACACCGACAACGACGGACTCAGCGACGGCGAAGAAGCCGGGCAGCTCACGACCGGCGGCGCCTTCGGCCGGGGAACGTACTACAGCGCATTCTCGGACCCCACCCGGGCAGACACCGACCGCGACACCCTCAGCGACCTGTATGAGCGGGCGGAAGGACTCTCGGCGTGGAAAGCCGACCTCGACCATGACGGCCTGAACGACGCCCAGGAGACACAGACCAACAGCACGGAGGCGTTCAGCGACGACACGGACGTCGACGGTTACACCGACACGTGGGAGATCGATCACGCCAGCGAGGGATTCGATCCCCTCATCCTCGACTATCAGACAAGCGTCCTCGAGTACATCGGCGAATTCTCGCGCGGTGCGCTGTGCGGAGACATCACAGATGTGGGCCCCTTCTGTGAGGGACAAAGCCTCGCCTACCTCGCCGGAAACATCTCCAGCGGAGTGATCTTCATCGGTGACATCCGTGATGCGATCGCTGGTGTTGTGAACCTGGACTTCATCTCCACGGCATTCAGCGTCGCCGCCCTCATCCCCATCGGTGGCGACATCGCGGCCGGAATCAAGAAGACCGAGAAATTCATCAAGGCTGCGGACGAGATCCCGTCGGGGGCCGCGCTCCGCTCCACCATGAAAGACTTCGGCAAGTCGACCGCCGACAAGATGGACCTGCTGCGGAAAGTCTCACCGACCGCGGTGACCAAGCTCGCCGCCGTGGGACTTCCAGACGCCGATATCGTCCGCCTCGCCTCACGGATGATCAGCGCCAAACACTTCGACGACATGGTCAAAGCGGCGAACGATATCAAGAAGGCACCGAACACCTACCGGCTCGAAAAAGACGCCGAAACATTCCTACGAGCCAACACTCCCGGAGCTCTGCCGACGCAGATCAGGTCCCAAACGGCCGCCGGCGACAAGCGTTACTACGACGTTCTGGACCCCGAAACCGGACACGCGATCGAAATCAAGCACGGCCGGGCACGAGATGTCGGACGCGCAGCAAGCCAGGCAGAGCGAGACTATGCGATGACGAAAGACCCTCTGAGCGACGTCTTGTCTGTCGAATGGCACTTCTTCACCAGCCACAACAACACCCTCGGACCAGACGTCGCGCTGCTCGAGAGGCTAGCCCGGCTCGGCATCCCCTTCACCCTTTGGGTAGCCTGAGTCCATGTGGGACACCATGAACGCCAGTCGCGAGAAGGTCGTGGAGCTGCACGAGGCGTACCTGCGAAGTTTGGAGCCGGCGCAGGCCCGGTTTCGCGTGCGTCTGAGCGAACCTGGCGATCCGCGGCTCGACGACAGCATTGAAAGTCTGGACGCAGTCAATGCATGGTTCCTGACACGAGTACTCGAACCAAGAGACGCGGAGACGGCGGACCTGCCGTCCTGGTGGAACCCGGCAAGACCAACAGCCGAGAGTGGTATGCCGGGGAGCGGCCCGTTCACCTCGATGCAGCTCGCTCTTATCGACGAGATGCAGGCGTATGTCGCGGAAGTGATGACGAAGGCCCGTCCCGACGCGACATGGGTGATCTACAAAGGCCACAAGCTCGAGTCAAGGAACGGTCAAACAATGCTCCAGATCGGCAAAGGTCGTCCCTTCCCCGTGCGCAGCGCCATCTACAACGAAGCCTTGAAGGCTTTCCTCTATCGGCGTGAGGTTCCGGTCAAGCAACTCTCCGAACTCGTCCGCACGGCCGTGGCTTGCTGAGGGAACTTAGCTGCGCGAGCACGTGAACAAGTAGCCGCTGCGCTACGAGACCGCCTCGGCTCCGGCATACCTCCGGTCTCGGGCTCCACGCCCCTGTTATAGGCCGGGTTGGCCCAACCAGGATCTCTCGGCTGGGAACAAGCTCTCAGGATTTACTGCCCGTTCAAGTCTCCCCATGTCGCTCCTCCGAGACGTCGGAACCTAGCCGAATTGGCCCTGCACCTCTGGCCGGGGAGCCCCGGCTGTTCACGCCGACTGAAAACAGGGCCACTCCTGCCGACTGAAAACAGGGCCACTCTCGTGTGGTTCTAGTGAGACCGGGTCGCGGAGGGCCGCGAAGGCCAAGAGGAATAGTGCCCGTTTGAGGATCTTGTTGCCTCGCCGGGACGGGTGTTCGCCGCGGATGGAGCTGCCGGAGCGCCTGGTCACCGGGGCGAGGCCAGCGTAGGCGGCGAGGTGGTTGGCGGTCGCGAAGTCCTTGCCGGAGACTTCGGTGAGGAGGCTGGCTGCGGTCCCGACCCCGACTCCGGGCCTGCTGATCAGGACGGGGTGAAGAGGGTGCGCCTCCACGAGCCGCTCGACTTCGACGGCGATCTCGTCCCGTTGCCGGCGGAGCGCGGCGAGCTGTTCGGCAGGCCTGGGACGAGTCCCGGTCCAGCCCCTATCAGCGATCACCTGATGCCAGTCGGGCCCGGTGACAACACCCCTCGGATCATGGGCGACTGGGGGCAAGAACCATGCCGGGCCTGACAGGCCAACACCCTCACACAACACCAGTCGTTGACAACTAGTACGGATCAGAAGGTTGGGGTTTCGAATCCCTTCGGGCGCACAGTGGTGCGATCGCATCCGTTGCAGTTCAGAACGTAGACCGGGTGGGCGTGACTCTCGGCGTGCGCCGGGTTCGGCGTCAGGCGAGCGGCCGAATGACAAAAGGGACACGTGATTCTCATGGCTGAGGCTCCTGCTCTCGTACCCGCCACGATCTGCAACGCGTAGTTCGAAATTAACTCGCGTCAGGTCGGCGCAGTACCCCCTTGACCCAGGCGGATGCGTGTGCTCGGCCGTCTCGGAGCGCTGATCTAGGTGCGGTCGATCTGCTCGATCATGAAGTCCGTGCCGGGGTAGACGATGCTCTCGTGCCCCTCACCGAACCGCACGAGGTAGGGCGGTTCGCCGTTCGGCCCGCGAACCTCCAGGATCTCGCCGTGCCGGTCGGGGGTTTCCACCGTCCTGCCTCGAATGACGATCCGGTCTCCCTGCGCTGCGTGCATGGGAATCACCTCCTCGCGGCTTACCGTACGCCCGCCCGCCCTGCCTGCACAGGGGATGCGGGGTTGCCGGCCGGGGCCGCACGCGGCGCGGCGCGGGTCAGTCGCCGGCGCGCAGGCGATCACAGAGTCCGATGAGCTGTGTCAGTTCGTCGGTGCTGAGACTGTCGCCGATGCGCTCGGTAATGGTGGCCATGTGCTGCAGCGCGACCCGGCGGAAAAGCTCGAAGCCGGCATCCGTCAACTCGATCAATGCGCCGCGGCCGTCGGCCGGGTCGATGTGTTTCTGCACATAGCCGCGCAAGGCCAGCCGGTCGACCAGGCGGCTCACGCTTGGTTGGGTGAGCAGCACGTTCCGGTTCAGATCGCGCAGCCGGAGCCGCCATTCGGGGGCCCGGGACAGGTTGAACATCACGTCGTACTCGTTGAAGGAGATGTCCCGGGAAGGGAAGTCGGCGGCGATGCTGCGCATGATGGCGACCTGGGCGCGGAACAGGGACTCCCAAGCGGCCACAGCCACGGCTCGATCGGTCACGCTGCCTCCACATCTCTGAACTTCAAGAATAGGGACTCCATTCTGAGCCGCCTCATCCACACATGGTGAATTCAGAGAAAAATAACGATCAGATAACTAGCTTCTCGTTACGCATTCGTTATATATTCGGAGTGCGTCAACCGTTTGCTGTGGCGGAAGACGCGAAATGTGATTGCAGGACACTCTTGGTGCAAGGGAAGAGGGCCGGTCGTAGCTACTACGACCGGCCCTCTGTCATGCCGGCCCCCTTCGGCAGGATGGGCCACTCGGCGTGGTGGGTCGCGGGCGGGACTCACCACGCCAGACGTTAGAAGACGTCCGGGCTCGGGGTGCTGGACTGACGGATCGATACGTCGGCGTGGCGGTCGAAGCGGTAGCCGACGCCGCGCACAGTGCGCACGATGTCCTCGTAGCGGCCGAGCTTGGCACGCAGGCGACGCACGTGCACGTCGATCGTTCGCTCGTTGGGGGCATCCTCTTCGTCCGCGGCGTTCCACAGCTTGGAGATCAGTTCGGCGCGTTCGATGGTGCGACCCTCGCGCAGCACGAGGTACTGCAGCAGCTCGAATTCCTTATAGGTGAGCGCCGCGGTCTCGTTGTCGAGGATGACGCGCTTGCGAGAGATGTCCACCACGACGCCGCCCGGTGCCCGGTCGGGGTCCTCGGCGACGTTGCGGTGCTTGGCCAGCGCGGTCGGGTCCTGCAAGGCGAGGCGTACGACGTCCACGTCGCGGCCGCCGGCTCCGGCCGGGGCCAGTGCCACGGCTGCATGAGTCTCCGCGGCCGGCGCGATCGTGCTGGTCAGAGCCTTGAGGGCCTCGACGATGCGGCTGAGGCTGGTGCCTGCCGCTGCTGCGGTGGCTTCGTCGATGCCGACGTAGAGAACGAAGCCGCGGGCCTGCGTGCCATCGGGCACGGCGCGGATGCGCGGCGCGGTCGGTGCGGAAGGGGCCTGGAGTTCGAGGCGGGCGGCCTGGGCCGACCGGGCGGAGTCAATGTGTGCAAGCGACATGGGAGTAATCCTTGGCTGGGATGCTGCAGGTGAACCCGATGCGTTAAGCGAATTCAGGTTCGTAAAATATCGGCCGGAGAAAGGCCGGAGGGGAGTCGGAGAGACTCGGAGTTCAACCGGCCGACCGCGATACGTCAGCGGGGCGGGAACGGGGCGATTCGGTCGCTCGTTAGCGGGACATTCGGCAACACGCAAAGCAGCTGCCGGGCATCAGCATCATGCCGGCAGTCCCGGGGGCCTCGAAGGAGGTCTGGGGGCGTGCGCTCGTTGTCATAGTTGCGAGTAAAGCCCACTGTTACGGCGTGTGTCAATTTTATGACCGAGGATGACACTGTGCGACGCGCATCACGTTCGGTGACTCTGCGACGGATCGGAGGATCCGCCGCAGAGAGAGAAATTGAGAAAATGATCCTTGACCAAAGGGCAGTCCATCAAAGATTCGTGAATTTGTTAGGCATGAATGCTGTGTGGGTCGCAGGACCTGCATTCGCGACCGGCGGTGAACAGTCGGGTCTACTACACCAGACCGTAGAGACGGTCGCCGGCGTCGCCGAGGCCGGGCACGATGTAGCCGTGCTCGTCGAGGTGGTCATCGACGGCGCCGAGCACGATGGTCACTTCACGGCCTTCGAGGGCCTTCTCGACTGCGGCGAGTCCTTCCGGTGCGGCGAGGATGCAGATTGCCGTGACGTCGACGGCTCCACGGTCGAAGAGGAACTGGATGGCCGCGATCAGTGAACCTCCCGTTGCCAGCATCGGGTCGAGAACGAAGCATTGGCGGTCCGACAGGTCGTCGGGCAGACGTTCGGCGTAGGTCGTGGGTTCAAGGGTTTCCTCGTTGCGGGCCATCCCGAGAAAGCCGACCTCTGCGGTCGGCAGAAGCTTGACCATGCCCTCGAGCATGCCCAGCCCGGCGCGGAGGATCGGCACGACAAGAGGCTTGGGGTTGCTGATCTGCACGCCGCGGGTTGTGGCAACCGGGGTCTGCACGGTCACTTCCTCGACCCGCACGCCGCGCGTTCCCTCATAGGCGAGGAGGGTCATCAGTTCTTCGACAAGTGACCGGAAGATCGGCGACGGGGTGCGCTTGTCCCGGAGAACCGTGAGTTTGTGGGTGATCAGGGGGTGGTCGGCTACGTGGACTCGCATAGGCTCAATCTACTAGTCGGGGAAGGAATCCGGATGGGCGAGGTCGATCGCCGGCACAGTGAATGGATGCGGCTCGCGCTGCACGAGGCCCGGGCAGCCCTTGAAACGGGCGATGTTCCCGTCGGCGCGGTCGTGCTGGACGCCACCGGCACGGTCATCGGGCGCGGGCGCAACGAGCGCGAAGCGCGGCAGGATCCCACCGGCCATGCCGAGATCGTCGCCATCCGTCAGGCCGCCTCGTCAATGGGGGACTGGCACCTGACCGGCTGCACCCTCGTGGTCACACTGGAACCCTGCGTGATGTGTGCGGGGGCGATCCTGGCGGCGCGGGTGCCCGTGGTCGTATTCGGCGCGTGGGACGAGAAGGCCGGCGCATCCGGGTCCGTGTACGACGTGCTGCGGGACCGCCGGCTCAATCATCGGGCCGAGGTGTATGCCGCAGTCGACGCGGAGGAGTGCGGGGAACTGCTCAGGACGTTCTTTCTGGATCCAGCCCGTCGAGCCATTCGCTGAACATGGCTCTGGACGCGCCCTGCATGCCCCTGGAGTAGAGTTCACGGTCGCGGCGAAGGTCGGCCGGGTTGTAACCTTCTGCGGCCACCTCGGCCTCCGAGGCAACCAGCCAGACCTCGTGCATCTCGGCGGTGACCTCCGGGTGGAACTGCACGGCCAGAGCCCAGTCGCCGATGGAGAAGGCCTCATTGCCGTACTGGGGCGACCCGGCCAGTCTCGTCACTCCCTCGGGCAGATCGAAGGTGTCGCTGTGCCACTGGAAGACGGGGACGCCGCTTACGTGTCGCACGGGGGAAGTCGCCCCGGCCAGAGTGGGCTCCACGGACCGGTAGCCGATCTCGTTCGTCGGCCCGCGGTAGACGCGGGAGCCGAGGGCGGCGGCCATGAGCTGGGCGCCGAGGCACACGCCGAAAACGGGACGGCCCGACGCGAGCCGTTGCTCGAGCAGGGCGATCTCGTCGTTCAGCGCCGGGAAGTTGTCGGCCTCGTACACCCCCATCTCACCGCCGAGCACGACCAGCAGATCGATCCGCGCCGGGTCTAGGCCGCGTACGTCCTCCCGAAGGGTGTCGACATAACGGACGGAGTAGCCGTGCTCCCGCAGCACGGGCTCGAGGTTGCCGAGGTGGATCGTGTCATCGTGCCGCAGAACGATCGCGACGCGGCTCACTCACTGCCCTTGATGACGATGGCGTCGGTGGGCGGCTGGCGCCGGTTGGGATCGACGTACAGGTCTGGTTCCAGGTAGATCACGCGGGCGGACGGCACTGCCTCACGGATGCGGGCTTCGACGGTGTCGATGCCCGCCGCCACATCGGCGAATCGGTTGTCGGCGTCAAAGGTGATCTTTGCGGCGACGAGGAGTTCGTCCGGACCGAGGTACAGGGTCTTGAGGTGGATGATCTTCTGCGTCTCCGGGCCCGAGAGGATGGCGCGCTCGATGGCCGCGGCATCCGTGGTGCCGGCACCCTCCCCGACCAGCAGGCTCTTCGTCTCGATGCCCAGCACGATCGCGACGAGAACGAGCAGCAGGCCGATGAACAGGGTGCCGATGGCGTCCCAGATCGGGTCGCCGGTGATGATGGTGAGGCCCACGCCGAGGAATGCGAAGACCAGGCCCGTGAGCGCGGCGACGTCTTCGAGCAGCACCACGGGCAGTTCGGGCGCCTTGGAGTGCCGCACGAACTGCACCCAGCTCTGCGTGCCGCGCACGAGGTTCGATTCCCTGATGGCAGTGCGCAGTGAGAAGGACTCGAGACCCATGGCGACCAACAGCACCACGATGGGCAGCCACGGCACCTCGAGCGGGTGCGGGTTCTGCAGCTTGTTCACGCCCTCGTACAGGGAGAACACGCCACCCACCGAGAACAGGATGATCGACACGACGAAGGCGTAGACGAAGCGTTCGCGGCCATAGCCGAACGGATGCTCCGTGTCGGCTCTCTGCCGCGCCTTGCGTCCGCCCACCAGCAGCAGCACCTGGTTGCCCGAATCGGCGAGAGAGTGCACCCCCTCAGCGAGCATCGAGGAGGAACCGGAGAACGCCCAGGCCACGAATTTCGTGATCGCGATGCCCAGATTGGCCCCGAGTGCCGCCACGATTGCCCTGTTCCCGCCCGATGTTCTCATGGGGCAATCCTAGAACGCTGGTCACCACGCCCGGCTTCGGGCCCGGGGCTCAAAAGTAGACTCGTCAGATGACTTCGACTGCATCGACCACCCTGCCCACGATCGCGTTCCTCGGCGCCGGCTCCATGGCGAGGGCCGTGCTCACCGGACTGCTGCAGCCGGGTGTGACCGTGGAAGGCGGCATCCGGGCCACCAACCGCAGCGCCGCCAAGGCCGCCGAACTCCGTGCGACCGAAGGTGTGACCGCCTACGCCACCGCGGAGGATCCGGAAGCCAACCGCACGGCCGTGGCCGGGGCGCGCATCGTGATCGTGGCGGTGAAGCCCGCGATGGTCCCGGACCTCCTGACCGAGATCGCCGACAGTCTGGAGCCCGGAGCCCTCGTCGTCAGCGTCGCTGCCGGCGTCACCATCGCGACGTTCGAATCCCGGCTGCCCGAATCGGTGTCGGTCATCCGCTCGATGCCCAACACGCCGGCCCTCGTCGGCAAGGCCGTCACGGGGCTGAGCGCGGGCACGCGGTCCAGCGCCACCGATCTCGAGCTCGCCACTGCCCTATTCGCCACCGTCGGCGATGTGTTGGTCGTGCCCGAGGAGAAGCTCGACGCCCTCAGCACGATCTCCGGCTCCGGTCCGGCCTACGTCTTCTACCTGATCGAGCAACTCACGGCCACGGCCCTCGACAAGGGTTTCACCCCGCAGGAGGCCGCGGTCATGGTGAACGGCACCTTCCTCGGCGCGACCACGCTCCTGGCGGCATCCGACCTGTCCCCGACCGAGCTGCGCCGCCAGGTGACGAGTCCGAGCGGCACCACCGAGCGCGCCGTGTGGGAACTCGAAAAGGGTGGCCTCAAAGAACTGTTCGATCGTGCGACGGATGCCGCGCTCGCCCGAGCGCGCGAACTCGCGGGCCACTAGACCCAGGTTTAGACCTCGAGTGCCGCGAACCGTTCGATGTCGGACTCCGTGCCGGAGACGATGATGAGGTCCCGGTCGGTGACGATCGTTTTCTCGGTGGCGTAGGTGAAGGGACGGCCGGGGCTCTGCACGCCGACCACGGTGACGTTGTACTTGCGACGCAGCCCCGATTCGGTCAGGTTGAGCCCCCTGATCGGCTTCGGCGGGATCATCTTGACCAAGACGAAATCGTCGTCGAACTCGATGAAGTCGAGCATTCGTCCGGACACCAGATGCGCGAGGCGTTCGCCGGCCTCAGCCTCAGGGAAGACGACGTGGTTCACGCCGATGCGCTCGAGAATCGTGCCGTGGGACTTGGAGATCGCCTTTGCCCAGATCTGCGGGATCCCGAGATCGACCAGGTTCGCCGCGATGAGCACACTGGCCTCGACGGATGAGCCGACGGCGCAGACAGCGATCGAGAATTCCTGCGCACCGATTTGGCGCAGCGCGTCGATGGACGTGGCATCAGCCTGCACCGCGTGGGTGACCCGTTCGGACCATTTCTGCACGAGGGCCTCGCTGTCGTCGACGGCGAGCACCTCTCGGCCGAGACGGTCGAGCTGACCGGCGGTGGCCGCGCCGAACCTGCCGAGTCCGATCACGAGCACGGGAGCGTCGTGTTTGAAGCGGTCAGCCAACTATGGGTCTCTCTTCCGGACGGGAGAACAGCTGCCTGCTCTGGCTCGCGGCGAGGGCAGCCGCGAGAGTCACTGTACCAATCCTGCCCATGAACATGGTCGCCGCCAGCACGTACACCCCTGCCGGAGGGAGGTCGGCGGTCAGCCCCGTCGACAGGCCGCAGGTGGCGAACGCGGAGATCACGTCGAAGAGCACCAGGTCGAACGGCGCCTTGGAGATCTCCAGGATCAGGATGCTGGACACAGCCACAGTCGTGGCACCCCACAGCACGACGCTGACCGCGAGCCGAAGGATGTCCCCGGGGATGCGGCGGCCGAACGCCTCCATCTGGCTTCGCCCGCTGGCCTCGGCGAACGCGGCCAGGAACAGGATGGCCAGGGTGGTCACTTTGATACCGCCCGCGGTGGACGCCGAACCGCCGCCGATGAACATCAGCATGTCCGTGACGAGCAGGCTCGACCCGTGCAGGTCGCTGACGGTGATGGTCGCGAAACCGCCCGACCGGGTCATCACCGACATGAACAGCGACTGGAAGATCGTGTCGCCCGCGTTCAGGGACCCGAACGTCTTCGGGTTGTCGAACTCGAGCGCGATGTATACCGCGATGCCCGCGACAATCAGCACCATGGTCGTGAAGAGGGTCAGCTTCACGTGCAGCGACCATCGCCGGGGGCTGCGCCAGCCCCGGGCGATGGCGTAGATCACCGGAAAGCCCAGGCTGCCGAGGAAGGCTCCCAGCATGAGGGCGCTGAGGAACCAATAGTCGTTCGCGAAGGGGGCGAGGCCTCCGACGTTGGGGGAGAAACCGCTGTTGGTGAAAGCCATGGCCGCGTAGTACACGCTCTGCCAGACGGCCTCGCCGGCGGGAGTCCCGACAGCCAGGATGCGCGGGAAGATCAGCGCAGTCACGACCAGTTCGATCACGAAGGCGCTGATCGCGACCGTCACGAGAAGGTTGCCGACCTCGCCCAACCGGATGGCTTGGCCTTCATTGACCGGGCCGGCATGGATCCGGGACGGGTTCGTGTCGCTGGCGGCCATGAGCCGGGCCCGCAGGCCCAGGCGCCGAGAGATGACCATGCCCATCAGGGAGGCGAGGGTCAACACGCCGACACCGCCGATATTGACGCCGACCACCACCAGGACGTTGCCGAACGCCGACCAGTGCGTTGCCATGTCCACCGTCGCGAGGCCGGTCACGCAGATCACCGACACCGCGGTGAAGAGGGCGTCGTGCAGGGGGGTGACGGTGCGGTCCGCGGTTGCGATGGGCAGGGAGAACAGGAGGGTGAACACCATGATCAGGGCCGTGAACACGAGGATGGCGAAGCGGGACGGCGAGCGGCGCACCAGCCCGTCGATGGAGTCGCGCAGCCAGGCATACCAGCTGGTGGGACGCGGCGCGAAGGCGGAACCCGCCATCCGTGTCTGCATTGAAACCTCCGACTCACCCGCGACGAACGACCGCCGCCATGGTATCCCCCACCGGGAATGACTAGCCTTGGGGCATGGCAGACATATTCGGCGTGGTGGCGGATTCGACCCGACGCGAAATTCTACGCATTCTCCTTGAGCGATACAACCAATCGAGCACGGCCGGTGGCGAACTCAGCGTGTCTGACATCGTCGACAAACTCGGACTGAGCCAGCCGACTATCTCGAAGCACCTCAAGGTTTTGCGGGAAGCCGGCCTGGTCGGGGTTCGGGAAGCCGGTCAGCACCGTTATTACCATTTGGACTACGCGCCGCTCGAAGAGATCGAGGACTGGTTGATTCCCTTCCTCAGTGTCGACTTCGACGCCACGGTCGGGGAGATCGCCGAAGAGGCCGAAGGGCTCAAGGACGAACAGCGGGCATTCGCTGCCGCCATCGGGAAGGCCTTCGCCGACACGTCATTCCAAATGGCGCATGCGGTCAAGGACGCCAAGCCCCGGAAATGGCGCAAAAACGACTGAGCCGAGAGGCTGCCCAGCGCCCGAATGCGCACACCGCGTAGGAGTGCGTTCTTTTTCCGGTAGACTGCCATTTACCGTGTCTGTCGCGAATCCCGCGGCGAAACCAATTTCTTTTGTGAGGTCCGTGTGGGTTCTGTAATCAAGAAGCGACGCAAGCGTATGGCGAAGAAGAAGCACCGCAAGCTGCTTCGCAAGACTCGTCACCAGCGTCGTAACAAGAAGTAGACGGTTCACCCGTCAGCAAGTTGTACTGGCGTGAGCGCTAGGCCCTCGGGGCCTAGCGCTTTTTGCTTGCCCGGGTAGCAGCCTTGATGCTGCGGCGTTTGAGGATCATGACCGGCCAGTGGCGCGCTGCGGCGTAGCGCCGGAGCGTCGCATCCGGGTTCACGACGACCGGGTTGCCGACCAGATCCAGTAACGGGATGTCGTTGTGCGAGTCGGAGTAGGCCCAGCAGCCGGCCAGGTCGGCCCCGCTCCTGAGAGCCTGCATGCTGGCCGCGCGCGCCTTCTGGGCACCATGGCAGACGCCGTCCGTCAGTCGGCCCGTGAAAACGCCGTCGATGGCTTCGAGACGCGTGCCGAGCGCGCCCGTGAGCCCGAGGCGCTCGGCGATGACGTCGGCCACTTCCTGGGCCGTCGCGGAGACGAGCCAGACCTCGCGGCCGGCCTTCAGGTGGGCCCTGGCCACGGCAACCGTCTCGGGCCAGAGACGCTGGAGCAGGCGGGCATCGACGATTTCCGTGCTCAACGCGACGAGGTCGGCACGGGTGTAGCCGACGACCACTTCCAGCGCGCGCTCGCGGATGGTGGCGAGGTGCACCCCGTTCTCGCCGACCGCGAGGAAGCGGGCCTGCTTCCAGGCGAACGACGCGATGTCCCGGCCGGTGAGCAGTCGCCGTCGCCAGGCGCCGATACTGAGGTGATACAGGCTGGCCCCGCGCAGGAGGGTGTTGTCCACGTCGAAGAACGCGATGGCTGGGGCGGCAGTGGCTTCGGACATGTGTGCAAATAAGTCTAGTTGCCTCAATCGCTCACGGGGCCCGCATAGGCTGGTGCCATGGCTACCGTCCTCCTGACCCTGATCGGCAAGCCCGGCTGTCACCTCTGCGACGACGCGCGGGACCTGGTCGGCAGTGTCGTGACCAAGCTGGCCGACGATCCGTCCGCCCCGGAAATCGTGCTCGAGGAACGTTCTATCCTCGACGATGCCGAACTGCACGCCCTCTACCTCGACGACATCCCGGTGCTGTTGCTCAACGGCAAGGTGCACAACTACTGGCGCATCGATCCGGTGCGACTGCGCGGCGCGATTCTGGCCGTGCGATGATCCGGCACATCGTCTCCTGGCAGCTCTCCGAGTCCGACCCGGCTCGGAAAGCCGCCGACGCGGCCGAGATCGCGGCCAGCCTCGAAGCACTTGTGGGCGTCGTCGACGAGATCAAAGCACTGCGGGTGGGCGCCGACGTGGCCGGTGGCACCAACTGGGATGTAGTGCTCGTGGCGGACTTCGACGACCTGGACGCGGTCAGCCGCTATCAGGTTCATCCCGCGCATCAGGCGGCGGGAGCCTTCATCCGCTCTGTCGTCTCGGCCAGGATGGCCGTCGATATCGTCGTCTGACCTGCTCGGGCCGAAGTGTGGGCTGCCCCGCCGAGGCGGGACAGCCTTCCCGCCTACGGCTCGAGGCGGGTCGGACCGCGGAACAGATAGGTGACCTCGCGGATGCTGGCCTGATGCAGCATGAGCATGAGCACCCGTGCGAGGCCCATGCCGAATCCACCGTGCGACGGAACGCCGTATCGGAAGAAGTCGAGGTAACCCTCGATCTCTTCGGGGTCGACGCCCTTGTCCTTGGCCTGCTCGACCAGGATGTCGATGCGGTGCTCGCGCTGTGCTCCGGTCGAGATCTCGGTGCCGTTGAAGATCAGGTCGTAGCTCTTGGTGATGCTCGCGTCACCCTCGTGGCGCATATGGTAGAACGGCCGGATGCTCGAGGCGTAGTCGGTGAGGAAGACGAACTCGTGGCCGAAGGTCTCGAGCACGTAGGCGGCGATCTGACGTTCGCCCTCCGGGTCCATGTCGTCGTCGTCGCGCGGGACCTCGTAGCCGCGGTTCTTGACGATTTCCTTGGCCTCGGCCAGCGGGATGCGCGGGAACGGCGTGCTGGGCACGGTGACCTCGACGCCGAAGAGGGCCAGGACCTCTTCACCGTGCTTCTCCTTGACTGCGGTGAATCCGGCGACGAGCAGCTTCTCGTGCAGTTGCATGACGTCTTCGTGGCTGTCGATCCAGCTGATCTCGGAGTCGACGCTGGTGAACTCGGTGGAGTGGCGGCTGGTGAACGACGGGTCGGCGCGGAATGCCGGGCCGACCTCGAAGATCTTGCCGAAGCCGGCGGACTGGGCCATCTGCTTGAAGAACTGGGGGCTCTGCGCGAGGTAGGCCTTGGTGTCGAAGTACTCCACCTCGAACAACTCGGCGCGGGACTCGCTCGCGCTGGCCATCAGCTTCGGGGTGTGCAGCTCGATGAAGTCGTTGTCTATCCAATACGTGCGCATGGCGTGCTCGAACGTGGTCTGCAGGCGGAAGATCAGGTTCTGCTTGGGCTGGCGCAGGTCGAGGAAGCGCCAATCCAGGCGCTTGTCGAGGCTGGAGTCGGCGGCGATGGGCGTCTCGGGGATCGCGACCGTGACGACCTCGAGGGTTGCGAGCTTGATCTCGATGCCGCCGAGCTTGACGCGCTCGTCGTGCTTGAGTTCGCCGGTGACGGTGACGAAGCTGCCCTGCGACAGGGTAGAGATCGTGCTGGCCGGTTCGTCGGCGACAACGACACCCGCGGCATCCGTGGTGCGCGGGTTCACAAGTTGCACCGCGCCGGATTCGTCACGCAGCACGACGAACTGCACCTTCTTCTGGTCTCTGACGGTGTCGACCCATCCGGATACCGTTACGGGGCCGTTGTCGAGGGCGGCCAGGTTCTTGATCAATATGCGCTCAGTCACTAGTCAAGTTTAGCCGCACGGCTCTCGGCGTATTCGCGGGTACCTCCTCCGTACACTGGAAGGGTGGTAGCCAATCAGGTACATCTCGTGCGGCACGGTGAGGTTTTCAACCCCGAACGCGTGCTGTACGGACGCTTGCCCGAATTCCGGCTCTCCGACCTGGGCGTGCAGATGGCCGAGGCCGCGGCCGCCGATCTGCTGCAGCGCGCCTGCCCCGTCGCCCGAATCATCTCCTCACCCCTGCAGCGGGCCCGCGAGTCGGCCGTGCCGATCGCCGCGGCGTTCGGTCTTCCCGTCGACATCGACGAACGCATCATCGAACCGGCCAACTTCTTTGAGGGCAAACGGATGCGAGGTTCGAACGGTGCGCTGCGCGACCCGCGCAACTGGCCTGCCCTGGCCAACCCCTTGCGACCCAGTTGGGGTGAGTCGTTCGACTCGATCGCGAAGCGCATGCTGGCCGCCATCGAGGACGCCCGCCGCTCCGTGGATGGAGGTGACGTCGTGCTCGTGAGTCATCAGCTGCCGATCTGGATGATGCATCGCGCGCTCGCCGGACAGCGCCTCGCCCACGACCCGCGCAAGCGCCGCTGCGACCTGTCGAGCATCACGACGCTCTCCTGGCCGGGCGGGCACCCGGCCGAAACCGGCTACGCGAACCCGGCCCTGTCGCTGCAGGCCGGTGCCACGGATGTGGGGGCCGTATGAAACTCCGTCCGCGTGCCGCTCTGGTCGGCCTCGTCGCCGTGGCGCTGCTGCTGACCGGGTGCTCCACCGACCCACTTGCCGAACAGTACCGCGAGGGCAGCAATAAGGGCTTCATAGCCGGAGACGGCAGCTGGACCGAGATTCCGATCGCTGAGCGCGGCGATCCCGTGGTCTGGAGCGGCGTAGACGAGAACGGCGCCGCGCTCTCCAGCGCGGACTACGCCGGCACGGTCGTCGTGGTCAACTTCTGGTACGCCAGCTGTGCGCCGTGCCGGGCGGAGGCCCCGGCCCTGCAGAAGCTCAACGAGGAATTCGCCGGCACGGATGCCCGCTGGGTCGGAGTCAACGTTCGGGATCAGGCCGCAAACGCCACGGCGTTCAACGAGAGCTTCGGCATAACGTACCCGTCGGTGATGGACGTCGACAACGGGAGCATGCAGCTCGCGTTCAGCGGCAGCATCCCGCCCAACGCCGTTCCCACCACCCTCGTGCTCGACCGGTCCGGCCGGGTCGCAGCGCGCATCCTCGGTGCGGTCTCGGAACCCACGATCCTCGAGACCCTCGTGCGCGACGCGATCGCCGAGGAATCGTAGGCGTGGACAACCCGTTCGGCGAAATCGTCTTCAGCGGCCAGCTCTTCTTGGCCATTCCCATCGCCGTGCTGGCCGGCCTGGTCTCGTTCGCCTCCCCCTGTATCCTGCCGCTCGTCCCCGGCTACCTGGCCTATATCGGCGGCTTCGCCGACGGCAGCTCGACCGCCGCCCGCGGCGACCGCCGCGGCCGCAACCGCCTGCTGCTCGGGGTTGTTCTGTTCATCCTCGGCTTCACTCTCGTCTTCGTGCTGACCGGGGTGATCTTCGGGGTGGCCGGTTTCTGGCTGAACCAGTACCGCGACGCGATCACCCGCATCGCCGGTGTTCTGGTGATCCTGCTCGGCCTGGTTTTCGTCGGCCAGTTCGGGTTCGCCCAGCGCAGCGTGAAGGCCGCCTGGAAACCGAGGATGGGCTTGGCCGGCGCGCCAGTGCTCGGAGCCGTTTTCGCGGTCGGCTGGACGCCTTGCACAGGCCCAACCCTCACCGCCATCAACTCGCTGAGCCTGACCACGGGTTCGCCCTGGCAGGGCGGACTACTGGCCCTGTTCTACGCGCTTGGGTTGGGCATCCCGTTTCTGTTGATCGCGCTCGGCCTAAGCTGGGCGACCGGCGCCGTTTCCTTCCTGAAACGCCACGTCCGGGCCATCAACCTGTTCGGTGGCCTCCTCCTCGTGGTCATCGGCGTGCTCATGGTGAGCGGCGTGTGGAATGCCTGGCTCCTCGACCTGCAAGGAACGATCGGAAGTTATGTCCCGGCCATCTGACCACTACGACGCGCCCGCCTCCGCGGGGATCGTCCAGCCGCACCTTGGCTTCGTCGGCTGGCTGCGCTGGTTCTGGCGCCAGCTGACGAATATGCGCACGGCGCTGTTCCTGCTGCTGCTGCTCGCGATCGCCGCCGTGCCGGGTTCCCTGGTGCCCCAGCGCAGCTCCGATCCGAACGGGGTCACCCAGTACTTCACAGACAACCCCGACCTGGCTCCCCTGCTCGACAAGGTCCAGGCCTTCGACGTGTACTCGTCGGCGTGGTTCTCGGCCATCTACCTGCTGTTGTTCGTCTCGCTGATCGGCTGCGTCATCCCACGCACCAAACACCATTACCTGGCATTGCGCGCCAAGCCGCCGCGCACGCCCGCCCGGCTGTCCCGGCTGGCCGGCTTCACGACGCGCACGGCCCCGGCCGGCACGGATGCTCAGGCCGCCGTCGAGTCCGCCCGCCGGCTTCTGAAAACCAGCGGCTACCGGGCATCGGTTTTCAAGAATCGCGGGGAGACCTCGGTCTCGGCCGAGCGCGGCTACCTGCGCGAAACCGGCAACCTGGTCTTCCACTTCGCTCTGGTCGGCATCTTGATCACGGTTGGTTTCGGCGGCGGGTTCGGTTTCAGTGGGCAGCGCGTTCTTGTTGAGGGACAAACGTTCGTGAACACCTTGCTGGCCTACGACTCATTCAACCCGGGCCGGTTTTTCAATGACGCAAGCCTGACTCCGTACAAGCTCACCCTCGACGACTTCGACGTCACCTACGAGGACAAGAACCTCAAGGCCTACGGCCAGCCGATCGACTTCACCGCGGACGTCACCATCACTCCCCGGGGCGAGGTTGCAGAGGCCAGCCAGGTGAAGGTGAACGGGCCCGCCCGCACCGGCGGCACCGACGTCTACCTGCTCGGCAACGGTTACGCCCCGACCATCACCGTGAAGGACCCGAACGGGGTGGTCGTCTTCACCGATTCCGTTCCGTTCCTGCCGCAGGACGCCAACCTCACCTCCCTCGGAGTGGTGAAGGTTCCCGATGGGTTGGCGGAACAGCTCGGCATGATCGGATTCTTCTACCCGACGCAGGCCACCATGGAGTCGGGGGCGTACTTCTCGTCGTACCCTGACCTCGAATACCCGCTGCTGACCCTCAACGTCTACTCGGGCGACCTCGGGCTCGACGCGGGGGTGCCCACGTCGGTCTACTCGCTCGACACCGATCAGATGGATCAGCTCACCGGCGGCAAGACCAGGGTGGAGTCGATCGAGCTCAAGCCCGGCCAGTCCAGCGAGCTGCCGAACGGCCTCGGCACCGTCACCTTCGATGACGCCGCCCCGGGCGCAAAAACCGGGGACTTTTCCGGTTCGGTGCTCCGGTTCGCCTCGTTCGACATCCACCACGACCCCACCCAGCTTTGGGTGCTGTCCTTCGCCGTGCTGGCCCTGCTCGGTCTGCTGACGTCGCTGTTCGTGCCGCGCCGGCGGGTGTGGGTGAAGGCCGTGCCTGAGGCCGACGGATCGCTGCGCCTCGAGTACGCGGGGCTGGCCCGGGGTGAGGACCCGGCCCTGGAATCCGCCGTCGGCGACATTGCCGACCGGCACACCGACCTGCTGTTATCCTCCCAATCGGCCACCCCGGCATTCGAACAGAAATAGGCTGAAACAGTGAATCTCAACGAGCTCTCGATCCTGAGCCTCTACTCGGCCATGGCCGTGTACGCACTGGCCTTCATCGCCTTCTCCTTCGACCTGGCCAAGCGGTCTGCGGCGGTCGGTTCCACCGCGGCGGCAGACGAGGCGGAACGCCAGGCGGAAACGCCGCGCACGGATGCCGCGGGCGCGTCGGGCGGGACCACGACCCTCACGCGCATCAGTGCTCGGATCAAGAACGACGCGGCAACGCCCTACGGTCGGTCGCCCAGTCTGCGGGTCGGCGTCTCGCTCACCGTGCTCGCCTTCCTGACCCACCTGATGGCCACAGTTCTCCGAGGCGTGGCGGCCGAACGCGTGCCGTGGGCGAACATGTACGAGTTCGCTATGACGGGCACCCTGCTCATCGTGGCCGTGTTCCTGATCGTGCTCACCCGCGCCGACCTGCGCTTCCTCGGCACCTTCGTCACGGGCATGGTGTTGGTACTGCTCGGGATCGCGGCGCTGCGCTTCTACGTCGAGGTCGCACCCCTGCCGCCGGCGCTGCAGTCGGCGTGGCTGGTCATCCACGTCTTTGTCGCCTCGCTCGGCACGGGCTTCTTCGCCCTCGGGTTCGCCCTGTCCACCGTGCATCTGCTGCAGTTCCGACGCGAGTCGCTCGTCGCGTCCGCGAGGAGCGCGCGCCTGCGTTTCCTCGCCACGCTGCCGTCGGCGGCCACGCTGGAGAACCTCGCCTACCGCGTAACCATAATCGGCTTCATCCTCTGGACCTTCACCCTGATGGCCGGATCCATTTGGGCCGAACAGGCCTGGGGCCGGTACTGGGGCTGGGACACCAAAGAGGTCTGGACGTTCATCATCTGGACCATCTATGCCGGCTACATCCACGCCCGGGCGACCCGCGGCTGGCGTGGCTCACGGTCGGCGTGGCTGTCGATCATCGGTTTCGCCGCCGTCATGTTCAACTTCGGGATCGTGAACGTCTTCTTCAAGGGTCTGCACGCCTACTCCGGCCTCTGAGCCAACGCCTCCCCGTCGCCGAGGCGAACGCGCACGAATTCGACGGTGATTTTGCTCGGATGGGCCCCAAATCGGCCGAAAGTCGTCTTCCGGTCCAAAATCTCCGTCGAATCGGTTCGGCGCCGGCGTCAGTCGGTGAGCAGCGCGTGGCAGCGGGTGAGGCGGGCGAGCCACCAATCGCGTCGGTCATCCGGGGCAGCGTAGCGCTCCAGCAGTTCGGGGTCGGGGGTCACCCGGCGCACCGGGATGCCGCCGTCAACCGGCAGGAGCGGTTCGGTGGTGACGTCGGCTGCGAGGAGCGAAGCCGTGCCGAGCCCGCAGTCGAAGTCGAGCTCGGGGATCGCTGCGGCCAGATGCGCGCCCATCGAGATGCCCACCGAGGTGTCCAGGGCGCTGGAGACGACGGCGGGAAGGCCCGCCTGCTTGATCAGTGCCAGGGCGGCGTGGATCCCGCCGAGTGGCGCGGCCTTGATCACGAGGATGTCGGCGGAGCCTGTGCGGGCCACCAGCAGCGGGTCTTCCGCACGGCGCACGCTTTCGTCCGCGGCCACGCCGACGTCGAGGTACGCGGTGCGCCGACGGATCTCGGCGAGCTCCTCGATCGTGGCGCAGGGCTGCTCCACATATTCGAGGTCGAACTCGTTCAGGGCATGGATGGCGTGCTCGGCCTCATCGACGTTCCAGAGGCCGTTCGCATCGACGCGGATGCGCCCCTCGGGTCCGAGCACCCGGCGCACCACGCGCACCCGAGCCACGTCGTCGGCGAGGGTCTGGCCGGGATCGGCGACCTTCACCTTGGCGGTGCGACATCCGGGGAACCGGGCGAGCACGCCGGGGACCTCTTCGGCGGCGACCGCCGGCACGGTGGCGTTCACCGGGATGCGCTCGCGGAGCAGAGCGGGGGTCGCTTCCCAGCCGAAATCGATGGCCGCCCGCAGCCAGGCCGTGGCCTCGGCGTCGCCGTATTCGGCGAACGGGGAAAACTCCGCCCAGCCGTGCGGCCCGTGCAGGAGCATCGCCTCCCGGGTGTCGATACCGCGGAACCGCGTCACCAGCGGCAACGCGACGACGCGGGCAGATCCGAGCAACTCAGGCAGTGTTGGCAGCATGTTCCCAGTGTGCCAGCCAGGGGCCTGCCCAGGTGACGCGGAAGGCGTCGACAACCCGTGGCAAGAGCACTCGGGTCTGAGGGGTCAGAGCACGTCGGGGTTGAACGCCCCGTCCACGTCGAGATCGATGCCCGTGCCGTTGTCCGACTTGACGTTGAGAATGGCGAAGGGGATGCCCGGCACGATCAGCAGGTAGGCGTCTTCGAAGACCCCGCCGCCGCTGTTCACCCGCAGCCAATAGGGCTTGCCGGATGCCAGCGCTGTCTCAACCTCGTTCTGGATGGATTCCAGGGTCCGGCCGCCGAGCGAGTACTGCCCGCCGCCATAGACAATATCGACTCGCTTCACGATTCATCCTTCACCAGTACTGACGTGGGGCGGTGCGGTTCCGGCACCAGCTGTAGACCGCCGGAGGAATTGGCGGACAGCATCAGGGCCTCAATCCATTCGCGGTTGAGGCTGGGGGAGCGCCCGCCGAAGTACTTGTAGGACAGGGGGATGGCTGGGTGCAGCCAGATCGTGCTGCGGCCGTCTCCGCCCTGCGGGTCGTCTCGCCATGTGAAGTAGAAACACTCACCTCGACGCAACTTCGCCCCGATGACAACCTGGATGTGAGCAAGCACCCGGTCATCGAAATCTGCGGTCAGGGTCGAGTTGTAGGTGAGCTTTCCCATGTGACCCCCGTTGACAAAGTTGACTTCGAGGTTAGCGTGAACGGGTGCCCGTGGCTATGCTCCACTTCAGGGTTCACACGGGCATCACGCTCGGCCGGGGTCCACCGGGGGTCAGTCGCGCAGATACCGCTCCAGACGGGGGACGTGCAGCAGGGCCAGGGCGCGTTTCTCGATCTGGCGAACCCGCTCCCTGGTCACCCCCTGAACGACCGCGATCTGGTCCAGCGTTTGGGGCGCGCCCCCGTCGAGGCCGAACCGGGACATAA